>CAWISI010000001.1:0-857224 GCA_963838785.1 uncultured Acidobacteriota bacterium
GACGGATCCGGCGACGTGGGTGACGTCGCCCGCCGTCCCGACGAACGACGCCGACTAGTCCATGCTCGGATTGGGTGATACCGGGGGCATCGCCCTGTGGGTGAGCATCCTGTCGACGCCGATCCTGTTGCGGTGGCTCCGCTCGCAGGGCATCGGGCAGCCGATCCGCACCGACGGCCCGGCCAGCCACATCGGCGAAAGCCGGGACCCCGACCATGGGTGGCATCGCCATAGTGGCCGCCGTCGTGGTCGGCTACGCCCTGGGCCACTTCGGCACCCAGGTCCGGTTCACGAACGGGGTATCTGGCCGTGATGGCCGTGGTGTCCTTCGGCCTGATCGGCTTCCTCGACGACTGGATCAAGGTGCGCCACCAGCGCAGCCTCGGGCTCAACAAGCGGGCCAAATCTCGGCCCAGGTCGGTTCGGGGTGCTCTTCGCCGAGTTGGCGCTGCACTGGGCCCACACCTCCACGGCGCTGTCGTTCACCCGGATCACGGTGCCGGGGATCGAGCTCGGGCAGGTCGGATGGGTGATCTTCGCCGTCGTCGTCATGGTGGGCACCTCCAACGCGGTCAACCTCACCGACGGGGTCGACGGTCTCGCCGCCGGGTCGTCGACCTTCTGCTTCGCCGTCCTGGCGATCATGGGGTACTGGATCTTCCGGCACGGGCGATCTACCACGTGCTGCCGGCCTCGGCCATCGACCTGGCGCTGGTCGCCGTGGCGCTGGCCGGAGCGTGTATCGGCTTCCTCTGGTGGAACGCGGCGCCGGCCAAGATCATCATGGGCGACACCGGATCGCTCTCGATCGGGCCGGGCTCGGCCGCGCTGTGCCTGCTGTTCAACCTGGATCTCCTGCTCCCCATCATCGGCGGCCTCTTCGTCATGGAGACGCTCTCGGTCATCGCCCAGGTCGTCAGCTTCCGGGTGTTCCACCGGCGCATCTTCCGCATGGCGCCGATACACCATCACTTCGAGCTCCCGGCTGGCCGGAGACGACGGTGATCGTGCGCTTCTGGGTGCTCGGCGGGCTCTTCGTCGCCCTCGGTCTCGGCATCTTCTACGCCGACTTCCTCGACGGTGGCCAAGTTCACATGACGGGACTCCACCACTTCGCCGAGACCTGTGGGGAAGACTATGCGCATGTGTCGGGTGTCGGGCCGCTCATTTCGCGCGGGCGCGCCGCTCAAGGGGAGGGCGTGGTGACGCCGCCGCCGCATCCGCGACCGCGTCCGCCTCGGCCTCCGCCGTCGGCTTCGACCGCCACCGCGACCGCCACCGCAGGCGCGCGGCGCCGACGGAGCCACCAGGACGGTCCGCTGGTCGGTCGGCCACGGAGACGACGCGCAAGAGGGCGTCGACGGCCTGGCCGCCGTGGCCGAACTGCCCACCGCCACGGTGCTGGTGGTCGTGGTGGCCTGCTCTGCGTGCTCGGCCTCGTGATGGTCGGCTCGGCCTCGTCCGTCATCTCCATCGCCCTCTACGGCTCGCCGTGGGCCATCCTGGCCCGGGAGTGCATGTGGATGGCCGTCGGGCGTGCTCGCCTTCCTGGTCGCCTCCGGTTCGACTACCGCGAGCTGCGGCGGTTCAGCCCCGCTCCTCCTGATCGTCACGTTCCTGCTCCTGCTCGTCGTCCTGGTGCCCGGGCTCGGCGTGCACGTCCAGGGCTCGAGCCGCTGGGTCGGCTTCGGGCAGTTGCGGCTCCAGCCGTCCGAGCTGATGAAGCTGGCCCTGGCGGTCTTCGCGGCCGACTTCATCGCCCGCCGGCTCGATGAGGGTGCGCCCGACCGCCGGATCATCGGGCCGCTGCTGCTGGTCACCGGCGTGGCCGGCCTGCTGATCCTGGCCCAGCCCGACATGGGGACGGCCATGGTGCTGGCGTGCATCGCCCTCGGCCATGCTCTTCGTCTCGGGCGTCCGCCTGGGGCCGGTCATCAAGATCCTGGCCGGCGCTGGTCGGGCTGGCCGTCATCGTGGCGGTCGCCTCGCCCTACCGGCGCGAGCGCCTCCTGTCGTTCGTCGACCCGTCGGCCCACGGTCGGGCTCGGGCTACCAGGTGGTGCAGTCGCTGATCGGTCTGGGCTCGGGCCACCTCTTCGGCGCCGGCCTCGGCGGGGGCCAGGCCGAATGGGGCTTCCTCCCCAACGCCCACACCGACTTCATCTTCTCGGTCATCGGCGAGGAGCTGGGCTTCATCGGTGCCGCCCTGGTCCTCGTCCTGCTCGGGCGCCTTCGTCTGGTTCGGCATCCGGGCCGCCACGCGGTCGCCGCGACCGTTTCGGCGGCCTGCTCGCCGTCGGCCTGGTGGCCTGGCTGGCCAGCGAGACGCTGATCAATGTCGGCGCCGTGGTGGGCGTCCTGCCGGTGACCGGGATCCCGCTGCCCTTCATCTCGTTCGGAGGGTCGTCGCTCGTCATCACCATGGCGGCGGCCGGGGTCCTGGTCAACATCGCCCGCCAGGAGCGGGAGCGCCCAGTGGACGGCGTGCTGCACCTGCCGCACCGGCAGCCGAGCGGGCCGGGCCCTCGCCGCCTGGCCCGCGGCGCGAGGTCGGTGAGCAGTCGACGTCTCGCCGTGATCGCCGGCGGCGGGACCGGCGGCCACGTCGTGCCCTCGCTGCAGATCGCCCGGGCCTTGGTGGAGCGCGGGCACCGGCCGCTCGATCGAACTCTTCGGGTCCCGGCGGGGCCAGGAGGCGACCGTGTGGCCGGCGCTCGAGTTCCCCTTCACGCTCCTGCCGGGCCGGGGCATCCGGCGCAGCTTGCGTCCGGGTGCCCTGTGGGCCAACGCTCGGCGCGGTCGCTCGGCCTGCTCTGGGCCACGCGTCCGCGTCGGTCCTGTCGTTCCTGGCCCGCCGGCCCCGGGTCGTCGTCGTGGTCGGCGGGTACGCCGGCTTCCCGGCCGGGTGTGCTGCGCGTGCTGACCCGGGTGCCGCTCGTCCTGGTCAACACCGACGCCGTCCCCGGCGCGGTCAACGCGCTCCTCGGCCGGTTCGCCGCCGCCAGCGCGGTCGCCTTCCCGGGAACCGACCTGCCGCGGGCCGCAGGTGACAGGGACGCCGGTGCGCCCCGAGATCGGCTCGGTGGATCGGTCCGGTGCCGGGCAGCGCGAGGCGCGGCCACGCTCGGCCTCGCCCGCCGAGCGGTGGACCCTGGCCGCCTTCGGGGGCTCGCTCGGTGCGCGCCGGATCAACGGCGCGGTGGCCGGGCTGGCCCGAGCGCTGGTCCGATCGGGAGGAGCTGCTCGCTCTACCACGTGGCGGGCCGGCGGGACTACGGCAATTCGGTCGGCGGCTCCGGCGGCGGCCCCGGACGAGGGCGACGCCCGCCGCCGCCCGGGCTGCATTACCGCGTAGTGCCCTTCGAGGAGCGGATGCCCGTGCTCTACCGGGCGGCCGACCTGTGCGTGTGCCGGGCGGGGGCCATGACGGTGGCCGAGCTGGTGGTGGCCGGGCGTGCCGGCGATCTGGTGCCCCTTCCGGGCGCCCCCGCGCGACCATCAGACGCGCAACGCCGAGGCCCTGGTGGCGGCCGGGGCCGCCATGCTGGTCCCCGACGCCGAGTGCGACGGCGCGAGCGGCTGGCGGCGAGCTGGACGGCGCTTGGCCGATCCCGAGCGTCTGGCCGCCATGGGCGCGGCGGCGCCGGTCGCTCGGGCACCCCGACGCGGCGGCCCGGGTGGCCGAGCTGGTCGGAGGCCCATGCCCGCTGACACCGACGCCGGTCGGCCCTCGACCTCGGGCACCCCGGCGGATCCACATCGTGGGCATCGGCGGGCGCCGGCATGAGCGCCATCGCCCTCGTGCTCCGGGCCATGGGTCACGCCGTCTCGGGCTCGGACCTCAAGGACTCGCCGGTGGTCGCCCGACTGCGGTCGCAGGGCATCGCGGTCGCGGTCGGCCACCGGGCCGAGAACGTCGGACCGGTCGACGCCGTGACCTTCTCGCCCGCCGTGCCGCCGGACAACCCCGAGATCGTGGCCGCGGCGCGGCCGGGGCATCCCGGTGGTGCCTCGCTCCAGCGTGCTGGCGGCGATCTGTGCCACCCGCCGGTGCCTGGCGGTGGCCGGCACCCACGGCAAGACGACGACGGCCTCCATGCTGTCGCTGATCCTGGTCGAGGCCGGGCTGCGGCCGTCGTTCCTCATCGGTGCCGACGTGAACGAGATCGGGACCAACGCCGTGTGGGACAGCGGAGAGTGGCTGGTGGTCGAGGCCGACGAGAGCTTCGGCACCTTCCAGGCGCTGCGCCCGGACCTGGCCGTGCTGACCAGCGTCGAGCCGATCACCTCGACCACTACGGCACCTTCGACGAGCTGCGCACCGCCTTCGACGGTTCGTC
Organism: uncultured Acidobacteriota bacterium; assembly: GCA_963838785.1. Classification (GTDB taxonomy): domain Bacteria; phylum Acidobacteriota; class Terriglobia; order Terriglobales; family Acidobacteriaceae; genus Gp1-AA145. Next base: position 4,341 of record CAWISI010000001.1, read on the forward strand.
GGGCAGGCCGGCGGAGGGGTCGGTCGTGTCCGCCGACGACCCCGAGGCCGCCGCCATCGGCCGGGCGTACGGGGCCCTCAGCGTCGGGACCGCCGAGGGGGCCGACTTCACCATGAGCGACGTGGTCCAGCGCGAAGCTCGGGCTCCTTCGCGCTGCGTGGCCCCGACGGCGCCCTGGGCACGTTGCAGCTCGGGGTGCCGGGCCTGCACAACGCCCGCAACGCCGCGGTGGCCGGGACGGCGCTCGCAGATCGGCGGTCCCCTTCGAGGCCGCGGCCAGCGGCGTTGGCCCGCTTCGCCGGTGTCACCCGCCGGTTCGAGTTCCGGGGCGAGGCGCACGGCGTGACGTTCGTCGACGACTACGCCCACTTGCCGACCGAGGTCCGGGCCGCCCTGGCCACGGCGCGGCCGGGCGGATGGTCGCGGGTCGTCGCCGTCTTCCAACCCCACCGCTACACCCGTACGGCGGCGTTGGCGGAGCAGTTCGGCGCGGCCTTTGCCGACGCCGACGCCTCGTCGTGACCGACGTCTACAGCGCCGGGGAGGCGCCGGTCCCGGGGGTCTCGGGACGCTTGGTCGTCGACGCCGTGCGGGCGCAGGACCCGCGCCTGCCGGTCGTGTACGCGCCGGGCTGGGAGGAGCTGCGCCGGGTCGTGCGGCGCCCTCCTGCGCCCCGGCGACCTCTGCCTGACCCTCGGAGCGGGGGACCTGACGACGCTGCCCGACGAGTTGCTCGACGTCGCCCCAGTGGTGAGGGCGCGGACCGGGACCGACCGTCGACGCGCTGGCCGGCCGCGCTGGGGCCTCGGGCGTGCGGGACAAGCCGCTGGGCCCGATGACCACCTACGGGGTGGGCGGTCCGGCGGCCCTCTTCGTCGAGGTGGAGGGACCCGAGCGACCTCGAGGTGCTGCGCGGCCTGCGTCTCGTCGGGACCGGCACGTGCCGGTGTTCGTGATCGGCCGGGGCTCGAACCTGCTGGTGGCCGATGCCGGCTTCGACGGGGTGGCGGTGCGCCTCGGGCCAGGGTTTCGGCTCGGTCGACCTGCCGCCGACCGGCCGGCGCCGAGGGGCCGGCGCCGCCCGGCGCACGTCCGGGCGGGTGCGGCGCCGCGCCCTTCCCGTGCTGGCCCGGCAGGTGGCTGACGCCGGATGGTCCGGGCTCTCCTGGGCGGTGGGGGTCCCCGGCTCGGTGGGCGGGGCCGTCCGCATGAACGCGGGCGGCCACGGCTCGGACATGGCGGCGTGTCTGCTGCGCTACACGCTGGGTGGACCTGGTGGGCGACGGCGGGGGTACCGACGAGGTGCGCCGTCTGCGTACGGGTACCGCTCGTCGTCGATGACGCGCGGCGAGCTGGTGGTCGAGGCGGAGTTCGCCGTCACACCGGGGCGAGGCCGAGGCGGAGCGGGCCGAGTGTCCGAGCATCGTGCGGTGGCGGCGGGAGCACCAGCCCGGAGGCTCCAACGCCGGCTCGGTGTTCATCAACCCCCCGGGCGACTCGGCCGGCCGGCTGATCGAGGCAGCCGGCCTGAAGGGCTTCCGGCTCGGCACGGCGCACGTCTCGGAGAAGCACGCCAACTTCATCCAGGCCGACAAGGGTGGCCGGGCCGACGACGTGCGGGCGCTCATGGCGCATGTCCGAGCAGGTCGTGCGGGCGCGCTGCGGCGTCCTCCTGACCCCGAGGTCCGCCTGTTGGGCTTCGGCGCCGGGGAGACTGGCGCGGTGGCGGCCCGACACGGGCGAGCGTCAGTGAGCCACCGCCACCGGCACCACGTCGCGGCCCGCACCGAGCGGACCGGCCCGCCACGGCGTAGCCGGCATCGATCCCCGGATCTCGGCCCGGCGCAAGGCGGTCATCCGCCAACAGGGCCGCCGCCGGCTGCTGGTCATCAGCGGTCGGAGCCGCCGTGGTGCGTCGTCGTCCTCGGCGGTGTGGTTCGCTGCTCCACTCCCCGCTCTTCTCGGCCCGTCGGTTCACGGTACAGGGGACGTCCACGAGACGCCGGCCCAGGTGTCGCCGCCGCCGGCCTGGCGAGCCACCCGCCCCTGCTCGATGTCGAACGCCGGGCGGCGGCGGCCCGTGGCATCGAGCGGCTGCCGTGGGTGCGACGGCCACGGTCAGGTGGCATGGCCCGACGGCGTGCACATCGTGGTCACCGAGCGAGGGCCCGGCGTCGACATGAAGACGGCCGACGGGAAGTGGGCGATGCTCAGCTCGGACGGGAGGGTGCTGGCCTGTCGCCGCCCGCCGCCCGGGCTCATCGCCTTGACCGGCCCGCAGCCGCCCGGCGCGCCCGGAAGCACGCTCGGTCCGGCGACCAAGGATCGGGCTGCGGGTGGCGGCCACACTGCCCCCGTCGTTCGAGGCGCAGGTCACGGCCGTCACCGTCGAACCCGGGGGGTGGGTGCAGCTGCGCCATGACCACGCCGATCGTGGTCGACATCGGCGACGCCGACCAGCTGTCACGCCAAGTACGAGGACGTCAGTGCCATTCTGGCGGGCGCGACCTTGCACGCCGGCGACGTCATCGACGTCAGCGTCCCGGGCGCCCCGAGCGTGACCGGAGCCGTGACGGAGTATGCTTGACCTGCATCAACGCCCCTCCGTATGGTGGGGCCACGTTGCTGTATCTGTGAACGTCAACCTTTTCCAGAGGTTCAGGGATGGAGGCGGTCGCAGCGGCGCGGTGACTCTGGCGGGACCACACCAGAGAGCGATCGGTCGGCGATCGGCCCGGAGACGAGGGAGTTCATGACGACCGTTCCTTCCCAAGGCAACTACCTCGCAGTGATCAAGGTGGTGGGTGTCGGTGGCGGAGGGGTCAACGCCGTGAACCGCATGATCGATTCTGGCCTGCGCAACGTCGAGTTCATCGCGGCCAACACCGACGCCCAGGCGCTGCTGATGAGCGACGCCGACCTCAAGCTGGACATCGGGCGCCAGCTGACCCGCGGCCTGGGCGCGGGCAGCGACCCGGAGGTGGGCCGGCAGGCGGCCGAAGAGCACCGGGCGGATATCGAAGAGGCGCTCCAGGGCGCGGACATGGTCTTCATCACCGCTGGCAAGGGCGGCGGGACCGGTACCGGCGCCGCACCCGTCGTGGCCGAGATCGCCAAGAGCCTGGGGGCGCTGACCATCGGCGTGGTGACCCGTCCCTTCACCTTCGAGGGCCGGCGCCGCGCCATGCAGGCCGAGAAGGGCATCCAGGTTCTCAAGGAGAAGGTCGACACCCTCATCGTCATCCCCAACGACCGGCTGCTCACCGTCTCCAACGACAAGACCAGCATGGTCAACGCCTTCAAGATGGCCGATGAGGTCCTGCTCCAGGGTGTACGTGGCATCACCGACCTCATCACGGTGCCCGGCCTGATCAACACCGACTTCGCCGACGTGAAGATGGTCATGACCAACGCCGGGACGGCGATCATGGGCATCGGTGCGTCCATCGGCGAGGGCCGGGCCGCCAACGCCGCCCGGGCCGCCATCACCAGTCCCGCTGCTCGAGGCGTCCATCGAGGGTGCCCGCGGGATCCTCCTCAACATCGCCGGCGGCTCCGACCTGGGCCTGTTCGAGGTCAACGAGGCGGCCGAGATCATCCACGCGGTGGCGCATCCCGACGCCAACATCATCTTCGGCGCGGTGATCGACGACAACATGGGCGACGAGGTGCGGGTCACGGTCATCGCCGCCGGGTTCGAGCGTTGGGAGGAGGGCGCCGGCCGGCCGCCGGCGCGAGCGGGCGCCGGCGATCTTCTCCGGACGCGTCGGAACGGTGGACATCTTCGCGGAAGCCACCCGGGCACGGAAGACGAGTTCGATCTGGGTGACGACGATTTCGACGTCCCCTCCTTCCTCCGCTAGCGACGAGGTCGCGGGGCGCCTGGCCCGGTTCGGCGAGCGTATCGAGCGCGCCGGGGGTGATCCCGACGCCGTGCGGGTGGTCGCCGTCACCAAGGGGTTCGGACCGGAGGCGGTGCGTGGCCGCCCGCGACGCCGGGCTCGCGCGACATGGGGGAGAACTACGCCGCGAACTGCGGGGAAGGCGCCGGGCCCACCGGGCGACCAGTCGTCTGGCACTTCCTCGGTGCGATCCAGCGCAACAAGGTGGGGTCCCTGGCCCCGCTGGTGCGGCCTGTGGCAGGGCGTGGCCCGCGCGGTCGAAGGGCGAGCGGATCGCCCGGTATGCGCCGGGCGCACGGTGCTGATCCAGGTGGACATGCCGGGCGCCCGGGCCGCAACGGTGTGCCCGCCCGAGGCGGCCGGCGACTGGCGTCGTGCGCTGGCCGAGCTCGGCCTCGGGTCGAGCGGGTCTGATGACAGTGGCGCCGCCCGGGGCCGGGGCCGCCGGGCCGGCGTTCCAGTCGTGGCGCGGCTGGCCGACTCGCTCGGGCTCGAGCGAGCGCTCGATGGGCATGACCGACGATCTCGAGGCGGCCGTGGCCGCCGGGTCGACCATGGTGCGGATCGGCCGGGCCCTCTTCGGCGAGCGGCCGGCGGCGTAGGACCGCTGAGTCGTCCGGCTGCTCGTCCGCTGGCCCACGGCTGCCGAGCAGGCACTACGCTGTGCCGGGACAGGAGAAGGTATGGCGCCCTCGTTCATGAAGAAAACGATGGTCTACCTCGGCCTGCTCGACGACGAGTATGACGAGTACGACGACCTGGAGGACCGCGCCCCGCGCGGGTTCTCCTCGGCCGCCACGGGTCGAGCTCCGGCAGGCGCCACGACCCGAGCAGGCCGAGGAGTACGGCGGCGGGATGAGCCGGATCCGGACCAGTCCCCGGGAGTCGGCCCACGCCGAGCCAGCAACCGTGGCGCACGCGAGCCACGCGCGCCCCGCCCGTCGGCGCGTGCGGGCCGGTGCCGGTCGACCCGACGATGAACCACGGCCGGCACCGCCCTCGGCCCGGGTGCACGTGGTGGCGCCGGCCCGTTTCGGCGACGCCAAGGAGATCGCCGACCGGTTGAAGGACAACCGCCCGGTCATCGTCAACCTGCAGATGGCCGACCGCGATCTGCAGCGGCGGATGATCGACTTCTGCAGCGGCGTGACCTATGCCCTGAGCGGCGAGATGGAAAAGGTCGCTGACCAGGTGTTTCTGCTTGGCGCCCACCAACGTGAAGGTTTCCGACGAGGAGCGGCAGCGACTGGTTGAGCGCGGCTTCGGGCGCGACTGAGCCCACTACCCTCGCAGCGCTGGTGAGCCTTTTCCGTCTGGCTGCGATGTGCTCGTCGAGCTGTACCTGTGGCTCATCATGCTGCCCACGGCGCTCCTGAGCTGGTTCCGGATCCACCCCGGGACCACGCTGGCCCGGGTGCAGCGCTTCCTCTACCGGGCTACCGAGCCGGTGCTGCGCCCGGTGCGGCGGATCATCCGGCCGGTGGGCGGGCTCGACTCTCTCCTTCCTCGTCGTCATCCTGGTTGCTGCAGTTCGTCGCTGGTTCCCGTGCTCCTGAACTGATTCGGCCATTCCCTGGAATGGCGGGAGGGGAGGTTAGACTTGGGGTCCATGGACATTCTCAGGCTTCCCGCATCGATCCTCGACACGCTTCGCACCGTGGAGTTCCGCCTCGGGCTGAAGGGCTACAACGTCGACGAGGTCGATGAGTACCTGGACAAGGCGGCCCAGGAAGCCGAGGGGCTGCAGGACCACGTCCGGCAGCTGAACGAGCGGCTGCGCCAGGCGAGCGAGCGCATCGCCCAGCTCGAGCGCGACGCGAGAAGCGGCGCGGCCGCGCCGCCGGCCGGTCCGCGCGAGAGCGAAGAGGTCGTCGGCCCCCGTCGCCGCCCGGCTCAACGTCGGCAGGACGGCGGCTCGCTCTCCGACGAGACGCTCCAGCGGACGCTCCTGCTGGCCCAGAAGTTCGTGGACCAGACGAAGCGGGAGAGCGAGGCCGAGGCGGCCACGGTGGTGGCCCAGGCGGAGGAGACGGCGCGGACGGCCGTGGCCGCCGCCGAGGCGACGGCCGCGCAGACTGCAGGCCGAGACGAACCAGAAGCTGCGCGAGGAGGTCGCGCGCCTGGAGGCCACCCGGACCGAGCTGGCCACCGACGTCGAGAGCATGGCGCGGCACCTCGAGTCGGAGCGCAACCGCCTGCGTGGCGCGCTCTCCGAGATCCTCAAGTGGGTGGACGAGAACGTGCAGCCGGCCAACTCCCTCATGGGCGTGCGGCCGAAGCCGGCTCCGGCCGCGGAGCTGAGGCCTCGGCGGCGCCGACGAGGCGCAGGGCAGGCTGCCGCAGGCGGACGACGGCGCGCCGACGCTGAACCTGCAGAGTGTCTTCGCGCCTCGGGGTCGCCGCGCCCTCTGAATCTCGCCCTGACCGAGGCGGCGGGGCTGTTGCCCCTGCCCCTGGTGTCCGGTATCGTCACCCGCTCCCCGGACGAGGTCGTCTTCCGGGGAAACCGGCCACCTTGGTGGTCCGAAGGAGGGAACGATGACCCCAGCGAGCAAGGGTGCCCAGGTCAAGAGGGCTCCTGCGTCGCGATCGGCCGCATCCGCAACGTCACGGGCCGGGAACAAAAAGTCCTCGGCAAAGGTTGAGGCAACGGCGACAAAGCGTTCCGCTCTTACAAAAAAGAAGGCAGCTCCTGTTGTGAAGAAAGCAGCCCCTGTGGCCAAGAAGGCCGCGTCGTCAGCGAAGAAGGCAACGCGCGCCGCAACCAAGAAGGCGGTGACGGCGAACGCCAAGAAGCCGGCCGCCACGAAGAAGGCCGCGCCGGCCGCCAAGAAGACGGCCGCCGGCCGCCAAGAAGGCGGCGCCCGCACCGGCCAAGAAGGCCGCGCGCGGCCACCGCGGCGGCCAAGAAGCCCAGCCGCCAAGAAGGCAGAGCGGCCGCCAACGGCGCCGGCGGCCGTGGCGCCCGCGCCGCACGCACGACGTTCACCCCCAAGCCGAAGGCACCGCCCCCGGTCCGGCCCAAGACCGGCCCCTACGCCAAGGACAGCAAGTTTCTCGACGAGGTCCGCGAGCTGCTGGTGGACGACCGGGCCATCTACCAGGAGCAGGCGACCTCCCTGCGGGCCGAGGCGGACTCGCTGGCACTCGAGCGGGAGCCGGGCGACGTCCAGTTCGACGAGGAGTCGGGCGAGGGGGGCACCGTCACGGTCGACCGGGAGCGGAACCTGGCCCTCTCGGGGCAGGCACTCCTCGCCGTCGAGGAGATCGACGACGCGCTGAAGCGGATCGACGACAAGACCTACGGGTACTGCGAGCGTTGCTTCCAGCCGATCCCCAAGCCGCGCCTGCGGGCCCTGCCGTACGCGCGGCTCTGCGTGGCGTGCAAGAGCGGAGGGCTGTCGCGGCGCTGACCCGCTCCGGGGTCCTGGCCTTCGCCATCGCCGCCGTGGTGCTGGTGGCGGACCGGGTCACGACGGCGCTGGTCCTGGACCACCTGCACGAGGTGCGGCACGTCTGGGGCCCGTTCGGCCTGGCGCTCACCTACAACTCGGGCTTTGCCTTCAGCCTCTTCAGCGGGCGGGCCTTCGTCGTCACCGTGCTGTTGTGCGTCGGTGTGGTGGTGCTGGCGGTCGTCGTGGCCCAGGTCCGCACCACGACGCTGGCGGTGGGCGCGGGCCTGGTGCTCGGCGGGGCGGCGGGAACCTGAGCGAGCGCATCGTCGGCGGCGCCCGGGGGGCAGGTGCCGGACTTCGTCACCCTTGACCACTGGCCGACCTTCAACCTGGCCGACGCCTGCGTGACGGTGGGCGTGATCATCGTCATCGTGGCCCTGCTCTTCGGCGGCCGATCCGCGCCGCAGCCCACGCCGAGGAGGCGGTGGCGAGACGGCGATCGAGGCCGGCCGGAGAGGGGCGCGGCGCCGGCGAGACGATGCCGCGCCCGCTCCTGGCCGGGGTGCGGGTCGACCGTGGCGTGGCCATGGTGGCCGACGTCTCGCGCGCCGCGGCCGCCAGCTGATCGCCGCGGGGCGGGTGCTGGTGGACGGCTCGCCGGTCACGGTCGGGCGCCGCCGTGCTGCGCGAGGGGCCACGCTGACCATCGTGGTGCCGCGGCCGGACGACGGCGGCGTGGCGGCGGAGCCGGGCGTGCCCTTCGAGGTGGTCTACGCCGACGACGAGGTGGCCGTGGTGGACAAGCCGGCCGGGTTGGTGGTGCATCCGGGCGCCGGACACACCGAGGGGACGCTGGTCGGCGGTCTCCTGGCCCGTTTCCCCGACCTGGCGGACCTCGTGGCGGCGGGGGTGTGCCCGCCCGACCGGCCCGGGATCGTGCACCGCCTCGACAAGGGGACCTCGGGCCTCCTGGCCGTGGCCCGGACCGAGGTGGCCTACCGGGCGCTGGTCGACCAGCTGGCCACCAGGACCATGGAGCGGCGCTACCTGGCCCTGGTGACGGGGGCCGTGGCCGACGAACGGGGCGAGGTGGAGGCGCCGATCGGCCGCTCGACCCGCACCCCGACGAAAATGGCGGTCACCGCGTCGGGCAAGCCGGCCCGCACCGGGTACACGGTACGGGAGCGCTGGGAGGGCGAGCGGCCGATGACGCTGCTGGAGCTGGCGCTCCAGAGCGGGCGGACCCATCAGATCCGCGTGCACATGGCGGCCATCGGCCACCCGGTCGTCGGCGACGCCCGCTACGGCGTGCCGACGCCTGGGTCGGGACGCTCTCCTGCACGCCTCCGGCCGCTTCACCCTCCACGACGGCGCAGCTCGAGTTCACGTCACCGCTGCCCGAGACCTCCAGGCGTTCTGGGCACGAGCGGCATGGCAGGTCGCGCGCGGCCGCTGCCTGCACGCCGCACCTGCCGGGACGGGCCCGGGGCGCCTGGCTCAGGCCGCTTCGTGGATGCCGACGACGTCGGTGTCGAACGAGAGCGCGGCCAGCGCCTCCTCTTCGGCACGACGAACCCGGCGGACGCCGACACCGAGTCGCTCAGCCGTCGACTGCAGCGACGCGGGGGAGTCGCCGTCGAAGCCGAAGCGAAGCCGGAGCACGTCCCGCTGGAGGCCGGGCAGACGCTCGACCGCATCGCGGACCCGGTCATAGACCATCGTCTGCTCCACGTCCGCCACGAAGTCCGAGTCGTCGGGTGCGACGAGCTCGCCCAGCGTGGTGGACGACTCGAGGGCGGCCGGCTGGTCGAGCGACGCGGTCACCCGGGCCACGTCCTCGAGCGCCTCCCGCTCATCGGCGGTCATGCCGGTCGCCTCGTCCAGCTCGGCCACCGTGGGGGCGCGGCCCAACGTGCTGGCCAGCTCGGACTTGGTCAGTTCGAGGCGCTGGATCTGCTCACCGACTTCGAGCGGGATGCGGATGGTGCGGCCGTGCTGCTGGACGGCGCGCTGCAGGGCCTGGCGGATCCACCAGGTGGCATAGGTCGAGAATCGGAAGCCTCGCTCCCAGTCGAACTTGTCGACGGCGCGCATGAGGCCGAATGTGCCCTCCTGGACCAGGTCGGCCATGTCGACGCCCCGGTCCTGGTAGCGCCGGGCCCAGTGCACCACGAGTCGAAGGTTCGCGGCCACCATCTGCTTGCGCGCAGCATCGTCTCCGGCCACGACCCTCTTGGCCAGTTCGACCTGCTGCTCATGGTCGGGCATTGGGAATTGGTCGAGGTCTCGCAACATCAGTCCCAATGTGTCCGACGTGCTCACCGCGCTTTTCATCATCGCTCCAGACGCTCTTCGCTCACTCTCAGTCGTACGTACCCGGACGGTTCCGGGATCAACCTGCCGTGTATAACCGCAGCGGCCCACGGATCATTCCATGCGGGGTGTTCGCACCGAGTTGCGCCGTCTCCAGGCCCGTGGTGGTCTACGGCCCATGCCCGGCCGGATGGTGCTTCTTCGTCACGGCGCCACCGAATGGTCCGAGAGCGGAAAACACACCGGACGCACAGATATTCCGCTCCTCGACGGAGGGCTGTGAGCAGGCGAGGGCCGCCGGGGCGCTCGTCCGCCAGTTCGGGCCGGCGACGTTCGGCCAGGTGCTCACCAGCCCGCTGATCCGGGCCGAAGCGACGTGCACGCTGGCCGGCTACGACGGGTGATCCCGACCCGGACCTCATGGAATGGGACTACGGCGCCTACGAGGGTCTGACGACCGCCGAGATCGGCGAGAGCCGTCCCGGCTGGACGCTGTGGGACGACGGCGTGCCCGAGGGGGAGCGGGCCGCCGACGTCGGGCGGCGGGCCGACCGGGTCATCGCACGGGCCCGGTCATCGAGACGGACACGTTGTGCGTCGCCCACGGGCACATCCTGCGGGTGCTCACGGCCCGCTGGCTGGGGCTGCCGCCCGTCGCCGGCCGCCTCTTCCTCCTGCGGACCGGTGCCGTTGCGTCCTGGGCTGGGACTCGACTGGCCGGCCATCGAGGCGTGGAACGTGAGGGGGTGGAGCCGTCTCGAGGCTGCCGAGACGGTCAGACGCCGTGGCGGCGACGTTCCCCTGGGCCCGGGCCACCATGTCGGCCAGGCTGTAGCTCTGCAGGTGGGTGCGGATCGTCTCGCCGACGTCGGCCCAGACGGCCAGCAGGACGCATTGGCCCTCGTGGTCGCAGGCGCCGTTCTCGTGGGGCTCCCCGAAGTCGCCGGCGGCGATGGGGCCGTCGACCGCCGAGACGATCTGGGCCAGGGAGATCTCCTCGGGTGGGCGGGCCAGCACGTAGCCGCCGCCGACGCCCCGCTTCGAGCGGACCAGGCCGGCCCCCTTGAGGGCCAGGAGGATCTGCTCGAGGTAGGGCTGGGGGAGCGCGGTGCGCTCGGCGATGTCCCGGACCGAGGTGGGCGTCTCGGCGCCGTGCAGGGCGAGCGAGAGCAGCGCCCGGCTGGCGTAGTCACCCCGTCGTCGAAACCCTCACAGCCAGGCGATCCTACCGGCCGATTCGTGGGTAGAGGGGGTGCGTGGGTCGTAGGGTGTCCCTTCGTGACTGACGGCGCAGCGGGCCCGGCGACGCTGTCGCCCCTCGAGGCGGGGTTGTCGACCCGGTCGACCTCTCGGACGGGGCGTCGACCGTCGCAGCCCGATCCGCTCCTGCCCGACTGGGACGGCGCCTCCCTGCACCGCGTGGTGCCCGACCCTGCTCGGGGAGCTGCGCGCCCCCGGGCCCATCCGCTGCCCGAGTGGTTTCCCGAACCGGTGGCGGGCGCCAGGCAGATCGTCCTGCTGGTGCTCGACGGTCTGGGCGAGGAGCAGCTCAGGGAACGGGCCGCGCTCGCGCCGGTGCTCGTCGGCGGCAGTCGGTGATCCGATCACCTCGGTGGCCCCGAGCACCACGGCGTGCGCCCTGACCACGCTGGTCACGGGACGGGTGCCGGCCGAGCACGGCGTGGTCGGCTACCGGGTCGCGCTCGACGGCGACGTCATGAACGTGCTCCAGTGGTCGCTGCGGGGGCGTCGATGCCCGCGTGCTCGGTGCCGGCCTCGACGTTCCAGCCTTGTCGAGTCGTTCCCCGGTGCCCCCGGCCCCGTTCCGGTCGGTGACACGCGCAGGACTTCGGGCCAACCGGCTTCACCGCCGCGCACCTCGGGCGGGTCGAGCTGCACCGCTGGCACACGCCGGCCGGCCTCGTCACCGCCGTCCGCGAGCTCGCCGCCGGCGGGCGCCCCGTTCGTCTACGCCTACTACGAGGGCATCGACAAGGTGGCCCACGCCGAGGGGCTGGGCGCCGTACTACGACGACGAGTTGCGGGCCGTCGACCGGCTCGTGGCGACGTGCTCGAGCGCTCCCGCCCGGGGCGGTGCTCGTCGTCACGGCCGACCACGGGCAGGTCGACGTCGGGGGCTCGGTCGAGCTCATCGGTCCCGAGCTGATGGAGGCCACCACGCTGATCAGCGGGGAGGGCCGATTCCGCTGGCTGCACGTCCGGCCCGGTGCCGATCGAGGACGTCGCGGCGACGGCGACCGGCCTGCACGGCGACGTCGCCTGGGTGCGGACCAAGGAGCAGATGATCGCCGACGGATGGCTCGGCGGCGTGCCGTCGGCCGAGGTGGCGGCCCGCCTGGGCGACGTCGCCCTCGTGCCGTTCACCCCGACGGCGTTCCTCGACCCGCCGACACCGGCGAGCTGCGCCTCAAGGCCCGGCACGGGTCCTTGACGTCGGCGGAGATGCGCATCCCGCTGCTGGGTTGGCGGGCCTCGTGACGGGCAGGCGGCCGGTGACAACCTCGGGCCGACCCGGGCCCGAAGACCCGACGGGCCGGAGAGAGACGGAAGGCACCATGGCTGACGCGACGAACGACGACGTGACCGAGGAGGCACCGCCCGACGACGGCTCGGGCGGGGCGATCGCGCCCGACGAGGTCCTGGCCGGCGGGAGCCGGGACGAGGCGGGGGAGCAGGCGCAGACCGAATCGGTGAACGAGCCGGCCAAGGTGCTGCGCATCGGCTCCATGGTCAAGACGCTGCTCGACGAGGTGCGGTCCGCTCCGCTCGACGAGAAGAGCCGGGTGCGGCTGCGCGAGATCTACGAGCAGTCGATCCACGACCTGTCCAGGTGCTGTCGCCCGACCTCGTGTCCGAGCTCGAGCGGATGGCGCCGCCGTTCGACGAACGACGCGCCGAGCGAAGCGGAGCTGCGCATCGCCCAGGCCCAGCTCGTGGGCTGGCTCGAGGGCCTGTTCCACGGCATTCAGGCGACGCTGATGTCCCAGCAGATGGCGGCCCGGGCCCAGCTCGAGGAGATGCGCCAGCGGGGGTTGCCCTCGGCCGGCGAGTCGGGTCGCACGGGCGCCTACCTCTGACGTCGGACCGCCCAGGCGCGGCCCTGTCGTCCGCGTCCACCGTCCGGAGACGGCGTCCCGGCAGCTCGGGTCCGATGCCGCAGGTCCCCAGCCACGGGACACGACCCGGACCGGAGACGGCGCCTTCGTGCCAGAGTGGACCTATTCAGTCATCGTCTTGTGTCGGCGGGCGGGATAGATTGCAAAGCCCGGGACGAAACAACACACGTGTAAGTTTGACGAGACGTGGCGAAAGGAGGGCCGGTGTCGGAGCGGTCGTTTACGCATCTGCACACCCACACCGAGTTCTCCATGCTGGACGGGGCGGCCCGGGTGGGGGACCTGGTCGCCGCCGCCGTGGCGGACGGGCAGCCGGCGCTGGGCATCACCGACCACGGCAACATGTACGGGGTCCTCGACTTCTACAAGGCCTGCCGCGACCAGGGCGTCGTCCCGATCATCGGGACCGAGTCGTACATGGCGGGCGAGTCGCGCCTGGAGCGGCCGGTGCGCCGGGGCCGGGTCGACGACACCGGCGGTGACGTCGAGGGCGGCCAGAAGCTCTACTACCACCTGACCCTGCTGGCCGAGACGGTCGCAGGGCTACCGCAACCTCATGCAGCTGTCCTCGGCGGCGTACCTCGAGGGCTACTACTACAAGCCCCGCGTCGACTGGGAGCTGCTCGAGCGCCATCACGACGGGCTGATCGCCACCACAGGGTGTCTGGGCGGGGTCGTGCTCCAGGCGCTGCTGGCCGGCGACGTGGAGGGTGCCGAGAAGAAGGCGGCCCGCCTGCAGGACATCTTCGGGAGGGACAACCTCTTCGTCGAGATCCAGGACCACGGGATCGCCGACCAGCACCGGACCAACCCGCAGCTGATTGAGATCGCCCGCCGCCTCGACGCGCCGCTCCTGGCGACCAACGACAGCCACTACACCCACCGCGAGGACGCCGTCGCCCACGACGCACTGCTGTGCGTGCAGACGGGCGCGCTCCTCTCCGACACGAACCGGTTCAAGTTCGAGGGGACCGAGCACTACCTCAAGACGGCCGCCGAAATGCGCCACCTCTTCCGCGACGTGCCCGAGGCCTGTGACAACACGCTGCTCATTGCCGAGCGGGCGGACGTCCAGATCGAGCTGGGCAAGCCGAGCCTGCCCGAGTTCCCGGTGCCGGACCACTTCAGCGGTGAGACCTACGAAGAGCGGGCCCTGGCCTATCTGCGCGACCTGACCTTCGAGGGGGCGCCGCGAGCGCTACGGCGCCTCGCTGCCGACCGAGGTGGTGGAGCGGCTCGACTACGAGCTCGGGCGTCATCGGGAACATGGGGTTCGCCGCCTACTTCCTGGTGGTGTGGGACCTGATCCGCTTCGCCCGCGACTCGAACATCCGCGTCGGGCCCGGGCCGTGGGTCGGCGGCCGGGCTGCTGCGTCGCCTACTGCCTCAAGATCGTCGATCTCGACCCGATCCGCTACGACCTGCTCTTCGAGCGCTTCTTGAATCCCGGGGCGCAAGCAGATGCCCGACATCGACATGGACTTCGACGAGCGCTACCGCGCCGACGTCATGCGCTACGCGGCGGAGAAGTACGGCAGCGACCGCGTGGCCCAGGTCATCACGTTCTCGACGATCAAGGCGCGGGCCGCCGTCCGCGACGCGGCGCGGGTGCTGGGCAAGCCCTACATCGTGGGCGACCGCATCGCCAAGGCCATGCCGCCGCTCGTCATGGGGCGTGACACGCCCGCTGCACGCCTGCATCACCAAGACCGACGGTCACGAGGAGGGATATGCCGCCGCGGCCGAGCTGCGCACCATGCGCGACACCGACCCCGACGCCAAGGAGGTCATTGAGGTCGCGCTCGGGCTCGAGGGGCTGCGCCGCCAGGACGGCATCCACGCCGCCGCCGTGGTGATCTCCCGCGATCCGCTGACCGACTACCTGCCGATCCAGCGCAAGCCCGGCGCCGGCGAGAATCCCGAGGACGCGCCCATCGTCACCCAGTACGAAATGCACGGGGTCGAGGACCTCGGGCCTGCTCAAGATGGACTTCCTCGGCCTGCGCAACCTGTCGGTCATGGAGCGCGCCCTCGACCTGATCGAGGCCGAGACCGGGCACGCGGCCCGACATCGACGCCGTCGATCTCGACGACGAGCCGACGCTCGAGATGCTGCGGCGCGCCAAGTCGGTCGGCGTCTTCCAGCTCGAGGGCGCGGCCATGCGCCAGACCCTGCGCGCCCTGGCCCCGACCAGCTTCGACGACGTCGCCGCGCTCGTCGCGCTCTACCGCCCGGGGCCCATGGCGGCCAACATGCACCGGGACTACCCCGAGCTGAAGAACGGGCGCAAGGAGCTCACCTACCTGCACCCCGACATCGAGCCGATCCTGAAGGACACCTACGGGCTGATGCTCTACCAGGAGTCGGTGATGCGGGTCGCCCAGAAGTTCGCCGGCTACAGCCTCGAAGAGGCCGACAACCTGCGCAAGGCCTGCGGGAAGAAGATCCGCAAGCTCATCGCCGCCGAGCGCGAGAAGTTCATCGCCGGCTGCGTCACCGAGGGCTACGGCGAGGAGCTCGGCACGCAGCTCTTCGACATCATCGAGCCGTTCGCCGACTACGCCTTCAACAAGTCGCACTCCTACGGCTACGGGCTCGTGGCCTACCAGACGGCCTGGCTCAAGGCGCACTACCCGGTCGAGTACATGTCCGCGCTCCTCACCTCGGTGAAGGACAACAAGGACAAGACGGCCGTCTATCTCGCCGAGTGCCGCTCCATGGGCATCGACGTGCTCGTGCCCGACGTCAACCGCTCGCTGGCCGAGTTCGCACCGGACCGTCAGCGTCGACGAGGACGGGCAACCGGCCGGACAGCCATCGTCTTCGGCCTGGCCGCCGTGCGCAACGTCGGCGAGAGCCTGGTCGAGCGGATCGTCGCCGAGCGCACGGCCAACGGCCCCTTCGTCGACATCTTCGACTTCTGCGCCCGGGTGGATCCGGTCGTCCTGAACAAGCGGACGATGGAGTCACTGGTCAAGGGGGGCGCCTTCGACTCGCTCGGCCACCCGCGCCAGGGCCTGTGCCTGGTGCTGGAGTCCATCGTCGACCGCTCGATCGAGCGGCGCAAGGAGCAGGACCTCGGCATCACCACGCTCTTCGCCGCCTTCGAGGAGGAGGAGAGCCGATCCCGGCTGGGGCGGGGCCAAGGTGGCCATCCCCGACAGCGAGTTCGACAAGGCGCAGCGCCTGGCCTTCGAGAAGGAGATGCTCGGCCTCTACGTGAGCGACCACCCCCTCATGGGCTACGAGGCGGCGCTGGCCCGCTACACCGACAGCACCCTCTCGGACATGCGGGAGGACGACACGCCGGTGGGGGACCGCTCGCCCGGTGCGCGTCCGTGGGCGGGGTCGTGACCGACCTGCGTCGCTCCTACACGAAGAAGGGCGACCTGATGGCCCGGTTCGTGCTCGAGGACCTCCAGGCCGCCATGGAGGTGTTCGTCTTCCCCAAGACCATGGCCGAGTACGGCGCCCTCATCGAGAACGACGCCATCCTGGTGATCCGCGGCCGGCTCGACACCCGGGAGGAAGAGCCCAAGATCGTCTGCATGGAGGTGTCGCCGTCCCGTGCTCGAACGGGGCCAGGAGGACCTCCACATCACCCTGCCCCTCGGGGTGCTGACCGACGCCAAGGTCGACGGGCTCAAGGACGTCTTGAGCGGGCATCCGGGGCCGTCGCCGGTCCTGTTGCACGTCGGCGCCAAGGTGCTTGCGCCTGCCGCCGGAGTTCAATGTGGACTGCCGCAACGGCCTGGTGGGCGAGCTCAAGCGGCTGCTCGGCCAGAGCGCCGTCCTCTCCTGAGACCGTGACGTCTGGCAGAAATGGCGTCTGAGCTGGAGTGACGGCGGTGGCCGGCGGCGCGCCCCGCCGCGGGCCCGGCCGGTTGGGAACCTGCGAGCGCAACCAGTAGACTGGACCCATGCCGATCGTAGTGAGCACCAAGGATTGCACTGCGCTCAGCGATGCTGAGCTGGTCGAAATGGCGGATCTTTGTGCGGACCGACCGCCGGGTTTCGACATCGGTTACCTCTCCAAGGAGCGCGAAGCCTGGGTGCTCATCACCCAGGCCCGGGAGGGGAACAAGCTGCGGGGCTACTCCTTCTGCACCCTCGAGCGCATCGGGGGGACTCCGTCGCTGCTGGTCGGGCTGGCGCTGGTCGACCGCACCTCGCGGGCCGAGGCCGCCCTCAAGGGCATCATGGCCGACCAGTACCGCCGGGCCCTGCTGGCCTTCCCCGACGAGGACGTCCTGCTCGGGACCCGCCTCCTGACGCCCGAGGGCTTCCGGGCCTTCAACGGACTGCAGGACGTCGTGCCCTTCCCGGGTCACAAGTCGCTCGGGCGAGGAGCGAGCCTGGGCCCGTCGGCTGTCCAAGCGCTTCGGCTGCGAGAGCCGCCTGGACGACCGCACCTTCGTGCTGAAGGGCGACGGCTCCGTCGCCGGTGGCCTGGACTTCTTCGCCGCCAAGGTGAAGATCCCCGAAGGCGTCGAGACACACTTCGGCGACTTCGACGCGTTCAAGCTTGAGACCGCCGCGACAAACGTATTTCAGATCGTCGCCGAGCAGGCGAATTTCGGACGATGTATCGACCGAGCGTGCCGGATTTGTCGATCTTCTGACCGTTGACCAGGACTTTGCCGGCGAGCACCAGTGCTTGTGCCCGTTCGCGCGATGGCACCAAGTTGGCGTTCCAGCAATAACTTATCGAGACGAATTTTTGAGGCGGCATTCTTTCATGGAGAAAATAAATTTCGCAGCAGCGCACTTACCTGTGTGCACTCTGTATAAATTTTTCTTAACAAAGCGTTTAAGCAGCCACTTGCGTCGATTTCCACAATATTATGCACACGAATGTTGAAATTTATTTCGGAATTTAACGGTGCAGCCGTATTGACAAAGGCATGTGTTTTGCGCGGTTGAAACAATTGTGTAATTGGTGTCCGAGTCGACGATTAAGCAAAACCAAAAGCTTTTAACGACGCAGAGTTAACGCAGAGGACAAAAGGAACGCCGAAAAGCTCGCGCTAGTGGAAGACCGTTCGCAATAATGTCGCGACGCCCGCGTCACGTCGATTTGGAAAGGCGCGAGCAGTGCCTGGCACCGGGGCTGCAGGTGAAATTTATTTAGCCGGCGGCGACTTCTTCCAGAAGTTTCTCGATCGATGTCGAAGTTGGAGTGCACGTTCTGCACGTCGTCGTGCTCTTCGAAGAGCTTCCACCAGGCGAATCATCTGTGCCGCCTGCTGCGCCTTCCAGCTTGATGTAATTTTGGGGAATCATCGCGACTTCGGCGGAAGCCGGCTGAATGCCGGCTTTCTTCACCGCTTCGACTACCGCTTCGAATACCGAAGGTTCGGTGAGCACTTCCCAGTTTTCGCCGTCATCGCGAAGGTCTTCGGCGCCGGCTTCGAGCACGATACCCATCAGATCGTCTTCTTTGGCGGCGGTTTTGGGAATGACGATGTCGCCCTTCTTGTGGAACAGATACGCGACCGCGCCGGCTGCGGCCATGTTGCCGCCGTTCTTGCCGAAGGCGTGGCGAATTTCGCTGACGGTGCGATTGCGATTGTCGGTATTGATGTCGAGCAGAATGGCGACGCCGCCCGGGACCGTAGCCTTCGAGGGCAAATTCTTCGTAGTTGGCGCCGGGCAGTTCGCCGGTGCCGCGCTGGATGGCCCGCTTGATATTGTCGGCGGGCATGTTCTCAGCCTTGGCGGCGGCAATGGCGGTGCGCAGGCGCGGATTGGTATCAGGATCGCCGCCATTTTTTGCGGCAATGCTGATTTCCTTGATAAGGCGCGTAAAAATCTTGCCGCGCTTGGCGTCAAGCGCGCCCTTCTTGTGCTTAATTGTGGCCCATTTTGAATGGCCGGACATAGGTATACCTCGTGTTCGGTTACAGCGAATTGTGCTGATTCGTGATCAGGACTTGCCCGTAAGAGGGGACCACGTCATTGCCTCGAAACCCAGCAGGCGAAAAGCGATTATAGCATGAGGGTGGCGGATATCGCACCAGCCCTGCCGAGCGTCGTGTTACGAAACGGTCCGGTTGCCGGCGAAGGCGGCTGCAAGCAGCGGCTGACAATAATTTACCGGGATCGTCCTGTCCTTTTCTAAGCCAGACCTCGGCCAGGCCTAAAGATTCGGATGGAAGCTCGCTGTAGGCAGAGAAGAACACGATCGGCACCTGGGGATGCAAGACGTTTCATGTGATCGGCCGTGTCGATGCCATTCATGCCGGTCATCCAGTAATCCATCAACACAATGTCAACGCGTCTCATGCTGAAAAATGTGGATTGCATCCTGTCCGCACGCTGCAGTGAACACCGTGAAGCCGCGCCGATTCCAGCAGTCTTCTTTCCAGCGAAAGCATGGTGGGCTCGTCATCCACACACAAAATTCGCACTGCATCCGTACATAGTTGCGCACCAAGCTTAAAGTGACTTCTAGGATGCGACTGCATATGCAGGGGATGGCCCAAGAAACGTACGCTCCAAGTTAAATCGCCGGCTCTACCGTTTATCCCTTATTCGCCAGAGTAAGGAATTAGCCAGGAAATGTTGGGCTCGAACAGAAACCGGTGTCGAGAGGGGCGAAACCAAGCTGCCGTGGACTACATCAATTGCCATTGTAATTATTTGAGCCGCAGCAGACCACGGGCACAGCCGGTCGACAATCGCGGATCATTTTATTTTCCGTGAGCATCGAATTTTGTTGAGCGATTGCTGATTGCACAAGGAGCAAGTTATGAAAGTCGGATTTATCGGATTGGGCCAAATGGGCAGCGGAATGGCTGCCAGCCTGATTCGAGCAGGGCATGAAATCACGCGTGTATAACCGAACCGCCGAGAAGGCAAAGCTATTGGTTGAAAAAGGAGCGAAGCAGGCTGCCACGTGTGGCCGATGCTTGCCACGGCGACGCTGTGATCACGATGCTCGCGGACGACAATGCAGTTGAGAGGGTTGTGTTCGGAGAAGAAGGCATCGTCGCCACTCTCAGTAAAGGCGCGATTCATATTTCGGCTAGCACAATCAGCGTGGCACTTGGCGGACAAATTGACTGCGGAGCATGCCAAACGCGGGACAGCGATTTGTTTCGGCTCCGGTGTTCGGACGGCCGGAGGCGGCGGCCGCCGCCAAGTTATTCGTGGTCGCGGCGGGCGCTCCCGATGCGGTCAATGACTGCTCTCCCTTATTCGACGCGATGGGGCAAAAAACTTTTCGTTTTGGCGACAAGCCTTCGAGCGCGAATCTGGTGAAAGTCAGCGGAAATTTTATGATCGCAGCGACCATTGAAACGCTTGCGGAGGCAATGGCGCTCGTTGCAAAGGGAGGTTTGGACCAGCATCAGTATCTGGAATTCCTGACTTCGACTCTGTTTACCGCCCCGGTTTACAAGACCTACGGCGGCCTGATTGCTGACAAGAAATTTAAGCCGGCGGGATTTGCGGCTCCTTTGGGGTTGAAAGATGCGCGCCTGGCGCTGGCTGCGGGAGAGTCCCTGCTAGTGCCTTTGCCGCTGGCGAATCTGGTACGCGATCGATTTTTAACTTTGCTGTCGCGGGGAGACGAAACCCTCGACTGGTCGGCAATTTCAATATTGGCGGCGGAGGATGCGGGGATCGGAAGATAATTTGAGCTAAAAGTTTTTAAGATTTCGAATTAAGTTTTAAGGGATTCAAGGTTTTGGCGATCGCTTCCCCTGCCCTGGAAGTTCTTTGAGCGTGTGCGAAGTATATACTTCCCAGCAAATGTTATTAAGCACTGCCATCATGGCGATTCCGGCGCTCTTGGTCGTCGTGTTTGTTTTGAGACGATACCGGCGCGACAGAAATAATCTGGAGCAGCACAGCATCACCGCCGATCAGCTGCATTCGTTGCTGGAAAGAAGCAGGAGCAGGAGTTGCTTATTTTCGATGTCCGCCAGCCGCTGGATTTGCTGGCGTATCCGGAAATTATTCCTTCGGCGCAAAGAATTCCGCCTGATGATGTGCTTGCCAAGCCTTCTCTGGTCCCTAAAGACACGAACTCAGTTGTTTATTGCACTTGTCCGAGTGACAAGACCAGCCGCGAGATCCTGCGGCGCGTGCTGGCGCTGGGATTCTTTCGCGTCAAGTTTCTGAGAGGAGGGTTGGAGGCTTGGAAGCTGAATGGCTATCCGGTTGAGCCTTATAACGAGTCATTCCACCTTTATCAAGGTGTCCTCCTCATCACAGAAAGTTTAAGAGCGCATCGGTAGTGCCTTTGGGATTTTCTTCCAGCAGCCAATGCCCAGTATCTTTCAGAATTACAACTCTCGCATTAGACGCTACGAGTTTGACCTGACGGCCCAGCGCGTCTCCGTTTGCTTTGTCGCCACCGATCGCGAGCACCGGCATGGTCAATTTGGTCTGAGAAAGCTGGGCGAAATCGTCTGCTGCTTTCGGGAAAGACACGAAGTACTCCCAGCCGGCATGCATGCGACCCGGACGTGAGTAAGCCGCCGTGTAGGCGGCGCGGGCGGCTTCCGGGATGGAATGATTCTTGTCCGCGGCAAAGTCGTTCCAATAATGTTCGAAGTAGGTCCGCTCGCGGCCTTTGACCAGGGCTTCGGGGGTTGGGCCGTTGAAGCGGAAATGCCAGAGTTGCGGATTGTTGTAAATCGCTTCCCAGCCGGCAACACCGGGGAGGAATGCGTCCATCAGGACGAGCTTTGTGACCTCGGAGGGAAATTGCGCCGCGTACGCGTAGGCGACCATGAGGCCGATATCATGACCGACTACTTCGGCTTTTTGCACGCCGAGTGATTTGGCTAGGTCATGAATTCGAATGGCGGCGTTTTTCATATCCAGTCCATCTTTTGGAATGCCGGAGTCACCAATGCCCGGCAGGTCAGGAGCGATCACGGTGAAGCGCTGAGCCAACGCGGGGATAATCGGCTTCCACATGAGCGAAGTTTCTGCGTAGCCGTGAAGCAATATCAACGGAATGCTCCTAATTTTTGAGTTAATGCGGACTATACCGATCGCTCAGGTTTTTTTGTAGTTCATAGAAACGCTTAACCACAGAGGACACAGAGAGCACGGAGGAAAGACACTGAGGGCAGCGGCAAGGCGGTTACTGCAGTGTTATTCAAAGCAGAGCAATTATGCCTTTCTGGTAACGGGCACGTGGTATACTGTTTTCAGACGCTATTGCCACGGTTTGCTCGTGACGCGGTGGTCCCAAGCTGGGCCAGTCTTATCTCCGCATTTCCTGCCCGCCGTATTAGTTGGCGCCAATCTAAAAATTAAATGTGAGTGGCTGGCAGACTCCGGGCGTGTGTCCGAGTGTGTAGAGCACCAAGTGTGCAGACCAACCCCTCCAGAAAGAAACAAAATCGAATGACCACATTTACCGAACTGCCCCTGGCTTCTGCGCTGCAGAAGAAACTGGCGGCAGGTCAATTTATTAACCTCACCCCCATCCAGGAAGGCGCAGTGCCTCCTGCACTAGAAGGCCGGGACGTAATCGGCACCGCCCAGACGGGCACCGGCAAGACGCTGGCGTTTTTAATTCCAGTGATCGAAATGCTGGGCCGCGAGCCGGCGCACAAAACAACCGCGCTGGTGCTGTTGCCGACGCGCGAACTTGCGATGCAAGTGCACGAAGTATACGAGCGGTTGCGTACGAAGACCATGCACAAAGCCGCGCTGATCATCGGCGGAGTTTCAGAGCAGACGCAGATTCGCAGTCTGCGCGCCGGCGCGGGACTGGTAATCGCAACACCCGGCCGATTGCAGGATCTGGTTACGCGCAAGTTTGCCGACCTGCAGCACGTGAAAATTCTGGTGCTTGATGAAGCCGATCGCATGCTGGATATGGGATTTCTGCCCGCGATCCGGCGAATTGTTTCGATACTGCCGCAACGCAGACAGACATTGTGCTTCTCGGCCACGCTGGAAGCATCCGTGGCGGGGCTGGTATACGACTACATGCGCGATCCGGTGCGAGTGGCTTTAGGCTCGGTGCTCAAGCCGGCGGAGAGCGTTCAGCTCAACGCTTACGAAGTGCGTCCGGGACAAAAGATGGACGTTCTGCGCCAACTGCTGTACGCAGAAAAAGGACAGACTCTGATCTTTACCCGCACCAAGCGCGGAACGGAACGCTTGGCGAAAGAGATTGTGCGCGATGGCTTCAACGCGGCCATGATTCATGGCGACCGTTCACAATCGCAGCGCAATGCCGCATTGAGCGGATTTCAGGAAGGCCGTTACCAGGTGCTGGTGGCGACCGATATCGCGTCACGCGGATTGCACGTGGACGATGTGGCCCATGTGATCAACTATGACGTGCCTAAGATGGCTGAGGATTTCATCCATCGTGTGGGACGAACCGGCCGCGCAGGCTTCGAAGGTCGGGCAACTACGCTGGTTGCGGGCGCTGAAGTTCTGGAGCTGCGGACCATCGAGCGCGCGCTTAAGTTGAAAATCGAGCGCAAGCAGCTTGATGCGACGGCGGAACAACCGAGACGGTTTGTAGAGAATACGCTGGCGTCGCGTACTCTGACGGCGCTACCGGGCGAAGTATTCGTCTAAAAACAAAAGTCGCCGAAGCTTGAGAGCGTCGGCGACTTAATGATGTCATCTGATCGGACTGCGCGGATCTTTATCGTTCGGACTCTTCAGCGCCATTTTCGTCGGCGTCTTCCATGCCGACATTGAACAAGGCTGCCTGGGCAGCGGCATGTTCGCGCAATTCAGCCATCTCATCAATATTGCTATCCGCGGGTTTCTCCTGCTTTCGCTGTGTTCTGCGTTCTGCTTTTTCCCGCTGTTTCTGTTGACGTGTCTGTTCTTTCTGGCGCTTGGTAAAAGTTGAGCGGCCTCGTGGCATACCTCATCCCCCAGTATTGAATGTCGATCGCAGGCCGATGATCTGGCGACCGGCCCCGCGCGAAATATTAGTGCTCTGCTACTAGTTTACCAGCGCGGCTCGCGCGGCTGGCGCGCGTGGCCCCGGTAATCGTCGCGGTTACCCCCGCCCCCGCCGCCTCCGCGGCCGAAACGCTGTCCACTCTTGGGGCGATCGGTCTTTGGCTTGGCTTCATTGATGGTCAAGGCGCGGCCGCCGAGCTGGGTCCCGTTCAATGCGGCAATCGCCTTGTCGGCTTCGCTGGGATCGGTCATTTCGACGAACGCGAAACCCCGCGAGCGGCCGGTTTCGCGATCGGTAACCAGGCTGACTTTCTCGACTGCGCCATGGGCTTCAAAAACCTGGCGGAGTTCGGCTTCGGTTGTGCTGTGCGGCAGATTACCCACGTACAAGTTCTTCATTGCATTTCCTCTCTTAATAGATCATCCAAACTTGGCGGCTCGTCGGCGGGGAGCTTGCCATGGCGCGTTTCAACATCGCGCGGAGGCGTAGGACGGTCACGCATGGCTTTGCTCCGGGCATTGGAGGCGGAGCGTACGGCAGAAATTCGCCGCGAAGCCTCCATGATTCCCCAGCGCTGCGACAAATCTGCCAGATCGATAGAAAGAGCGGTCTTCACATCGCCGATAAGAGATTCGTCGAAGTGCGCGAGCGGCCGGAATTTCTCCATCGAGGCCGGGAATAGTCGCGAGGTACTCGGGCTTGCCGACAAGGAAAGCCAGTTGCTGACGCGGGTGTGGCGCTACGAATGTCATCGCAAAATTTGTCGCGATGACCGCTTCCCTTCTCGACATTGATTAAAACCAGGTCATACAGATCGGCGCGCCACCAGGAGCGCGCTTCAGAGATGTCCGCGGCGCAGTCGACATCCATACCCAGCTTGCGCATGACTTCAGCGCGGAGTTCGCGTTTGGCGGTGGAGGTGTCGACCAGAAGCACACGTTTTTTCTTAAGGGCACCCGGGGTGGGCGCCAAAGGGGGCAAATAAGAGGTGGTGCGTCACTCTGACACCGCCGCTGGCTTCGCACTTTGGCTGTGAGCTTTCTTTTTCGGCTGCGCATTTGATGAATTCAGCAACTCACGAGTGCGTTTACGGCGGGCGATCTTTTCCTTGCGATCGCGGTGAAATCGGGCTTTATCGCCATTTATTGCGGACATCATCAGCTCCTGTAATTCGGACCGGTTGGAGAGGGTGGTATGCCCTCATGGTTGTCGCGTCGCCGTATTCGTCAGGCCGACATCAGTGACCACGAACGCGTTTTATGGGAGCTGAAGGTGAAACGTCTGGCAGCGACCGCAAGAGAAAGCCCTCACAATCTCTTAATCACGAAGGCGCATGCTCGGTCGCGTATCTTCGAGGTCAAGCAAATTGAGTATACGCTGTTTGGGGGTACTCTGCTGCTGGCGGAGCAACCCCTCGCGAATGTTGGGGAAAGCCGCCTTTGACTCTCCGGCTGATTGTAGGCGGCATACCGGTGATTCTGGCAACAAATCTTCCTCGGAGTGGCTGTCCCTAATTGGGATTGTTGGCGAGCAAGTTCGCCGGGACAGCCAAGGTCGGCGGTCACCGCATAGGTCGTTTTGGGAAAGCCGGGAACGGCTGCGACTATCTCAAACCGAGCTTACTCACAATAAGCTTGCTAATTGCACCATTTCCGAGTACGATTCCGGTGTGCGTTAGACTGAATCGGTAATGAGCAGTTCTTGCTTCACAGCCAGTAACCTGCACAAGTTTTTCCGACTCCCTCCAGCGTAAATCAATCAAAAAAGGAACACGTAACAACATGGCAGAACAAGGAACAGTAAAGTGGTTTAATGACGCCAAGGGCTACGGCTTTATCAGCCGTCAGAATGGCGAAGACGTTTTCGTGCACTTCTCAGCGATCCAATCAGGCGGATTCAAGAGCCTGCAGGAAGGCCAGACAGTGCAGTTCGATGTGACCAAGGGTCCTAAGGGCTGGCAAGCTGAAAACGTTCAGGCGCTATAAGCCGGGCGAATTTTGCAAAAGGCGATCTCTTCGGAGGTCGCCTTTTCAGTTTGTGGAGCTCTGTTCAAGAAAAATCAGCTTACCCGATCCGAAGATGGCGGCAGCAGGGCGCGCACGTCGCTGTCGCATTCAGGACAAAATGGGATTGACACATGCCAAGCCCGGTCAGTTCCATAGAGCCAGAATTGGCCGACAAGGATCCGCGTGCTGGAGTTGCAAGACTCGCAGATGACTTTTTTGTGGGCCGAACCCTTCAAAGCAAAAAAAGCACTCAGAGATTTGATAATTTCCGGCTCGGAGCTATTTTCAGAAGTTCTGGTTTCGATTTCCTTCACAGTTGTAGAAGGCTTCGATTGAGCCCTTTCCCGCAACCAGAGTTGCAGCTCATCTTGAAAAGCGAAAACCGGACAGGGAGCGCCTTCGCCCAACCTATGAACCGGGAGCGCGAGAGTACGCTCCCAGCGCTGCACAGTCCTAACTCCACGATCCAGGGCCGCCGCAATCGCCTTCCAGCCGTGTAATCCAAGGCGCCGATCGGAGCGAGATGGGAATTGTGCTACGGACTTCACCAGCTTGGGGCTGGATTCCTGCGTTCTGTGCGAGGGTTGCTGGAGTGAAAATCCCATTGCCACTTCCCCTTGCGAAAGTTTCCTCAAACAAACAGCGCCGCAATAAACAGTTGCCCGGATTGCCTGGGGAATGCTTCTAGTGTGGAACCAGCGGAAGGCGCTTGTCGGTCTAGTATTGAACGTTGAACGGTGCGGTGTAGAACGCTGGGTTTTATTCGGCCTCACCGAGCTATCGGCCTGTCGGATAATATCCTGCGATTGCGGTCGCAAAGTAAGAGTAGCGGCGCAGCCCGAGGCGCTTAGGAATCACCGTCGTTGTTGCCCTGCGCGGGCGCAGGTTACGTTGGAGCATCGACAGCTGTGCAACCTCGTGCGGCCATCCAGAATCGCATATAGTATAAGTGTGTGTCCGTTTCTGCCTCCGCTTGACAGGCTATGAATCGATTGAAAAGCTGGAAAATAAAGCCGACAAGCAATTCAGCCGAGAGTAGTGTGCTGTTCACCTTGTATCGCTCTCTGTATCAAGCTTCGGTGTTGACAGCGGCGTTGGCGCTGGTGATGACAGTAGCGACCCGGTACACGGACCACGTGGATGCGGGCGTGCAGGTGAGTTGCGCAGTCGTTCATCACAGCCTGGAAAATAAGCAGCAACACGTCGAAAAGACCAGATTCGTTTGGATTTTTCCCCCCGCGAGTTTTGAGACGCTGAAGCCTTCAACATTGGCAGGGCGAGTGATCCAGCACAATCAGTTGCGGGTCACAGAGCTCTCCATCCCGGATTTATACAGTCGTCCCCCTCCTTCCTTTTGCTGAATCTCCATCCTTACTAATGCGAATCTCCTCTCCTCACAAGGGTTAGGACGAAACTGATTACGCATTGTTTCTTTTGGAAGCTTTGGAGAACATGAACTCATTACCTCCAAAGACTGGGCCCGCTTTCAAAGCTGCGCAAGGGAGCGCATTATGCCTGGAACCGTGCTGAGCGAACAGGAGCTCAGCGACCTGAAAAAACTGGATACCTGCTCTGTCTCGAATGCGATCGAGACCTTTCGGGTGCGGCTGCGCAACACCGGCTTTGCCGACTCCAGCGTGCGATGCATGTTCGAAGATTTTCCGCCGATGGTGGGCTATGCCGCCACCGCAAGATTACGCAGCGAGGAGCCCCCGGTAGACAGGGCCCATCTGCATGACCGGTCGGACTGGTGGCAAAGCATTTTGCAGGTGCCTGAGCCGCGGGTCGTAGTCCTGCAGGATATGGACAAATCGCCGGGACGAGGAGCGTTCATCGGGGACGTGCATGTCGCGATCCTGCAGGCGCTGGGTTGCGTGGGCGTGGTTACCAACGGGGCGGTGCGCGAATTGCCCAGGATTCACGAAATGGGATTCAACCTGTTTGCGGGGAATGTGGCGGTATCGCACGCCTACGCGCATATTTTTCATTTTGCTTCAGCGGTAACGGTGGGAGGGCTGGAAGTGCATCCGGGTGATCTGTTGCACGGAGACGAACACGGGGTACTCAGCATTCCCACGCAGATTGCGGGACAAGTGCCGGCAGTGGCAAAGCGGCTGCGCGAAAAAGAGGAGCAGTTGATCGCGGTATGCCGCGAAGGTGAACTGCCGCTGGATAAACTTCGCGAAATTGTCAGGATCCTCGAATGAGATTGGCCGATCAGGAAGAGGCGGGAGAGCGCAGATGGACGAAACAAAGCATTTCCATTTCATTCGCAGCATAGCAATAAAAGCGCGCGAACCGGGCAGATTAAGGGCGCTGGCGATTGCGGGCGTGGCCGCCGCGATTGCCGTGGGTTCGTCGTGCAGCGATGGCCGGCCGCGGGTGGAAGCGAGCGCGGCTGCGGTCACGGTGGGGGTGACCAAGATTTCCCGCCAGAACTTGAGGCGTGAAATTACGCTTTCGTCAGAACTGGTGCCCTTCCAGGAAATAGATGTTTATGCGAAGGAAGCCGGCTATGTGAAGAAGTTATACGTCGACTACGGCACGCGGGTGAAGGCGGGACAGCTGATGGCGACCCTGGAAATCCCTGAGTTGGAGGCGCAACTCGATGAGGACCGGGCCGAGATTAAAAATTCTGCCGACGTGGTCATGCGCGCGCAGCACGAATTGAAACGTTATCAGGCGCAATATAAGGTCCTGCATCTCGAATACACGCGGCTGAATGGAGTCTTCGAATCACAGCCAGGAATTGTGGCCCAGCAGGAAGTGGATGATGCGCAGGGCAAAGATCTGGCCGCGTCGTCACAGGTGGACGCCGGGCAGGCAGCGCTTGAGGCGGCTGAGAGTTCGTTAAATGTTTCGAAGGCCAAATTATTTCACGATCAGACTCTCTACGACTACGCGAAGATTACAGCGCCATTTTCCGGTGTAGTGACTGAGCGCTATGCCAACCTCGGCACGCTGGTGCAGGCGGGCACGTCATCGAGCACCCAGGCAATGCCCATCGTGAAACTTTCTGAGGATGACCGCTTTCGGCTGGTAATGCCAGTGCCCGAGTCATATGTGCGCTACATCAAGATCGGGCAGCCAGTCGATGTGCGAGTGCCTTCGCTGGGACGGACATTTCCCGGCAAAGTGGCGCGATTCTCGGTGGACGTAAAAGAGTCGACCCGAACCATGCACACCGAAGTAGATGTCGAGAACCCCAAACGGATATTGGTGCCAGGAATTTATGCGGAGGCGGATCTTACTTTGGAACAGAAAGAAGGAGTGCCTGCGGTGCCACTGCAAGCTGTAAATCATGAAGGCGATAAGACCACGGTATTCGTGGTCGGTGCAAACGACCGGATCGAAGATCGTCCGGTGACGCTGGGGCTGCAAACCGCGAACCATGCGGAGGTGATTTCGGGACTGAATGAAGGCGAGCAAGTCATCGTGAGCGACCGCAGCGGACTTAAGGCGGGAGAAGCGGTGCATCCGCATGCGGTGGAGCTCGCGCAATATCAGGAAGGCAGCTAACTGCCGACTCAGCTTTTAGGTGAAAAAAGAAGATGCCAGGTTTTTCCATACGCAACCCGTACTTCATTGTGGTCGTCTGCCTAGCGCTGGTGGTGATTGGAATCACCAGCCTGGCGCGGATGCCAGTCGATCTATTCCCGCAAATTAACCTGCCGGAAGTGGTGGTGGCGACCTTCTACTCCGGCATGCCTCCGGAAGACATTGAGACCGACATCACCGATCCGCTGGAGCGATTTTTTACTCTGGCCAGCGGCATCGATCACATGGAATCGCGATCACTGCTGGGAGTCAGCATTATCGGGTTTACTTTCAGCCCGGCACAAGCGCAGATGCGGACGTAACCGAACTCTCGAACCTGGCGCTGGCTGATCTGAAACGACTGCCGCCGGGGACGCTTCCGCCGGTAGTTTTGAAGTTCGATGCCTCCAGCCTGCCGGTTTGCCTGGTGACATTGCAAGGGTGAAGGACTGAACCAGACGCAACTTCACGATATCGGCCAGTTCGCCATTCGAAATCAGATTGCGGTGGTGAAGGGGGCGGAAATCCCTCCGCCTTTCGGCGGCAAGTACAGGCAGATCATGGTTTACGTCGATCCGTACAAGCTGGCCTCGCGGCAACTGAGTCCGATGGACGTGGTGGGTGCGGTCAATAATTCCAACCTGATTTTGCCTGCCGGCGACGTGAAAATGGGGCCCTTCGACTACTACGTGTACTCGAACAGTCTGGTCGACAACATGGACCAACTGGCCAGGTGCCCTTAAAAACCGATGGAAGTTCGTGGGTGACGATTAACGACATCGGCGAAGCGAAGGATGCCAACCAGATTCAATACAACCTGGTGCGTGTGGACGGGCAACGCTCGGTGTATTTGCCAATCATGAAGCAGGGCGGAGACACCAACACCATTCAGGTGGTGAATGGAATTCGCGACATGCTGCCCAAGCTGTTCGATATTCCAAAGCAATTGAAGACCAGCGTGGTCTTCGACCAATCAGTGTTTGTGAAAGAAGCGATCAAGACCTTGCTGCACGAAGGCGCGCTGGGATTATTACTTACAAGCGTCATGATTCTGGTTTTCCTGGGAAGTTTCCGCGCGACATCGGCGGTGTTTCTTTCGATTCCGCTCTCGGCGCTGGCTACGTTTGTAGTGCTGTACGGCATGGGGAGCACGCTTAACACCATGATCCTGGGCGGACTGGCGTTGGCATTTTCGCGAATCATTGATAACTCGGTGATTTCGCTCGAAAACATTTACCGCCATCTGGAAGATGGGGCCGAGCCGATGGTGGCCGCGGAAAGAGGCGGATCGGAAGTGAGCTTAGCGGTGCTGGCAGCGACGCTCACTACGGTGGTTGTGTTCTTCCCGGTTACATTTCTATTTGGAGTGAGCAAGTTTTTGTTCTCGGCGCTGGCGCTGGCGGTTGCGATTTCTTTATTCGCTTCTTACGTAGTGGCAATGACGGTGATTCCGCTTTTTTGCTCGCGATTTTTAAAGGCAGTACCGCATGCAGCCGAACATCACGCGGAATACGAGGTGGAACCTACTCTGCCGGAGCATAATTCGCGCTGGGCAAAATTCGCTGCCTCATTCAACCGCCACTTCAATCGCCTGCTGGACTATTACGAGTACTGGGTGAAGCGTGCGCTGGTCCGGCCGGGATTGACGGTTGCGGCTATTGAGCGGAGTTTTTGTCGTCAGCATCGCGATTTATCCCTTCCTGGGCCTGGCGTTTTTTCCGCGCACCGACGCCGGCCAGTTCACCATCAACATGAAAGTGCCGACGGGGACGCGGATTGAGATGACGGAGCAATACGTCGCCAAGGTGGAAGACCTAATCAAGAAACAAAGTGGGAAAACATGAATTGAAGATGGTGGTGTCGAACATCGGCGTGGTCCCCGGCTTCTCTTCCCTCTACACCACGAATGCGGGCGCTTATACGGCCACGATCCAGGTGGCAATTGAATGACGGTCACAGCCGGAGCAGTTTTGAATATATGGACCGGGTGCGGGCGGCGATGGACGCCGATTATCCCGATGATACGAACGTTTTTCTCGAGCGGATCGATGGTTGACGCAATTCTGAATATGGGAATGCCGGCGCCGATAGACGTGCAGGTGAGCGGCAAACATCTGAAGCAGACTTATGACGTGGCGCAGGACCTGGCGAATCAGATTCGCAGTCTGCCCGGCGTTGGCGAGGTTTATATTCCGCAGGATATGAATTATCCGGGCGTGCGGCTGGACGTCGACCGCGTACACGCCGGAGAGTTGGGGCTGACGCAGAAAGAAATTGTGGACAACGTCATCACCGCGCTCAATTCCAACACCATGATTGCGCCGAATTACTGGGTGGACCACAAGACCGGAAACGATTATTTCCTCACCGTGCAGTATTTCGAACATGGGCCGGCGGCCATCCACAATTTGGATGATCTGACGAATATTCCCATACGCGCTCCCAACCTTAAGCAGCCGACGACGCTGGACACGGTGGTGAAGCTGGAAAACATCCAGACTCCCGACCGAAGTCGACCACTACCAGATTCAGCGCGTCACTGATCTCTATGTCAGTCCCAAGGGCGAAGACCTGGGCAAAGATTGCGATCGGAAGTGCAGAAAACGCTTAACAGATTCGAAGTTCCCGAGAACATGACGAGTCACGATGCGAGGGATGGTGGAAGGAATGAATGATTCTTTCCGCAGCTTCGCGATTGGACTTTCGCTTTCGGTGATCCTGCTTGTATCTGATTCTGGTGGCGCAATTCCGATCATTCATCGATCCTTTTCTGATCATGCTGGCGATTCCGATGGGATTCATTGGAGTGCTGATCATTTTGCCGCTGACGGGAACGACGTTGAATGTGATGTCGCTGATGGGAGTGCTGATGCTGGTGGGAATCTCGGCTTCGAACAGCATTCTGATCGTAGAGTTCGCGCATCGACTGGAAGAGCAAGGGCGTTCTGTCGGCGATGCGGTGATTACTTCCTGCCGGGTGAGATTGCGTCCGATCCTGATGACGTCGCTGGCGACGATCATCGGCATGGTGCCGATGGCGCTGAAGATGGGAACCGGCAGCGAGCAGTATGCGCCGCTGGCGAGAGCAATCATTGGAGGATTGACGGTCTCCGTGGTGCTGACCGTGTTTATTGTTCCGGCAGCTTACCTGCTGGTTTACGGCCGGCGCGAGCAAGCTACGGTGAAACGCGGTGCCGGAGGCGCACAATGAGGCGCAATATTCGCTGGGCAATTACCGTGGCAGTTCTGTTTGCAGCTCACTTTGCCGGGTATGACGCAGGCACAGGTGGTGGCTGGGGTCAGCACGGCACAAAACTTGCCCGCTGCGCCGACCCCAAATCCGGCAGCGCCGCTGAATCCGCAAATGCCTGCTTCGACAACGCGCTCTGCCTGGGTCGCAAATACCGGCAGCGCAGGCGCCGATAAGCGGCGCGCCGACCTTGACGCTGCCGCAAGCGCAGACCTTAGCGACTCGAAACAATCCGCAGATTTCAGTGGCTCGATTGATCGCGTTGGCATCGCATCAGGCGACCCGCGAGGTGCGCTCCAACTTGTGGCCGACGGCTACGGTGAACGTGACCGGAGTCGACGCAGAGTCCGGACAGCCGAATTACCGCCGGAGCTTTGAATAACCCAATTATTTATGAACGCGCCGCCGCCGGGGCCTCTGTCAGCCAGTTGATCTACGATTTCGGCCGCACCAGTAACCTGGTTGCCAGTGCGAATCTGGCGGAGAAAGGCGCAGAACCAGAATGCGGTAGCTACGCGTGAACAGATTCTGCTGGCGGTGAGCCAGGCATTCTACGAGGCGCTGCAGACTCAGGCGGTGCTTACGGTCGCGCAACAAACGGTAGCTGAACGGCAGACTGTAGCCAATCAGATCAATGAGTTCTTCAAGAACAAGCTGAAATCGGAACTTGATCTCAGTTTCGCCAACGTCAATCTGGCGCAGGCCAAGCTGCTGTTGCTGGATGCGCAGAACAGCGCTCAATTCCGCGCGCGCCAACCTTTCGATGGTGATGGGCTTTCCCAGCCTGCAGAATTACCAGCTGGTTGAGGACAAGACTCCCGCGGTGCAGCCGCCGGCCAATATTGACGATTTAATTGCCACGGCTTTCTCCATGCGCCCGGAGATTCTGGCGCTGCAGTTTGAATCGCAATCGGCAAACAAATTTCGCGTGGCGGAACGCGATCTGCTGTTCCCCAACATTCGCGCTTTGGGTGTAGATCGGAGATACGCCGTTCGGCAATGCTGCGGTGTCGCCAATACCTGGTATGGCGCGGTCGGCGCGAATATGGAGATACCGGTCTTCAACGGCTTTCTGTATACGGCGCGGGAGCGCGAGGCGCGGTTGCGGGCGGAGGCGTCGGACGAAAGATTACGCGACATGCGCAACCAGATTTCCCGCGACGTGCGCACCAGCTGGCTAAACGCGAATGCCGCATATCAAAAACTCGACGTGACCCAGCAGTTGCTGCAGCAGGCAAATCTGGGATTAAGTCTCGCTAAAACGCGCTATCAGATGGGGCTGAGCTCGATCGTCGAACTCAGCCAGGCGCAGCTGCAGCAGACCCAGGCTGAAATCAGCTACGTGCAGGCAGGGTACGATTACCAGCTCTCGCTGGCGACTCTGACCTACGAGACCAAGGGACTTTAAGCTTTCCGCGCCTTGCCGGAGATCTAATTCCGCGACGACGGGTTGAAGCGGAATGGCCTGGTCGTCGCATCTACTAGGCTTGATCGCCCCACAATCCATGAACGGCATTCAGTGTAGCTGGACGACATTGGGACGGCGGTGATTCGAAAAAATCAAAAGGAGAAAGCATGGCGGAATGCGCTCATCTCAATCAAATTCGATTCACCAGCACTCACACCCACGTTTGCGAAGAGTGCGTAAAGATGGGAGACCGCTGGGTCCATTTGCGGATGTGCCTGGAATGCGGTCAGGTGGGCTGTTGCGATTCGTCGAAGAACAAGCATGCGACCAAACATTTTCACGCCACGAAACATCCGCTTATCCGTTCCATTGAACCGGGCGAAGCATGGGTGTGGTGTTATGTGGACGAGATTGCGCCGGGAGAGTTAAGCGGCGGCAAATTCGTGCCGGCAGCGGACTGAGGGTTCCAAACCCAATCGCCTTCTCTGCATCTGAGTTACGCCATGTCTCTCAGGATGGAGGAGCTCGCCGGCGGAGATCAAAACTTGCGCGGAAGGGTTCTACAGCAAGCACTGTACAGCGTTGAGCCCGGTATTCATGATACGAATACGTGGGGCTGAAGAATACTCTCGCTCGGGCCGATGTTATGCGAGAGCAGGGCTGGCTTTGTACGCACGTCGTTACCAGAGCCTAAATCGGAAGCGCCGCCGATTTTCTGAAATATTTTCGCCACTTCTCTCGTGATACGCACACCTACAAAACATACGGGTTTGGTAGTTTGGCCTGGAAGGCCCTATCCGCTGGGAGCATCCTGGGACGGCGAAGGGGTCAATTTCGCTCTGTTTTCAGAGCGCGCGGAACGGGTCGAGCTTTGCTTGTTCGATCCCTCGGGACGACGGGAAACCTATCGCGTATTGATGCAGGAGCAAACCGACCAGGTGTGGCATTGCTATTTGCCGGAGGCCCGGCCTGGATTCGTGTACGGCTATCGTGTGCACGGCCCTTACGATCCCGCTAACGGATTGCGATTTAATCGCCACAAACTTCTGCTCGATCCTTACGCTAAAGCAAATTCAAAACGGCATGCGGTGGCATGACTCACTGTTCGGTTACAAAATTGGCGGCCGCAATGAAGATCTCTCCTTCGATCGCCGGGACAGTGCGCCAGGAATGATGAAGGGGATCGTGATTGATCCTGCATTCACTTGGGGCGCGGACACGCCGCCGCGAACGCCATGGCACCAAACCGTGATTTACGAAGCTCACGTGAAGGGTTTTACCATTCAGCATCCGGATGTGCCGCCGCCATTGCGCGGAACTTATGCCGGCCTTGCGACCGCGCCGGTCATCGATTATCTGAAACAGCTAGGCGTGACCGCGGTCGAGCTGATGCCGGTGCACACCTTCGTGGACGATCGGACGCTGATCGAAAAAGGGCCTGCGAAATTATTGGGGATACAACTCGATTGGATTTTTTGCGCCCGAGCCCAGATACTGCGCGGGTTACAGCATTAACGAATTCAAAACTATGGTGAAGGTCCTGCATTCGGCGGGAATCGAAGTGATTCTGGATGTGGTCTACAACCACACGGCCGAAGGCAATCACCTGGGACCGACTTTGTCCTTTCGCGGAATCGACAATCAAGCCTATTACCGGCTCTCGCCCGAAGATCCTCGCTACTACACCGACTACACCGGCACGGGAAACACTTTGAATATGCGGCATCCGCGAGTGTTGCAGCTGATCATGGACAGTCTGCGTTACTGGGTGCTGGAGATGCACGTGGACGGTTTCCGGTTCGATCTGGCGGCGACGCTGGCGCGCGAGCTGCACGAAGTAGACCGGCTGGGCGCATTCCTCGACATCATTCATCAGGACCCGGTGTTGTCTCAAGTGAAGCTGATTGCCGAACCGTGGGACCTTGGCGAGGGCGGATATCAGGTAGGAAAATTCCCCGTCGGATGGGCGGAGTGGAATGACAAATATCGCGATGCGGTGCGCTCGTACTGGAAGGGCGACGGCGGATTGATCGGCGAACTCGCTTATCGTATTACGGGATCAAGTGATCTGTATGCGCGCAGCGGCCGCAAACCATATGCCAGCATCAATTTCATTACCGCGCATGATGGATTCACTTTGCAGGATCTGGTGAGTTACAACTCGAAACATAACGAGGCCAATGGCGAAGACAATCGTGACGGCACCGACAACAACCGCAGCTGGAACTGTGGTGTAGAGGGACCGACCGATAATCCTGAGGTCAACAAGTTGAGGGCGCAGCTCAAGCGAAATTTCATGGCCACGTTGTTACTGTCGCAGGGCGTCCCCATGTTTCTTGCCGGAGATGCCATCGGGCATACGCAAAATGGAAATAACAATGCATATTGCCAGGACAACGAGATCAGCTGGCTTGACTGGGACCCGGAACACATGGACCATGAGTTACTCGAATTTGTTCAGCGGCTGATCGCCTTACGTAAAGAGCACCCGGTGTTCCGGCGAAGGAATTTTTTTCAAGGCCGCAAAATCCGCGGCGCCGATATCAAGGACATCGTCTGGCTCGATCCTGAGGGGAGAGAGATGACGGATGAAGAGTGGAACCAGGAATTCGCGCGTTCCCTGGGAGTCACTCTGGCTGGGAGCGCCCTCGACGACATGGACGAACGCGGCCAACGCATTCGCGATGAGAATTTCATGCTCCTGATGAACGCTCACCACGAAGAAATTCCCTTTTCGCTGGTTACCCCGCCTTCCGGCATGGGCTGGTTTGTCCTGCTGGATACTTCCTGCCAAACAGCCCGGCAAGCCAGCGCCTTCTACAAAGGCGGGGATCTGTATCCCTTGCAAGGGCGATCGCTCGCATTGCTGGTAGAACGGGCAGCCAACCGCGTGCGCGGAAGCGAAAGAAGGCGAACCTCGGCGGCATGAAGCGCAAGCACGAAATGCCATTTGGAGCCGAGTGTCGCGGCGATGGTACGGTCCGCTTCCGGCTGTGGGCGCCGAAAGCCTCCGCGGTGGCCCTGCAACTGAACAATCTCGATGCGCGACTTGCCCATGTCGCGCATTGAAGACGGCTGGTTCGAGTTGACGACTTTCGCTCAAGCCGGCGTGCAGTACGCATTTCAGGATTGCGAAACAACTCTGGTTCCCGATCCGGCGTCGCGATTCCAGCCATTCGGTGTGCACCGGCCGAGTGAAGTCATCGATCCTCTGGCATTTAATTGGCAGGATTCTAAGTGGAAGGGACGTTGTTGGAATGAAGCGGTGATTTATGAGCTGCATGTCGGAACTTTTTCTGCAGAAGGAACATTCGCGGGAGTCGAAGCCAAACTGGATTACCTTGCAAGCCTGGGCGTGACGGCGATTGAACTCATGCCAGTTGCGGATTTTCCGGGAGAGCGCAATTGGGGATACGACGGAGTTCTTCCCTTTGCTCCCGCGCGCTGTTACGGGCGTCCTGATGACCTGAAACGCCTGATCGATGCGGCGCATGCAAAAAATCTGATGGTGTTTCTCGATGTTGTTTATAACCACTTTGGGCCAGAGGGCAATTACCTGACGCTTTATGCGCCCGAGTTCTTCACCGCTCGCCATCAAACGCCATGGGGACCAGCGATCAATTTTGATGGTGCAGATAGCCGGCCGGTGCGCGATTTTTTCATTCACAACGCGCTGTACTGGCTGGAGGAATATCACTTCGACGGCTTGCGCTTCGACGCAGTACACGCCATTCATGACGATTCGCAACCCGACTTCCTGACCGAACTAGCGGAGACGGGTGCGCAAAAAGTTCGAGGGCGATAGGCAGGTGCATCTGGTTTTGGAAAATGACGATAATGCGCGCCGCTACTTGCGCCGTAACAAACACGGGCCGTTATGGTATACGCGCACAGTGGAATGACGACATACATCACGCGCTGCACGTGCTGGTGACCAGCGAGACCGACGGCTACTATTCCGACTATGCGCAAGATCGCATGCGGCATCTGGGACGGTGTCTGGCCGAAGGGTACAGCTTCCAGGGTGACGAGTCGGCCTTTCGTGATGGCGCCCGACGTGGCGATCCCAGCCGGGACCTGCCCCCGACGTGCTTTGTTTCGTTTATGCAGAATCACGATCAGATCGGCAATCGCGCATTGGGTGAGCGGATCAACCGAATTGCAGACGCTGATACTCTCAGAGTCGCAATGGCAATTTTGTTGCTTGCGCCTTCCCCGCCCCTGCTGTTCATGGGAGAGGAATTCGACGCCGACACGCCGTTTTTGTTTTTTTGCGACTTTGCGCCCGAGCTGGCGGAGGAAGTCACATCCGGACGGCGAAGCGAGTTCGCGAAATTTGCGCAATTCAGCTCTCCGCAAGCCCAGGCACAAATACCTGATCCAAATGCGAAAGAGACGTTTTTGCGCTCAAAGCTTGACTGGAATTCGCTGGAGCAGGAGCGCCATTGCGATTGGTTGAAGT
This sequence comes from uncultured Acidobacteriota bacterium, assembly GCA_963838785.1. Lineage (GTDB taxonomy): Bacteria > Acidobacteriota > Terriglobia > Terriglobales > Acidobacteriaceae > Gp1-AA145. The sequence goes on from CAWISI010000001.1 coordinate 42,652, forward strand.
TTTATCGAGATTTATTGAAGGTCCGGAGCGAAAGGGTGGTGCCCCGAATTAACGACATTGCGCCAGGCCGCGCCGAGTTTGAGGTTATCGACCGGCTGGGATTGTATGTGCGCTGGCCATTCAAAAAATCCGGCAGCCTGCAACTGTTCGCGAATTTCGATCACCAGCCTCTTGGTCTTAGTCGCAAGCCGGAGGGCGAACTGCTCTATGCGACGACGTACACTCAGGACATGGAATGGAAGGAGATACCACCGCTCACGGCGGCCTGGTTTCTGAGCTGCATGAAAGCGCCACGCATTCCACTTTCCACTTATCGCCTGCAATTCAACCGCAGCTTCACATTTTCTCAAGCTGCCGAGCTGGTTCCATACCTGGCTGAATTAGGCATTACTCACTGTTACGCTTCGCCATACTTGCGATCGCGTCCCGGCAGCATGCACGGCTACGACATTATTGACCACCATCATCTGGATCCAGAGATTGGCACGCCTGAAGATTACGAGCGCTTCGTAACTGCTCTGCATCAGCACGGCATGGGACAGATTCTTGACGTAGTTCCCAATCACATGGGAATCATGAGCGCTGACAACGCATGGTGGCTGGAGGTGCTCGAGAATGGTGAGGCCTCAACCTACGCAGAGTTCTTTGACATCGATTGGTATCCACTCAAAGATGAGTTGCAGGGAAAAGTTCTGGTTCCGGTGCTGGGAGATCAGTATGGAACCGTGCTTGACGCTGGAGAATTAAAGCTGAGATTCGACGCGGAAAAAGGCGAATTCAGCATTTTTTATTTCAAGCACCGGTTCCCGGTCAATCCGCGAGAGTACCCGCGCATTCTTGGTTATGAGATCGAAAAGTTGCAGCAACAGCTGAGTGCAGAGAATGAGAACCTGCTGGAGCTGCAGAGCCTGATTTCAGCTTTCAACCATTTGCCCGGACGCGAGGAAGCGGCGCCGGAAAAAAGAGCCGAGCGCCTGCGGGACAAGGAAATTCATAAGCGGCGGCTGGCGGCGCTATGTGCGCGATCACCCGAAGTGACGGAATTCATTGAACGAAGCGTTGCAAAAATTAATGGTGTTGCGGGAGATGCGAGCTCGCTCGATAGTCTTCATGAGTTGATCAAGGCCCAGGCCTACAGGCTGGCCTACTGGCGAGTGGCGGCCGACGACATTAACTACCGCAGGTTCTTCGATGTCAATGATCTCGCGGGATTGCGGCAGGAAAATGAAACAGTCTTTCTCCAGACGCATGAGTTTGTCTTGCAGCTGTTAGCGGACGGAAAGATTGATGGGCTGCGGGTTGATCATCCGGATGGCCTCTATGACCCGAAACAATATTTTGAGCGAGTGCAAACGGGGTAGAGGCGGCGAAAACGAGCTTGGAAAAATCGTATTACCTGGTGGCGGAAAAAATCCTGACCGGAGATGAAAAGCTTCCGGAAGACTGGCCGATCCATGGAACCACGGGTTACAACTTCTCGAACCTGGTGAACGGGCTGTTTGTCGATCCTGCAAATGAACGCAAGCTGGACCGCATCTACCGCGCCTTCATTGGTCGACACGCCAACTTCGAAGAGATCGTTTACGAGTGCAAAAAGCTGGTGATGGACCAGTCTTCTGAACAGCGAATTGAATGTGCTGGCGAATCATCTCAGCCGAATCGCGCTGGCCGATCGACACACCTGTGACTTCACGCTGAAAAGCTTACGCGATGCGTTGACTGAAATCGTCGCTTGCTTCCCGGTTTACCGCACTTATGTGACCGAGCAAGAGGTTTCAGACCGTGATCGCGCTTACATCAATCAAGCGGTGGATTGCGCCAAAGAAAAGAGCACGACAACTGAAACCTCGGTTTATGACTTCATCCGCGCAGTTTTGCTGACCACTCAGGGCGAAGGACACCCGCTGTTTTATCAGCGGTCGGTGGTCCATTTCGCTATGAAGTTCCAGCAGTACACCAGCGCGCTGATGGCCAAAGGAGTTGAAGACACCAGCTTCTATCGCTACCACCGGTTGGTGTCTCTGAACGACGTGGGAGGTGATCCGCTGCGATTCGGGGTTACGCCGGAGCAGTTCCATGCCGAGATCGCAGAACGCAGCCAATGCTGGCCGGATGAAATGGTGGCGACTTCTACCCATGACTCGAAACGTTCTGAGGACGTGCGGGCGCGCATCAACGTGCTTTCCGAAATTCCAATGGAGTGGCATCGCAAGGTACGGAGCTGGCGCGAGATGAATCGAGCGAAGAAATGCTTCATGACGGAAGCGAGGCTCCGGTTGCTAATGACGAATACCTGCTTTATCAGACGCTGGTAGGCGCATGGCCGAATGGCTGAGAAACGATGCTTCTGAAGAAATTCGTTAAAGCGAATTCGCGAGTACATGCTTAAGGCAGTGCGCGAAGCGAAGGAGAAGACAAGCTGGGCAAATCAGAATGAGGATTATGAGAATTCAGTGAGCAAGGTTTGTGAACGGGGTGCTGGGATCGCGAGAGTTCTGCGACGATTTCGCGGCCTTTCATCGGAAGATTTCACACTTCGGAATGCTGAATAGCCTGGCGCAAACACTGATTAAGCTTGCGGTTCCGGGCGTTCCGGATACATACCAGGGGAACGAAATGTGGGAATTTAATCTGGTCGATCCGGACAACCGGCGCGCCGTGGATTACGAGCTGCGGAAAGACGTGTGCTGGCGGAGTTCAAGGAAGCTTGCGGTGACGGCTGCGATCGAGCATGCAGCATTTGCCCGCGAACTCACCGCAAATATGGACGATGGGCGAATCAAGGCTTATCTCGTCTGGAAAATTCTGAACTTGCGAAAGCAGCAGCCGGAATTATTTCAGCTCGGTGAGTACGTGCCACTCGAGGTTACAGGAGAACGCGCGAAGCATCTGGTCGCATTTGCTCGCCGATATAAAAACCAGACTACTTATTGTGCTGGCGCCGCGCTTGTGCGCGCAGTTGTTGGCAGGCGAGCTGCGGATGCCTGGCGGCGAAGAGGTTTGGCGGGAAGTGCAAATTAAAATTCCGGAGCTGGTGCCACGCGTTTCCGAAATTTATTTACTGGGGAAAAACTTGCAGCGGAGCACGGCGGTCTCTTTGCGAAACATCTTTTCGACCACTTCCCGGTTGCGCTGCTGATCTCAGAATAATCCGCGGCGGCGAGATCAATCGTCATAGAGTTGCTCGGAGAAGAGTGGTCCACCCATATAGGCCCGTTTAGGCTTTAGTGTCTGCGGTATGATGGTCGCTTCCTTCGAGGCGAACCATGACAAAACATTTCCTGCTTGCATTGACCCTGGCGGTTGCAATTCCCTTTCAGTTCCCTGCTCACTATGTTTGCGCAATCAACTTCGGTATCGGCCGGACTCGCTCTAACTCCTCCCATGGGATGGAACACGTGGAATAAATTCGCCTGCAATGTGAGCGACGAACTGGTGCGCGGGATGGCCGACGCCATGGTGAAGTCGGGCATGAAGGATGCCGGCTATCAGTATGTAGTGATTGATGATTGCTGGCAGGTATCGCGCGATAAAAACGGCAACATCGTCGCCGATGCTCAACGCTTTCCGCATGGAATCAAGGCGGTCGCCGACTATGTGCATTCGCTGGGCTTGAAGTTTGGGATTTACTCCGATGCCGGAGCCAAAACCTGCCAGGGCCGTCCCGCAGGACTCGGGCACGAATATCAGGATGCGCTTATGTATGCGTCATGGGGAGTTGATTATCTGAAGTATGACTGGTGCAACACGCTGCCGGAACAGAATGCGCAAGCTTCGTATGCAAATATCCGCCAGGCGCTCGATGCCAGCGGGCGGCCTATTGTGCTGAGTATTTGCGAGTGGGGGAAAAATCAGCCATGGTTGTGGGGCCAGGAAGTCGGAGGAAATTTGTGGCGTACTACCGGAGATATTCAGGACCGCTGGGCTGGGAAAAAGGAATGGAGCCCGGGCAACTGCTGCAGCAATGGCATGCTCGATATCGTGGATGAAAATGAACCGCTGTACTCGGCTGCGGGACCTGGGCACTGGAATGATCCCGATATGCTGGAAGTCGGCAACGGCGGGATGACCACGACAGAATATCGCTCGCACTTCAGCTTGTGGACAATTATGGCAGCGCCGCTGATTGCGGGGAACGATCTGAGAAGTATGACGGCGGATATTCACGACATCCTGACGAATAAGGAAGCGATTGCCGTGGACCAGGACCCGATGGGGAGACAAGGCCGGCGAGTGGCCAAGGATGGCGATCTGGAAATCTGGTCGAAAGAAATGCAAGATGGCGGCCGAGCGGTGGTGCTGCTCAATCGCGGTGCGTCATCGCACGAGATTACGGTGGACTGGCGGGAGATCGGATATCCGGAGCACTTGAGCGCCGCGGTCAGGGATTTGTGGGCACATAAAGACCTGGGAAAGTTCACCGGCAAATTTTCCGCGCCGGTGGAGAGTCATGGAGTGGTAATGATTACAATCAGGCCATAGGCGGTGTGGCCCGCGCGAGCGAATAATTTCAGAGTGACTCAAAGTCTTCATTGCCGCAGTGACAGCTTCTTGTGATAATTGTCTGGCTCTGGTGTAAACGCGTTTGGTGCGGCGGTGTCGGAAAAAGGTTCGTGATGGATTTCTCGCGGGCGAGGGCGCCCGCGCCACACGAATTGTGCCACACAGCTTGTGCCGATTATGAAGTTTATTGCCCGCATTTTTAATCCGACGAATAACCGGCGGCTGAACGAGCTGCTCGGTTTCTTGTTGTGCGTTTCCGCGCTCCTCCTTTTCCTTGCGCTGGCTTCTTATTCTCCGCTTGACCCTTCTTTGAACAGCGCCTCGGTGCTGACCGGTTCGCGGGTGGCGCGAAACTGGATTGGCATTGTGGGCGCTTATGGCGCAGATGTGTTGCTGCAGGTATTGGGCGTCAGCGCGTTTCTGCTGCCGATATTTGCCTTGGGACTTGGCATCCGCTGGTTTCACTCCCGCAAGGTGGTTTCGCCAATCGCAAAATTGCTGGGTGGATTGTGGCTGCTGATGTTCGTTCCGGCGCTGCTGGCGCTTTTGCCCGGACCGTTGCGATGGCTGGGTGCGGTGCCTTTCGAAGGAATCGTTGGACGAGTTCTCGGCGATACCCTGATTCATTATTTCAATCTCGCCGGCGCTTACATTGTTTCGATCAGCATGCTGGCGGTGGCGCTTTATTTCTGCACCGCGTTCTCGTTCTCGCAGGCGCGGCTGTGGGCGACAACCCGCTTCTCTTTGGTGGTTGCGCTACGCGAGCGCTGGAAGGATTGGCAGGAACAACGGCTGCGCGCAAAACTCCAGAAGGAATTGGATAAACGTCGAGCCGCCAAGCCTGCAATCCAGACACAGATGATTCAGGCGCGGAGCGGTTGCTGCCTCCGGTTGAGCCCCAGCGCTCTGAACCCCGCCGCACGGGAATTGAACGCTTTGCCGAGGAGCACGAAAATCGGGCCGTGTCCGACCAGCCAAAACCCGCCACCGGAGCCTGTAGTCGAGGTTACTGAACGCGCCGACAGTTCCGCGAAACCAAAGACCACCATGCCGCGGGTGACCGCGGGCGGGTACAAATTGCCTCCCAGCAGCCTGCTGCATCGCGCCGACGAACAGCAGGCGGTCGATGCCGACGAACTCAAGTTGCTGGCGCAGGTGCTGACGGAAAAGTATGCCGAGTTCGACGTGCACGGGCAGATCACGCAGATCAATCCCGGCCCGGTGGTTACCACGTTCGAGTTCAAGCCCGAAGCCGGAATCAAGTACAGCCGCATCACCGGGCTGACCGACGATCTTTGCCTGGCGCTGAAAGCCGAAAGCATCCTGATCGAACGCATGGCGGGCAAGAGCACGGTGGGAATTCAGGTGCCGAACCGCGAGCGGGAAATTATCTGGCTGCGGGAGAACATCGAGTCGTCAGAATTCATCGGGTCGAAATCAAAGCTGACGCTGGCATTGGGCAAAGACATCAACGGACGCATCGTCACCGCCGAACTGTCGGGCATGCCGCACCTGCTGATTGCGGGATCGACTGGCGCAGGCAAAAGCGTGGCCATCAATGCCATGATCATGTCGATCCTGTACAAGGCTACGCCGGATCAGGTGCGACTGATTCTGGTCGATCCCAAGCGTCTGGAGTTGGGCAATTACGAAGGCGTTCCGCATCTTTATACGCCGATCATTACCGAGCCCAAGCTGGCGGCGAATGCGCTGCGCAATGCGGTCCGCGAAATGGAGCGCCGCCTGAAACTGCTTGGCCGAAAAGGGCGTGCGCAATCTCGACCAGTACAACAAATTGTTCGACGATGCCGACACGCCAAGCCTGTTCGGAGATTCCGGCGAAGAGCGGCCGATTCCCTACATCGTCATCATCATCGACGAACTCGCCGATCTGATGATGCTCGATGGCGGCAACGTCGAAGAGTCGATCACGCGGCTGGCGCAGATGGCGCGCGCAGTTGGCATTCACCTGGTGCTGGCGACGCAGCGCCCATCGGTGGACGTGATCACCGGACTTGATCAAGGCAAACTTCCCGGCGCGCATTTCGTTCCGCGTGGCCACGAAAGTGGATTCGCGCACCATTCTCGATGCCAATGGCAGCGAAGCTTTGCTGGGACGCGGCGACATGCTTTATCTGCCTTCGGGATCGGCGCGATTGCACCGGCTGCACGCTCCGTTCGTCACCGAAAAAGAAATCGCCTCGGTGGTCGAATTCTGGCGAACCCAAGGCACGGCGGAATACGATCAGAAATTCCTCGAAGCTCCGAAGGAAGAACGCGACGGTGCTGGGGCTGAGGGCGGCGAGAGCTGGCGACGGCGGCGATGAGCACGATCCGCTGTTCGAAGATGCGGTTCGCCTGGTGCTCGAGTTTGGCAAAGCCTCCACTTCCCTGCTGCAGCGGCGCCTGCGAATCGGCTACGGCCGCGCCGCGCACTTGATCGATCTGATGGAGCGCGACGGAATCGTCGGCGCTGCCGACGGTCCGAAGCCGCGCGAAGTTCTGAAACGTCCCAACTGGATTACCGAAGTCGAAGAGTCAATGCGGTAGAAATTCTTCAGGCCTTATTGGTTGCAGGAAGTTTCAACCAATTGCGCTGATAAGCAAATGACACCGCTAACAGCAGAACCCCCAGTGCAATAAAACTCAAGATGCGGTAAACGTGGTCGAGCTGCGAAGTGTCATAAACAAATACTTTTACGACCGTCACTGCAATCAACGCGAGCCCCTGCCAGCGCACGAACGCGGATTGCCGCCAGAATCCGATTATCATCAGCACCGCACCGTACGCCATCCATAAAGTGGAATAAGTGAAGTCTCTCGCAATCAGAAGCGAGCGCCTCTGCAGCAGAGCTCTAGGATTCCAATAATTCCCGGTCGCCATCTGACGCGAGTAGTAATCGGCGACTTCCAGGCTCAACCCTCTCAATGCCACCAGGTTGAGCGCCACGATTGCAGCTGCGGCAATTTTTCTTCGAGCCTCATCCTCGTGACCGGCATTTTGATAGGCCGCATAACCCAGTACTGCAATGGCAATGACGAAGAGTGCCATGCGCTCATTAAAGAAGAGAGTCGTCGGCCGTGAAATTGTCCCAGAAAAGCATCCGCCACACACCCAGTACGAGCACTGCGACGCGAAGGCGTTTAGCAGATCTGACTTGAGGCGTCCCGCGACCCACAGTAGAGCCGCTGACTCCAAAAGCCAGCCTATGGTGATGGAACGACCTTCAAGGCGTATTGGAATCGCGACTGTGATCAGACCGATGGCTAGGGCCAGATGTAGCATGCGCAGGGCTGTAGCGGCTTCAGAAGTTGCAGGGTTGAAACGAATCAGCAGCAGGTATACAGCAGCCAACAGCAGCGCGAACCAAGCCGTCTCAGTTGAGCTAACGGCCTTGAGCATCAGGTAGCCCTGAAGGAAGTAGGTGACGCCATTGGCAAAAGCGAGGCCAAGCGGAATGATGCGATCTTTGCTGTGGCGCAAAAGCAGGAGCGGGGCGGCAGCGAACACCGCAAAGAACAGGCTGGCAAAAATCAGAGTTGGAGTGAGCTGGGTGCGATCGTAGAAGCGGCTGTACCAGCCGATGTAGTAAATGAGGGTGCCGGCAAATCCCAGGAGGGATATACGGCGCCAGGGTTTAACTGCTGTTAGCACGAGCAGTGCGAGATCAAGCAGCGCCAAATAAGAAAACAGAACAATCTCGTGGTTCTCGCCGGTGGAGAGCAGCGCCGGAGTGGCGAAGCCGCCTGCGATGGCAAAAATAGCGACCAACTCCGCATCCTGCGCGACCGCCAGAGCACAAGTGGATGCGGTGACAATGATCATCGCCGCAAACACCATGTTTGAGGGGAGCAGGTGGTAAACCTGAAACGAAGCCCACAGTGAAAGGTAGAGAACGCCGATGCCGATCGCTTTTAGCGAATAAGAAAAAATGTCATATCCGCGTTTGCGAAATCGCTCACTCCACAGAACTACCGCAATACCAGCGAACAATCCAATCACGACCCGAGCCGAAGGCCCGATCCAGTTATTTTCGAAGGCATAGTCGAGGAAGAACGAGACGCCAATAAGCACCGCAGCAATTCCGACGCGGTTCAGCCAGTGCGAGCCGATGCGGGATTCGAGATCTCCCGCTTTGGAAAAGTGGGTTGTCTGCGGCGCAGCCGAATGAGTTGGAGGTACCGGCCGGGATTCCGCAATATAGGCCTTAGGAGCCTCGATGTGAGCATCCGCAGGCGGGTTTGAAGGCTGCACGCCAACCAGCTCTTCGAGACGATGTACACGGACAGTCAGCTCTCGTATCAGATCGAGCAGTTTTCCGAATTCCGGCTCAGATATTTGCACAGGCGATTAGAACAATGGCCTGATTATGCGGCAAAGTAACGGAGTTTTCACGAACTCTTTGTAGGAGGTAACCGCAAAGAGCACCTGAGAAAACCCGCAGCCTGGCATTTTGCTTACTTCAAATGGGAAGCATTTTTTTGTGCCCACTTCCACGCAGTAGAAATAATCTCGTCCAGTGAGCGTTTGGCTTTCCACTTCAGTAATTTTCCGGCCAGAGAAGGGTCGGCCACCAGCTCGGGCGGATCTCCCGGGCGGCGCGCGGTGATGTGGGTGGGAACTTTGTGGCCGGTGATGCGCTCGACCGCAGCGACGACTTGCTTGACCGAATATCCGACTGCCGGTGCCAAGGTTCATCGCCGATGACGAGCTGCTTTGGCCCTGAGCGGAACGAGTGCGCCGGTTGGTTGGCCAGGTATTCGAGGCCAAGCACGTGCGCCTCAGCGAGGTCGGTGACGTGAATATAATCGCGAATACAAGTGCCGTCTGCAGTGGGATAGTCGTCGCCGAAAATATCGAGCGGCGGCGCGCTTGCCTTGGGCGGCCTGAAAGATCAGCGGGATCAGATGGGTCTCGGGCTCATGCATCTCGCCTATCGCGCCGCTCTCGTCAGCGCCCGCGGCGTTGAAATATCGTAAGCAAACGAAACGCAGCCCATAGGCGCGGCCATAAGCCTCCAGCGCATTTTCAAAGGCCAGCTTGGTTGCGCCATAAGGGTTCACCGGCTGTCGCGGATTGTCTTCCGTGATCGGCACCTTGACGGGGTCGCCATAGACCGCACAGGTGGATGAAAAAATAAACTTGCGCACCCGTGATTCCATGACGGTGTCGAGCAGCGTCAGCGAGGAGACGACATTATTGTGAAAATATTTCTTAGGATTCTGCACCGACTCGCCAACATAAGCGTGGGCGGCAAAATCCATCACCGCGTCGCAGCGGGTAAGGACCTTGGCGAGTTTGGCGGAGTCGGCGATATCGCCGACGATCAATTCGAATCCATCGGCCAACGACTTGTGTCCGGTAGAAAGATTGTCGTAGATGATAACGTCGTAGCCTTTGCGACGTAGAACGTGAGCAGCATGGCTGCCGATGTATCCTGCGCCCCCAACCACCAGAACGGCCAAGTTTCCTCCTCCGGAATGCAGGTTGATGATAATCGAGAAAAGCTGAATTGGGGATTGAAGACAAAACGCCGAGCGGCGGAATAAAACGAAATCAGCCGACCTTGAAACTAACGCTTACTCGGCGCCGAGCGTTGCGCAATGTACGGCGACTTATCGGGCGGAAAATTGCTGCTGAAATACTCAACCAACGCATCGCGATCAGATGGACTGACGATCGCGCCCCACTTCATCATCTTGTCGACTTCTTTTCCCCATGCAGCCTTGCTCAACCGCTGTTGAACCAGAATGTGCGCATCATGGCAAACGGTGCAACCAGTGCGGGCTTTGCCCTGCATGGACCCGGGCGGCAAATCAACCGTCGATGGTTTGCGCGACAGCAAACGCCGACAACGAACAACGTTAAGAGTGCACATGCCGCAAAGCAATTTAAGCTTGGACATGAACGTTCACCCGATCGTAGGCGTTATAGAGATATCCGCTGGGATTCCAATCGGCAGTGGCCGGCTGCACACGACCATTGCTGTCGGTGGCACGAGACAGAATTACATATTGATCATTTCCTGGCGGATGTCCACGGATAACTCCACAAACGCCAGGCATAGCGCTCGTGTTCCTTTCCCAAGTCGCGCCGGATTCCAGGTCTGCCCGGAATCGGTTGAAACTTCCACTTTAACGATGTCTGCTTCCCCCGCCCACGCTACTCCATGGATACGAACCGAGCCCGCTGTCAATTTTGAACCTCGACCGGGCCCGCGATCATCGACTTCACTGCCAAATCAGTCAGCGGATGCGTGTCATTCGGATCGACTGTTCCTCCGGGCGCAACTGGATGGTTCTGGATACCGGTAACCCGGCTTCATGAAGTTGCCTTCGAATTCCTTTTCAAGAATCTTAATCTCGGTCAGCCACTTGCAGGATGCAGCGCCAACCCACCCAGGAACCAAGGCCCGCGCCGGAAATCCGTGATGGTGAGTTAGCGGGGCACCGTTCATATGATGGCAATTAGAGTGTCAGGGTCAAGTGCTTTCTCGATAGGAATGCTACGAACAAATGGCGGCACATTGCCAGGAACCTCGTCGAGTCCACGAAACATCACATGGCTTGCCGGAGGGCTTAATGCCAGCTCGCTGCAACACATTCGGCAAGACGCGGTCCGGTGAAGCGAGCGTTGCCTACAGCGCCACGCTGCCACTGAATTCCAGGGACTTTGGGATTCTGGAATCCGCGGCCATTGCCGGCACACTCCAGAGTATTAGTGACGGAGTGTTGCTCAAGTGCGGGCCAGATCGGATAGTGTCAGCAGTCAAGCGGTTTTTCAACTGCGCCGCCGATCGTGAATTCCCATTGCGCGGCATTTACTTTCTGCAGGCTCGAACATGTGATTGCGAACATAAAAGTGCGACACAGGCGTGAGCCAGGAACTCGCAAACTCGGGCGGCATTTCAAGATCAAGAAAGCGAGAGAGCGGACAATCATGCGGTCTTCGCCCGGGATGACCGGCGCACTCTGCTTCCAGCAATCGCATCGCGTCCAGCCACTCGCAGCCCAACTCAAGAGGCGGGCGCGCTGTAAAAATCTCGCGTGACGTCATGCTGATCAGAGACTAAATCCTTCAAAAAGTCGCAGAAGCCCGTGATTTCATGCGGCGATCCCACGCGTTTATTGTTGATCGGCAGCCTTGCAGTGGTTTGCAATGATGCGAATATCTTTATCAATGTCCCTCACCTGCAAGGGCACGCCATCGACTCCGTGCACGGTATCGCTGGGATTGCTGCCAGCCTTCTCGGGTCGTACTCCGGTTTTAAGGCTGCCCGGTTTGCTTTCCCCCGTGACTTCAATCTCTTTACGCAAGAAGCCCTGCAGCTTGTTGCCGACACCCTGCAAGGCATATACCATGCTGGTGCGGTTGGCGATCAGGATGTAGTTGCCCCGCTCAGTCCTTAAACATCCGCGAACGGTGATTGTGCCTCGATCCGGATTGCCGGTTCCCGCGGCGTTCGGCGCAGATGATCTGTTGTGCAATTGCGCTCGCGGAAATCAGCAAAAAGGCCCATCGTAATTGCGCCGAGATGCGTTTCATAAAAGTTCTCCCATTCAAACGAGGCATTAGTAAGTGTAGAGCAGGTCAAACTGGAAACGGTTGAGCCATGGCTCCTGCTGACCCGGCGCAGAGATGGTGCTCTTGCCTGAAACGGCAGCGTTGCTGACGAATCCGCCCCAGTTGTTATAGAGCGCGGCATTGTTTTCCAGATAAGTGTTCAACGCTCGACCATGCCACCAGGTAAAACTGGCTAGCGTATTAGCCCGCAACTTCCAGTTCGCATAGACACGGTTCTGCAAAACGTTCGTAGGCGCGCGCTGATCGCTTTCGGCGATCGAGGCCAGAACGGAATCCTGCTCCTGCCGCAACCATGCGTAGCCAAACAAAACATCATTCTTGCGCACGGCGCGCCCTATGCTCAGGTCGGCTCCGTATTCTTTATTCTGGCTGCCGAGATTGGTAAGCACCGGATTGCCCTTTGCGGCGGAAAGCGGATGGGACGACGCATCCAGGTTCTGCTCGTATTCGGCAAGCAGATTGATCGGGAACTGGCTGGCTCCGGTTTGAATCTGATTATTGACAATAAAATCCAGCAGATCGAAGCCGGAATAGAAATGCGGCTTGCCTGCCGCATCAAGATAAGTGGCATTAGTCATGCCATTAGGCGCAAATGCGCACGGCGCAAATTTCGGCAAAGTTCCCGACCGCTGAGCAGCCCTGGCCTTCACCAGGCACCGGTAAGGAGCCGGCAGTCGATGATCCGGTGGTGGTGGCGGCAACAGCGAACGCGCTCTCCTGAAGCAGCGCATCCGGGAGGATTCCAATGCTGATTAAGAACTGATGTTGTCGCTGTCCATGGACCCGGCTTTGAACCGAGCCTGGGCTTGCGCGCCCAACACGTAGGAGTCGTGGCCAGTGGAGCTGTCGTTATAAAGCAATTCAAAAGTTTGGAAGCTGAGATTCTGCACGAAGCTGTTGTAGTTGAACGACAATTTCTGATCGAATCCTTCGGGGTTCAAGTCGGGATCGCCAGTCACCGAGGTGCGCTGCCAAAGATAGGGAAATTTACCTGCGGTGAGCGATAGCCACGAATGGGACACCGGATTGTAGGCGATATAAGCGCGATCTAAAGCGATGGTCTTGCGATCAAATGCATTGGTCAAAGTTTCATTCTCGCTGGTGGGATCGCCTTCGAGAGCCGGTGGCCAAGGCAAAGCTGCCGACGAAATCTTCGTTGAGCTGGCCGTCGAGCCCGAAGCGGACACGGACGCGAGCCCGGTTCCGGTCCTGAGTGCCATCTTGAGTAAAATTCTCGCCGCGGATTCATGTCTCCGGAGAAACGAAAGCGGCCAAGAACGCTTTGAAAGCTTCGATTCTGGTCTGCTCGGCTTTTGCTTGCCCTTGCAAGCGAACTGGTAGCTGATGTAGCGGTCGCCGCAGCTGGAAGCCGCCTGCGGCGGCTGCTTGTTGTGCGTCGGATGCCGACTGCTGGGCCTGGGCGGCGGTAGCCTGGGCCTGGTCGGCGCCGGCTCTGTACTTCTTGCGAGTTGGCATTCGCCTGCTGTACTGCGTCCAACACCTGGCGCAATTGATCTTGCAGTTGCTGCATCTGTTGGTTCTGCGTCTCAATTTGTTTTTGCTGGGCCATGCACGAGTATCACGCAGTGCCTGTACTTCTTCCTTTGAGGCTGGGAGCATGGTTGGTCGGAGCTTCGGCTTGTTCTGCGAACTGCCTGTGGCAGTTGCGCAAAAGCGATCCGTTAAGCGTGAGTGCGAGGATGAAAATCCAGAAACCGACGGGAGAATCTCTGTCTCATTACCTGTACTCTCCTTGAACCTGCGCCAATCCGCGAGAAATAATGGTAACCAGTATCCTTACTGACTTAGTAGAGTTTAGATGACAAAAAACTGGCGACCGCACAAATCTATTGGCTGTGGTTGCCAATCCCCAGCGGTGCTGCAGCTGCTTTTCGATAGTCCTGAAGAAACACGCCATCGACCAGATACCCGAGGGCAATGATGAGAATCATGACGGCGACAACCTGGCTCATGTCGTTCAGGTCGCGTCCCATCATCAGCAACTGGCCCAGACCAAGGGTGACGAAGATCATTTCTCCGGAAATGAGCGAGCGCCAGGCAAATGCCCAGCCCTGCTTCAGCCCGGCCACGATGTACGGCAGGCTGGCCGGCAGAGTGACATGCCAGAACAATCGCAGCCCGCGCGCGCCCAGGTTGCGCCCTGCCATGGTGTAAATCTTGGGAAGTTGTTTGCGGCCAGTCTCCATGCTGATGGTGACGGAAAGCAATGAGCCCATCACCACGACGAACAGAATTGCTTTTTCGGTCAGTCCAAACCAAAGCACGGCGATCGGCAGCCAGCAGATGCTAGGCAGACTTTGCAGACTGACCAGCAACCCGCCTATGGTTTGTTCGAGAAATTTATTGCTGGCTATGCCCAGCCCAAGAGCCAATCCGAGCACGACCGAGATGCCATAGCCAACCAGCATTCGCTTCATGCTGACAGCGATGGCGATCCAGAAGCTGTGGTCGGCGAATCCCGAGCGAAGGGTTTCGGCGACGCCCCAAGGCGTTGGAAAAACATAGGGCGGCCAGACTTGCAACTTTGCCAACAGCGCCCATAATCCGATCAATGCGGAATAGAAGCAGGACGTATCTAAGCGTTCGCTTCAAGTCCGTACTCCTCCTCGATCGATTTGTTGATTTCCTCGCGCAGATCGTTTAGGATCTCGCGCGCGCTGCCGGCAACCTGCACGTCTTCCAGATGACGTGGACGAGCGAGATCAATTCGGTATTCCCGCTTGACCTGGCCAGGGCGGAAGGTCAGCAGAACGACGCGATCGCCGAGCCGCACCGCTTCGCGAACGTTGTGAGTGACAAAGACAATCGTGCGCCGCGTCTCGGCCCAGATGCGTTCCAGTTCGTCGTGAAGCAGATCGCGCGTCTGCGCGTCGAGCGCGGCGAAGGGCTCATCCATCAACAGAACGTCAGGTTCGGTGGCGAGCGCCCGGGCCAGCGCCACCCGCTGCCGCATGCCGCCAGAAAGCTGATGAATGTAGCTATCTTTAAATTGGTGGAGATGAACCAGCCGAAGATAGTCACGGACCTGCGCTTCGCGCTGCAGGTTTGGAGACCTTCTTCATCCGCATGCCGAACTCGACGTTCTGCGCGACCGTCAGCCAGGGAAAAAGGCCGAGTTCCTGGAAAATTAGAATGCGGTCCGTACCCGGCCCTTGCACCGGTTTGTTGTCGACCAGCACATCGCCGGAAGATTGCTGATGGAGGCCGGCGATCAGGTGAAGCAGGGTGGATTTTCCGCAGCCGGAGGGACCGACGATGCAGAGAAACTCGCCGGGCTGAACTTTTAAATTAATGTTGTTGAGCGCGATCAGGCGATTGTGCGAATTTGTGCCGTAGCTCAGGCAAACATTGTTCAGCGCCAACTTGGGAACTTGCTGCCTGCGGTCCGGGGATGTAATCACGGCGATATCTGCCCGATGCGGCGCCGCAGGTCTATAAGGCGCACGATGTTCGACAGAAACAACCGGTCTTGCGAAGTGGTTGAGTCATTGAATTGGCCTCTTCCCTTCTCCGGTCAGAACTTGATTCGAGTAATGTCAGGTCGTAAATGCGCGAGAGGTCGGGCATTTGCCGGCCAAGAAAGCCGGCATCAAAGGCCAGTTGCGCGGCTCGCAACAGTTGTTGCCGCAGCGGATCGTAGGTTACTTGCAGACGGCTGAATGAATCGTTAAGAACTGCGGGTGCAAGCGCTTTTCCGGTTTCTTTTTGAATCTGTTGGTTCAGAATTTGTTTGGCCTCAGCAGGGTGGCCGTTGATCCAATCGGTGAGCTCGACATGGGCGCGCAGCCATTTCTTGACGAGGTCGGGATGCGATTGAAGAAATTTCGTGCTGACAACTAATTCGGTGGTCAGAAACTGGCCCTGTGGCCAAAGCGTGCGCTCATCGAGAAAGATCCTTCCGCCCGCATCGTGTACCAGGCGGGAGGCCCAGGGTTCGGGCGCCCAGGCGGCGTCAATTTCTTTCTTCAGAAATAATGTGAGCTGGTCGGGGTTGGCGATCGGCATGACGGTCACGTCGCCACCTTTGTCGCGAGTTTTCAGCCCTTGCGATTTCAACCAGGCGCGAAGCGCGACATCCTGAGTGTTGCCCATTTGCGGTGACGCGATGCGCTTGCCGTGAAAATCCTGAGGCTTGTTGATGCCAGAATCTCCCCTCACCACCAGAGCTGCGCCGCCGCTGGTTGCGCCCGCGATGATGCGAAGTGCATCCCCGTTAGAACGAAGATAGCCATTAATCGCTGGATTCGGGCCGACATAGGTCATGTCGATGGCACCGGCGAAGAGGGCCTCGATCGCCGATGGGCCAGCGTTGAAACTGTGCCACTCGATCTTTACGCCCGGCCCCATGGCCTTTTCGAACCAGCCATTGGCTTTGCCGATCATCGGCTGGGCATGGGTAACGTTCGGGAAAGCGCCGACACGGATGACAGTGGTCTGCGCATTAAGCGCGACCGGGATGACAGAAATTCAAAGCGAACACAGATCAGCGTTCTGAATTCTCATTTGTCGGTCCGATGGACATTGCCGTGCACCACCATGGGCAATAAAGTGGCCTCATTCTTCTTGCGGCGTTTGTGACGCGGAGATGGCGACGGATCTGCGATATCGGCGATGGTCGTGCTCTCGAGAATTTTGGCGGCGGCGTCGCGGACGTCGAGAAAAACCTGGTAAAGGGCGCGATGGGCGGCGTCGCGATCGATCAGGCTGCGCAGTTGATCGGCGTCGCCGAAGGGCGCAAGCGGACCGTCGATCAGGCGGATGATCTCGCTGAGGTGAATCTCAGATGGTGGCCGCCTGAAGCTGGTAGCCACCCTTGGCGCCGCGAGCGCTTTCCACCATGCGCGCATTTTTGAGCTCGAGCAGGATCAGTTCGAGAAATTTCTCCGGCAGCTCTTCTTCGTAGGCGATGTCGCGAATGCGAATCGCGCCCTGATTGTGATGACGGGCCAGCATCATCATGGCCTGCAGTGCGTAAAGGCCCTTCTGGGAGATTTTCATAGCGAAACTATACCATAATCCCTATGTAGTTAATAGACATTAGGGACATAGCAAGATCAATTGCCATTCTTCTTCCCGCCAAAAACGCATTCTGGCCGGAGCGCGAACCCAACATTCCAATCCCGGAAGCGTCGAGACTTGCAAAGTTTTGCAATCCAGATGCGGAAAACTTTTCTTGTTGATCAGATCACGCGAAGGATTTGTAGCGTGATGTTGTCGGGGCCGCCGCGCTCTTTCGCGAGCTGAACCAGGGCGCGGCACGCCGCTTCCGGAGGTTGTGACGCGAGGGCTTGTTCTATCTCACGCGAATTCATCTGACCCCATAGTCCGTCGGTGCACATCATCAGAATGTCGCCTTTGAGAACCGGCAATGGCGCAGCGGGAGAGTCGATTTCCATCTCATCCGCCGACACCCAAGGCGGAAGTCAGGACGTTTTTTTGCGGATGATCCTGGGCCTGGTCGGGCCGGATCAGACCGTTTTCGAGCAGGCGAGCGATAAGGGTGTGATCGTGGGTGAGCGCCTCGAAGCTTCCTATCCCGAAGCAGATATAGCCGGCTGTCCCCACGTGGACAAAATAGAGTCGATCATCCACCAGGGCGAGCGCCGTACAAGTGGTGCCCATCGAATGCAGGCTGCGGATCTGCCTTGGCCTTCTGCTGAATGCTGCTGGTGCGCGTCGATTCAGAGCATCAAGCAGGCGTTGTTGGGGGTCCGGGTCACTCGAAGCTGCGTAGCTTTCGGTAAAGACCTCGACCGCAGCGCGGCTGGCAATCTGTCCGCCCTCATAGCCACCCATGCCGTCTGCCATGATGGCGAGCCGGCCCATTGCCGCGAACTGAGCGTCGTCGGCTGGTTCCCAGTAGCCGTAAGCTGTCTTCATTATTTTGGCGTTGGCATCCGACGTCAGTCAGATAGGCAAGTTCCACGCCGGGGCGAATTTTCATCTGCGAAGCGGCTCCAAAAGTTCGCAATTATACGCGATTGCGCGGCTGACATTTGTCAGGCGACGGCGGTGATGATCCGCACTGGCGGTGGAACCGCGATTTTCGCATGATGAGGTTGTAATCGGAAAGGAACCGGCAATGGCAACGGTGCAAGCATTTCCAGCGAAGAGCGCGATGGGACAGCAAGCAGGCAGCCACGACTAGAACAGGTGAGCAAAAACTACGGAGCGGTGCAAGCGCTGAAAAACTTCAGCATGGAGGTGCGAGCCGGGGAACTGACCGCCGTGCTGGGGCCGAACGGGGCCGGCAAAACAACTGCGATCAGGCTGCTGCTGGGTTTAGCACGGCCAACCTCAGGGCGAGTTTCGGTGTTTGGCGGCGATCCTACCCTCCTGGCGACCCATTTGCGCATTGGCGCAATGCTGCAGGTGGGACGGGTTCCGGAATCGCTGAAGGTCCGCGAACACATCGACTTGTTCTCTTCCTATTACGCGGCCCCGCTGCCGATGGAGCAGACCCTTGGCATCGCTGGAATTGAGAATTTGCGGGACCGTAAGTTTGGCGATCTGTCTGGCGGGCAGAAGCAGCGGGTGCTGTTTGCGCTTGCGATCTGCGGCAATCCCGATTTGCTGTTCCTCGACGAACCGACAGTTGGGCTCGACGTCGAAGCGCGCCACCTGCTTTGGGACGAGATCCGGCAACTGCTTGGGCTCGGCAAGACGGTAGTCCTGACTACGCATTATCTGGAAGAGGCCGATGCGCTGGCAGACCGGGTGGTGGTGATCAATAAGGGATCGATGATTGCGCAGGGCACCCCGACAGCAAATTAAGGCGCGAACCGCGGGCAAGAAGATTCGGTGCTTCAACCCGGCTTAGCGCCGCGCGAGTACGAGAATTCGCTGGCGTCATGGATGTTCACGAAGACCGCGGGGCGATGGTGATTCATACTTCGCGCGCCGAAGATGTTTTGCGCGAGCTATTGAGTCGAGATCTGGAAGTTTCTGGGATCGAAGTTGCGGGAGCGGGATTGGAAGATGCGTTCCTTGCACTTACGCAAGATAAAACGAACTCTGGAGGAAATCATGGCAACTAGCGCAATCAGTGCGGCTCCAAACCTAATGAGACCGAACGTGCTCAGCATTTGTTTTAAGGAGACGAAGTACGAATTTCTGAAGAACTTGCGTCTTCCCATGTACTCGGTTTCGACGATTGTGTTCCCGGTCATGTTTTATGTGTTGTTCGGGCTGATCATGGGCCGGCAGAACATTGGCAACATCAGCACCACAACTTATCTGATCGCTGCGTACGGAACCTTCGGCGTGATGGGTGCGTCACTTTTTGGCACGGCTGCAGGGCTCGCGAGTGAGCGCGGCTTCGGGTGGCTGCAGGTAAAGAAAGCTACCCCCATGCCGCCTTTTGCGTATTTTCTGGCCAAGGTCGTGATGAGCATGATCTTCAGCGCAGCCGATGTCGTGCTGTTGCTGATTCTGGGAACGGTGTTTGGCGGAGTCCATCTCGCGCCTATGGTTACGGCAAAGCTGTTGCTGACGCTGGTTGCGGGAGCACTTCCCTTCTGCGCCATGGGACTGGCGATCGGATATTTTGCCGGGCCTACATCGGCACCGGCGTTCATCAACGTCTTCTACCTGCCGATGTCATTCTGCTCGGGATTATGGATTCCGTTTATGTTTTTGCCGAAATTCGTTCAGAAGATCGCGATCGTATTGCCGCCCTTTCATTTATCGCAGCTGGCGTTGCAGCAGGTAGGCGCGGCCAATGGCGGATCGGCACGGTCGCACTGGGAAGCGTTGGCCGGCTTCGCGATGATCTGCCTGGGAATCGCGTGGGCTGGACATCAGCGGGACCAAAAAGCCAACGGCTGAGGAAAGGTCATGAAATCAAATTTTACAACATTGTTTTTGATCTTGGCGGCGGTGGTGGTGTTGGCGACGGATAGACGACTGGATTTGCTGGCATTGATTGTGCCTGCTTTCGATCGCCGGCGCGATGGTTGCACTGCGGCACGCCAAAGAACGCCAGCGTAGAATATAGGCGGAAACGATGAGATTGCTTCCCAATAACCGCGATCATGGATGGGCGCCATTTGCCTGGCTGATATTTCTGGTATTTTTTTACGTCCAGCCTTTCCTTGAACATCCAGCTGGGGATCGTTGCTCCTGGCCAACGTTGAAGTTCTGGCATTCCTGGCTCTTTACTTTGGAATTTTCTGGGTGAGAGCGCCGATTAATTATTTGCTTCTGCTCGGGATGGCGGGAATGGGTTTTGGGCTGGCCAAGGTTAATAATGGTTCCTCAGTCTTCATTATTTTTACTGCCGTCGTTCATCCCATGGATTTTTGAGCGGCCCCGGAATGCGCTTATCGCTCTCGGGGGATCTGGCCTCCGCGATCGCCATCGATGCAACG
Organism: uncultured Acidobacteriota bacterium; assembly: GCA_963838785.1. Taxonomy (GTDB): domain Bacteria; phylum Acidobacteriota; class Terriglobia; order Terriglobales; family Acidobacteriaceae; genus Gp1-AA145. The sequence continues at coordinate 63,130 of CAWISI010000001.1, forward strand.
GTGTTTCATGCGCCTACAGGATTCTGGGTAACATCGTTAGTCGTTGCTCTGGGAGTGGGCTTATCTAATATCCACTTTCGCGGTGAATAATCGCGCTGACCACAAGCTGCGGATGGCGCACGAAGAGATCGAGCATCTGGCTAAGGTCGCGGAACGTGAGCGGATTGCGCGCGATCTGCACGACGTTCTGGGGCATTCGCTGACGCTGATCAGCGTGAAATCCACTCTGGCGGGGAAACTTCTGGATAAGGATCTGGTGAAGGCAAGAAGCGAAATTGCGGATATTGAGAAAGTTTCACGTGATGCGATGGCCGAGATTCGTAACACGCTGCGCGGTTACAGCAGTTACAAGTTGAGCGAGGAAATGGAGAGAGCGCAGGCCACCCTGGAAAGCGCGGGAGTTGAAGTCAAGACGGAATCCGCGGATGTTCCCCTAACCCCAGCGCAGGAAAGCGTTGCCGCCTTGATCATGCGGGAGGCAGTAACCAATGTGGTGCGGCATGCGGGCGCGCGGCACTGTTCTCTGCGGCTGGCCCGAAATAATGGCAACTTCATTCTCGAAGTTCAGGACGATGGGCTGCGGAGGTTGCGAGGTGAAGGAAACGGAATCCGGGGAATGCGGGAACGAGTCGAAGCGTTGGGCGGAACCTTCAGGCAGAAAACGTCGGCCGGAACCAAGCTGACTTTCGAATTTCCTTTGAGGGATTCGAAACATTGAATCCCTTGGCTAAAAGTGGGCGAAAAAATATCCGCGTTGCAATTGCGGAAGATCAGGGCATGGTGCTGGGCGCACTGGCGACGTTGCTGGAAATCGAAGGCGACATCGCGGTGGTGGCGCGCGCGCGTAATGGAGCCGAGGCGCTCGACCGCCGTGCTGCTGCAGAAGCCCGATATTTTTCTCACCGACATTGAAATGCCAGAGATGAGCGGGCTCGACGTCGCGGCTGAACTTAAGCGCAAACACGCGCACTACCAGGACCATTATCCTCACGACATTCGCGCGTGCCGGATATTTACGTCGCGCTCTGGAGGCGGGGGCATCCGGTTATCTTTTAAAAGATATGGCGGCGGAAAAGCTGGCCGACGCGGTGCGGCGGGTACACAGCGGGTTACGGGTAATCGATCCCGAACTTGCGGCAGAGGCCTGGGTAGAAGCCGATCCGCTGACCGATCGTGAGCGTCAGGTGCTCCGGCTGGCGGGGGATGGGATGGCGAGCATTGATATTGCCGAGAAGCTCAGCCTGTCCGAAGGCACGGTACGGAATTATTTGTCAGAAGCGATGAGCAAACTTGGCGCCGCGAACCGCGTGGAAGCCTCGCGCATCGCCAGGACGAAAGGCTGGTTGTAGTTTACGCACGACGGCCAGGGTGAAGAGCATCAGATTATTCGCTATTCCGGCAGACTATTCGCCATTCCTTTCGGATCGTCGATTTAGAAGCGATTCCCTTTCCTCCAGAATGCGATTCAGTTTGTTCACCAGCTCCATCAATCGCTGGGAATTCGGTTCGTCCACAATAGCTGCGCACAACTCCCTCCAGCGTTCGTCATGTGTGCTAGTGCTCATGGCCTGTGCTCCCTTCAGCGCTAAACAGAAAGCATGACAAGTGCCAAATAACCGAATGAAGCACATAGCCCGGGTTTCTCAGAAAGAGAATTGCTGGATTTAAGTACAAATTTCGTAGGTGTTTGTTAGTACTTCTGGCGATTGAGTTCCGTACAAACTACCGCGTGTTGGCGGAGGGAATCTCGAAACCATAGCTCTGCAATATCTTGGAAGCCTCGGGGCCTTGCAGGTAGGTGAGGAAACGTCGCGCGAGTAATTGTTGCTTTGACGATTTCAAAATGACACAAGCCTGTTGTATCGCAGGATAGTCACTGGCAGGAATTTCGATGAAGCGAGTTTGAGCGCCATGAGAGGGCAGGACAGCCAACGACTTAGCCACGATGCCTATGTCGGCCGCGCCGGAAATCACAAAAGAGGCGGCCTGCGAAACGTTTTCCCCCACCACTATTTTGCGGGAAACCTGGTCGTACAAATTCTGGGACTTTAGCGCTGCAACTGCAGCCTGCCCATATGGAGCGTGAGCAGGATCCGCAATGGCGATGCGCCTCACTGCAGGATCAAGTAACACTTTAAGCTCCGAATTTAGATCCAGCGAAGATGATGAAGAAGTAAACAGGACGAGATGCCCGAGAGCGTAAACGTAATATGAGCCGGGCACAGCGAGTTCAGCGGCCTCAAGTTTTCTTGGGTAGTCGGCATTGGCGGAGAAAAAAATGTCAAAAGGGGCGCCGTTCTGAATTTGCTGGAAGAGGTTTCCCGACGCGCCGTAGATAAGTCTGAGATGGGTTGGGCTTTCGGCTTCAAAGTGCCTGCCGATTTCATCCAGCGCAGAGCGTAGATCTGCAGCTGCCGCAACGGTTATCTGCTGGGCGGCAGCCGGAAGAGAAACGATGCAGAGCAAAACGAAAGTGGCGATCTTTAATGTCAAAAAGATAAACCGGGGACAGCTCCGCTGATGGCCATTCCACTATTTGATGGCGTCAGAATGGGCGCTTGCGAGCGTCGCATGATGCATTCGCTGACGGGCTTCGAGATGCTTGTTGCGAAAATGGGCCTGGGCCCGTTGCCCCCAGCCGCGCACGAAATAATAATTCAGCACTCCGCCGATGAGCGAACTGGCAACCGGAATCACCCTGCCCGACCATTTCTCGACAAATTCGGTACTGGCTTTCGCGGCAATTTGCTGAATGATGCGTGGAATGAGACGGTTCACAACATTCTTCTCCAGGAGGTCGCGGCTCAAGTCGACGCCGGCGGCGCTGGCAGCGGCGATCCATAGCTCCGTCACTTCATCTTCAGTGTTGTATTCGTAACCGTAAATCAAACTGAGCTTCTGAATCATTCGCATAGTAATGCCGGCCAGAATACTGAAGTCGGGAACGATGGTCAGCAATCCGCCGATGCCGAAACCCGCTCCCTCCGCGGCAGAAAGCTTCATAGCGCTGTGGATGACGCTTCGTGAAAGCTGGTCCAGGACTGCGATGTCCACGGAATACATGCCCTGAAAGCTGCCGACCGCGAGACCGTGATTAGCCCTCAGTTCGAGAAGAAAACGGTCGGGTTCAACCCTCACAGTCTTATAGGCACGCATTAACGCGGCGGTGAGAGCTTTTTCAATGCGGCGCCGAAGCCAGGATTTGGGAGCAGACATGGTGCCGTTAGAAGTTTGCACGCTTACATTTTACTGGATGGGACTTGAGGGGGTTGTACCACCGTGAGTCATTTCAGCCGCGTCGCGCCCTTTGTTGTAATTCTCCACCGCAACATTCGTGGTATCGACCTGGCCGATATTTTTCGGGGCGGCAAGGTTTCGCCAGAACATGTAGTCTGCCGAGGCTCTCTGGATCTCATCCGGAGTGGACTCTGCATCGGCACGGATCAGATCAAGCGTGGGCACATAGTGATCAGCCAAGTCGCGCCGTTTTGCACCCTCCGCGTGAAGAAAATAGTTGTAGATGCCTTTGTTAATGCGATCATTCATCCGCTTTGCGTCCGATTGAATACGCTTCCAATCGGTGGTTGAGGAACTTGCGATCGCGAACGGGAGTTCCTTATTGCGCAACCGGTCCTCTATTTTTTTTATATCCGAGCCTGTCGTTGCCAACTCGTGGACGAGAAAAAGGGCGCCATAGTTCAATCCCAGCGACCGGCGTTCAGCCAGCAGCTGAGATCTGGGAACCTTAAACGCATCGGCAAGAGTCTGGCTCACTATGGAGCGGACGGTTTCATCCCGCGAAAGCGCAGTCATCATCCTGATTTGCTTTTCGGCTTTTTCCTGATCGGAGGCGAACGCAGCGATGGCGCAAGGAGCAAGAAGCAGGATTAACAGAGGCAGGGCCCTCATGGTTCCCTCCTGGGCTGGAGTTCCCCTTTGCGCAATAAATTCTAACCAACATAAGATGCAGAAAACAATCCGGAATTTGCAATCGTAGTGAGCGCTTCTGGAGAGCCAGGCCGATCAGCTGCCTATGCTACGATCATTAAGTCCTTAATGCCCACCGGAAAACTCCATTTAGTGCCGCTTGGCGGCCTCGGCGAATTCGGCATGAATTGCATGGCGATTCGTTGGGGAGACGACATTCTTGTCGTCGACGCCGGATTAATGTTTCCTGAGGCTGAACTGCTGGGCGTGGACATCGTTGTTCCAGACATCACTTACCTGTTGGAGAATCGACAGCGGGTCCGTGGAATCGTGCTTACACATGGGCATGAAGACCACATTGGCGCACTGCCGTGGGTGCTGTCAGAACTCAATGTGCCGGTGTGGGGCACCGAGTTCACGCTAGCCTACGTAGAAGACAAACTGGATGAACACGGGCTTCTGGACAATGCAGACTTAAGGGAGATTCGTCCCGGCGAGCGGGTGAAGGTCGGACCTTTCACCATCCATCCCATACAGGTAACGCACAGCCTTGTGGATTGCGTTTCGCTGGCGATACATACGCCGCTGGGAGTCGTGATTCATACTGGCGATTTCAAGGTCGACCCCACGCCAACTGATAATCGGCTTTTCGATCTGCACGCCTTTGCCGAGTACGGTAAGGAGGGCGTGCTGGCGCTGCTGCAGGATTCGACGAACGTGGAGCGTCGAGGTTACACGCCGAGCGAGCGCGCCGTTAGACGCAAGTTCGAGGAAGTGTTTGCGCGAACGCAGCGCCGATTATTCATTTCCTGCTTCTCGTCATCGATTCACCGCATCAAGCTTGCGGTTGAACTGGCTTGGGAACATGGAAGGAAGGTCGCGTTCGTCGGCCGCTCGATGAACAGTTCTTCCGAGATCGCGGAAGATCTGGGTTACATCGAGATTCCGGATGGATTGCTGGTGCATCCGGGAGAGATAAAAAACTTTCCCCCGGAAAAAATGTGCGTGTTGATCAGCGGCACCCAGGGCGAACCGATGTCCGCGCTCTCCCGCGCGGCGGTCGACAATCACAAGCACGCCAAGATCGAAAAAGATGACACCGTAGTGCTTTCGTCGCGGATCATTCCCGGCAACGAGAAGGCGATTTATCGCATGATCGACCATCTGTTCCGCCGCGAAGCGCACGTGATTTATGAGGACGGCTCTAATCCTCCCATTCACGTGAGCGGACATGCCAGCCAGGAAGAGCTCAAGCTGATCATCAATCTGGTGAAGCCGAAGTATTTCATTCCGATACATGGAGAGTACCGGCAATTGAAATTACACGCTGAACTCGCGGCATCGATGCACGGTTCGGTGGGAAATGTGATGCTGATCGAGAGCGGCGATGTGCTGGAGTTCGATGAACACGGTGCGCGCAAAGCAGGACGGGTCAATGTGGGGCGCATCTGCATTGATTCGGGATCTCGCGCGGACGTGGTGGAAGATTTGGTAATCAAGGACCGGCGCCATTTGAGCGAAGACGGGTTCGTGCTGCCGATTATTGCGATTAATAAACTGACCGGCAAAGTTGAGATTTCCCCGGAGATTGTCACTCGCGGATTCTCGGCAGGCGAAAACGGCTTCATGCAGGAGGTCCGCAATATTGTTGTACAGACTCTGGGACAATCGAGCGAAGAAGAGCGCGCCGATTATGGCGTGATTAAGGAAAAGATCCGCGCGGATTTGAAGCGATATATTTCCAAGCAGACGCAGAAGCGGCCACTCATCATGCCGGTGATCCTGGAAATCTAAAAACAAACGCGTCAATTACAAAGGGCCGGAAGGTCTACGAACCGAAGCAGTTTGCGGCGTTGGTTTTAACCTGGAGCGCAAAATCGTTACCCTCGACGACATTCGTGAAGCGCGCGCCCGATTAGACGGGATCACGGTTCGGACCCCTCTAATTCCCCTGGAGTGGAACGGCGGCAAGCTTTTTCTCAAGCCCGAAAATCTGCAGCCCATCGGCGCATTTAAATTGCGCGGGGCTTACAACAAGATCGCATCACTCACTGGCGAAGAACGCTCCCGCGGTGTCATCACATACTCAAGCGGAAATCATGCGCAGGGGGTGGCATATGCGGCGCGAGCTCTGGCGACAAAGGCGGTGATTGTCATGCCGCGCAATGCTCCAGCCATCAAGCGCGAAGCGACGGCTGCGCTGGGCGCGGAGGTTGTTTTTGTGGGGCCGAGCGGGGTTGAGCGGCAAGAGAAAGCGGAGGAACTGGCAGCGCAACACGGGTACATCATCATCCCTCCTTACGATGACGAGAAAATTATTGCCGGACAAGGCACTGCAGGGCTTGAGATTTTGGAGGATTTGCCCCAGGTTGACCTGGTGCTGGTTCCGATCGGCGGAGGCGGGTTGATCAGCGGGATCTCGACCGCCATTAAGTCGGTTAAGCCAAATGCAAAAGTCATTGGAGTGGAACCGGAGTTGGCTGCTGATGCCCAAGCCAGCTTCCGTGCAGGAGAAATTGTGAGATTCCCGCCGGAGCAGGTTTTATCCACCAGCGCCGACGGTCTGCGTTCTCAGTATGTGGGAACCTTGACCTTCGAGCATATTCGCCGCTATGTGGATGACGTGGTTACGGTCAGCGAAGAAGATATTCTTCAGACGGTAAGAATCCTGGCGGAAAACCCAAAAACCGTGGCCGAACCGAGCGGCGCGGTGGCCCCGGCCGCATGGCTGTTTCACCGTGACACTCTGCCTGCATCTAACCATACGGTAGCGGTTATCAGTGGAGGAAATGTCGATCCTGAGTTACTCAAAAAAGCAATCCAGTCAGAGAAGGCTGCGCTTATTTCCCGCCGCTAAGGTGTCGGCAAAGCCGTGCTGTCTGGCGTTGTCAGTCTCTGCCCTGCTCTGGTTCAGTTCGCTGCCCGCATGGGCTGATGTCGTGCGCGCGGCCTCGATCCGAGTGGCAGCGATTTACCTCTCTCCAGACGCCTCATCGGCAAAACTTGCGGATGTGGACCGCGGGCGTGAGCTGGTAATTCTCGAAACCAGCGGAGACTGGGTCAAAGTAGAAGCGAATCTTACCGAAGAGCGCATCGTCACCGGATGGATGCAGACCAAGGGACTGATCCAGTCGACCACTCCAGATGGAGACAAGATTTTGTTTGGCGAGTCGGTCGATTCCGAAGACCAGGCCAGCCAGCGGAATGGACGCCGTTATGCTGCGCAGGACGCCATGCGGCTCTATGGCGAGGTAGCGGAGCTTTTTCCGCAGTCTCCATTGGCGGCAGAAGGGATGTACCGTTCGGCCGATATTCGCTGGCAGATCGAAAAAATTGATGTGATGTCATTGCCCTCAGCGAAAGAACAGGATGCTTATCTGCGCAAAGGAATGAACGAAGATTATTTCAAGAAGGTAATGAAGAAGTTCCCAGGCACAAAATGGGCCTATCTGGCGGCTTACCAGATGATCGACAATAAGCTATGCGGAGATTGGCAAGGGCAATCGAGGTGTCCGCAAAAAGAAGCGGAAATTTATGAGAACTACGCCAAGCAATATCCGCAATCGCCGGCGGTAGCGGAGGCCTTATACCGTGCCGCGTATCGCTGGTCGGCGCTGATCGAGATTTACAAAGCTGAAGATCAGGAAAAGAAATCAGACGAGGCCCGAGGCCATGCACTCGCAGATGCGCAGAAAGCGATTACCCAGGCAGGAACCAGCGATTGGGGATCACGGGCGCAAAGGCTGTTGTATATGGTGCAGCAAGGGATCGCGACCTATGGCAATGGAACCTAAACTTTCGTGGAAGATGCCAACGAAGTTAAGAATAATAATGAGCTAAGCTCGAAAGTGGAAAAGTGGTTCGAGGAACTGGACAGATTTAACAGCATTCGGTTTTCTTTTGACCGCGAACAGCCGATTGCCACGGAACAGAAGATTTTTGACGAGTCGAATGAAGATTAGGTCCAGTCATAATATAGATAGTGGCCGCGCCGAATGCTGCTCGCCTGGCCGCGAGGTATGAAATCATCATGCGAGAAGCGGTAATTGTTTCATCCGTGCGTACCCCGATAGGCCGCGCTTTCAAAGGCACTTTGAGATCTACCCGGCCAGACGAACTGGCGGCGGTGGCGATAAAGGGTGCGCTCGATCGCATTCCTCAACTGGATCCAAAAGAAATTGAAGATGTAATTCTCGGCTGCGCCATGCCTGAAGCTGAGCAAGGCATGAACGTGGCGCGCATCGCTTCCCTGCGCGCAGGATTGCCGGTCGAAACTTCGGCGATCACTATCAATCGGTTCTGTTCTTCGGGGTTGCAGGCAATCGCGAATGCGGCGGAGCGGATTATGGCCGGCGCGGCCGAAGTGATGGTTGCCGGCGGAACTGAATCGATGAGCATGATCCCGATGGGCGGGAACAAAATCTCGCCTAACCCATGGCTGGTGGAACACTATCCTGATGCTTATCTTTCCATGGGATTGACGGCGGAGCGGCTTGCCAGCAGGTTTGGAATCACTCGGGAGGCCGCCGACCAGTTTTCTCTGCGCAGTCATCAGAAGGCGATGGCGGCGATTCAAGCGGGTAAGTTTGATGAAGAGACGGTGCCGGTGGCGGTGAGCTTCACCGTCCCCAATGGGTCCAAGCCGAAGCGACAAGAGATGGTTTTTAAAGTTGACGAGGGGCCGCGGGCCGACACTTCGCTCGAGGCGTTGGCGTCGCTGAAACCTGCGTTTCACGTCAAAGGCACGGTCACTGCCGGCAATTCGTCGCAGATGTCTGACGGCGCGGCAGCGGCTGTCGTTATGTCTGCGGAGCGGGCGCGGGCTTTGGGAATCAGGCCACTGGCGCGTTTCGTGGCTTTTGCTACTGCCGGATACAAGCCGGAAGAAATGGGGCTGGGACCGGTGTTCGCGATTCCAAAGGCATTGAAGCTTGCCGGATTGAAGTTGTCTCAGATTGACGTCATCGAGTTGAACGAGGCTTTCGCGGCGCAATCGTTGGCGGTGATTCAGGAAGCCGGGCTGGATCCCGAACGCGTCAATCCTAATGGAGGCGCGGTCGCGCTGGGGCATCCGCTAGGCTGCACCGGAGCGAAACTGACTGCAACCATTATTCGCGAAATGCAGCGGCGAAACGCGAAGTATGGATTGGTCACCATGTGCGTGGGTGGCGGCATGGGGGCGGCGGGGATTTTCGAGAATATGAGCTAACGGAAAACCCAGAAACTCTCACTCGACCGATTTTACTTATTCCTCTTCTGCGGTAGTACAATAATCCGTTTTGCCCTATGTCCAATGCTGTCCAGTTCGATTTGCGGTTAGCCAGACGCATGTCGAGGCTCGGAACGGAGACGGCTTTTGAAGTTCTGAATCGTGCGCGGGAGTTGGAGCGCCAGGGCAAAGACATAATTCATCTGGAAATCGGCGAGCCTGATTTTGACACTCCAGAAAACATAATTCAGTCTGCGGTGAGCGCTCTGAACGCCGGCTGGACCCACTATGGCCCGTCGGCCGGACTGCCCGACCTGCGTAAAGCGATCGCGGATGAAGTCAGCCAGAGTCGTGGCGTTGGGGTGCGACCGGAAGAGGTCGTGGTGGTTCCCGGTGGAAAGCCCATCATCTTCTTTTCTATTCTTGCGCTGATCGATGAAGGCGACGAAGTCATCTACCCCAACCCCGGCTTTCCAATTTACGAGTCGATGATTAATTACGTCGGCGGACGTGGAGTACCAATCCGGTTGCGTGAGGAAAGAGATTTTCGTCTGGACGTGAGCGAACTCGAAAAGCTGATCACTGACCGGACCCGGATGATCATCATCAACTCGCCGCACAATCCTACCGGCGGTGTGCTCAACAAACGCGACATCGAGCAGATTGCGCAGGCCGTCGGCGACCGCAATATTTTCGTTTTATCCGACGAGATTTATAGCCGCTTGATTTTTGATGGCGCTCATCATTCGATTATGGCCGAGCCGGGATTTAAAGAGCGGACAATTCTGCTCGACGGTTTTTCGAAGGCTTATGCCATGACGGGTTGGCGCATGGGATATGGGGTGATGCGTCCCGATCTTGCAACGCAGGTCTCGAGGTTGATGACCAACTCGAATTCCTGCACGGCGAGTTTCTCGCAGGTTGCTGGAATCGAAGCGCTGCGCGGCGACCAGAACTCGGTCGATCACATGCGCGAAGAATTTCAGCGGCGCCGGGACATGTTCGTCGCGGGACTGAATCGCATTAAAGGCTTTTCTTGCCGCATGCCAAAAGGCGCATTTTATGTGTTCCCAAATATCACGGCCACGGGGTGGAAATCAAAGCCTCTGGCTGATGCCCTACTCGAAGAAGCCGGTGTGGCTTGCCTTTCGGGGACTTCGTTCGGCGAGTTCGGGGAAGGATATTTGCGCTTCAGCATTGCAAATTCGATGGAGAACTTGAGCAAAGCGCTGGAAAGAGTCGATGGCTGGATTTCAAAGGCTTAACCGCCAGGAACGGCAACCACTTTCTCCGGTGGATTGTTCCACCGACTGGATCATTAACCACAAAGGACACTAAGGTTCACTAAGGAACCCTTTTTTCAGAGATCAGTTCTTACTCAATGACTGACAAGTTTCGCGTTTTTGCGACCTGCGACATCGGACCCGCCTTGAATATTCTTCGGGAGCGCGGGTTACCAACTGGAAGTCTACCCTGACCCAAAAGCGCCGCCGAAATTTCTGATTCTCGAGAAAGTGCGCTCGGGGATCGACGGCTTGATTACAACGCTCCGCGATCAGATTAACGCGGAAGTTTTCGAAGCCGGCAAGGGATCGCTCAAGGTTGTGGCCCAATTTGCGGTCGGGTTCGACAATATCAATCGCGCGGATGCCAACAGATACGGAGTTCCGTTTACCCACACCGCCGATGTCCTCACCGAAGCCACGGCTGAGTTTGCCTTCTTCATGCTGGGTAGTTTTGGCGCGCAGGATGTGGCCAGCGGAGCACCTGACGCGGGAGAACCAATGGGGATTCTGGCATCCGTATTTGCCGTTTCTAGGAGACGAGGTCACCGGCAAGACAATCGCTATTATTGGCACCGGCAGAATCTGGCTTGGCGATGATCAAGAAGTGCGCCGGTTTTGATATGAACTTTCTCTGCTACGACCCGGCGTATGAGAACCATCAATACATCAATGCGATTCAGGAGATGATGGACCTGCGCTATGCGCGCGGCATTCAGAAAGAGAAAGACATCGATCAAATATGTTCCGTTTGCCGAGGCGCTGAAGCTGGCAGACTTCGTCAGCGTGCACGTACCGCTTTTGCGCGAGGGAGAAAGTGACACGCCAACGTTTCATTTATTCAACGAGCGCACTCTGCGCATGATGAAGCCGACGGCATTTTCTGGTGAATACATCGCGGGGGCCGGTGATCGATGAAGCTGCTCTGGCGCGGGCGCTTAAAGAGAATTGGATTGCGGGCGCCGCACTCGACGTTTACGAGCAAGAGCCTTTGCCCGTGGATTCACCGTTGCGCGATCCGGCGATTGCAGACCGCTGCAGACTGATGCCGCACTTCGCCAGCGCGGCGAAGATTACGCGGCTGTCGCCCGATCCGGACAAAGGCATGGCTGGGCGATGCGTGCAGGGGCTGATCGATGTACTGGAGAAGAACTACGGCGGCGACGTGAAGAAGATGCCGTACGTGGTGAATAAGGAAGCGTTCTAAGCGGCTGGGTCGCGAGTGATCAGTTAATCTTGCTCCTTGCAACCCGCGGGCGAGTGCGCCCGCGCCATACGGTATTCTCTACTCCGGTACGCTTTGTTCTTCGCTGTGGGCGCGCAAAACACGATCGAGCGAATATGGGGCACGACGCGTGGGCTCGTGATAATGGCGAACCTGCAACTCGCCGAGCAGTCCGATCGCCAGCAGATTCAATCCAGCCAGCAGCAGCACGGCGGCGAAAATCATCAATGGGCCGTGCTCCATCATGACGTGCGAGTGGTGCAGAAACTTCTCGACAAACAGCCACGCGTGATTGCCGATCGCCGCCGAAGACTCCCATCATTCCGACGGTGCCAAAAAAATGCAGTGGACGGCCGAGATACTTCAGCAGGAAGCGGATGGTGATGAGATCAAAGAACACGCGGAAGGTGCGCGAGATGCCGTAGTGCGAGGCTCCGCGTTCACGATTGATGTTGCGGATCGGCACTTCGCAAATCGAAGCCCCATGCCACGAAGCCAAGCGCCGGAATGAAGCGGTGCAACTCGCCGTAAAGCGGAACCTGCTCCAGAATGTCGCGGCGATAGGCTTTAAAGGTGGTTCCGAAGTCGTGAATATCGACGCCGCTCAACTTCGCCATCAGCCAGTTGGCGCAGCGCGATGGAATGCGGCGCAGCCATAAGATTATCGATGCGCTGTTTGCGCCATCCGCTGACGATGTCATAGCCTTCGGAAAGTTTTTCCAGGAACAGGGGAATATCCGCGGGATCGTGCTGCAGGTCGCCATCCATGGCAATGATGTACTCGCCGCGCGCATGATCGAAGCCGGCGGCCAGAGCCGAGGTCTGGCCGAAATTTCGGCGCAGGCGAACCACTGTGACCCGGCTGTCTACGGCCGCGATCTGGCGGAGCAGGTGAAAGGTTTCGTCAGACGAGCCATCGTCAACAAACACGATTTCGAAGCTGTCGCCGCTGGTCTCCATGACCGCCTTCAGGCGGTCGTAGAGATCGGTGACATTTTCCTGCTCGTTATGCAGGGGGATAACGATCGAATATTTTGGCATGAAAGAACAATTATACGATTTTTGGCGGTAAGTAGATGAGACGAAGGTCGGACGACCAAGGGGCCGGAACCATTTGATGAACGTTCGCCAACATGGGAATTCGACGGGCGAGGGCGCCCGTCGCTCCATGGTACTTTCCGGGGTGGGTTGGACGCCCGCCCCTGCACTCGACTGTGCTTATCCCGGGCCGGCGGGATACGGCGGCAGCGCCGGTGGCCGCGGGGCAAGCTGTTTCGGATTTGCCTGGATCGCCTTCATCACTTCTTCAATCGAACGATCGAGTTGCGGGTCCTTTCCGCTGACCACCTGCTCGGGACGGTTTTCGACAACGATGTCCGGCTGCACGCCGTGATTCTCGACGATCCACTGGCTTTGAGTTGTTGTAGCGGGCGAACTCGGGACGCGTGATATAGCCACCATCCATCAAATCAATTTCGCCGCGGATACCGCGAACGCCGCCCCAGGTGCGCTCGCCGATGAGCGGCCCCAGCTTGTAGTACTTGAACATGTAGCTGAAGATGTCGCCATCAGATGCAGCGTAGTGATTGGTAAGGCAGACCATCGATCCGTTGAAGACAATCGGCGGCACGGTGCCGCTCTTAAAGTTTCGCGCTGAATCCATTCCGGCCAGGATGCGACGCAAGCGCTCGAAGATCAGTTCGTCGACGAAGCCGCCGCCGTTGTAGCGGATGTCGATGATCAGGCCCTGCTTGCGAATTTGCGGGAAGAATTGCTTGACGAATGCGTTCAGCCCGGGCGCGCCCATGTCCGGCAGATAGACATAACCGACTTTGCCGCCGGTGGCCTCATCCACCTTCTTGCGGTTGGTGGTAATCATGTTGAGCTCGCGCAGGTTGTACTCGTCGTTGATTGGCTTGACCACGATATTGTGCGCGCCATCTTCCGAGGGTTTCGAGTTGACGCGTTGAGAGTCACGGTTTCATTCGCGAGATTTACGAACAATTCGTAAGGATTCTGAGGAGCATGCAATTGCTGTCCGTTCACGGCAATCAGGTAATCGCCTTCGCTCACCTTCATGCCGGGCTCGGTCAGCGGGGAACGCAGTTCGGGGTCCCAGTTTTCTCCCGGATAAATTTTCTTGATACGATAGCGCCCGCTCGCCTGGTCGAGCTCGTAGTCCACGCCGAGCAAGCCGACATTTACGGGATGAAGATCGGGATAGTCGCCGCCGCCAACATAGGTATGTGAGTTGGAAAGCTCGCCGATCATCTCACCCATGATGTAGGTCAGCGAGTAGCGGTCGGAAACAAAGGGCAGAAGCTGGGCATACTTGTCGTGAATTTTTTGCCAATCCACGCCATTCATCTCGGGTTCGTAGAAGTAAGTCGCGCTCCTGCCGCCAGACCTCGTTGTAGATTTCCTTCCACTCCTGCGGAGGATCGATTTCTGCGCGCATGCCGTTCAGGCTGAGAGCGCCGTCGCCAACTTTCTTGGCTTCACCGGCCGGCTTAGCGTCGATGATTCCGTAGGTGTGCCCGGTGCGCGGATTTCCGCCTTCGCCCTGGTAGAGCAGCTTTGAGCCGTCGAAGGAAAGAGCGAAGCGCTCGACTCCCTCGATCAAGGTCTTCTCTTTGCGTTCTTTCAGATCGTAGACGTGTACGGCTGGACCTTCGCCGGGGAGCGGGCCATCAAGCCCTTGCGCGGGAACTGTCGAGTAATAGAGGAAACCCTTTGCGACCGAGAAGCTTCGAATTACCGCGGGATCCATGGGCAGCGCTATGACCCGGTTCTGGATGCCGTCAAGATCGATCTTTACTTCGACCGGTTTCTCCTTCTTGTCTTTGTCCTTGTCTTTGTCTTTATCTTCTTCGTCTGCGGAATCTTTCGATTGATCTTTCTTGGAGGCCTTTTTCCCTTTGGGATCGGTCGCGGCGTCCTGCTCCATCGCCATCGGAGCCGGCTCGGTCTTCTTTACTTCGGTCTCATCGCTCTGCACACCCAATGGCGACGGCCTCGTCTTTGCTGAGGGTCACGATGTACACACGCGTGGTTTTCGGATTGGCGAATTCGAAATCCACATTGCCGAGAACTTCGTTGAAATCGCGATCGGAGAGATAGTAAAGATATTTTCCGCCCGGGTCGAAAATTCCGCTGTAGCTGTTGTTCATCGGCGTGGTAATCGCCGTCGACTTCGAGTCCGCCAACGAATACAGATAGACGAACGACATAATTGTTCTCGCCCTGCTTGTCATAAGCCAGCCATTTACTGTCGGGCGACCAGTTGTAATTTGTGATCTCGGCGAACTCGTCGTGATCGACTTTCACCGGCTTTTTGTCGGCGATATCAATCCACCACAGGTTGACATCTTTATCTGCCCAGGCAATCTTCTTGCTGTCGGGAGACCAGACCGGCGGGAATTTGAATCCCTTGTAGCCGCTGGTGATCTGCTGCTCCTTGCCCAGGCCATCCTGCGGCGAAATGTAGATTTCATCTTCACCGGTGCGATCGGAGACATAGGCGATCCATCGGCCATCCGGCGACCAGGCAACATCCTTCTCGCGGATGCCGGGAGTGCGAGTGAGATTGCGAACGCTTCCCTCTTTTGCCGGTACGGTGAACACGTCTCCGCGAGCGGCAAATACCGCGCGTTTGCCATCAGGAGCGATGTCGAAGTCGGTGATCAGCCGGCTGACGTTGTCCCAGTGCTTCATGGCTGCGGTGCGGTCAGCGGGCAGTTGAATGTCGAGCTTCTTCGGCTGCTTGGACTGAAAATCAAAAGTGTAAAGATAGCCGGCGTTCTGAAAGACGATTGCATCCGGGCCCAGGCTCGGCCACATTACATCCCACTCGTCATAATGGGTGAGCTGCTCGATCTGCTTGGAACCCACGTCGTAGCTATAAAGATTCAAATGATGATCGGATCCGCGGTCGGAGGTGAAATAAATGGTATTGCCGTGCCACATCGGAAAAGTGTCGGTCCAATCGGTATGCGGCACGTCTTCACTGGTGTTGTTCTTCAGATCGTAAATCGTGATCCACTGCGCCAGGCCGCCGGTATAGCGCTTCCAGGTGCGGAAGTTGCGGAAGATAACGTTGTAGGCGACCTTCGAGCCGTCGGGAGAATAGGAGAGCAGTCCGCCCTGATCCATCGGAAGCGGCTGCGGGTAAACCGCCTTCAACGCTGACGGTATAAGGGGCGCTTCGTCCATCCGTTGGAGGCGTCGCGACGAGTGAGGAAGACGATGCGCTTGCTGTCGGGCGTCCAGGTAACGACCTCGTCGTGAATGCCCATGCGGTCGTTTAACTGGTGCGCGCCGCCCTGGTAGAAAGTCAGCTGCTTCGGCTGGCCGCCCTCGGCAGGCATCACATAGACGTTGAAGTTGCCATCGTATTGGCCGGTAAAGGCGATCCATTTGCCATCGGGAGAAAATTTCGGAAACAGTTCGCGACCCTGGCCCGAAGTGATGCGCCGCGCCACGCCGCCGGAAGTTGATGCCAGCCACAAATCTCCGCCATAAAAGAAGACCACCTTATCCTTGTAAATGTCGGGAAAGCGCATCAGTCGGCCTTCCTGAGTTTCCTGCGCGACAGCGAGCGCGGCGAAGGCGAATATGGAAACTAAACCGAGGACAAGGGATTTCCTCAAGAGATTCATGAGTACTCCTTCATGCGAAATGTGATTAACGTGGCCTGGCGTATTCATCCGAGCAGCAGGTGGCAAACCTGCGATTGTAGCAGTTCTGAAAGGTCCGAGGGTCGCGATTGCGGCACGGCAACAGAAGTTAAAGAAGACATACCTATCCGCATTATTGGACGGAGCACGCAAAACTTCGTGAGCACGCAGACACTATAATTCCTGTTCGCGTTTGCGTGGACAGGAGGCGCCGATTGGGAAACGAAACTACATGCGCAGGTGACAGGAAAAGGAATCTCACGCAGAAGTCTGATGCGGAGTGCCGCCTTCGGCGCAGGATCGGCTGCGCTTGTGCCCGCGTTGACAGCAGGCCGCGTGCTAGCGGCTTCTGATCCGGTGCCCGCACCGCTCAAGCCGTTCGAGTTTGATGAAGCGACCATTGGCGAGCTGCAACAACGCATGGCCAGCGGTGAGATTTCTGCGCGCTCTTTGACCGAGGCTTACCTTCAGCGAATTGACGAAATCGATAATCAGAAAAGCATCCCCGGCCTGAATGCGGTGATCGAGGTCAATCCAGATGCGCTAGCGATTGCGGCAGAGCTCGACAAAGAGCGCAAGGCAAAAGGCGTGCGCGGGCCCATGCACGGCATTCCGGTCCTGATCAAAGACAACATCGACACCGCCGACCGCATGCAAACAACCGCCGGCTCGTTGGCGCTTGGTGGGATCGAAGCCGTCGCAGGATTCGGCGGTTGCGAAAAAGTTGCGCGAGGCGGGTGCGGTAATTCTTGGAAAAACCAATCTCAGCGAATGGGCAAACATGCGCTCCAGCCATTCCACCAGCGGATGGAGCGGCCGCGGCGGGCAGACTCACAATCCTTACGCGCTCGATCGAAATCCCTGCGGATCAAGTTCAGGGACGGGAGCGGGGGTCTCGGCGAACTTGTGCACGGTTGGAGTGGGAACCGAAACTGACGGCTCGATTGTTTGCCCCTCATCCGCCAATGGGATTGTGGGAATCAAGCCGACGTTGGGCTTGATCAGCCGCGCCGGGATTATCCCGATCTCGCATAGTCAGGATACCTCCGGGCCGATGGCGCGCACCGTGCGGGATGCAGCGATTCTGCTAGGGGCGCTGGCGGGATCGGATCCGCGAGATCCGGCCACAGCCGAGGCCGACGCGAAAAAGCAGAGGGACTACACGCAGTTTCTCGATCCCAATGGATTGCGGGGAGCGCGGATCGGCGTGGCGCGAAAATATTTTGGGTTCAGCGATTCGGTCGATGCGCTGATGAATCATGTGATCGACGAAATGAAATCGGCAGGAGCAGTGATTGTTGATCCGGCGGACCTGGAATCGTTTGGAAAATTCGACGACACGGAATTGCTGGTGCTCCTGTATGAACTGAAGGCGGATTTGAATAGCTATCTGGCGTCACGGCCCGATGCGCGAGTGCACAACTTGGCTGACTTGATCGCCTTCAACGAGCAGAACAAAGAAAAAGAGATGCCTTATTTTGGGCAGGATTTATTCCTGAAAGCACAGGAGAAAGGTCCTCTGACCAACAAGGAATACATTCAGGCGCTTGCTTCCAACCACAACCTGTCGCGCGAGCACGGAATTGATGGGCTTATGGACAAGTTTCATCTTGATGCAATTGTGGCGCCTACCGGCGGCCCGGCTTGGTTGACTGATTTGATCGATGGTGATCATGCCGGCGGCGGCAGTTCGAATGCCGCAGCGGTGGCGGGATATCCGAATATCAATGTTCCGGCGGGATTTATTTTTGGATTGCCGGTGGGCATTTCGTTCTTCGGGCGAGCGTGGAGTGAGCCGGCACTGCTGAAAATCGCGTATGGATTTGAGCAGCTGGTCAAGGCGCGCCAGACGCCTCAGTTTCTGGAGACAGTCAAAACCTAAAAGCGTTCATGCCGCAGAGGTAATTTCTGCTTATAGGTCGAGCATGCTCGACCAGACAGCCGAGGGCGGCTGTCTCTACATGGATAACAGTTATCTCTCACTCGTATCGCAAGGCTTCGATGGGATCCAGATTGGCCGCGCGAAATGCGGGAAACATTCCGCTGACCACGCCGACAATCGCGAGAATGATGGTCGAGATCAGCAGGACCTGAGGGGCGACAATCAGACGTATATCACCCGCTTCGGCGTGTTTGGCTAATGCGCTATAAAGCGTGAGACGTCCCACCGAAAGCGAAACAATGTAGGAAAGCACAATTCCGCACAGCCCGCCGACCGCGGTGATCACCATAGCCTCGGCAAGAAACTGAAACAGAATATCTTTCCGGCGCGCGCCCAAGGCTTTCTCTACTCCGATCTCGCGGGTGCGTTGAGTGACGGAGACCAGCATCATGTTCATGAGTCCTACGCCGCCGATGCCGAGCGTAATGGTTCCGATAAATGCCAGCAGCACTTTTAGTGCGACGGTGATGATGTTGAATTGCTCAAGCTGCTTTTTCGCGTCAAAGACGAAAATCGCGCGCTCGTCATTTGACTTGAAGCCATGTTGTGCGGCCAGAGCCTCACGAATACTCTTGGTCATCTTGTTGTGGTCAAGGCCCATCGAATCCAGCCACATTCCGCTGAGATAATGGTTGTCGCGCAAAGCGTCCATGGAGTTGTAGGGAGCGTACACGATGCGGTTGTCGTCGTCGTCAGCCTCCTGCATTCGCGCCTTGAGCACGCCCACCACCTGAAATGTAACCCCATTCACGCGGATCGACTGGCCGACCGCGTCCATGCCTGAGAAAAGTTTTTCTTTGGCTTCTGAGCCAAGCACCACGTTGTAGGAATGACTGAGATTGTCGGCCTCGTCAAGCCAGCGCCCTTCATCCACGCTCAGCGCCCATATGTTACCTATGGACGGGTCCGCCCCGGTAATTCCAAAGGTGAAGGTGCGCGAACCGTTCTGCACGGTGGTCGAATCCATCTGGGCAACACGCGAGAAATGTTTGGCGAGCGGCACCACGTTCTCTAGCACCTGCATGTCGTCATTGGTGAAGCGGATCGCGGTGCCGGCCTTATTACCGCCGGCTTGCTGCGATGTGCGCCCGGGATAAATTCCTACGGCGGTGGCGCCGAAGGCGTCCCAAATATTTTCGATGGCGCGGCCAAAACCCTCGCCGTACGCCAGAAGCAGCACGACGGTGGCGATGCCCCAGGCCATTCCCAGCATAGTGAGCAGGGTTTTGCGCAGATCATGACGCATGGCGCCGTAAGCTTCGGTAAAAATATCGCGGCTCATAGGTTGTTTTGCTTCCCTGCTCTATTCTCTTCGCAATGCTTCTACCGGTTCGAGCAAAGCCGCTTTGCGCGCGGGATAAAGCCCGGCAACAATTCCTGCAAAGGCCAACGAAACAATTGCCAGAACCGCGGTCTGCGGCACCAGTCGCGGCGTATCAAAGCCCTGCGGCTGCGGCAGCATTCCGAGCAGCGCCATGAATCCTGCGGCGCAAGCCATGCCGATCCCTCCGCTTAATAATGTCAGGAACGCGCCCTCCGCAAAAAATTGGAACATGATGCTGCGGTTGGTTGCGCCCAAGAGCTTTGCGCAATCCAATTTCGCGAGTGCGATCGGCAACCGCGACCAGCATGATATTGATGATCCCAATTGCGCCAAGACCGAGAGTTACCAGCCCCACGCTGCCGAGGAAAAGATTCATGGCATCAAAAATCTTGCCAATCGCATCCACGGTGCGAATGGTGTCCCATTCGTCGTAGGCGTCGGGATTCCGGTAATCGAATCCGTGATTGCGGGCGATAACCTTATGCACTTCTTCTTTCGCCACCTCATGCAGGTTGCGAGTCTTTGGTTGGTAGTTGAAGAATGAGACGGCGTCATCGACTTCGCCGACATTCAATGGCGGAAAGTTTTCGCGCATGACTGAGAACGGAATGAACATCTGCAAATTGCGGGTATTGTTATCGCCATGCCCGACGCGCTTCAGGGTGCCGATCACCTGAAAGCGGATGCCATTGAGCAGAATGGTTGAACCAACGGAAGGCCAGCCGGGAAAAAGAACGCGGCGGGTTTCGTCGCCGATGACCACCACCGGGCGTTTTTGCGCAATGTCCAGATCATTCAGCCAGCGGCCTTCTTCAATCGGCAGATAGCGAATCTGATCGAAATACGCCGGAACTCCCATGAGCTGGCCGCTGCTCTGAAAATAATCGCTGAGCGCGCGAACATCATTGCGCGAGATTACCGGCGCGACCAGCTTTACATCAGGACACTCGGCGGCGACGTCTTTGTAGTCGCGATAGGTGAGGTAATACTGGCGGAGGCTGGTGAAACTGCCGTTCATGGCGGGAACACGTCCGCCCCAGATGAACAGCACATTCTCGCCCAGCTCGTTGAATTGTTTTTTATTGCCGGAGCGGAAACCTTCGCCCAAACCCACCAGCAGCAGCAAAGAGCCCACTCCCCATGCGATTCCGAACATGGTGAGGAACGAACGCAGCTTGTGCGCCCAAAGGGTGCTAAGGGTCTGGCGGCAAATTTCTAAGAGCAGGCGCATCTTCGGCGGGAGTACCTGTGCTCATGATAACCGAGCGGCACGAGAGTGCGCTCTGAAGCACGGAGACGCAGAATCCCCTCGTGTCATCCCTAGATACGCGATCGAGCGGGACGAAGTTCCGCGATTTGCACGCGCGACATCTGCCGGCACATTACCGGGCGGGGATGAACTGCAGGGTCAAAGAGAGGAAGGCAGGCGCTGTGTGGTCGCCTGCCTTGCTCATATCCGAGATCATTGAACAACTAAAGTGAACGTCGTTGTGTGACTAATCGCGCTGCTGCCGGAGCCGCTGGTGCCGGTCACCGTGATGGTGTAGCTGCCGCTGGGCGTGCCGGGATCGCTCCCACCTCCTCCGCCACCGCCTCCTCCGGTTGTCCCCCCACCACAGCCAACTCCGACGAGGAGAAAAGCCATAATGGCCAAAGTCAGAAGTATGGGCCAACGACGGCGGCGAACATCGACAAGAAGGACCGCGGCGAACGGTACACCAAATGAGCACGCCCAGAATTCGCCCGAGAGATGCTGCGGAATGGCAGCCAGCGAATGCGGGGCAGTTGTATTGACAGTGAGATTTATATAACCCGGCGCCGTCATGGTTGAAGGGCTGAATGCGCAGGTGCTTTCTTTAGGAAGTCCGGAGCAGGAGGTGGAAGAGAAAGTGACGGTTCCCGCAAAACTTAACTGTCCTAACACATAAATTTGTTGCATGCCGGACGCACCTGGGGCTGTACTAACCGAAGGAAGAGAAGACATCAGCGAAAAGTCAGTGCCGTTGACGGAAATGTCTTCCAGTCCGCTGCCACTGGCTGCAGGATAGCTGGCGTCGCCATTGAATTGAGCAGCGACACTCATATCTGCCGGTGGAATAAACGTCAGCGACGCCTGGAGAACCACGTTTCCGTTCACGTCGGTCGTGGGAGAGTAAGTGACCGTTCCCGGAAGTGGCGCCGATGAGCCGTAGTAGTAAAACGACACACTACCGGTCGGAGTCGGCGCATTCTTGAGTTGGGTGTCGACAGCGGCCGAAATCGTAATGCTTGTACCGGCGGCAACAGTCACTCCGTTCGAGGTCATGGAGATCCGGGGCGTCGGATATTGCACTTTTACCGAAGTCGCGGATGATGCCGCGCCGGAATAGTTCCCATCTCCGGCGTATGACGCCGTCAGGCTATAGGTTCCTGCGCTGGGAAATGCTGCTGCCGAACTATTGAAATAAGCAACCAGAGTCGTGAAAGGATTCGAAGACGACGCAACAGTAGTCTGATATGAAACCGTCCCACTTATGGGGTTCCCATTCACCAGGAAAGTGACTGTCCCGCTCGGTGGTGCACCGGTGCTTTGGGCCTGAATAGTGACGCTGGTTGAAAAGGCGACGCCTACAATTCCCCCTCCCCCGCAGCAGACTGGAGTAGTGATGGTGGTCGGGGCGGGGGTGACGGTGTAGGTTGCAGTTCCTGAGCTGGGATTAAAACTGTTATCTCCCGGATAAGCCACCTTCACCGTCTGACTTCCGCCGGGGAACTGAATGGGTTGATCTTCAGCGTAGCCCAGACTATTCAGAGTGAAGCTTCCGCCGTTGAGAGGATTACCGTTGTCAGTGAGAGATAGATTTCCAGTTGGGCATGCGGACTCGCCGGTAGGATTGGGAGCGCAAGCTGAACCTGAACTATTCAGAACCTTCATCCGCAATATGTAAGGTGATCCGTAAACCACACTGGAGGCATTGTTGCTTAGCTCTGCACCGTTCCAACCAAATGTGATGAGCTGCAACTGGGTGCTGCTGTTCTCTTTTCCCACGGTGACACTGATGGGAGTGGAGTCGCTGCCGCCGAAAGTCGGGTCGCCTGCATAGTGGGCCGTGACCGTGTAGGTTCCGCCGGGGAGCAAACTGGTGTTCCCGGAAATTGCACCATTGCTTAGAGCGAATCCGTCAACGCCCACGCCTGTGCTGGTAAGCAGCGAAACCTGTCCGGTCGGAGTGCCACTTCCGCTACTCGGTACAACACTTCCAGTGACCGCGACCGCCTGACCATGTGTAATACCCGATGTAGGATTCAGGCCCAGCGTGGTAAGGGACGGCCGGAATGCAACGCTGCTCCATTTTGCAACCAGGTTGGCAACATTCAGCGATCCCAACCCTGTCGCGAGGTCGTAGCCGCTGGCGGTAGCGTAGCCAGTCAAAATTCCATATGCATGGCCCGCAGTGGCCACATGACAGTTGGCAGTACCCGCAACGCAGGGCATGGCAATGGTTCCCGAAGTGATGTCATTAAAAACGCAGCCGGCGCCGGGACTGCTAGAGGAGTTGCAGGCCGATGCGGTTTGCTGAGAGGCTAGCTTGTAGAGCACATAATTCGCATTCCCCTGGCCTTCGGTTGCATTGGTTTGCTGGTTGACCAGCGCCATGATGCCGGCGAAGATCGGCGCTCCGAATGATGTGCCGCCGGCTGCTCCGTACTCTCCTCCCGCGCAATTCGCGCTGTAGGGAGAGACAGCGTCGGATTGGCAGTAAATGTAAAAATTATTCAAAACGCCATTGCTAGCGAATAAAGAGACGTCCGGAAGATCGCGCTTGCCATCGCCGGGCACACCGGGAGCAACTTGCCACGAAGGCTTGGTGTAACCGCCGCTGCACGAACCGGAAGTTTGTGAGTTCGTGGTGCAGTTGCTGACACCCCCGCTGCCGCCTTCGGACTCGACCAGACCGGCGCCTTCCAGTTGGGAATTGTTGCAATTATTTTCTGAATTGGCGGGCCAGCCGAGATCACCTAACAGCACGTTGTTTGTGCAGGAAAGATTCCAGGTCGTTTCCGGGACGTAGCCGTTGACCGATTCCTGCGTGGGCGTTGTATTGTTAACGCTCCAGTAGGTCTGCGGATTCAGCAAGTCATTGAAGTCGGTCCCCCCAATCGAGACGTTGTACGGAGTGGAGGCGAATCCGCTGACATTCAAGCCGTATTGTGCGGGGTCGTATGTGCAACCGTTGGCACCGGTGTCGCCGGATGCCAGGATGACAGTAATCCCTTGTGCGGCAGCCTGCGCCCACAAAGTGTTATAGAACTGATTGCCGCTCGTCCCGAGAGACAGTTCACAGGCGCCGTAGCTTTCGCTCATCACCGGCGCGAGGTTACGGTCGATGATGTAGACGGCTGAGAGATCGACGCCGGCCGTGGTTTCGGTGGATTCAGACACCACAAAATCTATAGTGGCGTGCGGCGCGATGGCTCCCGACCATTCGACGTCGATGTCAGCTTCGCTTTCATCGGATTGCGGTCCAGGATTTGGGCCGTTGTAAATGATGTTGGGATCCTTGGCCGGCAACCCAAACAAATTTCGGAAGTCGCGAACATCCTGAAGGTTGATGTCGCTTTCGCCCACGATCGCAATCGTCTGTCCGGTCCCATCCACGCTCGAGGTCCAAAGCGGTTGCACGTTATAAATTTTGCCGAAGTCCGCGGGCCCGACCGCATAACATTCGCTCAGGTAACAATTGCCCGAACCAAAGGTGAATCGGGGTTGTGGTGACGTCAAGCGCCTCGTCTTGGGAGAATAGGTGCCGACCAGCTTACTCAGCGCTTGGCGGGGAAAATTGTTCAGCGATTGCACTCCGGCCACGACTGGCGCCAGCGCGCTGGGGATTTGCGGATCGCTGGCATTGGCCCAGTGCTCTTCCCCATTGACCGCGTATTTGTGGATCGAGGTGTGCAACGCTTCTTCGATCTGCGCTTCGGTACCTGAGAATTCAATGAGTGTGCGGCCTTGAGAAACGCGATTGATTTCAAAGCCGTGGATCTGCAGCCATCCGGTAATAACTTGCAGGTCCTGATTGGTTGGGCCAAATTGCGCTCCGAATTCGTCGGGCGTTAACCATTTGTGATAGCGCGCCGAAGTTTTGTCCTGTTGATCGTCGAGCAAACCATGTAGCGCGTGCTCTTGTTCGGGGCTGCGCTTCAGCACCAGCAGCATGCGGTTGAGCGGCATATCGGGCGGAGCTACGCCGATATCAAACTGCGGTTGAGCCAGAGGATGGACGTTCCCTCTTAAGGTGGTTAATTGGGATTCAATCAGTGGCTGGGTAATCAGTGAGCGGGGAGAAACCTGCTGCGCAAGACCGAGGGAAGATACAAAACAGAACGATGCGACCAGATACCAAAACCAAGAAAGACGAGTGCCCATCCTAAAACTCCTGTGCCGAACCAAACATTTACTGAGCACAGAATTGGCGGCGGGGAAGGGCCAGCAACTCTGGTTTGGGCCGATCATGCCCTTTTCCTGGTGCAACGTCAAGATAAAAGATAAATTGCGTTGAATGTGCCGGTTCTGCCGTGGGCAGGCAGGATCAGCGGGGCGTGAAGGCTGCACCAGAGCGGTTTTCTTGCTGCAGCTGCTGCACTGGCGCCTGCTTAATCGGCTTCTGATTTCGTCGCTGCATGAACAGATAGACCATGGCGAAGATCATGATGGCGAGAGCAACTATTATCAGCCGAGGGCCTGACCGCCTTTGTGGGGGCACAAACATGTAGCTTCGATGCTAAAAATTGAGGCATGAGCATGTTCCGAGGAAGGACGTACCGGCAGGGGTTAAAAAGATTGATGCGGAAAGTGCGCGTGAGATAATCGAGCGGTATTCCAGAACGGCCCCTTAGCTCAACAGGATAGAGCTCAGGTTTCCTAAACCTGCGGTTCCGGTTCGAGTCCGGAAGGGGCCTCCACAAGCTGCTGTGCCAATTTTATTTTGATTGCTGTGCAGAGTAATACAGGCGGGTAGCTCTGCCAGGCCTTTTCAGGTTCTTTCTTTTGAGCTAGCTTTCAAGCGGCGCTCTTTTTCCTCGAGTAGGTCATTGATCTGCTTGATCAGCTCCATCAGTTTGTCAGGATCCTGTTCGGTCGCAGCGCGTTCGCACAGCTGCATCCAGATTTCCTTTTTCTCACCTTTCAAGAAAATCCTCCTGGATCCCGGTTTCTAATATCAGGTACACACATTTTTAAGGTCTGTTCGGTGGCGGACAGTTAAGGGTGAAAGTTGGGCTTACTGTGGCAGCGCAAAAGCCACGTACACTCCGCCGGACTTGGACTTGAGGTCCTTGCCTCCGCCGGCAGCGATCACAATGAACTGGCGTCCATCGATTTGATAAGTAATTGGCGTGGCGTTGCCGGCGAACGGAAGTGTGGTTTCCCAGAGCAACGCACCGGTTGATTTGTCGAAGGCGCGAAATTTTCTGTCGTAGTTAGTGGCGCCGATGAAGAGCAGCCCTCCGGCGGTCACGATCGGACCGCCATAATTTTCAGTTCCAGTATTGGTCAGGCCTTTCGCCGCCAGTTCGGGATATTCGCCGAGCGGAATTTTCCACGCGTACTCGCCGGTATTCAGATTGATCGCATTCAGCGTGCCCCAAGGCGGCGCCACCGCGGGATAGCCCTCAGGATCAAGGAAGCGTGTGTATCCGGAGAAACGATAGCGCATGAGCGGAGGCGCGGGCGGCGAAGATGGAAGCTTCTTTGTTTTCGCCTTCACTGACATATGCGATCAGGGCGTCGAGTTCGGTAGCGGTCAGGTTTGGAAAAGCCGGCATGCGGCCTCGGCCTTTTCGAATTGTTGCGCGGATCGTTTCCTGAGTGAGGCGATTGCCGACGCCGGCCAGCGATGGAAACTGCGGCGGCGAACCTTTCATGTCGTCGCGATGGCAGATGCTGCACTGGCTCTGGTAAACACCTCGTCCATTCTGGGTGTCTGCCGGTGTTCTCGGCTAGTTCGACCGCCCAGGCAATGTCGTTCGAATTCACATAGAGAATGCCGGAGCCGGGATCGAAGGCCGAGCCGCCCCACTCTGCGCCGCCATCGAAGCCGGGGAAAATTATCGTGTTCTGCTTGGTGCTCAGGGGAACGAACTGGCCCTGGCTGCGAAACGTGCGGAACTGTTCGAGAGCCCATTGGTGCGCCTCGGGAGTTCGGGTGGTTAGCAGATCTTCGGTAAGAAGCTGGCGCGCATACGGCGCGGGTTTTGTCGGAAGCGGCTGCTCCGCGGCGGCAACTTCTCCGGGCAGATCGCTGGGCGGATATTTGCGATTCTCAACTGGAAACAGCGGCTCGCCGGTGGCGCGATCAAACAAATAAACGAAACCCTGTTTGGTGGTTTGCGCGACCGCGTCGAATTCTTTCCCGCTGTGCTCGACGGTGACCAGCGTCGGCGGAGAAGGAAAATCGCGGTCCCACAAATCGTGATGCACTCCCTGAAAATGCCAGATGCGCTGCCCGGTTTCAGCGTTGAGCGCGAGTTCACAATCAGCGAATAAGTCATCACCCAGCCGGTCGCCGCCGTAGAAATCAAATGCAGCGGAACCCGTGGGCGCATACAGAATGCCGGTTTTGGGATCGACTGTCATCCCGGCCCAGTTATTGGCCGCGCCGCTTTTTTCCCACGCATCTTTAGGCCAGGTTTCGTAGCCGAATTCGCCGGGGTGCGGAATGGTGTGAAAGGTCCAGCGCAATTTGCCGGTGCGAACGTCGTAGGCGCGAATGTCGCCGGGCGGCGCCGGTAAAGTCTCGGGCTCGCGCGCGCCGACGATCAGAAGATCTTTGTAAATCACCGCCGGGCTGGTCATTACGATGGATGCGGTCCGCGGATCACGTCCGAGATTTTCACGAAGATCGATGCGACCGTGATCGCCGAAAGCTACGACCGGCTTGCCAGTTGCGGCGTCAAGCTCGTAAACAAAGTTCATAATCCCGACAATGATGCGCTGGTTGGGGCTGGCGGCGACGGCGCCGTTCTCAGAACTCCAGTAGGCAAGGCCGCGATCAGGCTGAGTGCCGACAATTCCGGAATCAAATTTCCACTTTAGCTTGCCGGTGGCCGCATCGAGAGCAAAGATTTTTTGCGTAGGCGAAATGCCGTAAAGAACTCCATTCACTTCAATGGGGCTGGTCTGCAAGCCGCCGGATTCTTCGGTGTCGTAGGACCATGCGAGTTGAAGTTGCTTGACGTTGGATTTATTGATTTGCGCGAGCGGCGAATAATGTTGATTCTCGGCGGACCCGCCATATACCGGCCAGTCACGGGACCGGTGAGGAGAGGTTTGTGCTACGCCCACGATTGAAGCTAAGAGGCAGAGCGCAATTGCGATGCGACGTGTAGCAACGGGCTTCCAGGCCCGTTGGGCGGACGTGGACGCTCGCCTCTACAATGTCCGTGAGTTAAGTTGAGACGCATCAGGCGCGATTATCGCACGACGATGCTGACCAGCTTGCCGGTGAAGATTACTTTTACGATCTGCTTTCCGGCGATGTGGCTTTGGATTTTTTCATCGGCCAAAGCTCGCTGTTTGATTTCTTCTTCGCTGGTGCCGGGCGCTACTACAATTTTGCCGCGCAATTTTCCATTGACCTGCACCGGGATCTCGAGCTCGTCTTCCTTCGCGAGTTCGGGATCGTATTTCGGCCAGGGAGCTTTGAGCAGGTTGCTTTTCTCGCCGAGCATCTCCCAGAGTTCGTGAGCAAGATAGGGAGCGAATGGGGCGAGCAATAAGAACGAGGTTGCGTTGGACATCGGCCAGCAAGACTCATGCTGGATGGCGGGCGAGGGCGCCCGCGCCCACATCCTCTCATCCGTATTGCGTAGAGCTCATTCACCAATTCCATGATGGCGGCGATGCAGGTGTTGAAGTGCCAGCGGCCCTGGAAGTCGTCGGTGACACGCTTGATCGTCTGATGAAGCTTGCGCTGGATGGCGCGAGCGTCCCGGCGAGACAGTTCTGTAGCAATCGTGCAACTCTGCCAGGCCGGATCATTGCGGAGTCGAGCATTTTTCGCCACGAACCGATACACGCGCCCGAGGAAGCGCTGAATGCCTTCGATGCCCGTATCCTGCCAATCCAGATCGCGGTCGGGAGGCGCGGCGAAAGGCTGTACATGCGGGCGGCATCGGCGCCGTAGCGCGCGACCATTTCGTCCGGCGAAACCACGTTGCCCAGGCTCTTCGACATCTTCGCGCCGTCTTTGATCACCATGCCTTGGGTGAACAGGCGCTCGACCGGCTCGTCGTTTTTGATGAGGCCGATGTCGCGCATGAACTTGGTCCAGAAGCGCGAATAAATCAGGTGCAGAATGGCGTGCTCGACGCCGCCGATGTACTGATCGATTCCCTTTCGCCAAACCAGTATGCGGCGATCTTCGAATCGAACGGAGCGCGATCGTTGTGCGCGTCGGTGTAGCGATAGAAATACCAGGACGAATCGACGAAGGTGTCCATGGTGTCGGTTTCGCGGCGCGCGGGGCCGCCGCACTTGGGACACGTCGTGTTCACGAACTCGGGCACGCGTTGCAGCGGCGATCCGCCGGTCAGTGTGATGTCGACATTTTCCGGCAAGATGACCGGCAAATCTTTTTCGGGGACGGGGACAACGCCGTCTTTCTCGCAATAGACCATGGGGATCGGCGTGCCCCAATAGCGCTGGCGCGAGATGCCCCAATCTTTTAGGCGAAAAGTTACTGTGGCTTTGCCGAAGCCTTTCTCCTCGGCGAAGGCGGACATCTTCTTGATCGCCTCTGCGCAAGTCAGTCCGGTGAATTCGCCGGAGTTGATCAGCTTGCCGTCGAGCGTGGTGAAAGGCAGCTGCTCCCGGTTGTGTGGGGCGGACATCTTGTCCGGCCGCCGTCTTTCGCGGGCGAGGGCGCCCGCGCCACACTGGGCTCTATGACCTGGCGAATTTCGATGCCGTATTTCTTCGCGAACTCGTAATCGCGCTCGTCGTGCGCGGGCACGCTCATGATCGCGCCAGTGCCATAATCCATCAGGATGTAATTCGCGACCCACACCGGGATCTTCTCGCCGTTGAACGGATTCATCGCGAAGCGGCCGGTGTTCACGCCATGCTTTTCGATGTTGCCGATATCGCCAGTTTCTCTGGCTTTGGCTTGCTCGGCGATGAGTTGATCGACTTTCTTGCGCAGCTCGGGATCGGCCGCCGCCAACTTCTGCGTGATGGGATGCTGCGGCGCGAGTTGAACCGAAGTCGCGCCGAAGATGGTGTCGACGCGAGTGGTGAAGACGGTGATCGTTTCACCGTCTTTTGAATCCAGTCGAAAATCGACCAGCGCGCCTTCGCTGCGGCCGATCCAGTTGCGCTGCATGGTGCGGACTTTTTCCGGCCAGCCGGGCAGGCGTCGAGATCGCGCAACAATTCGTCCGCGTATTTGGTGGTGCGCAAGAAACCACTGCTCGAGCTCGCGCTGCTCGACGAGAGTGTCTTCGTGACGCCAGCAGCATCCGCCGACCACCTGCTCGTTGGCGAGCACGGTCGCGCACTTCGGGCACCAGTTCACCCGGCTCTTCTTGCGATAGGCCAGGCCGCGCTCGAAGAACTTCAGGAAGAACCACTGGTTCCAGCGGTAATAATCTGGCAGGCAAGTAGTTACCTCGCGCGACCAGTCGTAGCCAAAGCCCAGGCGCTTCATCTGCGCCTTCATGTTGGCGATGTTGCGCAGCGTCCATTCGCGGGGCGGAATTTTGGCCGAGATGGCGGCGTTTTCCGCCGGCAAGCCGAACGAATCCCAGCCCATGGGATGAAGCACGTTGTAGCCGTTCATCCACATGTAGCGCGCGAGCGCGTCGCCGATGGCGTAATTGCGCACGTGTCCCATGTGCAGCGCGCCCGAGGGATACGGCAGCATTTCCAGCACGTAATACTTATTCTTGGTCGAATGCGGCTCGGCGGCATAGAGGGACGGGTCCTGCTGCCAGCGCTCGAACCACTTCTTCTCAACCTGCTGCGGGTTGTAACGCTCGTCGCGACTGCTCGCGGATTGTTCTTCCTGAGGCATGATGAATTTAAAAATGAGTGAGCTGTGATTTTACAATAGCGAATCTTCTGTAGATTCGAGTCTAGCGGTAAACATCTTTGCGGTGACCAACTCGCAGCACGAAAACTGTAATCTTCTCATCCTGAATGTCGCAGATAAGCCGATAATCTCCCGACGCGGTAACGCCAGAGTCCACCTTTTTCGCCGTGCAGTGGCTTACCCCACTGGCGTGGGTTTTCGGCGGATTGCAGGCGCTCTCTCAAGAAGCGAAGAATACACCGTCTGAGCCGTGCGATCAAGTTTCTTGATTTGCTTTTCGGCGCCGCGGGTGATCTCGATCTTCCAGCGGTTAACGCTCGAAGCCAAGCCGTCGCTCCAGTTCGTCGAGCGTGATGGTAGGTTCGCGCCGTTCCAGTGCAGCTATTCCTTTCAGATAGTCTTCGCGATCCTCGAGGAATTGGCGAATAGCTTCGCGCGCATAATAACTTTTGCTGCGCCCGGTTTCTTTGGCGAGCGACTCTAGCTTCTCTTCTAGTTCGGGTTCTAAGCGAATTCCAAGCATTTGTTTAACATGTTAAACATAACAGATTACCACTCACAATGCACAAGCCTTACAGCTCGAATGGACTGATCGTCTCACTAAAACTCTTCAGGCCTGCCACATTCCGACGATCGTCGCCCGGTTCATCGATAGGCGTTTCAGCGATGAAGGCAGCATGCGCGAGTCGCGGATCATTCAACAGTCGGCGAAATGGCTCGATCCCGATAGTTCCCTTCCCGATGTGCTGATGGCGATCAAGCTTCGACCCGCATGCGGCTTTCGCGTCATTGCAATGCCAGACGGGAACATTTTTCAAGCCAATGGTGGCGTCGAGTTTATGCATAGTCGCCGCGAATCCTTCTTCAGAAACAATGTCATATCCGGCGACATGCACGTGGCAAGTGTCGATGCAGGCGGCGACCGGAACATGATTTCGCAAATGCTCGATAACTTCGGCGACCTGCTCGAAACTGCCGCCCAGTGAGAACTCTGCGCCAGCTGTGTTTTCGATCAGGATTGTGAGTCCGCCCTTCGCCAGGTCAAGCCCGTTACTGGCCGCAGAAATTGCGGCGGCAGTTTGCAGCAATCCCTTTTCGCGGTCGGCGCCGCGAAACGATCCCGGATGCAGGACCAGATATTCGGCGCATAATGCGAGCGCCCGTTCGATCTCGCCACGAAATGCCTCGATCGATTTGCGAAGAAACAGCTCGCTCGTTCCCGCCAGATTGACGAGATAGTTGGTGTGAATCACCAGAGGCTTCAAGTCATATTTAGATCGCAGGAGATTCATCTGCTCGCACTGCGGACGGCCTAATTCGATACGGCTTCCATTGCCGAGGGCTGCTGGAGAAAATCTGAAACGTATTGCACCCCAGGCGATAGGCGCGTTCGGCCGCATTTTCAACTCCTCCGGATGACGAGGTGTGAATGCCGATGCGGCGCGCGGTGAGCTTGGGAGCGCGGCGAGGCGCGGGCGTTTTGAGAATATCTTGTTCAGTTGCGATGTTACGCGCGCGGCCATGGGCACAGTATCGCAAAGAATGTGAGAAGGTACCTTCGCCTGGAAAAGCCGCGGGCCTAAAGATCAACCACAGAGGGCTCAGAGTTCCACTGAGTAACACCACAGAGGCTCGCCTCCGTGTTTTTCCCTTGTGGAACTCTGTGCCCTCTGTGGTTAGCTTTTCGCCTGGGGTAACCTCAGATCACTTTCCTTGCGTTGAACCCGCGATATTGCGCTGTCTGAGTTTCGTTCTGCGTTTTTGAAGCGCTTAACGATGTATAGTTCCAGGGCTCGAAGTGGGCGAGACGGTTCTCGCTCCGGCAGGACTCATCGGACTGTTGGCAAACCGGATACAGCTTGCCCCATCCGGTGGCTGCGATGCGGCCAGCCAGAACTAGGTTTACAGCTTTATCTGCGATAAACTTGAAATTCCAGAGGAGAACCTATGCTGGTAGTCATGCAGGCGCACGCCAAGGCGGAAGACATCCGCGCGGTGTGCGACAAAATTGAAGCGCTCGGATATCGCGCTCACTCCATACCCGGAGCGGAGCGCACCGCGATTGGCATTACCGGGAACCGCGGCGAAATCGAACCCGGAACGCTCGACGAAATGCCGGGCGTGCAGGAAGTGATTCGCGTCACCAAGCCTTACAAGCTGGTCAGCCGCGACATGAAGGCGGACAACACGGTGGTTTCGTTTCCCGGCACTGACGCCACATTCGGCGGACCAGGGCTGGCCATCGTCGCCGGACCGTGCGCCATTGAGAGCCGCGAGCAGGCCTTTGCGGTTGCTGAGCGCGTGCATCGCGCGGGAGCGCAATTTTTCCGCGGCGGAGCTTACAAGCCGCGCACTTCGCCTTATGCATTTCAGGGCTTGGGCGAAGAAGCGTTGCAGATCATGGCCGATATTCGCGATCAGTTTGGGATGAAGATCGTGACGGAGGCGATCGACAACGAATCGCTGGAGCTGGTTGAAGAATATGCGGACGTGATCCAGATTGGCGCGCGCAACATGCAGAATTTTTCGTTGCTCAAGCGCGCAGGGCGTTCCCGCAAGCCCGTGCTGTTGAAGCGCGGCATGGCGGCGACTCTCGAAGAATTTTTGATGGCCGCCGAGTACGTGATGAGCGAAGGTAATTACAACGTGATCCTGTGCGAGCGCGGGGTGCGAACTTTTGCCGATCACACCCGCAACACGCTTGACCTGAGCTTGATTCCGGCGGTGCAGCGCTTGAGCCATCTGCCGATTGTGGTCGATCCCAGCCACGGCACCGGCAAGCGAAACAAAGTCACGCCGCTTTCGCGCGCGGCGGTGGCGGTAGGCGCGGACGGATTGCTGATCGAAGTGCATTGCGATCCGGACAAGGCATTGTCGGATGGAATGCAGTCGCTGTATCCCGATCAGTTCGATGAGCTGATGACGCAGGTGCGGCAGATTGCGCCGGTGGTGAAGAGGACGGTGCCGGGGATCGGGCGCCACGCGGCATTAGGTGTTGCCACTCAGACACGACCCTGATTACCTCTTTCGAGGTCCACAGGATGAGGTCCCGCGGACATCGCTAGTCGATGTCGTGTTCCCGTTTTCGCGTGCTGCGCAATTAGGCCACGCACAAAACACCTTTTGCGCGCCGCTTACCTTGCCGCAGTCGCCACTCCCAACTTCTGCAATCTATCTTTGGCCTGCATGGCTTCATTCGTTCGCGGGTAGCGTTGAACTACATGGCGTAACGTCGCAATGCCAGCGTCCTTCTGGCCTGATTCGATCTGCGCCATGCCCTTTTTCAGCTCGGCAGAGGCCGCTTTGCTTCCGTCGGGAAAACTCTGCAAGACCTGGTCGTATCCTTTGATCGCGCTTGGATAGTCCCCGGCTTTGAAATCCATCTCAGCCTGATAGAAGTAGGCATTGCCGGCGAGATCGGTGTTCGGATAATTCTTCACGTAATCGGCAAATTCCTGCTTGGCGAGATCGACGTTTCCGCCGTTATAGTCGCGGAGGGCATTGTTATAGAGGACATCTGGAGGCGGCACACTCATCTGCTGCTGTTGCTGCTGATTTTGCTGCGCCTGCTGGCTGGCCTGCGCGGCGAGAGTCTGCTGCGCCTGCTGCATGGCCTCAAGCTGGTTGGTAACTTTGCCCAGCCGCGCTTTTAATTCGTCGAGACTGTCATTAAGCGTCTGCAGCTGGCCGGAGAGCTGGTCGACATGATTGTTAGTGTCGCTCTGCTGCTTTTGGATCGCGACCTGCATGTTGGTAATGGCGACCGTCACCTTGTTAATGCTGTCGGTGTTCTGGTCCATCAGGTTCTTGATCACGCCCATGCGCTCGTCGAGACCCTGCTTGAGCGCGGTCATCTGGTCCTGGATTTGCTGGACCTGGGTCTGCAGCTCTACCAGTTCGCGGTTGACGGCCCAAGCCGGGGTGCTCATGACCCCAGCCAACACAATGACGAAAAGCGGGTTGCGGAGGATTTTCATATCGATTCCTAAGATGCGGAAAGAGTCCTAATCGTAAGTGCATCAGAAGAGTCCTTTAAAATCAAGCTCACGAGCGGGCAGAGGATTGCTGAGCTTGGTGCAGCAGAACAAAAGCCTTGCTGCTAAGGCACTTCCGAGGGTCCGAATTTAGACCGCGGCCAGTTGCGCAACCTCTGCCAGCGCCGAGGCAAAGGCGGCCAGGGCATGATCGATCTGCTCTTTGGTGATGATGAGCGGCGGCTGGAAGCGGACCACGTTGCCGTAAACTCCGCCCACGCCGACCAGGACGCCCTGGCGAAGCAACGCGTCGCGGATGGCTTCAGCTTCGGTGTTCGCGGGCGTGAGTTTTTCGTCGCGCACCAGCTCTACGCCGATCATCAGGCCAAGCCCGCGGACTTCGCCGATCAGCGGATTCTGCTTCTGGATCTCGCGCAGTTTTTCATGGCGTATTCGCCGGTTTCGGCGGCGCGGGCAGGCAGGTTCTCTTCTTCCATCACCTGGATGTTGGCCAGCGACGCGGCGCAGGCCACGGGATTTCCGCCGAAAGTCGAGAGATGGTCGCCGGGTTTGTAGGCAGCCGCGATTTCGGGACGCGTGGTATAGGCGCTGAGTGGGAAGCCGTCGGCAATTCCCTTCGCGGTGACGAGAATGTCCGGCGTCACGCCGTAGTGCTCGATGGCAAACATTTTTCCCGTGCGGCCGAATCCGGATTGGACTTCGTCGGCGATGAAAAGAATTCCGTGCTGATCGAGAACTTTTTTGACTTCGCGGAAATAGTTTTTGGGCGGAACCAGAATGCCGCCTTCGCCCATCACCGGCTCGGCAATGAATGCAGCCACATCGCCGGCGGTGGCGAAACGAATAATTTCATCGATCGACTTGGCGCATTGCCGCGCACATTCTTCGGGGTCATTGGGCCAAAGTGATCGATACACGTAGGGTGCGGGTGCGAACGCGATGCCGGCAGCGTACGGGCCGCCGCGCTTTTTGCGACCCTGATTTCCAGTCAGACTCAGTGCGCCCCAGCTGCGTCCGTGAAAACTGCCGTGCAAAGAGATGAATTCGTGCTTGCCGGTGTAGAGGCGCGCCAGCTTTAGCGCCCCTTCGATTGCTTCAGCTCCGCCGTTGCCGAAGAAAGACTTTGTGAGGCCACGCGGCGAGATGCTCGCTAGTTTTTCCGCGAGATCGGCGACAGGCGCCACGTGATAAAGATACGAAGAGCAGTGGACGAGTTTATCCATCTGGGCCTTTGCCGCGGCAACTACGCGTGGATGGTTGTGGCCGGCATTCACCACCGAGATCCCGGAAAAGCAATCGAGGTACTCGCGGCCGTTTTCATCCCAAACTTTGACTCCGCTGGCGTGGTCAATGACTATGGGCGCAACCGACTTCAGAAAGCCGGTCATTACGTAGTCTTTATATTTCTGAATTGTGTTCGACATGAGTGCCTCGTTCTAAACAAAAACCATTAACCACGAAGGACACGAAGGTTCACTAAGGAAGACATTTATTGGTCAGGCTCAATTAACCGAAACTATAACGGCGAAATCATAAAGACCGGAATTAGTTTCCTTCGTGAACCTTCGTGTCCTTCGTGGTTAAGGCCTTTAAAACTTGCGGGAGTGCTCGCTGGCCCAGCGCTCCACCACCACTTTCTTTTCGGTATAGAACTCGACCGCGTCGCGTCCCTGCCCATGCTGCACGCCGAAGAAGCTGTCTTTCCATCCGCTGAACGGGAAATAGGCCATGGGCGCGGCAACTCCGATGTTAATGCCGATGTTTCCAGCCGGGGCTTCGTAGCGAAAACGGCGCGCGGCAGCTCCGCTCGATGTAAATAGCGAAGCCTGATTGCCGTATGCGCTGCGCTCCAGAAACGCGAGCGCGTCGTCGAGATTATTGGCATGAACCAGGCTGAGGACCGGGCCGAAGATTTCCGTGTCCGCCAATTCGCTGTTTGCGGGCAGCGCGTCGAGCACCGTCGGCTTCACGAAGTTACCATTATCCCCGCCGGGGATTCGGGCCTTTCTACCATCGAGCAGCAACTTCGCGCCTTCCCGCGTTCCGGCATCGATGAGCGATTCCACCCGCGATTTACTTTGCGGGGTGATGACCGGCCCCATCTGCACCCCTTGGTCGAGGCCGTTACCGACTTTTAGTCGAGCTCGCAGCCTCAGTGATCGAATCGCGAAAGGTTTTTTGTGCTTCGCCAACGGTGATTGCAACCGATACTGCAAGACAGCGTTGACCAGCGCATCCAAAGGCGCTGTCGCTGATGATTTGAGTGGCCATCTTCATGTCCGCGTCGGGTAGCACGATGACGTGGTTTTTCGCTCCGCCCTGGCATTGCGCGCGTTTGCCGTTTGCCCCAGCACGGGCGTAGATATATTTTGCGACCGGGGTTGAGCCTACAAAACTGATAGCGCGAACTTTCGGGTGATCGAGAATGGTATCGACTGCCGCTTTGCCGCCATTTACCAGGTTAACAACCCCGGCTGGCAAGCCGGTCTGCTCGAGCAACTCGAAAGCTCGACGCATGGTGAGCGGCACCCGTTCGGAGGGTTTCACAACAAGGGTGTTTCCGCACGCAATCGCATACGGCAGGAACCAGAACGGAATCATGCCCGGAAAATTGAACGGCGTGATTGCCGCCACGACTCCCAGCGGCTGACGGATCAGGGTTTCATCGATGCCGCGAGCCACATCTTCGAGGTTGTAGCCCTGCATCATCATCGGAATGCCGCAGGCAACTTCCACATTCTCGATGGCACGACGCAATTCGCCTTTAGCTTCGGCGAAGGTCTTGCCGTTCTCCTGCGTGATAATGCGCGACAGATCGTCGATATGCTCTTCCAGTAGATTCTTCAGTTTGAAGAGCGGCTGAATGCGGTCTTCCGGCGGAGTGCGGCGCCAGCCGGGATAAGCGGCGGCGGCTGCTTCGATTGCTTTCGCGGTCTCGCCTGCATCAGAGAGCGGGACCCGCGCAATCGCCTCGCCAGTCGCGGGATTAATCACATCCTGCCAGTCTTTCGCGGCAGAATCCTGCCACTGCCCGTTTATGTAATTCGGAACTTTGGTTAACGGTGGCGCTGCAATGCTACTCATGTCGTAAACCTTCCAGATCGCTAAGAGTGACTTTACTTGCTGACAACCTCAAGCTTTCTTCCCTTTTCGCACACCGACGCAAATGCCGCTTCCAGTACATCCAGGCCCTCATCCATTTGCTGATCGGTGACGACCAGCGGCACCAGAATACGAATCACGTTTCCATAACTGCCGGCGGTAATCGTGATTAAGCCGTGTTCATAGCAATACTGCGTGATCTTTTTCGTCTCGTCGGGCGCCGGCTCGCGGGTTTCGCGAGATTTCACTAATTCGAGCGCGCGCATTGCTCCCAGGCCGCGCGCATCGCCAATCAATTCGAATCGCTGGTTCCATTCGCGTACGCGTCTTTCGAAACGCTGGCCAATGGAATTTGCGCGACCCAGCAGATCGCTATTTTCAAATTCGTCGAGCACCGCATTCGCGGCTGCGCACGAAAGCGGGTTCCCGCCGAAAGTTCCGCCGAGTCCGCCAACACCGGGAGCGTCCATGACTTCGGCACGTCCGGTGACCGCGGCCAAAGGCAATCCTCCGCCTAACGATTTGGCGGTAACCAGAATGTCCGGTTCAATTCCGTAATGCTCGCTGGCAAACATCTTTCCCGTGCGTCCAAAGCCGCTCTGGACTTCGTCGGCGATAAACAGCACGCCGTGCTTGTGGCAAATCTCCATCAGGATGCGGAAAAACTCCGGCGGAGGATTCACGAAGCCGCCTTCGCCGAGTACCGGTTCAGCAATCACCGCAGCCACGTCTTCGGCAGCCACTACGCGCTTGAACGTATCTTCAAGATGGCGGGCGCAATAAACGTCGCATGAAGGATATTTCAGCGAATACGAACAGCGGTAGCAGTAACCATAAGGAATGCGGTAAACATCAGACGGAAATGGCGCGAAGCCGGCTTTGTAAGGGTGCGTCTTGCTGGTCAGGGCCAGCGTCATCATGGTGCGCCCGTGAAAGGCATCTTCAAAAGCGATGATGCCCGGGCGCCCGGTGTGGGCGCGAGCAATCTTGACCGCATTCTCTACTGCCTCTGCGCCGGTGTTCACTAGAAGTGTTTTCTTGGGGAACTTGCCGGGGGTTACGCGATTCAGGCGCTCTGCAAGTTGAATGTAACCGTCGTATGGAGTCACCGAAGCGCAGGCGTGCAGAAAGTTTTGCAGCTGCGATTGCAGCTCCGCAACCACATGAGCATTGCGATGGCCGGAGTTGAGCGAACCGATGCCACCCGCGAAATCGATGAAGCGATTGCCATCGACATCTTCAAGCCATGCGTCTTGCGAACGCGCGATGTACACCGGAGTAGCGTGCGACAGACCGCGTGGGACGGCAGCATCGCGACGTGCAGCCAGTTCGCGAGATTTAGGGCCAGGGACTGGAGTTCGTAACAGAATTGTGCTCATATTTTGCGAATACTTTTCTTTTCTCTGTGTTCGTACTCCGTGTACCCCAGTGTTCTCTGTGGTTATGTTTTTCGAAAACTTAACCACAGAGAGCACTGGGGTGCACAGAGCAAATCCATAGAGAAATGTTGCCGCCTATGCTGCTGATTGCTTGGGACTGCTTCTCAGTACCAACCTATCGGCTGCTCGTTCAAATTGATGTGCACTTGCTTGGTCTCGAGATATTCGTCGATCCCGTGAGGGCCAAGTTCACGCCCAAAGCCTGATTGCTTATAACCGCCCCATGGCGCTTCAACGTACGTGGGTTGCATGTGGTTCACCCATACAATCCCGGCGCGCAAGGACTTCACTACGCGAAACGCTTTAAAGATGTCGCGGGTCCATACTGCGGCGGCGAGCCCGTAAGGCGAATCGTTTGCAATCTTCAGCGCGTCTTTCTCATTCTCAAAAGGGATGACGGTAGCAACCGGTCCGAAGATTTCTTCACGCGCAATGCGAGCGCTGTTATCGACGTCATAAAAGATCGTAGGCTCGACGTAGAAACCTTTGGAAAAGTTCGCGCGCCCGCCACCTATGGCAACTTTGGCCTCCGATTTTCCCAGGTCCTGATACGAGCGGACGCGCTCGTACTGATCCCGGCTGACCAGGGGCCCCATCTTGGTTTCGCGCTCCAGCGGCGGGCCAAGCTTGATGGTCCGGGCCTTCTCCGTCATCGCATCGACGAATTTTTTGTAGATCGACTTTTGAACCAGGATTCGACTGCCGGCGGAACAGACCTCGCCTTGGTTGATGAATACGCCGAACAACGCGCCATCGATGGCGGCTTCGAAATCGGCGTCGGCAAAAAAGATGTTGGGCGATTTTCCGCCGAGTTCGAGGGTCACGCGCTTTACGGTATCTGCGGCCTGCTTCACGATGATCTTGCCGACTTCCGCGCTTCCGGTGAAGGCAATTTTATTGACGTCAGGATGTTTGACCAGTGGGGCGCCGCAGGTTTCTCCGTATCCTGTAATGACGTTCACAACTCCGGCGGGAAGCCCGACTTCGGAAAACCAATTCGTCATTTCGAGCGCAGTGAGCGGAGTTTGCTCGGCCGGCTTCAGAACGCAGGTGCAACCTGCGGCCAGCGCCGGTGCGAGCTTCCACGCGGCCATGAGCAAGG
Organism: uncultured Acidobacteriota bacterium; assembly: GCA_963838785.1. Taxonomy (GTDB): domain Bacteria; phylum Acidobacteriota; class Terriglobia; order Terriglobales; family Acidobacteriaceae; genus Gp1-AA145. The sequence continues at coordinate 103,423 of CAWISI010000001.1, forward strand.
GATAGTTCCACGGGATGATTTGTCCGGCGACGCCGACGGGTTCTTTTAGAGTGAGGCTCACGGCGTTATCGGGCACCGGATTTACATATCCCACAATTTTTGTCGCCAGTCCGCCGTAGTATTCGAAGCAGGTCGCGACGTCATTGATGTCGTATTCGGCTTCGACGATTGGCTTGCCGGTGTTGCGACATTCGAGTTCCGCGAGCATCGCCGAGTTTTGCCGGATCTTTTCCGCGAGGCGAAACAGAACCCGGCCGCGGTCCTGCGGTGTGGTTGATGCCCAGGGGCCATCTTCGAATGCGGCTTTGGCGGCGGCAACTGCGCGATTCACATCGTCAGAGTTCGCGTCGGGGACCTGCGCGATGACTTCTTCGGTCGAGGGATCGTAAACAGGAATCGTTTTGTTCGAATTGCTGGCGACCGCTTCGCCGTTGATGAAGAGTTGGTATGTCTTCACTTCAGTTGTAACTCCGGCTGGCATAAACCTCCTGCTAGTGAGCCGAGCCATGCTCGGCAGGGCGGACGAGGGCGTCCGCCCCTACGTCAACCTGGTGCTGCGATTTATTTCTTCCGTAAACGAAGAAGAAAAATGCGGCTAGGGCAAGAAAAAATACTGTCAGACCGAACATGCTCAATTCGTATTTCAGAACTGACGTGATCTGGCTTGCCGGGAAAAATGCGACCACGATCGCTATCGCAGTTGTGATCAGCCCACTGCCGCCTGCCATAATCAAGACGGGACGACTGTACCGCCCCTCGCCTTCAGCTGTCTTGAAGGCGAGCTTAAGCAAAGCCGCGAACATATAGATGAATGGAACCAGCTGCAAAACTACTGCAATGGACAACATGGTCTGGAAAGCGGCTTGCACCCCGCCGGCGGCAGCGAAGTTAATGATCACCAGGACCAATGACACCAAGCCTTGAACGATCAACGCTGCATAAGGTGTTGCATACCGCGGATGCAATCGTCCCAACCACGATGGCATGTACGCATCCAGCCCGGCGACGAACGGAATTCGCGCCGAGCCGCCCATCCATGCAGATCCGATCCCGGCGATGGACAAACTGAGCATGAGGGCAAACGGAATCACGATCCATTCCACGCCGACTTGTGCAGCCATATGACTTACCGCCTGCACAATGCCCTGCAACACACTGACTTTTTTCCCGACTGCAATCAGCAGAGTCAGCGTCACTCCAACATAGAGCGCGCCTGAAAGGATGCCGCCCCAGGCGACCGCGCCGGGGAGAGTCCGCGCGGGATCGCGGATTTCATCGCCCATGACGGACGCCAGTTCCAGGCCTACTAGTCCGAAACAAATGACGCCAAAGGAATTCAAGACAAAGCGCGGATCGGCGGGGATGCGAAAATCGGCGGACGTGAGAGTTGTTCCAAAACGCTGCCACAATACAATTCCCAGCCCAATCAGAACCGCAGCAGCAATACCTGTGCCAATGGCGCCAAGGTTGTTGATCCACTTCCCTACTCCCAGGCCGACGATGTTCAGCCAGGTAAGCACCGCCAGCAGTACGGTCGAGGTAGCGAGGGCGAAAACTTTGTTGTCCGCGAGGCCTTGATGACTTGGCCCTAAAACGTAAACCGAAACTCCGACGAAGTAGAGCATCACCGTCGGAACGTAAAGCATGTTGTTGGTCCAATAGCACCAGCCGGAGAGGAATCCGTGGAAGTCTCCGAAAACTTCCTTGGCCCAGAGATAAACTCCGCCTTCGCCGGGATAACGATGCGCCAACTCAATGACTGCGATCCCTTGCGGCCAGAAGAAAAGTATCAGCGCGATCACCCACAACCAGACCGTGACCCCACCGTTGGCGGCGATGGAGGGCACGACGTTGAGATTGAAGACGGCAACGACAAAGAGCAGGACCAGGTCCCAACGGCCCAGGACGCGTTTGAGATTGGGCGGATTGGAACCGTGGTTGGCGGACAAAATATTCTCCGATGTAACCGTAGAGACGTAGCTCGCTACGTCTCATGCAGAGCCGCAAGCTGCCTGTCATAGAGACGTTGCAAGCAACGTCTCTACAAAGCGACGGGCGAGGGCGCCCGCCCCACACCTTGCATCGTTAGTGCGCGACCACGGCTGCGCTTCGTTCCTGCTGGGCTTTGGCCAGGGCCGGCGCAACCTCGGCGAATGCCGCGATGTGCTTATCGATATCGGCTTCGGTGTGCTGCACTGAGATCGTCCATTGCTCGTCCCACCAGTAGGGCTGCGCCATGACGCCTCGATTAACCATTGCAAACCAGTAGTGGCGCCACAGATCAACGTCCACGGAAAGCCAGTCGCGGTAGTTGCGAATCTCCTTCGGATAGAGCATCAGTGCGCCGTTCGCGCCCGCGCTGATCACATAAGCCTGCAATCCAGACTTGCCGACAATCTCGCGATAGCCATCGGTCAGCTTCTTGCTCAGTTTATCGACGTGCGCATAATTCTCGCGGGTGAGAACGCTGCGGAATGTCGCCAGACCCGCAGCCATCGAGACCGGATTCGTGTTGTAAGTTCCGCCGTGAAACACTTTGTGCTGGGAGATTAAATCCATCACGGATTTGTGAGTGCCGAAGGCGGCCAGCGGCAAGCCGCCGCCGATTGACTTGGCCAGACAAATCATGTCGGGGCGAACGTTGAAGTATTCAGATGCCCCACCCCAACCGAGTTTCGCACCGGTTTTTACCTCGTCAAATATGAGCAGCGCGCCGTTGCGAGTTGCGATTTCGCGCAGGCCTTCGAGGAAGCCGGGTTGCGGCATGCACAGGCCTACGTTCATCAAAATGGGCTCAAGAATGATCGCGGCGATTTCGCCGGGATTCTGCTTGAAGCGGTTCTCAACGCTGGCCAGATCGTTGAAAGTAGCAATCTGAACATTGGCGAGAGTCGATTTCGGTACGCCCAATCCCGCGGGTGCAGACGTTGGCGCATGGATGTCGCCGTATTCGTGCGGCTCATGCGGCTTTACGCTGACCAACGCATCATTGTGCAGGCCGTGGTACGCACCCTCGAACTTCACGATCTTGTCTCGACCAGTCGCGGCTCGCGCGAGACGAATGGCGTGCATCGTCACTTCCGTGCCGCTGTTGCCAAAGCGGACCATCTCCACCGGAAAGCGATTGCAGATTTCTTCGGCGAGCTCCCATTCCATGTCATGCGGCATGCCGAACATGGTGCCGGTGCTCAGGCGCTTCTCCACTGCTTTCATTACCGCGGGATGGCAATGCCCGGCCATGATCGCGCCGAAGCAAAGGTTGTGATCGATGTACTCATTGCCGTCGAGATCGCGAAACTTGCTGCCAGTCGCGTCTTTCACAAAGATCGGATAAGGATCGTAAGCGCGGTAGTTGCTGGCCACGCCAAGCGGAATGCGTTTCAGGTTTTTCTTATGCGCCTCAGCCGATTTAGGCGTGCGACGCACAAAGGTGTCTATTTCTTTCTGTAGTTCGGGGTACATCGTGGTCTCCGAAGAGTCTCAAGCCGCGCTGTAGCGGCCATTAGATTGGCCCGAGCGGGAGCACCGCCCAGGATTAAAGCTAGAAGAACAATTTTAGAGCAAACTGCACAAGGCGCGGGTCTTTAGCCTGCGTAACCTGCCCGAACTGCGAGCCGTCGGTAGTATTGCCGTCCGGGTTATAGAACTGCGTGTGATTAAACAGGTTGAATAAATCGGCACGGAATTCAACGTACTTGTGTTCCGAGATGGGGATGTTTTTCGTGACCGTCAAATCAGTTTCGCTGATGCCGGGACCGCAGCAAATCGTACGCGGCGCATTGCCGACGCGGCCGAACAGACTGGGATCGGCGCTTGCGTCTTCAGTAAAGCTGGAGGGATTGAAATAATAGTTTCCGCTGCTCTGAGGGCGTTGGCGCTGGAATGGCCCGATCTGGTCGGGTTCACCTGGATATTCAAAGTCCGCGCTGTACATCAATTCGTTGTCTGCCGAAGACGTGATGCGAATGGGGAATCCGGTCTGGTATGTAGTGATCCCGGACAGCTGCCATCCATTCACCAGTTTTCCCTTCGCTCCATCGAATTTCCGGAACGGCAAATCCCATATGTAATACACAACAAAGCGGTGACGGGCGTCGAACAGCGATAGCGAACGATTATTCGCATTCGGCAGGGGATTCAAAATCCCCTCGAAGCTGGATGCTTCGTCGATAGATTTGCTGAACGTATAAGCTACGTTCACCTGCAATCCGTGCGAGTAGCGTTTTTCCAGCGAGACCTGAAGAGAGTTATACGCAGAGTTCGCAATCGTGTCTTGAGCGAAGATGCTGCTGAACACGGGTATGCCGCTGGCTGGGCAACCGCCAGCGAATGCGCTGTTAACAAAATCGTAGCCTTTCAGGGGATTACATTGCGGCGAAGAATATGGCCGCAAGCCAACCAGCGTGATTCCATTAGGCCCGACCGTTGTGCCCGCGGGAATAACTGAATGATTTTGAGAATATGGCAAGTGCAAACTTACCGGCAAAACTGTCCCCGGCTGAATTACGTAAGGAGCGTCCTCAACGAACTGGCCGCATGAGACGTTGTCACCGAATCCGTCCTGAACTGATGCGGGATTGGCGGCCGCGATGTTCGCGATATCTACGCAGGTCTGGGGATTCGAGTAGTTCACATCGCGCGTCGCCAGCAAGCGGTGGCCCTGGGAGCCGACGTAACCAATCTCTAACTTCATGTCATTGGTCAGCTGGCGCTGAACGGTAAGGTTGTACTGGGCCGAATACTGCGAACGCATGTGCGGTTGAAAATCACCAAACAAAAGGATCGGCTCAAAGACTGCCCAATCCTGAGGGGTTCCGCGAGGCGGAGTCAGAAATCCATTGAACGGGTTATCGTACTGGGTCACGCCGTCCTGGCCGAGGAACGGTTGATTGAACTGGGTCTCGGTGGGAAATTCACTTCCTCCGAATGGCGGCTCAGCGCCGAACTGCTCAAGCACCAGTTGCTCCATGGGGTTGTAGAACAGTCCCCATCCCGAACGAATGCTGGTCTTGCCGCTGTCGGGGCTCCACGCAAGTCCAAGGCGCGGAGCAAATGCCTTGTAATAAGTTTGCGTCATTCCATTTGGAATTCCCTGGTCTCCAGGAAAAACCATGCCAATTGCATTTTCTGAGCTGCAATCGGTGTTTCCGGTGTTCGGGTCGCAAGGGTAGACCGTACTCACCTGCCCCGGTCTGAAAGTCTGCACATGATGACTGATGTCTGCCAGGGGCGTGTTCAGCTCCCAACGCAAACCATAGTTCAGCGTCAGATTGGGTTTGATCTTCCAACTGTCTTGCGCGAAGAGGTAAAAACCCGTGTTGCGGACATTCTCAGATTGCGCCGAACCCTGGCCATAAGAATCCGGCAATCCCAGCAGATAATTCGGGTACAGGTTGGTATTGCCGAAGCTGTCGCTGGCTAGAACGTCATTGGGGCCGCCGCCGTAATACGAGAAAGTCCCGCTAACGTTGTAGTAAAGAGTTTGGTCAAACCGATTACGGCGAACATCGGTCCCGAATTTCAGAGTGTGATTGCCGGAAACTTTTGTGACGTTGTCAGACCACTGGAAAGCGCTTCCTACCTGAGGAAGCTCGCCTTCAGAATTGTTCCCGAGGGCAAATCCGCCGGAAACCGAAATGAAGGGCAAGCCTTCGTGATCTGGACCCAGGAACGGGTGAATTCCGGCGGCATTGGGACCAGAGTCGGAGGGCGTATCGCCATAAAAGCACGGGACTGCCCCAGTAACGCTAGTGAGCCAGGATGGCGCTGGAGGACAGGAATTCTGCACCAGCTCGGTATTCTGCGGGTGCTGGAACGTACGCTGGGCTTCGCGGTTATAAGTGAACCGGAATTCGTTGACCGTGGTGTTGCTTAGGGTCCAGTTGTGGCCAATGTTCCACTGCTGATAACGGTCGCGCAGGACGCTACCAAATCCGGGTACGTTGGCGCCAGCCAGCTCGAAATCGGAAAATGGCTGTAATTGATGATCATCGTCGAAATAGTAGTAGACAGTTAAATTCTGCGATGAGTTGATTCGATGATCGAACCGCAGGGTAGCTTGATCGCCGCGGGTTGGTTCCGTCGGAACGGTTTGAATGGTGTTGCTTCCCACCGCCGGAGTCGGAACAAATTGCAGAAGGTCAACCGCGGTGGGATCCATGCAAGCCAACGGAATTTGCCCACCTGGAAAGATACTGGTATACGAAACGCCGTCGCTGATCGGTCCGCCATTGATGGCGGTGACCGCGGCCTGACAGCCTGGGCGGCCCGTTAAAAGCGCCGAATTCGAGATGCTCCCCCCGAAGGGCGAGGTTCCCAGGTCAGAAAAATTGGAGACGATCTGTCCATTCACTAAGTTCGTCGGACTCGGCCGTTCTTGTGCGGTGGGCACCGTCACCACCGGCGACGGGATGCCTTGCCGAATCCGGCGTCCCTCATAAGAAAGGAAAAAGAAAGTCTGATTCTTCTTTATAGGCCCACCAAACGTTGCGCCGAACTGGTTCTGATTGAATTGGGGTTTTACGGAATCAAAATACCCGTTGGCATTCAAGACCTTGTTGCGAAAAAACTCATAAGCGTTACCGTGCCAATTGTTGGTTCCCGTCTTGGTGATCACGTTGATTACCGAACCGGAATTTCTGCCATATTCGGCGTCGAAGGTATTCGTCAGCACGCGAAATTCCTGAATGCTGTCTGGGTTGGGCTGCACCGTCGGCAGATTAACGAAAAGATCGTTGGCATCTCCGCCGTTGACGCTGAAATTGTTCGACCGTCCACGGCCACCATTCACCGAGACAGCTCCGGCGTTGTCGCTGCCATAAACAATCGAATTGCTCGACCCCACGGTTGACATGACACCCGGCTGCAACTGCAGGAACTGGTAAGTATCGCGAGTATTCAAAGGAAGCTCGGTGACCGCGCGTTCCCCGACCACCGCGCCCAACTGGGTGCTGGTGGTATCAATCAGCGGCGCCTCAGATGAAACATCCACGGTTTCCTGCGAGCCACCGGGTTGAAGGATTGCATTCAGCGTAAGCACCTGGTTAATTTCCAGCACCACGTTGCTGCGAAGCTCTTTCTTGAATCCCTGCAATGTGTATTCCGCACGATAATTTCCGGGCGTGATCTCGACAAAGTTGTAGTCGCCGGTGTCATTCGTGGTGGTGCTCCGGCTGACGCCGGTGGCTATATTGGTGAGGGTAACGGTCACGCCGCTCACTACCGCTCCGGTTGAATCCGAAACCCGCCCGATGATCCGTCCCGCAGTGCTCTGGCCGAGTGCCGAAGGCAACAGGCAGACCACGGCAGCGATCACGCCGCAAACAAATCCTGCACGACGAAGTTCAAGGGAAGACATCGAAGCGCCTCCAAGGCATCGCCAAGAATCAATCGCAAAAACGGGTGATAGAGCGAGAAATGAACCTTGCTATAATCCAGCAAGGTTAGTGGCAGGTCAGCAAGACTGTCAAGTAAAAACCGGGCCCACTTTTCAGCGGATCACGGCCGTCCTAAATCGATATATGGACCTCGGCAGCAACAACGATTATCTAAAAATCGGAGATGTCGCGCGGCTGGTGGGGATCTCTCCGACTGTGATCCGCATGTGGGAAAGTCTCGGCTTGGCGCGTCCGCGCCGTACCGCCAGCAAATATCGAATGTATTCGCAGGAGGATGTTCGCCTGCTGAAGCGCGCCAGCTTTTTGCGCAAGGTGCGTGGGATGAACGCTCCCGCGATCGTGCAGACCCTTAAGCGCGAAGGACTGGCGCAGCCGGCGCGCGATGGAAGCGCGAGAGCGCTGGGTACCCGGCTGCGGCAATTGCGATTGAGGAAGCGGGCATCGCTTGCCACGGTGGCCAAGGCGGCAGGAATTTCGGTGGGATTTCTAAGTGCCATCGAACGTTCGCAAATGAGTGCTTCTGTGGGCACGTTGCGAAAGCTGGCGCGCTATTACAAAACCAATATTCTGGAATTTCACGACACCGCCGAGCCAAACCAGAATCTGGTGAAGCCCACGGCGCGTAAAGTCCTCGAGGCCGGTCCGGGAGTGCGCATGGAATTGCTGGCCTGGGGCAACACCGTGATGGAACCACACCTGTTTCGGGTCGCGCCTAACGCCGGCAGTGGCGAATCGTACACCCACGTGGGCGAGGAATTTCTCTACATCTTGAAGGGCGAGCTGCAAATTTTCCTCCGCGACGAGGAATTCCGCCTGAAAACCGGTGACAGCTTTTATTTTGAGAGCGCGGTTCCGCACAAGTGGACGAATCCTGGAAGAATGGAAACGCTGATTTTGTGGGTGAACACGCCGCCCACGTTCTGAGACCCTCAAGCCAGCGCATAAAATAGAAGCGTGCCCCATCGCTTGCCAAGCCGGCCCATCTCCCTCAAAATGCACCTGGTGCCCTGTAGTTGCGGGTTGAGCTTTGCCGTGGCGCCCGATTATGACCGGCGCGGGACAAGTTGGAGCCGCTATTTGATTTGTCCCAGTTGCGGAAAACGTCACGACCCTAAAAACCGCTTGCTGGAACTGGGTTATCAGCCGGACGGATACTGGAAGGTCGACAATTGCTGAAGCCACTGCTGAGCGTGCAATAACGATTGGGCATGCGCTGGATAATGCCGCAGGCGCTCATCTCGCCATCGCATAAAGTTTATTTTGAGTCTTGTCGTATTTTCACTTGCCCGAATTTTAGGATTTGCTATACTTCCGGCGCACTCGCGACCTCGGTAAAAACACCTAGTCAACACCCGCGTAATCACCCAGGTTCGCAAGGACAGAAAGGGGGTTTCCGTGAAAAACATCTTTGTTGGGAACCTCAGCTTTAATACGTCGGAAGAAGAGCTGCGCAAGCTATTCGAGCCCTATGGCACGGTGGACCGGGTGAGCATTCTCACCGACCGCGAAACCGGACGCTCTCGCGGATTTGGTTTTGTGGAAATGACCAATGGCGAAGAAGGGGACAAGGCAATCGCAGGCTTGAATGGCAGCCAGTTTGGCGGACGTGCAATCAATGTGAACGAGGCGCGTCCGAAGGCTGAACGGGCCAGCGGCGGGGGCCGCGAGGGTGGGGGGCGTCGCTAATAAACCATTCGCGTGGTGTTGTGGGCTGCTAATCCGCACTGCAAAAATTGACAAGCACGCTGGGCCAGAATCACCTTCGGCATTTCTTCGTTTCCCCGCAGCGTTCAGGAAGTCTCACGCCCCACTTGCGCCGGCAAATTGATGGCCCCAACCTCGCGATGTACACTTGAAACACGCGCCCGTAGCTCAGCTGGATAGAGCGGCAGCCTCCGGAGCTGTACATCACGGGCGTCCCGCCTCTTTTCTTTGCTTGTCAATCATTTGCGAATCATCGTTCTCAATTCTGATCTACAGCTTAGGAGAAGCGATGACAGCAGAGAAGATTGCCAAGTTCCTTGTTGACAAGCCGAAATTCAATCAGTTCATTCGTCAGCGCCGTTATTTGCTCGGAGTGACGGAACGAACACTTGGCTGGCACGTGCAAGCTCTGAAGTGGCTTGCGGTCGAAGATCCCGACAAAGCGTATCTGACTGAACTCGTGATTCGTATGAAAGAGACGGGAATGTCGCCAATCACGGTGAACACCTACACTCGTTCAATCAATGCTTATCTTCATTGGGCGACTGATAGCGAAAGCAAGTGCAGTCCAGTTTGCGAGCATTTGAGAATTGCGAAACTGAAAGAGCCAGAGTTGGTGTTGCCGACGTTCTCTCAAGCGGACATTCGCAAGATCATGGCTTACAAGCCGAAGCGTTATTGTGAGCGTCGGCTTCAAGCACTCACTCTGATGCTGGCTGATACTGGCTCTCGAATCACAGAACTGCTGAGTCTCAAGTGGGATGGTATTGACTTCGATAATCTTCTGGTGACAATACACGGAAAAGGAAACAAGCAGCGAATAGTTCCCTTCTCTTTCGAGATGAGCAAATTTGTTTTGTCTAAAAGAGCTGGGTGAGCTTTCAGCTCTATCGTGTTCGGCACCCGCTCTCACAGTCAGCAATCGCACCGAAACGTTCTGCGGGATGTAAAGCGATTGTGCCGACAACTCAGCATCACGCCGCCCAGGAGAACTCTACACGCTCTGCGGCACAGCTTCGCAATCACGTATCTGCGTCGTGGTGGGTCTGTATTTCATTTGCAGAAGTCGCTCGGGCATTCTGATTTGACGATGACTCGGAAATACGCCAATCTTCTCACCGACGATCTTCAGAAGGTGCACCCGCAAGTCAGTATGCTGACTTCGTAAGAATTCATCGGAAAGGTGTCAAGTGCTTGACACCTTTTTCCTTCTCCTTCTCTAATCCAGCCTGTAATCGGGCATCTCTTCTTCGGATTCCAAGTCCTCCAGCAGCGCAATACACGCCACTATTACATGATTTCGTTTATCGAAACTTCCGCTGTAATGACGATTGCTGAGTCTGATGAGGTCGGAAGTTCGAGCATAGACAGGAAACGAAAATAGTCTCTGCGGCCTCTTGTGCATGAGCCATTTGTTAGTTCCCTTCTCAATCTGTCCTTCACTTTCTTTCTTCTCACCGCACTCTCATTCAATATCTCGACCGCCGTCTGAATCGCTCGTCCCACGCCGCCGTATCGCTCTGACAACTACTCAGCTTGTCTATAGCCGCAGGGCGCAGGTTGAAGCTCCTGCTCTTCGGCCATTTCTCTCCTGATCGTTCGTCATTCCTTCGCTCCGGCTAAGCCATTGATCCCACGAATAATAACATCCGTATATATCTCATTGTAGATATATACTTAGTGAATCAAAGTAGTAAACAGCCAAGGCGATATGTAAAGAGCCGAGGCGACTCAAGCCCTCAGACGGGAATGCTCCTAGCGAGATAGTTCTGAGGGAAGGGACAGCAGTAAGGGAACACCCGAGAGCGGACACAGGCTGAGAAGCACTGTGTTGAAAGACGGGAAGCGCAGCAGTCGCCCTACGGTTGGAGGTCAAACCGCCCGATTCATGAATCCATCACCTTGGAGGTACATCAGTGGCAAATACAACGTTCTGGAAAACGATGCTGATAAATGGGACGCCGAGAGATGCTCACACTTTGTGCAGTCAACGGCAAGACCTATTACGTTTGTCTGATTTTCAGACTACCTATCGAGACGATAGAGGTAGGCAAGTGCAGTTAAGAGATGAGACAGACGAAAGAAAGACAGTGAAAGCTGCTTTTGGGCGTGAGCTGGAACAGGCTACCGGCCCTATCAAGTAGAGGAACTTCTCTTAAACGCCGGATTGAGCGAATCACAGCACTGCGCTGTGCGAGAGACCCACGGCACAACCTCAAACAAATTAACAACTCACCTCTGGTAATTCCCCGAACAAACAAAAGGCGTGCGCTATCACCGAAACTGGCAGAAGGGTGTCAAGCACTTGACACCCTCGAAGGAGCAACACAATGACTACACAAACGATCATTCTCGGGAAACGCTGAGATCAGCGGTCACATCTCGACCGCACGAGACTCAGTGGGCTTCAGGATCCAAAGCTCGATTTGAACTCGGCGATACTTTCTCAAACCTGAGAGCGTCCATCGAGAAATACGAGAGTAATGAGAAAGGAGTCTCGTACAACGAAGCTGTGAGATTGACGGGGGTCCCGAGAGGCACCGGCAGAACACTACCGTCACATGTACGAAGTATGCAAGGAGAACGACATCCCCAACGATGCGTTCACGATCCTTGCTGTAGCTGGCTTCAATCTCGCCACTGATGTCCATAAAGAGCTGACTGTCGAAGGGTTGCTAGTCGATAACCCAGAGCTAAAGTCAGTCGAGCACTTGCTGAGTCTGTCCGAAGATGAGACCAGCAAGCTCGTCACACAACTCCGCAAAGACTACGGCAAACCTGAGCCTCAAGACGAAACGATTGAGTCCATCAGAACCGAAATAGCTGAGTTGAAACAATCGCAAGCCTCTCTTCCCGAGAGCGTCCGAAAAGCCGCCGAGAAGGTAATTACGGAGAGAACGACCACGATGCGAAACAAGATGCTTTGGGTTCTGCGAAACATCGCCCAGAGCTTCGCTCCCCTGCTCGGCAAGAATGAAAAGTGGGTTGAGGTTATCGTCAATCAGTCAGAGCAAGGGACGGTAACTGCTCTCGTTGAGAGCAAGCCTTCACCGAGGCAGTGAAGTTCGCACAATCAGCAACGTTCCTGACTGCTCAGAAAAAGCCTGCTGCCAGCGCCGAGAAGCTAACGAGTCACACAGCAAAGAAAGCGTAACGCTGAACCGCTGGGAAAGGACTGTGTTAGCAGCCCTTCCCAGCACCCATACAACAACACACTTCCATTGTAAGACCAAATTCAACTCAGGAGATCACAAATGACAACCGTAAAGAATGCAGATGTCCCAGCAGCGCAGAAGTGCAAACACTCGAATGCTCCGCATCATAGCCGTGGCAAATGCAAGCCATGCTATCGAGCATTCCGCAAAACAGCAGTGGCAGCGCAAGACGAAGCTCAGCCGCAGTTGGGCCAAGAGCCCGTATCAACGAGCAAGAGCCTGACATGCCGTCACGTTTTCCTCCCGGTCGATTGCTCTCAACGCCTGGTGCCTTAGCTGTTATCGAGGCATCAGGCGTTTCTGTTTCCTCAACTCTCAGCCGAACACCTCACAGGCGATTGGGGTGACCTGCCCCCCATCTTTAGTCCACCGATACGGATACTTTCTCCGGTTTTGTTCTCCCCACAGGCCTCGCTTAGTAGCGGGGATGGGGGTGTGGGGCAAGGGGCCGGCGTTTGAGGCCTCTTGCCCCACTTCCTTTCCGTGGAAGCCAGCAGCCTGGGCTGCGAACTCCACTGGGGTTCTGTACTGCAAACTGCTGTGCGGACGCATTTCGTTGTAGTCCTGCTTCCACTGCACGATCTTCTCCCGCGCGTCGGCTAGATCGCGGAACCAGTTCTCGTTCAGGCACTCATCGCGGAAGCGCCCGTTGTAACTCTCTACATAGCCATTCTCCATCGGTCGTCCGGGTTGGATGGTATGCCACTGCAGACCTTGTTCGTAAGCCCATTGATCGACCGCGCGGCTCACGAACTCGGGTCCATTGTCGCTGCGGATCTGCCGCGGCAGTCCGCGTCTCTGCTTCAGTTCTTCTAGCACGCGCACTACGCGCACTCCCCCCAGCGAAGTATGCACCTCGATCGCCAGGCATTCTCGCGTGTAATCATCCACGATGTTTAACATGCGAAACCTTCGCCCCGAACTGAGTGCGTCGGTCATGAAGTCTACCGACCACACTTGGTTCGCGGCTACTGCTTCCGGCAGCGGCTGGCGCACCCGGCTGCGCTTTCGCCCACGCTTGCGCCGCAGCGACAGCTTCTCCTCGACATACAGTCGGTAGCACGCGTTTGTGATTCACCTGCCAGCCTTCGCGCTGCAGCAGGATCTGCAGACGGCGGTAGCCGAACCGGCGCCGGACTTCGGCTAGCTTGCGCAGGCGCACTCGCAGTCGTTGATCCTCACCTCTCCGCCTTCGATACCGACACGTCGCACGATACAGTTCCATCAGCCCACAGGCACGTCGCTGGCTTAGTTCGACCTCCACTTGCATCACCAGGACCGCCTCTCGCCGCATCTGCGGGCCTACCACTTTTTTGCGATCACCGCCTTCAACCCCCGAATGTCCACCGCCTGCTCGGCCACGATGTGCTTCGGTTGCCGGTTTTCCTCTTCTAACTGCCGCAACCGCTTCGCCTCGCTCAGTTCCATCCCGCCGAACTTACTCTTCACCGATAAAAACATGCTCGCGTGATCCCGTGCCGTCGGCACAGTTCTCCGGTCTCCACCCCGCTTCTGATTCCTTCAGCACGGCGATGATCTGTTCTTCGCTGAATCGACTCTTGCGCATGACTCCTCCTCCGACCCTGGGCGGGACATTCTAAATGGAGAAAGTCAAATTTCCAATGGACTAGTTTCTGGGGAGCAGGTCAAAAAGCCTGATAAACCGATAGCATTTCTCTGCAACCCACCCTACAAGAACGACGATGACAATCTCGTGTACGAGAAAGCTAATCGACGCAGCAACGCAAAAGGATACAAGGTTCATGACTCCGTACGAGCTAACCGGAACCGATGGTGGAGATGAACGCTATTGCTGCTTTCTTGCACAAATGAAGCTCATCTGTGATGCGGCAAAATCCAGCGGATTGCCAGGCGAGTCTCTTCTTTTAATCTTCACTAAGTCTTCTTGGCTCACAAGGCGACCAGTATTCAGAGACATTCGGGCTCATATGTTGAACGCATTCGAGGATGTAACAGGGATTCTCGTCAAAGGAGACGAGTTTTTTGATGTTAAGGGTTCATGGCCAGTCGCCTTCAGCTTGTGGCGATACAAAGCAGAGGGTGATCTCCTCCCCAATAATCGCACCGTGCCGCTTTTCGACCTGACTTGGGTCAAAAAGAAGCAACTTGCCCAAATTTCTTGGGATAAACCCGATGAAATGGAGCGAGCTTGTCAACAAATTATGGCCAACTCAAAACAGGTCGAAATAGGCGTAGAACGAACCATTTTTTTTTTTTTTTTTTTTTTTTTTTTTTTTTTTTTTTTTTTTTTTTTTTTTTTTTTTTTTTTTTTTTTTTTTTTTTTTTTTTTTTTTTTTTTTTTTTTTTTTTTTTTTTTATTCCAAATGAAATTGAAAAGAAGCTATTTCAAACAGCGTTTGCCATCGCCTACGCCGAGAACGAATGCATTCAGACCCGCTTCCCCTGCGCACAATCCGGTTCAAGGAGTTTCGGAACTCATCATCAATAACCAATGACTCCCCTCGTTGATAGCTTCTGGTCACAAACTCTGCTTCCATACTGTAAAGACGATCCGACAGAAATAGCAGCTTCGCTGATAAGCGCTGTGGATTTACTGTTCGATGAATGGAGAAAACTCTTTCGGGGACAAACGATGTTGCCACTCTCTAGACGACCTTACATGGTTGACGATCATGGTCCACAGCTTGGGGCTGGGATTCCCCAGATTCGAGATTACGCATTGGAAGCTGGGAACAGAGTCTATTGGAAGCCTGGGCTGCGGTAGCTCAACTTTTATCGAGCGCAAAGACTGAGTTTTTGGTCTCATCACTTCGGAATCAGGTCTGAATTATTTCGCTGTTAAGAAGCCGCCGGCTCGTAGCTGCTGCCGCTGCCAGTAAAGCTGTGGGATAATTATCCAGAGCGAATCAAAGGCGAAGATGTTAGATTGGTTCCTGTGGATGAAGGTCGCAAACGTGTTCTTCTGATTGCCGCTGCGATTCTTGCGCTCGAAAGCTCGCTCAATTCGACAACGTGAGAAGAGTTCTGCAACGATCTGCGTCATTGATGACGCAATCCGATGGGCAGATGAGATTATGAAAGAGATCGATCGAAAGTGGCCCGTCAAGACGGTTTAATTCTACTTATCCGTACAACTAAAAAAACGGAGCAAGATATCTTTGCTCCGTTTTCTAGCAACCGATCAACTGCTAGTTAGTGGTCGTTAGCTTTGATATGCGCTCCTGAAGCATTTCCGATTTGACTCGGAGAATAACGCTTGATGCAGTTGTCCAATAAGCAACGTCTGAACGAGACTTGCAATTGGACTCACAGTCGCAAGGTTATTCGTCAATGTCCGGTAGAGTTCATCCGCGGTCCGCTTGAACGCTTACTTCCAATCGACAATCCAGAACTGTCTCCGGTATTCGGGTTAGTTTGCAGCAGTTCACGGAAAGCGCCAGCAAAGGCAAAGTTGCAGCAAGGTCAAGCCTATGACGAGTTTTGAGGTTTATGCCGGGGTACGTATGGTCTTCCTTCAGGGGCTTCACCACCCGCAGACCGCTGAAGCGATTGCGATTCTTCATGTTCTCCTTGCTGGAGAATTGGGCTTCAATGTATTCAGGCAGAAAAGCAATATCCAGCATCACATCGGAAAGCGCAAGAAAATCTTCACGGGTTTTGGGATCAATGTACAACTTCAAGGCTTTTTGCTTGCTCTTGTACAGTTGGGGGCTGAGGTTTTGTTTATCCTTCAGGAAACAACCAAGACGCTGGAGGATTTCCCGAATATCCCAACTTCCGGCATCGTTCTCCCGGAAGGAAATATGTTTGATGTCGAAACCAGAACCAGTCAGGATATCCTTTAATGGCTGGAACTGGTTCCGATATTCATCCATTGTGTGCTCTTTCACCTGCGTGGACGTGTTCAGCGCCTCGACCATTTCTTCCGGCACGACGTGCGTACCTTAGTGGTGATGAAGCGAACACGCACGAACGGTTCCGTCCAGCCTTCAATGGCCTTCAAGTCTTCTATCCGCCTTATCGTATTGTCGATGACGCAAACGTGTGGCCGCTATCAGCTATGCCACTTTTCGAGCGTCCGATATTTCGGCGTCGATGTAATCCTCGTCGCCATTTTTTTCAAGTGTGATGTTCAAGTTGCGAACGCCGCTAGGTGTCTGCGCAATATCGAATGCCTCACAGATGAACGTGATTCCACGGTTCTTGATGTGGAATGCTTGTGGATTCTTCTCCACGGACTCAATCATGCTTTTGAATGGCTTACTGCTTTCTTTCGGGGCACGAACGTTCGCATTGCCACTGACGAGCTTATTGACTTCGCTGAACGGAAGCAGTGTTTCTAGATGGTGGAGGTTGGAATCGAACGGGTCTTTAATGCGCTTGCAGTGGTCAGGATCACTTACACGTAGAGTAATTGAAGTTTTCACTTTGTTCTCCAAATCGGCGTGTGCCGGAATTAGTCGTGGTGTCACGACTGCTGGAGAATAGCAGAAGCTCGCCCTAAATGCCAGCCCAATATATATTCGGAAAATTCGGCGCTTCGCCGCCTCGAATGACCCTACCACGGCCTGGTTAAATGTTCATTCCGCAAGTTTGCAGCCAGTAATGGCACAAACTGATGTCACAAACGCTTCGAGAATCTGTTCATCGGGCAACCGAGAGAATATGGGGAAATAAGTAGCATTTCCCCTGGCCCTGTAGCGAGATCTTTAACCCAAACCACATTCAAATATCTGCCAGTCTTGGCCCAATCCTTATCGCCTTCTCTGTGTTGAATCCATGCCCGTTTGTATCCATTCTCGGCCTGGTGCCAAGCAAGAAAAGGCTGTCCGTTTAGTCCCTGCGAATTCTCATGCTTCCTCCGCTCAGATGCCACTGAGATTCTTCTTCCGAATCAGTTCTTGAACCGCTATTGAACCAGGCGGCAGAATACGAATGCTGTCAGTTTTTTGTGTGAATTTGAGATAACGTTTCTTGTGCAAATTCTTTATGGTGCGCATCACATATTTCAAGTCGCCGTGCTCAATCCAATCGATAAGTTGCTTCGATGTCACGTCAGGGACCGAAACCGCCACCAACAGAAGAATCTGTTCGTGCAACTTTAACTCTGGATTGAGTACACGCTTGACGCCATCCTCTCCCCGTCAGATGACGGGCAGCCTAACTTCCGCAAGGGCATCCACCAATTACTGGGCTTGGGCGGTGCTTAAGCTATGAAAAACTCTTACAACTTCGCCCATAATCCAGTTCGACATGGAAAGAACGACAACCGAATCCATGTGGTTTGGATTGACATCCCCACCAACGTGCCAACGCTGCGATTGTTTCGCACGTCGTAGAGAGCGGGCAGCGTTGGGGAATCAGGATTTGGAAACTGTGGGGGACATGCGGCAGTGTATTGCTTTCCAGCTTCCTGCAAGCATCGGGAAAATTACTCGGCTTTGATGGTACAGCCGCATAGGATTTCTTTGCGTGACCGTCAAGGATCGTGTAGACGATTTCACTTAAGCGTCCGCCGCTCAGTTCGGAGGGCAACCAACGCTGCTCAAGGAAATTTTGTACAATCGTGCGGTACTCGTCGAGCAGCGGGTCACGCAGCCCAGCCGGAATAGCGGATAGTGCCTTGGAAGCGACGATCATCCCATCATCCCAAAAAGGTGCGGCCCGGCTCGGTTACAAAGAAACTAGTCCCATCCTTTTCGCAGTGTCCCTTACCAACATTCTGGTTAAGACAATCTGCTGGATTGCCCAATTTCACCTGATTAGCATTCTTCAATGCCGATCTAACTTCTGCGGTCGTGATTCTGTCCTGGCCTGTACTGTCGTGTAACCACACAGCGGTCGCTAGGAATTTCTTGACCTGACTGGATGTGGCATTTTTTTCTTTGAGAAACCCAGCGAGTGTTCCGACTTTGCCTTTTTTGCCAGGTTTGGGCTGGCCACCGTTTCCGCTCGCATCGTCAGCTTCTTCGGCGGGTGTGATTGTTATAAGTTGAGGCATCTTCACCAGGAGTTTTTCCAGTTCACCTGAAAGCCACTTCTCTGTGCCCTCACCTGAGAATGAAAACGCTCCCACTTTTATTTCGATCTTCGCATCGGCCATACTTACTCCAAGCGTACAGAATCCGCTGACTAAGAAGCGGTCGAAATGATCTGAATTTTCCGGGGAAGTGTATACGAGAGTATCAGAAACCACTGCGAAACGGGTTGACCTTCCCGCAGCTAATGCGACCGATGCCGACGTCTTCTCGCACGAATTTTGTCCTTCAAGTCATAATATCTTTCCGCTGCGCCTCCGAGGAAACGAAAGCCACATTCGACCGTGTCGGTGAGAAGCTGAAAACCTGCTTTCACCAGATGCACTGCACCATAGAACGCAACGAGCAGCAGTGGTACATTCTGCGTGAAGGATTCGTAAAAGTGGTTGTCGGAAGGTGCGAGTAACACACAATCTCCAGTCCCATCGCCGCTGTCAATGGCAACCGAAGACCTGTGGTCACTCGGATTCAGTGCAGATACTAACGGCAGCAGCTAGCGGTTGCTGCCGAGCCGTCCTTGTATTGTGCCAAGTTTTATTGGTGCAGGTCTGGCGCCCTGCTTTTGTCGATTTAGACCCACAAACTAAATATGTAAATAAATAATTAGTGGCCTGTAGGCCGAAATGCGACAGGCAAATATTTTGCCAGAATTGTCTGCTGGAAATCAAGGTGAGCACACAGAAACACCCAAAAAGAAAAGGCCCCCGTTTAGGAGGGCCGCTGTGGTTTCTGGTTCACCCACTCTCGCAGTGAATGGGCGTCATTATGAGGGTCGAGCCTTTGTCCTGCCTCTGCTTCCCAGCGAATACCGGAAATCAGCAGAGTTGAACGTCGGTCCCCGCTGGTTTATCCAACAGGAAAAAGAGCCCGGTCGTGGTTCAAGTCAGGCTAGACCTCACGACCCTCATGGTCTGGATCGCTGCCGGGAAATGCGATGAGACCATGCTACTGTCATCCCGGCGAAAGCACAGTTTACCACAATCAAAGACAAAGGTTCCTCGATAGTGGCTACTTTGAATTTTCTTTGTTGTCGGAGTCGTAGGGATTCGTATCGGGCGGCAACTCCTCAACCTGCTCCCTGCCGGTTCCGTTGCAACGATCACATACTCGGCCCAGGGCGTTAACACGCTCTCCATGACATGAACTGCATTGCTTATCCATTGTTACCTACTCTTTCCGCTCCCCTGCCATGTGCTGACGACAGTCCACATGAAAGTCATGCCGATCTTTCGAGCCGGTGCAACCCAGAGATCATACGCTCAAACGGGCATAGAGACCCGCTCATATCGCAACCTGACGCAAAGGAACAGCACTTCTCGGAGACGAAGCAAAGCGCACGAGCATCTATTTTGAACTGTTAACGGTTCCGATGCTCCTTGAGGATCGAAGCAAATCGGCTTGATGTACAGCTTCTATAATTCTGTTAGGGAGCATGTTTCGCAACCGTCTGATAACATTGAAATCCAGCGCCCGTAGCTCAGCTGGATAGAGCGGCAGCCTCCGGAGCTGTAGGTCGGGAGTTCGAATCTCTCCGGGCGCGCCATAACCCCGTCGGGAATTGCCGCCGCGCCTAAAACGCTTTATTCTGCGGCAGATTCGACGGGCATTTTATCGTTGTCCCCTTCGCCCGGCGCAAGAAACAGATTGCTTTCGAGACCATGCTGCCTCGTGTATAGATCGTAATAACGCCCACCCGCAGCATAAAGCTCTTCATGAGTTCCCCGCTCCACAATGCGACCCTGTTCGATAACCAGAATCTGGTCGGCGCGTCGGATGGTGGAGAGGCGATGTGCGATTACAAAAGTCGTGCGGCCGCGCATTAAATACGAGAGGCCTTCCTGAATCATCTGCTCGGATTCAGAGTCGAGGCTGGACGTGGCTTCGTCGAGAATCAAAATTCGCGGCTCGGCAAGAATTGCGCGCGCGATCGAGATGCGCTGGCGCTGGCCGCCGGAAAGTTTTACGCCGCGTTCGCCAACCACGGTGTCGTATTTGTCGGCAAAGCTTTCGGCAAATTCATCGACCCTGGCGATACGAGAAGCGCGCAAAACATCCTCATCACTTGCGTCGGGACGAGAGAATGCCACGTTCTCGCGGATGGTCCCGTCAAACAAAAACGACTCCTGCAGAACTACACCCAGCTGAGTGCGGTAGGAATCTATCTTCACTTTGCTCAGGTCAAAACCATCCACTGTGACCGAGCCTTGCGTGGGAACATAGAATGCGGAGATTAAACCGATCATGGTGGACTTGCCGGATCCGGATGAGCCGACCAGCGCGGTCACGGTCCCCGGCGCGGCATGAAACGAGACGTCATGCAGGACTGTGCGCGCGCCGTCGTAGCTGAAGCTGACATCCTGAAAAGCGATATTGCCTTCGATGGGCGGCAAAATAATGGTGCGACGCGGATCACGGTCTTCAGCCGGCTGGGTAAGAATTTCCTGCGAACGTTCCAGTCCGGCGAGCGCTTCGGTAAGCTGGGTGCCGATCTGCACGATCTGCATGACCGGCGCGATCAAAAATCCCATGAACATCGTATAAGTGAAGAACTCACCGATGGTGAGCGACCCCGCGAGAATCTGCCGCGCCCCTACGTACATAATGACCGCGCCCACGACGCCCAGAAGCACGCTGGCAGAAAGGCCCATAACTGACGTCGCGGTCAGACTACGCAGGACGTTGTCCAGCAAACGCTTTACCCCGCCGGCAAAAACTTTGTCTTCACGCTCTTCCGCGTGATATCCCTTGACCACGCGAATGCCGCCCAGAGATTCGGAGAGGCGGCCGGTGACTTCGGCGTTGATCTTGCCGCGTTCTCTAAAAATTGGACGAATTGTCTGAAATGCTTTCTTCAGCGCAAGCGCAAAAAGAGCCAGGAAGCTGAATGCCAGCACCGTCATTAACGCGCTGATCCGGAATAGAACCACTAGCGCAATACTTGCGGTGAGTAATCCGCCGACAAGATCGACGAGGCCGGTACCGATCAAATTGCGCACACCTTCCACGTCGCTCATGATGCGCGAGACTAGAACGCCACTCTTGGTGGAATCGTGAAATGCCACCGGAAGGCGCTCGACATGGGATTGCACTTTCTGCCGCAGTTCGGTGATCAGGCGCTGGGCGGCTTTCGAGAGCAGCTGGGTCAAAGAAAACGAAGTGATGCCCTGCACCACAGTGGCCGCAAGAACACCGAGCACTAACGGCTTCAATAGTTGAATGTGATGTTTCACGATCACCGAGTCGATCAGGTAACGGGTCGAATATGGAAGCACCAGAGATGAAACCCGGTTAATGGCCATCAGGACGAAACCCAAGGCCAGCAGACCACGTCGCGGACGGATCAGCTCCAGCACCAGCGGCATAACGGTTTTGAGCTTGGGGCGAGGCGAACCCTTCGCGGTCAATTTTGGGGCGGAAGGCATGTCGTAGTTAGATCGTCGAGAGTGGCTGCGGGGTTCAATTTCGCGGACAACTATGCCGCCGGAGGCGTGGAAAGGGGAAAGCTTTAACTGCCGGGAACGCGGAGAGATTTCGCCTCCGCGATTGTCTGCAATTCTTCCTTTACAATCATCTGCAAAATGAAACTGGCGGAGATCAATCGGCGGCTGGGTACCAGGTTGGAGAACGGCGCGGAAGACACCGACATCCGTGGCGTGGCCGGCATAGAGACGGCGGGTCCGGGACAGCTCACCTTTATTGCGAATTCGAAATATGCGGCTGCGGCGCGCACCACCCAAGCGTCGGCGGTAATTGTCTCCGAGGAGTTCCCTGCCCTGAACGGCGCCATGCTGCGCAGCAAAAATCCCTACCTGGACTTCGCGCGCGCGCTGGAGTTTTTTTATCAGCCGCCACAATATGCGCCTGGGGTGCATTCGACTGCGGTAGTGCATTCGTCAGCGAAGATTGGCCCGGGCGCTCACATTGGGCCATATGTTGTCGTTCAGGAAGATGTCGAGATTGGCGAAAGCGCCGTTCTGCTTGCGCACGTGGTGATTTATCGCGGAGTGAAGATTGGCGCAAACTTTTTGGCCCACGCTCATGCCGTTGTACGCGAATTCTGCCGCATCGGCAATAATGTCGTGTTGCAAAACGGAGTGGTAGTTGGCGGCGATGGTTTCGGTTTTGCCAAGGATGCAAACGGGCACTGGCACAAAATCGTTCAATCCGGGCCGACGGTGGTGGAAGACGATGTGGAGATTCAGGCGAACGCCTGTATCGACCGCGCCAGTGTCGGCGAGACACGAATCGGTCGCGGCGCCAAGATCGACAACCTGGTGCAGGTAGGACACGGATCGAACGTCGGCGAAAACACACTGCTGTGCGCGCAGGTTGGACTGGCGGGATCAACCGACGTGGGCAAGAATGTGATTTTAGCGGGCCAGGTGGGCGTGGCCGGACATTGCAAAATTGGAGATGGCGCAATTGCCACGGCGCAAACTGGTATTCCAAACGATGTTGCCCCGGGCGCGATCGTCAGCGGCTATCCGGCGATGGATAACAAATTGTGGCTGCGATGCGTTGCGTTATTCAACCGCCTGCCGGAGATCGCGCGAGCGTTGCGTAAAAAAGACGGCGAGTAGCTGGCAGATCCGAAACGGGAGAGGTGCCGTTCCTAAAGGAACTCCGATTCAATTTCACACGGCCCCGAGCACTTACGTGCTGGGCTAATTCGATTGCGTCGCTGCGCGACTGCATGCGAGTCTACGCGCTGGCTTTATCAATCAACGGGAGAGGCACGTCGTTTGCGGCATCGAGTTCGAGTTGCTCCTGGCCGCTGAGCGCAGTCACGCGTCCGCGATAGGTCTTCAAATGAGTTGACGCTTTATCGAAGGCTTCCTGCGCTTTGTTCAAACTCTTGCCAACGGTCTCGAACTGGTTCTGGAAGTGATCAAAGGATTTTTGCGCTTTGGCCAGTTCCTGCCGGCTCTTTTCAAATCGGCTGGCGACTTCATACCACTTGTGCACCAATGCGATGGTCTGCAAAGTCATCAGCAATGTATTCGGAGAAACCGGAAATACATGCTGCTGGTTGAGCCAGTCGGCGAGATCGCGATTGCGGACCGCCTCCATGTATAAAGTTTCGCTCGGTAAATACATCAGTGCAATTTCAGTTGTGCCGTGCTCGGGTTGTATGTAGGCCTTGATGCGCTTGCCTTCGGCTTTCATCACCCGCACGAACTCAATGCGAGCCTCTTCCAGTTGCGCCTCGCTGCTCTCTTCAAAAAATGCCAGCACCTGCTCGCGGGGAAACTTGGCGTCAACCGGAAGCCGGCGATCAGGAAAATTAATCATCGCATCCACGCGGCCGCCGCCATTGACTGAGCATTGCATTTCAAACATATTGGCGGGCAAAAAATCTGCCAGCAAACGTTCCAGGCTGGCTTCGCCGAAGGTTCCGCGCAGGTGCGGCAGTTTCAGCAGATTATTCAGATCGTTTATCGAATGGCCAAGCGCGCCGACTTCGCGTAACTGTTCTTCCGCCGCGCGCAGATGCTGTTGTACTTTTTCGAACTGGGCAAAACCTTCTTTTATGTTCTGGTCGAGTTTTGATTGCACCTGGTCGGTGATCGCCATCAGCTTGGCATCAACCCGGTCGCGTATACGATCGAGGCTCTCGGCGGTCTGTTGATTAAGCCGATCAAACTCCGATTTCAAGGCCGAAGTCGTGGTGGCCAGGGCCCCGGCCAGTTCGGCGCGAGTTTCACCCAGGCGCTCGGCCTGTTCCTGTCGGCCAGCCTTCAATTGACTCTCAACCGTCTGCCGAATGCCGGAAAATCCGTCGGCCAGCCGGTCCGTGACCTGCTGGCGCAGGTCGCCTTTAGTCTGTTCCAGCCGGGAGGCCATGTCCGTCGTAGCCATCGAAAACTGCTCGGTCAGGGCCTTCTGGAGCCCGTCCGAACGATCAACAAGTATCCCAATTCCAGTGACTTGCGACGATCCGGAACGTTGGTACAGGAAGAGCCACAGAAGTAGGACGACATTTATGACGATAAGCAGACCAAGCAATATTGGGAGAGTGGACAATTCGGGATATCTCCGGTGTAAGGTGCTGAACCCGATTCTAGAAGTTATTCTTTTCCAAGCAAAGTAGATTCCTCCCAAGGGGCATCTGGAGCGTAGACAGTAACACTCAAGCGCGCGGTTAGCGTTTTGAGGCTAACTAACTCATGTTCCTGACCCTTATCTTGGCGATTTCTCTGCATCTGGCGGCTGCGGGAGCAGCTTTGCCGGCCACGCCGGCGAATACCGCACCAGACAGCTCCCGGCAGCAGGTTTCGCCGTACGACGCTTCCGATTTCGACGATCAGTCCGAACGCGGGCTTTTGGAGAAGGCCAATTCCGAGCGGGCAAAGGCTGGCTTGCCGCCACTCAAGCTGGATGCGGGCCTGGTTCGTGCGGCGCGAACGCATGCCGCGACCATGGCCGCACAAAAACAAATATCACATCAATTTCCCGGCGAGCCCTCGCCTGGCGATCGAATAGCTGCGATTTCGAATTTGCACTTCAAGCTAACAGGTGAAAATGTGGCTGTCGCTCCAAACATTGAAGACGCGCATGACGCGTTAATGGCGTCTGGACCCCACCGCGATAATCTGCTGAGTTCGAAATTCAATGTGGCCGGGTTCGGCGTCTTTCGCGTAGGCCACATGATTTATGTGGCGCAGGATTTCGGATCTAGCATGGCAACCTACTCCGTGCAAGAAGCCGGGAAGTTAGTTGCCGCCAGTGTGGAGAAGCTGCGGGCCGAGGCAAAAATGCCGCAGCTGAAACGAGTCGATGACAGCGACGTGCAATCGAACGCCTGCGCAATGGCGAAGGCTGACTCTCTGACTGCGACGAGCCCTCTTCCGGGCGCCTATATGTTGCGCTATGCCAGCATGCAGCCAGATTCGCTGCCTGCGGAGATTGCGAAAGTGGCATCCCGTCGAGGACTGCATACCTACTCCGCAGGGGCTTGTTATGCGCGCACCCAGCGTTATCCGGGTGGCGCCTATTGGGTGGTGTTGGTCTTCTACTGATAGCACGCGGAGCCGAGGATAGCTGTCCCCACCGTTTGGGGCTGTCCACAATTCGTCCGGAGCTGCTCGCGCCCAGTTTTCGATTGACGACGATATCGCGAAGATGTACATTGTACGTACATAGTAAGTTTGATGTATGTACAATGGGTGATTCCGATGCCGGCAACAGCGCCAAACAAACGCACTCAAAGAATAAATGTTCGGGTAAGCAGTAAAGAAGCCGACCTTATTCGACTGGGCGCCGAACAGCGGGGAGTCAATATTACAAATTTCATGTTAGATAGCGCATGCTTCCGGGCCGAGCAAGAAATAGCCGATGCACGTCATTTCGAGCTCGGCCCTCAAAAGTGGAAGCAATTCACCGACGCCCTCGATCGCCCTGCGGCCATTAAGCCACGATTAAAAAAGCTGCTGCGTGAGCGCACAGTGCTCGAAAAGAATTGATGGCTGGCCCTCGGCTGCCACTTTCGAAAGTCGAGGCATTGTCTGTGGAACACGACATCAGCGGCTTTGACTGCGGCACCCACGAATCGCTGAATGATTGGTTGAAGCGCTTTGCATTGCTCAACCAAAAGAACGAGTCAGCTCGCACTTGTGTTGTGCATCGAAATGGCTCGGTGACGGGATATTATTCGATTTCAGCGGGCAGCGTAGTTGCCGAGGAGTCGCCTGCTCGAATCGCGACAGGTCTGGCCAGGCATCCAGTACCGGTTATTCTGCTCGCCAGACTGGCCATCGATAAGAATGAAAAAGGGGCTGGGCTGGGAAAAGCACTTTTGAAAGATGCTCTGTTACGCATTGCCAGCGCTGCCGATATTATCGGGGCACGCGCGGTTTTGGTTCATGCCATTGACGAACCCGCCAAGCAGTTCTACCTTCATTTCAATTTTGAGTCTTCACCGGTTCACGAATTGCAGCTGATGTTATTGATGAAAGACCTCCGCAAAGCCCTGAGCGGATCATCCTGATCCACATTGCCCCCATTCCCATTCCCTGTTTAAATGAGTAAATGCCTGTTGGAAGCTCGGTTCGCGTGGGTACGGCCGGATGGTCTTATAAAGACTGGGAGGGAGTTTTTTATCCTCCAGGAATGTCGCGCCGGAAGCAGCATCCGCTGGCGCTGGTGGCACGCTGCTTCGATATGGTCGAGGTCAATACGTCTTTTTACGGACACATTAAGCCGGAGTTGGCCAAGTTGTGGTCGAAGATTGTTTCTGACGTCAATCCTGACTTCATGTTTACCGCCAAGTTGCACCGATCGTTTACCCATTCTCCGATGGCGGCGATGGAGCCAACCTCCGCGGTGTCGATCCAGCCTAACGATGAAGACGAGCGGCTGGCGCGGCAGGGGCTGGAGGCATTGGCGGACACGGGAAAGTTTGGCGCGTTGCTCATTCAGTTTCCCGTCTCGTTCAAAAACACCGCGCTAAACCGTGAATATCTCGAGACGTTGCTGCGCCAGTTCATCGAATATCCGCGGGCGGTCGAGGTGCGGCACTCTACCTGGAACAATCCGGAGACGATTACTTATTTCTCGGAAAGAAACGTCAGCTTCGTCAACATCGATCAGCCGCAGATCGGGCGGTCGCTGGAGCCAACTTCGCACGTAACGGCGGGGCTCGGTTACGTTCGCTTGCACGGTCGCAATTACGAAGAGTGGTTTGAAGCGGAAACCTGCGCCGACCGCTACAACTATCTTTACAAGCCGAGTGAGTTGGTCGATTGGAAAGAGCGGGTTGAAAATATTGCCCAGCAGGCGAAGACCACCTTCGTGGTCACAAACAATCACTTTCAGGCGAAAGCTGGAGTGAATGCGCTGCAGCTGAAATACATGCTGACCGGACGGCGAGTGTCTGCGCCGGAGTCGCTGCTGGAGCACTATCCTGAACTGCGGGCTATCGCCGACCCAGCGGGCGAGAGACAAGCTTCGGAACGATTGCCCTTACTGCAAAATGAAAAACCTGCATAGGCCGAAGCTCCGCGCCTAGTTGGTGTAGATTCGCACGTAATCAACCAGCATCTCTGAGGGAAATGGAGTTGTTCCGTTGGGAGATCCAGGCCAGCTTCCACCAATCGCCAAATTTATGATGATGAAATTACTCTGCCCGCCATCGAACGGCCAGCTCGCGCCGCTAAAGCCACTTAAGCTCGACGGCGTGAAGGTGGCATAGGGCTGCGCCGGATCGTCGATGTAATACTTCACGCTGGACGGCGACCAGATCATTCCGTAGGTATGCCACTGCGCCGCTGTTTGGCCACTGGGAAAATTGTAGTTGGTGCCGATGTTGCCGCCGGTGAAGCCTGGGCCGTGAATCGATCCGGCATTCCAATCAGGATTCCCCGCAGCGTTCACGCGTTCGAGCACATCCATTTCGCCGCAGGCCGGCCAATTCACCGTGGCGACGTTATTTCCCATCGACCAGACAGCGGGCCAGAAACCCTGCGCCTCCGGCACCATGGCGCGAAATTCAAGCCTGCCATACTGAAAGCTGAACAGACCTTGCGTCTTCAACCGCGCCGAGGTGTACACGTTGGTTGATGGATTTTGCGCGACGACGTGCAAATAACCGTCCGGCCCCACATATTCGCTTGGATTCGCAACGCTGCAAGGCGCGGTCGACGATCCCCAGCCGCAGTAAGTTTCCAGCTCCTGATTTCCAAATCCACCGCCGCCGGTGTCGTAAGTCCAGACCGTGGGGTCGGGCTGGGCAGGCACACCCGCGGAATTTGAGAACTCATCGCTCCATACCAGGGTTCCCGAGGCGATGTTGGGCGAGAATCCCTGGCTGGTCACCGTGCTTGAGGTACCGCCTGCAATGGCGATGGCTTTCAGAGTAAGGTTTGACGCCACCAGAAACGGGGCCTGGTACTGCTGAGAAGATGCGGTAGGCGCGCTTCCATCCACCGTATAGTAAATTGCGGCGCCCGATGTGGTTGAGGCAAGGCTCACGATCACCGCGCCATTCTGCGCGGTTTTGGTAGTTACGGCCGGCGCAACAGCCGGGTTTGTCCCGCCGCCACCGCCATTTCCTCCATTGCTTCCGCCGCTTGAGCCTCCGCAGCCGTGCAGGACCACGGTGAAGATCAAAAGAGCCGGAAGCATCGCATTTGTCCGCATCGTTACACCCTTCCTCATTACCGTATTCTCGGATTCGCCCCAGAATACAACAAGGTGAAGGAGTCAACCAGTACGCTGTGGGCTTCAGAAGTATGTCGATCGCTTACCGTAACGTCACCGTCACGATGGTTGGCCCTGGTGCATCGGTGGGTGTGGGTGTCGGCAGCGAAGGCACGAATCAGCTTCTTTCCCTAAGTGCGATACCGAACATTAATAAGTAAGTTATGCGGTTCCATGCCTCTGTTAGCATTGTATGATTCGTAATTTTCGGAGGGAGCACTTCTGGCCAATAGTCCACAAATCTCAATCGATCCGAGCGAAGTTGAGCCGAAGAAATCGAAAGGCGATCGCCTTCAACAATCGGACGAGGTTTTTCGCCTGTTGGTGGACAGCGTAAAGGATTATGCGATTTTTTTGCTCGATCCGAAAGGAATCGTCTCCACCTGGAATCAGGGCGCCGAGAGAATCAAGGGTTATCGCGCAAGCGAAATTATTGGCCAACATTTCTCCCGCTTCTATCCTCCTGAAGCCATCGAAAGCCGGTGGCCGGACCGCGAGCTTGAAATCGCTTCCAAGGAAGGCCGATATACGGACGAGGGGCTGCGGGTCCGAAAAGACGGAACAACTTTTTGGGCGCATGTGGTGATCACTGCGCTGCGCGGCAAAGATGGCGACTTGCGTGGGTTTTCGAAAGTCACCCGCGATTTGACGGAGCGGCGAGACCTCGAGGAACGAACCCGGGAGTTGAACAAAGAATTACGAACCCGCATCGCGCAATTGGTGGAATCGCAGCGGCAGATCGAATTGCGAACATTAGAGTTGCAAAAGCTTTCCGGCCAACTGATGACGGTGCAGGACGACGAACGGCGCCGCCTGTCCCGCTCGCTGCATGATGAATTGGGGCAGGAATTAGCCGCCCTCAAAATGAATCTGGATATACGCAATACGGCGCAGGCAACGTTGTCTCCGGCGATTGAGATAACGGAGCGCGCCCTCGCTAAGGTGCGCAATATTTCATACCTGTTGCATCCGCCCTTGCTCGATGAGTCCGGCCTGCTGCCTGCCCTGCATTGGTATTTTGAAGGACTCCAGAAGCGGGCCGAGATGCGCATCCAGTTTAATTACAAACCTCCAGTTTTTACGCGCCTGTCGCGTGACCTGGAAACCGCCATCTTCCGAGTCATTCAAGAGGCATTGACTAACGCCTATCGTCACTCCGGAAGCCA
Organism: uncultured Acidobacteriota bacterium; assembly: GCA_963838785.1. Taxonomy (GTDB): domain Bacteria; phylum Acidobacteriota; class Terriglobia; order Terriglobales; family Acidobacteriaceae; genus Gp1-AA145. Next base: position 133,122 of record CAWISI010000001.1, read on the forward strand.
GGACGCGAGAATCGACATCGAGCAAGGCTCTGATCGTGTAACTGTCCGGATCCGCGACTTCGGAAAAGGAGTGGGGCTAACGGCGTCCTCGGGCGGTGTCGGGATCAGCAGTATGAAGGAGAGAGTCAAGCAACTGAATGGCGAGCTGAGGGTTACAAGAGCCGAACCGGGAACTCTCGTGGAAGCCTCGCTTCCGCTGTTTGATGTGGGGCTGATAGGGATTGGGCTGTAATCCTGCGACCACCCTTGTCGCATGGACCCTGCACGACTCGTGCGCGCTGCTCACTGCCTGATTCTTGGATTCGCCACCGAGTACAACAAATCTGTAAGAAAATTCACCAGGACGTAGGTCAGGCCAATGGCCAGAATGCATCCCTGCACCAGGAAATAATCGCGATTGCCAATGGCGTCGATGGTCAGGCGCCCGATTCCGGGCCAGGAAAAGATCTTTTCGGTCACAATCGCGCCCGCCAGCAGTGCGCCGAATTGCAGGCCGAGCACGGTAATAATCGGCAGCATGGCATTGCGCAATGCATGCCGATAAACCACGGTATGTTCGGGAAGACCTTTGGCGCGCGCGGTTCGCACATAATCGTGGCCGAGCTCTTCAAGCATGGAAGTGCGCACCATGCGGGTAAGAATGGCCGCCAGAGCGCTGCCCATGGTGACGGCGGGCAAGACGAGGTGCGCAAAACTGCCCGAACCAGAGACCGGCAGCAATCCAAGTTTGATTGCGAAAAATAAAATTAAAATCGGGCCCAGAGCGAAATTCGGGAAGGATAACCCAAACAGACTGACCACGCTCAGCAGCTTATCGTCCCAGCGGCCTCGCCGTTGCGCCGAGCGCACGCCGGCGGGAATGGAAATCAAAATTGCAATAAACAATGACGCGATGGTCAATTCCAGAGTGTAAGGATAGCGATGCACGATCAGGCTGCCTACGCTTTGATTGAAGCGCAACGATGGCCCGAGATCGCCGTGCACCACGCCTTTCCAATAATGCAAGTATTGTTGCCAGAGCGGAACGTCGAGGCCATAGGCGTGACGGGTGGCCGCAACATCAGTAACCGGCGCCCCTTCACCCAACATCTGCAGGATGGGATCGCCTGGCACCAGATGGATCAGCAGGAATACAACCGAGACCACCAGCCAGAGGACCGGCAATGTGTAAAGCAGTCGGGCAAATAAGTAGCGGAAAGCTCTCACAGGTGAATTATGTTGCAACGCTGAGAGGAGTTCACTTGTGGCCTGAATCTGATCAGGGCAGCAAACCGTAAACATCCAGCTCGGTGCGTGTGCCGATATACACCTTACCATTGGCGACGGTAGGAACGGTGAACTTCACCGCGCTTCCGGCTTGATCGCGCTGACCGGCTTGCGAACTGTTCCAAAGTTCATGCGAAAGGTTGGTTGCATCAAAGGCGTGCAGAACGGCGGGGGTTGCGGTGTTGCCGCAGGGGCTGGGAATTCCGTAACAACTGGAATCGACCGCCCAAACGATTCCGTTCGAAGTACCGGTTGAAGAAACCACCGGCGTGGCTCCCGGAAATGGGAACGAATGCGACGAGACCGATGAGGCGCTGGTGGTGAACAGGCCGGTGGCCGGATTGAATGTGTAGGCGCGCAAATTGTCAGCGGCGCCCTGGGTAGCGCCCGCAATGTAAAGATTGTTCTGCCAAAAAGCCGGAGTGCTGAAAGATCCATTATCGGCCGGAAAACTCTGGACAATCTGACCGTTGGTCGATTGCATGTACTTGCCCATGTTGTCGCGATCGACGAGGTAGATGATTCCTTCCTTACCGCCGCCGACCAGCAGGTGTAATACCGGCCCTTGATTTTGGTCGGGCAGCAGGACCACGCCACCTGAGCCGAGATCAATGTCATCCTGGCTCAAGAACAACTGATCGTCAGGGGTGAAGTAGTCAGTAGCGCTCAGACCGCTCGCGGTGCTGATCCTGATGAAGCTATCTCCGTAATCGTTATTTGGGGCGGAGCTCTGGTCGGCGTCGAAGGTGCCGTTGCCGGTCACGATGTACAAGTTGCCCAGGCTATCCGCAGCGGGCGCGCCGCCTGCCATCCATACGCCTGCCAGCCCGCCATTCGGGCTGGTGTTGAACACCCCGGCGGGCTGTTGCACGTTCGATGCACTGTAACCGAGAAGCCAGCCATGGTAAGGAAAGGTATCTTCGTGCGAAGCCCAACTGAGGTACACAACACCATTGAGCAGAGCCAACGCACAACGCTGGTTGTGAGACTCAAGATTGAAATTCAGCGTACCGCCGGAAGAGCCGTCGCCGGTGCCTGAAACCGTAGCGCTGATGTTGACCGGGGCATTGAATTTTTCATTTCCAGTTGTGAGGTCAATGGCGTGCAGGCGCTGATGGAAACTCTTGGAAGTGCCGGAGTGGCATCCGCCGCTCTCTGACTTGCTGACGATATAGAGCGTCAGCGTCGCAGGATCGATAACCGGTGTGCCTACAACGCCGATCTCGGGCTGAATATCCTCATAGCCACTACCCACGTCATACCAGCAGACCGATTTTTCGCCGCTCGTGGCGCCGTGCGCTGAGTCGATCAAGTTCACATGCCAGAGCTGCCGGCAGGGAGACCCATCGGCATCGAACGCGTAAAGGCTGTCATGCTGGGTAGCGACGAAGATCAGGTTATGAACCGATCCGCCCACCGCCACTCCCGAGACCCACAATGGCGCAGTATATGCGGCGCCATCCACCGGGCAGGAGAATAATTTTCCGAATGTGCTCTGGTTGACGGTGGCCGTAGTAAGCGCGTATTCGCTGGCGTTCACACCATCGCGAGCCAAATCATTATGGTAGGTGAAAACGCCCGCGAGGTCGGTCACGGCGACCGTCGCATTCGCCGTTTTGGTGCTGTCAGTGACGCTGGTCGCGGTAACAGTGTGGGTGCCGGGCGCTGCTGGAGGCGCATAAAGACCGCTGGCGGAAATCGTGCCGATCGTGGGATTGCCGCCGGAGACTGCGTCAACATCCCAAGTCACTCCGCCGTTGTTGGGGTCGTGGCTTACAGTTGCAGAAAATTGTTGGGGTTGAGTGGTGACCACAAGCGAAGCGGCGCGAGGGCTGACTGCAACCGCAACCGGCTCGACAGGATTGACCGGATTGATGGGATTGACGCTGGATCCGCCGCCGCAACCTATCGCGATGGTGCAAAGGTTGATAGCGAAGATCAGGCAGCTGCAGCGCAAAAGCCGCGAACGAAGCATTTCTCCTCCCCCAGGAAATGATCGCTACAGCAAAAGGCAGTAAACAGGCTTTTGAGTATGCCCCGGACGAGTTCACGGTGTCTAGTAACCGCGAACGTAACAGCGGGGATGAATATAACGGTGACTCAATCTCCGGCTTGGGCGGCCGCGGGCTGGGCGTCTTCAATCTTGACGCGGGCAATGCGATAACCGTCCATCTCTTCCACGATGAAGCGACGGCCGCCGTAGTAGCAGGAATCGCCGATGGCGGGGATTTTCTGCAGCTTTGACAGCATGAATCCGGCCAGGGTTTCAAAACCCGCATCGCGAGGCAGAAGAAGATCGTACTGCGACTCCAGGTCGCGAATCCCGACCGAGCCTTCCAAGAGAATCTTATTCCCGGCCGCGGTCTGGGGAGTGGCCGGCGAGGCAACATCGAATTCATCTTCGATTTCGCCGACCAACTGCTCGAGAATATCTTCTACGGTGATCACCCCGGCGGTGGAACCGAATTCGTCGACCACGATGGCCAAGTGGCGCTTGCGCTCTTTGAATTCTTCCAGCAATTCGGAAAGTGCCTTGGTCTCGGGCACGACCAGCGCATCGTGCATGATTTGGCTGATTTTCATTGCGGCGATGCGGGCGGCAACGGTTGGCGGGCGCAGTGCGTCAGCCGCAGCCGGGTCCAGCGCATCAGGTCCTTGGAATAGAGCACGCCGATGATGTGCTCGGGCCCGCTGTGCGGATCGTAAACCGGGATCCGCGAGTGCTGTTCTTCGACGACGCGCTCCAAAGCGTCATCCAGATGTCAGATCGCCGGGCAGGGAAAAAATGTCCGGGCGAGGAACCATGACCTGCGCGCACGGTAATGTTCTCGAGTTCGAGGGCGTTGTGGATCATGTCTTCCTGGAACGGGGGAATCTGCCCAAATTGGCGGCTGGCGGTGACAATCAGCTTCAGTTCATCAGGAGAATGAACCGGGCCCTGGCGCATGCGTTCCGGAGCCGAACAGCCGGAGCACGGAGCCGGCCGCGCGGCTCATCACAAAGATCAGCGGGCGGGTGACGGTAAGAAACACATCCATCGGAGCGGCGACGGCCAGCGCCACCTGTTCGGCCCGCTGCAATGCCAGCGACTTCGGCACCAGCTCGCCCAGAATCACGTGCAGACACGTGATCAGACTGAAAGCGATGCCGATCGCGATGCCGTGGGCGTAGATCAGCGACGTGCGGGACATGTCGCCGAACTGGAAGCCCTGCACGATCTGCGCCAGCAGGGGCTCACCGATCCAGCCCAGGGTCAGGCTGACCATGGTGACGCCCAACTGGACGCCGTTGACGACTTCGTCCAGATTGCGGTGCAGACTTTGCACAATGCGGGCGCCGATCCGGCGGGCCTCGATGAGCTGCTGGATGCGAGTATCGCGGACGCTGACCAGCGCGAACTCCGCGGCCGCAAAGAAAGCGTTGGCCGCCACCAGAAGCAGGATCAAAAGACCCGCAGCAGCACAAAGGCGATCATGAATGGCTAATTCTAACATTCCAAAGGATTATCATCAGTATCGTCCGCCGGGAGAAACTCCTAGAGGGACTCGACTAGAATGCGGCTGGCTGGCGGAATACCCCGATTAACCGCTTTCTGCGAATTCTTGCTTTCGATTTGGCAGACTGCACGGTCTAAAGCAGTAAGCTAAGCTAGCGTTCACGTGCGCGGTTAACAGCAATGAGTGAGATTGTCGCGTAATTGATCCAGGAACAAAATCAATGAGGCGTTCGTAACAGTTCTTGAGGGATGAATCAAGGTTCGTTGGGATTCCAGGAGGAGTTGTGAACGGCAACGGCAAAAAGCAAGCGTAGGAAACGGCTTTATATCGGTCATTGTATCTCCATTGTGGTCGCTTGTTCATCGTGCGTCGGATTGCATTGCGCTTACTCGCGGCGGCACCAAGATCGATCCCTCAAAGCTGGCCAAGGTGGAAAAGGGCGACCTGGCCAAGAGCGTGGTGGCGACGGGCAAGGTTGAGCCCATCACCAAGGTGGAAGTGAAGTCCAAGGCCAGCGGCATCGTCAAGAAGCTGCTGGTGGACTACGGCGACCGGGTGAAGAAGGGGCAATTGCTGGCGCAACTGGACAAGATCGAGATCCAGGCGCAGGTGGAGCAGTCGCGAGGCGGCGTTGGAGGCTGCCGAGGCCAACCTGCAGAGTTCGCAAGCCGACTACGAGCGCGCCAAGGTGGATGCCGAAGGTCCGGATGTGCCGCTGCTGAAGCGCGCCTACGACGCGCCATCAGGACATGGCGAAAGACGGAGTGGTTTCGCACTCCGCGCTCGACGATGCGGAGAAAGAATTACCAGCATGGCGTCTGAACAAGCAGAACGTCTCCAAGGCGCAGGTCACGGTGTTGAAGGCGAAGATCGCGCAATCGCAGGCCAGGTGGCGCAGGATCAGGCGAACCTGAAGCAGTTGGAAGAGCAGTTCAGCTACACCGATATCGTTTCGCCGATCGACGGCATCGTGCTTTCGCGCGACGTGGAGATGGGCGACGCGGTGAGTTCGATCCTGGTGCTCGGATCGTCGGCCACTCTGGTCATGACGCTGGGCGATACCAGCGAAGTGTATGTCAAGGGCAAGGTCGACGAGAGCGACATCGGCAAGGTGTATCTGGGACAGCCGGCGCGGATCAAAGTCGAATCGTTCAAAGACAAGACTTTCAACGGCAAGGTGACGAAGATTTCTCCCATGGGCGTGGAGAAAGATAACGTCACCACCTTCGAAGTGCGCGTCTCGATCCAGAATCCCGGCGGCGAATTGAAGGCCGAGATGACCGCCAACGCGGAAATCATCCTGGAAGAACACAAGAACGTGCTGCAGATTCCGGAAGGCGCGATCATCTACGACAAGGACAAGAAGGCGTCGGTCGAGATCCCGATCCGAAGGCCAAAGACGGGCAGACGAAAGGTCGCCGTCAACATTGGAATCTCGAACGGCGCCAAGACCGAAGTTCTCAGCGGGTTGAAGGAAGGCGACCAGGTGGTACTGCAGTAGGGATTCATGCGCACCCGGTTTATCGCCGGGTATTTGGGCACGGGCTACCCTCCGTGCCCGTTTTTTGGTCTGATTAAAAATTTCAGGAGGAATGATGCGAGCGTTCTTATCAGCGATGGGCAATCGCAGCGGCAATTTTGGCGCTGGCCGGCGCTGCCGGCGATGGCTGAAACCCATGGAGAATTTGATCGCACTTTACAGGTAAATGGGCATGTCGATCTGCAGGTTGAAACCGGAGCAGGATCGATCCAGGTACATCGCGGCAGCTCTAATCAGGTTCGCGTGATCGGGCACATTTCCGCGAATAACTGGTTCGGCGGAGGGAACGCCGAGGAGAAAATCAAGAAACTGGAGAAGGGCCCTCCCATTCAGCAGAGCGGAAATGACATTCGCGTCGGGCACATCGATGATCCCGAACTCAAGCATGACATTTCCATCAGCTACGAAATCACCGTGCCGGAGAACACGCAATTGCGATCCTCCTCCGGGTCCGGAGACCAGACTGTTTCTGATATTTCCGGTCCGCTCGAGACTAATGCGGGTTCGGGAACGGTGAAGATTTCCAGCATCGGAGGAGGCGCCCGGGCCAAGACCGGAGCGGGCAGCATCGAGGCTGACGGGGTGCACGGGAGCCTGTATGCCCACACCGGAAGCGGCTCGATCAATGCCAGCAATATCGCGGGCGGCTTCGATGGCCAAACTGGCAGCGGGAACTTGATGTTCGAACAAAGCGCCCCGGGGTCGGTGCACGCCGAAACCGGTTCAGGAGGATTGGAACTGCGCAACGTGAAGGGCTCATTGCAGGCGCAGGCCGGCAGCGGCGACGTCCGAGTGGAGGGCGAGGCAACGGGTGAGTGGATGGTTCGGACTGGATCGGGCAGTGTGCAATTAAAGCTCCCCGAAAATGCCTCTTTTGACCTGGACGCTCACACCGGATCGGGATCGATTGACCTGAGTCATCCGGTCGAGGTCCAGGGATCGATTGGGCGCAAAGAGGTGAAGGGCAAAGTAAAGGGTGGAGGGGTGCCAATCGAGGTGCAGACCGGCTCCGGAAGTATAAGGATCGATTAGGGATCAAGCCGCGCTTGGGCACAAACAAGAATGACTTCTGTACCTTGACGCATATGGGTTAAGGCTTTAGTTTCGAGTTAGTCCCAGAGGAATCCAGTTCCAAGAGGCTGACTCGAATGCACCGACCAATTGTTACACTGACGACCGATTTTGGGCTGAACGACCACTTCGTCGGAGTCATGAAAGGCGTGATCCTGAACATCGCGCCTAATGCCGAGATCGTAGACATAACTCATTCGGTCCAGCCTTTTGACATTCTGGATGGCGCCTTGGCGCTGGCGCAGTCTTATTCCTACTTCCCTGCCCGCACCATTCACGTGGTGGTGGTCGATCCCGGCGTAGGAAGCGCGCGCCGGCCGATTCTGGCGATTTCAGATGGATTCACCTTTGTGGCGCCGGACAATGGCGTACTCTCGCTGATGTATGCGCGAGAAGAGCGAGTACACGTCCGCCACATCACCGGCGAGCATTATTTTCTGCAGCCCATGAGCAACACTTTCCACGGACGCGACGTTTTCGCACCTGTGGCAGGTTACCTGGCCAAGGGAGTTGAGCAGGAAAAGTTTGGCGACGAGGTCGAAGACTTTGTGCGCTTCAATGCGCCCCGGCCAAAAGCAACGGACGCGCGTACACTGCGCGGAGTGGTGCTGAAGGTTGACCGCTTCGGAAACCTGATTACGAACTTCACTCCGCAAGATGTGCCGGCATTATTCGCCGGACAGGCGCCAGGCTTTAAGATCACGGTCGGCAAGCGCGAGATCACCAGTATTAAAAGCAGCTATGCGGATGGGGCTCCGGGCGATGTATTCGGGATCCTTGGCAGCATGGGGTATCTGGAAATAGCGGCCAACCGCGGAGCGGCAAACCAGCTGACGGCGGCTGCCAAAGGAACTGAAGTCACGATTGTGCTTGAGGGTGCAGTCGCAGCCAATGGGTGAAGACAGATTGGGAAATTGCGGAATTTTGTAATTGAGTAATTTATTTCCGAATTACTTACTCGACTTCAGTGCCGGGTGCACATACCGCTCCATTTCCGCTGTCCATTTCAAGAAACGCAAAAGATTCGAACGTTCCCGCCAGAGAAATTCCCAGAATTCCAGGAATCCGATCTGCTGCATTTTTACCCCGCAATAGGTCTCAATGCGCCATAAGAGATAGGGGCTGCGCCACGGCGTTAACCGGTGGCCGCGAGTGGCATTCCACATAAATCGGAGGGTGTAGCGCATACTTAGATCATAACCACGAACGTGGCAAACGAGAACTGCTTACTCCAGTTCGCAGCTTGTGTTCAATAACAGCGAAGTGCGCCTGACGTTATAGATCGTACTTCTTCATCAAGTGACGGAAGGAGCGGTAGGAAATCTTGAGCACATCGGCGGCGCGGGTCTGCACGCCGTTCGATTGAGCAAGCGCGGATTTCAATAGCGAGCGCTCGATGTCGGCGACGTACTTCTCCATGTCCATGCCTTCGGGCAGGATTGCATCAGCGCACCACTGAAAATCCTTCCATCCCCACGCCAGCGGCCGCGGCTCGGGCTCTGCGGACGCTCGGCCGGAAGGTCACATGCAGTTCATCACCGGCGCCCAGGGCGACGGCGCGCTCAATGGTGTTCTCCAGCTGGCGGACGTTCCCGGCCAATCGTAGCCGGCCAGAGAAGTCGAGCGAGGCTGCGCTTACCCGCGCAATGCTTCTTTCCGGCGGCCGGAGCATATTTCTTCAGAAAATGATTCACCAGCAGCGGAATGTCTTCGCGGCGCTCGCGCAGAGGCGGCACGGTGACCGGAATCACGCTCAGCCGGTAATAGAGATCTTCGCGAAAAGGTTTTCGGCGACTGCTTTGTCGAGATCGCGATTGGTGGCGGCGATGACGCGCACGTCGATGGCGATTTCGTCGGTGCCACCCACCGGGCGCACCGTGCGCTCCTGCAACACGCGCAGCAGTTTAACCTGCATGGTCAGGGTCATCTCGCTGATTTCGTCGAGAAAGATGGTGCCGCCGTCGGCGACTTCAAACAGCCCGCGCTTGTTCTGATTGGCGCCGGTAAATGCGCCCTTCACATAGCCGAAGAGTTCGCTTTCGAGCAGCGTTTCGGGGAATGCTCCGCAGTTAATGGATACGAACGGCTCGGTCGCCCGCGGCGAACAGATGTGAACGGCGCGGGCCACCAGTTCTTTTCCGGTGCCGCTCTCGCCGTGGATCAGAACCGTGCTCTGCGGTGGAAGCGACGGTGCGGATGGTTTGCTTGAGCTTCTCCATCGCCGGGCTGGCGCCGATGATGTTGTCCAGCGAATTGCGGGTCGCGGCATCGCGCTTGAAGCGCGAAGTTCTGACGGCTGAGAGTCACTTTTTCGAGAGCCTTGCGAATGGCAAGCTTGATTTCATCGACCAGCCCGGGAGATTTTGCGAATGTAGTCGGTGGCGCCTCCCGCTTTGACCGCCTCAACCGCGGCTTCGTAGTCGTCGACCGCGGTGATCAGGATGACCGCCGAGTCGGGAGAAGCTTGGTGGGCGTGCCGCAGCACTTCGATGCCGTCGATGTTCGGCATTTTGATGTCGGTGATGATGATGTCGTAAAGCGCCGATCGATTTTGTTTTTCGCCGCCTCGCCGGATTGACGGTTTCAACCTTGTGGCCCTCGCGGCGCAAGGCGATGTCGAGCATTTCGCAGATGGAGCGCTCGTCGTCGCAGACCAGAATATTAGCCATGGGCGCCTTCCACTTTGGAGCTGCGGCTTTCGGGCAACGCCGGAACAGACTTCGGATGTTGCGGGCACCGGCAGCGGTGAGTGCCTCTTCCGTTGCCCGGCGCAGCCGGAGGACAAATGTGGATCCCTGCCCCGGCTTTGACCTCACCCAGACTTTGCCTTCGTGCGCCTGCACGATCTGGTAAACGATCGCCAGGCCCAGCCCGGTGCCGCCTTCGAATTGCGACTGGAATGGCTCGAAGATCTTTCCACCATTTGCGGGCTCATGCCGGGGCCGGTATCGGCGAAGCTGATCTGCCAGTCATTTCCCAGCTCTTCAATACCGATCGTCAGCGTGCCGCCCTGCTTCATGGCGCGAACCGCATTCTCGCAAAAGTTCCAGAAGACCTGCTTGATGCGATCGCCGTCGGCAAGGACCAGCGCTTGCGGCGCGGCATATCTGCGCTCGATTTCGATCCCGATGCTTCTGCACTTCGGCAGCCATGCTGTTCCACAAGGTGAGCGTGTCTTCGAGCAGCGGCACCATATCAACCTGGTCGAAGCGGTATTGCTTACCGCGCGAATAGGCAAGAAAATCGGTAATGATGCTGTTGAGCCGCTGCGACTCGCGAGTGACAATATCGAGCAAGCTGGCGATGCTCCTCATTCAGGTCTGGGAATATGCCGAGAGCATAGCTGACCGAACCGGCGATCGAAGTAAGCGGATTGCGAATTTCGTGGGCGATGGCAGCCGCCAGACGGCCCACCGCCGCCAGCCGGTCCTGCATGCGAACTTCGCGCTCCAGGCGGCGAATTTCCGTCAGATCGTCAAGAGTGTAGACAAAGCCGAGTTGCGCCACGTCCCAGCACTCGCAACTCGCGCAACCGTCACCCGAAAGGTTTTGCGGAAATTATTGGGGGCGATCGAAACGAACTTCGCCATGCGAATGTCGGCGACTCGGCGTGTGGGCAGCGGGATCTACGAAACAGCTGGGCGATGGACTGCCCCAGCAGCTCGCTATCCGACCGCTTTCCAGCAGCTTTTAGGCGGCCGTGTTCACCAGAGTGATGCGTCCATCCAGACCGGTGGTGATCAGACCGCTGCTGATGGATTGAATGATGTTTTCATGCAGGGCCTGCAAGACTCTCGAGTGCGCCGCTGAAATACTTCGAGCTGCATGTCGGCCTGCCGCAGCTTGTCTGCCAGCAGACCTGCCAGATACGCGATGGCCAGAAATCCGAACAGGTTCACGAAGATAATCGCTTGCAAGGTGCTTAATGCCGGGATGAGTGATGGAGAAGGACGGCACCACCTGAAAGTAGTTCAGCTCCAGCACCGCTCCGTAAAGGATGAACGCCAGCGCCGCGGTCAGGTATGCCCACAGACGCGCGGCAGCAGAATACTGGCGACGATGATGACCAGCGGATAAAGAAAATTCAGAGAACTGTCCACGCCGCCGGTTCATGTACGACCAGCAGACTGACCAGCAACAAATCGGAGACGACCTGCAGTACCGACTGCAGCTGCATGCTCATCCCAGAAATGAAGCAACACGAGATAGAAGGCGGAAAGGCGTAAACCAAAAAGAATGGTGTCGACGAAAAGGCGAATGGGAAAGCGACCGGGCGTGAACTGCGCGATAGCCAATTCAATGGCCAGCAGCAAGGTGAGGATCAGAATTCGGACTTTCACCAGCCAAGCCAGCCAAATCCGGTTCTCAAACGTCGATTGCATAGTCCTTGCCTCGATTTTTCTGTGCAGAAGTCGGCCGCGCCTGGCGACTTTAACGTCTCCAGCGCGGTCCGTCGATGTCTTTAGCCCGCCAGTTTCGCGATCATCGCGAACAACGGCATGTAGAGCGAAATCACGATGCCGCCGATGGTGACACCCAGGACGCCGATGATGACTGGTTCCAACATGGCCAACATGTCTTTGGTGGCGGCGTCGACTTCTTCTTCGTAGAAGTCGGCGATTTTCTGCAGCATGTTGTCCATGGCGCCGGTGGCTTCGCCGACGCCGATCATCTGCGTCACCATGTTGGGAAACACGCCGCATTCGCGCAAGCGGATCGACGATGGTGCGGCCTTCTTCAATGGCTTTGCGAACTTTCATCAAAGCTTCTTCCAGAACCGCGTTGCCGGAGGTTCTGGCGGTGATGCTAAGGCCTTCAAGAATCGGAACGCCGGAGGTGATCAGCGTGCCCAGAGTCCGCGTGAAACGGGCCACCGCGATCTTGCGCAGCAGCAGGCCGATCGACCGGCATATCGCAGCATGCCTTATCGAAGTCCAGTAACGGCCGCGCGGATGCTTTGCGAATCTGCTTGATGCCGAAGACAAGGCCAACGCCGCCGACAATAAAGAACCACCAGAACTGTCCGACGAAGGCGCTCAGACCCATGACGATTCGGGTAGGCAGCGGCAGGGCGACGCCCAAGCCGGCGAACAGGTTGGCGAAAATGGGCACCACCCACTTGAGCAGTGCGCCCACGATCAACGCCGCCAGCGAGATGACCGCGACGGGATAGATCAAAGCCGACTTGACGGCCGACTTTCAGCCTCACGGCTTTTTCAACGTAGGTGGCAAGACGCTGCAGAATGAGGTCGAGAATACCGCCGGTTTCGCCGGCTTCGATCATGTTGGTGGTGAGATCATCGAAAATCTTTGGGTACTGGCGCATGGCGTTGGCCAGGGTCGCGCCACCTTCGACCGTGGTGCGCACACCGGTCAGGGTCTTCTGAAAGGACGGGCTCTCCTGGTTGGCGGCCAGAATTTCAAGACACTGCACCAGCGGCAGGCCGGCATCGATCATGACCGAGAACTGCCGAAAGAAGATCGCGATGTCTTTGGTCTTGACCTTGCCCGAGCCAAACGTGGGCATGGCAAATTCTTTGCCCTTTTCGCGGATGGTGGGGCGTGATCTGTTCGCGCCGCAACTGGGTGGCAAGCGATCTGCTTGTTGGCGGCCATGCGCTCTCCGGCAATTTTTTCTCCCGACGCGTTTTTTCCGGAAAATGTAAAGACTGGCATTGTTTCCTCTCTGTTCTACGACAGTGCGAATTTCGGTCTTCGGTTCGTACCGAAACTTAATGCTTCCCGCGTGGCACACCGCCTTGCGCCGGAGTGCCGATGCCGTCGCGGTTGTTCAAACTGGCGCCGCGGTTGATCATTTCCTGAAGCTCATCGGGATTGCTGGACCGCGCAGCGCCATTTCCAGCGTGATTTGTTTCTGGAAATACGCAGTGGCCAGCGCCTGATTGAAGGTCTGCATGCCGAACTTTTCCTGTCCGGACTGCATGGCGGAATAGATCTGGTGAATCTTGTCTTCGCGGATCAGATTGCGGACCGCCGGCGTTGGGAACCAGAATTTCCATGATCATGGCGCGGCCCTTGCCGTCAATTTTCGGCAGCAGGGTTTGGCACATAATGCCTTCCAGCACCAGCGACAGCTGCGCCCGAATTTGCGGCTGCTGGTGCGCCGGGAAAACGTCGATGATTCGGTTGATGGTGGACGAAGCCGAATTGGTGTGCAAGGTACCGAAGGTCAAGTGGCCGGTTTCCGCGATTCGCAGCGCCGACTCGATGGTTTCCAGATCGCGCATTTCGCCGATCAGCACGACGTCCGGATCTTCACGAAGGGCGGCGCGCAAGGCATCGGTAAAGCTCTTGGTATCAGCGTGCAGTTCGCGCTGGTTGACGACGCAGTTCTTGTTCATGTGCACGAACTCGATCGGATCCTCGATGGTGAGAATGTGGTCGTGCCGCTCGCTGTTGATCTTGTCGATCATGGCGGCCAGCGTGGTCGATTTGCCGGAACCGGTTGGTCCAGTGACCAGCACTAGTCCGCGCGGCTTATCGCACAGTTTGCTGACCACCGCGGGCAGACCGAGCTGATTGAAATACTTGATCTCAAATGGAATCACACGGAAGACGGCGGCTGTGGCTCCGCGCTGATTGAAGACGTTGGCGCGGAAACGGGCCAGGCCTTTCAATCCGAAAGAGAAGTCGAGTTCGAGGCTTTCTTCGAAGCGATGCTTCTGCGAATCCGTCATCACGCTGTAGGCCAACTGCTTGGTCTCGGCCGGCGTCATCTGCGGCAAATCGAGCGGCACCAGATGGCCGTGCACGCGAATTTGCGGCGGCGAATTGGTGGTGATGTGAAGATCGCTGCCATTCATCTCCAGCATTCGTTTTAAGCAAATCGCTTAAGGAGAGCAAACCCATTCAGTTTCCTTCCTGTCGGTCCTGCAATGTCTTGCCGTTGCGTGAACCTGAAATTTTAACTAGCTGTTTCAAGGACGCTAGTTTAATGAATCGTTTCGCGCGCCACTTCTTCGAGCGTGGTCATGCCCGCCGCCACTTTGATCAACCGCTGCGCCGCAACGTGATCATTCCCCGCTCGATCGCTTTCTTTTTCAGTTCGACGCGCCGATGCGCCGACCAGAACCAGTTCCCTGATTTCGTCATCCACTTCCATGACTTCATACAGACCGCAGCGGCCTTTGTAGCCGGTGTTGTTGCACACACCGCAGCCTTTGCCTTTTTGATCTTCACGGTCTTGGCTTCTTCCGGCGTGAAGCCTTCTTCGATCAGCGTCTGCACCGGAACGTCGACCACCTCGGTGCAATCTTTGCAAATCCGGCGAACCAGGCGCTGGGCGCAGATCAAGTGCACTGAGGTCGCGACCAGGAAAGGCTCAATACCCATGTTCATCAGGCGAGTAATGGTTTCCGGAGCGCCGTTGGTGTGCAGGGTGGAAAGCACCAGGTGGCCGGTCAGCGCGGCCTTGATCGCGATTTCAGCGGTTTCGAAGTCGCGGATTTCGCCGACCAGAATGATGTTCGGATCCTGCCGCAAGAAAGAGCGCAGGGCGGCGGCAAAGTTCAATCCGATCTGCTCTTTCATCTGCACCTGGTTGACGCCGCCCAACTGAAATTCGACCGGGTCTTCGGCGGTCATGATGTTGGTGTCAGGCTGGTTCAGGGGCGAGATCGCGGAGTACAGGGTGTTGGTTTTTCCTGAACCTGTTGGGCCCGTGACCAGCACCATGCCGTACGGCTTCAGAATTGCTTTTTCGAATTTGACCAGCGACTCGGGCTCGAAGCCGAGCTTGGTCATATCCAGGCGCAGATTTTCTTTGTCGAGCAACCGCAGCACGATTTTTTCGCCCCACAGAGTGGGCAAGCGTGCTGACACGGAAATCGAGCTGCTTCTTGCTGCCGCCGATATTCATCTTCAGCATGATGCGGCCGTCTTGCGGCAGCCGCTTTTCGCTGATGTCGAGCTTCGCCATGATCTTCAGGCGGGAGGTGATGGCGTCTTTCAATTTGAGCGGCGGCGACATGATCGACTGCAGAACGCCGTCAATACGGAAGCGAACGCGAAATTCTTTTTCGTAGGGCTCGATGTGAATGTCGCTGGCTCCTCGCTTCACCGCGTCGGTGAGAACGAGGTTGACCAGCTTGACGACGGGAGCTTCGTCGGCCGCTTTTTCCAGATCTGCGAGAGTCCCACTTCTTCTGCTTCCGCCTGCAGTTCGACGTCGGTTTCGTTCATCTCCGACATCGACTGCATGACGGTTCGAGATCTTCTTCTTTGCTCGGCCCCGTAGGCTTTCTCAATTCCAGCGAGGATGGAGCTTTCCGACGCCACCACCGGCTCGATATTGAAGCCGGTCATGAACTTGATATCGTCCATGGCAAAGACGTTGGTGGGATCGACCATGGCGATGGTGAGCGATGCGCCTACGCGGCTCAGGGGAAGAATCTGATAGCGCTTGGCGGTTTCGAACGGAATCAGCTTGACGACCGCCGGATCAATTTCGAAATAGGAAAGATTGATGGCGGGAACGCCATACTGGCGCGAAAGGAAATTAGTGACGTCCTCATCCGTGAGGAAGCCGAGCTTCACCAAGGCGGAGCCCAGGCGGCAGTTCTGTTCCTTCTGCGCCTTGGTCGCCTGTTCCAACTGCTCTGGGGTAATGATCTTCTCTTTGACGAGAAGGTCACCCAGCCGTTGAGACATACCCCGATCTCCTGGTACGCCTGAAAACGAAGGTCCGGGTAACGCGAACCCGGCGCAGAAAAGGTGCCCGCTTCAGGGGATGACAGGCACAAGTTCCGGTGACACAAATTGTCACCTTGAATCGGGTTACCTTGAAAGTAACTTAAGTACTTGTCCTCAAACTTAGGATTTTTAGTTTCGAAATAATTCGCTAAATACCGCTACAGAAGGGACTTTTTGGCGGGTCGTGATCCGCCGGCCATGTACTTTGGACACATACTCTAACGACTCTCTTACACTGAAGCCAAATGCCGAAACTGTCCTCCGAGGAAAATATCGCGGCCATCTACTCGGCCTGGCGACAGCCTGGGGACGACAACACTGGTGGCCAGCGAAAAGCCGGTTTGAGGTGATCGTCGGAGCGTATCTGACTGCAGAACACGAACTGGCGCAATGTCGAAATTCGCGATGCAAAACTTGCGCGCGGCAAGGGTTTTGAGCGTAAAGGAATTGGCAATATTTCAATGTCGCGACTGGAGCGCCTGATACGATTTTCAGGTTATTTTCGCCAGAAAGCCCGCAAGCTGAAAACTTTTGTCAGATTTCTGGATCGAAATATGCCGGTTCGTTGAACAAAATGTTTGCTCAACCGGTCGGGGAACTCAGAGAACAACTGCTGTGCATTAATGGCGTCGGACCCGAGACTGCGGATTCAATCTTCTATATGCGGGGCAGTATTCCGGTGTTTGTAGTCGATACCTATACGCGGCGAATCGGCTTGCGCGCATGAAATCTTAGCGAGAAGGCGAGATATGAAGAGGTGCGCGGCATCTTCGAGCGCGCTCTGGCGAACATGGCCGAACTGACTTCGGACTTGGTGCGCAAAAATGTCACAGGTCGGCGGCGCACGCTCCGTCGCGCATGAGCATGGCCAGGCGCCCGCCACTGGCGCAGGTATTCAATGACATGCATGGGCTGATCGTGAGCGCGGGAAAGCAATATTGTTTGAAATCCAAACCACAATGTGAGAGTGCCCGCTCGGGCCGTTGCTGCTGTCTTCAAGATTATTCAAACCCTGAAACTCGCGCATTGCATTCCGCGCTGAACCGTGTTCTTCTAACTCGCGCGCCATGCCAATGCCGATCAGCAATCACCCCACATTCCGCTCCGCAATGTTCACGCCCTTGGCACTCTGTAACCGCCGGCTTTCTCGGCTGGATGCTCGATGCGTTCGACTTTTTCGTTCTCGTGTTCCTGGTCGATACCCTGGCGGACAATTTCACGTAAGCAAAGGACAGATGGTTTTCACGCTTACTGCGACGCTGGCCATGCGTCCGGTGGGTGCAGTGATATTCGGATTGCTGGCAGACCGTTATGGCCGGCGGCGGCCGCTGATGGCGAATGTGATTTTTTTCTCGGTCGTCGAATTGCTTTGCGGGTTTTCGCCGAACTATACGGTGTTCTTAATTCTCCGCGCGCTCTATGGCATTGGTATGGGTGGGGAGTGGGGTGTCGGAGCATCACTTGCCATGGAGGCCGCACCGCCGAAGTGGCGCGGCATTTTATCAGGAGTTCTGCAGAGCGGCTATCCATTGGGATATTTGTTGGCTGCCCTGGCGGCGCGTTTCATCGAACCCACCTTTGGTTGGCGGGCGATGTTCTGGGTCGGAGGAATTCCTGCATTGCTCGCACTTTATATCCGCTCGAAGGTTCCAGAGTCGGAGGCCTGGAAGCAACACCGCGCGCCATCGACTAGCGCGATTGTGGAGGTGGTAAGCAGAACTGGAAATCCGCGGTTTACCTGGTGCTGATGATGACCTTGATGATGTTTTTGTCCCATGGCACGCAGGATTTATATCCCGACTTCCTGCGCTCGACCCGCGGCGCCAGCGCCCACACTATTTCTTATCTTGCAATTCTCTATAACATCGGCGCAGTGCTGGGAGCACTGCTGTTCGGGCACCTGTCGGAAAGCGTGGGCAGAAGACGAAGCATGATCTTTGCGCTCTGCGTGGCCCTGGCGGCGATTCCCGCTTGGGCATTCGCCGGTCCGATCATGATATCGCGATTGCGGCGTTCGTGCTGCAGGCAGGAGTACAAGGGGCGTGGGGAGTGATTCCCGCCCACCTGAACGAACTTTCGCCTGACCAGACTCGAGGATTGTTGCCTGGATTGGCTTATCAACTGGGAATCCTGATTGCCGCGCCGATTAATTCGATCGAATATGCGTTGCGTTCGCGGGTAGGATATTCCTGGGCGCTCGCGGGATTCGAGATCGTGAATATCGCGCTGTTGATCGTGGTATTGTCGCTGGGCAAGGAGCGAAAAGGGCGAGGGTTTATGTGCGATACCACGACGAGCGTCCTGCGGAACTCCGGGTGATTGACCAAACGCGGAACGCAGGTGCGGGCTACTGCCTTGCACTATTGAAGTCAAGGCGCTCTTGAAAATCATTAACCACGAAGGACACGAAGGTTCACGAAGAATGGCGTGGCTTCCCTTCGTGGACCTTTGTGCCCTTTGTGGTTAAGGCCCTCACAAAGCCCGAAAGATCAGGCCTACGGTACCACGACCATCGTCTCGCCGAACTCCGGGTGATTGACCAACCGCGGAACGCAGGTGCGGGCTACTGCCTTGCATTAATTGAAGTCAAGGCGCTCTTGAAATCATTAACCACGAAGGACACGTAGGTTCACGAAGAATGGCGTGGCTTCCCTTCGTGGACCTTTGTGCCCTTTGTGGTTAAGGCCCTCACAATAAGCGCGAAGAAGATCAGCGACAATTTCAAAAAAACCGCTCAGAAATTACGCGAAAAATTCTTCGGAAATATGTGCAGGATTGTTCTCCGGCAAACGGTCAGTGACTTCCGCGAGAGTTGCGAGCTTCGCGGCCAGTTCCGGCTTGAGCGCACCGGCATCGCAACGCCAATGATAGTTGCCGGTATGAGTGCTAGGGGTGTTGAGCCGTGCTTCGCTCCCCAAACCAAGAACATCCTGCAGCGGCACTATAGAAAAATTTGCGGAAGAGCTTTGCGCAAGGCGGATCAAGCCCCAATTCGGACCGTCATTGCATTCACCGATAAGACCAATGACGGCGCCGCGTTCCTTTTCGCCCAGGGCGGACCACCATCCGAGAGTGGTGTCGTTGTCGTGGGTGCCGGTATAAATCACACGGTTGGGAGTCAGGCGATGCGGAAGATAGCCGTGCGCGCCGACATCGCCAAAGGCAAATTGCAAGACTGCCATGCCCGGAATGTTGTGACGATCGCGCAGCGCGACCACATCGGGCGTAATCAGGCCCAGGTCTTCGGCGAAAAATGGCAGACCGCCAAGAGCATCGTTCAATTTGAAAAAGAATTCGTCGCCCGGCCCATCCACCCAGCGGCCTTTGATCGCGGTCGGCTCATCCGCGGGGATTTCCCAGAATTGCGGCGAAACCGCGGAAGTGGTCAAGGCGGATGAAATCGCAGGTCTGCGTGGCCCAGCGCAAACGCTGGATCCACCAGCCGTAACCGTGTGTGGCGCATCTGTGTCCCAGTTATAGAGCGGATTGCCCCAGCGCTGGCCGGTGGCGCTGAAATAATCCGGCGGCACACCGGAGACGACATCCGGCTAAAGATCATCGCGTAGACGGAAAAGGTCGCGGTGAGCCCAGACGTCGGCGCTCTCGTAATCGACGAAGATCGGCGATGTCGCCGACCACACGAATGGATTTCTCCGCGCAGTAATGACGCAGGGCGCGCCATTGCTCCCAGAAGAAAAACTGCAGGACCCGGCATATCGAAAGATCGGCTTCAAGGTCCCTTCGCGCAGATCTCGATGGCGGCCGACTCGCGGCGGGCCAGCTGGGAAGGCCATTGATGCCAATTATTGCCGTGCTGTTCGCGGAACGCGTCAAACAACACGAAGTCCTCAAGCCACCAGGCGTTGTCGCCGCAAAACTTGTCGAAACGTCCGCGAGATTGCTGGGGCGCTTGATCGAGAAAATGGTTGGCCGCGCTGGCGCAGCAGCGGGAGCTTCTGACTGCGTACCTGCTCGTAGTCGATGGGCGCGACAGTCGGACATGGTCCAGAAAGCGAACATCGATCGAGCCAGCCTTTTTCTGCCAACCGCTCCAGGCTGATGAGCAGCGGGTTGCCGGCAAAAGCAGAGATGGATGAATAGGGAGAATTTCCGTTGGCCGGAGGATTCAGCGGCAACACCTGCCACAGACCCTGGCGCGCCTGAGCAAGGAAATCAAGAAACTCATAGGCCGCCGGCCCGAGATCGCCGATACCGCCGCGCGATGGCAGCGAGATGGGATGGAGAAGAATTCCAGTCGAGCGAGGAAAGTTCATGAAGAAGATCAGCGCTTTAGTATTTTCAGGATACCGCCCTGAACTGTTTTCCGAGGAACTTAGGTCCAGGAAATCTCTTTATTGGAGCACTGCGGATTCCGCACCGAAGCAGAGCAGAATGCAGTAATAGTAGTTGCATCAGTTGCTGGGGATCGCGAAACCAGAGCTTACTCACTCTCCTCGGATCGCGGCTTAGTCAGAGTGGCCATTTCTTTCTCATTGATCTTTGATCTTGCCGGCCTTCTCCATCGACTCGCGAAGGTTGCCAAGAAACAAATCGAAGACTTCACTCTGCTGCTGCTGCAAGGTGGCTTCGCGAATCTGATCCTTCTTGGCCGCATATTCCTGATCAGTCGGAGCCTGACGCTCCGTAATGAAAGCACCACGCCGGTATTCTCCGGCGTCGATGGGACCACTGATTTCGCCAGGTTTCAAAGTGAAGGCAACAGCCGCTGAACCAGTCATTGAACCGACATCGGGAACCTGGCCGTCGGGAAGCACGAAGTCGCTGGTCTTGTAATCTGCGCCGAGTTCCTTGGCAGCCTTTTTCAAGTCGTGATCGGCCTTGGCCCGGTCGGAAAGTTCCTGAGTTTTCTGCGACAACAACTGGCCCGCGCGCTCGTTCTTGAATTCCTCCTCAACCCGGCTGCGAATTTCATCGAAGGTCGGCGTCGAGGGAGGCTTGATTCCGGTGACCTGGTAAATCGCATAACCCTGATGTGTCTGGGCCTCGTCCGGGGGCGCGTTTGGGGTTTGAGCAAAAACTGTGCTCATAAATTGCGGATCGTTGCCGATTCCGGGAAGCGCGGCCTTGCTGTCAACGAAATCCGTGCTGATTACCTGCAAACCTTTCGACGCCGCAGCTTTCTCGAGCGCTGGTGCTTCGGGCGTGCGGAGAGCAATTGCTCAACTTGCTGCTGTGAAGCCTGCGCAGCCTTCTGTTGCTTGATCAAAGGCTCGATCTGCGCTTTCACCTCATCGAGCGACTTCACCTGGGCATCGTGCTTATCATCCACGTGAATGATGTGAAAACCGTAACTGCTTTGGACCAGATCGCTGGTGGCGCCTTTGGGCAGAGAGAAGGCAGCCTTCTCGAACTCGGGGACGGTCCTTCCCCTCCCGATCCACCCAACGAGCCGCCGTTCTTAGCCGATCCCGGGTCTTCGGAATACTTCTTCGCCAAGTCGGCGAAGTTGCCGCCAGCCTTCACTTTCTTCAGGATGTCTTCGGCCTTGGCGCGCGCTGCATCAACCGCCTTCTGATCAACTTTGCCATCAGCTCCAGGCAACGGCGTTTTGATCAAAATGTGACGAACATTCACCTGCTCAGGTACGCGGAATTCGTCGCGATGCTGGTCGTAGTAGCTTTGCAGCTCCTGTTGCGTCACTTGGGTTTGCGAAAGCAACCGCGCATTGTCGACCACGACATATTTAACTTGCCGCTTTTCGGGAATCGAATTGACGTAGCTGTTCTTGTTGCGGTCGTAGAAGGCCTTCAGCTCGGCATCTGCGGGGTGAATGGATTTAAGAATGTCGTCTTTTTTGATGACCGCGTAGTCGAATTTCACTTTCGTGTTCTGCTTTTCAAACTGCTTGCGAACTTCGGCGTCAGTGACCGTGGCGCTGGAAGTGACCAGGTCGCGCAACTTGTTCAGCAGGATGTCGTCCTTGACCAGTTGCTCGAACTGCGGCACCGTCAGGTTGTTGCTGGAGACAAAGTTCTCGTACTCGGTCTGCCCAATAAAGACTCCGTTGGGAAACAGAATCTGACCGAGTTGGCCATGGCGCATATATTCGCGCAGGTCATCGTCGGTGGCTTTCAGACCCATGCGTTGGGCCTGGATCAACAGCACTTTTTCGCTGATAAGATTTTCAGCCGCGCGCTGGGCAAAAAAAGGCAGCAGTGAGCTGGCTTGTGCACCGCCCTTGGGAAACTGCTGGTTGAGCATCTGCTTGGCCTGGCGCTCGACGTCGTTAGTGGTCACGTCCTGCCCGGAAACCGTCGCCACGACGCCTTGTGCGGGAGTGTCTGGAGGAAATTTCGAGCTGCCAAAGCCGGGGATCAGCGTGATCGCCATAAGCACGCATACGACAGTTAATAGCCCACCGAGGACAATTTTCTTGATCGGGCCAGGGGTTTGCAGAAAACGAATCATGTGTTTGAAAACTCCAAATTTTTGAGCGGAAGCTAAATTATAGACGAACCGGGCGTGCCAGCACAGCGGCGGTAGACCACGGTTTCGCGTTTTTCCTTCGTGAACCGTGTTGGCCTTCGTGGTCCAGGCCGTTGAAAATCAATAACCGCGAAGGGCGCGAAGGTTCACGAGGGAAGGCGTGGTTCATAGAGACATCAAATTCGTCTATTGAAACGTGTTAATAAAGCGTGATATGAATGCTGGGCCAATTGTTTACATTTAGAGAAGGGGCCTCATGAAGCGATTTCGAATCCCGCTCTCCGTTCCTGTGGTGTTGCTGATTTCACAACTCGGTCTTGCGCAAATGCACTCTTCGAAGTCGACTGCAAAGCCGACGGCATCCTCTCCAGTGCCCGAAATGGGCCTCGTGCTGCGCGACGGCTGGTCGCTGCAATCGTCGTGCAAGGTGGAAAAACCGGGAGAGGTCCTCTCGACCGCGAAGTTTGCCCCTGCCGGCTGGTACAGCGTGAGTGTGCCCACGACAGTCGTGGCCGCTCTGGTCAAGCAGAAAGTTTATCCCGACCCGGATTTCGGCATGAACCTGCGAAAGCTGCCGGGGATGGATTACCCCGCCGGCTCCAACTTTTCGAATATCCCCATGCAGCAGGACAGCCCATTTATGGTGCCGTGGTGGTATCGCAAGGCCTTCACCCTGCCTGAGAGTTTTCATGGCAAGACGATCTGGCTGGATTTCGGCGGCATTAATTATCGCGCCAATATTTTTCTGAACGGGAAGCAGATTGGCAAGAAAGATGACGTAGCCGGTGCATGGCGCACCTATGAGCTCAATATCACTGACGCTGCTCTGCCGGGAAAGACCAATGTGCTGGCGATTGAAGTGTATTCGCCAACTGATCGAGATCTCGCCATCACCTTTGTAGATTGGAATCCTTCGCCCCCCGATAAAAACATGGGCCTGTTCCGCGAAGTGAGCGTACGAAGCAGTGGACCAGTGGCAGTGCGATATCCGACCGTGCTTTCGAAAGTCGACGCCGACGGCAAAGCCCATTTGACCGTGACTGCACTCCTGAAAAATGGAACCAATCAAGCGGTAAAGGGAACGCTGAAGGGGCGCATCGAGAATGCCGAATTCTCGCAGGATGTCGAGCTTGGACCCAATGAGCAGAAGGATGTCACCTTTGATCCGGCGCAGGTTTCGCAACTCAATCTGGAGAATCCGCGGCTATGGTGGCCGGCGCAGGTTGGCAAACCGGAGCTGTACAAGCTGCAGATGAGTTTTGAAATCGATGGCAAGGCCTCCGAAACTACCGAAACAAATTTCGGCATTCGCGAAATCACCTCGGAGCTGAACGCCCATGGCAAGCGGGTGTTCTCGATCAACGGCAAGAAGTTTTTGATTCGCGGCGGCGGTTGGTCGCCGGATATGATGCTGCGCGAATCGTCCGAACGCCTGAAAGATCAGTTCAATTATGTGCAGGACATGGGGCTGAACACGATCCGGCTCGAGGGCAAGCTGGAGACAAAGGAGTTCTTCGATCTTGCCGATAGGCGCGGAATTCTGGTGATGGCGGGATGGTGCTGCTGTTCTTTCTGGGAGCACTGGCCGAACTGGAAACCACAAGACTATGAAATAGCGCAACAGTCTCTGAAAGATCAGATTTACCGCCTGCGCGAGCATCCCAGCCTGCTGGTTTGGCTGAACGGCAGCGATAATCCTCCGCCGCCGGATGTTGAGCAGATGTATTTGAAGATCGAAAAAGATTTGCTCTGGCCGAACCCGGTAATTTCTTCAGCAACCGGAAAGCCCACGACTGTCACCGGCGACAGCGGGGTGAAGATGAGCGGCCCGTACGAGTACGTTGCGCCTGCTTACTGGATGGAAGATTCGCTCGCGGCGAACCATCCGCAAACCTGCAATCAGGGCGGTTGCGGCGGCGGCTACGGATTCAATACTGAAACCAGCCCTGGGCCGGCAGTGCCCCCGATTGAAAGCATTAAGCTAATGCTGCCAAAAGAACACTGGTGGCCGATCGATGAGTGGTGGGGCTTTCACGCGGGCGGCGGCGTATTCAAAGATCTGCATGTTTTTACCGATGCGCTTAACGCGCGCTACGGAAAATCGAACAGCCTTGAAGACTACACAATGAAGTCGCAGGCGCAGGCCTACGAAGGCATTCGCGCCATGTATGAAGCCTACAGTCGCAACAAGTACGCCTCCGGTGGAGTGATCCAGTGGATGCTCGACAATGCCTGGCCCTCGGTGATCTGGCATTTGTACGATTGGTATCTGCGGCCCGGCGGCGGGTACTTCGGCGCGAAGACCGCGCTGCAGGCGCTCGATCCGGTTTACGGATATGACGACAACACCATTTATGTGGTCAACAGCCGTTTTGCAGCCGGGACGGGATTGCATGTGCAAACTAAAGTCCTGAACCTGGACATGACGGAGAAGTTTTCGAATGAGTCCACGGTCGATGTTCCGGAAGATGGCGTGGTCAAAGTAGTTGCGTTGCCGCAGATTGCAGATCTGACTCCGACATATTTCGTCGCACTGCGAATTTCGGACGCGAGCGGCAAATTGCTCGGCTCGAACTTCTACTGGCTGTCAACCAAGCAGGAGACCATCGATTGGGCGAAATCGACCTGGTACACAACCCCAACCGCGACTTACGCCGACTACACCGCGCTTTCGCAATTGCCGAAAGTTAAGCTCAATGTCACTGAGCACAGCGAGAAGCAAGGCGAAAATGAAGTCACGCACGTGTCGGTAGAAAATCCCAGCAAGAGCCTGGCGTTTTTTGTGAGGCTAAAAGCGGATAAAGGCAAAGGGGGCACAGAAATTCTGCCGGTGTTGTGGGAGCAGAATTACATCTCCCTATTGCCGGGCGAGAAACGGGAACTCTCAGCTACCTATAATGCGAGTGAACTGGGTGCAGCGAAGCCGGTCGTCGAGGTGAGCGGCTTTAACGTGGAGTAACTCAGACTGTGAAGGCACTGGCGTCCTCGCCCGTGCCTGATTTTCGGCGATCAATTGCGAAGGGCCCAGGGAATGGGCCCTTTGCTTCGTGGAGACGGGTCAACGTTTACGAGTCGCTGAAGTCGATCATCACCGGGGCCGAGCGGAACCAGTTGGTTTTGTATCCGACGTACAAGATTCCAATTGCAAACCAGATGCCGCCAACTGTCTTGGCCAGGCTATTCAAGTTCAACCAGATGTAGCCGCACACAAGAAAACCAAGCAGCGGCAGAATGGCGTCCTGTATAAGCCGCCATTTCGCGCCGCGTCTTTGGGCATGTACGGTGAATTGCCAGAAGCAGGCCAGGTTCACTCCCGTGAACGCGAGAAAGGCGCCGAAGTTCAACAGCTCGCCTGCATGTTCGTATGCATTGCCGATGTGATACAGCAACTCGGCTCCCGCGAATGCCACGGCGCCGATCAACAAAATGTTATTTACCGGAGTGTTGGTGCCCGGCTTGAGTTTTCCGAAGAATTTCTTGGGCAGCACACCGTCGCGTCCCATGCCAAACAGCAAACGCGCAGCTCCCAATGTTCCAGTCAGCCCGCTTCCGAAGGCCGCGATGATCAATATCGCTCCCATTCCATTGAAGAGCAGCCTGCCGCCCACGCGATTGCAAATGTCCATGAAGGCAGTTTCAAGGTTAGGAAAGGTGTGCCAGTTCGGCCAGACGCGAGCTCCGAGGTAAGCTTCCACTCCACTCGACACACCCGCGAAAATGCAGGTCAGCACCACGGCCAGCAACACATTGCGCTTTGGGTTCTCCACGTCCTCGGCCAGCGTGGTGACGCCGTCGAATCCTATGTAAGTCAGGGCCGCAAACGAAGTTGCGGTTTTTATTTTTTGCCAGTTGAACGTCTCGGGATCGTAAATCGGTTGCAACGAGAAGACGCCGGCCCATCCTTGCCCGCCATACAAATATTTCAACGCCAACACGATGAATGCCGCTACGACCACGGTCATGACCGCGAGCAGAACTTTGTTTGCATTCGCCGAGGCCTTGACGCCAACCAGATTCAGCACGGTCATGACTGCCGCGATCAGCAGCGCCCAAACCACGTAGGGGACCTGGTGCACATAACGCTCGTGCAGCGCAGTTGAAATCCACACCGTGTTGATGAGTGGCTGAAGCAGATAGTCGAGAATCATCGCCCATCCGGCGAGAAAACCCAGGTGCGGGTTGAGTCCTTTGCCGACGTAGGTATACGCAGATCCCGCGGAGGGATAGAGCGCTCCCATGCGTCCGTAGCTGACGGCGGTAATCAGCATAGCAAAGAGCGCGATCAGAATAATGGTGACAAAATGCCCATCCGAAAGTTTTTGCGCTACCCCGTAAAGCGGCACCGGGGCAATGGGCTGGATGAGGACGATGCCGTAAAAAATAAGGTCCCAAAGGCTAAGGACGCGTTTTAAACGTGGCGGTGCAGAGGCAGCGGAGACGGTTTCCATCTTGGCGTATTGAACGGGCCAGAGCTGAAAAAGTCAAGGATTAAAACGATTAAACGTAGAGACGTTGCTCGCAACGTCTCGGCAGTGAGGAGGTGCGTAAGGCATCGAGCGGGAATACACCGAGAAGAGCAGAGACGTAGCAAGCCACGTCTCTACGATCGGTGATTATTTTGCATATTTGTATGAATAGCCTTGCGGTTCGTTGCCGGAGATGAAACGGGTATTGAATTCGAGCAAGTATTTCAAGTGCTCATCGTCGGATGGGAATGACTTGCCGGAATATGGGTACGTTCCCATGCGGCGGAATGGCAGCGGCGCGACCGTCGAGCCATCGGCGGCGTAGAAGTCCATATCTTTTTCGTAGCCGTTGGCCTGGAAGAAATAATCGCGCCTCCAGCCTTTAGGAAGCGGCGGCAATTTCGCGGGATCGAATTCCAGCTGCACCTCTTCACCGGAGCCGAAGACGACCAGTTTGTCGTCAAACGACTTCAGCAGCGGCAGAACATCTCCGTAGCGCGTGTACTCACCTGCCTGCCGCGCATAGGGCCCGGTGCGGCTAACTTGCTCATAAACGTATTTCACGTTGCCCGGCGGAAGGTCTTCGATCTGGCGCGGATAGCCGTGATAATCGAGATCCGCTTTGGTCAGCGGGATCGCGGTCAGCTTGAAGTTTTCATTTTGCGCGGTGCGGTCGATGAGAATGCTGTCCCAGTAGATTTGCAAGTTGGTGGTGATGCGAATTTTTTGAGCTCCTATCGGTACTTTGCCTGTGAGATCGGCGGTGATGGTTTTCGGCAGACCAGCGGGAAAGCCCATGTCGTCGATGACCTTCACCCACTTCGCTGCAGGTGTGGCGCGGACACTCTTGTCCGCGAGGGTAATTGCGGAGCTTCGCTCCGCAGGACGGGCGAGGGCGCCCCTCCCCACACGTTTGTCTTTAGCCGAAACAAGCGCTTCCACATAAGGTGCGGTCGCTTCGATTCCAGCTTGCGATGCGGCATACATCCCGGTGGCCGTGAAGTACTCGATCTCGCCATGCATAAGCAGACGCAAAGCTCCGCCACGATAAGGCTCGCCTAGATCGAGAGTGAGGCTGTGGGGCTTGGTGAACCCTTTAAATGGCAGCAGATCAAATTTGCCAACATATTTATGTGCGAGCAAATCGGGAAGGAGATTGTTGCCCTTATCATCCCACGCGCCCACTGGCGGTTTGGCGTTGCTGCTGGTGACAACTTTGAAATCCGGGTACGGCGGATTGCTGGCGAAATACTCGTTGGGATAGACATCTTCATTCGCCGGATGATCGACAGCAACCAGTTTGACAGCATCGAGGTACACGACCTCTTCCATCGGCTCCATCAGGCGGAAGCTAAGAACTTTTTGCGAAGTACCCCGATCCACGTAGGCCCGGGTGCCCACACCCGGGGGGAGGGCTTCGCCCGTAGCGGATGTCGAGCTTCGCTCGACTGGGCGGGTGAGGGCACCCGCCCCTACATGGTTCGTGGATTGATCAACTTCTCGAATCGCATTCCGGTCGATCTTCACCCATTCGGTGGGCCGCGCGATATTGCGTTCTCCCGGCGCCACCCAATGACCGACCACGCCTGCGCCCAGAATGTCAGAAACTAGCTCGTAGTGTTTGCCATCCCAGACAAATAACGTCGGGCAGGAACTACCGCGGCGGTCGATCTCAAGAAAATCTTTCTGCTGGTTTGCGGCGACTTCTACTTCATCCTGCAAAACGCCCGTCGGCCAAAGCATTCGAACCACGTCGGCCTGCTTAGCCTCGCCCAAGCCGACGGTGAGATATGGCGAGTTCTGGCCGAGATATCCGTTCGAACCGTAAATCTCGTATTTCTGGCGAATGCCGTCAGAGAAAATTTCGACCTTGGTGCCGATGGCGCTCTTGTTGTCGTTCAGCCCCTTGAGCGCGAGTCGAAGCCAGTTGTTCTTGTTGCCGCCTTCGTTCTTCAGCAGGACCGCCGGGCCATGGTTCTGGGTGATGAGCAGGTCGGTCGCGCCGTCGTTGTCGTAGTCTCCCGTGA
The DNA here is from genome assembly GCA_963838785.1 of uncultured Acidobacteriota bacterium. Taxonomy (GTDB): domain Bacteria; phylum Acidobacteriota; class Terriglobia; order Terriglobales; family Acidobacteriaceae; genus Gp1-AA145. The sequence continues at coordinate 162,148 of CAWISI010000001.1, forward strand.
TGATGGCGCGCGGCTCTTTGAGCTGAATCTTGTCCAGGCCCACGTCGGCGGTGACGTCTTTCCATCCATCAGGGCCGAGGTTGCGGAAAAGCTTGATCTCGCCTTTGCCGTCTTTCGTCTCGCCGACTGCGACCAGGTCGACCCAGCCGTCGTTGTCATAGTCGAAGGCAGCGATGCCATAGGCGCGCGCCCAATTGGTTTCGGGAAGCTCAACTTGCTCGAAGGACTTGCCGTGGTTGTTGCGCCAAAGACTTATTCCAGGATCTTGATTGAGAGTAAGTGCTATGTCCATCCATCCGTCATGATCGAAGTCGAGGACTGCAATACCGGTCCCTCCCTCTGGCCCACGTTCAGAAAAAACATCTGCAACTTTGAAAGCTCCCTCTCGCGGATTCTCGAAAACAGTAGCACCCCGTTTTCCGCCCGTGATGATGAGATCTATAGCTCGATCATTGTTGTAATCAGTCCCGACGGCGGCGATGTTGGTCGTATTTCCGCCGAGGCCGGGATCGGTAACGGCTGTGAACGTTCCATTTCCATTGTTGCGCCAAATCTGGTTCTGACCTGCCGGCGGAACACCTTCACTCCAGGTTGTGTCAGGCGCCTCTCCTGAAATTCGCGGGACTGATTTCGTCACGTAAAGATCGAGATCGCCATCGTGATCATAGTCAACGAAAGTCACTCCGATAGGCACCTCGGGGCGTCTTGGGGCTATTCCCGCTTGAACGGATGGAATCTGTATTGAACTGTCATCCTTCTTGGTTTTTTTTCGCGTGACTAGTTTGCTTACAAAACCGGCAGGCTCTGAGACGTCTTTAAAGGTTCCGTTCTTTTCATTGTGGAAGACTTTGATTTCATCGCTCGTCGTAATGGCTATGTCCGTAAATCCGTCATTGTCGTAATCTCCGGCAGTGCAGCTGATGCCGACGGACATCGGATCGAAGCCGGCTGTTCTTGTAACGTCTTCGAACCTACCATTTCCAACATTGTGGTAGAGGGAAATGCCGCCGCCGGCGCCGTTTTCAGGCAGAAAAATATCAATATTCCCATCATTGTCATAGTCCAAAAAGCAAGCTCCAGGTTCAAGATAACCGGCCACATATTCACTGTTATTCTGAGCAGGCTTCGTATCCAGCCCCGCCTTTTTGGTCACATCCACAAACTTCACCGGAATTTGCGGCAGAACTTTCGCTGCGGCGGTCTGCGATTCTTCGCACAGCGAATACTTCCCCTGCTCGCCATAGGCCAGGCTCATGGCGGCGCCGAGATGGTTCTGCGTGATGTACTGAAAGCGCGCCAGGTGCTCGCGGGCATGGGGAGTGTCTCCGGACTGCTGATAGGCGCGCGAAAGTCCGAACTGCGCCGAAGCGTGCAGCGGGTTCACCTTCAGCGCGTGGTCGAAGGCGTCCATCGCCTGCGGAAATTGTTTGAGCTGCGCATAAACCGTGCCCAGAAAATACCAGGTGTCGGGATCGCTGTCGTCGATTGCGATGACGCGCTTGAAATCGTCAACCGCGGCTTGCGGATCGCTGGAGTTTTTTTCCAGCATTCCGAGCGCGTACCAGAGATGCGGATCCTTGGGATATTCTTTGGCGGCTTCTTCAAGCATCTTCTTCGCGGGCTCGACACGCGCCAGACTGAGCAGTGCAATCCCCTGATTGATTTTTGCCACGTGCAGATTGGGATCGGCTGCGGAAGCGTCTTCAAAATATTTGAGCGCCTTCTCGAACAATTGCTGGTTCATATAGGCGCAGCCGAGATTGTTGAGGCGCGCGGCATCGGCGGGACTCTTCTCAGGGGCGGCCGCTAAAAACACAATTACCGCTATTAACAGCGCGCCCGCAACCACCAGCAGTTTAGATTTCATGTTTAAAAGATTTAACCACAGAGGGCACTGAGTTTCACAGAGTCGGACACAGAGACGCTGGTAAAAGTGCTTTCACGAATCCAACAGTTCTGCCAGCAGAGCATTCGGCTCGGGCGCGAAAGGGTTTACCACGGTCACGCCGTTCCAGGTGAAACCATCTTGCAAATCTTCGGATAGCAGAACGCGACAACCGGCGGAAGCTGCTGCAGATAGGATGACTGCGTCCCAAATCTGGAGCCGATGCACCGACGCAAGATTCAACGCCGCCGTCATTACCTTTCGCGAAGTTTCGATAAGCAGGAAGGCGTCCTGCCAAATTTGTAATGCCGATTGGGCTTTAGGCGCGGACCGTCCCCTTTTCGAATTAAAAGATTGAACAATTCGCCGAGCACCTGAACCGGCAAAAAACTCTCGTGAGCGGGAAGTCGGGAAATGACATCGAGTGCAGAGCTTTGCATGGTTGCGCCATTGATACCTTCGGCGTATGCCAACACGTTTGTATCTAGAGCAAGCCTCATCGATCGTACAGTTCTTCGCGCGTCCAGCGGCCAACATTACGCACGGGCTGAGAGCGCAAATGACGGAGGAGGCGATCCTTTGCCTTTTCAGAATTCGTTTGGTCAGCAGGCGCGATCCTTGCCACGGGTTTGCCGTGACTGGTTACGACATAGCTGTGTCCCTCACGCACTTCGCGCAACACTTGCGAGAACTTTCGATTTGCCTCAGCAGCTGAGATTGCCTTCTCCATAATGTAGATATTATAACTACTTATTTCGAGTATCGCAACCAGGGCCGGCGAGGGCTATGGCTTGTGCGGCGATGTCGTGGCGAGGCGGTGCGCAGAGCCGCCATACGGGTGCGAAGCTGTAATTCCCTTCCCTTCTTCCACTGTTAGGGTCTGTCCGCCATTTATATTCGTCAGCTTGTCGATTTGCCCGCTGGGCCATTGAATTTCGATCGCATCAGCTTTGTCTTTTTGCCCAAGTCCAAAAGTTGCGACCAGTTCGCTTTGCGAAAGATAACTGGAGCCGCTGCGGACCATCTTCGACTGTTTAACGTCTCCGGAAACAGCTCTGATCACGGCGCCGATGCCGTCGCGATTCGACTTCGTGCCCACCAGTTTGACGCGCAGGCTGTGGTTGGTCGTGCCTTCATTACGAAACAGGTACGCCCGGCCGCCGTTGGTGGTCATCAGCACGTCGAGAGCGCCGTCATTGTTTATGTCGGCATAAGCCGCGCCCCGCGCCCACGCGTGGTGCAGCAAAGGCTGCGCCGAGCGATTGCGTGACCTCAATAAACTTTCCACCGCCCAGGTTGCGAAACACGTGCGGAGGCTCGTTATAGCTCACCCGCTTCTGCACTTTTTCGATCTGATCTTCGATGTGGCCGTCGGCGACCAGAATGTCAGGCCATCCGTCGTTGTCGTAATCAAAGAAGAAACATCCGAAACCCAGCGTGACCAGAGTCGCGCGGCCAACTTCGGAGCTCGGGGCCTCGTCAACAAACAAGCCGTTGCCTTCGTTGTGATACAGCGAAAGCATCTGGTTGGCAAAGTTGCTGATGATCAGGCTGGGCCGTCCGGAGTGATCATAGTCACCGGCATCAACGCCCATGCCGGCACGCGCAATTCCGTCTTCGCTGAAAGCTATGCCCGCCGGAACTGCCTTCTCTTCGAATGTTCCGTCATGTTTGTTGAGATAAAGCTTGTTCGGCTGGGTGTCATTGGCCAGAAAAATATCCGGCCAGCCGTCGCCGTCGTAATCGAGAATCGCGATGCCCAAGACTCTTGGAGGTGTTGTCAAAGAGATGCGCCTTCTCGGTCGCGTCTTCAAACTTGCCATTGCCCAGGTTGTGCCACAAGCCGCGCGCACGAGCCTTTGTAGGATTCGGGCGTGCAGTAGGACTTGTGAGTGCCATCGAGAGTGCAGAACAGGTCGCTCTCGATCGACCACTGCACATAATTCGCGACCACCAGATCGAGTTTGCCGTCGCGGTCATAATCGACCCAGGCAGCGCTGGTGGAAAATTCATTCGGTCCCCAAAGCCCGGCAGACTTGGTTACGTCAGTAAATGTGCCGTTGCGATTGTTGTGAAACAGATGGCTCTGGCCGAGCGCGGTGATGAAGATGTCGTCGTAGCCATCGTTGTCGTAATCGCCGATTGCAACTCCCAGACCGAACATGGGAATCGCCAGCCCGGCTCTTTGCGGTCACGTCGGTGAAGGTTCCGTCATGATTGTTGTGATAGAGCTTCGGGGTAGATTGCGGGCCGGGATGTCCGGGCCAACTCTCGCCGTTGATCGAGCAGAATGTCAGGCCAGCCGTCGTTGTCGTAGTCGATGAAAGCGCAACCGGGCCCCATGGTCTCGGGAAGATATTTTTTTCCGAAGGCGGCGTTATTGTGGGTGAAATGGATTCCGGCTTGGGCGGTGATGTCGCGGAAGGTGATCTGCTGGGCGAAGCTGCAGACAGCAGAAGATAAAAAGATAACAAATAAAATTCTGCGCATTATTTAGCTTCCCGAATGGCTCGGTGTAATGGATGCATATGTCGAGCTTTGCTCGACCCGACGGCCGAGGGCGCGCCGTCGCCACATGGCCGGTGCCGAATGCTCGCGCGTTCTTTAACTGGCGTCAAACCGGCAGCGGCACCGACACATGCTCGTGGATCGCCTGGCGCTCATTGTTGTCTTCAGGATGAAGCTGGCGATAGGGGCCGGTGATGGTCTGCGATGCTTCATCGGCCTTGAAGCGAAGATAGCGCACCTCATGTTCGTGTGCCTGCTTCTGATCGCCGAGGCCGCCATAGCACAGCATCAGATTGTATTGCGCCTGTAGGTCTTCGGGATCAATCGCCAGCACGCCGTTCAATGTATTGATTGCGTCTTTATATTTTCGTTGCAGGAACTGGATACGCCCCAGATCGTTGATAGCGACGCGGTCGCGCGGATATTGCGCCAGAACTTTCTGCAACTCGGCCGCAGCGCCATCATAATTGCCATCGCTGCGCAACACGCTGGCATAGAAATAATGCGCGCGGGCAAGGTTCGGGTTGATCGCAATCGCCTTCTGCAGAACCGTGCGGGCGCGATCCATATCGCCTTCCTGCACGGCGGCACGGCCAATGTTCACCCAGCCGTCGGGATTATTCGGATCGATTTCCGTCACTTTTTGAAACGCAACTTCTGCGCTTTTCAGATCGCCCTGCAATAACAATCCAATGCCGTAATCGTTCCAGCGCTGCCAGTCTTCAGCGTGGAGTTCGGTTTTCGGCTGCAATGCGGGAGCGCTTCGCGGCGCGACGTTGAGCGTGACCTGGTCTTCTGCGAGCGCAACTATCGGAACGTCGGGAATTTTCTGGTCCTTGGCGGAGAGCCCCTGCAACGGCCCGGTAAACACGTACTTGGTGTCGTCGTAACTGGGCGTAACGTCTGACGCGGCATTTGATTGGGATCGGGCACACCCGCAAACGCAAACTGCGTATTCCACCAGGCAGAATTTGCGGTAACAGAGGCGCGCATGCAGGGTGATTTTATTTCCCGTGCTTTGAGGAATAGACATGCGGTAGTGCACGGTGTCGGCCGCGCCCGGCGGAATCAAGTGCACATACACGACTGAGCGCGTGGCCCACGCATTGCGTTTGTTGACGGGATTGCCGTGAGCATCAATCTGCAGCGAACGATAAAAGTGGGCGCCTTTTTCCACCGGGCCTTCTCCGTTATCCTCGACCATGCCGCTCCAGAAGATGGTTTGGTTTTTGTCGTCGGTGGCTTTGAGTTCGAGCCAGGTATCGTAAGCGTCGACGGTTCCACCGGGAAAAAAGTGTCCGATTTTTTTCGTACGTACTACGACATCCACGCGCACCGTGTCTCCGCGCCGCAATGTCGGCTGCACGCGATTAGTGGGGCGGAGATTGGCGACGCTTCAGTGGTGGCTGACGCGATATTTAGATTCGGCCTCTTCTCCGACCGCGAAAGTAGTCTGAATGTCCGATTGCGGCGTGGCAACGGCCTTGGCGTTGCACTGACTTCCGGCGAAATCGCAAAAATGTCCACGCTCAAAATGCCGTTCTTCAGAAAATTCTCCGTGAGATTCAACTGATCGGCATCGTCATTGGCGGTAGGAACCGCGGTGTTGGCGCCAGGAAAGCGATGCGAGTGGACAAATCCATTCACGTTGCCGAAATCGTTGGACTGGGTCAGCGGCATATGGCAATCGGCGCACTGCTGCGGATGCGGTGGATAGTAAAAAGATCGCGCGCCCTGCCCTGAGATTCCGCTGGCCTGCCAGTTGTCATATTCATTGAATCCGCGAGTCCAGCGATAATGGTTCACTGGCACATCGAGATGCACCTTGTGGCAACTGGAGCAGAACTCCGGCGTCTGATCTGCGCATGAACGGTTTGAGGAAAACGCGGCGATGCGGCTCCGGGATTTAGTTTCACGAGAAAGTCGTGCATGGTGCGCACAAAGGGATTCTTGCTGGCCGCCAATTCATGGAGCTTGGGATATTCCAGATAAAAATCGCGCCTGGCCCATCGTGCTTTTTACCCTGGCGATCGAGTGGCACATCATGCAGCCCAGGCCGGCTTGGGATTCTGGACGATGCACAATCTGCTTGATGGGAGTATCCATCAGGCCGCTGTAAAGCACGGCGGGATCGTGGCAGCCACCGCACCACTTGGAAGGCTTGGTGCCGACGCGGTCCTGCATGTACTCAATGCTTTTGCGATACCACTGATTGTTGAAACGAAGAAAAATGATGGGCGGAGCTCTGCCATTGGTTGTAGATATCTGCGTGACACCGCTTGCAGGAGTCGGACTCCATGAAAAACTTGCTGGGAATTTTCTGGTGGCCATAGACCTGCGCCGAACTGGGAAAGAAATCTCCCTTCGGACCGTCGCCTTCCTGGTCCATGCTTGCCGGAGCGTCTTTAGGGTTTTGAATACGAGCTGAATTCTGCCAGCGCACATTGCGCGAATACCAGGCTCCGGCGGCGAGTCCTCCGAACGCGATCAGACAGACTGCGTAGCGTAGCACGGCCTTTCCGACTCCGGGAGTGAGCCAACCGCGTTGTCCTGCCCAATCCGCAAACAGAATTACCGATCCGGCCAGCGCTAATGCGATATGAAAATAGAGCAAATTCCATTCCGGCCCGGGAGTTCCCAGCTTGATCAGCGCCAATCCGAGGACCGCAGACGCGGCGATCGAGACTCCAACCCAGCCGCCCAAGCAAACGACGCCTCGCGCAAAAGGCGGAAACAGGAGAACCAGAAGATAAATTGATGACGACGGTCTCCGACGAGCGCATGACACAACACCACGCCGGCATAAAAAACATGTGGCTGTGGGAAAGCGTAGAGGTATATCGCCGAGACAAATAGAAAAATGAGCAGCCAAGGCAACGCCTGGCGCCCGATCAAATTCCTGAGTTTGCTGGTCATTTCTGCAGCGAGGCCGCAGCCCACGAGCTGGCCAGCTCACACTAAATATTTCTGAAACTGAAGAAATAGTACAAAAACATTAGGCGGCTCCGCAACAACGAATGCAGAGCCCGCCACTTGCACTCCATGGCGCCAATGGAGCAAGCTTATGGTTGATGCGCTATTTCGTGCTGATTTCTTTTCGGACAGCGGTTCCACTTTGCTGATCACGATGGCGGTCGAACCGCCGCGCTGGAAAACTTTTCCGCTCACGGTGACTTGTTTGCCGGCATACTCAAGCAATTTGTCGTTCTGGCCGCTTGATGGAGTGGTGTCGGCGATTGGCCAGTAGATGGCCCCACTTGTCCTCAGAATCACCAATGGCGATCCCGCCTTCGCGCACGCAATGGCGCATTCCGCGCTGATCGGCTTTTTCAATCCCTTGGTAAATGCACAGGCTGAGTCGAGCACATAGCCCTTGATGGTCATGGTCTTCCCAGGTTTCCCCAATAGCAAAAATAGCCGTAAGCAAAAGCGCGGGAACTGCAAGTTTCAACATCCGTAAATTCATTTTTGAATCCTTTCAAGCATCAGTGATTTGTACTTTAACAACAAAACTAACAATTCGCAGTCTTCAACATTAAAACGATAGTCGCGCACTCAATTGTATTTCACGCCCCGGAGTTGTCGCGTCAGTGATAGTGCCGAACTGCGGAGTATTCACGAAGCGGTCAGGCGTTCCGAAATTAGTATGGTTTAATGCGTTGAAGAACTCTCCGCGAAATTGGAACTTGGCCCTCTCGGACACACTGAATTCGCGCGCCACTGCGAAGTCTAGAGTTTGCATTCCGGGCCCGTATACTGGAATTGCGTCCGACATTGCCGAAGGTGTAGGCCGCTGGCGTGGCGAAAGCGGCTGGGTTGAACCATTCAGTCGCGGTGCGAGTGCCGGTGCCGAAGATCGGCCGGCCAGTGTAATTGGCCCGGATCGGATTTTCGCCTAAGCACCGTGCCTGAATTCGCAGTGTCACCGAATACAGAGATGGTGAACGGAAAGCCAGTTTGCACCTGGTAGACGGTTGAAAGCTGCCAATCCTTAGTGAGAGCGCTTGTCCATTTCGAATTCGCGAATCCCGGGAAGTGAATACACAGCACTCATCGCTAAGCGGTGGCGAACATCGCAAGCGGGACCTTTTTCTGCTGCCAGGTCATTGTTGTTTTGCGGAATCGAAGATTCAAACATCGGCGAACGGAAGTCCGGCGCATTGCTTAGGTTTTTTGACCAGGTGTAATTTCCCAAGAACGTAAGACCATGTGAGTAGCGTCGGCGGACGTTCACATATCCGGCGTCATACCAGCTCTGCGCTGTATCTTCGAGAAGATTGATGGTGCTCACCGGAAAGCAGATCGCGCCATCTGGGCAGCCGGTCGCCGGCGCAACATAAGTTGTGTTCGGCGGCAATACCGTATCGGGAACAAAAGCAATTTTGGGGAACGGACGTCGCGGTCCAATAGGTCCGGGGCCGGGCGGCGCATTATTGATCAAGTGCGCGCGTTGCAGGTGAACTCCATGGGCTCCCAGATATCCAATTTCCAGGGTTGTGTCGTGACCGAGGCTCTTTTCGACCGAGGTGCTCCATTGCTCGATGTACTGCGACGGCGCATTCGGATCCATAGCGGTAAAGCTCACCGTGGTTTGGCCTAACACGGCTGGTCCGAAATTGAGTTGGCTTCCTAAAAGCGACGCGGCGGGAGTGAAATTGTCGCTTTGCTGAGTTTCTGGGAATACGTAAGGAACGTTATGCCGCTGGTTGCACCAGGTATTCATGTCCACCGGGGTGAAAAAGATTCCGAAAGCTGAATGAAATACCAAGCCGAAGTTCGGCAACGCTTGTGAGAATCCGAATCGCGGAGCGATGTTATGAGTGTTGGGATATTTAAGCCCTTCGGGATAGCCGTTCTGTCCACCGATAAAAACCGAGGGCTTCCCATCGTTGAAGAGTCAGATTTGTGTTGGTGTAACTGATGTCAACCAGCGGCATCATGAATTCATAGCGCACCCCCATTTCAATCGTGGTGGTGCGAGTCAGGCGAAAACTGTCCTGAACGAATCCGTCGGCATCCCACTGGCGAAGCTGCATCTGCGGGATTCCGGCCTGACGCTGCTTCACGGCGGGAAGGCCGAGTAAAAAGCTTGCAAGCGCAGAGCCGGTCCCGTCGTTGGTCCCGTTATCCGTGGTGAATCCGTTGGTGAACTGGTAGTAGCCGCGGTTCTGAAAAAATCCCCACATCGGCCAGATAAATTTTCTGTAGTCTGCGCCGAACTTCAGACTGTGCCTTCCCTTTTGCCAGCTCAGCGTGTCTCGACCTTCGGCAACCGTGTCCCAGGTTTTCATCGGTGTCGCCGAGTAGTTGTCGCCCATCGGCGAATATCCCTGCACATTGAAGAAGGGCGCGCCGAAAGCGCCATCGCCGCCAAAACCTATTCCCTGAATCCCCAGCTGAGAGACGATGTTATTGCTATATGCGTTCTCCTCATAGCGGTGCATGGCCAGGCGGGAGGCGGTGATCGCAGCCGTATTCACCAGGGTGGGGCTGAGAATTTTGTTCCACGTGATATTTCCCTGCTGCGAAAAATTGTCGTTAAAAGAGCCGAAGCCGGGGAGCAGCGTGCCTACGCCGCCGGGCGGCATTTCTCCCGGCATGAAGCCAGTTTCGGAGCTGAGCGAATAGCGACCGGTAATGCTGTCGCCGTTGGCAAACATCTGGTCGATACGAGCCGTGCCTTGATTATTCACTTGAAGTTCATTGCGAACGTCCATGTAGTTATTGCAATCGGCGCCCGCAGACGACTACGCCAGGAGATCCCATGGTGGCGGCGCCGCAAGGCATCATCATGCCCGGCATCACATTCGGAGCCGGAACATAATTCTGCAGAAAAGCTTGCGCCGCGGAATTAATGCGATTTGCAGGAATTACATTCATCACGCCGTTGTCTTGAAACTGAGCGCGGCCATTGACCGGATCGTAAATATTGACTCCGCTCTGGCTGAAGTCGCCATTGATCTCCTGCGGTGTCGGCACGGTGTCAATCATGGTGTCGGTCATGGCATGGCGGAAACCTTCGTAGTTCAGGAAGAAGAATGTTCGCTTGTGAGTGAGTGGGCCGCCGAGCGATGCGCCGAAATTATTCTGCACCATGTGGTTGTTTCCCATGGATTCGAACGCCGTGCATCCATAGCACCATTTCGCAGGAATTCGTAAATCGTACCGTGAAATTCACTGGTGCCACTTCGGGTCACAATGTTGATTTGTCCCCCGCCAGCGCCGCCCAACTCTGCGGAATAGCTGCCAGTTTGGACCTTGAATTCCTGCACCGCATCAGGCGAAGGACTGAGATTTTGAGTATTGAACGTGGGGTCAGTATTGGTGGTTCCGTCGAGTAAAAAATTGTTACCGTTCGGCCGGCTTCCGCTCACGCTCACCGCAGAACGCTCACCTGGCCGCCAGTAGAGAGGGTTCATGTTGCCGGTCTGAGCTCCGTGACTGAATGTGCGCGCCGGGAACCGTAAGCACGAGATCGATTAACATCCGTCCGTTCAACGGAAGGTTCTCAATCGATGTGGGCTCGACGACTTCTCCGACGGCGGCTTCGTTGGTGTGAATGGCTTCGGGAACGCCGCTGACTTCAACGGTCTCTTTGTGCGATTCGACCTGAAGGCGAATATCAACCGCGAGCTGCTGCGCAACTTCGAGTTGGAGCGACTGCGCCGAGGTGTCAAATCCGGGCGCGGTTACTCGAAGTTCGTAGTTTCCAGGTTGCAATCCGGGCAGCTCGTATAGTCCCTGCGCATTCGTTGAAGTGCGGCGGATCGCTCCGGTCGCGGACGAAATCAGTTCGATTTTGGCGCCAGCTATGGCGTGGGATTCGGGGTCTGCAATGGTACCGCTCAGGACCGCAAAATTGCTTTGTGCGGCTGCGAATACTGTGACAACCACAACGAAGCCCAGGAGAACCAGATTTTGACGCACACCGCCTCCACGAAAGTTAGGGCTGAAAATCAGGGCGATGCGTCGGTGCGCCGCTCGCTAGCCAACGACAAAGGCTCTGACCCCGAGTGCTGAGGAATGTAGCTGGGGTGACAAGCTGGAGCAATAATGGAAAAGAATTAGTGACTCAAAAGCGAGCCTGCTTTGGTGGAGACCTTCGTTCTTCCGAATTGTTTATCGCGGTGGTATAAACGCCGAAGAAGGATCAAAGCGCACAGTTCTGTAATCCCTAACGAGGGCGTAATTCCGGATTCATGTCGTCCCTGACCGAAGAACTACTCGAACTCGAGAAGAAGCTGGTGGACCCGGAGCTGCGGAGCACTCCAGAGAGACTTGCGCCGTTGCTGGCCGACGATTTCATAGAATTCGGAAGCGGCGGCCACGCTTATGACAAGAAGCGGGTTTTATTTGTTTTAAAGCGTCTGGCCCCGGCGGAAATCTTTATTGAAGAATTTCGCGTAATAAACGTTTGCGACTCCGCGGCTCTGGTTACTTACCGCGCCTGCACGGAATCAAGTCGCGCCTCCACCTCTCGCTACTCGTTACGCAGTTCGCTGTGGGTGCTTCGCGATGGCGGGTGGCAAATGCATGTTTCATCAGGGGACGAATGTTCCCGAGTCAGGGTAATGCATTGGTCAGGGCTATCGTTTTATAGATCTGGCGGTCGCGATTTCTTATCGCCGCGGTTCTCTATGATCTCGGCGACGCTAAGCACCACTTCCTCTTCCCACGGGCGAGCGATGATTTGTACTCCAATGGGAAGGCCATCGGACGACTGCGTCACCGGAACCGTAACCGCAGGCATTCCCAAAAGATTGAACCATTCGCAGTAACTCCAGGCGTCAAGATACTTGACGGTTTTTCCTTCGACCTGCCATTGGCGTTCGCCGTGCCGGAACGCCGGAATGGACGCGACGGGACAAAGCAGCACAGGAAACTTTTTCATCTGCTTGAAAATTTGCATTCGCAACAAGTCGCGCTCGATCCAGGAATCCAACAAAGACTCGGCGGTGTGCGGAGCTTCTGCCGCGACCCAGCTATTGAATTGCTTAAGAACCGGGCTCAAATCAGACTCGCGGCCCATAGTCATTGGTCCGAGTAACATGCCGCCGGCGACGCCGAAAAATTGCCACCAAAGCTGGCGGGCTTTCTCCAAACCCTCAGGCCGAAATGGCTCGACTTCGAATCCAGCGTCGGCAAGTGCTTGCGCTGCATGTTTAACGGCATTTCGCGTTTCCAAAGTGACCGGTGTACGTCCATCGTCCTCGAAATATCCAATCCGCGGTTTATCCCCATTCCGCACGTGGACGTCCGCGGCCGCACGAGGATTGCCAAATTGAGGCCAGCGAATGGACACCGGCGCTGCGTTGGGATCGCCGATATCGGGCCCCTGCATGACTTCAAGTAAAACTTTAAGGTCGGCGACGGTACGAGCCATGGGCCCTACGACACCGAGCAACGCAAACGGTCCCACCGATTGCGGAAAGTGTCCGGTCGCAGGGATTCGCCCCGGGGTCGGCTTGAGCCCACAAATTCCGCAGAAATGGGCGGGCACCCGAATGGAGCCGCCGCCGTCACTACCGACGCCTGCGGCGGAACAGCCGGATGCGATCGCCGCCGCTTCCCCGCCGCTCGATCCGCCCGCGGTGCAGGAGAGATTCCACGGGTTATTGGTGCGGCCGTAAAGTAAGTTGTCAGTCTCCCACGCCATCAGCAACTCAGGCGTGTTGGTGGTGCCGAGAACAATGGCGCCTGCTTCACGCAAGCGTGAGACAAGAGGCGCGTCCGCTTTCGCGGTTTGGCCAGTCCGGAGTTTGCTTCCTGCCTCGCAGCGCATGCCTGCGACGTCGATTGCGCCCTTAATGCTGAGGGGAACGCCATGCAGAGATCCAAGATCTTTGTTCTGTGCCACGGCAGTTTCTGCTTCTCGCGCGGATGCGAGGGCACGGTCGTGGTCAACCTGAACGTAGGCATTGATTTTGGGATTTAACTTGTCGATGCGATCGAGATGGGATTGCACCAGCTCGACGGGCGAAAGCTTTCGATTGCGCACCAGTTCCGCCATCTCGCAGGCGGAAAGAAAAGTTAAATCACGATTAGACACGGAAACCGGAGTCTAGCACGCAACTGGATACTCATTGAGCGGATGGCAGCCTCCCACTTCTCGCGCGCTGGCGAGAAGCGGGTAAGCTGCGAGAAATTTATGCTGCTTTGGACTTCCGCTTGGAAGGAACTTTCTGACCTTTTTGGCGCGCTTCAGAAATTCCAATGGCAATTGCCTGCTTGCGGCTCTTTACTTTTCCGCCTTTGCCGCCCTTGCCGGAACGCAGGGTTCCCTTTTTCTCACGGTGCATGGCGTTGCCAACAGTTTTGCTGGCCTTCTTGCTGTAGCGGCGACTGCTCGATTTTTTCTTAGCTGGCATAGTTCTCCTCCACCTTTTAGAGAGCACTCTCGCGTCTGAGGTTGTGCGCCGCCGTGGCCCCTTTGCCGTCCACAAGCCTGCTAATCTGTTTAGAAGTCTTCACGCCCATGCACAAAATAGTTCTCATAAATATTTCCGGCGGCGATCGGCCCGGACTGACCAGTTCCCTCGCGGACACCCTCGCCTCTTATCATGCCCGCATCGTGGACATCGGACAGGCGGTGGTACACGAGACGCTGGCTCTCGCCATGCTCATTGAGCTTCGCGGAAACGAAGAGTTCACGCCGCTTAAACGCGACCTGGTGATGAAGGCTCACGAACTTGATTTAAAGATCAAGTTCACATCAGTAAACGAAGAGTCATTTGACCATTGGGTGCGTTCGCAGGGGAAGTTTCGTTTTGTCATCAGCGTGATCGGCCACACCATCACCGCGGGACAACTGGCCAGCGCCAGCGCCGCCATCTCGAACCATGGCTTCAATATCGATCGGATCGAGCGCCTGTCCGGACGGTTGTCTCTTACGGGGCGGCTAGCCGACTCCAACGCCTGCATTGAGCTCGAAATCAGCGGCGAAAAAGATAATTCATCCGCGCTGCGCGCAACCCTGATGGAACTCACTCATCAATTCGAGATCGACATTGCATTTCAGCGAGAGAGTATTTACCGCCGTAACCGCCGCCTGGTCGTCTTCGACATGGATTCCACTTTAATCCAGGCTGAGGTGATCGATGAACTGGCAAAGCTCCATGGCGTTGGGGAGGAAGTGTCCGAGATCACTGCGGCGGCCATGCGCGGCGAAATGGACTTCAAGCAAAGCCTGATGCGGCGAGTGAGTTTGCTGGGTGGCCTGCCGGCACATCGATTGACCGAATTACAACATTCGATAAGACTGGCGGATGGAGCAGAGCGACTGATCTCAACTCTAAAAGCCTTGGGATATAAAACTGCGATTCTCTCCGGCGGCTTCCATTTTTTTGGCAAGCATTTGCAGGGGCGGCTGGGAATTGATTACGTGTTCGCCAACGATCTTGAGATTGTCGACGGCGCGCTTACCGGCCAGTTGGCCTCTGAAATTGTCGACGGCGCCAAGAAGGCGGAGCTGCTGCAAACCATCGCCCGCAAAGAAAACATCTCTCTCGATCAGGTGGTTGCCGTAGGAGACGGCGCGAACGATCTGCCCATGCTCAACATGGCGGGCATGGGGATCGCTTTTCATGCCAAACCCTTAGTCCGGCAAAGCGCCGATCACGCGGTTTCGCATCTTGGCCTGGACAGCATTCTGTACCTTCTGGGCGTCCGCGATCGCGACCTCGACCGCGAAGAATTCCGCTCAGGGACGACTGGCTAATCCTGTCATGCCGCCTGGGCCTTTCCTTTTTTCAGACGCGGCAGAACTTCTTTTCCGTAGAACTCAATGACCCGCCGCTGGTCGGGCTGGCCGGAATGAATGTGGACTTCGGTTGCCCCGCCGTCGAATGCCTTCTGTAATGCTTTTACATGCACGTCGGGATCAGTGCCCACGGTCCAGTCTTTGTACACCTCTTGCAGCGGCAGGTCCGCTTCTGCGCGCCGCTGAATTTCCTGGGGATCTCGAATGTCAAAATAGGGATGCCACGCCTTGGGAATAAAACGCCATAGTTCGGCAGATTCCTCTGCCTCCTTTTTGTCGCCTACAACTACGAACTGCTCGACAAAAACTGGCATCTGCGAAGGATCTTTCTTGGCTTCACGCGCGCCGCTTTCAAATTCCTCGCGATGTTCTTTCCAGGTCTTGGGGTCGGTGATTAGTCCGTCGGCATGCAGGCCCACGCGGCGCATCGCCTTCGGTCCATTGCCTGCCATCAACAGGGGAATCTTCGTTTTCGGCTTGTCATACAGCCGCATATTGACGTTGTAATACTTCCCTTGATGCTGTATCTGCTCGCCCTTCCAGAGTTCGCGAATGATTTCCGTCGCTTCCACCAATCGTTCAGAACGCTCGGACCACTTAGGCCAGGTTCCGGTGGCAGCCTGCTCGTTAAGCGCCTCGCCGGAGCCGAGTCCGAGAAAAATTCTCCCCGGATAAAGAATGTTTAACGAAGCGAACGCTTCGGCGACTACCGCCGGGTGATACCGAAAGGTCGGACAGGTCACGGTGGTTCCCATCCAAATTTTTTTCGTCCGCGCCCCAATTGCCGCCATGGTGAGCCACGCCTGCCCGGAATGCGCCTCGTTGGCCTGCCAGGGCTGCAGGTGATCACTGTTCGTAATCACGTCAAATCCCGCCTGCTCAAGAAGCACGCCGAGCTCTACCAATTCATCGACTGGAAATTGCTCGTAGGAAAGCTGAAACCCTACCAGGCCTTTGCGCAGCGGACGGTATTCTTTGTGGTCTTCCATCGAGCTTTCTCCTTGAGATTGCGCGCCAGAACCGCCGCGAGTTCCTGAACTGGCGTTAATGCGATTGCTCGGGGCGATCATGGCCAAACCCGCAGCTATGCCAGCGGACTTAAGCAGCACTCGCCGATTGAATGGTGAACCGGAACTTTCTGTGTATCTGGATGACGCGCTCACGTACTGCCTTTTTTCAGACTCGGGATTTGCCGGCAAGCACGCTTGAGATGCCGGTGAATTAAAAAGCTTTGCCCCAGGCTGTGCGGGCTAATCCAAGAGAGGTCCCTGCTGCATCTGCCAATGGCATCACCATCGAGAAAGCGCTGTCGGGGCCCTATGCGCTGCACGTCGGGCTGATCTGGCGGGGCTTCGGCGTCTGTCTCGCAGTGATGTATTTTGTAGTCGTATACCGGATGTTTAAAGGGAAAGTTCCTCTCGACGGCTCCGTCTACGGACATTGAAAATCAACACCGCCCGCCAGCTTCGCTGCACCTTTTATAATTCTTTACACTCCAGATACCGATTTAAGGAATCTACACTGAAGTGCTCTGACGGCGGCCGATTGGCTGCCGGTTCAGCACGCGTTGCACTATGCAAACTTCGGCACGATGGAAGTCTCGCAATTCTCGAAACCTGTCAGTACTACTAAATTCGCGATTCGCATCCAACTCGGCTTTAACGCAATATAAGAAATCCATCGGATGAGAGGAAATCTGCCCATGTACGGCTTGAAAGCCATTGTCCCAACTCTGGTTCTTTTTTTTCTGCCCGCTGTAATCGTCGTCGTCGCAGCGCCAGCGCAGGAAGCCCCAGCTGCGCAAGCACAGGAAACGCTGCCCGCCACTCCTCAGGCGGAGAAGACGCCAGCTCCCAAGATTTACGTGGGCACAGACTATTCGAAATCGGTGAGTCCATTTCCCTATGTGCTCGCGCCTTATAAGGCGCGCGAAGTGCCGGATGCCGATCTAGCAAACACTCCGCGTATGGATCAACTTCTGCGGGACGGCAAGCTTTATTTGTCGATGGATGATGCCGTCGCTTTGGCGCTCGAGAATAATCTCGATCTCGAACTGGCGCGTTACAACCTGAATATTGCCGAGACCGATATTCTCCGCGCAAAAGCGGGTTCAAATATTCTGGGCGTGAATACCGGCATTGTTCAGAACACCCCCGGCGGAGGAGTTGGCGGCCTCAGTGGCGCGGTTGGGTCGGGAGCGGGCGGTACCAGCATTGCCGCCGGCGGCGTGGGAACGGGCACAAATGGATTAGTTAGTTCGACGCTGGGTATCGGATCACCTATCACCAGCTTCGATCCGATAATCTCCGGCAACCTGCAAATGGACCGCGACAATACCCTTTCCAGCAGCGCACTCAGCGGACGCGCGGTGACTAATACCAACACCGGGACCGCCGACTTGAACTACGTACAGGGTTTCCATAGCGGGACGACCGTTCTGGCGGGTTTCAACAATAGTCACGTAACCACTGACAATCCTCTCAGTGCTCTGAGCCCCACCATTGGATCGAATTTTCAATTTCGCGTGACTCAGGAACTCTTGCAGGGCTTCGGCTTCCTACCGAACACCCGTTTCATCCGCATTGCGAAAAACAATCGCGAGATTTCCGACGTAGCCTTCCGCCTGCAGGTGATCACGACTGTCGATCAGATTGAGAACCTGTATTGGAACCTGGTCTATGCATTTGAAAACGTGCGTGTGCAACAGGAAGCTCTGGCCTTCGCGCAGAAGACGCTTACCGACAATCAAAAAGCGGTACAGGTGGGCACCATGCCGCCGATTCAGGTAGTCAGCGCGCAGAGCACGGTAGCCACCAACCAGCAAGAGCTAACCGTGGCCCAAACCAACCTTGAGTTGCAGGAATTGCTGATGAAAAATGCGCTTAGCCGCAACCTGAAGGATCCGCAGATCGCGGGGGCCGAGGTAGTGCCTACTTCAACCATTCAATTGCCGGCCCAAGAGCCAATCTCGCCTACCGAAGACTTGATCAACGAAGCCCTGCAACACCGCGCGGAACTAGCCGAATCGCGCATCGACTTAACCAACCGCGACATCAACGGAAAAGCGGTGCGCAACGCGATGCTGCCTTCTCTCGGGCTGTATGCGTATTACGGAGGCAGCGGCTTGGGCGGCACGCTTAGCCCGAATGCCACTTTTTGTCCGTCGACCTCCGGCATTTGCATCAACCGCAATCGGATCCCTTCACAGTTTCTGGCCGGACCTGTCGGCTACGGCAATACCCTCAGCCAGTTGGTGGACTCAACAGCTCCCGATAAAGGCGTGGGCATCAGCTTGAATATTCCGATTCTGAATCGCACTGCACAGGCCGATCAGGTGCGCGCGGAACTTGAGCTTCGCCAGGCGCAAGTCCGCCTGCAACAGCTGGAAAATCAGGTCCGGATAGAAGTGCGCAATGCTCAATTCGACGTGCAGCAGAATCGCGCCAGCGTCGATGCGGCTCAGGCGGCGGTGAATCTGGCGCGGCAAACCCGCGACTCCGAACAGAAGAAGCTGGAGGCCGGCGTTTCTAACCCCACTAATGTGTTGCAGACCCAGTCCTCGCTTACTAACACCGAATCGACTCTGGTTTCAGCTCTGGCGGCCTATGAGAAATCCCGGGTTGAACTGGACCGCTCCACAGGCCTGCTGTTGGAGAATTCGGGAATTCTGGTGCAGGACGCGGAGAAGGCCCAGGTTACTCACATGCCTAAAGTGCCATTCATTGCCGCTCGCACCGACGTGCAAACGCAACCCGCTGATGGTCAAAAGGCGCCATCGCAGGTCCCACAGCCGCAGCCCTAGGAGGCACTTCGTTGGTGAGCAGTTCGCGGATTACTCAGACTGCGAACTGCTCCGAACCTCTTCGCTCAATACGATCGCCTCTGCGATCTCTTTCATGGTTTTGCGCTTTTGCCGGCTCTGGCGTTGAATGCTGAGATAAGCCTGCTCTTCGGTCAAGCCGACATCGCGCTGCAGAATTCCTTTGGCGCGCTCAACCAGCTTGCGGGTAGCAAGCTGCCGCGACAAGCCTGAATTCTCCGCCTCCAGCCGTGCTACTTCGATCTCGGCGCCGGCTAAGACACCTATAGTGGAAAGCAGCCCGATATCGCGAGAACTGTAGATGTGCGGCTCTCGATGCTGCAGGTTCATGACTCCCACCAATCGCCCGCGCGACAGCAGCGGGACCGAAAAGAAAGGCCTCATAACGGTCTTCGGGAAGTTCGGTGAAATGGCGGAATCGCGCGTCTTTATAGGCTCCGCAAAATACCGCGACCGGCTCGCGATGTTCCGCCACCCATCCCGTAATCCCTTGTCCCAGCCGCAGTTTCAGGCGGTCCACCCACTCATGGTGGGGATTCTTGGAAGCGCGTAGCACCAGGTCACCCCCTTCAAGCACGTAAATAAAACAGGAATCGCATTTGACCACTTCGACCGCAAAATCCAAAACCCGATCAAGCGCCTGGCGGAAGCCGTCGGCGGTGGCTATGCGGCTTACCGAGTGCTGCAATACTTCCACGTGAGAATCGTCAATCTGAACCGGAGAAGCCATGGGGAAACGCTATCGGCGGCAGCAAAGAGTGTCCAATTGCAATTTTTGATCGACTTAATAAATCAAAACCGAATTTCAATTCATCGGCGGTTAATCTGACTGGAGGCTCGGTCGGCTGAACTTACTCCAGTAACACAATATGGTTACCCTCAATGTGCAATGGGTTGCAGTTGGGGCATCTCAAACGGTGCAATTGCGTGGGCCTAAGTCTTTCGTCTTCCTCAACATAGGATAAGGTCCCGATTCGGTGCGAAATCTGCTTTTAGGAAGCTGACGCTTGGAACAAGCGCGCACTCGGGGACTTAATAACATGGATTCCATCGCGAACGCGGCCAATAAACATAAACGCAAGTTGACCGCGCTTCCACTGCTGGTTGTGCTGTTTGTAATTTCGTATCTGCTGTTGACCAAGCTGGTGATCGAACAAGATAAGACCATCGATTCGCAGCGCAGCATGATTCACATGCTTTTTAAAGACAACGTGTACTTGAGCGGACTTCACAAGCACGCCGGGGCAGCGTTGTCGAAAAAGCCGAGATCACAAGACTACAGCCAGCTTCAGGCCCAGAATCCGGCATCTCAGAACGCGGCATCTGAGAGCGCGCTGAACCAGGAGTCGTCATCCCAGATCCCGTCAGTCCAGGTTCCATCGAAGGTAGGACCGCAAGCAAATGCGAAGAGCGAGCGCAGGACCCGGAAAGCGGAAAAGGCCATCCCAGCCAGCCCGCCGCCCGAGCCCACTGATCCGTCGGACCAGCGTCGAGTCTCGTTCTCCATTTAGTTTGCGGCCGGGTAGGTACTTATGAAGGCGTTCGCAATTTTGTTGTTGGCATCACTCCCCGTACCCCAGGTCCAGCTCTTCCGCGCGGCCAGCCCCGAACCGGCGCCGCATTTCGCCCAACAGGCTAAGGCCCCTGCGCACAAAGGCGGTCAGTGGTATTTCGCCCGCACCGGACACGCCGTGTACTGCTACGGCCCGGTCATGACCCTTCCTAATGAGGCCGGCTCGATCGAGCGAGTCGCCACCTTCTGTAAAGGCAATCAGCTGCTAGTACCACTGAAGGACTAAGACTCCACCGTTCAATCCCGCGCGAGATGGTGTCTGAGTTCGCAGATACGAGCAAGCCCTCCTGCGCTAGGGTTACTGGCTCACGCCTTCAACCTTGAGCACGATAGGTTGCAGATCGGTCAATGCCTGCGAGTTCCCTTTTGCCAAGTCAGTGGTGATCTTGTCACGCGAGGAAAGAACATCATTAAGCACAGACCGGAGGTTCGGATCTGAACTGCTGTTCATTGCCTGCTGCGCCTGATCGAAAAGCTGGTTGGCATAATTGGTCGCATTGCCATAATTCAGTTGGCTGGCGGAAACATAGGTCAGCGCGGCTGCCCGCCGGACCTGGGCAAGTTGCAAGCTGGAGTTGCACAAATTCGCCTGCGATTCAAAATGCAGAGCTTTCATGTACTGTGGAATGAATCCGACAAGCAGGCCGGCAGCGAAAAGCGCCACCCAAATGAGTAAGTTCCGCATCAGAATCTCCTATGGCGCGACTTTCGTTCTCGCGCCGATCTTCGACGCGCTCCACTGACTGCAGTTTTTGCAGATCGCGCCGGGATGAATGGTAGCATGCGGCGAATTCTGGTTGAAGTTCCCTGGATGAAATTGCTTCTTACGCAAGGACGGGCAATGCGAATTCGACGCGGTTGCGTCCATTTTTCTTGGCAGAATATAACGCGGCGTCGGCGGTTGCGATCAGGGACGCAAAGTCAGCAGGGTGCTTAGGATCTAAACCCGCCACTCCAAAGCTGGCAGTCACATGTACAACTTTGCCCTGAAAGCAGAATTCTCGTTCTTCAGCGCTCCGTCGAATGCGCTCCATTACCGGGCCCACGTTGTTGTAATCGACGTGGGTGAGGACCAGTAGAAATTCTTCGCCACCGATTCTGCCGCAGATATCGGAACCGCGAGTATTTGTCAGTAAAATTTCGGCGAAGCCTTGCAGCACAGCATCTCCCGTGCTGTGGCCGAAGCTGTCGTTAACTTTCTTGAAGAAATCCAGGTCCGCCATGACCACCCACATGGGAAAGCCGTATCTGATCGCCGCGCTGAGTTGGCGCGAAGCCCACACATCAATCGCCCGGCGATTGGGCAAACCAGTCAGGCTATCGGTCAACGCCAGTTCTTCCAGCTGACGATTCTTGGCCTGAATCTGGCGATGCAACTCAACCATTCTGCGTCCCACCCCCACGCGAGCCAAAAGCTCTCCCGAATGAAAGGGCTTGCTGAGATAGTCGTCGGCGCCCGCGCGCAAGCCGGTCACTACGCTCTCCTTTTCGTCATTGCTGGTCAGCAGCATCAGGTAAGAAAAAACCTGCGAAAAATCAGCCCGGATCCGGCGGCACAGTTCGAGCCCATCCATTTTGGGCATTACCCAATCGGTGATCACCAGCGGCGGCTGATGCTCGGCGAATAAGCTCAGGGCTTCGCAACCATCTTTCGCGAACAGCAGGCTGCAGGACTCCGGTGAAAGCGTCTGCTTTACCAGCAAGGTATAGATGGGAGAATCATCTGCGACCAGGATTTTGCAATCTTCGCTAGACATAGGCACCCGAAGCGGCACAGCTCCCCTATGGGATATCGGCAATTCGGGCCAGGTGTTTAGTGGCTGGATTTCACAAGTCTGATTTAGAGATGACTAAGGGATGGCAGGCGCGAACCTGGTAGGCGCGGCAGGAATCGAACCTGCAACCCTCAGATTAGAAATCTGATGCTCTATCCGTTTGAGCTACGCGCCCCTCTGAGTGATATTACATGAGCCTGCAGCTTCGGATTTCACCGAGCGAGCTTAGGCCGCGCCGAGAAAAGGTAACGTAACAAGAAGTACGGAAACGGATCACTGCTTAATGTCTCGCGGACCCGGCCTGGGTTTGCTTCAGATGCAAAAGTGGATCGCCGAACAGGATGAATGTCTTGCGAACGTCTACATCGCTGACTCCTGACTTTGCGAGCAACACCGCATCACCCAGGGTGATTGAAGGTTGTGCGAACAAGGTGCGAACGAAGGTTTGGTCCATCTGGAATTGAGGACCTGGAGCGGTGAGACCGGAAGAAGCCCAGGCCGCGACGGCGCCGCCATTGGGCGAGATCATCAATGCCGTGGCAAGACTCTGGGTGTAGACATCGTGAAAGAAACCGTTCAAGCAGTTCATCATTACAAAGACCGGTAGCCGGTTGCCATTGGTCAGGGATAGAGCGGTTGTATTGTCGAACAAGTCGCTGCCCGACCATACCTCCACGGAACCGTGGCCGTTATAGTTCACCAGCAACTGGCCGTTGTCGATACCGGCGATAAGCTCCTGCCGGGCGGTGTCCGGGCCCAATACGCCGGAAAATACATCAGTCACATTCATCGTCTTTGGAAGCATTGTCTGAATTGCCTGTGCCTGTTGCGAGAAGCTGACGGAATCTTCGTCGACATCGGCCACCAACATCGCCTGATTCGTCCAGGAGGAAGACCCGCTGGTCGTGTACTCTATCGTCTTTGAGACCATCACTTCGGCGTCTGACTGAGCGCGGGCGGGCAGGCGGCCGGTGGCAATTTTTGCAAACCCGGAGTTGTCGAAGTCGGAAAACCAGTCATCGGATGCGGTCTTCAGCTCGGAGGTGACCACGATTTTTGTCGGAACGAAATCAAAGAAGCCGAAGCCGAGATAATCGCGCGGATCTACAGAAGCATCTCCAGCGAGCAGCAAATAGCGCGGCTTAGTCCTCCACGCGGCAGTCGCCGACCGCAGAAAATTTTTGATGGCGTAGGGAGAGCGCTCGCCGAAATTGAACTCATCGTAAAGCTGATCGACGGTCAAGAATGCGACCGATTTACCCTCCTGGCGATGCAATGTCGCTAACGGTCTTACCTGGTTAACAAATAGAGTATTGGTCAGCAGAACCACCTCGGCACCGGGCTGAACCTCATGCAAGTTCGAAGGACGGTGATTAACCAGGCTGAACGGTTTCGCGATCTGCGCATCCGCAACAGCGAGGAACGTATGCAAGCCAGGCGAAGTCCAGGAGACCACGGTCGAGAGTGCATAATGCCCGCTCAGAACACTGGTCTGGAAATTTATCAATGATGGACGCGCCGGATCGGTGATATCAATCAGCCGCGTCGGAGGATGCATAAACCCGCCGACCGTTACAGACTCACCTGCGCCTGCAGGGAATTTCAAATGGTCTGAGTCAGCGGTCAGGGTTCGAGGGAAACTTACGTCAATGAAATCCACCAGGCTCAGGTCGTTCGCGCCCAATTGCGAAGTCAGGGTGACAGTATTTGAGCCGTTCTTCAGAACGCCGTTCTGAATAGTGAAAGCAGCTCTCCCCAGTTGCTGCCCCTCGAAGTTGACGTCACCCAAAGTCTCGCCGTTGAGGCTCACCGTGACTTCGTGCGTCTGGCCATCGGTCACGCCCTGAAGCACGACCTGCAAGGTGCTCGTCCCAGGCGCCACATGAGAGGTTTGGACATTCAGAACAGCAGCCGTAGGCGATATGAGCGGGCCGAAGAAGTTGTCGCTGTTCGGGTTCAGTAAGGCCGCAAAATACGTGGTACGCGGCTTCAGTTCGACGGTTTGAATGAAACTAGCTGCAGCCGGACCATGGCTTCCGCCCGCTGACGTCTCGGTTATGCGCTGTCCGGGTCCATCGCCTCCCGTCAACCAGTAGACTCTCTGCCCCGAGTACGGTGTATCGATGGCAGTTCCATAAAATTCAATCGCCGATGCCGGACCAAATCCTGCGCCTGCACCCGTAATTCGAATCGGTTGCTCGACTCCCTCGGCGAAAAGGTGAAGCGATCGTGAATCAGGATTGGGTTCGAGCCCGGCAGCTCTCAGTTGTGGCTGGGTGACTCGATACCAGCCTTCGTGGTCAACCAGGATTTTCACCGCGGGTTGGGCAGCAAGTCTGAATCCGATCTGCTGGGTGTCTCTGGACAAAACTGGCCGCGCCACCGATTCGCGGATGTTGTCGCCTTCAGCTGTGCCGATGGGAGCGACTGCGCTGGCTTGCGCTAGTTCAGCCATGGTCATCGGTTGAGCTTTCGCGTGGGACAGAGGAGCATTGGCCTGAACTGATATTGGTCCATGCCAGGTTCGGGTGCCGTTCAAATCTACATCTTCAAGCCAATAGAGAGCGCCGGCACTGGAATTACGATCGATCCATCCGTAAGTTTTTGCCCCGTGCTGTTCGAGGACTTCGCGCATCAGCAGCGCCGATCCCGCGATCAGAGACGGGTTGAGTTTGACTTTCTCGCCGGCAACTTCACGGTATACGTTGAAACCTAAGTTGTGCAGCTCGCCGACGGTGTGCCACGAGACCTCCACTCCAGCCGCATTTCGCGAGGCAACGAATGAGCCGGTTCGCACGGCATTGGGATATTCGATCAGGGTGGTTATGCTTGCGGTGTTGTTGCTGGTCGACGGATCAGGTGTCGAAGAATTTACTACCGCGGTATTCACGGCGTCAGAAGGCGTGGTAGCGGTCACTCGAATGGTGATGGTAACGACGGCGCCACTGAGCATGGTGCCGATGCTGCAGTTCACTACGCCGCTTGAGGAAGTGCACGTCCCTTGAGTAGATGTCGCAGAAACATAGCTGACCTGGCCGGGGAGAGTGTCCTCGGCTACCACCGCGGTCGCGGTCTGAGGACCGTTATTCGTCACCCGAAGTGTGTAGGTCAGAATCTGACTTTCCAGCACCGGATTTGGCGAGCCGGATTTCGTGATCGCTAGGTCGGTGCACGTCGATGATGAATGCGGACCGGGACTGAGCGAAGCAGAAAGGTTGGTGGCGCTAATTCCCGCCGTGCCCGCTGTCGCTCCATAGGGAACCGACGGAGTATTCAGGGTAATACCGCTGGCGCCGCCGGTCACATCTATACTTGCCGCCGCACCTGAAAGCAACGCGACCCCACCGCCTCCTCCGCCGCCAGGGCCATGACGATTTGCATTACTGTAAGCTTGCACGTCCCAGGCATCGCCACCGCGGCCGCCGTGGGCTTGGATGGTAATGCCACCTTCCCCACCTCCTGCAGATAAAATCAGGATGCTGCCGCCGCCTCCGCCGCCTCCGCCGCCATCATTTGCCGTCGCATTGTACGCGGCCGCGCCGTTGGCGGTAATGGTTGCAGTTCCGGTGAGGCTGCCTGCCCGAATCATCACAATGCCACCACCCGCCGCGCCGCTACTCGACTGGGTATTAGTGTCGTTGTTACGGGTACCAGCGCCTCCACCTCCGCCCATAACAACTCGACTGACCGCGGCCGGAAACGCCGTCCCTCCAAGTCCGCCGCCGGTCAATGCTGAGCTCCAGGAGTTGCCGCCTGAACCGCCCGCGCCGCCATTTGCGCCGCCGCCCCCGCCGGTGTTCTGGTCATTGCCGCCAAGTGGATCAGCATCGGTTCCGCCAGCTCCAGCGTTTGCCGGAGCTCCACGCGCCATACTCCCGTTGGGATACCCTTCGGCATAAGTCTGATTCGTTGAAACTACGACTCCGCCTGATTCCACATAGTGAGGCGTTCCGGCAATACCTTCGCCTTTGGAACCATCCGTGCCTGCGACTGGCGGGCTGGTATAAGTGGCAGGCGATGGATAGACGTAGTCCGTATTGGTAGCGCCAGACGCTACGCCATCCAGCAGGAGACCAGCGCCTCCGCGGAAACCCAATCCATCGACGCTCACAGTAGCGGTGTTCAGCGTAAGCGCACCGGAAACATTCAAAGCCAGAACACCTCCGGTTGAACCATTCCACGCCGACGCCGTGAGTCCCGAGGTCAGGGTTGCTGTAGCGTAGTTTGGAACCCGGATCACCTGAAACTGCCGCGCTCCCTGAGAACTCGTCGCGGCCGCGGAAGTGTAGGCATAGAGCAGGCCGCCCCCCGGGCCGGAGGCAGCCACGCTCAACGTTCCTCCCGCTAGCGGAACGGCGTTCATTGCCGTGGCGTATTCATAACTGCCCGAGTTATTCAGATTAGTCGAGCCCGTACCGCTGATCCCATCCCCATAGCTCGAAGTGTCCGAACTGTTGATGGCCGCATCCTGCATCTGGATGATGAGCACCAGATCGCCGGTAGAAATGGCCGTCGCGGCTCCGCTTGCGGCGCCGATAATAAGCGATGTGGAACCTGCGGATGCACTGACGCTTCCCGGATAATAGGTGTTGATAACACCGGTCAGACTGCCACCAGCGGTTAGAGTGCTGGTCGTGCACTGCGTGAGCTCCGAGTAAGCCACTCCATTGGCAGAGTTGTTGGTTGTGCTGAGGTCGGGAGATGTTGAGGTCACACTGGCGCTGTCGACGTAGCCGCCGGGCGAAGTTGGCGTAGCCGTGAGTGTAACTGTGGCGCTGCTGCCGGAGGCGATCGATCCTAGACTGCAAGTTATGGCGCTTGTACCACTGCACGATCCCTGGCTGCTAACGGCAGAAACAAAGATCAGACCACTGGGCAAATTAGTGGTAACGACGGTGCCGGTCGACGCCGAAGGTCCATTATTTTTTACCGTGATTAAGTAGCTGAGGTTAGTGGGGAATTGCGTAGCGGAGCCAGATACGGTCACCCCCAGATCTCCTTCCAAGGGCTGGACCGAAACGGCGGAAGATGACCACTGCGAACTGGCGCTGAGATTCTCCGCCATCGAGACATTGGCAGCGCCGCCATGGGTTGAACCGTAACCGTAGACATCGGTGGTATTGGCGCCAGTGGTCAGGGCCCATTGCTGAACCTGGGTTCCGCTCGCCGAAGTGACGGTGCGGCTGCCAAGGGTAGCCATGGTATCGAGCACCATGTCGTTAGTGCCGCTGGCAACATCGACGTAGGGCGCGTTGGTGTTGCCATCATTCGAAGCATAGGTGCGAATGGGAGTGGTCGGTCCGCACCTGTAAATGTGGTGGCGCCGGCCACCGTGCCGATGGTAGCGGCGAAAGGCACCTTCACGGTCACGATAACATTATTAGTGCCAGTCGCGGGCGCGATCAGATACCACATCTCAGTGCGGCGAACATTCGTGGAATCATTGTGCGCGCCAGCTTTTGTCAATGCCACGCCGTTATAAGTGACGCTGCCAACAGTTGCACTGACGCCGCCAGAGATATTCATTGAGACGCCCACCACCAGCACGAGGTTTGTTCCGGTAGTGGTGTGGGCGAAGGTCAGAGTAGTGGCCGCGGTGGTTAGCCTGCGCGAGGAACTGGTGGTTGCGTCGAGCGCCACCTGGGCCTGCGCTTGAAGAGAAATCAGAAAGGAGCAAGTAATGAGACAGCAGAAAATCGACACCCAGCGACTGCGCATCAGGAAACAATTTCGATTTGGCATTGGTAATGACGGGAACTCACGCCGGTCGTGCGAACGCACTGGTAGGCGGCTGCTCATGCTCGAACGGCGCCAATTGGAACCATAATGTGGTTCCGGCTCGAGATGCGCTGGGTCACTTGCTCGGGCTCCTCCCCATTTGGAAACACAAACTAATTACGACGTCTACGATCCCAAAGTGCGACAAGGCCCAGCCGAAGAGCAGGTCCCGCCCACCGGTCCTCCGGATGAGAGGCTTTTGCAATTTCCCAGCACGGCTTCTTCCGGACGCAGACTGATGCGCGTAAGTGCCGGAGATTCGTATGCTTTTTTCGGATCTGTCGTCTTTCTATCCATCGTGCAGAACACCTCCGCAAACCGGAACCCGTCCACTGCGCCAGCCTCCGGGGTTAATCCCTGAAGGTTACGTTCTATGAAATGTCCTGTCCGGCCACACCGCACTTGCAGGCCGTAACTGCTCGCCGGCTGTGAGCGGAGGTCAATATTCTGAAACCGCCTCCGACGCAATTGATAGCGACCAGAGCTAATCTGGTGAAATAACTCTAGCAGGGTCAGTTGCGGGATGACGGTTAACGATATAGATTCCTCACCTGCTATCAGGGCAGGAGTGCGTGCGCGGCCAGCGATGCGCGACTCCATGATTTTTCTTGATGAGACACCGCGTGAGAGCGCGTTCCACGCGGGTTTTTATCGACTTCGATGAGCTGAGTAAGGGACTTACCTTATGGTTTTGAGTCGGTTCTCCGACCGCGGATGATTATGCGGCGGATTATCCTGACCCTGTGCTATGAGCTGCTGCGCGGGTCGCTAACTTTTGCCACCAGCAGCTGAAAGCGTGTTGGGATGCCAGTTAGTCTTTTTTTCCAGCAAGATCGCCGCATCCGCGGCCGGCAGCGGCTTGGAGAAATAGTATCCCTGGCCGTACTTGCATTTCAGCCTGGTCAGCAACGCAAGCTGTGCACCAGTCTCCACTCCCTCCGCGACTACGTCTAAGCGGAGATTGGAGGCCATGGGCATGATGGTGCGGGCAATTTCGGTTCCATCTTCATTACTGGTGCCATCGCCGATGCCACTGATAAAAGACCGATCAATCTTCAAAGTATCGAGCGGAAAGCGGTGCAGGTAACTTAACGATGAATATCCGGTACCAAAATCATCGATCGCCAGACTGATGCCCAATGCCTTGATCTGCTCCAGCATATCGATGGCTGCAGATGGATTTCCCATGACCGTGCTCTCCGTCAGCTCCAGCTTCAGAGCAGACGAAGGCAGCTGCAACTCCAGCAGTACGTCTTCAATATCCCTGATCAAATTAGGCTGCAGGAACTGTTTGGGCGACAGGTTCACACTTATCGCAAGGTTTGAATATTCGGGATAAGCCGCCCGCCACAGGCTCATCTGACGGCAGGATTCGCGCAGGTTCCACCAACCTAGTTCGCGGATCAGGCCGGTTTCTTCTGCGACCGCAATGAACTCCTCCGGACCAAGATGCCCACGGGTAGGATGGTTCCAGCGCAGGAGAGATTCGAAGCCCACAATCTCGCCTGAGGACAAAGAAATAATCGGTTGATAGAAATTGGAAAATTCCTGGCGCTCAATCGCCCGGTGCAGGTCCATCTCCAGCTGGAGACGGGCCATAACGCTGGCGCGCATATCGGCGTCGAAGATTTCGTAACGGGCTTTGCCTAATGACTTGGCGCGATACATGGCGGTATCGGCGTCGCGCAGGATTTCATCCGGCAGTTCGTACTTTGCCGCGTTACTCAGCGCAATGCCGACGCTGACCGAGGTGAAGACTTCCTTGCCATTTAAGTTGAAAGGAGCCGCAACCGTTTTCATCAAGCGCTCGGCGGCTTGCCTGGCGTCGCTCGGGTCTTTCAGGTCATCCAGCAGAACCGTGAATTCATCTCCCCCCAGTCGGGCAACGATGAAATCCCGTCCCACACGCGCGACCATATCGGTTGCGCGCAAGCACTTTTCCAGGCGGCTGGCGACTCCTACCAGTAACTGATCGCCCACTAAGTGACCCAGGCTGTCGTTGACCATCTTGAAGCCATCCAGATCAAGGAACAGGACGCCAAATAAGTATCCTTCGCGCCGCTGAGCGTGCTTTATCAATCTAACCAGGCGGTCCGTGAACAAAAGTCGATTGGGCAATCCGGTAAGTGGGTCTGAAACTTTGCCTTCAGTAATGTCCGTTTGCCATCCTGCCATGCGCTGGGCCTTACCGGCCGGGCTATGAACTGCAAGGCCGCGGCTCAACATCCAGCGAAAACTGCCGTCTTTGTGGAGGACGCGGTGTTCACTCTCAAATTGCGGAATTGAACCTTTTTGATGAGCAGCGATTTCCTGTTTTACCCGCTCGCGATCGCCATCGTGAATGCGGGACAACCATTCTTCCGGCTTATCTGTAATTTCGTGCTCCTCGAATCCCAGCATGGCTTTCCAGCGGGGCGAGAAGTAAACCGTATTGGCTTGCAGGTTCCAGTCCCAAAGACCGTCGTTGGATCCTTTGGCCGCGAGCGCATAGCGTTCTTCGCTTTCGCGTAAGGCTTCCTGAGCGCGCTTATGCGATAACTGGGTGCCGATGCGGGCCAGAGTAACTGCGAAGTCGATCGGCTTAGTTACGTAATCGTTGGCGCCGAGATCAAGAGCTTTGACAATATCTTCGCTTTGATTCTTCGCCGTGACCATGATGACCGGCAGCTCGATTGGCGAATACGTCTTCCGGAGGATGGCCAAAGCTTCCAGGCCGCTGACCTCAGGCATTTCGATGTCGAGCAAAATGATGTCAACGATGCCTTCTTTGAGCCGCTTAAACAACGCTTCCGCACCGTCGGCGACGACCACCTCAAAGCCTTTGCGCTCGAGGCGACGGGCCAGCATGTCACGATTCAATTCATTGTCGTCTACAATTAGCAGTCGACTGGCACGCGTGGTCATAAAGTCTTTTCTTTAACCAATAAAGTTTCTATTTTGTCTGTCAGCCTGGTGAAATCTACAGGCTTAGTATCGTAATCGTTACAGCCCGCCTTGATGGCCTTGTCGCGATCGGTGAGCAAAGCATGGGCGGTAAGTGCGATTACCGGAATGTGCCTGGTGCGCGGATTGGCCTTCAAACGCCGAGTAACTTCATAACCATCAATAAATGGAAGGCTGATGTCCATCAGGATCAGGTCTGGCATTTCGGAGTAGGCCGTGGCCAGCCCCTGTTCGCCATCCACCGCGATGACCACGGAGTATCCTTTCTTTTGCAGCCTTCGGGAAAGCATGTCGCGGTTCATTTCGTTATCTTCGACCAGTAAAATTCTCGGCATGTCAGCGTCTCCGCGGATTATTATTCTCAGCTTTTTCGTGCGTCTTGCGGATGGGGGGGAGCGAAACAGGTATTTGAACGGTCCTTGTACCTGACGCGCGGGCCCGATATTTCTCAATCAACTCGGCGAGCCGTTCGCGCTGCACCGGCTTCACCAAATAACTCGAAGCGCCCAGATTTATGCCCATAGCCTCATTGTCCACAATGGTGACCATAATCACCGGAATCTCCGAAAGCTGCGGGTCCGATTTCAACTGGTTTAATACCGACCAGCCGTCCTGACCGGGCATTACAACGTCCAGAGTGATCATCATGGGTAGGAGTTGCTTCGCCAAACGAAGCCCCTCTTCGCCATTCCGGGCGGCGACCACATTGAGATCCAGCTTGCTCAGGAAGCGGGTCATCAGATCGCGGACCGTAGCATCGTCGTCGACCACCAGGATTGTGTCCTGGTCGCTCTTAGTAGGAGCGCCCAGAGGAACATCGCAGCTGTCATCGGCACGAACCGGGTCAGCGGCCTCAATTCTCACCTGAGCAGGCAGCTCGGCGGTGAAGGTCGCTCCCTGACCGAGCTCGCTTTCGACCTCAATACGTCCCTTCATTAATTGAACGAACTTGTAACTGATGGCAAGTCCGAGGCCGGTACCGCCGTATTTGCGGGCAATCGAAGTATCGGCCTGGGCGAATTCTTTGAACAAATTTTCCCGCTGCTTAGGCGCGATGCCGATGCCGGTATCCGAAACCTGGAAACGGACCCAGTCCTGGCCATTTTCAATCTTGCGATCAACATCCAGCCGGATGGTGCCGTGATCAGTAAACTTACATGCGTTACTAAGCAAGTTAAACAATATTTGGCGGACCTTGGTTAGATCAGCGCGCATGGTGCTGATTTCGTCAACCATTCTGACGCGCAAAGTATTCTTGTTTTTCTCGATGGCCGGCTGCAAAGTAGTAATAATTTCTCCGACCATGAGCCTGACATCAAAAGTTTCCAGATGCAGCGGCATTTTCCCCGCCTCGATCTTCGAAAGATCGAGAACATCATTAATCAGGGAAAGCAGGTGCTTTCCGGCAAATTGAATCTTCTGCAGATCTCCAATGTGATCGGTATCAGAGGTATCGCGAGCTTCCTCTTCCAGCATTTCACTGTATCCAATAATAGCGTTGAGCGGGGTGCGCAACTCGTGGCTCATGTTGGCGAGAAATGTGCTCTTGGCGCGGCTGGCTTCTTCCGCAACGTGCTTGGCTTTCAGCAGTTCTTCCTGCGCCTGCTTACGCTGCGACACTTCCTCTTCCAGCTCCAGGGTCCTGGTCTGCAGCTCGTCATTGGCGCCGCGCAGAGCTCCATCGCGGTGTTGGATATCAGAAAGCATGGCATTGAAGCCGTCAATCAGGCTGCCAATTTCGTCAGAGTACGATTTGACCGCACGCACTTCATAGTTCTTATTGGCGGACACAATCTTCATTGTGTCCTCGAGATGCATGATCGGTCCGGAAATAACCTTCTGCAGCTTGGAAGACACCAGGAAAGCCAGGAACACAGACACCAAAGCAAACACCAAGCAGATGGTGGCATAGCGACGCGCCCGCATACTCCACTGGCGCATATCGGATTGCAAAAACAGAGTTCCGACGCGGTCGCCGTTGAGAGTGACTTCGTGGCACACTTCCAAATACTGGCCTACAAATCGGTATGGCTTGTCTGCCGAACAAGTGGGAACAACCGTTGGCAGGGTTTCTTTATCTCGAAAATAGTGCGCGAATATTTGGCCGTTGGGGCTGTACAGAGCAGCCGAAACAATATCGCCCTTGGCGGTCAAAGCAGATAGAGTCGCGGTAGCGGCAGGCTCATCTTTGAATGCCATGGCCGCGGCACTGTTATAACCTATAATCTGCGCCTGGGTGGTCAGATCATGAGTAAGTAAGTTGCGAAACGAGATAAGGTCGTAAATAAGAAAGCTGGCAGACGAAAGCAGCAGGGCGATGCTGCTGGTGAGCATCGTCATCAGAATCAGCTTTCGTTTTATTGATAAATCCTGGAATTTCATTCCGGCTTCCTGCCTTCCGGCGATTGAACGATTCTCGCCAAAGCAAGCAACCGGGAACTTATGTTAAGGTCGGCGTCCTTTGCGGCGCGCACATTTACTTCGAAGCGTACCTTGTTGTCTTCGAGAATGAGGTTGATGATGCCGCCATCTTTCGCAAAACCCGGAGTTTCGCCGATGGTCAGGACCGGGACCCCTTTCAAAATCTGAATGGCTTCGCCGAGGTGCGGCATTTCTGAGGAACTTACATACAGAATCTGGCAATCCTTCTGCGGACCTAAGGTTCGCTGAAGTTCGGTGACGGTTCTGGCCCGCTTGATGACAAAAGAGCGGGAGTTTACTTTCTTTCCGTCGAGGGCGCGATCGAGAGTGTTTCCAAAGTGGTCTTCGCCCAAAATCACAATCACGATAGGCGAATCCGATTGAGAGAAGCTGGAGGACGGCCATTGCACCAGGTTCGCGAAGTTGTAGATGAATCCCGCTTTGATCAGGTACTCAGACGATCCAGAAGCTTCCTGCGCTCTGAGCGCAGTTGCCGCCAATAGGATAGGCAGTATCGCTATCGCTGTTGTAAGCCGTCTTTTGATCGAATGTGCTCGCATGCGCTTAATCTCTCATCAGCCTGAAAGTCAGAACTCCAGCCTACTCAGAATGCCAGGTGATACTTCCGTAGATGGAGCGCTTTACTTCAGTCGGAGAGATGTTGATAAAGTCCGGAACGAATTCCAGGTGCTGATGGTTGAGTAAGTTCTGGCTGCCGACAGACAGCTCAAAGCTGCGCGGCAACGCATAGCTGAAATGGGTATCCACCGAGTAGTAATGCGGAATATCCAGCCCCGGCAGATCGTCTACGTAGCGGACGGTGAGATCGTGCTCGAGCTTTCTGAACACGTCCAACGACGATCGGACATAGAACTGGTGGCGCGGGCTCGACATATCCGGGTTATCCGCCGTCGGGTCCATGCTGGTTGCGTCCTTACGTATATCCATCTGCAGATAGCTGTAAGAACCAGTCATCTTCCAGCGCGGAATAACCTTGTACTCCGTGAATACTTCAGCGCCGTAGGTTCCGCCATGCATCTTGTTACTGGCTACAAAAGGAACTACCAGATGCACCGGCATCGGGTCAGTTTGTACGAACGGAGTTTCCGGCTCGGCAGAGCGCAGATGCGTGTAGTTGTTGTAGAAAGTGGCGATGTCTGCCGAAACGTTGTTGGCGACCTGGACGCGATAGCCAACTTCGTAGGCCAGTAGATCTTCCGACTGGAACTTGTCGCTGCCGTAAACGTCGGCCTCAGCCGGCAGTGGAGTCGGATTTCCGGGACCGCCCGGAGGTATGACAGCGGAAACAAGTTGCAGCCCGCGTTCGGTCAGAGCGGGCGTGCGAACGGCTCGCGAGACAGCAGTCCAAATCGACTGATTTGGAGTTACATTCCATAACACTCGAGCATTGGGTTCCACTTCGAGTCCGGTAAAATCATTGTGCTCAAGTTTGGAACCAAGCGTAAATTGCACCCGTTTATCGACCAGGCTGATTTCATCCTGCGCGAATCCACTGAACTGGTTCAGGGTACTGTGGTCGGGCTGGAGCGAAACCGTGAAACTGGAATCGTTGCTGTCACCGATCGAACGATAACCCACGCCCCAGATCACGACTTGAGAGTCTGTGAGGTGAAGCGAGTGCTGGAAGTCGATGTCGAAGATGTTTTCGTGATCGGTGAATAACGAATTTTCAGAGATGTTGGTATTGTCGAAATAGACCTGCAGCGAAGTGGACGAGTTATCGAAGTTATGGGTCCACCGGCCCAGGATGTTGCCTCCGCTATTGGCGCCAAGGTTCGGGAAGGTGCTGGTGTAAGGCGCGCTCAGCATGGGAGTCGTCAAAGTTTCCCCATAATGGCTGCGATACATATCGCCCTGAAGGGTCAGGGAGTCAGGCCCAGAAGGGTTCCAATCGCCGCGGAAGCCGCCTCGCAGCGAATCCCAGTTATCGCTGGCGCTTCCCCCGAGTGGAACGGTGGATTCGCCGACATTAAAGTACTTCGCGTAAGCCCTATAGTAAGCATCCTGATTTACGGTGCCGCCGTAACGGAGATTGGTGAAGCCTCTCTGTTCGTTTCCGCCGCCGGCAGTCGCCAAGCCCGCCTGGGTGTTCTTAGCTGACTTGGTAATGATGTTGATGACGCCGTTCACCGCATTGGCTCCCCATAATGTGGCGCCGGGTCCGCGGATGACTTCGATTCGGTCGACGTCCTCGAGCATGACGTCCTGCACGTTCCAATAAACGCCCGAGAAAAGCGGAGTGTACACGCTGCGGCCGTCGATCAAGACCAGCAGCTTATCGGCGAAGCGTCCATTGAAGCCGCGCGAACTGATGGCCCACTTATTCTCATCAATTCTCGCCACCTGGATCCCAGGGGCCAGCCGCAACGCTTCGGGAATGCTAGTCGCGCCCGAGCGGCGAATGTCCTCCTGCGTGATCACATAGACCGCGGCAGCGGCGTCCGCGACCTTCTGAGTCCGTTTGGAAACGGATGTGACCTGCATGTTCATGAGGTCTTCGACGCTCATCGTTGTGACGTCGACCTGATTGCTCTGGGCGGCGGCGGCCAGGACGAAAAGTCCCGTCAAGGCGGACACCAGCGCAGCGCGAGTAAGACCTCTTAAACTGTTATGTGGGTAGCGAGTGGTCTGCATGGTTATCTTCCTTCGCGAGAAGGCGAGAAACGCTTTGTTGTGCTGGGTTCGTGGAACCTCTGCGTTCTCGTTGTCCCCTTTCGCAATTGATGGTGTGTATCTGTACATCTATTCCCGCACGGTCACCGGGGCTTTTGCCCCGTCACTGTAAATACGTTGGAATAAGTTAGCGTGTCGCGCCGGCGCAGATAATCAATAAACCGCCGGCCATAGTCTTCTGCCGCTTCATTACTGCCCAACACGCGCGCAATTTGGGGAAGCGCGATCTCAACCTTGAGCTGCCATTGCTGCAGGACGTCTGGTTGAATCTCTCCCGCGATCAGGTGGTAACACTCCACTTGCACGGAAATATTCTCGAGCCCTGCCTTATGCGCCAGCGAGAACAACTTGCGTCCCACAAACGCGTCAAATCCTGTCTTCGATAATCCACTTACAACCGCTTCAAGAGCTTTCTGTAACGCCGGCTCCTCGGGATAGTTCCACAGTAACTGGCCGTCCAGGTCCTG
Organism: uncultured Acidobacteriota bacterium; assembly: GCA_963838785.1. Taxonomy (GTDB): domain Bacteria; phylum Acidobacteriota; class Terriglobia; order Terriglobales; family Acidobacteriaceae; genus Gp1-AA145. Next base: position 198,771 of record CAWISI010000001.1, read on the forward strand.
GAGCATCACCTTCCCGCCGGGCTGGCATACCCGAACCATTTCAGCGGCAGCCTGTTCTTTCTTCTCAAGATACTCAAACAGCATTCGAGCGTAGACAAAGTTGAAGCTATCGTTCGGGAACGGCATCGCATGCGCATCGCCCTGGACAAATTTGAGCCGGGCGTCGATATTGTTCCTTTGGTCGGCCTCGCGTACCCGCTCGGCGCTGATGTCAATTCCGGTTGCATGTATAGAGCGATCGGTCGCACAGATCTGGCGAAGAATCGTTCCTGGTCCGCAGCCTACCGAAAGAACTTCATCTCCAGGCTTCAGCACCTTTGCCAGATACTTTTCCACCCAGGCCTCGGCATTGACTTTCAATTCCAGGCGCATGGCCTCGCGAGGGTCTTCCATGATGTAAGGGCGCGCCGGCGAAATCATTGCGAACCCGCCGCGGCACGCCGCTGTTTGGAATTTTGTTTGGAAGCGCGATCCAGAAGTTTGGAATAGAAACCATCTACGTGTTGATAGAAGCCCTGGTGTCCCGCCTTGAGCCAGATTCCCTGGCAATAGTGGCGAAGGAATTCTGCGCCACTCTTGAGCAGAGTTTCAGTGGCCATCTCGTCGGTGATCAGCGGAATGTCGTCCAGCTCGAAATCCTGATAAGCGGAATACGACGCAGTTAGAAGCGAAGCTACGGTACCGGGCACGTCCACCGCCGGAAGCGTTGGGTGAAGCAGTAAGTCGCAGCGATTTTCCAGATAGCTGAAATTAATTCCCAGCGGGCCGCGGTAGGCGATTGCAGCTCCTACCGGCTCGCTGCGTGTTCCCTGATAGGCCAACCACACCGAACGAGTGCGGCGTAAACCGACGGCGCGATACATCTCGTCAACGCTTGTTAATTCAACATCGCCTAAGAGATCTTCTCCGGCGATGTAGACACTGCCGCGGGTGGCAGATGCGATCGCAGAAAGCGCCTGCTTCTGGGAAGAGTCATAGGGGACGGCGCGAATTTTTCCGGCGGCCGGCAGCGTAAGACCGCGCGGCAACGCGAAATAACTGTGACGCTGCACCGAACAAAGGGCTTCGCCAATGGTGTAGACCATGGATCCGAATACTCGCGCCGGGAAGCGGTTTTCCGGGCGAAACCAATTCTGAGCGTCGTCAGTTCCCCGCAGAATTTTCCCCGCTGCCGCCGCCAGCATTACCGCGCGAGAAGCAATGGGATTGTTGTCACTTACTAAGTGCTGTGACATCCATCCGCGGGGCGCAGTCCGCCAGACAGCGATGGAGGCCATGCCTTGAGCTTCGTCCCCGGAGGTTAGAATGTAGAGCAGTGACTCCCCGGCGCGCAGCATCTTGCGCCAGTTTTTTAGCACTAAGCCAAGATGAGGGCGCAGGCGTGCGGCTTTGCCGGGATAGAGAAACCCGGTCCGTTCGTAAAGCGCAAAAATCTGCTCTACCGACAAAGTATTGACCTCAACTCCATAAGTGGCATACAGCCGCGATAGTTGGGGCACACTAGTCAGGCCTTGCAGATGCTGCACGTCTAACGACATCCTGCCTCCGGCTATTGGTTGACACACGTAACTGCGTTCGTGCCTGGTCGGGGGAATCGGGCTACTAACAGTTAGCTACACTAATCGCGAGCTTCTGCATGAGTCCGATAAGGCATGCTCATGTTTACAAAGTAACCGTTGCCTGTACAAGTTACGGACGTAAGCGGGTTACTAAAGGACAATGATGTAACTGGCGCAATATCATTGGATTGCTGTCGGACTTTGAGTGGCAGTCACGTGGTGAGCGTAACCAGCGGCGCGTGGGTGACGCTCTCAACCCGCGTGAATACTGGCGTTCAACAGGCGAGCAAACGGAGAGTCGCAGGTTAAAAGCAAAGATGGTCGGCGCGATTCACGCGAGCTTTGTCAGGCAGGACGATCCCCGGCAAAACCCGCGTGTAAAAGGATTGCAGCCGTAGCAAACGGCAAAAATCCAGATTTGAGCGTCTAATATTGGTAGCATTCCAAAGAGCATGCCGGAAAAAAGCCAACCAGGGCGAGAAACAAAAACGGAGTTGAATTCCGTCATACTGGAAGCCCATCGCAGAAGCAAAGCTGAAGAATTCGGCATCTCGGCGCAAGAGTTTGCGGCCATTCTGGACGAAGTAGCGGCGAAAAATATTTCCCAAGCTGTCCCGCTGAGAGCGCAGGATTTCTTCGCCCGTTTGCATGTAGAGGATTTGGCATTGGCGCGCGCCTGCGCTGCCGGCAATGAACGGGCGTGGCAGGTTTTCATGCTGCGCTTTCGCGAGAAACTCTATGACACTGGCCGTCAACTTACCCGCGACGACGCCACCGGAAGAGAGCTCGCCGACTCCGTTTATGCTGATTTGTACGGCACCAAGACCCGTGCAGGCCGCCGCCAGTCGAAGCTTTTTTCTTATAGCGGCAGGGGTTCGCTCGGCGGATGGCTGCGTACGGTGCTGGCCCAGGAATATATCAATCGCTACCGCAAACACAGGCGAATGGTAAGCCTCGACCGCGAATGCGAAGAAGGCGCGCAATTCCCGGCGGCTTCGACGGAGTCAGTCATTGCGATCGACGAACGTCTGGAGCCGGCGGTAGACGGGGCTTTGAGGGCGCTGGCGGAAGAGGACAGATTCATTCTGGCCTCGTATTTCCTGGACGAACGCACCCTGGCCGAGGTCGCACGGGCCCTTTCAGTTCACGAATCGACCATCAGCCGCAAGGTCGAGAAGCTTACAAAGGGATTAAGAAAAGCGATTCTCAAGGGCCTGATAAGAATGGGGATGAACAGACGCCAAGCGGACGAAGCCCTGGCTGCGGATGCCCGCGACCTGCGCCTGGATATTCGCGCAAGTTTAGCGCAAGATTCGGCCAATGCAGCGTTCTCCAACAGAGAAGCCAAAGCCGGCGAGGTCGGCAGATAAGCGACTTTAAAATGGACGTCGAGATCAAAAAACTCGTTTCCAGGCGCCTTAAGGCGCAAGCGATCGGGCCTCATCCGGATCCCGAACTGCTCACGGCCTATGCCGAAAATAGCCTGTCGGGTCACGATCGCGTCAATCTGCTTAGCCATCTTGCGGTGTGCGCGGATTGCCGCGACATTCTGTATCTAGCAATGCCGGAAGCGGAGGTGCAGCAGGTTGTCACCTCCACCCGCTGGCCGAGACACTGGGGAATGCGCTGGGCCACACTCACCGCCTCGGTGGTAATTCTGGGTGTCGCCCTGTTCACCGATCGCGGGTTACTCAACCACCATTCCTCAAATACTGCGCCGCCCGCGAGTATCGCGGCGTTGAAAGCTCAGCCGGCAGCGGATTTGAGAGACCAGCCTGCAGAAACGCCCATGACAGCGCAGCGAGCCCCCGCGGCTCAATCTGCTGCAAGGGCCCGTCCGGCCGCCAAACACATGACCGCAAAACCACAAGCCGCCATGCAGTTTGATCAGTCGGGTGAGGTTCATCTTTCGGCGCCAATGGCGGGCGCGGAGGCTAAGCAGAGATTTAGCGCTTCCAACGCCTCGGTAGGCGCCAGGGTTTCTCGCACCTCCTGGGGTCTGACACCTGATGGCAGTGTGCAGCGCTCAACTGACGCTGGGACGACTTGGCAAATTGTGTCAGTCGGCGATGGTCTGCATTTCCGAGCAATTGGTTCGGCCGGCAACCAGGTTTGGGTCGGCGGAAGCGCGGGAACTCTCTATCATTCAGCGGATGCCGGAAAGAGTTGGGCTAGGCTGCCCGCAATTTCAGCGGACGACATCACCCGCATTGAATTCTCTGACCCGCTGAATGGCATGGTGGATACGGCCAAAGGCCAGGTTTGGAGCACCTCCGACGGCGGCCAAAGCTGGCGTTCGAAGTAGCCCATCAGGAACATCGGCCGGTTACGACTACGCAATCTCTCCATTACCGAAGTGATATTTACACTCTCAGCCCAACCTTCTACTATCCAATCGTTCGAGGCAGTTCTGGGGGAGGGCTGCCGAGGCGTCCTGAACAATGTTCAGGGCGCTTTTTTATTTTGGTGTCAATACGGTCTAAACCGTAAAATTCGGCATGTTTCCACTGGCCACCCTTCTTGCGACCTTCTCCTCTAAATAGCATCCAATATGTGGTGTTACGATATTGCCAGCGCACCAAGCGTTGGAGGAAGAGGACCAATGGCAGGAAACGGAATTATTGAAGTGACCGATGCGAACTTTGACCAGGACGTACTGAAGTCGGAGACTCCGGTTTTGGTAGATTTTTGGGCGGCCTGGTGTGGACCGTGCCGTGCCATTGCTCCCATCGTGGAGGAGCTCGCCAAGGAATACGAGGGCAAGGTGAAGATCGGCAAAATGGACGTCGACCGCAACAACGCGACTCCCATGCGTTACAACGTGCGCGGCATTCCTACTTTGCTGCTGTTTAAAGGCGGGCAGGTCCAGGAGCAGATCGTCGGATATGTTCCGAAAGACCAGATCCAGAAGCGGCTGGAAAAGCACATTGAAGTAAAGGCGGTCTAAAACTGTCTTCAGCTCAGGCTTGTGACGCCCGGGATTCTAATCTCGGGCGTTTTTTGTTGCTGACAGAGCCAGCCTGTCCTCCCTGTAATCCCGTTCCCGTGAATAAATCAATTATTTTGCACTGACGATTTTTCACGGGGGTCAATCTGATCTTTGCTAACCGGCGGATTCAGTGCTTTGTCATTCGAGTCGACGGCAAACAGCAAAAAGTTGCTGAAACTATGTCGACGATAATAGCGCCGGTTCCTGAAATCAAAATAAAGTTCAGCGCTCTGAGGAAGCCAAAGAGTGGTGTTTTTCTTGGCGAAATTGACTGCTCCGTATTCGACGATTTGATGGTCGCTACGCAGGCGGATCTCAGGAATCGGGTTCACCAGCTCAGATTCCATTCTGACGATTTGATAAGTATCAGCCGAAATCCAAGCGCGGCCCTTTAGTCCGACGAGGTATACCTGCCCTCCGACCTTGTATCCTTTAATGCGCTTGGGGCGATCGTCCCGTTGTCGGAAATGAACCAACCACGTTGCCTGCCCATTCAAGTCACTCAGCCCTTCGCAGTTCATATCATAATCACCGCGAAGGTCGGGATGGAAGATCAGTGCGAGTGTCGGAAGACCGCGGGTGGCAATCTGCTCGGGAAAGTCTCCGAGGTCGCTACGTCCAGTACGGTCTTCGTCAACCGATATGACGCCGGCAGGGCTCTGCGAGATCGACGCAACGTAGTTGAACGTACGTCGTAGCTTGGTGATGGGGTGTCCGTTCGCATTGACCTGTTCGTGCAGAATATCTTCGATAGCAGCAAATTGGCTGAGATCGTTAACCAATTCGCGCACACTCAGTCCCGCCTGCTCGATGACCTGCTGTTGGGGACAAGTAACATTGGGGACCACGACCGGCTTGCGGTCATCGACGCCCGCAGGCTGCCATTTCTGGCCCTCCACTTCTGCCCCGATCATCTCCGGGTCAGCAATAGCGGGAGTTAATTTCTCAAAAGACTTGCTAGACTGCGTTTTATTGAGGAGGTCGGGTTTCTGAAGCTCGGTCAAAAGCTTTCGGACCTGAGCCGCCATCGGACTTGAGGGCGACGCTTGCAAAAATGCGTTCAAGGCTGTGATGGCAGCCGCGGGCTCTCCCAAGTTTGCCAACGATTCTCCGAGTACGATCCGAGCATTGCTCTCCGCACCCTTGCTTTTCTCCAGTGCCAACTCGGCTTGGTCTCTGGCTTTCGCAAAATCCTTCTCGTGCACGTACGCTTCAGCAAGCAGTTCGTGCGACAACGAGTAGTCGTTACCCAATGCCACTGCCTTCTCCAGGACTGCGCTGGCCTTGGCATAGTCGTGGGTTGAAACGAATAACTCTCCTGATAATGTCAGGGCTTGAATCTGATGGGGATTAAGTTCCGTGGCGCGAGTTAGGTGGAGCTCTGCCTGTTGGATGTCGTGTTGTTCAAATGACAGGTAACCAAGAAAAAAGTTTACGTCGGCGCTCAATGGAGCTGATTTTGTTATACCTTTGAAATCTTTTTGCGCTCCACCCAAGTCGCCGGATCTGATTTCATCAAGGGCGCGGGCAACCCGTTTTCGCAAATTTGCCGGGATGTCGGTGTTGTTTGGGATGTCCGTCAGGTCAATGCTGCTTGGATCGGGGGTTAATGCAAGATCGAGAGAATAAGTCGTCAGTGCGGTCGGAACACTGAAATCCCTGTGGGCCGGAAAGAAGCCAGCTGCATCAACTTCCACGCCGTAAATCCCTATCGGAAGGTTGTCGAAGGTGGCCTGAGATTTATCCTTGGTCGTTTGCAGGTACACCAAGGAAGTCTGCTTGTTTGAAAGCTTAACGACCGCTTGATGTTCGAGCCGGCCATCAGGTCCGCCGACTCTAACAGTTAAGGTCGCCCCCCGGCGGTCTTCCTTTGGAATGCCGCCTGGAGCATCCGGCTGGTTGAAGGGATCACGAATGCCGGGCGCGGGCCCCTGCTGTGCTACGACCATTAAAGGTATCGCTACACAGATCAGCGTTCTCAAGCACCAAAGGATGACAAGTGTGAGAGGAGCTGCGCTCGCCCGGTTGGATAACACGCGAACCTCAAAGTTGCTGCTTCATTATGCTTGCGGGTTCGGGATGGGTCAACGATTCTGAGCCAACTATTATCTTAAGAGCCGTTTTGTGATCGCCGTCGTAACTTTTGCGAACAGGGGTCATCATTAACTGACCGGAGAATAGGGCTGGTCGCGAACGGTGCAAACTCAGTTTCTCCCGTGGGATATGGGTTAGATGAGAAGGCGACGGAATCAGTAAAGACGTGGAAATTTGAACCGGCGCGAAAAGGCGGCGAGCCAGTGGCTGTATATGCAACTGTGGAAGTTGCATTCCATCTTCATTGAAGGCTAGTACTTCCTCAGTACCCTGATCACCCGGCCCTGATCGCAACTCTCGGTGGCGTTCCTCTGTGTACCTTTGTGCCCCCTGTGGTTAAAGGTTTTCTGTGGCACTCAGTATTTCCGCAATACCCCAATCACCCTGCCCTGAATCTGCACATCCGCAGCCGGCACCATAATCGGTTTCATCTTCGCGTTCGAGGGCTGCAATCGAATCTTGTCGCCTTCACGATAAAAGCGCTTCAAAGTCGCGTCCGCGCCGCCCACGAGAGCAACCACAATATCGCCGTTGTGCGCGATTTTGGTTTTTTCAACCAGCACATAGTCACCGCTGAGAATGGCTTCATCCTGCATCGAGTCGCCGTTGACTTCGAGCACATAGGCTTCTTTCGACCGCACGAAGTCTGCGAGTGAAATCGTCTCCGGCCGTTCGATGGCTTCGATCGGCTGACCGGCGGCAATCCGGCCCAGCAGCGGCAACACCATGCCAGTGTTGACTGACATGGCCACCTTCAGGCGGCCTTTGGGAGGAAGCAGATCGATCGACCGGCTGCGATTGTAGTCACGGTTGAGCAGTCCTTTTTTTTCCAGGTTCGAAATATGTTTGTGGACGGTAGCGAGCGAACTCAGCCCCAGGCCTTCGCCGATTTCTTCAAACGACGGCGAGTATTGGTTGCGCTGAACGAACTCGGCAATAAAATCGTAAACCTCACGCTGACGCTTGGTGATCGCCATGCCAGCATTGTAGGCGAATATAAAGCGAAGTCAAGGGAAACCAGCGTTTAGCTTTTGGCTTCTAGCTTTTAGCTTCCGGCTGCGAGATGGCTGTGACTTCTGGCGTTGTCGTGCATCTACTCTTTAGAAACCTTTTAAAATTACTGAAGCTAAAGAGCCAGGAGCTAAAGACCGCTTTATGACTGACAAAATCACCAAATCTGAATCGGAGTGGCAAGAGCAGTTATCACCTGAGCAGTATTACGTGACCCGCAAAGCCGGGACCGAGCCGGCGTTCACCGGCAAATACAACAAGACCAAAGATCCGGGCACCTATACCTGCGTTTGCTGTGGACAGCCGCTGTTCAGCTCGGAGACTAAATTCGACTCTGGAACCGGCTGGCCGAGTTTCTATAAGCCGGCCGCGGATGACGCGGTGGACGAGAAAACTGACGTCACCCACGGCATGCGCCGGACAGAAGTCCGCTGCTCGAAGTGCGACGCGCATTTGGGGCACGTGTTCCCTGACGGCCCGCGTCCAACGGGCATGCGCTATTGCATGAACTCGGCTGCCCTGGACTTGAAGCCAAATCCGTAGAGACGTAGCTTGCTACGTCTCTTTGCCCTATGGTCGAATCGTCTGCAAGAGGCGTTTCGATAGTCGTTTCAAGAGACTTGCAAGAGACGTTGCAAGCAACGTCTCTACAGCCAAGTTTGCGCCTTTCCCTGCCGCTGGTTTAACGTAACAATCGCGAAACATGGCTACGGAAACATCCATTCTCACTTCCAAAGTCGACCCTACCTCGGCGCGTTTTGAAGCCAACATGCGCTTTCTGGCGGATCTGGTTTCCGGCTTCCGCAATGACGAGGAACAGATTTGCGAGGGCGGCGGATCGAAGGGCGTAGAAAACCAGCACTCCAAAGGCCGTCTCACGGCTCGCGAGCGCATTCATCGGCTGGTGGATCAGGGAACCTTTTTCGAACTTGGCCTGTTCGCTGGTTATCGCATGTACGAAGAATGGGGCGGCGCACCCGCGGCGGGAGTAATCACGGGACTGGCGCGGGTCGAGAGCCGCATGGTAATGATCATCGCGAATGACGCCACGGTGAAGGCGGGCGCGTTTTTCCCGATGACGTCGAAGAAGGTCATTCGCGCACAGAACATCGCCATCGAGAACCGGGTTCCGGTGATTTATCTGGTGGATTCCGCGGGTATTTTTCTTCCCCTGCAGGAAGACGTGTTTCCCGATACTGACGACTTCGGGCGCGTGTTTCGGAACAATGCGGTGATGTCGGCAATGGGAATTCCGCAGATCGCCGCCATCATGGGCATGTGCGTGGCCGGTGGCGGATATCTGCCGGTAATGTGCGACCACGTTTTAATGACGGATGGCAGCGGGCTATTCCTTGCCGGGCCGGCCTTGGTGCAGGCTGCAATCGGGCAAAAAGTTTCCGCCGAAGAGCTGGGCGGCGCAGCCATGCATTCGGCGATCAGCGGAACCGTAGATTTTCATGAACCCAACGACGAAGTCTGCCTGCTGCGGATTCGCTCGATCATTGAAAAATGGGGATACCGCCGGCAATCTCCCTGGGACCGCAAAAAGCCTGTGGCTCCGGCGCTGGCCGCGGAGGAAATTTACGGGATTTACGATTCGTCGCCGGCGCGGCCTTATGACGTTCGCGAAGTCATTGCGCGCATTACTGACGCCAGCAAGTTCGACGAATACAAAGCGGAGTACGGCAAGACGCTGGTGTGCGGGTACGCGCGTATCGGCGGATTCGCGGTGGGAATTGTGGCTAACCAAAAGATGCACGCGCAGGCGACCGACCACGAAGGCAAAAAGCGCATGGAATTCGGCGGTGTGATCTATACCGAGTCAGCGGAAAAAGCCGCGCGCTTCATTATGGATTGCAATCAGAATCTGATTCCCCTGGTTTTCCTGCACGACGTGAACGGGTTCATGGTGGGGCGCGATGCCGAGTGGAGTGGCATCATCAAGGCAGGCGCGAAGATGGTGAACGCGGTTTCAAATTCTGTGGTTCCGAAAATTGCCGTCATCCTTGGCGGATCGTTTGGCGCGGGACATTATGCGATGTGCGGCAAGGCTTACGATCCGCGATTTATGTTCGCGTGGCCGACGGCGCGGTACGCGGTGATGAGCGGAGATTCGGCGGCCGGCACCCTGGTCGAAATCAAGATCCGGCAATTGGAGCGCGGCGGCAAGCAACTCAGTCCGGAAGAGAAAAAGGAATTGTACGATTCGGTAAAAAAAACTTACGACGAGCAAACCGATCCCCGTTACGGTGCCGCGCGGCTTTGGATCGACAAGATCATTGACCCCGTGGATACGCGAGATGCCATTACTACTGCGCTCGAAGCGGCAGCGCTGAATCCTGACGTGGCGGAGTTCAAGGTCGGCGTGCTGCAAACCTAGTTGAATCATTGCATCGTTCAATCATTGATTGATTTAAGCGCAAACCCAGATCACGCAGTTCCGTGAGCCAGCTATGCAGTTTAAATGATTGAATGATTCAATGTTCCGTTAGTTCAATGCTTCCTGTTCCTCTCGTCACTTGCTACAACGAACTCGGGATTGTCACTCTTGACATGCTGTGCTAGGGTAAGTAGCAACTCACGCCTCTCTGTCCCCATTTAGCGCGCCAATTTCGTTGTGGGCCGCAATTTGAGCGTGTTGCAGGTGATGTTATGAAAGATACAATTCCAGCCGTGGCCGGAGAACGTCACGTTGAAAAAGACGGATTCGCCAGCCGCAAACTGATCCGGCCACTACTCAATCACAGCAATCATTCTGGCCCCAGCCATCCTGTTCAGAATGGCGGAGAGCGGCGTGACCGCCCGGAGCGTTCCGAGCGTCCGGAGCGTTCGCAGGATCGGTCGAACGGCGCCCGCAAGGCCCCGCCGCCAGATCAGACAAACGCGGAAAATTTCTATTATCAGAAGCAGATGCAGTCAAAGACATCGATGGTGATCGTGCTCACCGACGGCGAAGAAGTTCACGGCTGCATCGAGTGGTACGACAAGGCGTGCATCAAGGTAAACCGCACCAGCGGTCCCAACCTGATGATCTACAAGCCTTCGATCAAGTACATCTATCAAAGAAGGCGAAGGAAGAAAGTAAGGTTTCAAGGTTTCAAGGTTTCAAGGTTTCGCCATCACTTCCGGTTGCGCGCTTGCGGGCGGCATTTGACTTTGGCGAACGACCAACGACGCCCGACCCACGACGCTTTACAGTTTCGGCAGCACGATTCCCTTCTGCGATTGATATTTCCCTTTACGATCGGCATAACTGGTTTCGCAAACTTCATCCGACTGGAAGAAAATAATCTGGCACAAGCCTTCGTTGGCATAGACGCGCGCGGGCAACGGCGTTGTGTTTGAAATCTCAAGCGTAACGAAACCTTCCCACTCCGGCTCGAACGGCGTCACGTTCACGATGATGCCGCAGCGGGCGTAAGTTGATTTACCGACGCAGATGGTCAGCACGCTCGCGCGGAATCTTGAAATATTCCACAGAGCGCGCCAGCGCAAAAGAATTCGGCGGGATGAGAGTGGAATCGGCGCGGATGGTCACAAACGATTTCTCGTCGAACTGCTTTGGATCGACGGTCGAGCAATTCACGTTAGTAAAAATCTTGAATTCATCGGCCACGCGCAAATCGTAACCGTAAGAAGAAAGCCCGTAAGAAACCACCCCTTCGCGCACCTGCTTCTCTGAAAAGGGATTGATCATCCCCTGCTCGAGGGCCATTTTGCGAATCCAGCGATCGCTTTTTAGCATGAAGCTCCTTAAGAACGGCGGTGAGCTAAGAGTCGTGAGCAGTGAGCTTTGACAAATGAGCTCATGGCTTATCGGCTCAAAGCTCACCGCTCATGGCTCAAAAGCTGAAGGCTCATCTTACGAAACAAACCCGTCAATTGACAATCTTCCATATCTCTCTTAGCATCAACCACTTGAGGCACCCCAACACTCCCATCGCGATGAGGCTCCTGTGATCAAGCTCGACATTATCAATGAAGTGGTGAACCGGACCGGTATCACTAAAACCAAAGCTGAAATGGCGGTTGAAACCGTGTTTGAGAGCATGAAACGCTCACTGTCGCAGGGCGATCGCATTGAGCTGCGGGGCTTTGGCGTGTTCAACGTCCGCCCGCGCAAGACCGGAATCGGCCGCAATCCTCGCACCGGCGCCGAAGTCTCGATTCCGCCCGGCAAAGCTGTACGATTTAAGCCCGGCAAGGAACTGCAGACGATAGAATAAGTGTAGCCCGGCGCGGGTCCGTCTGGGGCGGACGCAACCCGTTCGGGGCATGACTTGTTCTCTCCTTCGAGCGACAGATGTCAACTCAGAACTCCCCCGAAGTTTACGTACCCAGCGAAATCTACGCCCCGGATGGCGCAGAGGTATCGTTTGATCCTCCTTTAAAGCATCGCTACTGGCTGCACCTTCTGCTGCTGGGGCTCACCTTCTTCACTACTCTCGTAGTAGGAGCTCGCCTGCAGTGGAATTTCCTGGTCGGACTGCCGCCATTTACATTGGGCAACGAAATCTTCCCCGTGAGATGGGCGCTGCAGGGGAATCACTTGCTACTCGGTCTTCCCTTCTCATTGACCCTGATGCTGATTTTGCTGGCGCATGAGATGGGGCACTATCTTTATTGCGTTCGCTACGGGGTTTCGGCGACGCTGCCGTTTTTCATTCCCTTTCCTACGCTGATTGGAACGCTGGGTGCGTTCATTCGCATCAAGTCTCCATTGCGTTCGCGGGCCGTACTTTTTGATATCGGCATCGCCGGACCGATCGCGGGATTTCTGGTGGCGCTGGTGGTGCTGATTTTTTCGCTGGGACTGTCACGGATTGCGCCGGTGGGAGCTTTCCCTCCGGATATTCAGCTGGGATATCCACTCATTTTTCATTTGGTGCGACGCTCGCTGGTCGCTGCCGGCTATGCGCATGGTGTGGCTAACGTGCCGCTCGAGCCGTCTGTATTTGCATCCGGTGGCGATAGCCGCATGGGTAGGAATGTTCGCGACTTCATTGAACCTGCTTCCCGGCGGCCAGCTCGACGGCGGACACATCGTGTTCGCGGTTTCTCCGCGCGCGCACCGCACCATTTCACGAATCACAATTCTCATACTCATTCCTCTGGCGCTCTTTTTTTGGACGGGATGGCTGGTTTGGGCGGTGCTGCTGCGAATCAGTGGAATGCGACACCCTTCGGTTCCGGTCTGGCCGGAAATCACGACCGGACGCCGCTGGCTCGCGGTTTGTGCCCTGCTGATGCTGGTGCTGACCTTCGCTTACATTCCGATTTCACCAGGCGGCGCGCCGCAGTCGGTAATTGAATATCTGCGATTGCTGATCGCACCCTTGCGCCACTGGCATGCGGGGCACTGATCTCAGTGCTTGGACGAAACCGGGTGCCCCGCCCTTGACGCATTTTATGCAAAGAGGGTAATGATTTTTGACTTGCCGTCCTGCCTCCAACTCCGTCAGTCTTCCACCGCGGGCGCGCTCATCTCCTGAACCGGTTCGCCGCCTACCATTTGTTGGGCAATGATCAGTCGCCGGGCCTCGCCTCGAATTTGCGGCAATCGCATTCCAAAGATGACTGCGCCGCCGAGGCATGCGACCGCATCCCATAATCACCGCTAGCGGCGCGCCCAAGTGATCGGCAATTGCCCCGGCGACCAGCGCCCCGAACGGCCCCATGCCCATGAACATCATGGAATAGACCGACATCACGCGTCCCCGCAATTCGTCGGGCACCATGGCTTGAATGAGCGTGTTCGACGAAGACATCTGCAGCATCATGCAGAAGCCGACAGGGACGAGCAGCACAGTCGAGAGCCAGAAGTTCCGCGAAAGAGCAAAGGCAATCAGCGAGAATCGCGAACCCGGCGCAGGAAAAAGTGACCCATCGCCCAAGCCCGTGGACCCCGGTTTTGGTGGCCAGAGTCAGCGCACCTAAAAGCGCTCCGACCCCGGTTGCGCCCATCAGAATGCCGAGACCTCTGGCGCCCCCATGAAGAATGCGGTCGGCAAATACCGGCATCAGCACGGTATAAGGCATTGCCACCAGGCTCACCAATCCCAGCAAAAACAGCAGCAGTCGGATGGGCGCGGTGTCCCGCACGAAGCGAAATCCTTCGATGATGCGCTCGAGTGGCGAGCCCATGGCGCTGTAAATGTGCGCGGCGCGTACCCGCATCATGAACAGTCCGACGATCACGGCGATATAACTCACGGCGTCGGAGAAGAAGCACCAGCCTTCGCCGATTCTTGCGACCACAATTCCTGCGATTGCCGGGCCGATGATGCGCGCTCCATTGAACATGGAAGAGTTCAAGGCGATGGCGTTCATCAGGTCTTCTTTGCCCACCATCTCGACGATGAAGGCCTGGCGCCCGGGAATATCGAAGGCGTTCACGACTCCGCGCATGATCGCCAGAACGAAAATTTCGGTGACCGTAATGCGATGAGTCAGGGTCAGCGCGGCAAAAGCGAATGCCAGAATCATTGACGCGGTTTGAGTGCGAGATCACCACTCGCTGGCGGTTGTAACGGTCGGCAACGATTCCGCCCAGCGGAGAGGTGAGGAAAACCGGTATCTGGCCGGCAAAAGCGACCGACCCAAGCAGCAACGACGAACCGGTGAGCCGGTAAACCAGCCACGCCTGTGCAACGTTTTGCATCCAGGTACCGATCAGCGATATGAGCTGGCCGCTGAAAAACAGCTGGAAATTTCTGTGCTTCAGCGCGCGCAAGGTTGCCGGCAGGCTGAGGCCGCGCGATTTCTTCGCCGGTTGCTGGGATTTTGGGGAGTCTGACGGGGGCACGGGGCTCACACTCAATGATGAGGTCTGGCCATACTCCGATGCAACTTGGCGGTTTTGTGGCGCTCGAATTGCTCTTTTTGCTTCACGGAAAGGCCAGGTTGCGCTACAGTGTTGCGAATGACGAGCGCCGAGCAGAACCGCGTGGAGCGCCGCTTAGGGCAGCGCTTCCCTTACCAGATACCGGTTACACTGCGAGTGCCGGATGAATCCCGCACTGGCTCAGGGTTTACCCAGGACCTGAGTTCGCGTGGCGCGATGCTTTGGACTGATCTATCTCTCAGCGAAGGTCAGATCATTGAGATGACGCTGGTCATGCCCTCTGAAATTACGCTCGCCGACGACATGAACGTTTGTTGCCGGGCGCGGGTCATGCGTTGCGACCAGGCTGAAGGAGGAAAGCCCGCGGTCGCAGTCCACATTGAACACTACGATTTTCTCCGCCAGGAGCCGCCGGTGTTGGAAGAGCACGGCGCGAAAGACATGCCGCTAGCGCGGCCCTAATCCATCATTAAACATAATTGCACTCGTAGAGACGTTGCTCGCAACGTCTCCTGCGCGCAATCGTACGATTGAAAAAAAAGAGACGTAGCAAAGCTACGTCTCTACGAATACGAATGTGCTTAACAAAATTAAATTCGCGCGCACACCGCTTTGGTTTGGGTGTAATTGTTCAGGACCTCATGGCCCATCTCGCGTCCCCAGCCGGACTGCTTATAACCTCCGAACGGCAAGGCCGCGTCGAAGATGTTGTAGCAGTTGATCCACACCGTGCCCGCCTGGAAATACTCCGCCATGCGGTGGGCTTTGCTGATGTCGCGAGTCCAGATGCCGGCGGCGAGACCGTAGACGTTATCGTTGGCACGCGGCACAATTTCTTCCGCGCTTGAGAACGGCATCGCCACAACCACTGGGCCAAAGATTTCTTCCTGCACAACTTTCATATCTTCGCGAGTATCGACCAGTACCGTCGGCTCGACGAAATATCCCTTGTCGCCCGTCTTGTGCCCGCCAGCCGCGGCTTTCGCGCCTTGCGAAAATCCCGACTCGAGATATCCGCAGACGCGATTTAGTTGTTCTTCTGAAACCAGCGGCCCCATTTGCGTCTTGGGATCGAGGCCCGAGCCGACGCGAATTTTCTTGGCGCTAGCCGAAATGCCTTCCACCACCTGGTCGAAGACATCTTTTTCGACATAGAGCCGAGAACCGGCGCAGCAGCACTGGCCCTGATTGAAGAAGATTCCGCTGGCGGCGCCGGGAATGGCAACGTCCATGTCGGCGTCTTTGAAAATCACATTGGGAGACTTTCCGCCGAGCTCGAGCGAAACCCGTTTCAGATTTCCGGCTGCCGCATGAACGATCAGCCTGCCGACTTCGGTCGAACCGGTGAATGCGATTTTATCGACATCATTATGCGCAGCCAGAGCGGCGCCGGCGGTCTCGCCATATCCGGGGACGATGTTCACCACGCCTTCAGGAAATCCGGCTTCGAGAATCAGATCGCCAAGTCGCAGAGCGGAAAGCGGCGTCTGCTCGGCAGGCTTCAGCACCACCGTGCAACCGGTCGCCAATGCCGGACCCAGCTTCCATGCCGCCATCAGCAGCGGGAAATTCCACGGAATGACTTGTCCGACCACGCCCACCGGCTCCCGCAAGGTATAACTCAAATACTTTGCTTTCGGCGTATATGGCACCGACAAAGGAATCGTATTGCCTTCGAGTTTAGTCGCCCATCCTGCCATGTAGCGGAAAAGTTCGGCCGCGAGCGGGACATCGGCGGCGCGGGCCACGGTCAGCGGCTTGCCGTTATCGAGCGATTCCAGAAACGCGAATTCTTCCAGGTGCTGATCGATCAGGTCGCCCAGCTTCCAGATCAGGCGGCCGCGCTCCGAGGGCGTCATTTTGCGCCATGGACCTTCGTCAAAAGCCTTGCGGGCGGCTTTTACCGCGAGATCGATATCGGCGCGATCGCCTTCGGCAACCTGCGCCAGTACTTCTCCGGTGGAAGGGTCATAGGTGGGGAAAGTCTTGCCGGAAACGGCATCCACCCACTTGCCGTTGATCAGCATTTTGCGCGGCTTCTCCAGAAAACTGAGTACGCGAGGGTCGATTTGAGTTGCGGAAACTGTAGCCATGGAACCTCCTGATTCAGGACCGAAAAGAAGTCTTGCTGAGTGCGCGATCCAACGCGTTCATGCTAGTCCTGTAGGGGCGTCGAAATCAACACAGGTAGCCGCGTGCCGGGAGTGCACCTGGCTGGTATCAGCTTATAACATTGCTGTAGAGACGTAGCTTGCTACGTCTTCCCTTGCCCCGGTCAAGACGTTGCCAGCAACGTCTCTCCGGATTCCAAGTCTCTGAATCTAAGGCAAATTCACTTCTTGACGGAATATTACATATTGCGATATAAATATTGCGTATTGAGATATGAAGCTGGCGGAAAAAATTCGTTATCTGCGCGAGGTGGAAGGCTCGTTGCGCGGCCTGGACCGTCCGATGACCCAGCAGGAACTGGTCGCAGCGGTCCGCAAAGAGCAGGGCAAAGCCATCAGCCAGTCCTACATTTCGCAGATCGAGAGCGGATCGCGCCGGCACATGACGCAATCGTCGCGTTCCCTGCTGGCCAAGTTTTTTAAAGTGCATCCGGGATTTCTGGTCGACGATCCGGACGGCTATCACACCGAATTGACCTCGGATTTGCGCACCACTGAAGGCAGCCTGGATGTTTGGCTGCTGCATGCGTCAGAACGTTTTGCCGGGGATCCGGAGCTGACCCATGTTCTGATCAAACTGGCGCGTGAAAAAGACACTCGCAAGTGTTTTATTTTGCTGGGCGCGATTCTGGATACGCCAGGGCTGGCGGACCGGTTACTGGAGGCGTTGCATCCGCACGGCACGAACTCGCACGCGAAAAAAGGAGGGCGGCTATGACCTGGGCAGATTTTTATCTGGTCTGTTTTGTCGTGGGGTTCTTCCTGAGCGTGGTGATTTTTCTGCTGGGCGGGGCGCGCTTAAGCTTGCCGCATTTTCATTTGCACTTGCCGGGACTGCACCCGCATGCGGTCAGTCACGGTGCCAGGCTGACCGCAGGGGCGCAGGTTTCGCCCTTCAACCTGATTACTTTGACCGCGTTTCCTGGCCTGGTTCGGGGGCACGGGATATTTGCTCGCCCGGCATTCCACCATGTGGTTCTTTGCGGCGCTGGCGGTTTCTCTGCTGAGCGGCACCGGCGGCGCAGCCATCATTTATTTGTTCGTGGCACGTGTGTTGAGTTCGCCCAATGAAGCTCTCGATGCCGCCGATTTTGAAATGGTCGGCGTTCTAGGCAGGCTGTTCGGTGCGCATTCGCGAGGGTGGAACCGGAGAGTTGATTTATTCGCAGGCCGGCACGCGCCGGGTGTGCGGAGCGCGGTCGGAAGACGGGTCGGCGATTCTGAGAGGAACCGAAGTGGTGGTCACGCGTTATGAGCGCGGAATTGCATATGTGCGGCCGTGGTCGGAAATAGCCGGAGAGGACGTTGAACTCGGAGAGTCTACGTCGCCGGAAGAAGCGAGGCCACAATGACATCTGCAACCGACAGACAGGAATCGTCCACCTCTTTCCGCGTGGCATCGGCCCTGATCTGGATTTCTGTTCCGCTGAACGCGCTTGGTTTCGCGTTGGCGTGGAATCAGTTGCCGGCGCGCTTAGCCACGCACTTTGATTTCAACAACCAGCCAAACGGCTGGATGCCCCGCGAAGGAGCCTTCGCATTTTTTCTTATCTTTGCGGCGATGATGGCGGCGATTGCCACTTGGACGCTTTCGCGCGTGGCGCGACCGGACTTGAGCGCGTGGGCGTTAGCAGGTCTTTTTTACGTGATCGCCGGAACGCTCTTGTGGGCGGAGAATGCGGTGATCGCTTACAACGTGAGCGGCAAACCAGTAAATGTCGCGCCCAGTTTTGTGGACAGGAGTCGTAGCCACTCTGATTGTCATGATTATCGCGCTCGGCACACGACGCGGTGCCGCTCTTGGCACAGCGCGACTGTTGGCGGAGGAAAATCATTCCTCTCCGCTGTGGGGGTTGGTGTTATTCGCTCCGGCGGTAGCCATGGCGTTGTTTTGCTTACTATTTTCCGGTTGTGCCGCTGCGCATCGCGATTGTTATCGGGACGCTTCCTTTGCTGGGCGCTGCGGTCATGGCGTGGGCGGGCTTTCATTATCTGTTCAGCTCCTGCGGAGTCGAGGTGCGGATATTAGGCTTCCGGCTGCGATCGATTCCGGCAGCGGACATTCAGAGTTACGCCATTGACCGGTGGAGCGCACTCGGCGGATACGGCATTCGCGGCGTCGGCGACAAGCGCGCGTACGTGTGGGGCAATCGCGGAGTTCGTATCAAGACCCGCGAGGGAGAAGTTTTTTTGGGGCACGACAGCCCGGAGAAGATCGTGCGCGACTTGGATATCGTGACCCACCACAAAGAGCACGAAGGGGTACCTGGTTCGTGGTCCGTGCGCTTCGCGACATTTGTGGTTTGGAAATCTATTAGCTGGAGAGGAGGCAGTATGTTCGGCATCGCCGATGGAAATTTGGGTAGTGATTGGATTGGGGCTGCTGGCACTGGTTCTACTGATGAGCTGGCTGGCAAGCCTTTACAAGAAAGCCGGCCCGCACGAAGCGCTGATCGTTTACGGATTTGGCGGCACCCGCATTGTGGTGGGTCACGGCACAGTCGTGTTCCCCATGGTGCAGATCTGCCGCGAGCTGTCGCTCGAATTGATGTCGTTCGACGTGGCGCCGCAGCAGGATCTTTATACCAAGCAGGGCGTTGCCGTCACGGTGGAAGCGGTGGCGCAGATCAAGGTGAAGTCCGACAAGGAATCGATACTGACCGCCTCGGAGCAGTTCCTCACCAAGACTCCCGACCAGCGCGAAGGCTTGATTCGCCTGGTGATGGAAGGCCATCTGCGCGGCATCATCGGCCAGCTGACAGTCGAAGAAATCGTCAAGCAGCCGGAGATGGTTTCCGACCGCATGCGCTCCACTTGCGCCGACGACATGAACAAGATGGGGCTGGAAGTGATTTCGTTCACCATCAAGGAAGTGCGCGACAAGAACGAGTACATCACCAACATGGGCCGGCCCGACGTGGCCCGCATCAAGCGCGACGCCGACGTCGCCACCGCCGAAGCCGATCGCGATACTGCCATCAAACGCGCGCTGGCCACGCGAGAATCCGCAGTCGCCAAGGCGCAAGCCGATCAGGAGCGGGTGCTGGCGGAAACGTTGTCACTGGCGAAACAGGCGGAAGCGCAACGCGATCTGGAAGTCAAGAGCGCGCAATATGTCGAGGTCACCAAGCGCCAGCAGGCGCAGGCCGACAAGGCTTACGACATTCAGACCAACATCATGCAGCAGCAGGTCATTGCTGAGCAGGTGAAGGTGCAGCAGATCGAGAAAGAGCAGCAGGTCAAAGTTCAGGAAGCGGAAATCAATCGCCGCGAAAAAGAACTGATCGCGACTGTGCTGAAGGGTGCCGAGATCGAGCGCCAGCGGATCGAGACCCTGGCGGCCGCCGAGAAGCAGCGGCTGATGGCGGAAGCCGAGGGTCACGCTTCTTCGATTCGCGCACAGGGCGAAGCCGAAGCCGAGATCATCTTCAAGAAAGGTGAAGCGGAAGCCAAGGCCATGAACGTGAAAGCCGAGGCCTATCAGGAATACAACCAGGCGGCGGTTTTCGACAAGCTGCTTACCAGCATGCCAGAAGTGGTGCGAGCGATGGCTGCTCCGCTGGCCAACGTCGACAAGATCACGGTCGTTTCAACTGGCAACGGCGACGCGACCGGGATGAACAAGATCACCGGCGACATCGCCAAGATGGCGGCGCAGGTTCCGGCGCTGTTCGAAACGCTCTCCGGCATGAGCATGACTGAATTGCTGGGCAAAGTGCGCGGCATCGGCGACGCGGCGCCGAAGCCGCCGGATTCCCTGCCCGGCGGCGAACGGAGGCAAGCGGTGAGCACATATCCGTGTGGGTCGGACACTCTTGTCCGGACCTGCCGGAGGCACGGAGCAAACGATATGAAACGACCATCAATGCAAATTGGATTAGGAATCGCTCTCGGCGCCGGAATCGGCATCGCCATCGATGCCGCTTTCGGATCAGGAGGAACATGGCTGGCGATCGGAGTCGCCATCGGCGTGGCAATTGGCGCTGCCATGTCGAAAAGCCAGAAAAGGACTCGGCAATAATTCATTGGGTACGGAGTAACGCAGTTCGTTCAAAAGTTTTTACTGAAGGCTGACGGCTGATGGCTGACAGCTAAAAAAAGGAGTTTCTTATGGCACTACTGGAGCGAGTTTCAACTTTAGTCCGCGCAAATCTGAATGACCTGATCGACAAGGCCGAAGATCCGGAAAAGATGATCAAGCAGGTCATCCTCGACATGCAGAACCAGCTTCTGCAGGTAAAGACGCAGGTGGCGATTGCCATCGCCGACCAGCACCTGCTGGCAAAAAAGCAGAAAGAAAACGAAGAAAAGATCAGCGAATGGACCCGCAAGGCCGAGCTTGCAGTCGGCAAGAAAGATGATGAGCTGGCGCGCGCGGCGCTGCATCGCGTGGAGAGTTATCGCGAGATGTCGGCAAGCTTTGCGCAGCAGGTCGGCGATCAGAAGGCGCAGGTGGACAATCTGAAGACCGCATTGCACAAGCTGGAGCAAAAACTCGACGAGGCGCAGCACAAATCCGATCTGCTGATTGCGCAGCACCGGCGGGCGCGGGCGGCCGGCAAAGGCGCACGACGCGCGCATGGCCATCGGCGATGGTTCAAAGAGCGCAGCGTTTGACCGCATGAAGCGCAAGGTGGCGCACAATGAAGCCGTGAGCCAGGCGAAGTCCGAGCTCGGGGCGGACGATGTCGAAGACCGGCTGACTGCGATCGAGAAGGAAGACCGGATCGAGCAATTGCTGGCGGAGATGAAAAGCAAGCACGCGTAAGAGAGTCGCCTGCAGCGCTGTCATCCTGAGCGAAGTGAGTTCATTCCGCTGGCGAGATGAACTCAGGCAGTCGAAGGACCCCCTGCAGTACGTGCAGTAGGCATAGACGTATCAAGGCATTCCCACCAACCCGACAGTACTGGTGGAAATGCCTTGCAGCGTCCGTGGCGGAGCAAGCAAACGCGGGACCCTTGGACTTTGCTCGGGATAACACGAGTAGAAGTAACCAAACTTGCAAGTTTGATACGATGAAAAGCGCTCCACAAATTGCCATGCAGAAGGCGTTCCACTTCGATTCCGCTCCCGATCCCTACATTGCCGACGCGGCTGTGCTGTGTTGCTTTGATCAGCGCATTCGCCTGGTGGTAAATAAGTTTCTGCAGCGGCAGAAGATTCTGCGTCCCGACATGATCGTGGTCGCCGGCGGCGCAAAAACTCTGGCATCCCCACGCAACGACTTCGAGCGCGACTTTATTCTGGAACAGGTGCGAATGTCGATCTTGCTGCACAAAACGGCGACAGGTTTTTCTGATGAGCCATTCCGATTGCGCGACCTATGGCGGACTGGCGGCCTTCGGCAGCGACCGCGAGCGCGAAGCCAGTCACCACAAGGCCGAACTGCAGCGTGCCGCTCAGTTGATCAAGGAAAGATTCCCGGAGATAGAAGTGCGAGTGTTTCTTCGTGAATTTCGAGGGTGTTTTCGCCGCCTGTGGCGAGAACTCCGAACAAGCCGCCTGAAGCATTCTCCCTAGCTGCGGTATTCTTCCGGCAACGCGCTTTCAATCGCAACCCGAACTTTTTCCATCAGAGATTCGCGGGTGCCGAAATCCGCAGGCTCAATGGGCGCATGGAAAGTCACGGTCACCATCGCAGGCTTGATGGCGAACCGCCCTTTCGGCATCGCGTAGTGAGTTCCAGCAATGGTTATCGGAACAACCGGCGCCTTGCAGTCTTCTGCCAGATAAAACGGCCCCTTCTTGAACGGCAAAAGCTTCCCATCGTAGGAGCGATGGCCCTCCACATAGATGGTCATGTGAATTCCCTGCTTCACCACCTCCTCAGCCTGATTTACCGCGGCGATGCCGGCGTCGCGATTACCGCGATCGACGGGAACCAGCGAGCCCAGGCGCATGGTCCGTCCGAGAATTGGAATTTTGAACAGTTCGCGTTTCACCAGCACCGATGTGCGGCCGGGAATGATGGGCAGGAGCAACGGTGGATCGATATTCGACACGTGATTCGACATAAAGACATAAGTGCGCGAGCGATCCAGTTTTTCCAGGCCAACGATTCGCGTGCGCACACCGGCAAGCCGCACTCCCGCTTCCCGCTCCCCACATGGCCACGCGATAGAGCGGCAGCACATCGCCGGTAATGAAGACCCAGGGAAAAAGAAACAGTGCGGCAATGGGCAGCAATACTGCCCAAAAACCAAGCATGAGAATGGTCCGGATCATTGTGTCGAAGGATTTTCCGCGCTGGAATTGCCAAAAAGCCACGCCTTACGCCGTGATCTTTGCTCGGCCGTGATGTCCGGCACATCCTGCAGGCGGAAAACTTTCTGCTGGGCGGTGCCGAGGTTCCATTGCAAGTCGCGCCGAATGCCGTCACGTGAAACCCCGAGGTGCAGCAATACTCCGGGGCCGAGGTTGGCGATGTCTCTGTCGAAACTTCGCCCGGCCGGCTGGCCATCTATTTCTAGAACCACATCTCCGGGTTTCAGACCCGCATGGTCGGCGGCGCTGCCTGGTTCCACTTCGACCACCACCGGGCGGTTGATTGAACGCCCGCGTCGCCTCGAATCCTGAGTCGGCAAACGTAACCGTGACTGCTGGTCACGCGCAGGCCGACGCGGCGGAAGAAATTGTCCCAGGGAATCTCGGCGACTCCGCTTACGTATTGACCAAAGAACTCGCGAAAGTCTGAATGGGAAAGGTTTTCCGCCTCCTGGCGGACGCTCTCCGAATCGTGAAAAAACTTTCCCCGCTTCGCATAATCGGAGTTCATTCTCTGAAACAAATCTTCGAGCGAGAGCTGATCGCCGGACGCTTCCCGAATTTTCAAGTCCAGCAAAACCCCCAGCAATTCCCCTTTGTTGTAGTAAGAAATACTGCGGACGGGAAGATTGTAGTAGGGATATTTTTCCAGCCACGCATCCACGCTCGACTGCTCTGCGGACTGAGTGAGATGGGCGGGCCGGCTTTCGAGTTCGGTAATTTCCTGGCCAAGATGATTGAGGTAGCGCTGCTCATCGAGCAGGCCCGAGCGAAGCAGTACATACTCCGCCACCGTACTGTCTACGCCTTCACTGAACCACAGAGCGGGCGTGTAGTTGGCCTTGGTGTAGTCCACCGGCTCAAGCGATTGCGGGCGGATACGCTTCACGTTCCAGAGATGAAAAAACTCGTGCGCGGTAATGCTGATGAACTGGTCGAAGCGCGTATCCAGGTCTGCCCTGGGCAATGTGATGGCCGTGCTGTAGGAATGCTCCATGCCCCCGCCGCCGGGAGAATCCGAGAAGTGATAAATGAACATGTAATTCTGGTAAGGGCAGTCGTGCATCCACCCAGCTTCGGTGGACACGATTTTCTCAATCGGCGGAATAATCTTTTCGAAAATGGGGTGACGTGTCGGCAGCGTCAATGATCACGCGATATTTTCCGCAGGCCGCGTCGAAGTCTTTCTCGCTGAAGCTGCCCATTTCGACCGGAGAATCGACTAACTGATCGTAGTTCACTGCGGAGAAGTCGCTGCTGCTTTGTTGAACCAGAGGTGTAGCAAGCTTCCATCCAGGCGGCAGATTTCGAAATTCGATTTCGACAGGACTGGCGCGTTGGCCCTCGATGTAGCAAAGAATTTCCGCGAGATTGAAGAACGCGTGCTGCGCATTCAGCTGCGCTCCGTAGGGACCGGGATTGTCGCTGAACATTTGGTATTCAACGCCGCGCGCCCTTGTCCGCTCCGGAAATTTTCCAGCGGCTCTTATTCAATTGCGCCAGCGGCAACGGCTTGCCGCCGGATTCAGCCCGGATCCAATTCATATACTGCGAGAAATCGCGCACCTGATAGAGCGCGTTCCACACCGGCAACTGTAGTTCGCGTTCGGCTTGTCCGGGAGGGACATCGATTGTGACCTGCACCAAATGCGTTTCCGGGTTTCCCAGCGTAACCGTGTAGTGAATGCGATCAGCGGCGAACGCCGAGTGGCACAAGATTGCAGCGATAGCTACGCAAAGAGCAGCGGGTAGTGAGCGCGAGCTGCGGAGACTCATTCCGGACACGCCCGCCTGGACGGAATTTTCGACTCGGGCGGACTTCAATGCTTCCGGCAGTTTTTCGTAGATACCTCCGAAACCGCCGTTCGAAAGAATTGCGACCACATCGCCGGAGCGCATTTCGGGAGCGGCAACGCGGACAATACCTTCCACGTCGGCGATAACGCGCGCCCTACGCCCGAATTTTCCAATGCGATCAGCCACGGCGCCGATGTCCAGGCGCTCGGCTTCAGGAATCGATTCAGAGCGAAAAACATTGGCGATTACGATTTCGTCGGCCATGGCAAGGCTCTCCGCCAAATCATCCTGAAACACATTGCGCCGCAGAGTATTCGAGCGTGGCTCAAGAATCGCCCACAGCCGCCGGCCACTGTATCGCGCCCGCAGCGCTTTCAGGGTTGCAGCGATGGCGGTGGGATGGTGAGCAAAATCGTCGATGATGGTGACGCCGTTGACCTCAGCCTTCACTTCCAGCCGGCGTTTTACGCTTTTGAAATTCTTGAGAGCCGCGGCAATTGCGTCGACCTGAATTCCATAATTCGCCGCCACAGCCGCGGCCGCGGTGGCGTTCCAAACGTTGTAATCTCCGGCAAGCGGAAACTCAAAATGCGCCCACACTTTGCCATCGCGGATGACCGACCAGGTGGTGCGGTCGGCTTCAAACTTTACGTCCGTAATTTGCCAATCCGCTTTAGCAGTTGCGCCATAACGTTCGACTGGACAAAAAGCTCGCGCAATGCAGCGTTCGACGCTTTCGCCGGAGTCGAAGGCCACGATTCGTCCGCGCCGCGGGACCAGATTCACCAGCCGCTTGAATGAAGTTTCTACCGCATCGAGGTCTTTATATATGTCGGCGTGATCGAATTCGACCGAGGTCAGGATGATCGCGTCAGGAAAATAATGCAGGAACTTCGGTCCCTTGTCGAAGAATGCGGTGTCGTACTCGTCGCCTTCAAGGATGAAATATTTTCCGTCGCCGAGTTGAAAGCTGCGGCCGAAATTTTCCGCGATCCCGCCGATCAAGAAAGAAGGATGAGTTCCCGCGTGCTCGAAGATCCAGGAGAGCATCGAGGTGGTGGTGGTCTTGCCGTGAGTGCCGGCTACGACCAGCACTTCTTTCCCGCGTAGAAACTCGTCATGCAGAAGCTGCGGCAACGAGCAAAACGGGATGCGCTGATCGAGCACATGCTCGAGCTCGACATTGCCGCGCGAGATAGCATTGCCGACAACTACGAGATCAGGCGTCGGATCCAGGTTCAACGCTGAAAATGGCTGCGCTATCGGAATGCCGAGCGAGTGGAGAAAATCAGACATCGGCGGGTAAGCGGCCGCATCTGAGCCGGTGACGCGAAACCCGCGCTCGGCAAGCATTCCGGCGAGAGACGCCATGGCGGTGCCGCAGATGCCGATCAGGTGAATGTGTTTAGAGTGATGTCATGTTAATCGCTAACCACTGGTTAAAATCATCGACCACAAAGTACATGACGTTACACGAAGAACTTCACGCGATCGTCGCGGGCTCGAGAATCTCCAGACTTACTCCGCTGTCGCCGACGTTCAGCAACGCACTTACTCCGATCGGCAAAGTTATGTTCTGATGCGAAACATGGCCTGACCGCAGCCCATAGGCGACAGGAATCCCAAGCTCACCAACTACTCTCATCACAACTTCTTCCAGAGTGAAGCCCTGGTTGGCGGCCTGCACACAATCCAGCATCTCGCCGAAGATCATGCCGCGCACGTCTTTCAATTTACCCGCCAACTTCAGGTGCATCAGCATGCGGTCGATCTGGTAAGGCTTGGCGGCGATGTCTTCAACGAAAAGTATGGTGCCTGCGGTGTGAATCTCGTATGGCGTGCCCAGCGATTCAACCAGCATGGAGAGACACCCGCCGTAGAGCACGCCTTCGGCGGAACCCTGCTGCCAGAGGCTTAACTCCTGAGTTCGAATCAAAATCAAAACGCCAGTTATCGCGGCCGGTCAGCGCCGCCTGCCAGGATTCCACATCGACGCCATCAGCCTTGGCGAAATCTTTCGCCACCATCGGGCCATGGAAAGTCACGATGCTTGGCCGCATCGCAAAAATAAGTCTGCAGCGAAGTATTGTCGCTGTATCCGATAAATGCCTTGGGATGCGATTTGATCTTGGAGATGTCGAGCGCCGGCAATAGGTAATTCGATCCGTAACCGCCGCGCGCGCAGATGATGGCTTTCACGTCATCCCGGACGAACATGTTTTCCAGTTCGCGGACACGGCGCTCGACCGTTCCGGCAAAATAGAGATCGCGATCGGAAAATCGACTCATCGTAAACCGGGTTGTAGCCGAGCTTCCGTAATGCAGCGCAACCGGCGTCAAAATCCTGCCGGTTGAAATAACTGGCAGGCGCAACGATGCCGATATTGTCTCCAGCCCGCAGCGCCGGAGGCTTGATGCGTTCAACTTGGGAGCTGGCGGGCATGTAGGGATTAAAGCAGGAATTCTCCGCGACAAACTAATTGAGCCGATCCGCGCAGGAAGATCTGATCTTCCCAACGTACCATCTGCGATCCCCCCGGCGCGTGGACGCGAACCGGCGAATCTGCGCGTTTAGAAACAATGGCTGCCACCGCTGCGGCGCAGGATCCGGTTCCCGATGATTGGGTTTCACCTACACCCCGCTCGAAAAAGCGGACCTCGATATTGCTTTTATCTCGAATAACAACCAGCTCAACATTAATCCCATACTTGAAGTCGTGGTGCTTGCCGATTTCAGCCGCGTCGGCTTGCCACGCAGGACCAAATTCGTCCACAAATACGGCGAAATGCGGGTTCCCCATCGACACCGGAATTCCACGGATTTCCCCGAATGTGAGTTTAATGGGAAACTCGTCGCCGACTTGCGGCTCACCCATGGACATTTCAAATTCAAACGACTTGTGATTATGCGAGATCAAGTTGCAGTTTTTAATTCCCGCGCCGGTACGGATGCTGACCTGTTCGCGACGATTTTCAGAACACAAATAGGCGGCTACACAGCGGGTGCCGTTGCCGGAAATTTCGGCATCAGAGCCATCGGCATTTATCAGGCGGACGCGGATGTCAGCATCCTGCGTTGGGAAAAGCCACTCAACTCCGTCGGCTCCGACTCCATTGTGACGATCGCAGATGCTGCGACTGAAAGCAGGGAGGTCGGGCGGCGCATGCAAACCGTCGATGATCAGAAAATCATTGCCGCAGGCGCTGGCCTTCACGAAAGGGACGGCAGCGGTATTCATTGCGGAATTATCGTTCATTCCGACTGCACCGGACCCAGCGGCGTGACGCTCTCGAATTTCCCCGATTCACGCAGCATGCGCAGCACTGCTTTTTGTTGCTTGTGCGTGCCCTCGCATTCGAATCGGATTCGCACATGGCGCGGCGTGGGAGCGACCTCCACATTGCTGGCAAAAAAATGCAATGGCTCGAGCGTCTGGTTGACCTCGACAGTTGCTTGTTGCGCAGTCGGCGCAGAAATCTCGTATGCGTGAACCATCGGTTTAAGGTTGAGAATTTTCTCGGTGCCCCCCAGCAGCAACAGGATGCCGACCGCCAGCAGAGTCGCAAGAATTGCAATCCAATACAGGTCGCCGCCAACCGCCATGCCAATCGAAGCCACAACGAATAATGTGGAGGCAGTGGTGATTCCAGTGACCAGGTCGGCGCGCGCGTGAAGAATGCAACCCGCGCCAATAAAGCCGATGCCGGGAATTATCTGCGCGGCGATACGAGTGTGATCACCCATATGCAGGACTGCGAGCTGGTCGGAAAGCAATGTGAACATTGCCGCACCCATACAGATGAACATATTGGTGCGTATCCCGGCGGGACGGTGCCGGGCTTCACGCTCCAGGCCGATCAATCCTCCAAGGATCGCAGCCAGCACCAGCTTTTCAAAGTCGCCGGAGATGAGAGGCATGTTTGCCAGCATGAGTCAGCTCGATTTCAAAGGCCTAATTTCGCTCGGATTCTATCACTGTGCGAGCCGCCGCTCTCGCCCAGGCTGGCGGTGACCGTTAACGTGGCTGATTACTCTTCACGGTTCGGTAGATGGTTGCTTGCGACTGACCGGTCACGCGGACTATGGCGAGCGCAGCGATTTGTTTCTTATTTACAGACGAGGCGACCGGGTCGGAATCGAACGCGATAACGTAATTGGCGTAGGCTGCGGGATCTTTGAGTGCTCGCTCCCACAGGCCCTGGGGATCAGTGGCTCCGGCCCAAGGGCGATGATTGCCTTCATTGATCACCCGCGAAAGTGAAATGCCCGCTTGTTGTAGAGCTCCAACATGGCTGCCGAGATACATCAGAAAGGTTGAGTCGGCGGGTAATAGTTCCAGTCTGGCCGCCACCGCGCTTTCGAGCGCAATGCGCGTCTTGGAATTGGTCACAGCTTCCTGAAAGCTGACTGGACTTTGCCGCCACACACGAACATAGCTGGCCGAGACACACGCCACCAGAACGACTGCGATCACCAGTCTCGATCTGGTAGTCGACGCGAAGCGAATCAATCCATAACCGGCGACGGCCGTAAATACCGCGAATGCCGGAAGCATCTCCAGGCCGTAACGCAGGTTGTAAAACGAGAATGGCCACCAGGCTGGAACAAACAGAGGAACGCCGCTACGCGCAATCGAAAGCATGTAGAAAGGGACGGGAATCCACAGAAAGAGCAACGGCCACAGCCTGCGCTGGAATAAAAGAACGATGAAGGTGCCCAACAGCAGGCACCAAACCCAAAACTTTTGCCACTTCCCTTCTGCCAGATTCAATTCGGCGGATTTAAAAAAATATTGAAATGCCACTTTCAAATTATTGGTTCCCGGATGCGGTGGGGATCCCGCCTGAATCGACCGGCTCTCGATGGCTTTCGCCGAATAGGCGCCATTCGCGAATTCCAGCGGGTTGCGATAAACCGCAGCATTGTATGCGAGCCACAGCGCGGGACCGACGGCCGCGAGTAACGCTAACCGTTTCATCCCCGGGCGAAGATGCGAAAAATTCGCAAGTCGCGACAGAAAAAATAAAACTGCGACCACTATCACGGCAAGAAACCATCCGTCGTAACGAGTCAGACATGCGCCGGCAAGGCAAAGCCCGGCTCGCGTCAGAGATGAAGTGGCAGCTGTTTCATCCGCAGCAAAGCAGGCGCGGAGGGCGGCCGCGACGAAGACCAGAGTCCAGATAAAAAACGCGAGGTATACAGGCTCCGTCATCGCGGTGGTCTGCAGATAGACCAGGTTGGGATTGAGCGCGAAGATGGCGGCGGCAAACCAGGCCGCGAAGCCGCTCCCAGCGTGGTCTTTGGTAGACGGCAGGACCGTTTTCATCAGCCGAAAGATTCCGGCCACGCTGAAAACGTATGCCAGCATGGAAGGAATCGATCCACCGATGCCGGTCCGCCACATCCATTTGGAAATGAGAAATGGGACCATCAGCAAGTGAGGAAGTGGGAGCCAGACCGTGCCGAGCTGCAACAGACCCGGAGTGCGCGAGTCAATCACACGGCGGGCAATGTTAATGTGGGCAACCGCGTCGCCGTAAAGCAACAGGTCGTCGTGCCGAAGGTAATAGAAGAATGCGGCGATTGAAATAATCGCGGCGATCTGCCCAACCAGAAAAGTTTCGTTGCCGGACGGGCTCGGCTTCGGCTTCAGCTTTTTCATTCCAGATGGGTGAGTTCGCGGAAGACCTGAAAGCGCGCGTCGATTTCGTCGCGGGTGAGTGATTGCAGGCGCTCGGTGCCGAATCTCTCGACGGCGAATGATCCCATGACGCTACCGTAAAACAGGGCGCGCTTGATGACCTCGCGATTCAGTTCTTCCTGCGAAGCGATGTATCCCATGAAGCCGCCCGCGAACGAGTCGCCTGCGCCGGTCGGATCTTTTACTTCCTCGATGGGAAGAGCCGGGGCGCGGAAGGGATGCCTGCCCGACGCCGAACGCGCCTTCGCGAAAGAAGATGGTTGCGCCGTACTCGCCATGCTTGATCACCAGTGCTTGCGGTCCCATGGCGAGAACTTTCTGCGCCGCTCGCGGCAAATTGGTTTCTCCGGCCAGCATCTTGGCTTCGCCGTCATTGATCATGAGAATGTTCACCAGCCGCAGCGTTTCGCGGAGCTCCGCATTGGTGCTGCGGATCCAATAATTCATGGTGTCGCCGCCGGTCAACTTAGCGCCGGAAAGCTCGCGGCGCACCGTGGCCTGCAAACGTGGGATGAATATTGGCGAGAAACAAAAATTCGAGTATCTTCATATTCCTCGGGAATTCGCGGTTGGAAGTTTTCGAAGACGTTCAGGTCGGTAAAGTCGGTCTTGGCTTCGTTCAGATTATCCAGGTATTGCCCGCCCCAGCGAAAGGTCTTGCCTTTTGCATGCTCGATGCCGCGAGTGTCGACCCCACGTTTTTTCAGCACGCCTTCGTGCTCGGCAGTAAAGTCTTCGCCGACAACGGCGACGATGCGAACGTCGGTGAAATAACTGGCGGCAAGCGCAAAGTAAGTGGCAGCGCCGCCGAGAACGTTCTCCGCGTGGCCTGAAGGGGTGGTGATGTTGTCGAAAGCGACGGAACCGACGGCGAGTATGCTCATTATTTATTTATCGTCCAGAATTGTGAACCGGCTCACAGATATTTCCCGATGATCAACTTCAATCTCTCACGCGTGGCCTGCGGAATTTTTGCCCGATCGGTAACAATGGCGTGGGCCAGCGCCGATCCGCACTTGCAGCCTCGCTCCTTCGGCATGGCGGCAACCGCCTCGCGCACCACGTTGCAGGCGTTCTCCGCATTCTTCGTTCAGCACCGCGATAATCTGGTCTACGGTGACCGAGTCATGATGCGGATGCCAGCAGTCGTAATCCGTGACCATGGCGACGGTCACGTAGCAAAGTTCAGCTTCACGCGCCAGCTTGGCTTCCTGCAGGTTGGTCATGCCGATCACGTCCATGCCCCATGAGCGGTATAAATTCGACTCGGCTTTGGTTGAAAACTGCGGGCCTTCCATGCAGAGATAAGTGCCTCCGCGCTTGCCGACCACTTTAGCTTTCTTGCAGGCGGCTGCAACCGCTTCAGATAACTGCGGGCACACCGGATCGGCAAAAGCGATATGCGCCACGACTGCCATCGCCGAAAAACGTGTCGATGCGATGCCGTGTGCGATCGACAAACTGGTCGGGAATCACAAATTCCAGCGGCTTATGTTCCTCTTTCAGTGATCCGACCGCGGAAACCGAAAGAATTCGCTCTACTCCAAGTTGTTTGAAGCCGTGAATATTGGCGCGAAAATTTAGTTCGCTGGGAAGGATCCTGTGGCCGCGTCCGTGGCGGGCAAGAAAAGCTACCTTGCGGCCCTGCAGCGTTCCCAGAACATAGGGATCAGAAGGCGCGCCGAACGGGGTTTCCAGGGTAGTCTCGCGAATCTCGGTCAGGCCGGGCATGGAATACAGGCCGCTGCCACCGATGATTCCAATCTCTGCTTGCGACAAATTGCCTCTCAGGAAGAGTCTCAGGAAATAGAAGACGAACCGTGATTATACAAAACGCAATTGACGGTCATCAGCGGAGTCTCAACGCTTGGCAATCTTCGCTCCCCACTCTTCAGGGCTTACATCACGCGCATGTTTCGCAAAAAGCCAGTGATGCCCGTCGAGATCTTCAACTCCATACTGACGTTCGCCGTACTCGGTTTCGTGCAGCTCTTCGACAATTTTCGCGCCCGCAGCTTTGGTTTTACGAAAGTGCTCGTCAACATCCTCAATGAATATCGTCAGGCTTTGAGTGCCATAGCCGAGCTGCGCCGGGGTCTTCGATCCGGGATGGCGTGCCTCCCTGACCATGATCCAAGCCTCGCCCAGCCGCAATTGAGCGCCGTTCACGGGATCACCATAACGGTAATGCTCGGTGAAGCCAAAAGTTTGTTTGAGCCAGTCGATCGCTGCCCCACGTTCTGATAAACGATGTGCGGCAAAATAGATGTTGGCTGGAACGGAGCGGTTGGTGAGCATGACTGTATTTGCCTCCGCGAGGCGCAACTATTGCGCTCGACATTAATTATTGCGCAACCGGAACCGCCGCCAATACTTCCTGACGAAACTGGTCGGTGAGTGCCGGTTCCAGGCTTTCCGTGACCAGTATGGTATCGCCCTTTACATCGATCACCACTGCGCCTTCTTCGGTGTTCCACGTGTGGTCGCCACCAAGAGTTCGCAGTTCTTTCAGATCGGCGGGAAGATTCGAATCCGCAGCTGCCGATACTTTTTTGTAACGCTGCTGCATGCCGCGCGCATAGATGGCGGCAAACTGGTCAGCGGCTTTCGGAGACGCCCACTTGGAAACGAAGACCAATTGCAATGGCCCGCCAGGATTCCCTTTCGGGCGGACGGAATAGTAATAACCGCCACGCCAGTTGGGATAAATCCGCTTCGAAGTTTCAAGGCCGGCATATTGTTCGGCGAGCACCGCAACGTCGAACTCTCCAATCGCGCCAATATCGAAGCGTTCGTAATTTTTAAAGATATGTTTGAAGTCCGGCAGCGGGAGCGGCGCCAGGTGCTCGCCGGTAATGTAAGTCTGCGGCTCCATAATTTCGCGACTGGTTTGCGGCGGATTTTCAAATGTCGACTTGAATGCCTTTTCTTTTCCTTGCTGGCGCAGAATCTCGGCTTCAAACTCCACCCCATAGCGATAGGGAAAAGTCAGCGATTCTTTCATGAAAACAGGCGCGTTCTGGTAAATTTTGGAATCGGCAGAGCCGTTGGCCATGCTGTCATTCATCATCTGCACGATCTCAGGCGAATTGGCCACCGTGCGATGCATGGGCGCGAGCATGTAATCGATCAGCACCACCATCGCCTGCCCTTCGACAACTGCCTGCCGGGCTTCGCTGTTCTCGTCTTTGATAATGTCGTCCGGCTTCAGATCTTTCTTTGTGTCCAGATCTTCATTGCCCTTCTTTTGCCACTTATCCAAACCGAATGACTGGTCCTGCAACGCATGGGTCAACTCATGCGCCAGCACCGGACGCTGCAGGTCGGGCGCAACCCAGTCGAGCAGATTGACGGTTTTGGTTTTTGCGTCGTAATAACCCGCGACTTGTTCCTCCAGCAGGCTGACCAGGAAAGTTTGCAGATCGAAATCTTTGGGCAGCAGGCCGAATTTTTTCAGCACCAGCTCGGTGCGGCGGAGGCGCTGCACGTCTTTATCCTCGGCCATGTTTTTCTTGAGATAGCTGACCACCTCTTCGCGGCTGGCCAGGCGGCGCTTGACGTCGTGCTTCCTGGGAAGCGAAGTATCGTTGCTGGCAAAGTCGAGGATGGTATCTACGTCGTGGAACAGCTGCTGGGCCTGCTCGGGAGTGATCTTGGTTTCGGGCTGAGCGGCGGTGGATTTATCAGTACTTAGCTTATCGGTATCTGACTGGTCGGATTGGTCGGCGTCAGGCTGCGAGGACTTGGGTTCGGACTTTTGCCCGTTGGCAGCCGGGGCATTTTGGTTTGGCGCGGGCTGAGCGGGTTCCTGCGCGAGACACGAACCTCAACAAAAGAGCAACAAGCAGGATAGCTAGATTCAGGTCGCGCCCTGGCCAACGAGACATCTATTAAACATACTGGGGAATGCAGGAATGAACAAGAACCCGACCGGACAATGTCTGAGAACTCTTTGCGGCCTGCATGGTTCAGGCTTGCAAACCTAACCACAGAGATCACAGAGGGCGCACAGAGAAAAACCACAGAGAGGTTATTTCACCCCTTTCTCCGGGTTCCACGATCCCTGCTCCTTGCGCACAAAGACAATCTGGCCGATGTGATAGGCGTTGTGCGTTCCGATGTGCGCGATCTCGGAATACCAGTCTTTCAGCTTGGCATCGTCGGCGCCCTCGACGGCATTCTCCCAGTCGGTCATGACTTGATCCAGCTGCTTCACCAGCGCATCCCACTTTTTGGCGTCGAAGTTATTGAAGGTCTCGTCGTTGTTGCCGTCAAATTTTTCCTGGGGTTCGCCTTTGAATTTCTGCAGCGACCGGCCATCCCAATAGACGAGATGATTTACCAGTTGCCCGACCGAGTGATTTCCTTTGCCGTCGGTCCAACTGGCTTGCTCGGCGGTGAGGCCTTCGACGGCGGTGTTAGCTGGAACAAACCATTCGGCTTTGTTGTGAGTGGAGCGTAGTTGTTCCAGCAGAATGCTCTTGAGCGTCGGCGCCGGTTTCTGATCTTGCGAATATGCGGGAAGGGTGAAGGCCAGCGCCAAAAATAGACAGGTAAGTTTCATTCAAGACTCTCCTTATCGTATCGTTCCGAATCATCGTGCAGGTAATGGACAGCCGAGGGCGGCTGTCCCCACATTTCCCGCCGCCGTGTAGCGAAATAGGGCAGTGGCGAAGTATATGTCAACATTGACCAACCTGGTGTCCCCTTGTGACTTTCACGTGCGATTCGGGTTACAATACGCCTTTGGGGAACGTATGTTGAGACGTGGATTGATGTTGGGAGGGGTGCTACTGCTCACGCTTGCGGTGTCCGCGCCGTGGGCAATTTCAGAGCAAACTGCGGCTGACGCAGAAGTTCCGGCTTATAATCCGCCGCCGGCGCCGGGTGCGAAGCTTCCTGCCATACTCACCCGAGACCAGCTCTGGGGCAATAACGACCAATATCCTTACCAGTCACACGCTTACGAGCTGGCGGCGAAGATCCAAAAGGTGATTTACCAGCAGCCCTGCTATTGCTATTGCGAGCGTATGGGCCACAAGAGCCTGCACAGTTGCTTTGAAGGGACCCACGGGGCGGAGTGCTCGATCTGCCTGAAGGAACTTTATTACTCGTACCAGATGACTCAAAAGCATAAGACGGCGGCGCAGATTCGCAAAGGAATTATCGCCGGCGAATGGAAACAGGTCGACCTGCAGTCAGCGGCAAACATTCATTAATTTATTGCTGTCAGCTTTCGTAAGACCCGAAAATGCTCCGGCAAAAAGCTGGGAGCAAAAAGCTGATAGCCGTTTGGATCCCCTACGACAAATCGAGGAAAAATCCTTCAGATGGCCCAGAAACCCACAGCCAAGCACCCTCCCGCGAGCGATCCTGAAATGACGCAGCTATTGCAGTCCTATGAAGCCGGACTGCGCGCCATGCAGGAACATAAATACGACAAAGCCAAGACCATGCTGCAGAAGGTGGTTGCCGGAACGAACCGCGGGCTTGCCGATCGCGCCGCCGTGCACATGAACGCCTGCAATCAGCAGTTGGAGCGCGGGGCAACGCAGTTCAAGACCAGCGAGGAGCACTACGATTTCGTGGTGTCGCTGATCAACCTCGGGGACTATGTCTCAGCGCGCGAGCACCTGGATAAACTTTCGAAACAGGTCCCCAAAGCGGATTACGTCGCGTATGGGTTGGCGGCTCTCGATTGCCTGACCGGACACGTGGAAGATTCTCTGAAAAACCTGGGACGCGCCATCACCCTGAATCCGACTCTGCGGTTTCAGGCGCGCAACGATTCGGATTTCCAGAATCTCTCTGAAGATCCACGCTTCACTGAATTGCTCTATCCCGATCCAGGCGAAGATCTCTCACTTCCTCCCGAAGAAGGAGTCGAGGAGATCGGTTAATCGAGATGCCGGGCCGTATACGCGAATTGCGGGTAGTGGCAATTGGCGGAGGCACCGGCCTTTCCACATTACTCAAGGGCCTCAAAAAATATGTAGTTGGAGCGGGAGACGCACATCCTGCCGCTTCCGGATTTGCCAGCATAGCGGAACTTTGCGCTGTGGTAACCGTGACTGATGACGGTGGATCGAGCGGCCGCCTGCGCAAAGAGTTCAACATGCTTCCTCCCGGAGACGTTCGCAACTGCATTGTCGCGCTCTCCGAAGATGAAGCCCTTCTAGCCAGGGTATTCCAGCATCGATTCGAAAAAGGCACCGGCCTTGAGGGTCACAGCTTTGGCAATCTGTTTCTTGCCGCGCTCACCTCGCTGACCGGAGACTTCAGCGAAGCGGTACGTTTGTCGTCGGAGATTCTGGCCACCCGCGGACATATTTATCCAGCCACCGCGGCAAATATCGAGTTGGAAGCATTGATGGATGACGGTTCACGGGTAAGTGGCGAGACCAAAATTACCGCCAGCAAATACCGCGTAGAAGAATTATTTCTTGTTCCGCCTGCGCCCGAGCCACTGCCGCAGACTCTCGAATCGATCGCTCGCGCCGACTTGATCACAGTCGGCCCGGGATCGCTTTTCACCAGCCTGATTCCGAACCTGCTGGTATGCGGAATTCCGGAGGCCATTCGCGAGTCCGCGCGCCGTGAAAGTGTACGTCTGCAACCTGATGACGCAAGCCAACGAAAGCCTGGGACGCACCGCGGCTGATCATATTCGCGCGCTTTACGACCATGCCGGC
Organism: uncultured Acidobacteriota bacterium; assembly: GCA_963838785.1. GTDB lineage: Bacteria > Acidobacteriota > Terriglobia > Terriglobales > Acidobacteriaceae > Gp1-AA145. The sequence continues at coordinate 235,898 of CAWISI010000001.1, forward strand.
GGCCCCATCTTCGATTACGCATTGATCAACCAGCGACCGGCCTCCGCTGACCTGAAAGCGAAGTACGCGCTTGAAGGCGCCTCGCAAATCGTGGTTGATCTCGAAGCTATTGAGTCGCTTGGCGTATGCCCGGTGCTTGGGGATTATCTCTTCGAAGATGGCGTGGCGCGGCACGACACAGACCGGGTGGCAAGAGATTTGTTGGATCTGGTAATCCAGTCGCCCTTGGAGAGTGGCACGCCGGAACCGGCCCCGCCACAATGCCCCGGCATCCCATTGAAGTGGGGTTTTCGAATTCGCCAATATCAAGGGCCTTGATATCGCGTTCCATGTTTCAGCATCTCATTTTGTTTTGTGATCTCATCTCTTGGAGTTCCTATATGAAGCAACGTTGTTCTTTCCGAATCTTTCAGACCCATAGCGGTTGCTCTAATTCTGATTTTTGTGGCCAGTGCGCAGGAAAGTCCTGACAAAAACAATCACGGCATTGTCGTCGCCAACATGGAACGCTCGCTAAAGCCGGGAAACAATTTTTACGAGTACTGCAATGGTGCCTGGTTAAAACGCACCGAGATACCCGGCGACCGCGCCGCTGTGGGCGTGTTTTCAACCTTGGCTGACATCAGCAATAAAAATACCGCCGCCCTGATCGAAGAGGTAGCGAAATCGAAAGCGGCCGCGAATTCCGGCCCACGAAAGATTGCCGATCTCTACAACTCGTTCATGGACGAATCCGGGATCGAGTCGAAAGGCCTGGCTCCGCTGAAACCTCATCTGGAGGCGATCGCTGCGATTCGGGACAAGAAAGAATTGGCGCGGGCGTTGGGCGAAGGACTTCGTGCCGACGTCGATCCATTGAACAATACCAATTTTCATACCGCGAACATTTTCGGGCTGTGGATAGCGCCCGATTTTAATGACTCCGCTCATTACACGGTTTACCTGCTGCAAGGCGGGCTGCAGTTGCCGGACCGCGAATACTATCTCAGCGACAGCGAACACATGCGCAGCCTGCGCACTGAATATCAGGCGCATGTGTCAGCGATGTTCAAGCTGGCTGGGTTCAGCGATCCGGACGGGCGCGCGAAACGCGTCTTCGATCTGGAGCATGCGATTGCGGAAAAACACTGGAACCTGGATGACGATCAGGACATTCACAAGGCCAACAATCCCTGGAAGCGCTCCGATTTTTCTGCCAAGGCGCCGGGGCTCGATTGGGATGAATACTTTGCGGCCGCGGGTCTGAGTCATCAACAAAATTTCATCGTATGGCAGCCGAGCGCATTCACCGGAGAGGCGGCGCTGGTAGATTCAACCGCTCTCGAGTAGCTGGAAAGATCTGCTGTCTTATCATCTGATCGAAAATTACGCCGCGGTCCTGTCCGAAGCCGATGGCGGATGAGCGCTTTAATTTCTTTGGCAAGACTCTGTCAGGCACGCCGGAACAGCGGCCGCGGTGGCAACGAGGCGTCGCCGTGGTCAATGCAGTCCTAGGCGATGAAGTCGGCAAGATTTATGCGCAGCATTATTTTCCGCCGGAGGCAAAAGAGCGGGCGCAAAAGATGGTTGCCAACATCGTTGCCGCATTCCATAAGCGTATTGACGCGCTGACCTGGATGGCCCCAGCAACCAAAGCTGAAGCCCAGGCCAAACTCGATAATCTTTATGTTGGGATCGGCTATCCGGAAACCTGGCACGACTATTCCGGCCTGGAAATCAAGCCTGACGACATTTTCGGAAACCTGTGGCGCGAAGAGACCTTTCACTATCACCAGCAGATCTCGCGCATCGGAAACGATGTCGACCGCCACGAGTGGTCGATGACGCCGCAGACGGTGAACGCGGTCAATTTGCCGCTGCAGAACGCGCTCAACTTCCCGGCCGCGATATTACAGCCACCATTTTTCGACAAAGATGCGCCCGACGCTGTGAATTATGGGGCCATCGGTTCGATCATAGGGCACGAAGTCAGCCATACCTTCGACTCCGAGGGAAGCACCTTTGACGCAAAGGGACAACTGCGCGATTGGTGGACGCCCTCCGACCTCGAGCACTTTCAGGCGGCCACAGCCAAACTGGCGGCGCAGTATGACCAGTATCATCCCTTTCCGGATCTGGCCCTGCATGGCAAGCAGACTCTGGCCGAGAATATCGCTGACCTCGGCGGGATAGCGGCTTCCTACGACGCTTACATAGCAGCGCTTGGTGGAACGAGCGCGGCTGAGCAGGATGGCTTTTCCGGCAGCCAGCAGTTCTTTATAGCCTTTGGTCAGGCGCACAAGACCAAGATGCGGGAAGCTGCGTTACGCCGGCAGGTAATGACCGATCCGCACTCGCCTTCGGAATACCGCACCGATACGGTGCGCAATATCGACGCCTGGTACAAGGATTTTCAAGTTCAGGCCGGCGAAACCCTATACCTGGCCCCGGAGGAGCGAGTCCGCATCTGGTAAGTCCGTCTTTTTGGAGATGTGAGGGTTCTGCGGCCAGGCTGTGCAACTTTTCAGCTCCGATGGGGTTAGTACGTTTGGGCAGTGACCTAGCTGCTGAGATGTATTAAATCTGATACTTGATCTATCGGCGCAGCTAGCCAACAAGATCAGAATATTCGGAGTACGAAAAATATGATTCGCAATCTCGTCAGGGGCATAGGAATTTTCGCGTTGTTGCTTTCGAGTGTAAGCCTGTTTGCTCAATATCGGAGAGACGCTCCGCCGCCGGACGATCAGGGAAATTACGAAGGCAACGCCAACAGCGTTAACGCCGGCGGCAATTGGACCGAATACTCAGGCGAAGATCGCATGACTGCGGCCAAGCGGGTGCGCTTTGAACTGCCGGCCAACGATGCTCCCAACAGCGACGATCAGGCCAAAGTCATTCTCTATTGCACCAATGGCAAGTTGAAGCTCGCCGACTTCCGTCCGGACATGAGATTAGCGCGGCCTGATTGGCCCGGATTTTGGGGTCAGCCGCAAATGCGGGTCGAACGTCCGCGTCGACAATGCCCACAGCATCACAGTTGGAACTGGATCAACGGCCACTTTCTCGCCATGGACAAAGGCACCGCGCGTGAGTTGATCGGCGCACGTTTGTTCCGGGTAGAATTTCAGACTCCGCGCGGCCCGCAGATTGCCGAATTCTCGCCTGAAGGGCTGGATTTGAAGTCAGTTGCGCAGGCGTGCGATTTGAAGCCGAAAAAGCCTTAGCTGCCAAAGCCCCTTAATCGCAGAGATCGCTGAAAAGATCTCGATACAATTCCGTCACTTGGCGAAGCAGCAGGGTTCGCTTCTTCTACGCACTCTCTCTGGCTTTCTCTCGATCTTCCTGGCGTCTCTGCGGTAAAAGCCGTTTCTGCCAAACTCGGCTCACTCCATCAATTCACGCATTTTTTATCTCGATGCGCGATAATCAATAGTTCCCGCCGATATCAGTCTGAGGTACTCATATGACGACCGTGAATTCCCTTCCCGGCATTTCGCATTCACCTTTAACTCAGGAAGAACTCTCTAAAATTCACGCCTACTGGCGCGCGGCAAATTATCTTTCCGTCGGGCAAATTTATTTGTATGCCAACCCGCTCTTGCGCGAGCCGCTGATAATCGAGCAGGTAAAACCGCGGCTGCTCGGCCACTTCGGTACAACCCCTGGATTGAACTTCGTTTACGTGCACTTGAATCGGATCATCAAGAAAAACGACCTCGACATGATTTATATCTGCGGGCCCGGCCACGGCGGTCCGGGGATGGTCGCGAATGCTTATCTCGAGGGCACCTATAGCGAGCTGTATCCCAACATTCAGCAGAACGAAGAAGGCATGCGGCGGTTGTTCAAGCAATTTTCTTTCCCCGGCGGAATTCCCAGCCATGACGCACCCGAGACGCCGGGCTCGATCCACGAAGGCGGCGAGCTTGGATATTCATTGAGTCATGCTGCCGGCGCGGCTTTCGACAATCCTGATCTGCTGGTGTGTTGTGTGGTCGGCGATGGCGAAGCCGAGACTGGACCGCTTGCGACCGGCTGGCACATCAATAAATTTCTTAATCCCCAGCGCGACGGCGCGGTGCTGCCCATTCTGCATTTGAACGGATACAAAATCGCCAATCCCACCATTCTCGGCCGGATGAGCGATGAGCAGTTGACGAAGCTGTTTTGCGGTTATGGCTGGAAGCCGTATTTTCTCGAAGGTCACGAACCGGAAATAATGCACCAACTTATGGCGGCAACACTCGATCATATCGTCGAAGAGATTCATTCCATCCAGGAAGAAGCGCGCAAGCAAAAGAACGCGACTCTGCCGGAATGGCCGATGATCGTGATGCGTACTCCAAAAGGCTGGACCGGACCGAAGATGGTCGACGGCAAACAGATTGAAGGCACGTGGCGCGCGCATCAAGTCCCGGTCGCTGATCTGCAACAGAAGCCCGAGCACTTGAAGATTCTCGAAGACTGGATGCGCAGTTACCGGCCTGAAGAATTGTTCGATCAGGGCGGCAGACTGATTCCGGAACTCGCCGAACTCGCTCCCGGAAGGCGACAGCCGTATGAGCGCCAATCCGCACGCCAACGGCGGAATTTTATTGCGCGATCTGGTGATGCCCGATTTTCGAGAAGTATGCGGTGCAAGTGCCTTCGCCGGGAACGCTGGAAGCGGAATCGACCCGCGTGCTTGGCGGATTTCTGCGCGACGTAATGAAGCTAAATCTAGAGTCAAAGAATTTTCGCGTATTTCGGTCCCGATGAGACTGCTTCCAATCGGCTCGAATCGATTTATGAAGCAACTAGCAAGGAATGGCTCGAGCCGATCCTGCCGGTTGACGAGAATCTGTCGCCCGACGGCCGCGTGCTGGAAATCTTGAGCGAGCATATGTGCCAGGGCTGGCTCGAAGGATATCTTCTTACCGGCCGCCACGGATTCTTCTCCTGCTACGAAGCTTTCATTCACATCGTGGACTCGATGTTCAATCAACATGCCAAATGGCTGAAAGTCACGCGAGACAATCGAGTGGCGGCGACCCATTGCGTCGCTGAATTATCTGCTCACTTCACACGTGTGGCGGCAGGACCACAACGGATTCACTCATCAGGACCCAGGATTCATCGATCATGTAATCAATAAAAAAGCGGACGTGGTTCGTGTGTATCTGCCGCCCGGACGCAAATTGCCTGCTTTCGGTCGCTGATCATTGTCTTGCGAAGCCGGCATTACGTGAATGTGATCGTCGCCGGCAAGCAGCCCGAATTGCAGTGGCTGGATATGGAGTCAGCGATTGACCATTGCACCAACGGCATCGGCATTTGGGAGTGGGCCAGCAATGATGAGGACTCCGAGCCCGACGTAGTGATGGCCTGCGCCGGCGATGTGCCCACGCTCGAAACTCTGGCCGCAGTCGATCTGTTACGACAGCATTTTCCGGATCTTGAAGATTCGCGTAATCAACGTGGTCGATCTAATGACTATTCAGCCTTCTAGTGAACATCCCCATGGACTGACCGACAGCGACTTCGATTCGTTGTTCACCGTCGATAAGCCGGTGATCTTCGCTTACCACGGATATCCCTGGCTGATTCACCGGCTGACTTATCGCCGTCACAATCACGACAATTTCCACGTCCGCGGATACAAAGAAGAAGGCACCACCACCACGCCGTTCGACATGACGGTGATGAATGATCTCGACCGCTTCCATCTGGCGGGCGACGTCGTCGACCGCGTGCCGAAGCTGGTGCCGATCGGCGGCCACTTCAAGCAGTTTTTGCGCAACAAGCTCATCGAGCACAAACAATACATTCGCGAACACGGCATCGATATGCCGGAAGTTCTTAACTGGAAGTGGGAACGCTGAGGTCAAAACCGCATTAACCACGAAGGACACGAGGGTTCACGAAGGAAAGCCATTAGTTTAAAAACAAATCTTTCCTTGGTGTACCTTCGTGTCCTTCGTGGTTAATGCCTTTGAACTCTGTCCTATGAAGATTCTGGTTCTTAATTCCGGATCGAGCACTCAAAAGAGTGCGCTCTTTGAGCTTGAGCCTAATCCTTCCGCCGAGCCGATTGCGCCCTTCTGGGAAGGCAAACTGGAGTGGGACGGCGACAAAGAGAAGTTGACTGTCGAGTAACGCCGATGGGAAGAAAGTTAACGAAGAAGCGACCGTTCGGGCCGGGGTATCGCAAAGCATCACTCGAGAAACTGCTCAGAAAACTCTGGCAGTCGTCGGCGCAAGTCATCCGCGACCCTTCAGAAATTCAGATTGTCGGACACCGCATCGTTCATGGCGGTCCCAGGCTTAGCGAGCCTGCGATCATCACGCCTCAAGTGAAGCAGGCCATTGCCGACGTTTCGGCCATTGCTCCACTTACACAATGCCGCCGGATTGCAAGGCATCGAACTCGCCGGAGAAATTGTTCCCAGAAGTTAAGCAGGTCGCGGTCTTCGACACCGGATTTCATCGGACACTTCCGCTAGCCGCAAAAGTTTATCCCGGACCCTACGAGTGGTTTGAACGCGAAATTCGTCGTTACGGATTTCACGGCATCAATCACGAGTATTGCGCGCACCGGGCGGCGCACTTACTGAATCGGCAACGTTGCTGAGCTGAAGATCGTCAGCTGCCATCTGGGAAATGGGTGCTCGCTGGCGGCGATCGACGGCGGCAAGAGCGTGGACACGACCATGGGATTCACTCCGCTCGAAGGAATCATGATGGGCACGCGTAGCGGATCGGTCGATCCTGGCATTCTGATTCATCTTATGCGCGCGGAACACGCGAGCGCAAAAGACCTCGACGACACTCTGAACCGTCGCTCGGGACTGCTGGGAATTTCCGGCATTTCCAGCGATATGCGCGACGTACTTGAGGCCGCCGGAAAAGGCAATGACCGCGCCAAACTCGCAGTAGACATTTTTGTTCACCGCCTGCGGGCGGGAATTGCCGCTATGGCCGCATCGCTCGGGGGCGTGGATGTGATCGTCTTCACCGCCGGCATCGGAGAGAATGCGCCGTCAGTCCGCCGCGACACCTGCGCCAAGTTGAGCTTTCTTGGGGTTCAACTCGATGAGAAGAGAAATTCTTCAGCTAAGCCGGACGCCGATCATTTCAGCCTCGAAATCCGCCGTTCGCGTGCTCGTGATTCGCGCGCAAGAGGATTGGTCGATCGCGCGCGAATGTGTGCGTCTTTCAACAGCAACCGACCATTAGCGGCAAACACTTTGGTAATAACCGCCGGGAGCGCTCGCGTAAGAATCCAGTTGTGCGTCGAGTCTTCCGAGCAGCTATTATCCCCGCATCGCGTTCCGTCCGCTTTAACCTACGAGGAGTTGACATGGATTCTTCACAAACCCTGACGCTGGTTTTCTATGCCGTGGCTGGCATATTTCTGCTGATCACCATTTTCAGCGGCTTTTTTCAAGTCAGGACGGCCGAAGCGGTCATTATCCAGCGCATGGGCAAGTTCCAGCGCGTCGCCACCGCAGGAATAAATTTCAAATTGCCGTGGCTTGACCAGATTGCTGCCCGAATCGATTTACGTGTGCAGCAACTCGCGCTGGATGTTGAAACCAAGACGAAGGATAACGTCTTCGTCAAGATTCCGGTGTCGGTGCAATATCACGTGATTCCGACCAAGGTCTACGAGGCGTTTTATAAATTGGCGAATCCGCATCAGCAAATTTCCTCATACGTTTTCAACGTGATTCTTGGACATGTTCCGAAGATGAATCTGGACGATGCATTTCTGCAGGAAGCCGATATCGCTGTCGCCATCAAGCAGGGCCTTGATGACGTGATGCAGACCTATGGCTACGCGATCGATCAGGCGCTGGTCACCGATATTCAGCCGGACGAAAAGGTCAAAGTTGCAATGAACGAAATCAATGCCGCCCAGCGTGAACAGGTAGCAGCCAGCGCGCGCGGTGAAACCGAAAAAATTCTGAAGGTGAAGCAAGCTGAGGCTGAGGCCGAGAGCAAGGCGCTGCAGGGTCAGGGAATTGCAAACCAGCGCAAAGCGATTATCGAAGGACTGCGAGCGTCGGTGGAAACCTTTTCAGCGGCGGTTGCAGGAACCAGCGCGAAGGATGTGATGATGCTGGTCCTGGTTACGCAATATCTCGATACCATCAAAGAAATCGGCACCCAGGACAGGAGCAATACCATCTTCATGTCGCACTCGCCGGCTGCCGTGGGCGACCTCTTCCAGCAACTCCAGGATGCGGTCATGGTCGGGCACAAGGCTGCCGCTGCCGCTCAGGGATAATCGTCGAAGCTTCCCGCCGCGCGTTAGGCGATAAACGAAGGATGTGCACTGCGCGTTGGAGCGTTCGTTGCCTTTGCGGCGACGGATCCAAGTGCTTCCCGCATATCGCTAAAAACGCCGGAAATCTATTTCTGCTCAAATCGGGCCGCAGGCGGCGTTAATTCCTCGCGCGACGTGATATGTTTTATTAATAGTTGAAAATCGTATGTACATGAACCGCGCATCGCGTCCGCAAGTCGCATCCTCGGAGATGCCCCCGGTACCGCTGACTATCGAAGGCTACAGCGTCCTGCACCAGATGATGCGAGTTCGCTGGTCGGCGTGGCGACAGCTTGGCGCTCCCGAAAAGAACGAAATCGCACAGGAAGCGGCGAAACTGCTTGGCGAGTGGGAACAGGGCACGTCCGGGCAATCGGCGCTGTACTCGCTGATTGGCCACAAGGGCGACCTGATGCTGGTCCACTTCCGCAATTCGTTCGACGATCTGAACCGGGCCGAAATGAAACTGGCACAGTTGAGGTTGAGTGATTACCTGGAACCTACGACATCCTATTTATCGGTGATTGAGCTCGGGCTTTACGAATCGAGCCTGAAGACTTATCGGGAGCTGACGGAGCAAGGCATCGAACCCCATTCAGAGGAGTGGAATCGCGCCGTCAAAGAGACCCTTGACCGGCAGCGCGAGGCCATGCGCCGCGACTGTTTCCCGAAATTCCGAAAGCCCGTTACGTCAGCTTCTATCCCATGGACCGCCGCCGAGGCGAGGAGAAAAACTGGTACACCTTGCCCATGGAAGAGCGCGCCCGGCAAATGAACGAACACGGATTGGTCGGACGGCGTTATGCCGGCGAAGTAAAGCAGATCATCACCGGCTCTATCGGATTTGATGACTGGGAGTGGGGCGTTGATTTGTTTGCCGACGATCCGCTGGTGTTCAAGAAGCTGATCTACGAAATGCGCTTTGATGAAGTGAGCGCGGTTTATGCCCAGTTTGCGCACTTCTATATCGGCATTCGCTGTTTGGCCGGTAATCTGGGGAAGTTGTTGAGCGGCGAAGTACTGGAATAACAAATGGGAATAGGGGGAGTCATTCTCGCGGCCGGGGAATCCTCCCGCATGGGCAGGGACAAGGCATTGTTGCCTTGGCCGCCTGAATCAGCGCGCATCCTTCCGCAGGCGGGACTGTTGACCGGTGGGACGCTACTTTCGGCAGCCATTGAGGCTCTCGGGCGTTATTGCGACATGGTCATTGTGGTCGGGGGAAACAATGAAGCCGTGGTGCGGCCGGTCGCGTACTCTTGCGGAGCTTTTTTCGCGCGCAATCCTGATCCGGAACGGGGGCAGTTCAGCTCGCTACAGACGGGAGTGCACGAGGTGATCAATCGCGGACGAGACGCGGCGATGATCAGCCTGGTCGATCGCCCACCGGCGAAGGCGGCAACGCTTGCGAAATTGGTCGATGCATTTCAGAAGCGAGATCACAGCCGATGGACCGTGGTTCCGGAATTTGAAGGTAAACACGGTCATCCGATTTTGATCGGACCAGAAATGATCGAAATTATCATTACGTCCCCGGTAACGAGCAATGCCCGCGACATCGAGCACGCTAATCAAAAACGCATTGTTTATTTTCCAGTAGATGATTCGCGAGTGACCATGAACATCAATACGCCCGGAGATTACGCCGGGCTCGGCTCGTCCTTCCAGATATGAGACGAGAATTTTCTTCGTAAACTTTGTGTCTTCGTGGTTAGTGAGTTTTTGGTTTAGATAAAAAAACTAAACACAAAGGACGCGAAGCTTTGCCCTTAGCCCCCATGGACGAGCGCTTCACATTAAAAGCCAACGGCAGAGAGTCGCGATGAAACCGGCAGCGCGGGCCTCTTCATTTATCGATTCAGTCATTAGCTTGAAACCGCGGCTGGCTGTATTCGATTGCGATGGCACACTGTGGTCGGGCGATGCCGGCGAAGGCTTCTTCGACTGGGAACTCAAGCGCGGCGTGGTGTCCGATGATATCGTCCGCTGGGCGCGCGGCCGCTACGCCGATTACCGTGCGGGCAAAGTGGGCGAGGACGATATGTGCGGCGAAATGGTGACCCTGCATCAGGGGTTGAAAGAGAGCGACGTGATCGCGCTGGGACGCCAGTTCTTCGAAGAAAACTATGTTCATCGAATTTTCCCCGAAATGCGTGAACTGATCGCGCGACTGCAAGCGGAGGGATGTGACGTGTGGGCGGTCTCCTCAACCAATCAGTGGGTGATTCGCGAAGCCATGCGACATGTCGGCATCGATCCCGAGAAGATACTCGCGGCCTCGGCTGAAGTGAAAAACGGAATCATCACCGGCAAGCTCACCCGGCTGCCTTCAGGGCCTGGGAAACCTAAAGCAATACTTGAAGTGATAAAACAGGTCCCGGACGTGGCCTTCGGCAACTCGCGCTGGGACGCTGACATGCTCGCCATGGCGCGGTACGCGGTCGCAGTGAATCCCAATCCTGATCTGGAGAAGCAGGCGCGCGAAAAAAATTGGACAATCTATCAGCCCGTCTACTAGCCTAACGCGGGATCTGGGTTGAGTGGCTGGCCACGCACATCCAACTGCTTCCTTGTCTGACCCAGGTATCGGTGAATCGGCCGCGGCGGAAATATGGCTTGCCGGCTGCGGTTCCCTTTTCGTGATATGTGCCGCTCACGATGACGGTGTCGCGATACAGGTGGGTCTTAAGCGTATCGTTGCCGATGATTTCAATCTGCTGCGGCGGATGCTGGATGCTGTCGAGAAACTGGGTCTTGTTCTGCAGGCTGCCGTCGATGTCGACATAAATAAAATCGTCGGCCAACAGGTGGTCGAGCGCAGAGGCGTCTTTCGCCACCTCGGCCTGGTTCCACAGCGTCTCCAGCGCCAGAACGCGTGCGGAATCGCTGTCCTGGCCTGAGTTCGACTGGGCGTAGCCAGCGCCTGACACCATCGTGAGCGCGGCAAGAAGCAGCAACTGGGAGCACTTCTTCACCGCTGTACCGTTATTCATCCCTGGTCCCTCTGATGGCAACTCTAATTACTAACAGACAAAACATCGCGTTGATTGAGAATATGATCGACAGTCTTCATTGGAAGATTGAATCGAAGTGCCGCCCAAGGATTAGAATCAGTTTCGCGATTGACTTCCTCTGACCAAACGAATTTTAAAGGTGTGGCTGCCGTCGGTCATTTGGCTGGCGGTAATTGCCGTCGAATCTTCCAACCTGGGTTCCGCAAACACACTAGCCGGATTCTTTATCCGATCTTCCATTTCCTCTTCGGTGTCACTCCCCAACGGTTTGAGATATTGCACATGATTATCCGGAAGACCGGCCACTTCGTCGGCTACGCGACTTTGAGCATTCTTCTGTTCCGGTCGTGGCGCGCCACTTTTCCGCGGCTGAGCACGCGCTGGTGCTCTGCAATGGGCCACACTGGCCTTTGCCGGCACAGCGCTGGTGGCCTCGCTCGATGAATTTCACCAGACGTTTCTGCCGTCACGGACGGGCACCGTTCCGCGATGTCATCCTCGACAGCACCGCCGCATTGGTGGCGCAGATTGTGATTTTTGCGATTCTGCGGCGGCGGCGCACCAGCGAAAATGTCGTCATCTTCCATAAGTCAACTTAAGCGACGAAACCATAGAGGTTGCGAGCAGCGTAGACCAGCAGCCCGTCGTGGCATCTATAACGAGGACCGCAGTACGGCGGGCGCCCCCGTGACCTACAAGACCAACTTCATTACGGAATTGAATCCCAGCGACGCCGAAGGAGCTCGAAGTGGCGGAAGCGAGTGGGAGTCGAACCCACCATCGCCATCAGAGATAACGATCTACGGTTTTGAAGACCGCGAGAGTCACCGGACCCCTTGCGCTTCCACGCCTGTAACAGATTAACGGAAAACTGCGGCGTTGATTGCTGACGCGAATTAACGGCCGCGAACCTGCGCTGCCCAGCTAAGCAGTTCATCCCGAGACATGAAGTTTAAAATTCGCTCGCGCTTGATTCCCGCCATCACAGCTGCGGCCAGAGCGTACTCCATGAATCTCATTTGCAGAGGATCGTGCGAGTCGGTGCCGAGCGAAATCCGGCAGCCGGACTTTTTTGCCAGCTTCAGCAGGTCGAGACTCAAATCCTGGCGGTCGGGGTAGGCATCGATTTCGACGGCTTTGTCGAGTTCCGCGGCGAGGTCGAAAACCTGCGACCAGTCGGCGGTCAGACCGAGGCGAAAGTTGTAAATTCGCCCACGCGGATGGCCCAGAATCTGAATATCCGGATTGCGCAGCGCGGCCAGGTAGCGACCGGTCTGGTCGTCTTTTTTTCGCAGCGACGAATGGAAGCACCCGAGCACCAGATCCAAAGATCTCAGCGACTCGATCTCCATGTCGCCATTGCCCCGCGGATCTAGGTTCAGCTCGACCGAGCGCAACAGGCGAACCGATTGGCCGCCTGAGTGCAAGCTGGCGTTGACGGCGGCAATTTCCTCGCTTTGCTGCTGCAGCTGTTCTTCATTGATTCCGCCGGCAATTTTCAGTCCCTTGGAATGATCGGTGATGGCAATGAATTCGTAGCCGCGCTCGGCCGCCGCCTGCGCCATCTCCTCGACCGTGCCCGAGCCGTCGCTCCACTGAGTGTGCATCTGCAGGTCGCCCTTTACCTGCGCCGACCAGGCAGGCTGTTCGGCCAGTGCCGCACGCGCTTCGGTCAAAGTAAAAAAGTGCGCGCGGATTTCAGGCGGCGCAGGGACGTCAGGTGGATCGTCGATCCAGCGGCGAATAATCTTGTTCAACGACGGTCCGACGCCCGCCAACTCGGTCAGCGACCGATCTTCTTTGACCATGACCGCCGCTTCTTCCGGCCACATCAAAGCCTTTCGCGACGCCCTGCGAAGTGCCTTCTGCAACGGCATCTTCGCATTTTCAGCAGCCAGGGCCAGCAGCTCGGAGATGCTGGAGTTAGGGAGAGGATTCGTGGATCTAGGCACGCGGGTTAGATGGCAGTTTCCGAAAGGCAGATCGGAGGCGAATTAAATCCCTGGCGTTCAGCCCTCATTCCGCGCGAGTATCACACACAAGGGTGGGGCATCCGATTTTGTAAAGCGATCGTCCGCCCTCTTCCCTACAAGCTCAAATTCCCCGCTTAGCAAATGCGGGAAGAATGAGGCACCAGCTTCATGTATAAAATTGATTTTTTGCTCAGGGAGATCCCATGAAGATTTGTGCTGCGTTGCTGCTGTTGCTGGCGAGTTGCGCTTTCGCGCAGGAGGCATCCGTCCCCAGGATTGAGTTTCAATCGGTGCCTGATTTCCTAAAATTGCCGCCTGATATGTATTTCGGTGAGGTCGCGGGCGTGGCCGTCGATTCGCACCAGCATATTTTTGTCTTCTCCCGCGGGAACACTACCGGACCGGCTTATGGGGCAGCGGCCGCACAATTGCTCGAGTTCTCCGGGAACGGGCGCTTCCTTCGCGAGATCGGCCACAACCTTTATGGCTGGTCATTCGCGCACTCGGTGAAGGTCGATCGCAATGACAACATTTGGGTAGCGGACAAGGGCTCCGACGTCGTGGTGAAGTTCGACCACGATGCGCGCGTGGCCATGGTGTTTGGGCGCAAACAGGAGGCATCGGATGAAGAGACCGGCCCGTTGAAGCATCCGCATCCACCGCTGCCGCCGGTGGATGGAATGTTTCGCCAGGTGACCGACATTGCGTGGGACTCGGCGGGCAACAGCTATGTCAGCGATGGATACATCAATGCGCGAGTGGCCAAGTACGACAAAGACGGCAACTGGGTGAAGTCTTGGGGCGAACCGGGAGACCGGCCGGGCCAATTTCTGCAGCCGCACAGCATTGCGGTGGATGCGGCGGACCACGTCTACGTGGCCGATCGCGGCAACCGGCGCATACAGGTGTTTGACGGCGACGGAAAATTCCTGCGGCAGATCACGATTGACGTTCCGTTCGATCCAAACGCGCAGCCGCCGATCGGCAACAAACCCAGGCTGCCGATTACCGGAAATCAGGTGATGGCGCCGGGTGCGCCCTGGGCAATCTGCATTACTCCGGGGCCGCGACAAGTTTTGTATGCTGCCGACGCGTATCCCGGCAGGATTTATAAGTTGACGCTGGAAGGGAAAATTCTGGGCGTCCTGGGGGAGTCTGGCAAACAGCTGAAGCAGTTTGGGTGGATCCATGAGATTGCCTGTCCTTCAGAGAACGAACTTTATGTGGCGGAGCTGCTGAACTGGCGGGTACAGAAACTGATTTTGAATCCGGCGCATTAAAGCTTTTAACCGCGAAGATCGCAGAAAGTCCTGAGAACGCTAAGAGAGTCAAGTTTGGACAGCCAGTCAGCTGTCACCAAATTTAACTGAGAGCCAAGTGGCACATCGGGCTTGGAAACGAGCCGTGATCCTGCTAAATTTGAAGTCAGCAGTTCACCTTGTCTGTGAAACCAAGGAGAAGTATGGCTGAGAATTCAAGCGCGAGCATGCCCGCCCTCGTGGAAAAAATTATCAAGCCGCCGTACGCCGGGGCTCCGGAAAAAGCGCAGATTGCCGTGGAAGGCGCAGATCATCTGTACCGGGAAATTCGAATCGAGAACACACTGATCGACGAGAAAGGCCGCAAGGTGGCCCTGAAGCCAGGCGCCCAAGTTCAAGTAACGGTTGAAGCCGAACCCGAGGCAACTTCTCCCAAATCCTGAGGCGAAATTCAGCCAGAAAGAAATCGGCCACGGATTCGCACGGATACCACTGATTCAATCAGTCAAAATCCATGTGAATCTGTGGCCTTATTTTCGCGGTCGAGGGCGCGATTATTTCGGCTGGCGCACCACTCGCATGTACGGCTTCGGCGTCTTCCATCCTTCAGGATACTTTTCTTTCGCCTGCTCATTTGTTACTCCGCCGCCGATGATGACGTCATCGCCCGGCTTCCAGTTGGCCGGGGTCGAGACCTGATGTTTCGCAGTGAGCTGCAGCGAGTCGATCACGCGCAGAATTTCATCGAAGTTGCGGCCGGTGCTCATGGGATAGCTGAGCTGCATTTTGATCTTCTTATCGGGCCCGACGATGAACACCGTGCGCACAGTGGCATTGTCATTGGGAGTGCGTCCTTGTGAGCTGTCACCGGCAGCCGCGGGCAACATGCCGTAGAGTTTGGCGATCTTCAATTGCGGATCGCCGATCATGGGATAGTTCACCTTCGCGCCCTGAACTTCTTCGATGTCCGATTGCCACTTGGTGTGATCGCTGACCGGATCGACGCTGAGCGCCAGGATCTTGGTATTGCGCTTGGCAAACTCAGGCTGCAACTTGGCCATAGCGCCAAGCTCGGTGGTGCAGACCGGGGTGAAATCTTTCGGATGCGAAAACAGCACTGCCCAACCATTGCCAATCCAATCATGAAAATGAATTGTGCCCTGCGTGGTATCGGCAGTGAAGTCGGGAGCTGTGTCATTGATACGGGGAACGCTCGACGTGACGGGGGGTACAGTTGCGGTGCTCATGGTTTCTCCTGTTCAGAAAGTGTGTTGCCGGGTCAAACGCCCGATCTCAACGAAAAACTTTGCTGGCCATGGGATTTCGGTCAGAAAAAACAAAACCCATCCGTTTCGCCGGATGGGGTTCGCAAACTCGGTTGCGCTACACACATCCGGGCGGCCATATACAACAACAGATGCAGGCCGAGGCCGGATTGATTCGCATGCAATTAGCATACGCAGCGTGAAACTCAGCGTCAAACGCGGAGTCGGCCTACGCGCTGAAAATTTTGCAACACAGGCGCCAGCTTCTCAGTCCAATATTCATGACTCCCCTGCGGCGGCTTCCCTTCACCCAATTCGACGTCTTCACTTCACGCGCTCTCGAGGGCAATCCATTAGCTGTGTTTCCTGATGGCCGAAGTTTGAGCGATGACGAAATGCAGGCCATCGCAAAAGAAATGAACCTGTCGGAGACAACGTACATTCTGCCGCGAGACGCCGCAACCGAGCAAGAACGCGGCACCCGGGTGCGCATTTTTACCGTGCAGGAAGAGTTGCCATTTGCCGGGCATCCCACGCTGGGCACGGCTTTCGCATTGCGAGGAACCAGCGGAGCGGCGGAGATCAAACTGGAATTGAACGTCGGAACTATTCCCGTGACCTTCGAAGAGGGGCCTGGCCAACCTGCGTTCGGCGAGATGCGGCAGAACGATCCGGTATTCGGACAGATTCACGAGGTGAAGAAGATCGCCGAAGTCACGGGCATTCCTGCGGGCGATATTGATCCGGATCTTCCGATTCAGACGGTCTCGACCGGAGTTCCCTTTACAATTCTTCCACTGCGCGGATTGAAACAGATTCAACGGTTGCAGATTGATCAGTCGCGGGCATCCGAATATCTCAGCGCCTCCGGCGCGAAATTTTTTTTCTGCGTGTGCAGCGAAACCGTCGATCCCGCTGCCCGTTTGCACGCCCGCATGCTGTTTTACAACGGTGAAGATCCAGCGACGGGCTCCGCATCGGGATGCGCTGCCGCCTGGATGGTGCAGCACCGAGTCGCGAAGCCGGAGGAGCATGTGCTCATCGAGCAGGGCGTAGAGATGAAGCGTCCCAGCCGAATTTTTGTTCGTGCCTCGCGGGACAATGACAGAGTGGTTAATGTACGGGTCGGTGGAAATGTTGTTGAAGTTTTGCGCGGAGAACTTTCCTTTTAAATGCACAGGGCAGGAATTCCGCAAAAAATCCAGTCGGGCACATGCGGCGAATTCTTTCAAGCTGAAAATTTCGCATTGGCGTTGACGTTACTTTACACGGGTCTCTGGCGGCGATAGGATTCATTCCGCTCTAGTCGAAAATTCATCAACGAAAATCTTAAAACTTTATCGCGCGGCATTTTTCACGCGTACCCGGAAGGCCGATGAAACCAAAACGTACAATCCTCTGCGTCGATGACAACGAACAATCGCTCTCCATTCGAAAAGTAATGCTGGAAACCCGAGGCTACCGGGTGCTGGCGTATAACGATGCGCAACAGGCTCTGCAGCGCTTCGGCCAGGGCGGAGTTGATCTGGTGCTTACTGACCTGATCATGCCTGGCTTCGATGGCTCCAAGCTCATCGAAGGAGTGAAAGAAATATCCCCTGAAACTCCGGCCATTCTTCTCTCCGGAAAAGTGAAGATTTATGAGCGCGAAACCGGCGCTGACCTTTTCCTGGCGAAAGGAATGTATGCGCCGGTCGAACTGCTGGAGCGCATCCGGCTGCTGCTGGTCCGCAAGCGCGGGCCCAAGCGGGCCCATCCGCGGATAAACTCCCAGGCGGCCCCTCACCACGTTGCCTCCGCTTAGCTTCTCTAAAATGACAGCTGCGGATTCGCGCGGATCCCTCGGATTTAAGCCTTCGGTTTCGATCCCTGGATGTCCGTCGGACCCGTGGCCCTTTTTTGGCATGCGGTCGACCTCAGCTATTGTTGTAAGATCAATGCTTTGAATGCCTCCGATTATCGAAGCAGTTGACCTTCACAAGACCTACCACATCGGCAAGATCGAAGTGCCGGCCCTGCGCGGAATTTCGTTCGAGGTCCCGCGCGGGCAGTTCGTAAGCATCGTAGGGCCCTCCGGCAGCGGCAAGTCGACGCTGTTCTATGTTTTAGGTGGGCTGGCGGGAACCGATTCCGGCAACGTCATTATCGATGGCGTAAATTTCACGAAACTTTCCGATTCGGCGCGCACGCGCATGCGCAAATCGAAAATTGGATTCGTCTTTCAGAAATTCAATCTGCTGCCAACATTGACGGCGCGATCGAACATCGAGGTTGCGATTGACATCGCCGGGAAGAACGGCGACCGCGATCCCGCCTACTTTGACAAGATCGTCGAACTGCTGGGGGTCAAGAAGCGGCTCAAGCACCGGCCATCAGAGCTTTCCGGCGGCGAGCAGCAACGTGTGGCTCTGGCGCGGGCTCTGATCAATCGCCCGGCAATCGTGCTGGCCGACGAGCCGACGGGCAATCTGGATTCCAAGAATTCAGAAATCGTGCTGAACATGTTGCGCCACTCCAATCAAGAATTAGGCCAGACCGTGCTGATGATCACCCACAATCCCGCGGCCGCGGCCTACGGCGACCGCATCATTCACATGCGGGATGGGGAAATTGTGGCTTCGGAAAAAGATCCGCAGTGGTCGGCCCATTGAGATCAAAGCAAAATCGCAACCACCAAGGACGCCAAGCTTCACAAAGGAAATCTTGGCTGCCTATTGATCTTCGATGGTTGGATCGCAGACGAGTCGCGAGCTAGTTTATAATTTGTCTGCCGAGCGGGAGTAACTCAGTGGTAGAGTGCGACCTTGCCAAGGTCGAAGTCGCGGGTTCAAATCCCGTCTCCCGCTCCAGAATTTCACCGGTCCCGCCAGTTGGACTTTTTCGGCTGAGGACGCTAGTTTAATATCCCAAGAGGGCGCGGTACCCAAGTGGTAAGGGAGAGGTCTGCAAAACCTTTATGCGTCGGTTCGATTCCGACCCGCGCCTCCAGTTTCTTTCGAGCTGCGCCTAGAAAAACTTAAAAACATAATGGGCGACCAGAACCATCAGCAGCACGAATAATCCTATCCAAACCAGGAAATTAGCCGTCAACTTCGGCGATTCGATTTCCTTTTTATTCATTCCATTTTTGTTCATTCCATTCCTCAATTGTAGAAACGCACGATAACGGCTTCGTTCGGGTTCACTTCGCCAGATTTTACAAATACGATATGCGACTTCGCATTCGCTAGGATGCAGAATTCATGCGGCGCACAAAATTACGCCTTTTCCTGGATCCTTTGGGAGTTTCCTCACGACCTGAATGCTGGATTTGTCGTCCGGGTCGAAAGGCTTGAGGACGGTGGGAGCGGCAACCACTCTTTGGTTCTTCTTAGCCATAATCCCCTCGCATAAAGCGACAGACTGAGATGTGCTTGCGTCTCGGACCGTTGCACGCGGCGAGTCCCCCGCTAATTTCCGCTACTTTCGCCACAGCCGCAGGAGTATTATGAGTTCGGTTTTCGACTTCGAATACCAGCAGGAAGAACGGACTGCGTCGTCTACAGCTCCTGCGACTGACTTCCGCTCTTCGTGCGAGGAGGTCAGATCATGGTTTTTCATCCCGCAAACGCTCGCGCAACTCTCATCGCTCTCTTAATGGTATTGGTGTCCAGCGCTTTCTCCGCTGCCCAAGCTGCGCCAAAATACAACGCGTCGACCGAGGCGAAATTCAAAGGCACTATCGAGGACCTGAAGATTCCGCCCAAGGGAAAAGAAAAAGAAATTGCCTACCTGACGATCAAAAGCGGTACGGATACATTCGAAATCTACCTGTGCCCGCAGTCCTACATCAACGACATGGGAGTGATCTTCGCTAAGGGCGACGAGATCGCGTTCACCGGATCGAAGGTCAAACAGGGTGACGCCGACATGATTCTCGCCCGCGAAGTGGTGAAAGGCACAGACACGCTGATCTTGCGCGACGACAAGGGCAATCCGGTGTGGAACTGGAAGCACTAGTTGACGGCGCCTAGAATCTCCGGCGGGTCGAGATAACATTGCTTCCACAATGCCTGCTCGGTGAGTGTGCCGTTCTTCCATTTATCGAGCACCGACTGGGGAGCGGCCACCATGCCGCCATCTTCGGCGTCAAAGATGAGGACTAAACCGGCAGAAGATTTTTCCATGCTTTCGCTTTTGAAAAGACCTTCCGCGAAGCGCATTTTGTCCTGCGGGCTGGTGATCCTGCCGGTACCGATAGCCTGCTGAATGGAAACAATCTTTACGCTTTTGCCTTTCAGCGGGGCCCAGTCGCCGGGAAAACTTCCCTGTTCCTCGCTGCTGATAGAAAACAACGACGAAGACAACGACGCAGGCTTGGACGCTGCGGCCGGCGCGGGCGGAGGAGCGGTCAAATCATTGGCGCTCTCAGAACCATCCAGCATTTCAACCCCGGTCCGCCGCAACCATCCTCGTGAGAGCCCGCTGATGCGGACGTGCACCCACTCGGGATTTTTATCCAGCACTTCGAATTCATCTTCCGCGCTGGCCAGGAAGAGCAACTTCGCGTCCGCACTTGGATCCTGTAGCACCGGCGTCT
The DNA here is from genome assembly GCA_963838785.1 of uncultured Acidobacteriota bacterium. Classification (GTDB taxonomy): domain Bacteria; phylum Acidobacteriota; class Terriglobia; order Terriglobales; family Acidobacteriaceae; genus Gp1-AA145. The sequence goes on from CAWISI010000001.1 coordinate 256,278, forward strand.
GATTCTCTTTCACCGCAATGAGATCTGTGGGATGAGACTGATTGCGCACCAGGTCTTCTAATCCGCGCGCTTCCTGCTCCAGGGCAGGGTCCGAGCTGTCTTTAGTTCCCGATGCAGAGGAGAGACCCATACTCGCGGAGCCGCGGAATTGCGGCATGGGAGCAGAGATATCAGGAGCAGGTGAAGCGTGGGCAGCCGGGGTTCCGGCATTCGACGTCGTCGCAGAACTTGCGGATTTTGCCGATTGACTGCTCGGGTCCCCGGCCAGCCGCTCCTGCAGTCGATCGAGCAGATCTGATTCCACGCGACCATTTGACGGAAGAACCTCGTAGCCGGAATGTGCCGGATCGTTGTCCCAGGCAGTGATCTTGGCGACCACCCGCACCAAAGAGCCTCCCGACGCCGCGGGGGTGATGCGTACCGAGCACTGATAGTAGGGGCGCTGATATGAATCGAGCTTTCGCGCGCCCGGAATCACGAAGCCATCCAGAACCGGCAACGAACCTGAGGTTCCGCCGGGAAGATTTTTTAGCGCGGCCTGGATTTTCGAAACCGGCGCAGGGAAGATTTTTTCGCGCGGCGAATTTTGCGACGCAGCAAAATACTCCGGCAAACAGCAATAGGATTGCACCGCCCCAGCGAACAATCACGGCAGCGGCTCCAACTGGCTGCGATGAATCCATCCATGCTGGCCGTTTTCAGTTTCCACTCCGTACCAATACGGAGTGGAAATCAGGATCGCCACATGCGTACCTGCGGGCAGCGACTGCAGGCTGGTGGCACTTTGAAATGGAGCGGACTTTAGTTGGCTGCCTGACGATTTCACCTGGCGCTCCACGTCATGACGCAGACGGTCAATGTGCTGCTGCAGGGATTCGTCCGGATGCAGCGCCGTGGTCTTATCGATCTTCTGTTGTTTGCGCTTACGTTCGAGTTCCTGGGCGGCCAACTGCTGTTGACGGCGTTGCTCTTCCTCGACCGCCTCAGATTTTTTCAACTGCATAACTGCGACGTGGTCCTGGATGTCTTTGTATTCGGCGCCTTCGACGGAGCCGTTCGAAAGGTGATCCCGATGATGAAAGTCGTCGGTGAATATGGCATCGATCTTCAGAAAAGTATTCCCTGCATCGGCCGGCTGGACAATATAACTCACCGCAAGTGTCCCGGAATCGTTCGTATCTTTGAAGTTTCTGGGATCGAGGGCGCCTCGCTTGATTTTGTAAAAGACCTGGCCAGGTCCAGTCCATTTGGGGAAGACGTGAGTCGAGTCGGCGGCCTCGGCCCCGGAGATATATTCGTCTTTGTTGTACTCTTTGCTGCCCTGAATAATGCCATCGGCAACAACATCTTGAACCGCCTGCAGCAGCTGTTGCTCCGGGACAGGCACCTTGACGCTTAAGCCAGGCCCATAATCCTGAGCCTCTTTGGATTTGGCAGCCAGCGGACCAGCACAGAAAATCACCGCAGTCAGAAGCCAGGTTGCAAAGCTTCGTGGAATTCGGCAATGCCGATTACAAACATTTACATCGTGAAACGATAGTTGTTGGCGCAGCATAGCTTTAGCGTTTTCATACCGTGAAATCAGGGTGAAAGTCAATTCATGCAGCAGATAAACGACCCTTCCAACGTGCCTTCGAAGATTCGGATGCTATGACAGAATTTTTACATATTCTTGACATCGTCGTAACGAGAGTGCTACAAACAGCAGCTGTTCACACTCTCTACTTTATACGCTCTTTGGGGTCGAAACAGAAGTCTACTGTGGGGATGAAATCATCTCCAGGAGGATCGCAATGGCTTCTTCCCGAAGGACAGTTACGGGCCTGTTGTTGTCCGCAACCTTTGTCCTTGCTCTATCAAGCACCGCTAACGCCCTTCCTGCATTCGCCAGAAAATATGGCTTGCGATGTTCGGCTTGCCATGAAGCCTGGCCGATGTTGAATTACTTTGGACAGAAGTTCAAAGACAACGGCTATCAGCTGATGAACGACCGGGACGCTCCGATCTGGCAGAACCCGTCTTATTGGCCGGTAACCTTCCGCATTATTCCTTACTGGCATCGAGAAAGTAGCGATAAAGTCGCAGGTTGATACCCCGGCGGGAGTTGGCGCAGGCGAAGCTCAGGTGACAACCAATGGATTTGATCTAAGCGGCCTTGATTTTCATACCGGTGGCACTATCGATAAGAACATTTCGTTTTACGTCTTGCCTTCCTCCGATCCGACCGGCGCCTTCCACTTTGAAACCGTAATGGGCCGATTTGACAATATTCTCGGGAGTTCATGGCTCAATTTCAAACTTGGTAAGTTCGAGCTTGACAACCTGGTTTCGGAAAAACGGATTTTGACCCTCACGCCCATTTCCGGGGTGTACGAGACGTATCACTTCATACCGGTCGGAGATGGTAATATCTTCGGCCAGATCGGCGACAACCAACTCGGCATGGAAGTCATGGGGCACTCGCTCAACGATCGCACCCGTTACTCGGCGGCCCTGATTAGTTCGAACGATGGAAGTGTAAACCTGCCGTATGGCAATTCCTACAGCGGATTCTTCACTGCGAGCCAGGCGTTCGACGTGGGCAAGCTGGGCACAGACCGCGTCGGATTTTATGCCATGATTGGGGAAGCGCCAACTGGCTATCTGACCAATGGCGGGACCCAGGATCCTGGCTCAACAATCCCCGGTTCCGGACGGGTAAATCGGCCATTTAATCGGGAAGGGTTTGTGGGTCAGTTCTACTTCGGCAAGTTGGATTTCCAGGTAGTGACCCAACATGGCTGGGACAGCGCGTGGTTTGGCGCCGGCTACGGCGACTTCCCTGACGGCGCAGCTCCGGCAGGAAACAATACCCCAGGCACCTTCCTTCCCGCGGGCGCCAGGGCGCCAAGTTGGAATGGATATTTAGTGGAAACCCACTACGTTTACAGTCCACAACTAATCTTCATTCAACGTTCAGAGTGGGAGCGAATGTCGCAACAAGCGAATCCGCTTTCGCCGAAAGACCTTGGCAATATTGACATGTATACATTCGGCTTCCGCTATATGCCAATCATGACCAGCCGGGCAGGTTTCGCCTGGCATAACGAGTATTCATGGTTGCGGCAAGATGGAACTTCACCCGTCACTTTCAGTAATGTCACCAGCAGCAGCTTGATGTCAGGCTTTGACTTCGATTTCTAAGGAGGAGCACATGCGTACAAAATCCATCACAATCTTCTCGTGCGCAGTGGCCGTGCTGGCATTTGCCGGCCTCTCCTCTGCGCAACTCACCACCAATCAGGAACATGAGTGGCTGAATTCCCCGGCAGCAAGCAGTCACGTAGGTAAGTTTACTGGCGACGCGAAGGCGGCAGCCGGCGATTACCGGCGCTACTGTGTGGGTTGTCACGGAGATTTGGGGGATGGCAACGGGGAAAATGCGCCCGTGGCTGACTCCCAAACCGCGAGACTTCCAGCTGGCTACATTCAAGTGCCGCTCTACTCCCACCGGAACTTTGCCTACCGATCAGGACTTATATGACACCATAGGTCGCGGATTGGATCGTTCCAACATGCCGTCTTGGAACACCCTTACCGGACAGGAACGGGCCAACCTGGTGGCGTGGATCAAGCACTATTCTCCACGCTGGCAGAACGAGAAACCTGGAGCTCCCATCCAGATTCCCGCGGAACCGGCAGTGACCGCAGACCGGGTTCAGGCAGGACGGGAAATATTCGAAAAGGTGCAGTGCTGGAAGTGCCATGGCGTTCAGGGTATGGCTAATGGACCATCGGCCTCTACGCTCACCGACGATCTCGGACGGCCGATTTCGCCGTATAACTTCACCGAAGGGTCGCGTCCAATCTGTGGCAGCACTGATCGCGATATTTATCGTATATTCATGACCGGCCTGGATGGGACGCCTATGCCGTCGTTCTCGGACAATATCAAGCCGGACGAGGCATGGGACCTGGTGTTTTACCTGCGGACTTTGCAACCGCGTAACGCCTACAATGCCAAGGAAAAAGAAATAGCCAAACAGTTGAATTTGAAGCCGGTCAGCCAGCAATAATTAAACCGGCCCGGTTTTTATAGAGAGGAAAATGATGACCAAACGATATTCCATGTTTGCAGCAATTTTAACCACGCTGGTTCTGATTGGCGTAGGCACGCTCAGCTTAAACAAGAAGGTAAACGCCGCCGCTGAAGGCTCCATTAGCGGAACCGTAAAGCTAACCGGCACTCCCCCGCACATGCGCGGCATCGATATGTCGAAGGATCCATACTGCACCAAGGCCCATGCCAGTGATCCGGCCAAGATGGAAACCGTGCTGGTTGGGAAAGACCAGGGGCTGCAGAATGTCGTGCTCTATATATCGCAGGGCTTGAGTGGAAGTGAAGCATCTTCAAAGCCGTCGAGCGAGCCGGTATTCGATCAGAAGGGCTGCATGTACACGCCTCACGTGCTGGCGATGGATGCGGGTCAGGAATACAAAGTGATCACCAGCGATCAAACCGCGCATAATATTCACCCCGAACCAAATCCCATGACTGGAAATATTCCGTGGAATCGATCGCAGCCGCCTGGAGCTCCGCCCATCGTGCAGACCTGGAAGGCCGAGGAAGTGGCAATTCCGGTGAAATGCAACATCCACCCCTGGATGCATGGATATTTCGTAGTGGTCAAAGGGCCGTACGCGACCACTGACGCAGATGGCTCCTACACCATTCACGGCGTTCCTCCGGGAAGTTACACGGTAACGGCATGGCAGGAGGAGTTAGGAACCCAGACCCAGAAGGTGACAGTTGCGGGCGCAACCCCAGCTAAGGCTGACTTTACTTTCAAGTCCAAATAGTTCGGCACGCCGCTCGTAGTCCGGCGGCTACGGGAACCGATCCGCGAGGAACGGACCAAGGCGAGGAAGCTATGGCGAAGCTGTTCGCAGTTTGCATTGTTGTCATCGCAATTCTGTCGGCTATTCCAATCCTGAGGCACACTTGGGTGGCGCCTGCCGACATTTCAACTCACGGACATCTGATCGACGAGCAGATGTCGGAAACCATGGCAGAAGCTGGGATCGCGTTTCTTGCGGCCCAGTTTTTTTTGGCCTTTTTCATCTGGAAATCCGCCAATCGTGGTGCTGGGGAGAAGATTAAGAACTTCCCTATCGGCGCCAAAGGTCTGGTGCTCGCCGGTTTTCTGGTGGTAGGCGCAGAAGTTCTGGCGCTGGGAGTTTTTGGCGTCAAGGCCTGGGCCGAACAATACCTCAGTCCGCCGGCGGCTGACGCCATGCCCATCCAGGTACAGGCGGGGCAATTTGCTTTCTACTTTCGCTATCCCGGGCCCGATGGCAAGTTTGGCCCACTCCATCCCGATCAAATCAGTGAGGCCAACCAGAACTTCTTTGGCTTGGATACGACGCACGATCCCGATTCCAAAGATGACATAGTGACTGCCGAAATGGCGATTCCGGTCAACAAGCAGATTCACCTGCTTATGCACTCAAAGGACTTGGGCCACTCCTTTTTTGTGCGCGAGTTGCGCGTGCAGCAGGACTTCGTCCCTGGGTTAGATGTGACATTGCATTTCACCGCAACCAAGATCGGCAAGTACGAAATTGTCTGCACCCAGTTATGCGGCCTGGGGCATTACAACATGAAGGCATATCTGGAAGTGATGTCGCAGCAGGACTTCGACGATTGGCTAAAGAAAGAAGCGGCGATGCAGTAATTCTTCCGGCGGAGTTCCAGCTGGCGAACGTGAAGTTATCTCTTTCGAGGTAATCAGAATGCATGACATAACAGCGCATAGCATGCAGCACCATGCTCCGACCGGATTCATTCGGAAGCACGTCTTCAGTCTGGACCACAAAGTAATCGGGAAGCAGTATTACGGGCTGGCCCTGATCGCTGCGATATGCGGGATGATCCTGTCCTGGCTGATGCGGATCCACCTGGGTTGGAACAATGCCGCTATTCCGGGGCTGGAATTGCTTTCCAAGAACGGTGCGCCGGGCGGGGTGATGACGCCCGAATTTTATCTCCAATTGATGACCATGCACGGCACGATCATGGTCTTCTTTGTATTAACCACGGCCCCGTTCGCGGCATTCGGCAATTTCTTTCTTCCCATCCAGGTCGGCGCCGAGGATATGCCCTTCCCGCGCTTCAACATGATGTCGTTCTGGGTCACTTGTGTTTCGTTTCTGGTATTGATGTCGTCGTTCTTTGTCGGCGATGGGCCAACCCTGGGCGGCTGGACGCAATATGCTCCGCTGAGCGCAGTCGGCTCGATTTCGGGACCAGGCCAGGGACTGGGAGTGGTCCTGTGGATGGCGTCGATCGCCTTGTTTTGTATAGGCCAGCTGCTGGGATCGTTGAATTTCATCACCACTACTTTGGATCTTCGCACCAAGGGCATGAGCTTTATGCGGTTGCCCTTAAGCGCGTGGGCTTGGTTCATCACCTCCTGCATGGGACTAACGGCGTTTGCGGTGTTAATGCCGGCCTGCATCCTTTCGATTCTCGACCATGTGGCGGGGACGAGCTTTTTTGTGCCTTCGAACCTGGTGATCAGCGACCAGCTGCAACCGCACTCCGGCGGATCAACTCTGCTGTGGCAACACCTGTTCTGGTTCTTCGGACATCCTGAGGTCTATATCGCGATTGTTCCTGGCCTCGGCATCGTCTCCCATGTGCTTGTCACCAACATGCGCCGGCAGATGTTGAGCCAGAGGGTACTTATTTATTGCATGACCGCATTAGCCGTCCTGAGCTACATGGTCTACGGTCACCACATGTTTGTCAGCGGCATGAATCCGTACTCTTCGCTGGCATTCTCCTTCCCTACCCTCATCATCACCATTCCAGCGACCATCGTGGTGCTGATCTGGACGTTCAGCCTGTACGGTTCCAAGTTGCGGATTAACAGCGCCTCGCTGTTCGCTCTCGGATTCATTTCGATGTTCGTCAGCGGCGGAGTCAGCGGCTTCTTTCTGGCACAGCCCTCCATCGACATCATGCTGCACGCGACTTATTTTGTGGTCGGCCATTTTCACCTGGTAATGGCCGTGGCGGCCATGTTCGGCATTTTCGCCGGGACCTACTTCTGGTTTCCCAAGATGTTCGGGCGAATGATGGATGAGAAGCTGGGGCAACTTCACTTCATTCTGAGTTTTGTCGGTGCATATTGCATATTCATGCCGTTCCACTATCTCGGCATGGTCGGCAATGTTCGCCGCTACGCCAGCTTTGTGGATGATTTCATGGCGCCGTTGATTCCGGTGCATCGCTTCATCACCGTCGCAGCACTAATTACCGGCGCGGCTCAGGTTATTTTTGTTTACAACCTGGTTTATAGCCGGTTTTGGGGAAAGCCGGCGCCGGAGAATCCGTGGGAAGGGACTTCGCTCGAATGGAGCACCGCTTCTCCGCCGCCGTTCGACAACTTTGGCGGAAAGCATCCGGTGGTTTATCACGATCCGTACCAGTACGGAGTAGAGAGTTCGACCGGCGATTACGTGATGCAGACTTCACCGGAGCAAGTGGCAACCACGCGCGATGAAAAATAAACCGTAGCCGCGTGACCGATTTCAGGTTTTCAGAGAATTTAGCTGTACCTTGAAAGGATGTTGAGGAGTCATGGCAACCACCTTACCCGAACCGCCGAAGATAGACTCCCGCCGCCGGCCCGAGCGAGGCTCAGGTAACGGCGGATGGAAGAATTTAGTACCGGCAAACGGGGATCTGCATGTGACCGTCGACTATTCCCCTCCCCCATCTTCAACTGGTATCTGGGTAGTGCTGTTTGCCATCACCATGATGTTTGCAGCATTCACCAGTGCTTTGGTGGTGCGCAAAGGCGGGGCAATCGACTGGCAAAGTTTTCGGCTGCCTCCGATTCTTTACTTCAATACGCTTCTGCTGGTGGCGAGCAGCATTACGCTTGAACTTGCCCAGCGGCAGGTAGCGGCTTTTATGGGCGGCTTAAAAATTCAGGCGCAAAGTCCAGCCCGCTGGCTCTACGTCACACTTGGGTTGGGATTGCTTTTTGTTGGCGGGCAGTACGTCGCATGGTCGCAACTGCGAGCCGAGGGACTGTATCTCGCGACCAATCCCAGCAGCTCTTTCTTTTATTTACTGACCGTCACGCATGCTTTGCACGTGCTTGGCGGATTGGGCGGCCTGTTATACGTGATCAGGAAGCTGCATAAGTCGACGTTGCGGCGCGATCAGCTGGTCTCGACCGCTCGTTATTGGCATTTTATGGGACTTCTTTGGGTGTACCTGCTGGTCCTGCTTTGGGTAAAAGTGTAACTCCACAATATTGGGGGCGTAAGTGAGCCAAGCAGATTTGACAGTTCAAGGCCACGCACCGGCTCTTTCGGCGGGACCGATATTTGCGATTCCCACCAAAAAGCTGGCGATGTGGTTATTCATCATCGCCGACACCATGACCTTTGCAGCCTGCCTGGTCGCATACGGGTTTGTGCGCAACGGTTCCGCAACCTGGCCGCGGCCGTTTCACAGCATCACCAACGTTGCGATCATGACTTTTGTGCTTTTGACCAGCAGTCTGACGATGCTGATTGGGCTGCGCGCCGCGCAAAAGGGAGATAAAGGCAAAGCCTTTACCTGGATCATGGTCACCGCGCTGCTGGGAATCGTCTTCGCGGTGCTGCACATTCGTGAATGGATCGGATTGATCGACGAAGGCATGCGCATGTTCAAGAATCCCTGGGGCGACCCGTTGTTCGGCGCCTCATTTTTCAGCGTGACCGGCCTGCACTTGACCCACGTGACCTGTGGCGTGATCGCGCTGCTGGTGGTGGGATTGAGATACAAAGGCGGCCGCTACAACGCCGACGATATTGAAGTCCTGGGACTTTACTGGCACTTCGTAGATCTGGTTTGGATGTTCGTCGTGCCATTGGTCTATTTATTAAATCTCGCGCACTAAAACGCCAATCTCGGGAGCGAAAGATATGACGACAGCAGCGGCACAGAAGCAGTTGACCCACGGCGTGGGCACGGATGTCGCGGTTTATGTATGCTTGCTGGCGCTGGCCGCCTTGCAATTCTTTATCGCCTATCAGAACATTGATGCTTCGCAGATGCTGACCCGGATGCTGATCGTGGCCTGCGTTGAGGCCGGACTGGCGCAGTTATTTTTCATGCATCTCTGGTCGGAGAAGCGAGTATTCATGGTGGTCGTCCTCTCCCTCACGATCGCAGTTCTATTGGGCATGCAATACGGGTGGACGGATAGCTTCCGAATGGTGACCGGCGCGCCGTTTTCAAGATAGACTTTGCAGAGACCACCGTTGTGAGGATACTGATGTTGAAGGGATATCACGAGTGACGGGATTGCGGAAAAGGTTCAGAGTCGAAAGGCCGCTTTTGCTGGCGGTAATTGCATTGATCAGTCTATGCGTCTTCGCTTTGCCGCTGCCGGCTTTCTCGCAAAGTTGCGCCCTGTGTTATACCCAGGCAGCTTCATCGGGCGCTAGAATGATCGCAGCGCTGAAAAGCGGAATACTGATCCTGGTACTGCCGCCCACGCTCGGATCACTGGGAATGATTTTTGTGGTGTATCAGAAGCGCAATCAGGTCAGACGCGACGCACAGGGGGTAGACTCTGGCAACAAGTGGTAACATCGCAGCGGCACGCCAGGCGGATAGACTGAGCTCCGTGCAGACTTTCAGCTCCAAGCTCCGGGACTATTACACGCTCACCAAGCCGGAGGTCAATCTTCTTATTCTGATGACCACGTCGGCCGGATACTATCTCGGCTCCCGCGGTCCATTAAGAATTTTCGGGCTGATCAATACTTTGGTGGGCACGCTGCTGGTAGCCAGCGGGACCGCGACCCTGAATCAATGGATGGAACGGGTTTACGACGGCCAGATGCGGCGTACCGCAACTCGTCCCCTGCCCTCCGGCCGAATGAGCGGGCGCGAGGCATTTCGGTTCGGGATCCTGTTGAGCGTAGTGGGCGGAGTATATCTCGCGGCCACAGTCAATTTGCTGGCTTCCCTGCTTGCCATCTCAACCTTGCTCTCCTATCTTCTCATCTATACCCCGCTTAAGCGCCGCACCCCGCTGTGCACCTTGCTGGGCGCGATCCCCGGAGCTATGCCTACCCTGATTGGCTGGGCAGGCGGCGCGGGAAGAATCGATACTCAATCCTGGTTTCTTTTTGCCGTCCTTTTCCTGTGGCAGTTCCCGCATTTTCTGGCTATTGCGCTGATGTATCGCGACGACTACGCACGCGCCGGCTACCATATGCTACCCAGCTTTGACACCGATTCCCTTTTCACCCGGGCGGAAATCTTCGGTTTCGCGATCATCCTGGTGACGGTGACTATATTGCCGGTGGCCAGCAAACCCGGCTACCTGATTGCCATGGCCGTGGCGGGAGCGTTCCTTCTTTATCACGTAATCAACCTGACGAAGTCAGCCTCGAGAGTGATGGCGAGTCGACTGCTGCACGCCTCGGTTCTTTATCTACCGGTTGTGCTCGGCCTGATGGCCGCCTACAAGCGCTAAGCTTTATTTTCTGCCACAACGCAAGTTCCCGCATCCCTCAAGGTTTTGCCGAGCAATTGCTGCGAGCGGGGGCTTTGGCAAACCTGGACTGGACCCAAGCCATCTGGTCGCGCGCCGAATCTCCAATCACGCGGCCGGGATCGGACTCCGCCAACGTTTCGAATTGGACGGGCTCTCCTTGCTTGCAGAGTCGCGTGACAATCTTCGCGGTCTCCTCGATAGTTGGATCGTCCTGGCTGGCTACTACAAGCAGCGGCGCATGAGCGGCAGCGTCACCCAGGCGGTTGTGCTGAAAATATTTTTGCACGAACGGATTATTTTCCCAGCCCGGCTGCAGCATATTCGCAGCCGATAATTGCGATGCAGCTTGATCTTCCCCTTCGCTGCACTGCTCGGCAACCGTCCGGTAAAGCGAAATCCCGGTGGGAGTCAGCATCTCTTTAATCTCGAATTTGGGATACGCCGTCCTGATTCCATAAGCCAAAAATAACGGCAGCTTATAAGTAAGTGGGCTTTCAGAGGCGTACAGGCTTTTCAGGTCGCCTAAACGAGAGATCGCAACACTGCCCAGGTAATTGGGATCGTGGATTGGGTCCTCCAGTTCCGCAACACCCACCACTGCCATCCCGCCCTCGCCCGTGCCCATCGCAATCCAACGTGGATTGAGTTGCGGTAAAGCCTTACGCGCGGCGATGACCGAATTGATCACATCCTGCGCGTTGGATGAAATATCGGCATAGGCGCTGCGCGACGAAGTGCCGAGACCGGCATAGTCGGTTGCGACCACCGCATATCCCAGATGCACGTACATAGCAAGGAAAGGGCCGTGCTCCAGATTTCTCTGCAAGGATGGGGCGCAGTTTCGCGCGACTCCAGTCCAGCTATGGGCCCAGGCGATAATCGGCCAACCGCCGGCCGGAGGCTTGGTGTCTGGAAACAGAAGCACCCCTGAAACCGCGACGTCCTCCCCGGCGGCGCTGCGGGAGTGGTAAAGCAGGCGTATAGCATTCACTTCGGGGGGCAAATTGTATTCGTCAAATTCGGTAGAGCGAAATAATTCTCCAGGCTTGCCGGGAGGCAAAGGATCGGGAGCGTCGTAAAACTTAGTGAGAGGAAGCGGGCGAAAACGTTCTGAGCGCCGGAGCGGAGCTTTGGCAGGATTTTGCGCCCAGCCTGATTCAGCGATGAGACCGCTCAGGCACAGCAGAAGGGCAATTACGGTCCTCTTCAAAATCATGATCGGAGCGCGGATGCCATTCCGTGGGTCGGAAATTCCAGGCAGCTTAGGATCGTGACCTGTCGGCCCATATTGTCATAGGTGTCAGCCAGGGCTGCGGTTTCAGCACTTATCGCCGGAACCATCATGGAAAGGTAAAGCCGGGGTACCAGTTGAAGTGCGTAGAGTCGCAGGCGCAACGCACTTTCCATGAGCTTCTCTCCGGCTTGCTTCACCCGTTCATCCTGCTGTCGCCGAGCCGCTTCCGCCAGTTGTATCAGGATCGCCGCATTTGCTGCCGCGCAGCGCACATACTCAACCGCAGCTCCCATGCGTTCGCGATGGATGGCGTGGAACTCGTGCGGTGGCAGCTGCTGACGCAGATATTCCTGCTCACTGGTGGAAATCAGGTTGTTAAACGCGCCAACGTCAACCGGCCGTAACTGCGCGGAGAGCTGGTGCAAATCATTGCTGCGGCCGATCGAGCCCTTCGCCAGATAAATGATTATGACCAGGCAAAACAGGCCAAGAATTGCAAAGACCACGGCAATTGTCATCGCTGCACCAATCTGTTCGCTTCCTGGTCCCATAGTTCCAGATCCGGGGCTTTCCTAAGAGCTTCGGGAAGCGACGGCGTGCGATGATCGAGGAACAAGGCAATCAACCAAATAACCACTGAGATATGGAAGCTGGCCATTCCTATGATATCGGCGGCCACAAACGCGCTTTTTCCAAAACCTGCGCGTAGGGCGGCACTGACGAGATCAATACAGGCAGATACCCCCAAGCCCAGCGCAACGCCTACGATCCAGTTACGCCAGGGAGCTTGCCACATTCGGGCGAAGGCAAAAAGCACAAGCACCATACCCGCCTCGATCAGATTCGAGGAGAAGTCAACCGTCTGGAAAAGATTGGTAACTCGTTCAAAGCTGATATCAGAAAATGTTCCGGCACCAATCGCGGCGCCTAGTACAAGCACCGCGAGTGTAACACGAAATGTCGGCCGTAAAATCGGGCCCAATAAGGAGCGAGAAAAAAGCAGTTCATTGGCCAGTTCATAGATCACTCCGAGTTCCAGAATGGAACTGATGCCTGCCCCGCAGACCAGTACCCAGCGATAAATGACTCGCGGAAACGGAGAGTGCATCGAAATTACGAATAGCACTATGAACTGAATGCATTCGAAAACAACATAGCCGCTGAAGATCGGCAACTGCCTTTGCAGGCCGCGGCGGAACAGGCAAACCGCAAATATCGCCAAAAGAACGTGCGGAGCGATCCACAGATAATAACTGGCAAAAAGCATGGGCTACTGGAGATACTAGCCTTTTCACCAGCAGCCCACAATCGGTTTTCAGCAGATCAGTCGCAGACTGTTCCAGGAGGGCAAAGCGGGTTAGGACCGGCGACAGCTTGTGGAATGGTTACGCACATGGCAAGGACAGCAGCAGCAAGAAGCAAAAGCATTTTTTTCACGACGAACTCCTTGGTTGAAGTAGGAATTTCGCCGTGATAATGTGCCGCTAGGCCCGGTTCTGATCAGAGTGCGCGAATAATTGACGTTTATGAAACGCTGAACAAAATGACACTCAAATCCGCATTCGAAGACCTGTCGGGAACCACTTTGAGCGCTCTTACCGAGTGCCTGAAAAAGCTTGAGTACTTAGGGGGGTTGCGAAAGTCGCGAGGCGATTACTGGCACTGGGGATTCAGCAAATTGCATGGGCAGACAGCGGCACGAAACGCCTTTCAGGAAGCCCATCGTGCCGCGGTGTCAGAAGTGCTGAGCACTCCTTTACGGGCACTGCTTGATGACGCCAAATTGAGCGGCGCAAAGTCGGGAATGGATGCGGGAGAGTATCTGGAGAAATTAGGGAAACAAGAGGCGGATTTGCTGCCCAGTAATCCGGGCGCGGGATCAGCACGACATCTTAGTTCAGTACTGCACGCTCTTTTGGGTCTAGAGAGAAATCGGAGGTCGACCGCCACTCCCCGAGCCGCATCGCCACCCCAACCACTTGACCAATCACTTCGGCGTCCTGGGGATAGTGCTGAATCCGCGGCAAAACCGGAGACAAGGGATGAGGCTGAAGAATGATATTGTCGCGCGTGATTGTGCACCAGCAGCAAATATGGCCGTCACGGGTTTCCACAAAGTAGATGGGACGTTCATACTCGGATCGCCATCCACCCTCGAGCACTCGATTTTTGGTTTCGTCGACTTGGATGAAACTCCCGGGAGGAAGAATCGGATACATGGTTAAGTCTTCGCTGCCGACGTATCCATAAGTGAAGCCTGTCTTCGAGAACTGCTCTAAATATTTGAGCGGAACAGTTCCCCACTGTTCGACCATGCGGCCGAAGTTCAAAGTCTTGCGGGGATCGAAACTTGGATCCATGCGAACCGGGACATGCGCCAATTCGACGGTTGAAAAGGCATTAGAGAGGTGAGATTTTGGAGGCGAACTTACTTCCAGATCAGAAACCTCAAGGTCGAGCTCAACCCCATACAAGCGCAGCATTCCGCGAAAATCGCCACGATAGATGACCGCGAGGGCGTAGAGACGAAAAATGCTGGGGGTTATGCCCTTGGTTTCAACATCGGAGAGACGGCTGATGGGAACGAAGTAGCCTACATTGCTACGCTTGCGCGCAAGTTTTTCGCTTGCGGTTTCCACATCGCGCATGGTGAGACCTAACTTCTCACGCATTTGCCGCAGCGTATTGCCTGCTGTCAGCATGGGCGGGCACCTCTAATCGCTCTGTAAATCATAACAACTTTCGACAGGCACGAGAGCACAAAGTGGAGGCGAGCCCAACTCGGCGTTCTGAAAACCGATCAAGAATAATGATCCTGGATGTTTCTGCCGGGAATCCAGCGTAGCTGGAATTGTTCCGAATTTGTAACAAATCCAGAGGATTTAGGCAAGGAAATAGTTCGAGGGTGAAAAGCGCCCAGCAATTACACAAATCTGGGACTGGGGTCAGGATTAAATTCGAGCGAAGAAATTAGTGGCGCACAAACATCCCGGTGATCGAATAACCGATGCCGAGGCTTAGCAAAGCGGCCACCGCACATACTGCGGCAAGATTTTGGCGCACCCGCTTCTTAACATCCAACTCTTCATGCACACGGTTGCGCAGCTCCGCTAATGTGCCGTGCAGACGGCGGCGTTCGTCGGCGGCCTTCAATTCCAGGTCGTAGCTAGGCAGCTCGGCCATATTTTGTCCTCGCTTCCGATTCGATCCAAACTTTGTCAGCCTTCAAAACTTCAACCGTGTGCTTGGGAAATTTCGCTTTGGCACGAAATTCGTTGTAGGCGAAGAACGAAGCTACGCCGGCGAAAGCGGTCCATAACACGCCAACAATAATGAACGAATAAAACCACGCATACGGACTTGCAGCAAAAGCCGAAGCGATTATCGCCACTACCGCGGCGGTCAACAACAGGAAGCCGACGCCGCCGAGAAGCAGAGCCAGCAGCACCAACGGCAATGCGACAGTGAGCGCCGACATAGTCTCGTGCAATTCAGATTTGATCATCTGAATCCGAGTATTCAGGAATTCCTTGAATTCATCGGCAATCTCAGAAAGAATTGCACCCAGACTACGCGAGTTGTCGTCGGTTCTGATGTCACGCATAGCGTTTCGACCTCCAGATTCGCAGAGCGACCCCGCTGAGCAAAGAAATGCCGGCGATGATCCCCACGAAATGCAGCGGGCGTTCATTCGCAAAACTGCGGACAGACCGCACAGCGGAAGCGGCAGCCTGGGAAACTTCCTCTTTCGCTCTCCCGAGTGCTCGTTCCCCGGCGGCCAAAGTGTCACGATAGATATCGTTGATGGGTTCGGTGCTTTCGACGGGTGCCATTGGTGGCGTTACCTTATCCGTATTCGGCCAAGAAATTGGCTCATTTTTGGCATTCCTGATTGGGACCGCATTGCCCTGACTCGCCATGTTTACCCTTCCCGGAGCGGTTTATCTAATGCTTGGATGCCCGATCCGGGAAGAGGTATACCTGACTCGCGCCAATTCGGCGGCCCTTTTGACGAAAGAATCGAGCCCGCCAGACGGTTCGAGAACTGTTGAGAACAGGCTTTGGTTCAGTCAGCAGCTTTGGATGTCTCCCGATCAGCGTGGACCAGCGGTTCGTTGACCAGGTGCTCACTCAGGAACCACGACTGTAGTTCATTGGTTCTGAGCACGTCGCTGACCACCAGGTCATTTGTGCCCTGATCGCCCAGTTTGTCGGCGCGCTCAGCAAGTTCACGACAGTGACGAATAATGACCAAATGCGCATCCAGCAACCTGGAAAGCTGCACTGGAACCTCTTCTCTGCCCTTAGGCGGACGTTCGATGCGGGTGGTCTCGGCAACATCGTGGGCCATGGCAATCGCCAAGCCGCCCAAAAGCTGAATCCGTTCCGCGATGGCGTCAACGATTTCAACCTGTTCGCCAAAGTGCTTATCGAAAAGAAGATGAAGCTGATAGAAAGTCGGACCCGCAACCTGCCAGTGCGACTTCTTGTACAGATCGCGGAGGGTCATGGAGTCCGCCAGCATCTGGTTAAGCTGCTCGGTCATCTCCAGTCGAACCGGTTCTTCCAATTCCAAACTGAAAGCATGAGTAACGGTTCCGAAAGGTTGAATTTCGCGGCCACTTTGGTGCACTCGAGGTTCTGCGCTGGGACAGCTTCCCGGGGGAACTTTTCTTTGCCATATATATCTCCTTTTACTGGCGTTAGATGATCAATTCGTCATCTAGACACACGATGTTTCCGGCAAACTGGCGGATGAACCGCAATCGATTCACAGCAAAATTTTCGGGAATCTTCTATCATGGAATGTTCTCATTCACAACGTGGAGAAGTCAGAGTTGGCACAGACTCCAGTATTGACAGAGCCGCAGCAGTCCTCGACCCCTTCGCCGAACAATCATAACAATAACAATGATGGCCTGGAGGTGCTTGAAACCCGCGAGTGGCTGGATTCACTCGATTACGTCCTGGCCACGGGCGGGCCGGAGCGGGCGGGCCGGTTGCTCCAGCAGTTGCAACTTCACGCGCGCCGCGCGGCGGGGGTCAATCTACCTTTCACTGCAACCACTCCCTATCAGAACACGATTCCGGTACGCCAGCAGGCGCCGTTCCCGGGAAGCCAGGAGATGGAACGCCGGATCAAGAGCCTGGTCCGCTGGAACGCCATGGCCATGGTGGTCCGCGCGAACAAAATGCAGGAAGGCATTGGCGGCCATATTTCGACCTTCGCTTCAGCCGCAACTTTGTACGAGGTGGCGTTTAACCACTTTCTGCACGCGCGCACCGAGAATGGCGATCGCGACATCGTTTACTTCCAAGGGCACGCCGCGCCGGGAATGTATTCACGCGCATTTCTGGAAGGGCGTCTACCGAAAGAGAAGCTGGAAAATTTCCGTCGCGAGTTGAAGCCGGGTGGTGGGCTTTCCTCCTATCCGCATCCCTGGCTGATGCCCGACTTCTGGGAGTTCCCTACCGTCAGCATGGGCTTGGGTCCCATTCAGTCCATTTATCATGCGCGCTTCATCAAGTATCTGGAAAATCGCGGCCTGAAAACTTCGACCGGCGGCAAGGTCTGGGCATTTCTCGGCGACGGCGAAATGGACGAACCAGAATCTCTGGGCTCGATCACATTAGCTTCGCGCGAGAAGCTCGACAACCTGATCTGGGTGATCAATTGCAACTTACAGCGTCTCGATGGGCCGGTCAGGGGCAACGGAAAAATTATTCAGGAACTGGAGGCGATCTTCCGCGGCGCGGGCTGGAACGTAATCAAAGTGATCTGGGGCAGCGATTGGGACAGTCTGATCTCGAATGATCGAGACGGCCTGCTGGTGCGGCGTTTGGGAGAAATTACCGACGGCCAGTATCAGAAATTTTTCGTCGAGAGCGGGGCGTACTTCAGGCAGAACCTGTTTGGAACTGATCCGCGTTTGCTGCGAATGGTCGATCATCTTTCTGACGAGCAGATGGCCCGCATGCGGCTCGGCGGTCATGATCCGATCAAAGTACATGCAGCCTACAAATCGGCGGTCGAACATAAGGGCGCACCAACCGTCATTCTGGCGAAAACGATTAAAGGTTACGGCCTGGGCGAAGCCGGTGAAGGCAAGAACATCACGCACCAGCAAAAGAAACTCAACGAAGACGAGCTGCGGATGTTCCGCTCGCGCTTTGGCATTCCGATTCCCGACGAGGAATTACACAACGCGCCGTTTTATCGGCCCCCGGACGACAGCGCGGAAATCCGCTACATGCAGGAGCGGCGCAAGCAGCTCGGCGGCTATATGCCGGAACGTAAGGTTCGTTCCCAACCGATCAAGCCGGTCAATGAAGCTCACTTTGAAGAATTTTTCAAAGGTACGGAAGGCCGCGAAGTTTCGACCACCATGGTGTTCGTGCGGCTGCTGGCGAAACTGCTGCGCGATCCGGAGATCGGAAAGCTTATCGTTCCCATCATTCCCGACGAAGCTCGCACCTTCGGAATGGAAGCGCTCTTCCGCCAGGTGGGTATTTATTCGAGCGTCGGCCAGTTGTATGAGCCGGTCGATATGGACACGCTGCTCTATTACAAAGAGGCAAAAGACGGGCAGATCCTGGAAGAAGGAATCACCGAAGCTGGATCGATCAGCTCGTTCATCGCAGCCGGGACTTCGTATTCGAATCATGGGATCAATACCATCCCATTCTTTATTTACTACTCTATGTTCGGCTTCCAGCGCATCGGAGATCTCATCTGGGCTGCTGCCGACATGCGAGTGCGTGGCTTCCTGTTGGGCGGGACCGCGGGACGCACCACTCTCGCTGGCGAAGGCTTGCAGCATCAGGATGGACACAGCCATGTGCTGGCGCTTAGCGTTCCTAATCTGCTGGCGTATGACCCAGCGTTTGCATTTGAGATCGGCATAATTATTCAGGATGGAATCCGGCGCATGTACGTTAACCAGGAATCCATCTTCTATTACCTGACGGTCGGCAATGAGCCCTTGCCCATGCCGGCCATGCCCGAGGGCGCAGGCATTCGTGAAGGAATTCTGAAGGGTTTGTATCTCTTCAAGCCCTCGCAAAAGAGAGATGCTCAACTGAAGGCGCAGCTATTTGGCAGCGGCGCGATCATGTTCGAAGTCCTGAAGGCGCAGGAGTTGTTGGAGAAATATGGCGTGGCCGCAGATGTATGGAGCGTTACCAGCTACAAAGAACTTTACCGCGACGCCAACGATTGCGAGCGCTGGAACATGCTGCATCCGGGAGAAACGCCGAAAGTGCCATTTGTCACCCAGCAACTGAAGAACACGCAAGGCGTGCTGGTAGCGGCTTCTGACTACATGAAGATTCTGCCGGAGTCGATTTCGCAGTGGATGCCGCGGCCGCTGATGTCTCTTGGCACCGACGGCTTTGGCCGCAGCGAAGGTCGCGCTTCTTTGCGGGATTTCTTCGAAGTCGATGCCAAACACATTGTGCTGGCTACTTTGCATGCCCTGGCGCGGGATAAAAAAGTCGAATCGAAAACTGTACACCAGGCGATCAAAGAGCTCGGGGTGAATCCCGAGAAAGCAAACCCGGCGATCAGTTAGGTATCTCTGCACAATTTTGCGCCTGTGGGTGGCACGAAATCTTAACCACAGAGGACACCGAGATCACAGAGGCAAAACCACAGAGGAAAAGCCACGGAGAGATGAGTGACTGAATTCAAGCTTCCAGAACTTGGGGAAAACGTACATCAGGGTGATCTGGTGCGGCTGATGATCGCGCCTGGCGCGACTGTGGCTGAAGGCCAGTCGGTGATGGAACTTGAGACCGACAAAGCGGTCGTTGAGGTGCCATCGTCAGTGAGCGGCACCGTTAAAGACGTCATGGTCAAGCAGGGCGAGAAGATCAAAGTCGGCCAGGTGATCTTCACCGTGGAAAACGGCGCAGGCGGTAAGCGCTCTGAGGCAAAGGCGCCCAGCGCTCCCGCAAAAAAGGCTGAGACGAAACCCGCAACCGCCGCTCCGCTCGAACAACCATATGCGAAATCCACGCAGGCTGCGCCAGCAGCACCTGCCAGCAAAACTGGCGTGGCAGTAGTCCCCTCCGAAACCAGCGACAGCGCGGAATTCAAACTTCCGGAACTCGGCGAGAACATTCATCAAGGCGATCTGGTTCGCCTGATGATTTCTCCTGGCGCCCAGGTTTCTGAGGGCCAGCCGGTGATGGAGCTTGAAACCGACAAAGCGGTGGTCGAGGTCCCGTCGTCTCTCACTGGAATTGTGAAGGATGTCCACGTTTCACAAGGAGACACGATCAAAGTTGGGCAAACGATATTTACCCTCGAACCGGGTGCAACCCAATCCACTTCGCAAAAGCCCTCTCGCGCCGAAGAAGTTCATGATCACGCGCGCGCGGCATTTCAGGCGGTAATCCAGTCTGAGGGAAAGACCGAAGAGCAGGCGCTGCCGCCGGATCAGCCGCAGGCCGCGCCGGTGACCACATTCAGCATGCCTCTGCATCTGGATCGGGCAGCGGGTGTCGAACACCGCGGCCCCGTTCCAGCGGCTCCGCACGTACGCAGGCTTGCGCGAGAACTGGGAATCGACATTCACAATGTTCCCGGCAGCGGTCCAGGCGGACGCATCAGCGAGAACGATGTTAAGGCGCACACCAAGAGCATGATTTCGGCGGCAGGTGCAGGACCTGCACCAACTCATGTGAAGCAGCCCGCGCTTCCAGACTTCAGCAAGTGGGGAAAGATCGAGCGCGTTTCTATGCGTGGCGTGCGGCGCAAGACCGCCGAGCATATGTGGGAGGCATGGAGCGCGATTCCGCACGTTACTCAACAGGATAAAGCCGACATCACTGAGCTGGAGCATCTGCGCACCAAGTTTGCGCCCAAAGCGGCCGAGGCCGGCGGCAAAATGACGGTCACAGCGATCGCCTTGAAAGTCTGCGCCTCGGCACTCAAAATTTTTCCGCAGTTCAACGCCTCCATCGACATGGAGAAAGAAGAGATCGTCTACAAACAATTCATCAACATCGGGGTCGCGGTTGACACCGAGCGCGGCCTGCTGGTCCCAGTGCTTCGTGATGTGGACAAGAAAAACATAGTGGAACTGGCGGCCGAGCTTACCGGACTTTCAAGGAAAGCCCGCGACAAAAAACTTTCTCCGGCGGACATGGAAGGCGGGACGTTTACCATCACCAACCTGGGCGGGATCGGCGGGACAGGTTTTTCGCCCATCGTAAATTATCCCGAAGTAGCAATTCTGGGTCTGTCCCGCTCCAGCACAGAGCCGGTTTGGATGGAAAATAAATTTGAGCCGCGCATGGTGCTTCCGCTCTCGCTCTCCTACGATCACCGATTGATCGATGGTGCGGATGCGGCGCGGTTTCTGCGCTGGATTGCCGAGGCCTTTGAGCAGCCGTTCTTGCTCTCGGTGCAGGGGTAAAAAAAGCATCAACCACGAAGGACCCCAAGGTTCGCGAAGGAACGATCAAGCTTAAATTTCCTTCGTGTAACTTCGTGTCCTTCGCGGTTAAAGCACTTTAAACCATGGAAAACTCGAACATAAACATTGCGGTTGTCGGTGGTGGCCCCGGCGGTTATGCTGCTGCATTTCTCGCGGCCGACCTGGGCATGAAGGTCACTCTGATCGACCGCGAGCAGAATCCCGGCGGTGTCTGTCTTTATCGCGGATGCATACCATCGAAAGCATTGCTGCACGTGGCCAAGCTGATCGACGAGTCGCGGCATGCCAAGAATTGGGGCATCGAGTTTGGCGAGCCGCGGATCGATGTTGCGCGTTTGCGGACCTATAAAGAGGGCGTGATCAATAAATTGACTGGCGGGCTGGGACAAATCGCCAAAGCAAGAAAGGTGCAGTACATACGGGGCGACGCGAGTTTTGAAAACTCAAACTCCCTTCGTATCACAAAAACCGATGGCAGCGAAGATACTCTGAATTTCGATCGGATCGTCATCGCAACCGGGTCGCGCCCGGCGGCGGTTCCGACCCTAAAGCTCGACAGCCCCCGAATGCTCGATTCGACTTCGGCCCTGGATTTGAAAGAGGTTCCCGCTACTTTGCTCGTTATCGGCGGCGGATATATCGGCCTCGAACTGGGCACGGTTTACGCGGCACTTGGGTCCAAAGTTTCGGTTGTCGAAATGACCGGCGGTTTGCTGCCGGGCGCTGATCGTGATCTGGTGCTGCCGCTGCATAAACGTTTGGAAAGGATCTTTGACGCCATTCTGCTCAACACTACTGTGACTGCGGTGAAAGAAGAATCCAACGCAATTCGAGTCTGCTTCGACGGCAAAGATGTAAAGGAACGCGAAAAGGTCTTCGATAAAGTGCTGATTTCAGTGGGACGCAAAGCGAACTCTCAAATTCCAGGCCTTGATCGCACCCAAGTGCGAGTAAGCGATCGCGGATTCATCCAAGTCAACAAACATCTACAAACCGAGGATCCCGCGATTTACGCTATCGGTGACGTCGTCGGCGAACCCATGCTGGCCCACAAAGCCTCTCACGAGGGACGAGTCGCAGTCGAGCATATCGTCGGGCACAAGGTTGCGTTTGAGCCAAATGCTATTCCGGCCGTAGTTTTCACCGATCCTGAAATTGCATGGACTGGGCTGACCGAAATGCAAGCTGAAAAAGAGGGCCGCGAAATTAAGGTGGCAAAATTTCCCTGGGCCGCCTCCGGCCGAGCCATGACCATAGACCGCACTGAAGGTCTGACCAAGCTGATTCTGGATCCGGCAAATGAACGCATCCTGGGGATGGGAATCGTCGGGGCTGGCGCCGGTGAACTGATTGCCGAAGGCACTTTAGCCATTGAAATGGCCGCGCTGGCCAAGGACCTGGCGTTGACCATCCATCCGCACCCCACCCTTTCAGAGACGCTGATGCAGTCTGCCGAAGTATTTTTTGGGACCAGTACAGATTTGTATCGTACGCGCAGGTAGAGGTCATCTAAGGAGTGCGCAATGGCGCTTCCCTTAAATGCCCGACAACCTTTATCTCAATCTCTGGTTCAGCGATTCTGAACTCGTCGAAACTTTTGCCCACGCTGCCGCAGTCATACAGCAATTGCCTTTTTCTCCTCAGCTTCCAGGAGTAACCGGGGTGGCGGTGCATCCCATTTCCTGGAGCGAAGCCACAATTCTGGAAGAACATTTCCGGCCTGGAATCTCGCCCGAAGAGGCAGTCACTCTAGCGGCGACTCTTCCGCATGAAGATTACGCTTATGTTTTTGAGGCGAATTGGGACCTGTGGTCGCCGCTGTCTCCCCAAGGAGAATGGACGGAACGGCCATCTGTAGTCAAAGTGATCGTGCGCGGGGACGAGTTCGAGGAGGCTGAATCCGACACGCAAGGCCAGTTGCAGGTCGATTTCGGTCTGGACTCGCCCTTTTTACAAGAGGAGTTGCAACTCTCGGCCGAGGTCGAGTCGCGAGTACGGAGCAATGTTCAGAAACTGGTTGACTTTACTTCCAAGGTCGAGAAGAATTCAGGCGCGAAGAGCCGGCTGTTGTGGTCAGAATCCGAGGAAAATCTGGCGCAGAAACTGGTAAGCCGGTTGCAACGGCTGAACTAAGAGGCTGTATTTGACGGTTTGCAGGAGCCGCGAATGCAAACTTTTGCAAGCTAACTGCAGCCTTTGAAACCAGCATCATAGGATCGTCATGTTCGGGAATCGTAAGCGAAAGCCCCAAGACGACGAAGATTCTCTGGTTCCACACGGGCTGATCTGGCACGCGACCGCGGAACCCACCCCTGAAGAAGCCGCCAAAAACGAGGAGACGCTCGGCTTTACCGTTGACTACGCTCAAGAGATTGAGCGGGCGCGTCGGGCGTTGCCAGAGCCCTCGGACGATGCTGCTCCGGAAGCTGTTCCCGAAGTTCCGGCTGAAAGGCCTCTCGTAGTTCCGTGGTGGCGGGTAGAACAACCTGAACAGTCAGATGTGGCGCCGAAATCCAGGCTTGCTCCGATGCCGTTGTCTGCCTACGTTCCGACTCCGGTCGAGCCGAGTTCAGATGCCCCGGATCCTTCACGAATCCAGCCCATGCAGATAAGGCCGGCGCCAGTTCAGCCGACGCCGGTCGCGCCCATCGAGTTTCAAAATACGGCAGCTCAGCCGGCTCAGGTCGAGCCGATCAATCTCCATCCGATTTCGGCTCCAGAGGTCAGCCCAGCGGAGATTCATCAGGCCTCTATTCCGCAGGTACGAGGATCACTGGCAGCTACATCTGAGAGCCACCCGTCGCAAGTTGCCCAGCCTGTTATTGAGGTTGATCGACCCAGGATCGTTGATCGAGCCAGGACTGACGAATCCCTGGTTCCAAAGTCGAGCGAAATTACCGAATCGTTCCAGCTCGCCTTCTCGCGGTTCTGGTCGGTTTGCGAGTTCGCATGGCGGCGATTGGTCTCCGTCGGCGCACAAGCGAAGGAGCAGGGCCTGCAGCGGACGCGATCCATGGAACTTGGCCGGCAATTCACAGATGCCGGAAAGCAGGGGCAACATCTGGTTCGCGTGGGATTGTCCCGGACCGGTCAGTATGCCCGAACGGCGGGCGGCGCGCTCAGTTCATATTCTAGAAGCGGCATAGCGCGTATGCGGCAAATGTCCTCACGAGTGCGGGCCAGTTCTGCCTCCGCCGCTACAGACGTTGTTCGGCCGGCGAACCACCGTCCAGCAACTCCTTCGCGAATTCGCTTTTTGCTGGCGGCCTCAGTATTGCGGACCAGAACCATGGCGGCGCAGCAATTGTCTGCGTGGAGAATCAGACGTCAACGGATGGCTGTGGATTCGCGCTTTTGGAGCTCGATGTCCATGGCGGCGATTGCCGCGATCATCGCTCTGATAATTGTTTCAACCGTGCCACACTACGCGGCTAAATCGCTTCCCAGCAGAATTCTAAACACCAATCCGTCGGTGGATGCCAGTGTGAATTCCCGGACCGCCGCGCCCGTCACGCCGGTTAAGACTATCACGTCGGTGCGAAAGCCGGTCTCTACCGCCAGTTCGCACCCTGCACCGGCGAAGACGAGTTCGATTAAAACAGCCAGCCTTGCTGCTCCCGTCAAGCCCCACCACGTGGTGCATGACGATTACGTCGCACCGAACACTTATAAATATTATGGGACAGGATCGAAAGGCTCGCGCTAGCGGGCATGAGTGTAGTCGCGGACGTGCTACGCCCGGTCAGCGAAAACTTGAATTCTCGTAGAGTTATCGGAAAAGAGTCTCCGCCCCACACCCGTGATTTGCAGCTGGACCTGCGGTATTACACGATCCGGCCCTCGCTACTTCCGCGTAACCAGGCGATCCACCAGCTCTGAATAATCTTTCTTCTCCAAGCCGTGGACCTCGCGGTTGTAATCGTCAACCTTCGAGGAATAGTTCATCGAGCAGAACTTCGGACCGCACATCGAGCAGAAGGCTGCTTCTTTGTAGAAGTCGTCGGGAAGCGTTTCATCGTGCATGGAGCGCGCGGTCTCAGGATCGAGCGACAGCGCGAACTGCTTCTCCCAATCAAATTTGTAGCGCGCGTAGCTGAGGGCATTGTCGCGGTCCTGTGCACCGGGACGGTGGCGCGCCAGATCGGCGGCATGGGCCGCAATCTTGTAGGCAATGATTCCATCTTTGACATCTTTTTCGTTGGGCAGGCCAAGGTGTTCTTTCGGCGTGACGTAGCAGAGCATAGCCGCGCCATGCCATCCGATCATGGCCGCGCCAATGGCGGAAGTTATGTGGTCGTAACCCGGCGCGATGTCAGTGACTAGCGGGCCCAGGGTATAAAACGGAGCTTCGTAGCAAAGTTCGCGTTCTTTATCGACCTGCTCTTTGATTTTGTCGAGCGGAACGTGGCCGGGTCCTTCGATCATTACCTGAACGTCATACTTCCAGGCCTTTTTCGTCAACTCGCCGAGAGTTTCGAGTTCGGCAAACTGGGCGGCGTCGCTGGCGTCGGCGATACATCCCGGACGCAGGCCGTCACCGAGCGAAAACGAAACATCGTGCTTGGCGAAAATTTTGCAGATGTCGTCAAAGCACTCGTAGAGGAAATTTTGCTTGTGATGGTGCGCCATCCACTGCGCAAGAATTGCGCCCCCACGGCTCACGATCCCAGTAATGCGCTTCGAAACCAGCGGCAAATACTGGACCAAAACCCCAGCATGGATGGTCATGTAATCCACGCCCTGCTCAGCCTGCTCCTCAATTACTTCAAGCATTACATTAGCATTCAGATCTTCAATCCGCTTTACCCGCGACACCGCTTCGTAGATGGGCACGGTCCCAATGGGGACCGGCGAATGGCGCAAAATAGCTTCGCGAATCTGATGAATGTCGCCGCCGGTTGAGAGGTCCATCACCGTGTCTGCGCCGTAATGAACGGAAGTGTGCAGCTTTTTCAGCTCTTCGTCGATATCCGACGTGACCGCGCTGTTGCCGATGTTGGCGTTAATCTTGCAGAGCGATTCCACCCCAATCGCCATCGGCTCCAGTTCAGGATGATTGATGTTCGCAGGAATGATCATGCGCCCGCGGGCAACTTCATCGCGCACCAGTTCCGGCGCAATCTTCTCCCGCGTGGCGACATAGTTCATCTCCTCGGTTACAACGCCTTGCCGCGCATACCGCATTTGAGAAAAATTGCCGTCAGTGTTCTGCGCTCTGCGTTTGGCGATCCATTCGGCACGCAGCTTGGGGGCGCCGTTGCCGTTATGACCATTACCGTTGTTGCCGTTGGGAGAAGGCATGAATAGTTCCTCAGAATTTTCCTGGAGTTTTAATTATACGCGGCAGAATGAGACCTACTCCGGATCGAGCTACTCAGCTTGCGTGAGTTCGAGTGGCCGGTGAATCCGCACCGGCCAGGTTGCGGTGACGAAACCAATCGCGTACACGAAGCCGATTACGGAGAATCCGGCGATCAGATTTCTTTGCGCGACCGCTCCCACCACGTAGGATTGCAGAACCTGCAGCAGGGTTCCCGCGAAGTAGAAAGTATTCTGCACCCGCCCCATGAAGTGCTGCGGAATCTGCTCCATCATACTGGTATTCATGGCTACGCCGGTGATGCCGCGGCCAGAACCCATTACCGCGTACACCGCAACCGCCAAGGCGAGCACCGGCATAGTCGGCGCCGAGATCATCAGTGCCGCGAGAACTCCGAGTGAAATGGCTATCGACCTGCGGGCGCCGAATTTTTTGATGAACTGTGGTGCATAAAACGCGCTGAGAAATGCTCCGACGCCCCAGCCGCCATTTAGCCAGCCGTAGCCTACGGCTCCCGCGTGATAGACGTTGTCGCTGAGGGGCGGCGTGACCACGACCCCGGTCATCATGGCGGAGAGAAACAGCGCCCAGCTGATTCCGAGCAGAACGATCTCGCGGTGTCCACGAAGAAAGTGAATGCCGTCGCGCAACTCGCGAAAGAATTTTTGCACCGCGCCTTCGGCGGCGACGATGTCACTATGTAATTCCGCCGGACGCGGAACGACATGACGTCCCTTGCGCACGGCGAAATAGCAAAGGAAAGAAAGCGCATAGCTGCTGACATCGAGCAGCAGCACTCCGCCAAGACCGATTTTGTTGTATACGAAGCCGACCAGTGCGCCGGCGATCAGCCAGCCTCCCTGCACTCCGGCCAGTAAAAAAGTATTGGCGTGAACGAATTCGTCACCGGGCGTCATTTCCTGGATGAGTGCAGTGATGGTCGGCCAGAACATCCAGAAGCCGGCGGCCACCAGCATGTTCATGGCGTAAAGTTCCCAGACTTTGGCTTTGCCTTCGAAGGCGAGAACGGCGACAACCGCGATGACCACTGCGCGAATTAGGTCGAGAGCCATCACCAGCCGGCGACGGTCCTCGCGATCAATAATTACGCCGGTGAATGGGAGCAGAAGAATTGCGGGCAGGGTCTGCACAACCGCAAATGTGCCTAGCGCAATTTCGGAGTGCGTGGCCTGCAGAATGTACCAGGCAACCGCGGCCGAGTTCATCCCGCTGCCAACCATGGAGATGACGTTGGCGGCGAAGATGAAGCGCAGGCCCTTCTTCTGCAGAATCGAACGCATGATCTACTTTAAGTGAGAGTGGCTGCAGCGGAAAACAATAAATCTCTGTTATGTGCTCGGAAGGAATTAAGACGTGCAAAATCGGGAGTGAACGATCAGGCTGGTCGTTTCAATCGCCAGTCGATTTTGATAGCCCGGGCTTCCCACAGCACGTAAACAATCAGCAGCAGCATTACCGTTTCGATGGGGTGCTTGTAGCGCTGGAAAGGATTCACCAAATAATAAGGGAGCGGATAGATCAGCAAAAACGGCGCCAGCAGCCAGCCGTAGGGATTGCGCCGCCACAGTGTGAGGATTAATCCGGCAAAGGCGAACAAAGCTTCGAGCAGGAATTCCACGTGGCGGGCTACCCACATTTCATAACCGGCCACGATCACCGTCTGCGGCGGCGCGGCCCAGAAATACCAAATCCGTTTTAAGGTAAATAGCAAAACTTTTTCCGGATTATCGCGGATAAATTCGTGGAACTGAATTTTTTCCGCATCCATGAAATGGATTTCGCCGAGCTCCTGGAAACGTTTCATGGCAACTGGATCGTTGCCGGGATGCTCATTGCGCGTCCACAGTCCCTCGGACCGGCCGTTATTTGACTCATGCAATTCCAGCGGAAGGTTGTCACGAATGAACATGAAGCGGCCAAAAACCTGGTAATTGCGAATCGTCCAGGGAGTAATACAGAGACCGGCAACTAAAACCATGATTACTGCTCCGGAATACTGTCGCGAAGATTGCGGAGCGCGATAGATGACCCATGCCAGAAAAAACGGCAGCAATATCACAAGAGTGGTATTGGTCAAAAGAATCAATCCCCAGAGCAATCCGTAGATAATCCAGTCGCGGCGGCGTGCGCTGTCTGCCATGCGGATCGTAAGCCACAGCGCAAGGCTGAGCAGGAAGGTCGAGAAGCTGACCTCCCAGATAATTCTCACCGGCCAGTAAATGACATACGGAAAAATCGCCCAAGTCCACGCTGAAGCCCGGCCGACCTGCTCGTTGTAAACGCGGGTGCCAATTCGAAAGAGCGTCCAGCAGGTAAGTGAGGCGAAAATGCTGTTGAACACGAGCATGGCAAATGCTGCCGCGCGAGTGTAGAGCCCGAACAGTTTAAACGCCGCAGCGATGATATAGGGATAAACCGGCGCGGCCCAAGCGGTGGGGCCGGTGTTCAAGTCCGTGGGAGAACTGAATCCTTGTCCACGAACGATTGAGCGCGCGATGCGTCCCATTTCCCACCCGAACTGGAAATGATCGCGCAGCGGATTGATTCGATACGTGTGGCCGATGACAATCACGGCCAACCGCAGTGCAAAAGCAATGACGACGATGAACGAGATGGAACCGCGAAAGGGCGCTTTACGCGAGGGCTCGCGAAATCGGTTCTGCTCAGTATCTCGATTGTGAGGGAGTGCGGTTTCCACTTAGTTCAGACTACCGTACGCTATACGGAATCCGCCAGATTGGGTGCGGGAGGTTGCACCGTTTCACTAAACAGCCTTTCAAGGCGCTTCGATGAGCTCCAGTTTTCCGTCACGCGTGCGGTGAAGAATCATCAACTTGCCCTTGGGGTCGCGGAAGACGAGCACATCGCGATCGCGGAAGTGGGCTTCTTTAATGGCTTCTTCAAGAGTCATGGGGCGAAGCGCAACGGCGTCATCGGAGCGGACCAAGTGGACCTCAGTCGACTTTGCGAAGGCGGGAAATTTGTGCACCACCATTGAAACGGGGGGAACTGCAGCCACCGCGGTAAGCTGCGGAGCCGAAGTGAGCGGGCTCGAAACTTCCTCCGTCCTCTCCGTGGCTTTATGGCTTCTTCGTTTCTTGGTGACGATGCGAGTCTTATTTTTAAGCGCCTGTTTTTCGAGGTGCTCAAGCGCGCTGCCGATCGCCGCCTTCATATCTTTCGCCTGGGAAAGAGCGACTAGATCGCCGACGCGCGAATTAATGGCGATTTCGGCTTTGTGGCGGTGCTTCTCAACCGCCAGCACTACTTTGCTTTCAAAGCTCCCGCGGAGGATTTTCTTGATCTTGCTCAGTCCGGATTCGATTTCTTTCCGGTCTGCGGCGGTCACTTCATAATGCCTGCCGGTATATTCCACATTCATCTGTAAACCTCCCGCTGATACGAGGCATTGGAATCTCAGCTTTTAGCCGTTAGATTTTAGCTCGCAGGTTTCGGGGTGGCTAATTGCTAAGAGCTAATGGCTGACTTACTTCTTCACTCTTCTCTGGTGGGTGCTGGGAATTTTCATATCTTCGCGGTATTTGGCGACAGTGCGGCGAGTTACCTGAATGCCTTGCGACTGCAGAATGCGGGTGATTTGTTCATCGGTAAGCGGCTTGCCGGGATCTTCGTCTTCGATAAGCTTTTTCACGCGGCGTTTCAAGATCAGCAGTGATGTGTTTCCACCTTCTGGCCCGTTCACGCTTTCGCTGAAGAAATAGCGCAGCTCGAAAACCCCTTGCGGAGTGTGCGCGTATTTGTTGGCAACCGCCCGGCTGACGGTCGAAGGATGCACGCCGATTTCTTCCGCAACTTCTTTGATCATCATCGGCTTGAGTTCGTCGATGCCTCTTTCCAGAAACTCGCGCTGGCGGTCAACAATGGAATAACAGACTTTCAGAATGGTCTGCTTGCGTTGCTCGATATTCTTGATCAGCTGAATGGCGCTCTTGAAGCGCTCTTTGACGTAATTACGAGTGTCGCGGTCGTTGCCATCGCGGGTTAACAGTTTGCGATAAGCAGGATTGAGTCGCAACGTGGGCACGTCGTCGTCGTTCATCATGACCAGCCATTCATCACCGTGTTTGACCAGCGCAACATCAGGCTCAATCAGGCGCGGCTGGACAATGTTGTAGCGAAGTCCGGGGCGCGGGTCGAGAGTGCGAACATATTCGAGCGCGGCTTGCACCGCCTCGATGGGGCGGTTGATGGCCCGCGAGATTTCCTTGTACTGCTTATTCTGCAGGGCGCGCAGGTGCTGATCGACAAGTGCAACAGCGTCGGCGAGTACCTGAGCGGCGCCGTTGCCATTTTTGCCGAGTTGCATCTGGTGATAACGTAATTGCGCTAGCAAGCATTCGCGCAGATCTCGGGAAGCCACGCCCGGCGGGTCGAGCTGGCGAACAATCTCAATGGCTTCGTGCAAGTCCGGTTGATTGAAATTTACCTTCGGGACCGGGCGCGACCCATTCTTCGCAGGCGGCGGGCCCGCGTTCATATCGACAGCCGGGGCAGTAGCGGCACCGGATGTTCCATTCGACGAGGAGCGCAATCCGTCAACCGCTGCGCTTGCACTCCAGCCATCCGAAGGTAGAAGACCCGTCTCGGCTTCGGCAGTCTCGACGGAACCAATGTCCCCGGACAATGCCTCGTCTGCCAAGGCCGCCAGCCCTAAAGCCGCGGCTTCCTTTACTACGTTTTCAGATTTCGCGGCGTCAACTTCAGGCGCGGCGGCTGGCGCAATTCCCAGCAGTTCTTCATCGCTGGCGATGAGGTAGCCTTCCTCATTCAGATTGCCTATTACCAATTCCGCTGCTTCGCGGACTGCGGGAGTAGTAGGAATGGAGCCAAGTTGCCACACCAGATGATCGGTCAGAGTGCTGGGCTTGGAGAGGAAATTCTCGAACGATGGGCGCTCAATCTCTTCGAAATCGCCAGGACTGCGGAAGCCGGGATCGAGATAGTCTTTGAAAAACGAGCCGAAGTCAATTTCTTCGAACGGATCTTTTTTGTCGGGAGTGGGTGCAGCTTCTTCAGCAGCCGAGGCGCGCTCACGCTCTTCCTCGCGACGGCCCACGTCGTCGATGAGCGGAACTGCGTCTTCGAGTTCCTCGAGAACTGGATTCTCAACCATCTCGGCAGTGATCATGTCCTTGAGCTCAAGTTTGTTGAGCGCAAGCACGCTGACCATTTGCACGAGGCCAGGGGTGAGAATCTGCCTCTGCGAAACTTTTAAATGTAGCCTTGGCTGGAGTAGGACCATAAAGTTAACTGCGTCGTTGGTCGTGCGTCGTGCGTCGTTGGCCAAGCGCGTTGGTATCAAGCATTACGTCACCGGGATCAACAAGCTCGATTTCGCCAACGACCAACGACGAACGACCAACGACGCTCTTCATACGAGGCTAAAACTCTCCCCTAAATAAACCCTTCTTACTTCCGGATCGCTTCCCAACTCCTCCGGCGAGCCGTGACGGAAGATCTTGCCGTCGTTAATGATGTACGCGCGATCGGTCACTGAAAGCGTCTCGCGTACATTGTGGTCCGTAATCAGAACGCCAATACCTGCAGACTTCATGTTGCTGATGATTTTCTGCAGATCGAGTACAGCAATGGGATCGATTCCCGAAAAAGGCTCATCCAAAAGGATGAATTTCGGCTTGATCGAAAGTGCCCTTGCTATCTCAACCCTACGCCGTTCTCCGCCAGAAAGCGCGTAACCACGGTTCAGTCTTATGTGCTCCAACCCGAGCTGGTCGATCAGCTGCTCCATCGTTTCCCGGCGCTCGTGCCAGGAAACCGGCTGGGCTTCCAGCACCGCCAGAATGTTCTCCTCGACCGTAAGCTTTCGGAAAACCGAGGCTTCTTGGGGGAGATAACTGATCCCGAACTGCCGGGCCCGCCGGTACATGGGCTCGTCGGTGATCTCTTCCTCATCTATGAGGACCCGGCCTGTGTCTGGGGGTATCAGGCCGACGATCATGTAAAAGCTGGTGGTCTTGCCAGCGCCGTTAGGTCCAAGTAAACCAACAACTTCGCCCTGCCGGACGCTAAGGCTGACCCCGCTTACAACCCGGCGGCCACGATAGGACTTGCAGATCTCGTCGGCGGCCAGGGTTTGCATTTACCGTACCACTCGCGTGTTTGTAACGGCAGGCAAACTGCTATTGCCATCAACGATGACCCTATCATCGCGCCTAAACAAAGTCAACGAAACCCCGGTAATCTTGCCCCGTTCGGCATCAAAAATGCTAGGCGGTCCGCCCGTCAAGATAAACTTATCATCTTCAGATAGATAGGTGAGTTTATCCCCGGTGCCGCGACGGCTGGGTTGGGTAATAACCACCGCCCCAGAAGCAATAATTTTTTCAACTTTTGCAGGCGTTTCGCTCGACGCCGGCTGCCTTGCGGTCGCAGGTAAGCTGCTCGCCAGCGGCACGGTTTTTGGCGCTACATTTTGGGTTGCGGGAGCGAAAAACACGTCCATTTGATCCGAAGTCACGGTATAGTCCGGGTCGCGCGCGATAACATCACCCTCATAATGGGCCTGCCTTTCGGCGTCGCGATAAGTGAGGTGGTCCGAAGTGACGTGGACTGCCGTCGATTTTCCCCTCTTATCAGTGGAAGTGAGCGAGGTCGAGACTTTCTGCTCTGCGTTTGAATCGGCAATAACGGTCCGCTGGTCCTTTTGAAACTGAATGGTCGGAGCCTCAACCATGTTCGCATCCTGCCACAGGCGGGCATTGCCTTTGTAAATCGCGGTCGAAGGCGAGTTATGTGCGGTCATGGTCTGCGCGGTCACATGAATCGGATCGGATGAAGCCAGAAGAGCGCCATTGGGTTGAGCTTTAAGATCGCTGTATGTGGTCTTGACCCCACCCTCGGCAAAACCGTCACCGGTGGCTCGATTCAAGCGCACGGTCCGACCGGTGGTTGCCATGCCGGTATCCAGGACGCGGGGAGCACCGGTGAGCAGCAGAATCTGGTCAGCCGGCGTGTAGCGCGCCCGTTCCGCGAATGCCTGCTCAGTTCCAGCCTGATAAGTGAAGTGGCCGGTTTGAAGTAGCGTCTCAATTCCTGTCCCCGGCCGAAAATATGCGTCGATGCTGTCGCTAGTGCTTACCCGGTCCAGCTGCTGAACATTATTTCGCGGGGGCTCGGTCGTCACCACGCGCGCATGCTGGTCACCATGCACCTGCGAAATTTGACCCAGCGAATCGAATCGCGCGACGAACTTATCGGCGGTGATTCTGGTCTGTGCTCCCGACTTTCCCTCCTCAGGCGATATGGTGATCTCAGGAGGGCCGGTGGTATAAGCCTGGGTCAACCGGTTGCCGTCGGCGACAAACATATCGAGCACTGGTGCCGCGACGGCTACATCCTGCTGGTTCGAGCCGGAGAGTTGGTGCTGCAATAACTTGACCTGCTGTTCGGCATGAATCCGGGTAAGGATGTTTCGACCTTTGAAACTGAGGATGGCCTTTTGCGCGCTGCTTTCCGTGGGCTGAGGGCTATCGGTTCTAAACCGGACATCACCAGTGAAGACTGCGGTGTTGAATTGATTATGCGGACGCATCGCCAACTCCAACTTCTGGGAAGTCACGTGAGAGATGGTCGCGGCTTTCGCGCCCACATCCGACCGCGCAGACTTTAATGTTCGCCGTCCCAGCGAGTTTATGGCTACATTGCCCACTGCGACGGCGTGATCCAGCGAGTTGTCATCCCGCAGAAACAGAGTTGCCTCATCGGCGTGCCCTTGCTGGCGGCCAGAATCTGCGTCCGGCTGTTGCAACACAATTTCCCGTGGACTTTTGCCCAGAACGGCGTGCTGTGCACGAATCTTGATCGGGGCGGCCCCGTTCACCGTCATGCGCACCTCTGACTGTAAGGTCAGCAGGTTATCTTTCGCCGAATACCTGGCGCCCACTGCCCGAGCCGTTCAAGCCAGTGACATAGAAATCAACTAGCGACGGCGTCCAGGCGTCACCGGTTTTCTGATTAAAAACCAGGTTCGTAGTTTTAACGTGAATGGGATTTTTGAGCTCCCTTCGGAGCCGCCTGATCGGGGCTGGTTGTACCGTGTGGATTTGACTGCAAGTCGATTGAAACTTCACCTTTGCCGGTAACGTCGCCAGATTTTTGATCGTATTCAAAAGTCTTGCCATAAACCTGGTCGAAACGCGACGAATCGCGTCCGTAAATAGTGATAGTGACGTCATGGAGCTCGGCAAGGCCGCCTTGCTTGAACTGCACGGCTTTGCTGGCCTGCAGTTTGAACAGGGTCCGTCCCTGGTCAGATTTCGAAATGGTGAAACCCTGGGCGCTTTGCTGGATCTCGTATCCGAGCTTCCCCGGCACCTGCTTCAGAGCATTCTGCACATTGCGGCGGGCATAAAAATAGACCAGAAACACAATCAGACAAACCGCCACCGTGGCAGCAGCAAACCAGCGGCGTAAATGGAGTATGGACAGGTCCACTAAATCCAGTTTAGTTCAATGTTCACCGGCGTAGAGGTACCCAAAGGGCCGGGACTCGCGCAGATACCCCGCCTTTTCTAGTATGCTGTCGTTTCTACCGCATGAAGCAATTTCGTGGGCAGGCAGTCTCCTGGACGATCCAAGACGGAGTCATCGAACTCGCGTTGCAGCGGGAGCCATGCAACGAGATTGGCTCCCTGTGCCTGGCCGAAATGGAGCAGTTCACCTCTGCCCTGCCGGAGCTGGAGCAGAACGCGCATGCGCTGATCCTTCACAGCAACTTGGCGTGCGGATTCTGTGCCGGGGCCGATCTGCGGGAACTGTATAAACGCTCCCAGGAATTGCGGTCGCAAGAGGCGACTGCCGGGGTGCGGGATTTTCTGGAACGCATTCACCATGTAATGAATACGCTAGATGCATCGCCGCTGCCGACTATCGCGGCCGTCCACGGAATTGTTTTTGGAGGCGGACTGGAGCTGGCGCTCACTTGTGACTTGATCATCGCCGACAAAACAGCCCGCTTTTGTTTTCCGGAGCTGCGGCTCGGGTTGATCCCGGGGTTTGGTGGAATTCCGCGATTAAAGCGCGACCTCGGAAACGCGGTGGTGCGCGATCTGTTGCTGACCGGGCGAAGCTTCAACGCCACCAAAGCTCAGCACAGCGGACTGGTAAGTCAGGTGGTCGGCGAAGGTGAAGCATTGCGCCTGGCGCGGGCAACCGCGGCGCAGACTGGCAAGTTCGATCGCAGTACCGTCACCGCAGCCAAGAATTTCATGAAGCCCATACCCTATGATGAGCTGCGGCGGGAAATTGAAATCTTTTGTGAGCTGTTCTCTCAGCCCGCGGTCGCAGCCGGGCTGAAGAAATTCGTTGAGAGTAACAATGCTCAACCTTACCTCCCGTGAAGGAGATCTCAGTGCAGACGCAACAGCAAACGCTGGATGAAGTGTTGGACCTGGCAGCCGCGCAGTTCAAAGTACCGAAGCAAAACCTGTCTGCGGATGATGACTTCTTTAAAAAACTCGGTATCGATAGCCTGCAGGCGCTCAGTTTGCTCACCCGCCTGGAACAGCATTTCAACATAGAGCTGCCTGATTATGAAATGCAGGGGGTCTCAGATTTCAAGACGTTAGCCGAGCGGATCCAATCCAGGCTCTAAGGACCGCAGTCATCGTCGATAAAGCGCTCAAATAAACCTTCATGCTCGATCTGGATCAATACCAATCTCTCGGCGCGGCCCTCAACGATGCCCTGGATCGCTGGCCGAATGAAACTTGCCTGATCGAGGCCGACCGCGAGCGCGAGCGCACCCGCCTCACCTACTCCGATTTCAAGTTGTTGGCATCGCCGCTGGCCCGCGCTTTGCAGGATGCGGAACTCAATCCTGGAGATCGTGCCGCCATCGTCATGACCAATCAGTCGAAATGGCTGATCTCCGCGTATGCCATCCTGCAGAGCGGTGGAGTTCTGGTTCCTCTCGATTACAAGCTGACCGCTGCCGAACATCTGCAATTGTTAGCGCATGCGAAGGCGCAGTTCATGGTGATCGAATATCACCTGTGGCGCGCCATCACCCTGGAGCCGGAGTTCAAGGATCACAAGCTGAAGATTGTTTTGGTGACCGAGGCCCCGCCCAGCGCGGATTTGCGCGGCGGCTACCGCTGGGAAGAATTCCGCCGCAAGGGCGAGCCGACGCTGATCGCACGCAAGCGTGATGATCCCGCCTGCATCGTTTATTCCTCAGGGACCGGCGGCCGCCCAAAGGGCTGCGTGCTCACCCATGAAAATTATCTCGAGCAATGCAAATCGCTGACTGCATGGTATCCATTCTGGCCGGGCGTCCGTTACTTGAGCATTCTTCCCACCAACCATGCCATCGATTTCATGGTGGGATTTATCGGACCATTTGTCTGCGGCGCCTGCGTGGTGCATCTTCGCACCCTGCGCCCGGAATTTGTGCGCGACGCATTCGTTCGCTATCGGATTACATACGTGAGCCTGGTTCCGATGGTGCTCAAGAACCTGGAGCGCGGGATCAGATCAAATTTCGAAGGGCTGCCGTCATTCAAGCGGTCCATGCTGAGGCTGATGATCTCGGCCAATAAAGCGCTGACCAAGAAGCGGCCTAATGTCGAATTGAGCCGCAAACTTCTAAAACAGGTGCATCAGGTTTTTGGCGGCCAACTCCTCGCCATGTTTACCGGCGGCGCATTCATCGATCCGCAGACCTTGCAATTTTTCTACGAGATCGGGATTCCGGTGGCGAACGGATACGGCCTCACCGAAGCCTGCACCGTACTCACGCTGAATGATCTGAAGCCCTTTCGCGCCGATACTGTCGGCAAGCCGCTGCCCGGCGCCGATCTTCGCATTCTGAACCCGGATGGGCTCGGAGTTGGCGAAGTGGCTGCCCATAGCAAGACCATCATGTCGCATTATCTCGATGATCCCGAACTCACGGCCCAGACCATTGTCGATGGCTGGTTGCTTACCGGAGATTTAGGGCGCCTGGAAGCTTCCGGTCACCTGCAATTGTTGGGGCGCAAGAAGAACATGATCGTCACCGAAGGCGGAAAAAATATCTACCCCGAGGATATTGAATCGGCATTTGACGGGCTGGCGGTAAAAGAGTTTTGCGTGTTCGCGGCCAACTACATCTGGCCGCAAAAAGAACTGGGCGGAGAAATGCTCGTGCTGGTGCTGCGGCTCGACCAAAATCAGGAGTTCACCCATTCGTTGAACGAGGAAATTATTTCGCGAAACCGGAAATTGCCTGATTTCAAGCGCGTGACCGGCTACGTGCTCTGGAACAAAGATTTTCCCCGCACCGCTTCGCTAAAAATCAAACGTGACGACCTGGCGCAGGAAATTCGATCTTCATTGCAGCGCTCCTCGGTCAAAGAGCTTTGAGCGGAACAGATAAATATCTGGCGATTGCGAATCCGGCGGCCGGCGGCGGACGCTCGCGCCAGCTTCTGCCGGCTGCGCTGGAGCGTTTGCGGTCCGCCAACATTCAGGTGGACGTCCGCGAGACCTCGGCGCTTGGACATGCGACCGAAATCGCCCGCCAGGCGTGGTCGGAAGGTTACCGGAAATTTATTTCGGTGGGCGGTGATGGCACATCGTATGAAATTGTTAACGGCTTATTTCCTGTCGCCGGCGGCGCACAGATCCCGACCTTAGGCTTTCTGCCTTTGGGAACGGGCAATTCTTTTCTGCGCGACTTTAGCGAACAGGGTGTGGAATACGCGATAGCATCGTTGATCGCCGGACGTACGCGACCTTGCGATGTGCTGCGTCTGCGACACAAGCAAGGCATCCTGCACTACATCAATCTTCTCAGCGTAGGATTCACCGCGGATGTTGCGACCTTGCGCTCCCGCAGTTTCAGCGGCTGGGGCGAGGCTGGCTATCAGACGTCGATTTTTATTTGTCTTGCGCGTTTTCGCCGCCGCGCGTTTCCCTTGAGCGTAGATGGCGAGGCGAATATCGACCGGCGTCCCTGTCTTTTCCTCACCTTTAACAACAGCAAGTTCACCGGGGGCACGATGATGATCGCGCCGGATGCTTCCACCAATGACGGGCTGATCGAGTACGTGCGTTGGGGGCCGATTGGGCGCATCGGGTTGATCCGCAATTTGCCGAAGCTATATGACGGAACCCATACCAGCCATCCGTTAGCCGAAGCACGTAAAGTTCGCAGAGTGGATTTTCATTTGGATGAACCTGTCGACGTGATGGTGGATGGTGAAGTCGTCACCTTGCATTGCGAAAGTCTGGATGTGTTACCGGCAGCCCTCAACGTCGTGGTATAAGGATTCCACATGCCCGAGTTGAACGAAAATCACGCGCCTGCGAAACCGGCGCCGCGATACGAATGGCTGGCGATTGCGCTGGCCCTGATTATTGCCGCATGGGTGGTTTATTACTTTGCCTACTACCGAAAGCCGGTCAGTACGCTTGATGGTTTCGCGAAGTGTTTAAACAAGTCCGGCGCGAAGATGTATGGGGCGTGGTGGTGCCCGCACTGCTCTGAACAAAAGGAACTTTTTGGCTTCGCATTTCAATACGTGAACTACGTCGAGTGCAGCGCGCCCAAACAACGCACGGAAAACGAGACCTGCAAAAACGCCGGCATCAAGAATTTCCCAACCTGGCAATTTCCCGATGGCACGCGCGAGGAAGGCACGTTGCACCTGCAGACGCTCAGCGAAAAGACGGGTTGCAAATTGCCGTGAGCGAATCGGCACAAAGTTCGCAGGGCCGCACCCAGCCGACGTATCTGATGAAAGTCATTGCTCTGCTCGCAATCGGCGGAGTGGCAGTTTCGTTGGTCTCGCTGTACGAACACTTCGCCACTTCGACAACATCATTCTGCAATTTCAGCCAGTCGTTCAATTGCGACCTGGTGAACCGCAGCCCCTATTCAACCCTGCTGCGGATGCCAGTGGCCCTCATTGGCGCCGTCGGTTATTCGCTGATCGTGATACTGGCTTTGGTGTACCGCTCGCAGAGTCAAACCCCCATGCTCCTGTTGATGGTTTCTTTGGTGGGACTCGGCTTCGCGCTGTACCTGGCCTACATCGAAAAATTCGTTTTGGGTGCTTGGTGCCTTCTATGCCTGACATCACTGGGCTTGATTTTCAGCGAAGCAGTCCTGAGCGCGGTGGCGACAATGAAAAACAGGAACTCACAGGTCTAGTCGTCCGCTGCCAGTTCCAACCGCGCATCGCCGCTCGTTTGCAATCTCTCGGGATTCGATTGCTTCCGCTTGATAGTGGTAATCGCGATCACGCTGATTACAATCAGCCCGGTTCCAAAAATCGTTCTTCTTCCCATCACTTCCCCGCCCAACGTCGCTCCTAAGATCACCGCCACTACCGGGTTGACGTAAGCATAGGTACCAACCCGGGTCGGAGATTCGTAGTGCAGCAGCCACACATAGGCGGTGTAGCCGATGATCGAGCCCGCGGTGATGAGATAGACCAGCGATACCCATGCCGATGCAGAAATATCCTGCGCGCGAAAATGGGTGAATTCGCCGGTTACCGCGGCCAGCATCAGCAATTGGATTCCTCCGGAGAGCATTTGCGCGGCCGCGCTCATGGGCTTCGATGCGGGCAGGGTCAGGCGCTGGGTGACAATGGTTCCAATCGACCAGCCGCAACACGAAACCAGCAGCGCGATTACACCCCCACGGTTGATAGAGGCCTCGCCGCTTGACGCCCACGGATTGGTAAGCACAACCACTCCGATGATTCCGACTGCTAATCCCAACGCCAGGCGCAGGCTGAGCCGCTGGGTGCGGAGAAATATGATCTCGAGCAGGGTGATGCAAACCGGAATCATCGCCAGGATCACGGCGGCGATTCCGGAGGGAACGCGTTGCTCCGCCCAGAACAGGCACGCATAGTCGATGAGAAACATCAGCGCACCGAGCAGCGTGGCGTCGCGCCATTCACGCAAGGTTGGCGAGGGCGTTCCGGTCACTCGCATCAATGCCCACATGGCGAGGCCGGCGACGCTGAAGCGAAGTCCTGCCATCAGGAATGGCGGGATCTCACGCACCCCGATGCGAATTGCAAGATAAGTGGAGCCCCAGACCAGATAAATGATGGCGAACGCCAGCAGGAGTTTCCAGGTCGCGGGACGGGCCGAGGAAGTCACACGTCAGAGATGCCGTACAGGATGGATTCGATTCGGAACGGTCAGTTGGCGGTTTGAACTTCCATGGTCTCGTCGATCCAAACCTGGCTTGGAGAGCCGGGGCCGGATCGCGTGGCGGTTACGCGGAAACCACTCGCCGTGGTTTGCACGTCATAAGAAAACGGAGGACGATCGCCCTTCTGCGGCATGTAGTGGCCGGTCACAAGATCGTCAAGCGAACCATAGTGGCCTTCCGTGGCGTTGAAAACACGCTCTGCATTGGCGATGCCGAGCAGGTCGCCCTTCACCCCGGTCATCACTTCAGCGGCCTGCACCGTAGTTCCGCCGCCAACCGACGCAATGCTCTGAGCCTGCTTGGTGTAAAGATAAAACACCAGGCCGGCGCAAATCAGCACACCGACAAATCCCAGAATGCGTCCCATAGAACTTCCTAGACTTTATATTCCATCGCGCGACAGATCAGCCTGCAAGTAACCAGAGTGCTGGAACCCAGGGTTACGCGAGGTGAAAATCGAGATGCTACGCGGTGCTGCTCTGCTTGACGGCGTACATCTCTTCGATTTCTGGCTGGTAACGTTGTACGATCAGGTCGCGCTTGAGTTTGCCGTTGGCGGTCAGCAGGCCGTTTTCGATCGTGAACGGTTCTGAAATCAGACGAAATGCGCGCACCTGTTTGTAATGCGGCAGTGCTGCATTTACGGCATCGAGAGCCGACTGAACCTGCTGATGCCTGACATCGCCTGTGATCAGCAAAGTGAGATAACTCCGGCCATTGCCGACAACCACCGCGAATTGCGCAGCTGGAAGCTGGGCCAGAATTTCATCTTCGATTGCTTCGGGAGCAATGTTATGACCTGAATTCAGAATGATAAGATTTTTAATGCGGCCCACGATTTTCCAATTTCCCGCCGCGTTTACTTCTCCCTGATCGCCGGTGTGGAACCAGCCGTCGCGCAGAACCTTTGCGGTTTCCTCAGGACGGTTCCAATATCCGACAAAAATATTGGGTCCGCGCACCACGATCTCACTGTTCTCCGCCACTTTCATCTCGATCCCGCTAATGGCGTGACCTACGCGCCCGGGTTCGACATGGTGCGGGTCATCGAGCGTACAGATGGCGGTAGTTTCGGTGAGGCCGTAGACCTGCAGCACCGGGATGCCGAGCATCATGAAGAAATGCTGAGTTTCGACGCTAAGGGGCGCCGAGCCACAGATGAGCGCCTTCAGATTCGGGCCGATCATTTTCTTGCGGATGGTAGGAAACACTCCCGAATTTGCCATCGCCAGCCAGATCGCATCTGATAATTTTTGGCGCCCCTCTTGTTTGCGCATATAGGCAGCCTTGGCGTTCAGATAAACCGTGCGCACCACGCCGCCGGTTTTCCAAAGCTGCTCATCGACCGCCTTGCGGACCCGTTCGAGCAGCGCCGGGACATTTACAAAATAATCCGGCGCCACGGTGCGCAACTCGCCGGCGATCCTGGTGAGATCGGTATTCATGAAAACCGAACTGCCGCGCAACAGGCTAGTGAGTGTGGTGATCCAGGCAGCAGCAAAATTCAGCGGCGCCCATTGATAAACCTTGTCTTGACGATGGCGCTCCTGTCCCGGTCGATTCTTCATCAGAATGTCGAGTTGGCCCGAGGTACATTGCAGAATATGGGCGACATTGCCGGCGGTGAGCATCACTCCCTTGGCCTCGCCTGACGTGCCCGAGGTGTAAATGATCGCGACCACGTCGGAATCCTGCACTTCAGGCTTGGCTAGCGATGAGGCGGTCGGAACAAAAATCTCATCGAACAGCGCTTGAGACGGGGCCGCTGGCCAGTTCTGGACGATTGAATCCCGGAGCGCCTGATCGCCGTAGCAAATCATCGCGGGCGAGCAATCCTTCATCATCGCGACCAACTCTGCCGGAGCCTGGCGTGAATAAAGCGGCACCACAATCAGGCCCTCCGCCATGATGGCGAGGTCCATGGCAATCCAGCGAATACCGTTCGCGGCCAGCAAGGCGCAGCGCTCGCCTTTTTTTAGCCCGTGCGACGCCAGAAAGGCACGGGCCTCGGCGATCAGTTTGAGCAGTTCGCGACCGGTGACCGGCATTGGGCCGGATTCGCGAAGCTCGGTGAGCAAAGTTTGATCGGCGGAGGACTCGAGACGCGCGAAAATTTGGTCGAGGAAGGACAAGTTAGGTTCTTTGGATGTTAACTATTTCATGCCGACATTTTGTTGTCCTGATACATGCCGGTCAAACGGCGCAAACCTTCATCCAGCGGAGGCAGATAATCTTCCCAACCCCATTCGCCTTTGCGAGTAGGAAACTCAGGATAGCGGCGGCGCAACTTCCTCTTCGAAGTAGACGCCCATTCGCGCCATGGTCTTCAAATTTCGGACGACTGTCCGCCCGATTCCGTCCGCGATTCTGTTCGCCCTCGGTGGCGAGCTTTTCAAGGGCAGCGAGCAGCTTTGGCTCGAGATCAGGATCGTCAACATTCATCAGCAGATCTTCGTGCCCGCGCTCGTGCATCAGGTTCCGAATGCGTTCATCCATGGTGATGCCCGCTGAGGGCACCAGCGCGGGCATAGACGTCACGATGCCGTGAAAGCGGGATGACGCCATGAGATGCCCGGCGCGAAGAATGCTAACCATCTGAAACATGTTGTAATTTTCGGAGCTGAAGACCGCCGCCCCGCCCAGCTTTTCCGCAACCCGGCGGCAGGCGCGAGCGTCGAGCTGCTCGGTGGCGCAAAGCGCAATGAAGATGCGATGCCGCTGCCGGAATCGCATCCACCGCTTTTGCAATGGCCGTCAGGTAGTGCTCGAAGGCTTTTTCGACATCAGGGCCGGCCTTGTGAAAGTAGACGGTGCGGTAATGGCTGTCTTTATAGGCGCCCGGGTCGCGTGCGCCGCGTATTTCATCAGCGACGGCTTCACCGGCCACCAGAAGGGATTGATAGGACAGACGACCAGGACCGGCATTTGCCCGTCCCAGCCGGCTTCGCGCAAAGCTTTGCGCCCATACTCGGGTGGCAGTGGCTCGAACGTCCACGCCGTATCGGTGCCAAGTTCTGTCGGCACGCCCAATTTGCGAAGTATGGTTCGCGATTCCTCATTGCGGGTGATGACCAGCGAATCTTTGCAATAGCGTCCGCACATTTTCTCGACCGACGGATCCATGTGCCCGGCTTCGGCTCCGTATCCGACGGAAAGTTTGTTCTGCGCCGCCGCTGTGCCCAGTGAGCCGATGATCATGGTCGTCAGCGCATTGGCAAATTTGCTCTTGAATGCCGAGCCTTCTACTACAATCACGCCGTGATGCTTGGGAATCTCGCGCGCCAGGAACGGCGGGAAGATGTCAGGCAGATGGACTTGATGAGCGCCTTCGAAATATCCGCG
Organism: uncultured Acidobacteriota bacterium; assembly: GCA_963838785.1. Taxonomy (GTDB): domain Bacteria; phylum Acidobacteriota; class Terriglobia; order Terriglobales; family Acidobacteriaceae; genus Gp1-AA145. Next base: position 300,388 of record CAWISI010000001.1, read on the forward strand.
AGTCAGGTCGAAGTTCTGGCTCATCACGCTGAACTCGACATTCTCCGCACCCAGAATATGCCGCAGCTGACGCAGCGTTTCTTGCGGACGCACGTCTGAGCCCGTATTGCGGGTGCCGTTGTATCCGGCAAACAGACAGTTTGAGTTTTTCGCCCGGCTGCCAGCGTTCGCCTCTGCCCAGCATCCAGGCGGCTTTCGCGCGTTCGATATTGCCGCTGACCCAGGCTTCGAGAACAAAATCCATCATGCGGCGGATCCTCCTACTTTTGCCGGCCAAGGCTGGTACGGGATAGGTGAAATTGGTGTCGCGGCTGAACTTCAACAGAGGGTAGCTGTATTGCGAGAACGGCACCGGCTTGCGGCCCAGTTCCAGGGTCACTCGCGAATTATCGAACACAGTATTGCAAGCCAGATACGGCATGAAGACTTTCATCAGCGAAGCAATATGCCCGATCGGGCTCTTGCGATGCGCCGCCAGATCGAGCGAGGCGGTAAACGGCCCCTGCAGAAACGGCAGAAAGACCGGGCCGCGCTTGTCCTGTGCCGCGGCCAGCGATTCGGTGATCTGGCGGAAGGTCTGCGAGTCGCGCCCCGAAGAAAGATGATAAGTGTCGTACTGCGTGTGTTCTTTCACGATGCAAAGTGGCAATCGCGTCGGCCACAAAATCCACATTCACGATATCGATCTGATCGCGTGCGCCGAAATGGCAGCGCCGGCAATCCTGCCAGAAAAACAAACGCCCGCACCATGTCGAACTGCGTGGTCTCTGCGCGGCGGCTGTCGCCGAGCACAATACTGGGACGGAAAATCGTTTTGGGAGCATCCGGCAGGAGCTCGCGAATCATGTGCTCGCAGAATTTTTTAGTGCGCGCATAAGGATCGTAATCCGAGCGGTTCCAATCGATGGAGCGTATCTTCGGTGACGACTTCGTCCTGCCGCTTGCCCGCAACCGCTACCGTGCTCACATGGCTGAAGCGGCGCAGCCCGTGATAATGGTCCACCTGCATGCCCAGCTTGATGACTTCAAGCGTGCCCCGCAGGTTCACATTCAGACAACTTTTTTCCGATTTCCGATTCAGAGACGCCGCGCAATGAATCACCGAATCCGTGGTGTGAACGAGACGATCGTATTCATCGCGCGACAGTCCAAATCGCTCGTCGGTCAGGTCGCCGCGAAACACCCGCATCCGGGTCTGCAAGAATTCGTAGAAGCGCTTGAAAATCCAAGTGCAACTGCAGGGCATGCCACAGGCGGTCTTCGGCTTCATGCGGATCGCGGGCGCGCACCAGCAGGTTCAGTGATGCGCCGTGGTCGTGCAGCAGATTGGCGGCGATGTGTGCGCCGATGTAGCCGGTGGATCCGGTCAGGAATATCGCCACGTTGCTCCGTTGGTCCCGGTCTTACGGTTTCAGTTGCCGCAGCGTCCGCGGCCTGCAGATTGCGCGCCGGACGTGCTTCAAGCGGGCGACCTTCGATCAAAGGATACGTCCACTTGCGCAGCGCGGGGATGTGAATATTGATCCAGTAATCCCACCAGTCGATCGAAGCGCGTGTCGTAGCCGAAAGTCCGCTGCTCTTCCGGCACCAGCGCGTAAGAAAGCTTCTCCACATTATCCGCGACGAAATCGTGCTCATTCAGCAGAATGAAAGGCTCAAACAACTCAATGAGTTTTTCAACTCTCTCCAGATTGCGTTCGCCTTCGCCAGCGGCGTCTTTTTAAAGCGGAAACGGCGCAGTCACGCGTTGAATAGATTTGATGATCGCCTTTTGCGCCGGCGCCGACATGCGGTTGTAACGTTCCTTGGAAACCGGAATCGCATCAAAGCGCAGGCGCAGCCAGTATTCCAGTCCTTCCTGCGCGCGATAGTGTTTGCGATGAGCCAGCGAAGTCAAGCTCGATCGAGCGGCGCATGTCGCAGGGATTGGTAACCGAAGTCGCCAGTTGATAAACATGATCGTGCCGGCGTTCCATGACTGCGGCGGCGATCAGAGTCATCCCGCGGCAGACCGAATCGACCGGAATAATGTCCAGCCGTTTGCGTTCGTTGGTCGGCAGCTGCCGGAAAAATGTTCCCAGCAGATATGACAACGAGGCGGAAGTATTGATTCCTTCATTCCATCCGCGAAACGGCTGCGTCACCGAAGTTTCAACAATCGCCGGACGCACGATCGCAACCGGAAGACCGGCCCATATTTCGTCATCAGCGATTCGGCCAGACTTTTGGTGAAGGTGTAAGTATTCGGCCAGCCCAGTTCGTGCGCGCGCCGCTTCCCTGCTTCGGTGAGATTCGTTCCGCAGCCAGCGCACGCGGTTCTTGCGAATTTGATTTTCCAGCGCCGCGCCGTGCAGATCTTTCGCAGCATGTTGTTTGCCCACGGCCTGCCGGCGCAGCTCTTCGGTGACTGACCGGACCTTCAGCGCTGTGCCTGGATCTCTTCAATCTGCCGGTGCAGCGATTGCCATTCCTGTTCGGCGTCGAAACCCGGCAAGCCGATCGGCGTGTAATTTGGCCGGGAGCTTTCGAAGACTCGGCCATCGCAGCTGCCCGCGACGTAGCAAGTGGAAAGATGCAGCAGCCCGGCGTGATCGGACTCGCGCACGAATTCCAGAACGTTCATGGCTGCATCGACGTTGGAGCTCAGCGCGTCGCGCAGGTCGGGATTGAAATCCGTCAGGCCCGAGCTGTTGATGATCAGATCGAGCTTCTGCCGCAGCTCGTCTGTCACGGCGGGCTCGATTCCGAGGCCCGGCTGTGAGACGTCGCCTTCGACGACCTCGCACTCGCTCATTAATAAATTGCAGAAGCTTGTGGCCGTACTTCGCATACAGCGGATCGAATACCGGAGATTCCTCGACCATCTTTTCAAAACGACTGTGTGCCGGATTCGATTTCTGCCGGCGGATCAGCAGATAGATCTGTCCGACATCCGGCAGATCCATGAGCGTATTCGCCAGCCAGACTTTGCCGATAAAGCCGGTGACTCCGATCAGCATGACGTGCTTGCCCCGGAAAGCAGAACGAACGGAAAACGGAGCCGGCGTGTGGTCCGCGTTCGAAATTCCACGATGGGATGCTCGACGCGCCGGGAGCACGCCGTTCCGCTGGAACCACCGCCTCCTCTATAAGGCCGAGGTTGAACCCCAAGATCATGCGAAAGCCGCTCGATAGAGCGTGTGCCGTCCGGACCGGCTGACGCAACCCGGGCAAAAATTCCACGCGGTCGAATCACCGGATCCAGCAATCGCCCGGTGGCGATGCCGTCGCGGAAATCCAGGCGATTGGCGATAATCCATTTCACGCCCAGATGCTGCGCCAGCGGCCGCATCACGTATTCCAGTCCCTGGCTGACCAGCACGACCTCGGCACCCGAGGCCACAGCTTTCTTGAGTTGTTCGACTCCCTCAGGCTTCAACTGCGGCTTGATTTTGTATTCAAAATACTCGTTGCCCAGCAGGTCGAGGCGGTCGCGACTGATGCCACGCAGAATGGAATACACAACACGCGTAGCTAAGGTGCGATTGAGTACGTAAAGAAACGGTCGCAGAAGCGCCATCAGTAAAACTGTGCCCCTGCGCTGCCAGCGTTCGGTGAACTTCTGGGCATTCCAGGTGAAAAATGCCACTGGGCGCACGGTCGTCAGCTCGAGCAGGCTGCCTTCGACGCGCCAGTACAGGTATCGCCCCGGAGCTTTTGGCTTAGACTGTGGCAATTGTCGGATCCCATCGCGGCAGGTAAGACTGCCCGGTATCAGCCGGGGCGCCGCAAAGCTTTCTATTGTAAAGGATTAGACGGAATCCGAGAAATGTTTCCGATATCCGGTCAGGGGCATTCCCCTGACCGAAAAGTCAATTATTCCGCTTCCACAGTTTCTACTGCGGTTGTGCGGCATGTGCCGTACCGTGCAGATCCATGTGCGCGTCCTGCTCGATTTGGTCGAGCTTTTGCTTCTGATCGTCATTGAGAATCTTGCGCAGCTTGGTGTCGGCCCGCAGATGACACGCCCTGATCTTGCTGGTGCGTTCCTGATCAGAAAGCTTTTTGTTCTGCATGACTTTCTGGCTGGCATCGTGCATCTCCTGCAGGATGGGTTTGGTCTGCGCCTGTTGATCCTCAGAGAGACCAAGTTTTTCGCTCAAAAATTGGAGATGGCGTTCAACACTTGGAACGCCGCTATTCACGTCGCCCTGGCCCTGCGGATTTTCGGCTGGAGTATTAGCTTGCGGAGCTGCCGCCTGCCCGACCCCACTCATGGCGAACATCAACGTTATCCCGACTACAGTTAGACGAAACCGGTTCATGGATTTTCTCCTTTGCATTCTTTTTTCTTGCACTATGATTCGCAATGTAACGGTGAACCATCCTGCCGTCGAGGACTTTCAGTGGTTGTTGAACAAAGAGGCCGGTAATGTCCACCAACAAAGCCTTTCAGTCGCAGCAAGATATTCGCAAAGTGAAAAGGCAGAAAAAATCGCGCAAACCTGATCAGCGCATCCGGCGCACCCATGAGCGGCTGGGCGTTGCCCTGCTCACCTTGATCACGGAAAGGCCGATCGACGAGGTAACCATGCAGCATGTTCTCGATCGTGCCCAGGTCGGCCGATCCACCTTCTACCTGCACTTCCGCGACAAAGAGGACCTTCTGCTCAGCCAGTTAGAGATGTTTCTTGAGACTATGAGCACGGCGCTCAGCGTTCGCCACGAGAAGTCGAATCGAATTGTGCCGATGGCGGAGATGTTTGGGCACATTGGCACGGAGAACAAACTCTACCGGGCGCTGGCAGATTCCGGCCGGCTGCCTGATTTCTTCGAACTGGCGCAGGGTTATTTCACCCGCGGTATTGCGCGACGGCTCGCGGAGTCCGGGCATTTTTCAACACTTTCGCAACGCGAATTAAAAATGCGGGCCTCAGCGCTCGCGGGAAGCGCGCTTTCCCTGCTGCGCTGGTGGATTGATAGTGGAGGAAAAGAGTCGCCCGCCGCAATGGATGAGCTGTTTCATGGCATGGTTTGGAACGGACTGCCCATAGGGATGTAATTCTCACTGCGCGAAACGGAAACGCTTACTGTTTCTTTAACGATGCATCCCGCGGGTTAATAAGCCCAGAGTCGGCAAGGCCATCGCGATGAAAAAGAGTATGCCGAGCAGCCAGGTCAGCCATTTCTTTTCCGGATGATTGACCCAATAACACAGAAGCGCGGAAAGCAGCACCGCCTGAAATACGACTTCCCACCAGCTCCGCAGCTGAGCCCGGATCGGAGTTGTGGAATAGATCATGCCCTCAATCGATCCCGCAGGGGCGGCGAAGGTGCCCAGAATGCCAAGCGCAATCAGCATCCAGGCCATCAGCAACCATCCGTATTTCCTGCCAAAAAGGCACTCGCGCAAGGGATAGAAGACCAGCGCAAAGAGAATACCGCGCAGCGGTTGGAGCAAAGGGCCAGCCATGACCCAGGGATCCGTCATTGGCCGCATACCAGAGTTGGGCGCGCTTAAGACTGCCGCATAATTCAAAAAGTAAGCAGCCAGCAGCCCCATTACGAGGTATGTAAGGGTGTGACAAATGGCTGTTTTTGCAATCAGCGGCCAGAGGCGGGGCTGTGGACTTTCCATGGTTCGCTCCTCATTGTCGGACATCATTTACAAAGGCCCAGCAAACCTAAAGGTCTTCGCCGCAAAGTCAGCGATTCGGCAGAATTCCACTCGCGCGCTTCTCCGGCGTGGTGCGTGCCGCTAAACTCAGGCCTCCACTGATGGCGAGGGTCATGCCAATCGCCAGCAGGCCGCGAAATTGCCCATTGCCGGAGCGCAACAGGCCGATGATGTCGGGACCGAAATATCCCCCCAGGTTGGCAATGGAATTAATGACCGCGATTGCCGCCGCGGCATTAGCGCCGACTTGCTCGGTCGCCAACGCCCAGAAGGGGCCGGTCATGGCTTCTGCCCCCATCATTCCTAATGTCATTCCGCCAACCACCAGTAAAGGCTGTCGGCTATGCGATGCCGCGGCCAGGGCCATTGCGCCGATAAATGCCGGAATCGCAATGTGCCAGCGGCGCTCGCTTGCGCGGTCGGAGCGCATACCTACCAGCACCATCGCAATCGCGGTAGAATGAACGGAATGGTCGCTACCACCCCAGTCGCAAAATAGCTGAGACCTGACAAGCTGCGGATCGCAATCGGAAGCCACAACGTTACTCCGTACATGCACGCCGGCAAAGCAAAATAGATAAGCGACAACATCAAGACCCCGGGACTGAAGATCACTTTCAGCAGATCGCTTTTGTTCAAACCGCTGATTGCCCGAATGTTCCTCTTCCAGCATGGCGGCCAGGTGGCTCCGTTCTTCATCGGTCAGCCACTTGCGTGTTCTGGATCTTCGGGCAGGATCCAATACACCGCGATGCCCAACGCTACTGCCGGCACGACTCCATCACAAACAGCCATTGCCAGCCCTGAAGTCCGAGAGCCATGCAGTCCCAGTAACGCGCCGGAGATCGGACTTCCAAACACACCCGCCAGCGGATTCGCCGTCATGAACCATGCGACTGCGCGCGCCCGTGAGTTCGCCGGGAACCAGCGCTTCATGTAAAGAATCATTCCCGGAAAAAAGCCGGCCTCGGCAGCGCCCAGCAGGAAACGCAGAACGTAAAAACTCACCGGCCCGCGGACAAAGATCGTGCAGCAGGAAACCACGCCCCATACGACCATCAGACCCGAAATCCACTTCCGCACGCCAATCCGTTCGAGTACCAGATTGCTGGGAAGCTGAAAGAAGAAATATCCGGCGAAAAACATTCCCGCGGCGCGGCCGTACATTCGATCCGTGAGGTGAAGCTGCGCCGCGCATCTGCAAAGCCGCAAAGCTCACGTTAATGCGATCGAGATAGGCAACAATGTAGAGCAGAAACAGAAATGGCAGCAGCCGCAGGAAGAGTTTTCCTATGGTGCGTGGATTCCAGCTCGGAGGCGGGGCGGGCGACGGTCATTTCTGTGCGCGATCAGAATACGCGACCGGCAGATGATTTCAGCCTGGCAATAATTTCAGAGACGATCGCCTCGGGCTTTTTGTCGATTTCGACGGTGATCGCGTCGTCCGGTTGCTCGAGATCTTCGAATTGGCTTTTTAAAATCGAATCGGAGGCAAAGTGTCCGCGTCGGGCCTGCAATCGTTGTTCGATCAGGTTGTAGTCGCCCTTTAAATAAACGAAGCGAACGCCATCGACGCTGTAGTTCATCGCGATATTTGCGTTTGAGCGCCGAACATGCCAACACTGCATTCTGACCTTCAGCATTCCAGCTGCAGGATAGCGTCGCGCAGAGCTGACAGCCAGGGCGCACGATCGGAATCGTCAAGCGGAATGCCGCTGACGCATTTTCTCGACGTTCGCGGCGGGATGAAAATCGTCAGCATCGGCGAACCGCCAGCCCAGCCTCTGCGCAAGCAGGCTGCCCACCGTTGTCTTGCCTGCTCCGACAACGCCCATGAGAATCAGGATCACTTGCCCATGAACATAACATGACGCATGGCGACGGGCATCAGAGTTCACAACGAAAATTGCGAAAGTGGATTAGCGGGCGGCCGCGGCGTGGGTCTTTGCCAGCAGTTTGCGGGTGTTGGCGATCAGATCGCTGACCTCGAAAGGTTTCACCAGAAACGGAACATTCTTTTCTTCCAGGTAGCTTCGGATTTCGGGCTTGGCCAGACTGGAGAAAGTAAACAGAATGTGATGTGAAAGCTGCGGATGTTTTTCCGAAATCCAATCGCATATTCCTTGAATATCCTGGCGCCGGGCAGGTTGCCATTCATGATCACCGCATCGAACGATTCACTCGCCAGCACAGATTTCATCTTGTCAAAGTGAAGTGCGGTCGACAACTTTTGCGCCGGCTCCTTCCAGCACATCACGCTCGAATTCCAGTACCGACTCTTCGTCCTCAACCACAAGAATCCTTCCGTCCAGCGCATCTTTCATGTTTCTGGGGACGCGGAACAACTGCCTGTACGGCAGCTGCAGTTGCGTGGCCGGCGGAGGGCAACTTGACCTCAATAATCGCGCCGCCTCCATCGGCATTGCGAGCGGAAATTTCGCCGCCATGTTCTTTAACCAGTCCATAACAGATGCTAAGCCCAGCCCGGTTCCCTTGCCGATGCTTTTGGTGGTGTAGAACGGTTCGAAGATGCGATGCGGCTCTTTGATACCGGGCCCTGAATCCTGGAACAGAATGGTTACGAAATTGTCCTGCGCGGTGACCTTGACTTTGAGCCGGCGCTCAGAGTCCGCTTTCCCGTCTTCGATCATCGCATCCACGGCATTGTTGACGATATTCAGGAAGACCTGTTCGAGCTGGTGCGGATCGCCGCAAACGGCGGGAATGGTCGGGACCGATCTCGCGCTCCAGCTTGATGCTGCCCACTTTCATGTCATAGTCGCGAAGCAGCAAGGACTCTTCCAGAACTTTGACCACGTCAAACTGATGTTTTTCCGGTTTGCGTTGCCGCGCAAAGGAAAGCAGGTTCTGCACCACTCGATGGGTCCGCTGCGCCTGCTTGAAGATTTTTGCCGCATATTCTTTGGCGCGGGCTTCCAGGGTTTCGGTTTCCAGCAACTGCGCATAACCCAGAATCGCGGTCAAGCGGATTATTCAGCTCGTGGGCTACGCCGGCAATGAGCTGGCCGATGGCCGACATCTTTTCGCTTTGCAGCAATTGCTCCTGGGCATGGCGAAGGTCTTCGTAAGCCTTGCAGGTCTCTTCATATAGCCGAACTTTTTCGACCGTGGTCGACAACTGACGCCCGATGGCGACCAGCAAATTTTCGTCTTCGGCTGTATACCTGAACCTTCGCCGCGACTGATCCCCATCAAGCCCAAGGGAGCATCTTTGCCCCATAACACTACCCAGATGGTGGCTCCGGAATTTGCCGCGCGTACAAAATCTGTGACCGCATCCGGAAGATGGGGTAGGTATTCCGAGGTCAAGACTTCGGCGCGCGAACGCATGACCAGATCGCCAAGCCCTTCGGGAAATTCACTTCAGCCAGCCGCTTGCGGTCTGTAAGGCGCTGTCCCCAGTTGCCCGCCGCCTGAAATTATTTTGCGATTCGGCCAGATACACCGAACCGAACTCCGCTCCCAAGACGGAAATAACCTGCCGCAGCGTGAGATTGAGAATTTCATCCAGATCGAAGCTTTGCGTTGCGATCACCGCCATCGCATTGAGTGCGTTCAGTTCGCGGTTGCGGCGGCGAATCTCATTTTCCGCGTGTTTTTTTTCGGTAATGTCGAGAACAAATCCCTGGTAGCCATCGATCTGGCCTGCTTCGTCGCGAGTGGCAAAGCTGCTTTCGAGGGCGGTCAGCAGGCTGCCGTCCTTCCGGCGCAGATTGACTTCAAAATTGCGGACGAAATTATGCGCCTCTACTTCGCGGCGAAAATTGCTCGCGCTGCTCAGGTGAAGCATAGAATTCGAGAGTCGACATTGCGGCCAAGCAATTCCTCCCGCGCAGAATATCCCAGCATGTGAACGAAAGCGTCATTGCAGTCGAGCAAAGTCCGGTGGCGCTGGCGACAAAGGCGCCTTCCTGCACTTGCTCGAAAAGAGAGCGATATTTTTGCTCTGCAGCGCGGCGTTCGGTGATGTCGCGAACAACGTGAATGGTTCCCTTCTGTTTCGTGCCCTGGTCCTGGTAGGTGGAAGTCGAAGCGACCGAGAATCCGCCGAAAGGATCCGGGCCTTCGAAGAAACCATCTTCTTCGCCTCGGCAGTAAGGGCACTTCGACCATTGCATCTTGTCGGCGGGCAGCACGGATTCACAAAGCTGACCCACAACTTCAGACTGAGATTTTCCAAGCCTCTCGAGCAGCGCCGGATTAGCTTTGAGAATATGAAAGTCCGCGTCGTGCAACAGCACCAGGTCCTGAATAGATTCGAAGGTGTTGCTCCACTGCCGATGAGAGCGAAGAATCTCTTCAACCAGATGAAGATTTTCGAGCGCCAATCCAAGCTGCTGGCCACAGGTCGCCAGAAAATCGAAATTCGTCAGGAGCATAGGATCTGGACTTCCGGCTTGCCAGAATCAGATTGCCGACGACAGCTTTCTTGCCCGGAACCGCAGTGATCACAACCTGCTTAAACCTTTCATGCTTGAGAATTGCACCGGAAGTTGGGTCTAATTTTCTGGCGGTCAGGACCAATGGGGTGATGCTCGTTCGGAATCGGCTCCAGGGGATCGCCTGCAGGAATCGAAGTGCGACTGACGCAAGAATTCCGGCGACAGGCCGATATGCTGGAATATCGTCAGGCGACGGCCATCGACCAGCCGGAACCAGGCGGCATCGGCGTCCATGAGTTCTTTCAGTTTTTGCAAAGCTGTCGCCGTCATCGGCCCGTATTCGCCCGCGCGAGCAATGCTGGTGGTGAGGGCATTGAGGGTCGCAAGCCGGCGAGTATGGATGCGCGATTCATCCAACACCACCAGCAGCATGCCCAAGCCGAGAAGCAGATCGAAGAACACCCCGGAATCCAGTCGGCAGATGCGCGGTCATGGGCGGCCAGTCAAGATGCAAAAGCAACAGGCCAACGGCCAGGAACCAGGTGCCAATTTCTTTTCGCGCACGCTGAAAACGCAGCACTTGGGCAGCTGCAGCCAGCGCGAGAATCCGGTAGGAAAGTTCCAGGGCAAAGCGCAAAGTAATCGAGCCGGACCAGTAGATCCCTTGCACCAGAGCGAAGGTGATCAGTCCCAGGCTCAGGGTGAGCAGGGGCATTAGAAAATCGCTAGCGCCGGCGTAGATGAAGGCACCGGCGGCAAAAAGAGCGAGCGCTAAAACAAACTCAGCGTGCCCCACCGGGGTTGCAAACGGATTTGCCTGGCCGGAGGTTGAAATCAAAGCGTGATGGGACCAGAAGTAGGCAAGCCAGCCTAAGATCCAGACCATCAAACAGCGCTCGCGCAGGGTGCGAAAGACCAGCAGGCTGGCGGCGAAAATCAGCAGCACAGCGGTCTCGCGAGTCACGAATTTGGGTGCGGCCAGTCCCCCGAGAATTTCCCAGGCCCGCCACGCAATAGTGCTCATGTAGTTTGGCCGTAGTTAGCCCTCTCAGTTTTAGCATGGGCAAGATAGTAACTATTCGGATTTCGGGTGACCTTTGGTTACTTTGGATACCTCACGCCTAAGGGTACAATTTGCAATACACTTAGCAGCCAAGGGCCCTAATTATGCCAGCCGAGCGAATCCTCATAGTTGATGACGAAGAACCCATCCGCGACCTTGTGGCCGCGATGCTGAAGTCCGCAAATTACGTCTGTACGGCTACTGAATCCGGCAAAGAAGCATTGAGTTTGCTCAGCTCCGGCGAGGAGTTTGAGCTTATGCTTTCTGATCTCATGATGCCGGGAATGGACGGCATCGCCTTGCTTGAGGCCGCTAAAGAACGCTTTCCCGACATGCCGGTCATCATGGTCACGGCTGTAACCGACGTTTCGGTGGCATTGGGCGCGATCCGAAATGGGGCATACGATTATTTGTTGAAGCCTTTTGAGCGCGACCAGTTGCTGGCGACAGTTCGGCGAGCTATGGAAAATCGCCGGCTGAAGATGGAAAACCGCGAATATCAAACCAACCTCGAGGCGCTGGTAACCGATCGCACCGCCCAGTTGCGTCAAGCGATCACCACCCTGGAAAAGTCCTATGACATCACGCTCGAGGCCTTGGGGAATGCCCTTGATTTGAAGGACGCTGAAACCGAGGGCCACTCCAAGCGCGTGACCGCGTACACCATCGCTATTGCCCGGGCCATGGGGCTAAGCGGAGATCAGATTCGAATCATCGCCCGCGGGGCGTTTCTGCACGATATTGGAAAGATGGCCATTCCCGACCAAATTCTTAAAAAGCCGGGTAAGCTCGATCCCGAAGAAACTGCGATCATGCGTGAGCATTGCTATCGCGGCTACCAGATCGTGCGCCGCATTCCGTTTTTGTCGGAGGCAGCAGAAATCGTCTACGCGCACCAGGAAAAATACGATGGCACCGGTTACCCTCGTGGACTGAAGGGCGACGAGATTCCGCTTGGCGCGCGCATCTTCTCGATTGCCGACACCCTTGATGCGATGACTTCGGACCGGCCTTACCGGGCGCGTTTGCCGCTTTCGGTAGCGCGCGATGAGATCGTCGCCTGGTCCGGCAGGCAGTTCGATCCCGAGATGGTGAAAGTCTTCGTCAGCATGCCCGAGAACATCTGGGGTGATTTGCGCAAAGACATCGACACTCAAATTTACCCGGTCTCCTATTCCGCGGCTGCCAAGGTCTAGCGTCCTTGAAGCAATCCCGCCTCTACTGATAGGCTTTTTAGGCTATTACTCTCGCTTACCGGATCTCATAATGCCCAAATACGTAATCGAGCGCGAACTGCCTGGAGCTGGAAAATTGACTCCCGATCAGTTGCGCGCCGTTTCGCAGAAGTCGTGCAGTGTGCTCAACAAATTAGGCCCCGAAATTCAGTGGATTCACAGCTACGTAACCGCTGACAAAATTTATTGCATTTATCGTGCTCCGAATGAGGCGATGGTTCGCGAGCATGCTCAGCAGGGCGGCTTTCCCGCCAACAAAATCTCGGAAGTTTCAGCTGTAATAGAGCCCGGAACCGCAGAGTAGAAAAATCAGGTTGGAAAAAGCTTAACCGGCCTCGATTAAGAAGGCAGTTGGCAGGAACACACCGGTTCCTCGCCTTCCGGCCGATCGGACTTTGGTGCCGACAGAAGCCGGGCCCCAAAAAAAATTTTAGGCTACTTGGCCGCGCGAGACGTGCTCACGATACTGGCGCTCGATCGACTCCATCTGGTCTTTGAGCCGGAGCTTTAGTTTTTTAAGGCGGACTTCCTCGACCTTTTCATCATCGGTGAGGTAGCGTTTGTGGGTGAGGGATGAGAGGCGTTGCTCGTACTGCGAATGCTCCTGGGCCAGCTTGCGGAACTGCTCGTGCGTGGCCAGGAGGTGATCTTTAGAGGCTAGCATCCTGCAGACCTCCTTACGTTGAATTGTGATTAAAAGCTAGCACAGGACCAGTACTGGTTCAACGAAGAAGTTCAACAAAAATTTATCTGTCGGTTACATGACATTAACGTTTAGGTGCACAGGGGGCTGTGCAATTTAACGCCAGCACAAGCAGAAGTGCATCTTCCGGAGGCTGGCTGTAGTAGCCTCTGCGCCTGCCATTTGCCCGAAAGCCAAAGCGCTGGTAAAGCGCGCGGCCGGCATAGTTCGATTCTCGCACCTCGAGCAGAACGCGTTTCAGCTGGCGTTCACGTCCGATGGCGACAAGGGCATGCATCAGCTGCGATGCCACGCCGCGACGGCGCTGCGGCGCGGCCACGACCAGATTTTCGAGCTCACATTCGCCGGTATCGAAACGCGCTACCAGAAAGCCTTTCAGCTCACCGCTTTCGTACACGACCCAAAGCTTGCGTTCAGGCGTTTCCGATTGAAAGATCTTCTGGTAGATGTGCTCAGACCAGTGCACCAGGGCGGGAACATCGCGTTCGAGCGCGATGATGGCGGGAAGATCGGCGGGTTTGGCCAGGCGAAGCAGGGTTTTAGTTCCTTTGCATCAGGCAGGAAAACTGCCCGATTTCGGATTCGTGGATGGTCAGTGCTTCACATTTCTCATCGATCAGTTTGTACGCAACACAATTCTGCTTTTTGAAGTTCTGGTAGTGCTTGCGGGACTTCCAATGATCCAGTGTTAGATAACGGTTTGGATTTTCACAGTCGCGAATCAACTCAGTGCGAAGATGGCCTGTAGCCATTTGAAAAAGCCTGGCCCAGTCGCCGTCAGGGCCGTAAACAGATTCGAAGGCCCGGCGCTTGCGCGGGTTGATGCGAAATTCCCACACAATCACGAAATCTGACTCGGCTTCGAGTTGTCTGCGGTGATCGAGTATGAGCACGTTGTGTCCGTGAGAATTTAGGCTTCTAAGACTTTAACCGCAGAGGGCGATGAAATCACGCCGAGAGGCAGAGTGATGCGTCTTCCCTTCTGCTCAATTAAATTGTGTTTAGATTCTTTACCTCGGCGTCACTGCGGCGAATGTAATTCGCGTCGAGGGCCTCAGGTGAAATTACTTCGCCTGCCTGAATTTTTTCAAAACCCATTCGCGCGATGAAGTCGGCGCGCGGACGATCGATCTGAACGACCCGCAAACTTTTCTCGCGAATGAAATCTGCAATCCTGGCATCCGGCGTGACGATTTGTCGGCCGCGATTCTCTAAAACAAGGTCCGCAAGCGCAACCAGGCGCGGGTGGCTGACGATGATTTGCGGTATGGAAATCTGAAAATCTGCCGCGTAGACTTCGCCGCGGCCGGCATCGAGTGCGGCCGTAACGTCGCCCCGCAATTCCGACGCCCGCGCTACCGCCTCCAGCAATGACACCGCCGCGATCGGCTTTTGCATAACTTCACCAAAGGCTTTAATGGCGGCAAGTCCTACCCGCAGGCCAGTGAATGAACCCGGACCGGACACGGCGGCAAAGCCATCCGGGTCGCGCTTGGTGAGACCGTGTCGTTCGAGGGTGTCAGAAATCTGCGGTACAAGCTGCGCGGAAAACGTTCCACCTTCCAGGGGGACAACTTCGAGTGTGCGCGCGCTTCCCTGCCCGAATTTAACGAGCGCGATGCTGCCGTCTCTTCCGGAGGTGTCGACGCCCAGGATCAGCATAGAGAGCAGATTAATGGACAGCTTCGACGAGTTCAATCAGGACGCCTGAAGTGCTGGAGGGATGAAGAAAAATATAGCGATGGCCGCCGGCGCCGATTTTGATTTCGTCGGAGACCATGCGAGTGCCATCAGCCTTCAACTTTTCCACGGCGGCTTTCAGATCAGGTACGCGCAGCGATATATGGTGCAAGCCTTCGCCGCGCTTGGCGATGAATTTGGCAATCACCGAGTCTTCGGTAGTTGGCTCGAGCAGTTCAAGGCGAGTCTCACCAACTGGAACCATAGCCACCAGAACGTTTTCTCCGGTGACAACTTCTTCCGCGGAAATCGAGAGACCCAATCTTTCGTAGATTAGCTTTGCGTTTGCGAGCGACCTGACCGCTATGCCGAGATGGTCAAGAGAGAACGACATGCTTCATCTGCTTGAAATCCTCTGTGAAGCCCTCTGTGTAACTCACTGCCCTCTGTGGTAAAGGCTTTAAGCCACAGAGGGCACAGTGAGCACAAAGAACCTTACTTCACCTTCGCGAAAATGATAACCAGGGTATACAGCGCCAAAGACTCAATCAGCGCCAGGCCGAGAATCAGCGCGAACTGAATTCCGGCGCGGGCTGCGGGGTTTCTGGCTAAAGCTTCAGTGGCTGAAGCGGTGGCGCGGCCCTGACCGATACCGCACCCGGCAGAGGCAATGGCCATGGAAAATCCGGCCGAAATGGCGACCCAATTAGTCGCACTCGAAGTACCGCCTTGCGCAAAAGCCGGCACTGCAAAGCAGAGCGCCGACATCGCCATAAAAACATTCTTGAAAATACCCAGCAAGTTACGCATTTGTTTTTCTCCTGTGAATGCCGCCAGTGGGTGGTTGGCGTTACCGTGCAAACGCCCTCACGCTGAACGGCTAGAAACCGGTTCGGGTTTCAAGTTTCCAGTCCTGACCTCTCGAAACCAGAAACTTGAAACTCGAATTTAGTGCTCGGTGGCAACTGCTCCTGCCAGATAAACCGTCGTCAACAGCACAAAAATGTAAGCCTGCAACAGCGCGACTCCAATATGCAGCCCGAGAAAAAGAACCGGCACCGCCAGCGGAATAAGCGAGAAAAATACCAAGGTGACCATGTCACCGGCGAACATGTTCGCATAGAGACGAATGCTGAGCGACATCAGCCGCGCCAGATGGCTGATGATTTCCAGCGGCAACATGAGCGGCGACAGCCACCACATGGGCCCGAGAAAATGCTTCAGATATCCGATACCGCTGGTCTTAAAACCTTGAAATTGGTAGTAGATGAATGCGCAGATGGCGCAACCGAGTGGAACCACTGGCGAAGCCGTGGGGGATTCGAGTCCTGGAACCACCCCGAAAAGATTGGCAATCAGAATGAAAAGGCCCAGCGTCACCAGGAAGGGCGTAAAACCTTCGCTGTGCGGCCCGATCACGTCGCGGCTCTGGCCTTCGATGAACCCATTAATGCCTTCGAACATGTGCTGCAAGCCGCCCGGAGTTTCCACCGATAAGCTGGATCGCACCATGATAAAGACGATCAGCAGGAAGCCCACCACCAGCACTTCCATCGCGACCGCATTAGTAATCGGCGCCTGCGGATATTGCGGCGGAAGGTGCATCGCCGTCAACAGCGCCGTGGCCGGGCCGGCAAACCAGTGGTTCAGGAATCTGGTGAAGAGAAGTTGTTCGGGCATGATAACTCTTAGCTCTTAGCTTTTAGCTGAAACCAATTCTTCTTAGCTTAGGCGAAGAGCCTAAAGCTAAGAGCTGATTTCTCAAATCTTTTGTATCACCGCTGCATAAACTTCATACGCGGTCTCGCACAAGATCGCCGCCGCGGGCAAAAATAAGCCCGCAAACAATCCATAAAGGCTCTCGCGAGAAACAGCAAGTATAACAAAGGCGACTATCGCCATCAAAAAGTAGCGCAGCAGGAAGCGATGGACCACGCCTCGGCTGGAGGCGGGCGTGCCGGACCCGATGGTGAGCTCGGCCAATCCGGCCACAACTTTCTCGAGCCAATGGAAGTTCAGATAAGCGATGGTGGCGCCCAGCGCGACGCCCAGCGCGATACGCCATCCGAAAAACATTTCGCCGGTAATACAGCCCGCCAGGCCAAGCACCAGCATAATGGCCTGAATTCGCTCGAGAGCACGCGCGTAAAACTGGTCGTCGCTCTGAGATATGGGCTGAGACACGGAACGATTTTACCCGCAGAGTTTGCGCCGGGCGCGGACCAGAACCTTGCCGCCGATTTTCATGCCGCTAACTGTTTTTTGTGGCGGTGCGGATCAACTCCACAAAGCCTGCCACGATGCCGAGCAGCAGCCCCACAATGTAAATCCAGGTGGTATGCAGCCAGTGGTCAAGCGCCAGCCCGATCAGCCATCCCACCACGGTGGCTGCGGGAAAAATGATAGCCAGCTGGGCATAATTGGCCATCTGCACCCACGAATTATTCTTTCCCGGATCCTGCGGATCGGATGCCATACGCCTGCCTAAAGATAAGGTCACTTCCCGCCGAAGAACACTCTAACAGGACTCTCGTTTATGCACACCCGTCTGTCCCTATGTTTGCTCCTAGTTTGTGCGCCGGCATTCGCCCAGCAGAACGTAGATTTAACTCAGATAAGCGTGGACGATCTGGCCAAGATTCAGGTCACTTCAGCCTCGAAAAAAGCTGAAAGCCTGGCGGACGCGCCGGCGGCCATTTACGTCTTGACCGCCGAGGCGATACGCGAAGGCGGATTCACCACCCTTCCCGAGGCGCTGCGAATGGTTCCCGGACTTTACGTGGTGCAAACCAACTCTCATTCGTGGCAAGTCAGCACTCGCGGTTTCTCTGGCATCGACAATCGCAAAATGCTGGTCCTGGTCGACGGACGAAGTGTGTACTCGCCCGACTTTGGAGGCGTGTTCTGGGACCTCGAAGACATCCCGCTGGAAAATATCGATCGGATTGAGGTAATCCGTGGGCCCGGAGGCACCCTGTGGGGCGCGAATGCCGTAAATGGCGTGATCAACATTGTGACTAAGAGTGCAGACCTGACCCAGGGAGTTACGGTTTCGACTTCAATCGACGCGGATACCGGTTACACCGCTTTTACTCAGTACGGCGGAAACGTCGGCAATGACCTGAATTATCGGATCTATGGCAAAGCTTCTTATTGGACGCCTCTGACTCTGCCGAATGGATTGGGTCTCGACAACAGCTTCGCCTTGCCCCAGGGAGGAATGCGGGCGGACTGGAAAGTTTCGCAAAAAGACGCAATCACTGTCGAGGCGACTGAAGTCGATGGCCGTTATCAGGGTTTCACTCTCCTCAGCAATCCCACAATTCAGGGAGAGCTGCTGAAAGATACGAACTTTTCGATCCGTTGGAAACGTACGCTGTCCGATCGCTCCAGTGCCGAAGTTTTCACCTACTGCGACTGGTATGCGCACGCCGGCTTCCCCGAAGAAAAGCAGAATACCTGCTCACTGGAATTTCAGCATGACTTTACTTTCAACCCACGTAACTCGGTGATCTGGGGGGGATCGTTTGCCACGGTGGGAGATTTTTCCATCGATGTTCAACCCGAATACCGCCGGTTTGAACAGGAAAGCGGATTCTTACAATACGAATTCGTGGCCATCCCTGATCGTCTGCGAATTCTGGCGGGATCAAAATTTGAAGATAATTCCTTCTCTGGCTTTGACTACCAGCCGCAGCTGCGCGCGGTGTGGAGCGTGCATAAAGCGCATTCATTGTGGGGCAGCTTCTCGCGCGCGGTTCGCGACCCTTCGCATTCCGAGATCAACCTTGATTCCGTCGCGGGTTATATTCCTTCCGCGGGCGGCCTGATAACCCTGCAGGCATTCGGGAGCCCGAACTTGCAATCCGAGGATGTGAAAGCATACGAACTGGGATATCGTTTCCTGCCGAAGCCGACCCTCTCTCTCGACCTTGCAACTTACTACAACAGCTATCAAGACTTAATTGTGTTCGCGCCCGCGGCGATTCAACCACCTCTGGAAATCGTGACCGTCGCGACCAACGCATCCGCCGCTGGATTAGGCACCGCACAAACTCACGGAGCCGAATTCGCAGCTAACTGGAAGCCACTGCGCCGATGGATGCTTTCTCCTACCGTCACCGAGACCCGAGGCAGCGCCAACGCTATCGCTGCGATCCCTAAACATCTTTTTGGAGTGCAATCGCGCATTGATGCGACCCGCACGGTTTACCTGAATGCTGCACTCTATCACTACAACGCGCTCGCGCCGAGCCCCGGCGCGATCGCAGGGTTACCTCCAGCTCCTGGAGTTCCTACCTTCAATCGCATCGACCTGGGATTGTCGTGGCGCCCGAAATCACAATGGACATTGGGGGTGTGGGGGCGCAACTTGCAATCCGATCAACATCTTGAATTCGTCAAAGACTTTTTCGGCGGCGCGCCGGCGGAGATTCCACGCTCGGTTTCGTTCAAACTTATGTGGCAGTCGGCCACCGAATCGAGATGAAGCATGGGTTGGCCTCGAGAGTTTCGAACAACACACAACCGGCGGCAGGCGGCGCTGACGGCCTTACTGGCGTGCATGCTGGTGCCAGCTTGGCTTAGCTCTGCGTGGGCGCAGGTAGCCGCCGGCAAATATCAGGTCGAGGCCGCCTACTTGTATAACTTCGCCAAAATGGGGAGGTGGTCAGCACAAGTCTTGCCGGATCGTGCGGGTTTGATCATCGGAATCATGGGTGGCGACGAAGAGTTCGTGAAGGTATTACGTGACGTTCTGGCCGGCAAAGAAATCAATGGACACAACATCGAGATCCGCTATCTCCGGTCTCCAGAGGAGGTGAAATTTTGCCATGTGGTATTTTTTCGGGTCGCGGAACGAATCAATCGAAGCGTAATCAGTCAACTTGGTAAGTCAACTGTTTTGCTGGTTGGGGAAGACAAAGATTTTCTAAGCGACGGAGGAATGATTAACCTGACGCTGAGCGATGGGAAGATCACCTACAAGGTCAATCCCGCGGCCTTCGAACGCGCCGCCGTGGGATATGGGGATACCGCTTCGGACGCGCCGGAGACCCAGGGACAGATTCCCGACGTTCAACCGGAGAGCTCTCGCTCGATAGCCTTCCGGGTCGTGCCAGAGTATCCCAGACTGGCGACCGCGCTGAACCTCGCTGGGGCCGTGCAGTTGCAGGCCGTCGTCAGGCCAGACGGAACCGTAAAACAAGTACGGGTCATTGGCGGCCATCCGGTGCTGGCGGAAGCGGCGGCGGCGGCGATCATGCGGTGGCGCTACCAGGCGGGACCGCGGGAGACCACCGAATCAGTGAAAATCAGCTTCGGGCAGTAGTCGGAGCGGCACGGCCAGCCTGATAAGTCTCGATCAACTCGCGGATGCGAATGGCATCGCGCTTGCGATGACCATGACTGGCGATGGGATCGGCGCCGCCGGTTGACTCAATCGTAATGTTGGACCAGATGATTCCGGTTGAGATCTCTACCGAGGCCACCTGCGAAATAGCGATACTCTCTTCGGTGTTGCCGAAAAGACGACGTCGAATTCGGTTGACGTGCAGCGGGCTGACTACAATGCGTGTAGGAAAAAACAAGTTGCCGCGCGTCCAGCGGCTGGCGGTGAAAGTTTCGCCGGTCGATGCCGGAGTCGTGGACATGCTTTTCCTCTCAGATCGTAGTTCGCCGCTCGACCATCGTACTTCACGGCTGAACCCCTGAACAAGGTTCAATGATTATCCGTTCTTGTCGGGCAAAATAAAGACGCGGCGCGCCAGCTCCGATTTCAAGGTGGCCTCTTCATAGTATCGTTTCAGAATTCCGTTTCTCCAAACCAGCAAGTCGGGATTTTGTTCGGCAAAGCTACCCCATTCAAACTCCTCTCGGTTGAAGCGCGCAATCCGCTCGGCAATGAGAAAAATGTAGCAATAAGTGATGGTTTCGTTATAGAGCTCGGTTTTGCCATGGCGGGCGGCAAATTGTTTAAGAGCAGAAGAGAATTTTTCGAGGGCCGTAAGTACGGGATGAATTTTCAGATAAGCGAACGCCAGACGGACATGGTCCGCGTGATGAAATCCGGTTTCGGGAACAGCGCCGCATTCGAATCTGTCTATTATTTCTTGATCTGTCACTCGATGGACCCGCGTCTATCAGGCTCTAAAGCTAACTACCTCTCTTCACGCGCGCGCCCTTGCCGCGAATTTCTTTCAGGCGATGGCTGGCAGCAGAATCCAGATCAAGATCGTAGAACTTCTTCAACTGCTGAATGCGATCGAGCGACGCGGCAGAAAAGGGCGTCTTGCCGTCGAAGGCGTGCAGCACAATTCCCTCCAGCAGATCGCCCAGGGTCATGTCATGGAATTCGGCGAAGGCTTTCAAGACTTTGAGCAGGCGCTTTTCCATGCGCACGCCCGTCTGGGCGCGCTCTACTAGGAACTCCCCATGTTCGCTCATGGGTACCATGGTACCACGGTACCACCGAGCCGGCAACGGCGGATCGATGCATGAAGTGTTGGTTATAATCGGCTTTCACTTTTTTAACAGGACACCTTTTGGCTCTCGACGAAAACATCTATCAATTGCGGCTCGACAAGCTCAAGCAGATTAAAGCTTTGGGCCAGCGTGTTTATCCGACGAAGTACGACTTTACGCACACCATTCCGCAAATCCTGGCAGAACACTCGCCGAAAAATGCCGAGCAACCGGAAGCGTCGCGGGTGAACGTACGGGTTGCCGGGCGGATCATGGCGATCCGACTGATGGGCAAGGCGGGATTTGCGCATTTGCAGCAGGCTGGGAAGCAGCTGCAGATCTATGTGAAGAAAGATGCGGTCGGCGACAACGGATTCGAACTCTACAAGCTGCTCGATCTCGGCGACCACATCGGCGTCAGCGGATATTTGTTCCGCACGCGTACCGGCGAGCTGAGCTGTGCACGTCGAAGAAATCACTTTCCTCTCGAAAGACCTGCTGCCTTTGCCGATGGGAAAGTGGCATGGGCTGACCGGATGCTGAGAACTGCGCGTACCGGCAGCGTTATGTGGACTTGATCATGAATCCCGAGGTGCGCGAAGTTTTTCTGAAGCGCACCAAGCTGGTGCAGTCGATGCGACAGTTTCTCGATGCGCAGGGATTCGTGGAAGTCGAGACCCCGATGATGCAACCGATCGCGGGCGGCGCGGTCGCCAAGCCGTTCATCACCCATCACAATACCCTCGACATCGATCTGTTTCTGCGGATTGCGCCCGAACTTTATTTGAAGCGCCTGGCCGTCGGCGGCTTGGACCGCGTGTACGAAATCAATCGCAACTTCCGCAATGAGGGAATTTCGGATGGCGCTGGAACCCTGAATTCACCATGCTGGAGTTCTACCAGGCCTACACCGATTACCGCGGCGTCATGGACCTGACCCAGGCTCGATCACGCAAGCCGCAAAGGAGGTGACCGGCGGAACAAAGACGAAGTGGGGAGAGCAGGAGATTGACTGGTCAGAACTGGCGGCGCATGACCATGCGCGAGGCGATCATCGAATATTGGCCGGAGAGCGCAGGCGCAAAGCCGAGCATGAGCGATTTTGCGGCAAACGATGCGGTGAAGGAGCTGGTTGCAGCGATTCAATTCCGCGCATTCGCACATGGCATACGATCCGCAATGAGCCTGCCGGAAAAACGATCGCGAGTCTATTTGAGGCAGCGGCGGAAGAGCACCTGATGCAGCCGACGATCATTTACGAATTTCCCACGGCGGTCTCGCCTCTCTCGAAGCAAAAGCCGGACGAGCCGGACTGGACCGAGCGCTGGGAAATTTACATCGGGCAGATGGAGATCTCCAATGGCTTCAGCGAATTGAACGATCCCGAAGACCAGCGGAGGCGCTTCGAAGGCGCAATTGAAGGAACGCGAGCGCGGCGACGAAGAGGCCCACCAGATGGATGAAGATTACATCCGTGCGCTCTCCTATGGCATGCCTCCGGCCGGTGGCGTGGGCGTTGGGATCGACCGGCTCACCATGCTGCTGACCGACTCGCACACGATTCGCGACGTGATTCTGTTCCCACTGCTCAGGCCAGAGAAGAGGAGCGACCGTGACGAACAATGAAAAAGCAAGCGGAGAGACTAGCCGTAGAGAGAATCGACAGCTTCTTCGAAGAGCCACAGTCGAGTATTTCGAATCGTTTTCGCGGTTGGAGTCGGCCCAAGATCAATCCCTGGTGGAATGTTTGTCGCTCGCGTCGGCGAACGCGAATTTTGACGAAGACAGCGAAGAGTAGTCATCACCATGAAATTCCACACTGAGTATCTGAAGTTTCACACTCGCAAGCACCGCGAGTACATTCACATCACGCCGCAGATCGAAGCGATCGTGGGCAAGAGCGGCGTTAAAGAAGGGATGGTACTGGTTTCGGCAATGCACATCACCGCCGGCGTGTATATCAATGACAATGAGTCGGGCCTGATTGAGGATATCGACAAGTGGCTGGAAGAACTGGCGCCGTTTCGCGAAGATTATCAGCATCACGAAACCGGCGAAACGAATGGTGACTCGCACCTGAAGGCGCTGTTAATTCATCACGAAGTAATCGTTCCCATCACGGCAGGGCGGCTTGACTTTGGGCCATGGCAGCGAATCTTCTATGCAGAGTTTGACGGGCAGCGCGACAAGCGCGTGATCGTGAAAGTGATGGGAGAGTAAGAATCAAGTGGCGCGCGGTTGGTGATGCTAACCTGCAAATCAAGGCGCACTGGCTCATCGCTCGCGACTTTTGCGAGCCAATAATCACTAGCCACTGACCACTGTCTTCGGATATATTCCACACCATCCATGAGCGCTGACGAACTTCAGGAGTTACAGGAGCACGCCGAGCATGCGGCGCACGATCGTTTATGGCGCCAGTGTCATTGACCATGGCGGTTCTGGCAGTTCTGGTCGCGGTCGCGTCTTTGCTGGGGCATCGCGCCCACACCGAAGAAGTGCTCTTGCAGAATAAAGCGACAGACCAATGGGCGTATTACCAAGCCAAGAATATCCGCCGCCATACTGACGAATTGTTCGCCGACTTCGCGTCGGTGATGGCGACCACAGATGCCGCTAAAGCCGCCCAGTTACGAGACAAGTATCAGACAGAGGCAAAAAACTACGCTGATCAGCAAAAGGAAATTGATGGGCAAGCCAAAAAATTGGAAGAAGAAACCAGCCACGAACGCGACCGCGCTGACCGCTACGATCTGGCAGAGGTGTTTCTGGAGATCGGGCTGGTCGTGACCTCGATCACGCTACTTTCGGGACGGCGAATATTCTGGAAGGCGGGTATCGTACTCGGAGTCATCGGCGTCGTGGTCGCGGCGACGGCGCCGCTGGTTCGGTAATCGAAACGGACTGCTAGTCCCCGTCCTACTCTGGAAAATCGTCTTCTGGGCTAACCATCCCGGACTATAATCGTCTAAACAACTCTGCCCGGAGCTGCACCAATTCAACCTCTCCGGTTGAACCCAGGTCAACGGCCCTTGACGGAGGCCAGAACAGCTCGCCTGTATTGAGGTGGTCTATGTCGACTCTGTTCGAGCTTCTGATCGCATGGGGAGCTCTCACAACTGCCCTAATTGCTCTGCTGATCTACCGCGGCACTCTCACAATGCAAGAGGATGATCAGCTTTTTCTAGGTGAATCCGAATCCCACATGGCGCGGGAACAAATGGAAATCATGAACCGGGTGCACAGACTTGGCCCGTTCGTGAAAGTCCTGAGCACAGCTTCGGCGGTGCTGATCCTGACCATTGCGGGGATGGCGCTTTACCAGAAAATACTGGAGCAGGCAGCGCAGTAACTCGCGGCCAGTGGTGGCGTGGAATCAAGGTTGGGTAGTTGTGTGTTCCGAATGTCTCCGGTAGCATCAGACACAAAATACGGCAGTTGTGTTTGAGTCATGCCAGCTTCAAAACGTATTGCGATTATCGGTGGCGGTCCTGCGGGAGCCTTTGCCGCGGCGCAGCTGGCGCGCGCCGGACGCGAAGTTTTTCTCTTCGACGAGAAAATGGCATGGGAAAAACCGTGCGGCGGTGGGTTGACTGACAAAGCTTTGGCGCGGTGGCGGTTTTTGCGCGATGTCCAGGTGGACCGTAACTGGATCGGCGACTGCGAGCTGATCGCGCCGTCAGGCAGACGGGTGCGATTTGGTCTGGAGCGCCAGATCGCAATTTTTTCCCGGCTGCAACTGAACGGTTTGTTGCTGGAGCGCGCACGTCACGCCGGCGCGAAACTTCTGCGCGAACGAGTGCTTCACATCGATCACAACCCCGGCGAATGGACCATACGCACGGCTGGCGGAAACTTCCCTGCCGATTTTGTGGTGATCGCCGCCGGCGCGCGAAATTCATTGCGCGCCCGATTTACTCCGGCGCTGGGAGCGGAAAATTTCATGGTTGCGGCGGGGTATTACATTCCCGGCAATCATCACACGGTTCAAATCAAGTTTCTGAAGGAGCTTCACGGCTACATCTGGATTTTTCCTCGCGCCGATCACTTCTCGGCGGGCATCTGCGGACGCATGCATGGCAAAAGCACGGCAGAGCTGCGGCGGATGTTGGAAGATTCTCTTCCCGAATTCGGGTTGGGCCTTGAAGGTGCGTCTTTCTATGCGCACATAATTCCGTCGCTAACGCCGGATGCCTTGCGCGACTGTCCCTTCACCGGCGAAGGATGGGCGATGATCGGCGACGCGGCCGGCTTCGTGGATGCGATCACCGGAGAAGGACTTTATTACGCGTTGCGTTCGGCGGAGTTGTTGACCGACGCGCTGCTGGCGGGGGCGCCCGAAAAATATCCGGCGCTTGTAAGAAGCGATTTTCTTCCCGAGCTTGAGCACGCGGCGCGGATCGCGCAGCGCTTCTATACCGGTAAATGGATGGGCGGTCCGGTTCTTGAACGAATGATCCAGCTGACGCAACGCAGCGCGCGCTTTCGCGAGATCATGCGGGATTTATTTTCGGGTTCGCAGGAATATTCAGACTTGCGCCAGCGAGTTTACAACAGCTCGCCGCGGATCGTGATGGAGGCGGCGGTAAGCGCAGTGTGGAACTCGAGCGCATCCCAAAGGCTAAAAGCGGAATCGATCAGGAGTTAAATGCCGCTGCCCAGCCATTGCAGTAATTGACGGGTAAGACGCCCCAATCTGTCCCAAACGCATAACTCTGTGTTGTTTTCTGTGTAACTTTGTGTCCTCTGTGGTACAAGGTTTTTAATTCAACCACAGAGGACACAGAGTTTCACAGAGGAAAACCACGGAGCTATTTCGGCTGGTGCCGGGAACAGGACTTGAACCTGCACGCCTTTTACGGCACTGGATCCTAAGTCCAGCGCGTCTGCCAATTCCGCCATCCCGGCCTGAGGCACATTTTAAATCAGACATACCAGCCGGAACGAATCTGCGCTCTGCTAAAATCCGCGTCATGCCCGACAGCAAAGCGCGCGCCAAGAAAATCAAACTGCTGCTTTTCGATGTGGACGGCGTTCTGACCGACGGGAAACTGTATTTCTTTCCCTGCTCCCGCCGGAGCGCAGCAGAGCATTCGGGACCAGGCGGCCAAACACGGCGGCCAGGGCGGCTTTGGCTTGAACAGCGAAAGCTTCGTCGAAGCCAAGGGCTACAACGCGCATGACGGCGCGGGAATTTCGATGGCACGGCTGGGAGGAATGAAGACCGGTCTGATCACGAAAAGAATTTCAGAGACTGTAGCTTTGCGCGCCCGCGATTTGAAACTCGACCACGTGCACCAGGGAATCAGCGACAAGCTCGGTGTTTTTAAGGAAATTCTGAAGCAGGAAAAGATGACCGCGGCCGAGGCCTGTTACGTGGGCGACGACGTCATTGATTTGCCGGTGATGTGGAATTGCGGATTGGCCGTGGCCGTAGCCAATGCGCGCGACGAAGTGAAACGCGACGCCCACTACATCACCAAACACAGCGGCGGCGATGGCGCGCTTGCGAGATGTGATTGAGTTCATCCTCAAAGCCCAGGGCAAATGGAAGAAAGTCGTTGAGCAATACATTGGGGAGCGAAGCCCGGGGAGCCAGTAGCCCACGCCGTAGAGACGTTGCTTGCAACGTCTCAGACGTAGCGAAGCCACGTCTCTACAGACGGAAGCATCTAACCTTCCCTGCCCTTGCCCGTCCAAGGCTCCTGGGCCTAAAATCGCCAGTTCACCAAGTCTCACACGAGGTCAATCGTGCGCCGATATTTCATTTTGTGTTTTCTGCTCTCCGTCGCTCCCTCCCTTACATTCGCTCAGTCCAACAGCTCGCAACCGGAATCAACCGCACCATTCAGCGCGGTAGATAAAACCGCCAATCCCTGCGCCGATTTTTATCAATATTCGTGCGGAAACTGGTTGAAGACGGCGAAGATCCCGCCTGACCAGTCCTCGTGGGGCACTTTCCCTGAACTGGCGGAACGCAATCACAAGATTCATGACGGGCAATTCTGGAGAAGGCAGCGGCGGATAGTCCGCGAGCGCGACTCGATCGACCAGAAGATCGGCGACTACTACGAATCATGCATGGACGAGAAAGCGGTCGACGACCAGCGGCCTGGAGCCGCTAAAGCCTGAACTCGACCGGGTCGCCGGCGTCAAGGACAAACAAGGCTTGATCGACGCAATCGCGCGGGTGCACATGATCGGCCCGAACCCGCTGTTCAATTTTTACAGCCAGCCTGATCTCCACAATGCCAGACATGGTGATCGCCTACATCGATCAGGGCGGACTCTCGCTTCCCGACCGCGATTACTACATTAAAGATGATGCCCACATGAAGCAGATTCGTGAGCAGTTTGTGGAGTACGCAACCCAATTATTCACTCTCGCCGGTCAATCGCCGGAACAAGCGGCGGAATCGGCGAAGACGGTGTTGCGTATTGAAACCGCGCTGGCCAAGGCTGCCATGGACCGCACCGCAGCGCCGCGATCCGAAGACACGCGATCACAAGATGAGCGAGCGAGGAAGCGTCGCAGTTGGCCCCGAATTTCGAGCTGGCGCGATTTTTCGCCGACGTCGAACGCGCCGAAGATCTCAGAGTTGAACGTAAGCAATCCGGAATTTTTCAAGCAGGTGAATCAGCTGCTTGAATCGGAATCGCTGGATGCGTGGAAGACATACGTGACCTGGCACTTGCTGGATGGCTCAGCGCCTTGGCTCTCACCACCATTCGTCGACGCCAATTTCAAAATGGAGCAGGCGCTCACCGGACAATCAGAAATCAAGCCGCGTTGGAAACGGTGCGTGGCCGCAGTAGACGACGAACTGGGCGAGGCGCTGGGCGAGCGCTACGTGGAGCAGACCTTCGGCGCCGAAGGCAAGCAGCGAATGTTGAAGATGGTGGAGGCGCTGGAAAAATCGCTGTCGGAAGACATTCAGAACCTCTCCTGGATGTCGGACGAAACCAAGAAGCAGGCTCAGCGTCAAACTCAGCGCAATCCGCAACAAAATCGGATATCCCGACGTGTGGCGCGATTACAGCATCCGTGAAAATTGTGCGCGGCGATCTGCTGGGAAATTTTTTGCGCGCGAATGAATTCGAGGCCAAGCGCGACATCAACAAGATCGGCAAACCGCCCGACCGCAACGAATGGGGCATGACGCCGCCGACGGTGAACGCCTATTACTCGCCGCCGCGCAACGAGATTGTGTTTCCGGCGGGAATTCTGCAGCCGCCGTTTTTCGACAAGGATGCCGATGATGCGACCAACTTTGGCAGCATCGGAGTGGTGATCGGTCACGAGCTGACGCACGGTTTCGACGATCAGGGACGCAAATATGATCCGCAGGGAAATTTGCGCGACTGGTGGACGCCGGAGGACGGAAAGAAATTCGAAGAACGCGCCAGCTGCGTGGCCAACGAGTACAGCGGGTTTACCGCGATCGACGACCTCAAGTTGAACGGACGGCTCACGCTGGGCGAGAACACCGCTGATAACGGCGGCGCGCGCATTGCGTTGGCGGCACTGCATCATTACATGGCAGGACAACAAGCGGGAAAGGCTTCGCAGACCATCGACGGATACACTCCCGAGCAGCGGTTTTATCTGGGATACGCGCGCATATGGTGCGAACTGCGCCGGCCGGAGCTCGCGCGGGCGCAGGGCCATGACCGATCCGCATTCGCCCGGGAAAGTGGCGGGTGGATGGCGTGGTGCGAGAACTCGACCGATTTCGACCAGGCATTCAGCTGCAAGGCCGGAGATCCCATGGTCAGCCAGAACGCCTGCAGAGTCTGGTAGAGAGTCGGCAGTGGCTAGTGGTTAGTGGACTGGAGCAAGCACGGGCGGGAACGCCCGTGCCTCCACAACAAATTTGTCAGTCGCGAATCACTGACCCGTCGAAATTTCCGGATAACTAACCACTGACTACTGACCACTGCTTTTTGCTAACATCCTTTCTTCCCTCCTCTGACCATGAATCACATCGGCGAAAATGTAGTGCGCATTGAGGCCGCAGCGCTTTCTGATCTGGCAGACCGGATCGCCGGGCCGATGGCGGACGCGTTCAATCGCGGAGTCGAACTGCTTTATTGTTGCCCCGGCCGCGTGGTGGTACACGGGAATGGGCAAGAGCGGACTGATCGCCCGCAAGATCGCCGCCACGCTGAGCTCGACCGGGACGCCTTCGTTGTTCATGCATCCGGTAGAGGCGCTGCATGGAGACTTGGGAATGCTGGCGCACGGAGACGTGGTGATTGCGCTTTCGGCTAGCGGCGAGACGGATGAAATTCTGCAACTGCTGGCGACCATCAAACGGCTGCGGCTTCCACTGATTGCGATTACCTGCGACGAACTCGAGCGCGAACGTCCGGGACAGGCGAGTCATCGAAAGCCAGTGCGCAATCCACGCTGGCTTCGGCAGCGGAGGTTTTTCTGAGCTGCGCGGTGGCCGAAGAAGGCTGCACTATGGGCTTGGCTCCGACAGCTTCGACTACGGCGATGGTGGCGCTGGGTGACGCATTGGCGGTCGCGGTAGCGGAGAAAAAAGGATTCAAAGAAGAAGACTTCGCGCGACTGCATCCGGGCGGCAAGTTGGGAAAGCGGCTGGCGCGGGTCGAAACGCTCATGCACACGGGCGATTCTGTGCCCCAGGTTTCGCGGCAAACAAAAATGCCGGATGTGATC
Source organism: uncultured Acidobacteriota bacterium (assembly GCA_963838785.1). Lineage (GTDB taxonomy): Bacteria > Acidobacteriota > Terriglobia > Terriglobales > Acidobacteriaceae > Gp1-AA145. The sequence continues at coordinate 330,276 of CAWISI010000001.1, forward strand.
TATGAAATGTCACGCAAGAAGCTGGGAGTGACCGCGGTAGTCGATGGCGAGCAGCTGGTGGGAATTATCAGCGACGGCGATTTGCGGCGATTGCTGGAGCACAAAGGAAAAGACGTGCTCGATATGAGCGCCGAGGAATGCATGACGCGCCACCCACAGACTGTAGTCTGGCGAGGAATTCGCAGCGACGGCGCTCGCGATCATGGAAGAGCGAAAGATCACTTCGCTGATTGTGGTCGGGGAAAACAAGAAACTCGAGGGCATCGTTCACCTGCATGATCTCTGGGGGACGGAGATGGTGTGAAAGATTTCAGATTTCAGATTTCAGATTTAGGTTTTAGATTTCAGATTTAAGACTCAGACTTCGGCCCAGAGATTCGAATTCATCGAAATTGATGCTGACGACCACGACCAACGACGAACGACGTTTTTATGACCTGGCAACTCTGGCTTCTGTTTGTGATGACCGAAGCGGTGCTGAGCCTCACACCGGGACCTGCCGTGCTTTACGTTTTGTCCCACGCCATCCGGCGCGGGCCGGCAAAATCCGTTTGGGCAAGCTGGGGAATTTTGAGCGCGAACGCACTTTACTTTACGCTTTCGGCGACCAGCCTGGGAGCGGTTATCGTCGCGTCTTACAAGCTATTCTTTTTGATCAAGTGGCTGGGCGCGGCATATCTCGTCTATTTGGGTTTGCGGAGTTTTTTTGCAAAAACATCGGTACTGTCGCTTCCCGAATCAACCGGTGATCTCCGTAGTGGCCCGCGAATTCTTCGCGATGGATTTTTTCTGCAGGCGGCGAACCCGAAAGCTCTGCTGTTCTTTACCGCAATTCTGCCGCAGTTCATCGACGCTCGTCACAACGTTGCCTTTCAGATTCTCGTGCTGGGAATCAGCTCCATTTTGGTGGAGTTCGTAATCCTATTTGTCTATGGACAGCTTGCCGGACGGGCATTGAACACGGCGCGCAGTCCGCGATTCGAAAAATTAACGAATCGAATCGCGGGATCGTTGCTGATCGGCGCAGGAGTGGGGCTGGCGACGCTAAGAAGAACCTGATCTACCTCAAATCGGCACTCTGTCGATGGATACGATGAACTGAATGCCGGGAACGTTCCTGCCGTGAAGCCGATTGTCATTGGTCACAAACAAATCCACGCCTGCGCTTGCGGCACACGCAAGTTGTATCGCATCCGGGGCGCGAAATGCTCGTTCGTTGCGGATGCTTCCATAGGCTCTTGCGGCTTTCAAATCAAATGGTAGTAACGTGCATGTTCGGAGCAGAGTCTCTTCATACTTGCGTGAAAGATCCGCATCGCCTTTTTCTGCAGGCTTCACCAGTAGCTCGCCTAAAGTCATGGTAGAGGTCAATAGCTGGTCTCCACGAACCAGCATCCTGTCCCGCAGTTCGGCTACCGACCTTGAAAACTGTTTGTAATCCTCAAAGAGATAAATAAACAGATTTGTGTCCCAGAAGACTCGACTCACTCCCATCCCTCGCGAAGTCTCCGAACGTAATCATCGGCGTGTTCGTCAGCCCAAATATGCTTTCCTGAACCACGAAGAGCTAATAGTGGATCCTCCTCGCGAGATCTTTTTGTCACTTCCGAGCACCAATTCTTGTACCAATCAAGAAGGCCGTCATAACCATAGGGCATCTCCTCCCGATTAGGTGTTGTCTTTCCGCCTTCGCGCTCGGGATGGTAATAATCTCCAGGCCTGAATAAGCGACGGCGCCCGGGGGCTGTTTCAATGAGTATTCGCAAACGGGCAGGGTTTGGGCGGCGGTTTGCGACACAATGCTGAACCACGTGAATGTAAACTCCCGGACGAAGGCTGCCCGTACCCTCCCTCCACATCTCTCTGGCACTTTCCATTATTTCTTCAATGCTGAAATCGAACCGGTCCGGAAACCTCCGGTGCAGCATTGCCGCTGCGATCCATACCTCGGCAGCGACTTTGACGCGTGACTTTGGCGCAGCTGTGACCATAACAAGTCCCTAGTAGAAGGCTATTTTGGTTATTTAATAATGTCAAGTAATATTCATACATTGTATACATACAAACTTTCAGGATCCATTAGCAAAATCCGGTACAATACCCAATTCCCTTCCAACTGGGGCTTATACTATGCATCGCTGGTCACAACTTTTTATTCCCACATTGCGCGAGGCTCCGGCGGACGCCGAAGTCGCCAGCCACAAATTTCTGGTCCGCGCCGGCTACGTTCGGCAGCTCGCGGCCGGAATTTACTCCTACCTTTTTCTGGGACAACGGTCGTTCAACAAGATCATAGCGATCGTGCGCGAGGAGATGGACAGAATCGGGCAGGAGTTTTACTTGCCGGCGCTTCATCCGCGCGAATTGTGGGAGGCGAGCGGACGATGGTCGGTGATGGGCGAAAACATGTTTCGTCTGAAAGATCGCAAGGGTGCGGAGCTCTGCCTGGCCATGACTCACGAAGAGAACATGACCGAGATCGCGCGCAAGGAACTGCGCAGCTACAAGCAGTTCCGCAAATCTGGTATCAGATTCAAACCAAGTTTCGCGATGAGCCACGGCCGAAGTCGGGGCTGTTCCGGGTGCGGCAATTCATGATGAAGGATTCGTATTCGTTCGACATCGATGCGGCGGGGCTGGATGTTTCTTATCAGAAGCATCGTGAGACTTATCTGCAGAATCTTCGACCGTTGCGGGTTAAATTACTGGTCGTCGATGCGCATTCGGGCGCGATGGGCGGATCGCAATCGGAAGAGTTCATGGTGTGACACCCCAGCCGGCGAAGACCAGGTAGTGAGCTGCGCGAATTGCAAGCTACGCGGCGAACCTGGAGAAGGCGACGTCGAAACTCGACGCGGTCAACGATCTCAGCGCCGAAGGCGATGGCAAACCGCTGGAAGTGCACACCCCGGGACAGAAGACGATTGAGGAGGTGGCGACGGTTTCTCGGCGTGTCGCCGAAGAACAAGATCAAGACACTGGCCTTGATGATGAGCCGACCAGGAAAGCACGGGCGAGGGCGCCCGGGCCTCCAAAAACGCAGGCTGAGCCAGACTCGCGCCGGTGGTGGTGCTGATGCGCGGCGACCATCAATTGAACGAGGCCAAGCTTTCGACCGCCCTGGCGGGCAAGGAAACCCGGCCCGATGGAGGAAGAAGAGATCCAGCAGCTTTTCGGTTCGCCGGCAGGATTTCTGGGGCCGCTTGGAATCGAGTGGGCGAAAAATCTGGACGACAACAACGCCCCATTTTGCTGGTCGACAAAGCGCTCGAAGGCCGCAAGAACCTGATTTCCGGAGCCAACAAGCAGGATTACCACGTCAAAAACATCACACCGGGGGAAACATTTCCAGCCCACCGCATATGCCGACCTGCGCAGCAGTGGCTACGGGCGAACTTGCCCAAACTGCGGCTCGCCGCTGCGCATGGATACCGCAGTCGAGATCGGCCACATTTTTAAACTTGGTTATAAGTATTCCGAGTCCATGGGCGCGCGTGTGCTCGACAAGAACGGCAAAGAAGTCATGCCGATCATGGGCAGTTACGGGATCGGAATCGAGCGCATTCTGACCGCTGCGATCGAGCAGAGTAACGACGAAAACGGCTTCTGGCTGCCGCGCATCGATCGCTCCTTTCGAGACTGGTAATCACGCCGACAAATGTCTCAGACGAGAAACTCAAGAGCGCCGCCGAAAGACATCGCCTACCGTCTGGAATCCGCCGGATTTGACGTGTTACTAGACGACAGGGACGAACGGCCAGGGGTGAAGTTCAAGGATGCTGACCTGGTGGGCATTCCCTTTCGCGTCAATGTCGGGCAAAAAAGTTACCGAAGATAGGGTGGAGGTCGTTCAACGCTCGACTCGCCAATCCCACGATGTTAGCATCGCGCGCAATAGTTGAGCATTTTCAGGAAGTTCTGGAGCGAGCGCACCAGTAGGCTAATGCTCGCTCCGGCGGAGCCGGCAGATGAGCACTATAAAAATGTTCCTCGGCGTTGTTCGCGATTGGCGCCGCAGTCTTTGTCGGCGCGAAGGTCATTCCGCCCTATTTTGACAACTACGAATTCCAGGATGCGGTGAGAAACGAAGCCACTCTGGACACCTACACCAGCAAAAACGAAACCGATATTCGCACTGCGGTCTTCCGCAAAGCACAGGACCTTGACATTCCAATCACTGAAGAGCAGATCCATGTGCAGCGCCAGGGGATGCAGGGCAGCGGACTCATTATCATCCGCGCGCCTTATGTGGTCCATGTTGATCTTCCGGGATATCCGATGGACCTGCACTTTGACGCCTCCACCGAAAACCGGGGCGTACTCTAGAGGTACGTGCACCCTCCGCTGTGGTCGATTTAATTCCAAAATCTATTAGAATGGTAACTATCCGGCCACGGGCCGGGCATGCTCTGGTAATGATTGCTCGCGCCGCGCATCTCACTAGCAGTGACATGATTTCGTCTAATTCCAGGGGTTACTGCTCCTAAACGTGGCCATAAAAATCAGAATTCCGCGTCGAACCAACCGGTCGGGAAAGCCTGGCCGTGATCCCCTGCTGCGTTTCGCGCTGGGCGCGTTTCTTGTGCTGGCGGTAATTTTCGCGGTTGCCTTTTCTTACTACTACGTCAAATATGAGCGCATCATCGCGCGGCGCTTCGATGGACCAGTGTTCGCGAATTCCGCAAAAATCTATGCCCGCCCAGTTTCGATCAGCGTGGGCGAAAAGGTCGACTTAAAGGAGATCGCCGCGGCGCTGCGCCATGCCGGTTATTCAGAAAAAGCCGGGCAGTCATCGATGGGCAGCTATCATCTGACTTCCGGCGGCATTGAGATCGATCCCGGACCAAACTCTTATCACAGCCCCGAGCCCGCCACCATCCGCCTGCGTGATGACCAAGTTGCCAGCATCACAGGAAACGGCGGAAGCCAGCTCGAAGCTTATGAGCTGGAACCGGAGATGATCACTTCATTGTTTGAAGGCGATCAGCGCTCCAAGCGCGAGGTTGTGCACTATAACGAAATGCCCAAGGCGCTGGTGGACGCAGTGCTGGCGATCGAGGACCGGCGATTCTTTCAGCACAACGGAGTCAATTTTTTGCGCTTTGGCGAGGCCGCCTGGATCGACTTCACCCGCCAGCGCCATGAGCAAGGCGGGTCGACGCTCACCATGCAGCTGGCTCGCGGGTTCTTCCTGACTCCGGAAAAAACTATAAAGCGCAAGCTGACTGAGATGCTCATCGCCATGGAGCTTGAGCAGCGGTTCACCAAGCAACAGATTTTCGAGTTTTACGGCAACTGGGTTGACCTGGGCCAGCGCGGCTCCTTCGAGATCAGCGGCTTCGGCGAAGCGGCCCACGCTTACTTCAATAAAGATCTCAAGGACATTACTCTGCCGGAAGCGGCATTGCTGGCGGGAATTATTCAGCGTCCCAGCTATCTGTCGCCTTACCGCCATCCCGAGCGAGCGCAGGAACGCCGGAATCTGGTGCTCGACAGCATGGTCGAAACTCATGCCATCACCCCAGAGCAAGCGGACAAGGCCAAGGCAACTCCGTTGAAACTGGCATCCTCCTAACGTCGAAGCCAGCCAGGCGCCCTACTTTGTAGATCTGGTGCGGGAGACGCTGATCCCAAAAATTCCCGAACGGGAAATGAATGAACAGGCCTACCGTATTTATACGACCCTCGATCCTGACCTGCAGCGGGCGGCGGCGCAGGCGGTCGAAAGCGGGATCAAACTGGTGGATGAGCAAGTGCTCAAGCACCGCACCAAACGAGTGCGAATCGGTAAGGGCAAGTACGAGACTCAGGTCTCTACCCGGCCCGCAGGCACAGGTAGCGCTGGTCGCGATCGATCCTCATACTGGCGAGGTACTCGCTCTGGTAGGTGGACGAAATTATGGCTTCAGCCAGCTGGACCATGCCGTTGCTAAGCGTCCTACGGGATCGATTTTTAAACCGTTCGTTTATGCCGCGGCCATGAACACTGCAATTGACGGAAGCAATCCGGTTTACACTCCGGCGTCGATTCTGCCCGATGAGCCAAGCACATTTGCTTACGGCGATCAGATCTACGAGCCGCGTAATTACAAAGAGGAATATCACGGAGACGTGACCGCGCGCTACGCCCTCGCCATGTCACTGAACAATGCCACCGTAAAAATGGCGGAAGAAGTCGGATACGACAAAGTGGCGGACTTGGCCAAATCCGCAGGAATCACCTCGGTGAAAGCCCACCCCGGCAATGGCCTTAGGTGCCTACGACGCTACGCCGTTGGAAATGGCCGCGGCTTACACAGTTTTTTCAAAAACGGGATGCGAATCTCCCCGGTGATGGTGAAATCGGTGCGCAACGCCCAGGCGATCCCATAATGGTTTTAATCCCGAGACGCGCCAGGTGCTTGATCCACGCGTGGCTTACGTCATGACTGACATGATGGAGGGCGTAATCAACAACGGCCTGGGGTTTTCCGCGGTAAGGGCCCATGGTTTCGAACCGCCTGCTGCCGGCAAGACCGGCAGCTCCCACGATGGATGGTTCGCTGGCTATACCAGCAATCTGCTGTGCATCGTCTGGGTAGGTTTTGACGACTACAGCGACCTTCGGCTTGAGCGGAGCCCAGACGGCCGCGCCGATTTGGACCGAATTGATGAAAAAAGCCGCTGAATTGCCGCGCTATTCGGACATGAAGCCGTTTACCCAACCTTCCGGTGTAGTTGACGTGCAACTCGACCGGATAACCAATCTCTTGGCAACGCCTTCCTGTCCACAGACTTACAGCGCCGCATTCGTCATAGGAACCGAGCCCACCAGTACCTGCGACCAGGGCAACGGCATCCACGGGATTCTGTCGAAAATTCTCGGTCTGGGGAACCCCCAGCCCGAACCGCCAGCCAATGAATCTGCCGACCAGGCTGCGCAAAAGAAAAAGGGTTTTTTCGGCAAAATCGCTGGTATGTTTAAGGATGACAAGCAGCCGGATCCGCCACCAAAGCCGCCGGATGCAACCACTAATCCTCACTAAATTCCCTCGGTGATCGAATCCGGCGGGAACCTGAGGACGGTGCCCGGTGTCTGTTGAGTAGGAGTTCCTGCTGAGGAGGGGTGTATGTTTCAGGCGTCCTTCCGCCAAGCGCTGCCACTGGCGCTTCTCGGTTTTCTGACCTCACTTGCGTTCGCGCAAAACCCATCTCTGGATCAGATTCAGATTGCCCCGCCGATGAGGCAAGTCGCGCCGCCCGCAAGCACGGCCACGCCCGCTGAGCTAGAAAGACAGGGCGATGATCTGCGCTCGCGAAAGCAGTACATGGATGCAATCGATTATTATCGCGCCGCACTAACCAAAGAACCCCAGAACGCCGCGATCTGTAACAAGCTGGGCATCGCGGAACTGATGCTGCAGCGATTCAAAGAGGCGGGAAAAGAATTTGATCACGCCATCAAGGCCAACCGCGATTTTCCCGAAGCCTATAACAATCTGGGGGTGATCGACTACGAGCGGCACAAATATCGTACCGCCATCAAGCAATACCAAAAGTCGCTTGCCCTCGAGCCCAATTCGGCTTCGTTCTATTCAAACCTGGGCGCGGCTTACTTCGCGCGCAAAGAATTTGAGCGCGCGACCCAGGCTTATGCCAAAGCGGTGCAGATCGATCCTGAAATTTTTGAGCGCACCTCGCACACCGGGATTGCGGCGCAGATGGCATCGCCCGCGGACCGGGCGCACTACGATTTCGTGCTGGCAAAGCTCTACGCCAAGATCGGCGACCACGATCATTCCCTCGAATTCCTCCGCAAGTCAATGGAAGAGGGTTACAAAGATGTGAAAGATGTTTACGTTGACCCGGAATTTGCGGATCTGCGCAAAGACGCCCGTTTCCTGGAGTTGATGAAGATGAAACCGATGGCAATTCCGGAGTAGCTCTCAAATCCTTTAACCGCAGGGAGCGCTGAGAAAATCCAGAGATCTCAGATAAATGCCATTCTGAATAGCGATCGTTCGTTCAAGGGTAATGAAATGAAATTCACATGCTTTTCTCAGCGTGCTCCGGCCTGTCTCAGCGATCTCTGCGGTGAGAGGCTTTTGAATTTACGACTTCATAGCACCCCACGACTTAAATGTCCGATGCTGACATTCAGCTGCTCTGGGCGGAGATCGTTCTCCGGACACTAAAAACTTTTCCACAATTTTCTGCGAAACTCCTGTCCCGCCATCGGGTTTCATTTCCCCAGTAGCACAACATGCCCGCCGGCCGCCGACCCGAGCACGCCCCAAGCAGCGCGGCCGGTTAGGGCTTGTTTTTTCCACCGCACCCAACAATCTACTCGCCTAGCGTCCGCACGACGGCACTGATATCCTCTTTGTTCTCACAGGAGGAACCATGTCTTTCAGCCTTGACGGCCGGGTCGCCGTCGTCTTTGGAGTGGCCAATAAGCGCAGCATCGCATGGTCGATCGCCCAGGGCCTGCATCGAGCCGGCGCTAAACTGGCAATTACCTATCAGAATGAACGGCTGGAGCAGGAAGCTAAGGACCTCATCCTGTCGTTACCTGGCGCCGAAGCCTTCATGTGCGACGTTTCCAAAGATGAAGAAATCGAGCGCGTATTTTCGAAACTCAAAGACCGCTATGGAAAGTTGCACATTGTCGTACACAGCGTTGCCTTTGCTCCGCCCGAGGAACTTAAAGGCGAATTCATCAATACCAGCCGGGAAGGATTCCGCATTGCTCACGACGTTAGCGTCTATTCTCTGATCGCTGTTTCGCGCGCCGCCGCACCGCTGATGGAAGATGGCGGCAGCATAATCACCATGAGCTACTTCGGCGCCGAAAAAGTCGTGCCCCACTACAACGTAATGGCGGTGGCCAAGGCGGCGCTGGAGTGTACGGTGCGCTATCTGGCAAGCGATCTGGGCCCGAAAAAGATTCGGGTAAATACGATCTCGGCTGGGCCGATCAAGACCCTGGCTGCGCGGGGGATCTCAGGCCTGAGCGAAATGCTGAAATCTCACGCCGAACGTTCGCCTCTCAAGCGCAACGTAGACGTAAACGAAGTCGGCTCGACCGGGGTTTTTCTGGCATCCGACGCGAGTTCTGGAATTACCGGCGAAGTGATCTACGTGGATTGCGGTTACAACATCATGGGGTTCTGAATGGCGAATGGCAGTCGCGCTCAACGGCAGAATCCACATGTAGCGGACCTCACCCGCGCGAGCTGTTGTACAATTCGCCCGTGAGTCGCTGGTATCGCCGTCTTCTTCCCCTTCTTTTATGGTCTGCCGCGGTGATGGCGCAGACCGCCGGGAAATCACAAATCGGTTATAAATTGCACTCCATTCATGTGAACGGCCTGCAACATTTCACTGAGACTGAGGTGATCTCCGCTTCGGGCCTGCGGCTAGGACAATTTGCCGGCGAAGAACAATTCAAACAGGCGGCCCAAAAGCTGGGCGAGACCGGCCTGTTCTCGCAACTGAATTACAGCTACAAATATTCGACCGGCGGATGCGACCTGGATCTGCAGGTGGTGGAAAATGATCACCTGGTCCCTATCACCTTCGATAATTTTGTATGGTTTTCAGACGATGAACTTTTGCGGATGGTTCATGATCGAGTGCCGCTGTTTGATGGGCGAGTGCCAGCCGAAGGTCATCTCACCGATCAGATTGCGGACGCGCTAAGCGCCATTCTCCAGGAACGAAACATCCAGGGACGGGTGGAATATATGGCTTCCGGTCCGTTGAACGGGACGATCGAAACCTACGATTACAAACTCAGCATGCATCCAATCACAATTCGCAGCTTGAACTTTCCCGGCGCGACGGAACCGGAGACTTCGTTGCTGCTGGCTGCGGCCAAACCTCTTTCTGGTGAGGAGTACCTGCGAACCAAAATGCGGGTGCAGGAAAAATTTAATTTCCTTCCCGTCTACTATGCGCGCGGCTATTTGAAGGCTCAATTTTCCGAAGCGCAGGCCAAAGTGGCGCAGGATGGCGCGCAGACCTTTGTGGATGTCAGCTTTCCAGTCAGGCCGGGGATTGTTTACAAGCTGAGCGGGGTAAAGTGGGTGGGCAATACGGTTTTCCCCGCCGAGACGTTGCGCGATCTGATACGGCTAAAACCGGGTGAGCCGGCAAACTCAGTAGAGCTTGAAGACGATCAGCAGCAGATCCATAAACTGTATGGAACCAAGGGCTACCTGTTCGCCAAGGTGGAGGCTGTCCCTACTCTGGATGACACGGCTGCGACCGTTGCCTATCAGCTGAACGTGGCAGAAGGAGAGATGTACCGAATGGGCGATTTGAGCATCGACGGCATTCCGCCGGAGAACGCCCAAAGGATGCTGGCTCAGTGGCAAATAAAGAAGGGCGATGCTTACGACAGTAGTTATCCGCAGCGGTTCTTCAGCATCACCTATCGCGACTTTGGCCTGCATAGGTCCTACGATGTTGTGCCCAAGGAGAAAATTGACCAGCAGCAAAAGGTGGTCAACATCGCCCTGCACTTCCTGCCCAAAAGCTGAGTTGACTGGCAGCGGGTTTGAATATGAAATGAGATTGGACACACTCACACCACGAAAGCAAATATTTCTGGAGGTAGATCAATGAATTTCCGCAAATTGGCCACACTAATCATTTTTTGCGCCGCTTCTTTATCTTGTATGGCAGCAGCCAAAGCGAAAACTTTTACCGGCGAAGTGTCGGATTCTATGTGCGGCACCAAGCACATGATGGCGAACAAGGCGGAATGCACCCGGGCCTGCGTGAGTAAAGGGTCGAATTATGCGCTGGTTGTGGGCGACAAAGTTTATACCCTCAATACGACCAGCAAAACCGCACTGGACGAATTGAATTCTTTGGCCGGCGCACAGGCGAAAGTGACCGGAACCGAGAATGGGGACGCCATCGACGTGAGCAACGTTGCGGCGGCAAAAGTAAGCACAACTCAACCTGTACCTGGGATGTCACGGATGGCCGTGGCCACCCGCCGCTGCCCGTTCTTTCGCAATCGGCGCCCGAGTCGCTCGTTTAGCAAGTTTTTCTTGCAGTTTTCATGTTGCGCGCCGACACGCTGTGTTATGTTTGACGATTCATTGACTTAAAAGCCCGGAGGATTTCTGAATTGTCCAAAGACATGGTCCCCAAGCGGATCTTCTTTACCAAGGGGGTCGGTAAACACAAAGAGCGGTTGACGTCGTTCGAGCTGGCCCTGCGCGATGCCGGAATCGCCGCCCAAAACCTGGTCCGGGTTTCTTCCATCTTTCCACCACAATGTAAGTTGATCTCGCGAGCCCAGGGATTGCCGTACCTGAATCCTGGCGAAGTAGTGTTTTCCGTGGTCGCCGAGAACTCCACTCACGAGCCGCACCGCTTGCTGGCCGCGAGCATTGGCGTGGCCATCCCTGCCGACCGAAATACCTACGGTTACCTGAGCGAGCACCACTCGTTCGGCGAAACCGAGGATGCCGCCGGAGATTATGCCGAAGAACTCGCAGCCGAGATGCTGGCCACGACACTGAATGTCGAATTCGATCCCGACCGGTCATGGGACGAAAAGAAAGAAATCTACCGAATTTCGAACAAGATCGTGCGGACGGCGAACGTTACGCAATCAGCGGTGGGGGACAAGCGGGGGCTGTGGACTACGGTGATCGCGGCGGCGATTTTTATTTTTGATTAGTGGATTGCGGTATCGTGTTTACAAATTCGACCCGAGATATTAATGGGCTTGCCACGAAGGTAGGAATTCACCGCTGGATCGTTCTCCACAATAAAATCTGCGACCTCAAAGAATTGATCTTTCAGTGGACTCTCTAGGACTTGGGCTCGATCGAGTGCAATTCCCAGAGGCTTGAAATTCGCATGCGACGAGCTCTTAGGTTCGTCAATCCTCATGCCAAAATTCGTGGGCGTTGGGCGAATAGCAAGAAATATCCAGTGACGCTCATCGAGTGCATCATCGTCCCACCATTTCCCAATGCTGAGAGTAAGGCCAATGGATATCTCCTCATGGCCGGTCTGCAGGGTAGCGAAGTAAACGGAATAGGCATCGTTGTCTTTGCTAATAAAGCCAGAAACGCTTTTATACGGCTTTCCGCAGCAAGGACATAGGAGATTACTGACTTCATCACCCAACTCAAGCGACAGCATAGCGTTCATCTTCTGGCCCCGGGCTTTTCCGGTTTGCCCTTTTCGCCTCTATTCTTATTTTTTCCCAGTCTTTCCAGAACCGCCGCCACAATGATAGGCAGGCCTACTGTCGCATCCACGAAAACTTCGCCGAAGCGGCCGCCTTCGGCCTGGGGTACGAATTTCCCCCATGACACTGCTTCGCTGTATGGACTGCCGGAAAGGCCTCCCCAGTAAACCGGCTCCGGGCAGATTCGCAATCCATAGTGATAACGCTTCAACGGCAGATTTTCTCCCAGGCGGCGATGACGCAACTCGATGAATGGGCCGAACTGTTGCGACCAGTTGCGGGGAACGCCGCCGCCGATGGTGAAAATTCCCAGGCGCTTTTGCCGCAGCAGAGTCGAAGCAAAGTGCTCGAGATCTTCAAATGGATCGAAGCGGATTTTGTGCCGGCCCGAGCCTTCGCGCACGCGATTGTTCAGCGCAACATCGAGCCCGAGCTCGGAGTCGGTGAATGCGGGCACAAAAACCGGCACACCTTTTTCGTATGCAGACTTCAATATCCCGCGCTGGCCTTTGGCATGCTTTGCCAAATGCGCGCCGATGGCGTGATTCAACTTGTACGAGCACATCACTTCAGAATGGTCCCAGTCGGCCAGGACCGCGGCCATTACGCGCTCAACGTCATCGAGATTCTGCTCGGGCTCGAGCGTGTCGTAAACCCGATTGTAGCCCTGCTCGTAAAGTTCGGTGTCGGGAACGTCGGGGTTGTACTGATAGTGGGAGCGCCCGGTGGCCTCGACCAGGCCGTGGGCCATTAGCGCGCCGGTCGAGACGATTGCGTTAACAATGCCGCGGTCAATCAGTTCAGAAATGATGAGGCCCTGCTTGGCAACCGTCATGGCGCCGGCGAGGGTCATGATGACGAAGCAATCCTGGTCGCGAGCCATGGCTTCGAGAACGTCGGCAGCTTCGCCCAATTGGCGCCCGGTGAAGGCGGTTTTGGCCATGGCGCGCACGAGGTCGTCGATCGAACGCACTTTGCTTAGGTCTAAGGGCTCGAGCGGAACCAGGCGGTCTTCGATTGGACTGTGCAGCTTTCGGTCGATGCCGGCGCCGTCGGAGCTTTTATTTTTCATGATTCCCTCATTTATAAGTGGAAGCATTACTTTACTAGAACGACTTAACTGCTGGCCAATCGACGCCGCGGAAGCGAGCACTCGAGAAATTTATCGGCCGGGACCTCAGGGGCTAAAGCCCATCGTCTGCGAAGCTGACGGCACGACTGAAGTCGTGCCCTCCCGAATGCATTGACGCGGTCGAGGGCGTTCCTGTTTTTCAAATGCATCGAAAAGTTTATCGCGCCGCCGAAACAGGAATGGTTAAGCCAAAGCCAAAAGCTAGTAGCTAGCAGCTAGCAGCTGTTGTTATGCTATTGGCTCGCAAGGAGGAAATTTGCCCGACAATTTTCGCGTGGGGCTGGTGCAGATGTCGGCCTCGCCTGATCCAGAAGAAAACTTGCAGCGTGCGATCGACAAAGTTAAAGACGCGGCGAAAAGAGGCGCGCAAATCGTCTGCCTGCCTGAACTTTTCCAAACGCAATATTTTTGTCAGCGCGAAGACGCCGCGCTGTTTGATCTGGCTGAACCGATTCCGGGTCCGACGACGAAGAAGCTGGCAGACATCGCTAAGCAGCTAACAATTGTTTTGATCGGTTCGCTGTTCGAAAAGCGCGCGCCCGGGGTTTATCACAACACGGCGGTGATGATGGATGCCGACGGAAGCCTGCGCGGCATTTATCGCAAGATGCACATTCCCGATGACCCACTTTATTACGAGAAGTATTACTTCACTCCCGGCGATCTGGGCTTTAAGGCATTCGATACGCAAGTTGGAAAGATTGGAACACTGGTTTGCTGGGACCAGTGGTATCCCGAGGGCGCGCGGTTGACGGCGTTGCAGGGAGCGCAGGTCTTGTTTTATCCGACGGCGATCGGCTGGCATCCGGATGAGAAACAGCAGTACGGTGAAGCCCAGCACAACGCATGGCACGTGATGCATCTGGCGCACGCGATTTCGAATGGAGTTTATGTTGCCGCTGTCAATCGTGTGGGGTTTGAGCACGGGGATGTTCGCGGAAATAAAGCTACGGCCGGCAAAGGATTGGAATTCTGGGGCGGGTCGTTTTTGTCAGATCCGTTCGGGCGGGTGGTCGCGCAGGCCTCGCACGATAAAGAAGAAATTTTGATTGGCGAAGTGGATTTGCGTTTGCTCGAAGACACGCGCCGGAACTGGCCGTTCCTGCGGGATAGAAGAATCGATAGCTACGGTGCAATTACGAGCCGGTTGATCGATTAACCCACAACCGCTGGCGTTGCAATTCCTCTGTGGCGTTCCTCTGTGTAGCCCTGTGTCCTCTGTGGTTAAGCTTTTTGCGAACCAAGAAAAACTTAACCACAGAGGGCACAGGGGCACACAGAGGAACACACACACAGAGACCCGCAACTCACCCCCTCTGCCAGGCTCATTTGTAGATCAGATATCGCTCACGGATCTTCTCGAATTTCTGCAGATCGGCTTGCCAATCGAGATCGATGCGGTGCGGATCTTCGCCGCGGACTAACTCATCGTACACAGCTTTACTTGCCAAAATGTCCAATATCTTTTCGACGTGATATTGCTCGGGATAAAGCTTGATCAGCGCCGTGGCCAATTCTATCCCCATTTCGGTGGCATCGAGAAATTCGCGATTGGTCAAAACAATGTTCACGCCGTGACAGGGCTGACCGGAATAATTACTCGAGGTCGGAGTGAACGTAATCGGAACGAAGCGCACTCCCGGAATTTGGCGCCCATTCAAGTAGGCTGCGAGTTCGCGGCCGTTAATCCAGGGCGCGCCCAGCAGTTCGAAGGGCGTTTCGGTTCCGCGTCCCACCGAAATATTCGTTCCTTCAATCAGACCAACTCCGGGATACACCGAGGCTTCGGTCAAGCTGCGAAGATTGGGTGAAGGATTGATCCACTCGACGCCCGTCGAATCGAGCCAATCGCCGCGCATCCAGCCCTGCATTGCGACCACCGTCAGCTTGGCGTGAATGTTGCGTTCGGAGTTGAACATTTGCGCCAACTCGCCAAGTGTCATTCCGTTGCGCACAGGAACCAGGCCGTAGTTGGTGAAATTTTCCCGGCCGGCTTCAGATACCGGGCCTTCAACCAATGTTCCCGTGACGGGGTTCGGACGATCGAGCACAATAAGCTGAATTCCGGCCTTGGCGGCGGCTTCGAGAAAATATCCCAGCGTGGTTTCGTAAGTGTAGAAACGAACCCCGGCGTCCTGCAGATCGAACACCACGGCGTCGAGCTGCTTAAGGACGTCGAGCGACGGACGTCGAGCAGAATCTGAGCCGCCATAAACGCTATACACCGGAATTCCTGTCGCGGCATCGCGCGAGTTGCCGACGTGCAAGACGTCGAGTTCGCCGGTAACACCGTGCTCTGGGCTGAAGATAGCTGTCAGCTGGACTCCCGCGGCATGGGCCAGCACATCAATGGTGCGGCGTCCCGACGAATCGACGCCGGTCTGATTGGTAAGAACGCCGATGCGTTTGCCTTTCAGCAATTCGAAATCCTGCGATTCAAGAACATCGATTCCAGTTAAAACCGAGCCATTGCGATCTTCGATGTGGTGTTGCGCCGTCATTGACTCGTTGTAGCCCGTCAGTGTTTTCCAGCGCACAGCCTCCTGCTCATTTGGAGTGAGCGGAATTGCCGCGGCAACTGCTGTGGCGACTTTTGCACGCAGAGAGATGACGGATCCCTGGCCGCGCGGATGGACCGAGTTGGTCAAAAGAATGATGTAAGTGCGCGTGGTTGGGTCAATCCAGATCGATGTTCCGGTGAACCCGGTGTGACCAAATGAGCCGACGGGCAAAAGCTCGCCGCGGTTAGTGGAATACGGAGAGTCAATATCCCAGCCGAAGCCCCGGAGCACCGGCATGTTCGCCGGCTGCTCGGGACTGGTCATCTTACGAATTGCGGCCTGCGAGAGAACCGGACTGCCGTCCAGCAATGCCAGAGCAAATTTGGACAAGTCATCGGCGGTCGAAAATAAGCCCGCGTGGCCGGCGACCCCTCCCATGCGGCGCGAACGCGGATCGTGAACTACGCCCCGCAACATCTGGTTATTTTCGTCGTACTGGGTGGGAGCGATTTGTGGAACCCAGTCGGCGGGCGGAAGAAAGCGGGTATGCGACATTCCCAGCGGCGTGAAAATATTTTGCGCGCAGTAGGCATCGAGCGTTATGCCCGTAATTCGTTCGACCAGCGCGGCCAGCACGATGAAATTTGTGTCGCTGTAAATGTACTGGGTTTCAGGCGGCGCCACTGGCGTTGCAGCAAATGCCAAGCTATAAGCCGCCTCGCGGCTGTTGAAGTCGGGGGTAAGATCGATGTCGGGCGCGAAGCCGGAGTAGTGGGTCAAAAGATCGCGAACTGCAATATTGGCTTTGCCGTTCTGGCCAAATTCCGGAATGTATTTCACCACCGGATCATTCATCCGGATTCTTCCCTGCTCTTCCAGTTGCATCACTGCGGTGGTGGTGGCGATGACCTTGGTCAATGACGCCATATCAAAAATAGTGTCAACCGTCATAGTCTCGACTTTGGGTTCGAGCGAGCGGTCGCCGAAGGCTTTGCGATAGATCACCTGGCCGTCGTGGCCGACGAGCAGCACCGCTCCCGGCATGTCGTGGTTCTGAATCGAAGTTTGAACGATTGAATCGAGAACGTTCAGGTTGGGCGCGGCGTTTTCCTGGCTGAAAACAGGCACGCAGCAACCCATCCATAGCAAGGCAATGCAAATATGTTTGCGGGTCATTTTATGGAGCATGAGATCAGCTTGTTGTGACGGCAATTATGAATTTATCTTATCGCCTTGCCGATCGATCAAGTTACCGCAGCCGGGGTGCCGTCGGTGCTACTCCGGCTTTACCCTGGAACTTGCGTCTGCTATAACCGCGATAGATCCGATTTTCGAAGAGCCCACTGAATATCACTTCAACATCCGAGCCGCGAATTCCTGTTCCGCAGTATGAGAATCAGGGCAGGATTTTTTCTCGTGCCTTCAAGACTGTGGCTGACGCGGTTGAGCAAAAGGCATTTCCGGGAGCGGCAGCTGCGGTGACACAGCGCGGAAAATTGATCGCATTGAACGCTTTCGGGCGATTCACTTATGATGCCGCCTCGGCGCCGGTCGGACCCGATAACATTTTTGATCTCGCGTCGCTGACCAAGGTTGTGGCCACCACCAGCATGGCCATGATTTTGTACGAGCGCGGTTTGCTCGATCTGGAGATGCCGGTGGTGGGCATTTTGCCGGAGTTTCGCGGCGAAGATCCGCGGCGCACTACCATCACAATCCGGCAACTGCTGGCCCACAGCTCGGGGCTTCCCGCGTATGAACGGCTTTTTCTGCGTGCCAAGTCTAAAGACGAGCTTTTGCAGGAGGCTTTTTCCGTTCCCCTGAAAAACGATCCCGGAACACATGCAGAATACAGCGATGTTGGATTCATCTTGCTCGGCATGGCGCTCGAGCGGCTTGCGGGCGAGTCCATCGACCGCTTTTGTCAGCGCGAGATCTTTGGGCCGTTAGGGATGACGCACACTGCATTCAAGCCGCCATCAGGATGGAAGTCGCAAATTGTGCCAACCGCCGACGATCGAACATTTCGCAAACGAATTATTCAAGGCGAAGTTCAAGACGAGAACGCCAGCGTGATGGGCGGAGTGGCGCCACACGCAGGATTATTTTCGACCGCATCGGATCTCGCGACCTTTGCGAATGCAATGCTGAATGGCGGCGCGCCAATCGTTCGTCCCGAAACCCTGGCTTTATTTACTCGGCGGGAAGGATCGCCATCGCGGACATCGCGAGCGTTAGGCTGGGACACGCCTTCAAACCCGTCGCAGTCTGGAAAATATTTTTCGGCGGCCTCATTCGGGCACCTGGGCTACACCGGAACTTCGTTGTGGATTGATCCGGCACGCCAAATCTCTATAACTCTGCTTACCAACCGCACCTGGCCGGATTGCGCAAATCAAGCAATCAAAGAAGTGCGCCCGGCGTTTCACGATGCGGTGATAGAAGCACTCGGGGTTGCAGCGTGAAAAAAAACGCGGTTGGATTGCAGCGACTCGCTACTGAACAATTGAATCCAGCGTCGGCTGATCTGGACCTGAAGTCTTCTCTCGAAATCGCCCGGATCATAAATAAAGAAGATGCGACGGTGGCGGGAGTGGTAGCGCGCGCCTTGCCGCAAATCGCGCGCGGAATCGACTGGATCACGGATGCGCTTGCCCGTGGTGGCCGGCTGATTTATGTGGGAACCGGCACCAGTGGCAGGATCGCGGCGCTCGATGCCTCCGAGTGTCCTCCCACCTTCAATGTTCCAGCAAGCAAAGTGCAATTCGTGATGGCGGGAGGGGTGCGAGCGTTGAGCCGGGCGGTCGAAGCGGATGAAGACTCGCGGGAACTCGGCGTACGGGAGATTCGCAAGAAGAAACCGGGGAAGAAAGACGTAGTGATCGGCATCGCGGCTAGCGGACGGACACCATTTACGGTTGCCGCTGTCGAGTATGCTCGGAAGGCCGGAGCCAAGACGATAGCGCTGGCGTGTAATCCTGATTCGCCGCTGGGAAAGGCAGCCGAGTTGGCGATTGTGGTTGAGACTGGGCCGGAGGTGGTTTCAGGATCCACGCGCATGAAGGCCGGAACCGCCGAAAAACTCGTGTTGAACATGCTCTCCACCGGAGCGATGGTGAAACTCGGCTACGTTTATGGAAACCTAATGGTGAACCTGCATCAGAAAAATACCAAGTTGACGGAGCGTGCGATCACAATTGTCGAGAAGGCGCTCGACATAGACCGGGACAGGGCGCGAGAGGCTCTGCAACGTTCCGGTCGAGATGTGCCGATTGCGATTGTTATGGCCAAAGCAGGGGTTTCGCGGGCGGGTGCTGAACATTCTTTAAGAAATTCGAAAGGCCACGTTCGGCGGGCGATCGCTCTGGCGGCTTCGAAAAAAAGCAAAAGCTAACCACAGAGGGGCACAGAGGCCTTCAACCTTTTCCAGCGCAGGCTTCGGCGCACAGAGGTGCACAGAAGTAACCTTCGCATTGTGCGGCTTCCGGCTAGAATTTGACAGTACACCTGCAATTATTCGATCTACTTAGGATTTCATTCGAATGGACAAATTTGTAATTCGCGGCGGCAACCCGTTGCTGGGCACGATTCGCGTCAGCGGCGCAAAAAATGCTGCGCTGCCGGCAATGGCGGCTGCTTTGCTAACGGAAGAACCAGTCATTCTCGAGAACATTCCGCAGGTCCGCGACATTGAAACCACCCGCAAGCTTCTGACCGCGATGGGAGCTGAAGTCGAGCTGGGTTATGGACGGGCGCAGCATCGCACGACCATTTGCTGCCGGCAACTGAACTCACCGGAAGCGTCTTACGAGCTGGTGAAAACCATGCGGGCTTCGACTCTGGTGCTGGGGCCGCTGGTGGCGCGCTGTGGCCGGGCGCGGGTTTCACTGCCCGGCGGCTGCGCGATTGGCGCGCGTCCAATTGATTTGCATATCAAGGGACTGGAGAAGCTGGGGGCGAAGATCGTTCAGGAGCATGGGTATGTTGAGGCGACCGCCGAACGCCTGCGTGGCGCGGAAATTATTTTTGACAAGATCACGGTAACGGGCACGGAAGACCTGCTGATGGCGGCAACTCTGGCGGAAGGCGAGACCGTGATGCAGAATTGCGCGCGCGAGCCGGAAGTCGCCGATCTGGCAGATTTGCTGAATAAGATGGGTGCGAAGATCGAAGGCGCTGGAACAGAAACCATTCGCATTCATGGCGTAAACAAACTTCGCGGCGCAAAACACCGCATCATTCCCGACCGCATCGAGGCCGCGACGTTCATCATCGCCGGTGCGCTGACCGACGGCGATTTGAACATCACGGGATGCGATCCGGCTCACCTCGGATCGTTGCTACAAAAGTTGCAGGAAGCTGGCGTCAAGACGCGGCATACGCCGGATTCGGTGCGCGTCGAGGGCAGTGCGAGTTTGAAGGCTGCCGATGTAGTCACGGAAGAGTATCCCGGATTTCCGACCGACTTGCAGGCGCAATATATGGCGTTGGCCACGCAGGCTGAAGGCGCGTCGGTGATCACAGAAAATATTTTCGAGAATCGATTTATGCATGCGCAGGAAATGTTGCGTATGGGAGCGAACATCAAAATCGAAGGACGGCGGGCCGTGGTGCGCGGCAAGACGCCGCTAAGCGGAGCCGCCGTGCTGGCGTCTGACTTGCGCGCTTCGGCTTCGCTGGTGCTGGCTGCGCTGGTGGCTGACGGCGAGACGATTATCGACCGCGTTTATCACATTGATCGCGGTTACGAAAATATTGAAGAGAAGCTGAAGGGAGTGGGAGCGCAGATTCGCCGCATCGGCGAAATTTTGCCGAAGCGGAAGGGGTCAGGCGCTGCCTAGAGCCTTTGAGAAATTAATTCTGCTGCAGCCAAAGAGCCTTTAACCGCAGAGAACGCTGAGATTTGCGCAGAGATCGCGGAGAAAGCCCTTGAGCACCCAGAAAAGAAGACAATCGACGATTTTCTCAGCGATCTCGGTTGCATTTCTCTGCGATCTCTGCGGTTAAAAGCTTTCTGCCTGCTCCGGCATAAGCGTCGGTCGTAATTAGGCCGCTGATGACCCCGGAGCATCGTAAGATCCTCGGTGATGCAAATATTCGTGTCATCCCGAGTGGGCGCGCTCCGCGCGCACAAGAGGGACCGTACGATGATCGTCTGCTGTCACGAACGCCTGAAAGTTCGCCCCTTCGCCGGCAGAATTGAGCTTCATCCTTACGACGCTACTTCCCATGCTCGCGTCTCGTAAGGTCCCTCTTTCGCCCGCTTCAGCGTGCGAATTCGGGATGACACTTAATGATTGATTGGTGTTACGGATGAAGAAAAAGGCCGCGACGAAGTCGCGGCCTTTTCATTCGAGCTAATACTTAGTGACGGCCGCCACCGCCACCGCCATGGCCTCCGTGACCTCCACGTCCTCCGCGACCACCGTCGCGTCGGCCGCGACGACGACCGCCGCCACCTCCGCCTCCGCCCGGACGGCCTCCGCCGCCGCGTGGACGATCTCCACCGCGATCTCCGGAACTGGAGGGTTGAGGAGCATCGACGCGATTGAAGTTGGGCTCATCGCCTTCTTCAAAGTCAGCGCCGCCTTCGAGAGTCAGGCCTCCGGTGACCGGCGCGGCAACTGCAACGGCTTCGACTGGAGCTCTTTCGTCGCCACCTTCACTACCTTCGCTGCCATCGGGAGGAGGAGCGCCACCCATCTTTGCGCGCTGCTCTTTCAGGATCGCTTTGCGCGAGAGGCGAATGCGATTGCCTTCGACCGCCAGCACCTTCACCAATACCTGATCGCCTTCTTTCAACTCGTCGCGAACATCTTTAATGCGATGCTCCGCGACTTCGCTGATGTGGAGCAGACCTTCGGTGCCGGGAATGATCTCGACGAATGCGCCGAAATCCGCCAGCCGCGTGACTTTGCCGAGATAGGTCTTCCCTACTTCGGCGGTTGCCGTCAGGTCGCGAATGATCTGCAGAGCTTTGTTCGCGGAGGCCTCGTCGTTCGACGCGACATTGATCTTGCCGGTATCTTCAACGTCGATCTTCACGCCCGTCTGCTCGATGATGGAACGGATCATTTTGCCGCCGGGCCCAATCACGTCGCGAATCTTATCGACCGGAATCTGCAGGGTGTAGATTCGCGGCGCGAAGCTCGAAACTTTTTCGCGATGGGTGGAGATGACTTCATCCATCTTGCCGAGAATGAACATCCGGCCGCGCTGCGCCTGGGCGAGAGCCTCACGCATGATCTGTGCCGTGATGCCGCCGACCTTGATGTCCATTTGCAGGGCGGTAATGCCGTCTTTTGTGCCGGCGACTTTGAAGTCCATGTCGCCGTAGTGATCTTCAGCGCCCGCGATGTCGGTCAGGATGGCATAATCATCACCTTCCTTCACCAGTCCCATTGCTACGCCAGCGACGGGAGCCTTTAGCGGAACGCCAGCATCCATCAGCGAAAGCGCCGCGCCGCAAACTGTAGCCATTGACGATGACCCGTTCGACTCGAGAATGTCAGAGACAACGCGCATCGCGTACGGCCACTTTTCTTCGGTGGGAAGGACCGCCGAAACTGCACGTTCCGCGAGCGCTCCGTGGCCGATTTCGCGGCGCCCGGCTCCACGCAGAAATGAAACCTCTCCAACGGAAAACGGCGGAAAGTTATAGTGAAGCATGAACCGCTTTTTTGCTTCTCCTTCAAACACCTCAAGTCTTTGCATATCGTCTGAGGTGCCTAGAGTTGTGGTCACCAGGGCTTGAGTTTCGCCGCGGGTGAAGATGGCTGATCCGTGAGTGCGCGGCAGCACGCCGACTTCGATCCAGATGTCGCGAATCTGATCGAAGGCGCGGCCATCGGGACGGCGCTTCTGCTTGATCACGGCTTCGCGGAAGATTCTTTCGCGCAAAGTTTCGTAATAGGTTTTCAGCTTGGCTTTGGCGGCTTCGTCGTCTTCAGGAAGCGCGGCCTGCAATTCTTTTTTCAGTTCGCGGACCAGGTTGTAGCTTTCAGCTTTCGGGTGCTTTTCGGTGTCGAGGCGGTCGGCCAAGTCACGCCCAACCTTCTTTTTTAGATCGTCGTAATATTTCTGATCGAATTCCGGAGGGGTCACTTCCCTCTTTTTCTTTCCGGCTTTTTCGCGCAACTGATTGATCGCGGCACAGATCTTTTTGATCTCGGTGTGCGCGAACTCGATCGCATCAACCACAGTTTCTTCTTTCACTTCTTTCGCGCCGGATTCGATCATCACGATGCCATCGGCGCTTCCGACCACCATGATGTTCAGCAGGCTCTCGCGCATCTCGGCGTAAGTGGGGTTGATGATGAACTGGCCGTCGACCAGGCCGACGCGCACTGCGCCGATCGGGCCGAGGAACGGAATATCTGAAATTGTAAGCGCGGCAGACGCGCCATTGATGCCGGCGACGTCGGGGTCGTTTTCAGTGTCAGCCGAGAGAACGAATGCGATCACCTGAGTTTCACAGCGGAAGCCTTCCTGGAACAGCGGCCGCACCGGGCGGTCGATCTGACGGCTGGTGAGAATTTCGCGCTCGCTGGGGCGACCTTCGCGCTTGATGAAGCCGCCGGGGATGCGTCCGCCGGCGTAGGTGTATTCGCGGTAGTCAACCGTCAGGGGGAAGAAGTCGATGCCCTCGCGCGGTTCGGGGTTCGAAGTAGCGGTCGCGAGAACCACGTTGTCGCCGGTCCTGACTACGACCGAACCGTGGGCCTGCTTGGCCCAACTTCCGGTTTCAAATGAGAGCCGTTTACCACCGGCGAGATCAACAGAAATTTCTTGTTTCATGGTTTTTCCTTGAGTGTTGAGAAGCGCAAGGGAGTAGCGCCGAGCAATGAGCGGTGAGCTTCGAGCAAACTCAAACCGCACGATGAAACAAGGACGTCGGGAGCATGGATTGCTCGCAGCTCACAGCTCATCGCTCGTTGCTGGAATCGCTTTGACCAGGAAGAAAAACTTCTGCCCTCAATCCGAACACACTTCCGCCCGCTCCCGAAGATATAGGAACGAACGTCCAAACAAAAACAGCCCCCTTACTTGCGGAGGCCGAGTCTTTGAACAACCGTCTTGTAGCGCTCGGAATCGTATTTTTTGAGGTAGTCAAGCAAGCGGCGACGCTTGCTGACCAGCATGAGAAGACCGCGGCGTGAGCCGTGATCTTTCTGGTGCGTTTTGAAGTGGTCCGTCAATTGACCAATGCGCTCGCTCAACAGAGCGACTTGAACTTCCGGGCTGCCGGTATCGGTAGCGTGGGTACCGTACTGATCAATGAGGGATTTCTTTTGCTCTCTGGCTAGCACTAACCTGATGCACTCCTTCTAGATTTTCAACGTTTAGTTGTCCCAACCATGCTAACAGGTAGCGTGGAAGGCGGCAAGTTTGTCTCCGGCGGGCGAGTCGAAGCGAAACATAAAATACTCCTCGCGGGAGTGGATCAAGTTGAATCCTAAACAGCCCAAAAAAGGGCTCCCAAGGGAGCCCTCGAATCACAGTTAATCCCTAAAACACAATCTTCCCTTCAAGTTCGATCACTCTGGGCGCGGCGTCTGCACCTAGTCCGGAACCATAAATGGTGGTCGGCTGGCTCGCCATCGCCTGGATATGGCCGAATGATGCGTTATCCATGTCAGTGACCGGGAACGCGAAATTCGGATGATTGAACAAGTTGAAGAATCTGGCTCCGATGGTGAACTGCGCCGATTCCCACTTCGGAATTCCGAAGCCCTTTTCCACGTTGAAGTCGGTGTCAAAGTAACCAGGACCATAGAACTGGTTACGACGCTGGTTGCCGTAGCCGCTGGCCGTACTCGGATCGGCGAAATTAGCCGCGCTTAAGCACGTTGATATGTTCCCGCTTGCACTGATTCCTGCAGCCTGCGAACCGCAATTCGGGTCTTGGGCTGCAACAATCACTGCCGGAGCGCTGGTACCGGTTGCCGCAGAGTTGCTGCCGAAGTTGGCATTATGTTCAAGACTGGTAACACCGCTGCTGAAGATTGTGTACGGGAACCCGCTATGAACAAAGAGCGAGCCAGAGAATGTCCAGCCCTTTACCAGAGCATTCGGACCATGACTGGTGAGATGCCTTAAGGCATCGCTCCACACGTAACTCATGTTGAACGAGTGCCGAACGTCGTAGTCAGAATTCCCGTAGTTATATTCGCGAATGTTGTCAGGATTGATTGGAAAAACTATGTCAGCATTATTCGTGCTGTTAAGACCGAAAGGATTTAGGGAGTTGTTGGAGATGTCGTCCAGAGAGTGGCTGTAGGTGTACCCGGCCTGGAACTCGAACCCTCCCGCCGTCCGATGTTGAATGCTGGCTACTAAGCCGTTGTAGTTAGAATTGCCGACATTTTCCGTTTGCGCGACCACTCCGAAGTTCGGGTTCGGCGGGGCGAGCGGCAGGTTTGCAAAAGGCGCGGGCGTATATGGGCTATATGCGTTCAGCGCCGGGTTGGTCATTTCCTCATGTTCGCCATGGTTCACTACGTATTTCAGGCTAACGGTGGTATGGGAGCCAATGGCTTGCTGTACTTCCAGATCCCCTTCGTAATAACGGGGAATAATGATTCGGCCTCCGTTAAAGAAGTTGAAAGGAGCTACCGGCAATCCAGAAGCGAAGTTGGTCCGGAAGGTTGAATTCGCTGCAGTCTCTTGGCTCAACAGGCTCTGTGGTTGAGAGGGATCCAGCGGTCCGAACGGACCCACGACGAAAGACGGGTCGTTCGGAGGGTTGTCCAGAATCTGATCGATGGCTAGAGACGGAATTGCGTCGCTAAAGACGCCCGCTCCGCCGCGAATCACTGTTCTCCGCGAACCCAGCGGCGACCATGCGAAGCCAACCTTCGGCTGGTAAACCACGGGGGTCACGTACGGAAATGCGGTATGTACGCCAGTGACAATATCAGTGTTGACTGGAGCGGCTGGGTTCAGCGTATTGAATGGCCCGTTCAGAGCGCTGAAGCAATTGGTCTGGCAAATTGGATTTGAAAGATGGTCGAACCGCATACTGAGGGTGAGGGAAAGATTGGAGCGCACCTTCCATTCATCTGATGCGTACCATCCCATCTGGTACAGTGCGACTGGCACATCGCTATTCACCGGAAAGAATTGTTCCGCAACGCTTCCGAATCCACCATTTGTCGCGGTCGGCGCGGCCCCGCCATTGGCAAAATCTGCAAGGCTAAATGCCTCCTCGATCGGAACCACTAAGCCAAAGTTGTGATCGCTGACATCATCCCGCCGATAATTCACGCCAAATTTGATCGTGTGTTTACCGCGGATCCAACTGAAATCGTCCACGATATTGTATTGCGTGACATCGCGGCCTTGCGGAAATGCGGTTCCCTCATTGTTCAAATTGAAGAGCGATCCATCGGCGATGTCTAGTGTGAAAGGAAGCAGTGCATTCTCAGCCGACGTATTAACCATCGTGAACAGCGCGCTATACCACTGGAAGGACCCCACTAAATTATTGACCATATTGCTGCCAAGGGTATGGGTCTCACTGACTTGTGCCTGCCACTCCGGCTGTTGGCTATGAGCGTCGAATGCGGGGCTCAGCGGGTCGGTGTAAGTAGCCTGCAATCCGCTTTCATGTTGAACGCGCAAAAACATCTTGTCGTTATTCGTTAAATTGAAGTCCCCGCGTCCGACCAAGAGGTAGTCGTTCGTGGTTTGAGAAGTCCCTCCGTGGTACTGAAGCGCGCAAGGGGTGCCTCCTGCTCCGAATGCCGCAAAGACTCCGGTTGGGTTTATATTGTCGCACCCATTTGCATTGCCAATGGTAGTTCCGCCCGAGGTGTAGCCTCCGGCAGGAATCACATTGGCTGCCGCAGCGGACCCAGGAGCATGGTTAAAAATGTTCCACAGATTTTGGTAAAAAGGCACGGAGCCGCTGACCGCCGGTATGGTCGCGAGATTCGCATCCACCGCCGCCTCGAAAGCCGGAGTCGGAACATTTACCGCAAACAGAGATGGAATGAACAGCCGCACTCCTTCGTAGTCGACAAAGAAAAATGCCTTATCTTTTTTGATTGGTCCTCCCACGGAAGCGGCATACTGATTGGCATTTACGAATGGACGTGGACTGACCGGCACGGCCTGGTTCAAGAAATAATCGTTGGCATTCAACGCCCGGCCGTTCCACCAATATTCTGCATTTCCGTGAAACGCATTAGTGCCAGATTTCGACACATAATTGATATCAGCGCCGGCCAGGCCTCCATACTGGCCGCTATACCCATTGGTGACAACGCTCGCTTGTTCCACATCGTTTAATCCCAGCGTCAGGTTGGTAGCGCCGCTATTATTTACATTGAAATAAGGATCGTTATCGTTCGCGCCGTCGTAGGTAAACACATTGGAGTTGGCCGGCAAGCCGAAAAATTCATAGTTGCCGCCACCGAACATCGACCCGCCTGTGGTATTCATCACCAGTCCCGGCGATGTCTCCGCCACCGCCGTCAGGTCGTTTCCCGCGTTCGGCAGTTCTGAAACCTGGGCCGCGTTAAAGTTGACATTAATATTGGCGTTTTCATTTTCAATTAAGCTGGCTTCGCCAGTTACTTCAACTGTGGTGTTGGTTTCGCCAACCGAAAGCTGCAGGTCGCCTGACACAAATGCGCCAAGCGCAATTGTGATGTTGCGGCTTACGGCTTGGAATCCAGTCACACTCGCGCTTAGTATGTAGTTGCCTGGTTGCAAGAAGGTGAACTCATATAAGCCGGATGCGCTGGTCTTCTCCGAACGAACCGCACCAGTTTCTACGCTCTTGATACTGATGCTGGCATTGGAAACGACCGCGCCGCTTGGGTCAGTGACCGTACCCCGCAATTGACCATAAGTTGTAGCCTGTGCCCAAATCCTCGGTGTTGAAGCAATGCTAAAAGCCAAGACGATATAAGTCGCGAGAATGTATGCTGGATATCTCATGAATGACTTGCCTTTCTGATTTACTGAACTAAGCTTGAATTTAATCGAGCATTTGCCTAACCACTTGTGGCGGATCGGAGCGTAAATACGGACGTTTGTTGTAAAGCAAACGAAGCGGTAGAGATAACGAATCGAACTTACAATTACCCGATCGGCCTGAGGTGTTGTAACTCCAAAGTGAGCTCAGGATTTTCCAACAAATGGAAGCGTGCATCTCACGTTTTATGAAAAAAAGAAGCCAGCATCTCACCCGGATACATGCCGTTTTAGTCACGCTACTTACAATTCGCTTGAGAGCTGGTTACTATCTCTGAAGGATGAGTATCTT
The DNA here is from genome assembly GCA_963838785.1 of uncultured Acidobacteriota bacterium. Classification (GTDB taxonomy): domain Bacteria; phylum Acidobacteriota; class Terriglobia; order Terriglobales; family Acidobacteriaceae; genus Gp1-AA145. The sequence continues at coordinate 358,382 of CAWISI010000001.1, forward strand.
AGTTGCTGGTGTTCATAACGGATCAGTAAGAAATCCGACAATACATCTAACACTTCGCGAGAGGTACTAATGTCGAAAATACGATTGTGCATTATGTCCGCCTGCATCCTGCTATCTACCTTGCTGGCTGCGCATGCTCAGACAGTCAAGTGGTCGGGACGTTCGTGGAAACTGACCAGCGGGCACATGGCGGGGGTCGCGCTCGGGGATCCTGCAAACGTCACCGTCGATGCAAACGGATACCTGCATCTGCAGATCGTCCAGCAGAATGGAAAATGGACGGCAGCCGAATTATTTACTACCAAGGACCTGGGCTTCGGTACTTATCAATGGACGGTCGAGGGCAACGTCTATGCCATGGATCCGGTGACCGTGCTTGGCTTGTTCACCTATGGGCCCACGCATCACATCGGCACTGAGGCAGAAGACGAAATTGACATTGAGTTTTCGCAATGGAATAAAACCTGTCACGGATGCAATGCCGACTTCACGGTCTATCCCGCGACCGGTCATCGCAAGCCCAAGGGAGTTTCAGCGTGGGAGGACAACTTTCGTGTCAGCGGCGGAACTCTGACCACTGCCAGGATGGAGTGGTTTCCCGATCACATTGTGTTCACCATGATGAATGGAGCTCAGCCGATCGGAACGTTTGCCGAGGTCATCAAAACCGAGATCTACACGTCAGACGCGACTAACATTCCCCAAGTCGCTGCGCCCGTGGGCATCAACCTCTGGTCCTTCAAGCAAACACCCGCGCAAGATCAGTCGGTCGTGATTCGCAAATTTGAATTTGTTGCGCATTGAATATTTTCTGCCTGCGGTCGGGCCCGACGTTCCAACCGAGTTTGCGGAGGTTGTGCCGGGCCACAGTCAGCCTGGCGCATAGAGGATCAACGAAGTCGCGGGATAATCCACCTACACGATTTTCTGTATTTCAGCATTAGGTATGTCTGCTAACCTTAAGCGCTAATCGGAGGGTTCTAATGATCGGCGCTCCCAGGCTTTCTTATCACGAAGGTGATCACGTCTGCACTCTTTTCTCCTCGCCTGAAGAACAACTATCGGCGGCAATCGAATATATTCGCGGCGGATTGGGCCGTTGCGAACGTTGCCTGTGGGTGTCCTGCGAACGTCCAGTGGCGGATTTTCGAGTGGCATTGAACCAAGCGGGGGTTAATGTCGAAGCCGAGGAAGCGCGCGGAGCACTCCTGATACTGTGCAAAGAAGAGGGACATTTGAAAGGCGGATCGTTTGATCCTGATCGCATGATTGCCATGCTGCATCAGGCCGTCAAAGACGCACTCGATGCCGGCTTCACTGGGCTGTGCGCGGGTGGCGACATGAGTTGGCTGCTCGATGAGGCGCCGGGCTCGGAGCGCCTGGTGGAGTACGAAGCCAGGCTGAATCATTTCTACAAAACCAATCACGCACTCGGTCTCTGCATGTACAACGTGAGAACGATGCCTGCGGAGCTGCTGGACCACTGCATGGCCACGCATCCCACGGTGCGCATGGAGGATTCCATTCTGTTGGAGAATCCCTTCTACGAACTTCCGGAAACGGCTGCATCGCGGATTGCTCGCCCCCAGGATGTCGATCGCAAAATTCGAGAAATTCATTCCGCGCGCAGCGCCTAAACTGACTGGACAATGCCCCGGGCGCAACCTGATTTTTGCCTCTTGTAAGCCCTCGATAATCGGGCACTGCTTCACTACTGACTTGAAACGCCCGCTCCAAATCTTTCACCAGGTTGGCCGCCGGTACTCCCTACTTCAGCAACTTCCAACAGCTACACCCTTTCTGCCATCACAGTATTAAGATATGCTTGAAACCATGTACGTGAGATGTACCCATTGCGGGTACGACAATAGCCCGGAGTATCGCTTCTGCGGGATGTGCGGGGCCTCGCTGGCGCATCCGCCGGTTCCGGTGGTGACGCCTGCGAAAGAGGCGGCACGCGCCCCCAAGCAGGAGAATGGGCAAGTCGAGCCGGTGCATGGCCCGTCATTTCTGGGGCTGGCCGATGATGCGGCCGATCCTAAAGTTGAATTTCACTACCTCTACGAAGACGAGCAGCCCAAGAGCCATGTGGGATTGATCGTGTTGCTATTCCTCGCGCTGGGCGCGGCAGGTTTTGCAGGCTGGCAATGGAAGCACAATGGATTCCCGTTTAACCGCATGGGTGCGGGAGGACAACAGGCGTCGGCATCGCCATCGGAAGTTGCGCCGGCTTCGAATGCTGACCAGGAGACGCATATCGATAAGCCAATGACGGGGGCCGGCGAAGTGCTACCTACGCAGCCCGGCCCGAACGCGCAGAATCAAACTCCAGGCAAACCAAGCGAGACCGATATTCCACCGGCGAACGGCGCCGCGCCGCAGAGTGCGGGGTCGCAGCCGGCGTCCACGCAGCCTCCGAATGCGTCCGCTCAGAACGCTGGAACTCCGGCGCCAAGCGACGGTTCGACAGCCAAGCAGAACGGTGCGGCTTCAAAGCAGAGTGCCGCAGAGAACACCACAGAAGAGGCGGAGGCGACGCCGCCACCGGGCGTGGACAAGGCCTCACGCGTAGCCAAAGAGCCCGCGCGCATGCGCGAGCCTAAGCCTGCACCGTCGCACAAGGCAGCGGCCGCGCTGGCCCCCACCGGCGCGCCGGACGCCGATCTTGAACTTGCAGGCGAAAAGTTTTTGTACGGAAATGGCGTGCCACAAAATTGCACCCGGGCTGAGAGCAGCCTGCGGACGGCCGCCATGCATGGAAATTCCAAAGCTGAGACCGTGCTGGGCACCATGTACGCCACAGGCCACTGCGTCGGGCGTGATCTTCCATCAGCTTATCGATGGTTCGCCAGAGCCCTGCACGAGGAGCCACAGAACACCCGCATCTCCGCCGACCTGCAGGTATTGTGGCGGCAGATGACGCCGCAGGAAAAACAGCTGGCAACCAACCGCGGCCAGTAATCAGAGCGAATCAGAGCTTGTCACCTGCGGGTTCCCAGGCTGGGAATTGCCGCTCCCCACTTAGAGGAGAAGCAACTCGTCCCTTACCCAGCCCAGCGCGCACTTGTTCTGTCCCAACGGCTCGAACAGGTGCAAGCCGCTACCGGAAGTACGAGTGCCCGGCACATTTGGATTTCGGGTGATCATCCCTTCCGGCCAACCAGTCAATTCACCAACGACATCTGAAAATGTGACTTCACGGCCGTCCCCGAAGAGTCATTCTTAGGTTTTTCCAGCCCTGACTTTGAATTCGACGTCTACCTGGCTGGATGAACTCTTGCACACAATCCAATCTTTGGCTTAGATTCGTATCCTGATTGAGAGGCGTTTGTCCGAAGCAGCACGCAACCCGAATGACGAAGCTCTGATTGGGGCAATCCGCTCCGGCGACCATCAGGCCATGGCAGAGCTGTACGACCGCTACTCCGGCGTGGTGTACGCGGTGGCGTTGCGGGTTCTGGGTGACTCCGGAGCTGCGGAAGACGTTTTGCAGGAAATCTTCATGCAGGTGTGGCGCAATCCGGCGTCGTTTCAGGCGGGCCGCGGAAATCTGGCGCCATGGCTTGCCGTGATCACTCGCAATCGCGCAGTCGACGTGTTGCGCAAGCGCCGGCCACAAACCGAAATTACCGAAAATATTCTTTCAATTGAACCCGATCTGGCGTCAGACGCCGATCGCGGGCGGGCGGTGGAAAAAGTCCGCGCAGTCTTAAAAGATATGCCGACCGCGCAACGCAGTGCCATGGAGATGGCGTATTTCGAGGGCTACAGCCACTCTGAGATTTCAGAAAAAACCGGCGAACCGCTCGGCACGATCAAGACCCGCATTCGTGCGGGACTAATGACATTGCGAAAAGCAGTGGACCCAAGATGAGCGTTCACGAACAATTCGCGGAGGACATGGCGCTTTACGCTCTGGGATGTTTAGACGGCGCCGATAAGGTGTCGCTCGAACAACATCTGCGGCAGTGTGCTTCCTGTCGGGAGGAGTTAGAAGAGTTACGCGGATCGGCGGCGCTGCTGGCGCTTAGTACGTCGGGGCCGCGACCGCCTGCGCGGTCGAAGAGCAGGCTAATGGATGCAATCGCGAAAGAGCAAAAACACCAGCCGGCGAGTCCGCGTTCCGCATGGTGGAGTGCGCTTGGCTGGGTGGCCGCGGCGGCAATGCTGATCCTTATTACACTCGTCTGGAACCAGAACCAGCGGCTCAAATCGAACAACAACCGACTGGCGACGCTTTCGAACCAACAAAGAGTAGAGCTGGAAAACACACGCCGCGTGGTTGATACGCTGACGGCGAGTGACGCATTACGGGTGACCGTTCTGCCGGTGGGAATGAAAACGCCTCCACCGGAGGGCAAGGCAATTTACTCGCGCCTGCATAATGGCCTGATCTTCACCGCTAGCAACCTGCACCCGTTGCCGGCACAAAAGGCGTACGAATTATGGTTGATTCCAACCACAGGTGCACCAGTTCCTGCCGGTGTGTTCAAGCCGGATGCCCATGGCAGCGCGGTAGTGGTAAATCCACCGTTGCCCGCCGGGGTGGAGGCAAAAGCCTTCGCCATCACAGTAGAGCCTGAGCAGGGATCTACGACCCCGACCAAACCCATTATCATGATGGGCGCGGGCGGATGAGCCGATTCTGGGCTGAATTCTTCGTTCGCAAAACCAGCAGCAGCGGATTACACTCTTCCTCGACCATGTTCTGGCGTCGTGGGTGCGCCGTACTTTTCCTTTTTGCCGCCTGCATTGCTATCGCGTCCGATCAAGGGGCGCAAACCCACAGTTCCCCAGCTCACGTTCCCGCCCGCAAAATTACCGTCATCGGGGTGTCGAACGTCGGCGAAGTAACTCCGCACCTGTTTCGCGGTGGACAGCCGAAGCTGGCGGGATATGAACATCTGAAAGAAATGGGCATTGATATCGTGGTCGATTTGCGGTTGAGCGGAAAAGATAAGGAAGAGCGCGACGTCAACCGGGCAGGACATGAAATTCGTAGCTCTTCCCTGGCACTGCTTAGTTCCGAGGGATGACGTTTTCGCAAAATTTCTGCAGCTCTTGCACGACAATCCGAACAAGAAAATCTTCGTGCACTGCCGTTATGGCGATGATCGCACCGGCATGATGATTGCGGCCTATCGCATGGCCGACGAGGGATGGACGGCAAAGGAAGCACGGGTAAGGAGATGGAAAAATTCGGCTTCCATCGTTTGATTTGTCCGAGCCTGGTGCCTTACGAGACACACTTTCCCGAACACTTGAAAAAAGACTCGGATTTCAAGAAGTGGCGGGCAGAGTCGGCTCAGGCACGCTAATTCTGCCGCCACCATTAATTTCGCGCCGACCACGATAGCTGGCTGCGGCGGGGCTAAGCGAACTTCACCTGCGCCGCCAAAATCCTGATGGGACGTGCCGGGCGGTAGCCGTGGACTTGCGGTGCAAAGTCCACAGCCGCCCGGCGCAGGTCCTATGGTTTTACAACCTGCAAATTGTCGGTGACCGAAAAAATTCCTGGCACGCTCTTGGCGCGTATTTCGGCCGCATTCTTGTCGGCTTGGTTATCCACCACTCCTTCTAAAGTGACATGCCCATTCTTTACGATAATTCGAATCGGCTTGACCACCGGCATGTCGTATTTCTGAAGCGACGGAAAGCCATAGATAGCGAAATAGAGCTTGCGCCGAAGCCCGTTATCCATGGGCGACAGCGGCAAGACTTCGATCTGGTTATCAACTTTTTCTACGCCCTCAACGTGCTTCACCGCATTTTCCGCGTCTGACTTTTCGACCGGTTGGGTCACTTGTCCCATCAAAGTCACGGTGTAGCCGTTAACGTTGTATGCGAGGTTATCGAAAACGCTTAGGCGCGGAAGCAATAGCAATTGGTGCCGCACCTCTTTCTGAATACGTTCCTCGGCTTGTGGGCCGGGCTGGTTGTTTTGCCCCCAAGCCGAAGCCACCATGAGCACAGCCGGAATCAGGAGCAGTTTAGCTTTCATCAAATCCTCCTTGAATTTTAGGCAAAGCGCAGCGTTAGGATGATAAACAACCATCCAGGGATTACCCATGGGAGAAAGTTCTTACGCCTCTTCCTGCTCTTTGAGCTTGGCAAGCACGGTGAAGTCTTCGAGCGTGGTGGTATCGCCCTTCACCTCACCATGGGTGGCCAGGTCACGCAGCAACCGGCGCATGATTTTGCCGCTACGGGTTTTCGGCAGCGAGTCAGTGAAACGGATATCGTCAGGTTTGGCCAACGAACCGATCTCTTTAGCCACCCATTTGCGCAGCTCTTCTTTCAGTTCGGGTGTAGGTTTCCGGCCGCCTTCGAGGGTCACAAAAGCCGAAATCGCCTGCCCTTTGACCTCGTCGGGACGTCCGACCACAGCCGCCTCGGCTACGAAATCGTGGGCCACCAGAGCCGATTCAACTTCCATCGTACTCAGGCGATGGCCAGAAACATTGATCACGTCATCGACCCGGCCCATGATCCAGAAATAGCCGTCTTTATCTTTGCGGGCGCCGTCGCCCGTGAAATAGGTACCAGGAATCTGCGACCAGTACTGTTTCACATAGCGGTCGGGATCGCCATAGATGGTACGCAGCATTCCCGGCCAGGGCTGCTTCAGTACCAGAAATCCGCCTGAGCCGGCTGGCACGGGTTCGCCTTCCATGTTGACGACTTCTGGCACGATGCCGGGGAATGGCTTGGTTCCCGACCCAGGCTTGGTGGCGATGGCGCCGGGAAGCGGAGAAATCATGATGTGTCCGGTTTCGGTCTGCCACCAGGTATCGACGATCGGGCAGCGATTGTGCCCGATGATCTCGCGATACCACATCCACGCCTCAGGATTGATTGGCTCGCCTACCGTGCCGAGAAGTCGCAAACTGTCAAGCTTGTGCTTCTTCGGCCACTGATCTCCCCAACGCAGGAAGGTGCGGATCGCGGTGGGGGCGGTGTAGAAGATGCTTACCTTGTGGCGGTCGATAATGCTCCAGAAGCGATCGGGCTCAGGAAAGTTAGGCGCGCCTTCGTACATGAGGGTGGTGGCGCCGTTTTGCAGCGGACCATAAACGATGTAGCTGTGGCCGGTCACCCATCCGATATCGGCCGTGCACCAGTAAGTATCTTCTTCGTGAATGTCGAAGACCCACTTGGTGGTGATGTAAGTACCCACTGAATATCCACCGGTTGTATGCACAACGCCTTTGGGCTTTCCGGTCGTGCCCGAGGTGTAAAGGATATAAAGCGGGTGCTCGGCATCGAGCGGCTCGGCAGGACACTCATCGGAAGCTTTGGCCATCACGTCATGCCACCAGTGATCCCGACCGGCCTGCAGGTTGATTGCAGTTCCGGTGCGCTTGTAAACCACAACATTCTTTACCGTCGGACACGATTTCAGGGCCTCTTCCACCGCGGGGAAAAGTTTGACCTCGCCCCCGCGACGGAAAGATCCGTCCTGGGTGATTACCATCGTCGCCTGCGAGTCGTGGATGCGGTCGATAAGTGCATTGGCCGCGAAGCCGCCGAAGATGACAGTATGAGGAGCGCCGATACGCGCGCAGGCCAACATTGCGATGGGCAGTTCGGGAGTCATGCCCATATATATGGCGACCCGATCGCCCTTCTTCACTCCCAGCGACTTCATGACGTTGGCGAATTTCTGCACTTCGCGATGTAGCTGCTGATAAGTGAGCGTGCGCACTTCGCCGGGTTCGCTCTCCCAAATGATGGCGGCCTTGTTCTTGCGCGATGTCTGTACGTGGCGATCCAGGCAGTTATAGGAGAGATTGATCTCGCCCCCTACAAACCATTTCGCCCAGGGATTTTTCCACTCCAGTACGTTCTCCCACGGCTTGAACCAGTGCAGTTCGGATGCGATACGTCCCCAGAACTTCTCCGGATGCTCAACTGATTCGCGATAGATGCGCTCGTAATCCTCGGCGCTTTTAATGTATGCCGTCTGGCTGAAAGACTCAGGCGGTTCGAAGGTGCGCTGTTCCTGGAGGGTTGAGTCGATATTGACGCTGGGAGCGGAAACGCTTGCCTTGTCTGCCATTCAAAGGCCCTCGTGGTCAGAATGATTGTCGCAGTGCATTTTACTGCGAAGCGAAGGAGATTGTCTGCCGGAGTGCAAAAGCATTGGCCCGCGAAGCTAGAGTTTGTCGGCAAATTCCAGCACTGCGGCGACGCCGTCGCGAAATTCATCTTCGATTGCGATGAGGCTCAACACCAGATAGCCATCGCCTGGAAAATCGTAAAAATGCCCGGGATGGATGAGGACGCCTGAGCGCTGCAGCATTTCAATTGAAAAGTCTTCGTCAGATCGCGTAATCGGAATTCTGAGGACCACATACCAACCACCTTGAACTGCGAGGCGAGCGCAAGATTTCTGAGCGGCGAGTTGGCAATCGAGCTCAGCCAGGTTGGCGCGGACCCGCTGCATCAATTGCGGCTGGATGTTCTTCCGTTGATCCAGCAGGACTGGGGCGGCGAGCTGAACCGGAGCACTGAGCGACAAATACGTGTCCGCGATCACCTCCAGCCGTTGCACCGCGGGAGTGACTTCCGACGGCGGTCCGCTTATCGCGATCCATGCCAGCTTCATTTGCGGCAGGGCGGAAATTTTCGAGATTCCGCTAAGAGTAAAAGTCAGTGCGTCCTGATTTGCGGCGAAACTTGCCGTGTGCTCGCCGCCATGCGCATAATCCAAGAAAACTTCATCCACAATCAGCGCGAGACGGTGGCGCCGGCAGAGTTCGTTCAGTTGCTGACGCTCCTGCGTGCTGACGTAGGAGCCGGTTGGATTATTGGGGTGGACCAAAACAATGGCGCGCGATTTGGATGTGATCGCGTTTTCGAGCGAATGAAGGTCGATCTGCCATCCGTGATCGTAGAGCAATGAATAGGCAATCAGATTCACGTCCTGCAGCTCCGCTAAAAAATCAAATAGCGGATAACTCGGCTTAGGAACCAGGACCTCGTCCTCGGGGTTGCACAGAAGCCGAAAGACAAAAGAATATCCTTCGCTGGTGCTGGTGGTGAGGATGAGGGAGTCGGGATCGATGGCCGCAGCGTAGTACTGCGACACCGCGTCTCTGGCGCTGCGCAAGCCTTTAGGCTGGGGATCGTAGTCGAGTGCATTTGGATTGTTAAAAGCGTTGAGGATTGCAGATGCGTCGTATTTGATTTTGGCGCTGGTAGGATTCGAGATCGTTAGATCGATGATTTTTTTTCCTGAGGCGAGGGCCTTCTGATGCGCGAGCGTGAGGCGGTTGGGCGCGAGGTCCCACCCTGTGCGACGAGAAAACATGAATGACCATCATAGCGAACGGCGCAAAACAAAAACCACGGCAGAACGATAACCACGAAGGACACGAAGGTTCACTAAGTAAAGCAAAGACAAGAAAACGCCGCCGCCAAGGAGACTTCTTAGTGAACCTTCGTGTCCTTCGTGGTAGGTGGCTTTCTGTGGCTGCTTAGGGCGTTCCGTAGAGCTGGCGATAAACATTGGCGTTACGCATGATCGCCTGTACGTATTCGCGGGTCTCGGTGAATGGAATGGATTCGACGAATTCCTGTACGTCGCGGTACTTCCCTGCGGACTGCCAATCTTTCACCCGATCATAGCCCGCGTTGTAAGCCGCGAGGGCATACTCGAATCCGCCAAACTGATCGACCATGGAACGAAAATAGCGCGTGCCCAGCTGGATGTTGACCGCCGGGGTAAACAGCTGCGGGGCGGAAAAATGTTTGAGTTTCACCTGCTTGGCCACGCCTTTGCCTACCCGCGGCAGAAGCTGCATCAGCCCGAGCGCGTTTTTGTTGGAAACGGCGTTGGGATTGAATTCCGATTCCTGCCGCACCAGTGAAGCCACCAAATAAGGATCCAGGCCGTTGGCATCAGAGAAACGTTTGAAATCCGTCCAATAGGGTTTGGGAAACAGAGCCTCCCAGTACGAGCGGGGCATGGCAGTCAGATCGACCGCAAAATAATTCGGCACCGCCCGCTTCAAAGTTTCAACGGCAATGTCATAACGGCCGGCGTCCTGATACATGCGTGCAATTTCCGCCGGCAGCCATGTGCCCTTGTCTTCGTCAGCGGCAGCCTTCATTTCACGGACGGCAAAGTCCAATAATCCGCCATTTTCCAGCAGGCGCGCTTTCTCGACCCGCAGGTCGTCTTCCGGCGGAGGATCATCGGCAATTGTCTCGCCTCCGTTAATGGGAGGCACGTGGTCGAGGATCGCGTAATGCGGCGGATCGCTGACTTTCAGCTTGCTCAGGCGCTCACGCGCCAAGGGGCCGTAATAATAATTGCGAAAGCGATCGGAAACTTTTTGGTAGTAGGCGCCGGCCATGGCCACATCTCCTTCCTCTTCAGCCAGGCGGCCGCGCCAGTAGAGCGCCGCGGGAATTTCGGTCGAGTCAGGGTACATCTCAATTTGCTTCTCGAAGCCGGCTTTGGCGTCAGCGTTCCGTCCCTGGCGCAAACTGAGCCAGGAGGCTTTCCAATGCGCATACGGAGTTCGCGCTCCGCCGGGAAACCGGCTCTCGATCTCGCGATAAGCGTCAATGGCTTTGTCGTAGTCTTTGCGCAACAGATAGATGTTGCCTACATAGAGCAATGCCTGCTCCAGCCACGGACTGGTGGGCGCGGCCTGTCGCATCTGATCGACCGTCCGCAGAAATGCGTCGTCATCGTTGGCTGCGCGCTGCAGTTCTCCAATGTCCCACAAACGCCGGGCATTAATCTCAGGTGAAGCGCTCTCCACAGAATTCAGCAGAGCTTTGACTTCTCTCTCCTGGCCGGAGTGGTGGAGCGCCTCAGCAAACCCGAGTTGTATTTCAGCTTTATCGGTAGGCGTAACGATGCGGAGCAAGTTGCGATATTCGTCCGCAGCCTCGGTAAAGCGCTTGGCATGAGCAAGTGCGTCAGCCCGGCTCTTCTGCTCGCCAAAGGTAAGCGGCGCAATCCCCGGACTGGAAGACAGTCTCTGTAATTCTGACTCAGCTACTGTGGCCTCGAAGCTGAGCGGCAAGCCGGTATATAGATGTTTGAATACTGCGTAGGCTTTCGCAGGATCGCCGGCCGCTTCGTAGGCGCGTCCCAGGGTGAGTTCAAGATCGGCGCGCATGGGCTGACGGTCTTTCTCCAATAGCGCAACTGCTTCTTTTGGGCGATTGGATGAAATCAGCGCACCCGCATACAAAACATGGGCATCGCGAATCAGCAGCGACTCCGGAAAATTATCGGCAAACTTGCTGAGCGAAGCCAAGGCTTCGGCAGTATGTCCGCTCTGCAATTGCGAACTTGCCAGGTAATACGCGGTGTAATCGCCGATCTCCCCAGCTTGTGATCGGGCATGTTCGAGGGCGTCGATCGATCTGGTGTATTGATGGTCCAGAAAATATGCGTAGCCGGCTGCGAGCCATGCCAGTGAGCCTGCGTCCTCGCCATTATGTTTGCGCGCATAGGCCTCGACGCCGGCATAAGCTGCGGGGACGCGGTTTTGCAGCAACTGCAACGCCATAGGCTTCAACGTGGATGATTTTATGAAGGCCTGATGCATCTTTCGAAAACGCAGGCTGGTGCGGCGTGAGCCAGCGGAAGGACGCGGCTTGCGGTATTTGGTCTTATGCGGCTTTTTTTTCGGTGCAGGCTTGCTTGATTCAGCCGGAGCGTGAGCGTCCGAGTCAGCTTGGCTGGTGGTTTTCTTGGTATCCGTTGCCTGCGGGGCCGTCTGGGTATCAGCAGACTGCTGCGGCGACGCGGCCGCGCACACTAATGCGGAGAACGTAAGCGCGAAAGAAAGAAACCTGCGAAAGTGCCCCACCACTGTTTTGATGATTATCTCTTAGTAAGATGCTGATCGCATATCAGCACAGCTAGTTATCGTTGAAAATTTTTGCCCAGGAGAGAAACGTCATCTTCGGCGAGACTGCGAATCAATTCCTGATTGAAATAGTCTCCGCTTGCTGCGGCGGTATTTCCATAACGTTTTAGGTACGTGGCGCGGCTTTTATCTATGTCTTCCTTAAGCCGGTCGTAAAGGTCCTGGTGTTTGCGGCCTTCGGAAACCTTGGCCTGGTTGTAAAGTTTGATTTCATCCATCAGCAGGCGGGCAAAACGCTGCGCCTTGCGGTGGACTTCGGCATCTTCGGCGTTGAGAGCGGGCGCGGCGGCGGCGGCGGATGACCCTCCCGAGGCTGCTGCTGCCGACATTGCGACAGCGGGTTCGGTTTCGGGAAGCGGCTCGGCTTTTGCGGTGTGAAGCGGCGCATGAGCAGCGAAAGGATCATTGACCGGCGGCGCGGCGTGCATCTCCGGCTCCGGCGGGCCTTCTTTGTGGGCCTGCTTGCGTTGCGAAATGACTTCCAGCCAGGCGCCGGTGGCGTGGACCAGCACATCCAGCGCGGCCGCATCGAGCGCCCCGGCTTGCGAGCCGCCGTCAGCGTAGATCAAAGCAGAAATCTTGTCCTTCAACAGCAATGGCAACAGCGATACTTTGTCGTCTGCGGGCGCGCCGAACTTGGTAACAAAGTCGTGATCGAAGTCAGAGGCGGAGCCATTTTCCGCGGAGCGCGATGCCAATACTCGCGCTGCGAGTCCTGAGCCCATATCCAAAGCGCAGTCCTTAATGGCTTCATTGTTTGAAAAGCCAGTTCCCTGCCAGCCAGTGGCAGTCCCGCTCTTCACCACGAATAACGCCACACGCCCGCTATATAAAACCGTGTTATCGAGTAACGCGCGCAGGATTTCTTTTTGCGTAGTTCCGGCCTGAATTCGCGAAACTGCCTTTTGCAAGCCTGCAGCATTGCTTCCGCCTGCTGCCGGCTTGCCACTGAGGGCGGGACCGACCTCTCGCAAAACCTCTTGGACAACACTTTCGCGAAATGAAGCGAGCTGGCGCTCCAGCGCCTGGGCGACGGCCGTGCGGACGATCTCTTCAGCGGAATTTTCGGGCATACCTTCGCTACTTGGGGTGGATTGACCTTTGATTATAGGACGAGCTGTGGCGTGGGCAGCAGGTCACTTTAGTCACTTTGCGCCCTTCGGTCGCTGCGGTCAAAAAAGCATTAACCACAAAGGGCACTAAGGTTCACGAAGGAGAAACCGCTATCATTCCTTGACCAGCGGCAGTTCGATGAAGCTTTCTTCGCCGGGCGAGTGATAAACCCGCTGCGTCGCCTTCTTGTAGTTCTCGGGCTTGGCCCAGAAAATTGAAGGCACGTAGGTCTGGGGGTTACGGTCGTATAACGGGAACCAGCTCGACTGCACTTGCACCATAATGCGGTGACCCGGCAGGAAGACGTGATTCGCGGTTGGCAATGCGAAGCGATAAAGCAGAGGCTTGTCCGGAGTAATAGCCTCGGGTTTTTCCAGGCTTTCGCGGTAACGGCCGCGGAAGATGTCGGCAGAAACCATCAGCTGGTAGCCGCCCATCTCTTCGTCATTGGCAACCTCGTCCGGATAAACATCGATTAACTTCACCACCCAATCGGAGTCGGTACCGCTGGTGGAAGCAAGCAGGTTCGCCATCGGCTGCCCGCTGATCTTGACTGGCTCGGTCAGCACGTCGGAGGTGAAGACGGCCACGTCCGGCCTTCCGGACGCTTCCCGCTGGTCATCTACCAGCCACTCCGGCCAAGTCAGTCGCCCGCTGTATCCGACTGGCTGGCTGGGGCGCGCCCGGTAAGGCACGGGCTTCGCGGGATCGGAAATGTACTCGTCATAGGCAGAGTCACCGCGCTTAGGCTCTGAGAAGCTCAATCTCAAATTGCCGTTCAGATAAAGCGGCGTTGGCTTGGGCGCACAACCGCTTTCGCAGCCCGCCGGCCACGCGGGAAGACGTTCCCAGACGTTAGCTCCGGTTTCAAAGGCGGTAACCGGCGCCACTGTGAGTTTAGGGGCGTCATCTTTCAGAAAATGATCGAGGAACGGAAGAAGAATCTTCATTCGGAAGTAGAGCCCGGTGTCGCTGTTGAACTTGATGGCGCCGAGCGAACTACCATCTTCAATCTCCTGCCCGTGATGCCACGGTCCAAGCACCAGAAAGACCTTGTCATTGTTCACGTCTTTGGGCTTGATGGCCCGGTAAACTGCGGGCGCACCGTAGATGTCTTCCTGGTCCCAAAGACTATGGACCAGCATGACCGGAACTTTCAGCGGCTGCTCAGCCAGGATCTTGTCCATCGCCTGATCTTGCCAGAACGAGTCGTAGGCAGGGTGCGCGATCAGCTTTCTCCAAAATCCAACCTGGTCCAGCCCGTGAGTTTTGCCGATTTCACCCGCCGAGCCTTCCATGTATAGGTCATAGTCGTCGAAGTGATCGGTCCACCACTTCGCATCATTCTTGCGGGTGCCTTCCTGTTCCAAAATGTAGGGCATGTTCTGCTGGCGGAAGGCGCCGTTGTGGAACCAGTCATCGCCCATCCATCCATCGACCATGGGATTCATGGGAACCGAAACTTTCAGCGCGGGATGAGGATTGATGAGCGCCATCAGCGGCAGAAATCCGTCGTAGGAAATGCCAAGTATTCCCACCTTGCCGTTGCTTTCTGGAATATTCTTCACCAGCCAATCGATGGTGTCGTAAGTATCGGTCGCGTGATCAACGGGCGTGGGATTCAGCGGACCGTGCAGCGGCCGGTTCATCACGTAATCGCCCTCCGAGTTGTACTTGCCGCGCACGTCCTGCACTAAGCGGATGTAGCCGCCTTTCACGATGACTTCCGTCGCATTGTCATAGCCCCAAAGCTCCGGCCCGAGATGAGAGCTGGCGCTGTGGCTGGTGAGAGCGTCAGCGTCATAGGGCGTGCGGGTGAGCAGAATCGGCGCATGATTGGCGCCCTTAGGGACCAGTATGACGGTGTGCAGCTTCACGCCATCGCGCATGGGAATCATGACCTCACGGCGCGTGTAGTTCCAGGTAGACGAACTGGGCTGGAAGTGCTCCGGAGTTTCGCTCGGATAGTCCGGATATTTAGGTTGCGCATCCTGCGCCAGCGAGAGACCGACGCTGAATAGCACGACCAGACAGCAACACCCGATCCGCTCAGACGCACGACGCAGGAGAGTCATGGAAATCCTCGATCAAAAATTTGTTGATTTGGGAAACGCAGAATTATAGACGAGAAGTAGACGGGGCAGTGAAAATGAACCCGCGGTTAAGTCCGGATGTGCGGCTACAAGCTTTTAAGGCACTTTTGCGGGTCCGCTAGCGCCTTACAGTCATAGCGGCATTTTTCACATTGACGTCGCAGGCAGGATTGGCCAGGCACTTGCGAAACGCCGGAACAATCATGGCCTGTTCGATGGTTGGATAGTTGAAATGAGTCAGTATTTCCTGAGTTCGTTCGCCCCCGCATAATAGCCTGTGGCCTGATACGCGGCGGTGAGCAATTTGAGTGAAAGCGGGCTGTTCATGTCTTCTTCAAGATGCGGAATGGCTTGGCGGTACTTGCGTTCGTAGAATAAGTGCGCACCGGCCGCACCGTTAAAAGCAGAGTCGATCAACTTATCGTTGGAGTCCACTGAAAGCTGCGCCAGCTTTCCGACCGCTGAGTCAGCCGCCTGTGCGTCCCCCGACCCAATGGCCAGATATACCCGGGTCCGCAAAATCTGAGCCGCCTCTTGTTGCGCTGCGGTTTCAGAAACATTGCTGTCCTCGCTGAGCGCAATTTCAGCTTTGCGCAACAGCTCCATGCCACGCCGCTTCTCGGGTTGATACATGGCCATTTGGCGATAAGTTTCGGCTTCCACCTGGCTAAGGTGGCGAGCATGCGTGTAATCAACCAGGGTCTGCATCGCTTTGTCCGCCGAGACTAAATCGCCTTCATATATGTAAGTAGTTGCCTCTCGTGTCCGCCACTGAATACGGTCGAGTTCTCCCAACGAAGGAAATTTCTTGAATGCAGCGTCGTATTCCTTGCGGGCACGGACTTCGTCGCCCATCAGCAGATGGGTGTCTGCAATCCCGAACTGCGACGAATAGAACTGCGGGTTGATACCGAGCGCGACCCGGTAGTGGTCGATGGCGACGGTGTAGTAGCCCGCCATGCGCAGAATTTCGGCATAGGAATCCTGCGGATTGGGGTCATTGGGCATCAAGGTAACAAACTTATCCATCAGCGAAAAGGCCTTGCTGAATTGCCGCATGTTGGCGTAGGTGTAGGCGGCATTATTAACCAGGCCGGGTGAATCGCTGAGCCCGGAATTCTCATAAATAGCTGCTGCGCGTTCGTATTGGGTCTGCTCCATCAGCCACGAATTCGCCAGGAATACCAAAAATCGATCGTGCGGGTACTGATGCAACACCTCGTTCATGTTGGTGATGGCAGGAATTAATTTGTGGTCGGCTGCCTCCTGGAACCACTCGATTACAGTTTGCTCGGAAGCATTCGCGTGTCCGCGATTGTCCAAAGCCTGCTTCTGCTCGCTGACCTGCTCGGCGGGATCGAGGCTGATCTGGGCCAGAATTTCGTGTCCCAGGGCGAACTCAGGTTCGATCTTCACCGCTTTGCGCATGACTTCGATGGCTTTAGCCTGCTCGCCCTGATCGGAGTCGAGAACATAGGCCTGATTCAGCAAGCGACGCACTTGCGCGGATTGAATCGTTAGCGGCAGCACACCGGTTTGCTGGGCTGCACCCGCCGCCGGTAAAGACACGGACCCCAGCATCGCGATAAATATCCAGATCTTTTTCATGACTAGTTTCCTCGCAGAAGGTATCCCTGCTGCACCGGCAGCTTGCCATCAATCTTGACCACGTTCACATCTTTGGTCAGGGAATAAAGGTCGATGATTCCTACCGCGCCCCGATTAGTGGAGACGAAGTGCAGCACGGCATCATCCGATCCCGCCACCACGATTGAAGGCTTATGGGCCTCAATGAATGCTCGCGCCCGAAGAGGCGTCATATCGAAGACCTTCCGCAACACCAATTCCATATCGGCCGAGTCAGGATCGCGCAGGACGACAATGACCGGCCTTCCGTCCGCCCAGTTATGGGTGCGTGCGTTGAAAATTTTGAGGAGTTCAGCGGTGGTGAGATTGGTTGTTGGATTCGACGTATCGGTGACGACGGCCAGCTGTTTGGCGAAGAGTTGGCACGAGCCCAGGCTCATTCCCAGCAACAGCATTAGTGTGGGCCATGCTTTCATCCTGGCTGATTATGCTTGCAAAGAGTAATCAGGCAAAAGATAACCAACGTAATATGTGATTTCCGGCAATAGCGAAAAAAGCCTTTACCGCAGGGCGCGCTTCGGTCTCGATTGAGGTTCTCAGAGCTCTCTGCGGTTAAATGCTTTTCTCCACTTCAAAGGCTGCGTTGGCACAAACCGGCTCTTACACATTAGAATTAAAAAGCGATACAGGCCCTCCATTTAAGTGAAAAATCCTGCATCGAATGACGAATGGGTGCAATCCAACCAAAGGTAAGCGAACCGGTCAGTGATGAACTGTTACTGGTGCAACGCGCGAAGGGCGGCGACGTCAGCGCGTTTGAAGAACTTGTCCGGCGCTATGACCGGAATGTTTTTCGCATTGCACAGCACATCACGCAGAACCGTGAAGACGCGGAAGACGTTGTTCAGGACGCGTTTTTAAAGGCGTACAACAATCTGGCTCAGTTCCAGGGGCAGTCGAAGTTTTATACCTGGCTGGTGCGGATTGCGGTCAACGAAGCGCTGATGAAGCTGCGGCGCCGTCGTCCCGAACGCACGATTTCGCTGGACGAAGAAGTAAAGACGGAAGACGATTCGGTTCCCCGTGAAGTGGCCGACTGGTCGCCGAATCCGGAGCAGCAGTTCACGCAAGCTGAATTGCGGGACATTTTAGACCGAACGATCCATGGTCTGCCGGCGACGTTTCGCACGGTGTTTGTGTTGCGGGACGTTGAAGGTCTTTCGACGGAAGAAACGGCCGAAGCGCTGGAGTTAAGCGTGCCGGCAGTGAAGTCAAGATTGCTCCGGGCACGGTTGCAGTTGCGGGAACGGCTGAACAAGTATTTTAAAAAACGAGAGAGGACGAATGGATCGCAGTCAAAACCAAGCAGTGGAGATGAAACACAGTGAAATGCTCTGAGTTTCTCCACGAACTGACCGACTACCTGGATGGCGTGATCGACGCCGGCACAAAGGCCGAATTAGACGAGCACCTGGCTTGGTGCCACAACTGCTATGTAGTCTGCGATACCACCAAAAAGACCATCGAAATCTACCGCGACTCCAAGCTTTACGAACTTCCCGAAGACCTGGAAACCAAGCTTAGATCAGCCATAGCCAGCCGTTGCAAGTCCCATAAGAAAACCGGCCCCGAAGGTTCGGCAAGGTAACCCCTTGTAATTCCCGGAGTTGCACCGGGACATATTTTGCGTCCGGTACGACGAACCCTTTCCAGAGAAGCTGAATCTAAGTAGCTGGATGCCACTTCGTCGGGCTTCCCAGGCCTTTGCGGCATTCTGTGGGAGGTAGAGAGATGTTTGCTCGCGTCGTTGATGCGCTCTTCGGCTGCTGGCACCACCGGTACAGCTTTCCCATCACAATCAAAAAAGGACCTCGGAGTCGCGCCGCATTTGCGACCGGGACCTACGTGGTTTGCATGGACTGCGGGAAAGAGCTTCCCTACGATTGGAAGCAGATGAAAGTGATAAGCAGCCAGGCTGGTCGGGCCGCGGTCGGGTCATTGGCCACAAAAGAAGCAGCATAAGAAGTTTCTGCTGCCGAAATAAGCACGGCGGGCTTAAGAAGCCCGCCGTTTTTCTTTGAGTTTCCTTTGTGAACCTTCGTGTCCTTTGTGGTTAAGATTTTCTAAAGCATGAACCACGAAGGACACGAGGGTTCACGAAGGAACAATCGCTAGTTGTTGTCGTCCGGACGGCGTTTTAAAGTCGGACGTCCGTCGTCTGACGTTTTGTCGTCAGTCCCGTTTTTGTCGGTAGACGAAGCACGCCGCAGCGAAGGCTTCTTGCCATCTTTTTGGTCGTTAAGTTTGTGGCGATTCTCAATTGACGCCAGCCGCGATTTGACGTCGTCAAACTCTGAGGTCGTAACTATGTACTCCGACTTCGGCGGGAGAATTTTGGCAATCTCCTGCTGTGAAGCCTGGATGCGGTCGGGCGTCTGAGGATGGGTCTCAAAGGCCTTTGAGATGGTGCCGGGCTTCTTCTTCTCCTGCGCCTGCACTTTTTCGAAGAATGATATGAAGGCCTGGGGATCGTATCCCGCCTTGTACATGTATTCCACGCCAAGATAGTCAGCCTGGGCCTCAAAGCCGCGCGAAAACTTCAGGAACGTGAGAGGCACGGCCAAGCCTGCACCTTCATACGCCGCGTAACCGATCGGACCGCCCATGAAAATCAGTGGAATGGTCATCATCTGCATCAGGTTGGCGCGGGTATTTTCGCGAGCTGCGTGGCAGGCAGCGACGTGTCCGATTTCGTGAGCCATTACGCCGGCAAGTTCGGCTTCTTCATCGGCAGCCAGAATCAGGCCTGAGTTTACGTAAAAGAACCCACCGGGAAGTGCGAAGGCATTGATGTCGTCAGAATCGATGACCTTGATGGTGAAAGGCACCTGTGAATCGGAATTGCGGACGATGTTTTGTCCAAGCCGGTTAATGTACTCGGAGACCACCGGGTCGTTAATGATCTTGGATTGACTTTCCACCTGCATTGAGACCTGTTTGCCAAGCGCGATCTGGCGCTCCAGGCTGTACCAGTTGCCCATACCGCGGGCGCAGCCGACGTTGCGGTTGCCGATGGCGTCAATGTCATTGATTCCGCCGTCATGCACAACTTTGGTCGCCGAGGGTTCAGCCGGAGCAGGAGGGGTTTTCGCAGTGGTGGAAGACGATTGGTCGGCATTCTTGTCAGAAGCGAATGTCGGCGAAGAAAGACAAACCGCTACAACGAAAGCTGCGGTGAGTGACAGCAGGTTTTTCATAAATTCTCCGGATCCGCCCAGGCGCCTGACCCTTGCTGCAATTATAGTCCCGGGTGCGAAGGATTCGAGTACCCAGAAATCCCCCAAGATTTTGCTAATAGGTTGGACGCAACTTCTCCTCACAAAGTTACCCGCCTGCTGCCAGATGTGACACTTTCAAGGTTCACTCTCGCACTTCGGCCCATGCAGGTTGCAAATCCTGCACCAATACGAGAACATACCCGTTCGCCCACAATCACTTAATGTCATCAAGGAAGATGCCCTCAATGGCTGCACGCCAAAAGTCCGCTTCAAACAAAACCACCAACTCTGAAATCCAGCCCGCCAAGGGCAAACTCGGGATCATGATCCCCGGCATGGGAGCGGTTGCGACCACCTTTGTCGCCGGGGTCGAGGCCGTCCGCAAAGGATTGGCCAGCCCGATCGGATCGCTCACCCAGATGGGGACCATCCGCCTGGGCAAGCGCACTGACGGCCGATCGCCTCTGATAAAAGAATTCCTGCCCCTGGCTTCCCTTCCCGACCTGGTGTTTACCGGCTGGGATCCCTTCGATGACGACATGTATACCGCGGCGCGAAAAGCTGGCGTGCTGGAGCGTGAACTACTTGACCAGGTGAAGCCTTTCCTGAGCACGATCAAGCCGCGGCCAGCGGTATTCGATCGCAATTATGTAAAAAAACTCGACGGCCATCACGTTAAAAAGGGCAAGAACAAGATGGACTTGGCCGAGCAGGTCCGGGCCGACATCCGCGATTTCAAAAAGACTTCGGGGGCTTCGCGGCTGATCACCATCTGGTGCGGATCGACGGAAATTTTTCTGAAACCGACGGCGGCGCACCAGTCGGTAAAAGCTTTCGAAAAGGCAATGCAATCGAACGATGAAGCGATCGCTCCCTCGATGATCTATGCCTATGCATCGTTGATGGAAGGCGTGCCGTTTGCCAATGGCGCGCCGAATCTGACGGTGGATCTACCGGTAATGCTCGAGCTTTCGCGCAAGAACGAAGCGCCGATTTGCGGCAAGGATTTCAAAACCGGCCAGACGCTGATGAAGACCATTCTGGCGCCGGGATTCAAAGCCCGCTTGCTGGGCCTGAACGGCTGGTTCTCGACCAATATTCTGGGCAATCGCGACGGCGAGGTGCTCGATGACCCCGGGTCGTTCAAGACCAAGGAAGAGTCGAAGCTGTCTGTGCTGGAGCACATTCTGCAGCCGGACCTGTACCCGAATCTGTACGGCAAAATGAGCCACGTGGTGCGCATTAATTACTATCCGCCGCGCGGCGATAACAAAGAAGGCTGGGACAACATCGACATTTTCGGCTGGCTGGGATATCCCATGCAGATCAAAGTCGACTTCCTCTGCCGCGATTCAATCCTGGCGGCGCCAATCGTGCTCGACCTGGTGCTCTTCCTCGATCTCGCCAAGCGGACATCCGACTTGCGGGGTATTGGAATCCAGGAGTGGCTCAGCTTCTATTTCAAATCGCCGATGACGGTGCCGGGGCTGTATCCCGAGCATGACTTATTCATCCAGCTGATGAAGCTGAAGAATACGCTGCGGCATTTGAAGGGCGAGGAGCTGATCACGCACCTGGGGTTGGAGTACTACGACTGAGATTCCCAGATTTCGCGACTCGACTGCTTCGAGTTGGAGCCGGGATAATTGTGCTCTCTCTGATTGGATTCGTCGTTGCAATCGCTCTCTCGTACTACTGGGATCGCGAAGTAGGCCCACTTGCTGCTTGGACATTTCTTTGGATCCTCCTTGGCTTCCTACTTGTCATAGTGAGCTTCGGTCAGACCGTTGTGCGGCGGCGTGGACTGAAGAAAAAGTCTTAGCAGCTTTCACCGTTGCAGAAACTCGACGAACTCCTCGCGTGTGAGTCCAGCCTCTCGGAGTAGAGACATCAATGTCCCCTTCCGCATGTCCCGATTGTGCTTCGGAACCACTGCACGTTTTCCGGAGACTCGGTTGTAATAAATGAAATGACTGCCTGAAGTGTGATCGAGCACAAATCCTTGGCGCTCCAGAAAGCGAGCAACTTCCAGTGGCTTAACGCCCGGAAGCCGAGACATAATCCAAGTCCAAGGATGTGACGAGAGTTTCGTCGTCGGTAGGAATTGGTTCTTTGTGCTTCTTAAGACTTGCTATGTAGCCCGCGATTGCATCCCGGGCCATCTTCTTGGCCTCGTCGAGGTCGCGCCCGTAAGTGACGCACCCTGGCAGAGCCGGGACCATCGCTGTGAAACCACCTTCTGGTTCGGGGCGCAAGACGATGTTGTAGTGATACCGGATCTTTCGCATCGCAAGCCGATTCTATTCGTCAATGGAGTCGCAGTCAAAGCGCCGGGATCTCGCCCACGCTTCAATATCCGTCGCCCTTCCGTTGCTGCACCAGTTTGGATACTTTCCCCGAAGCGCTTCGTAGCGCGGTGAAGTCGAACCGTGCTTCTTGTGATCTCGAGCGCTGGGCTCCGCCCGGCATCTACTTCCGGAACTTCCCCACCCCAATCCTGACCTCAAACGTATTGACTCCGGGATTCAGTCGGCTCAGCCCGGCGTCGGAAATATGCAGATAGCGGCCCTCGAACGTCCAGGCGAACCTGTCTGCAAGGTAGTGGAAACCAAATGCCGCCGAGGGCGTGAAATTTATCTGCGAGGTGTTGGCCGGAACATCGTGGGTGGTAAACAAAAGACCGCCGCTGAGTTCGGTGTAGGGAACAATCCTTCCGCGTCGCTCAAAATTCCACTTCAAGTTCAACGGGTTCAGACCGACACCGTATGCGGTATTGGTAGGCTGGAAAATCAGATACATCGGCACCGCATCGAGCGCGTATTCGAACCGGCCTTTGAGGAAGCTCGGCCCGTGGCTGTCGAGCAAAACCCAGCCGTATCGCAAACCGACGTCGAAGATTCCCGTATTCCCGCGGCCGCCTGAAACCGAATGGCCGCCAGCCGTCCATAGCTGAATTTCGCTGCCACCCTCCTGCGGACCAACTTGAGCCAAAACATGGGCTCCGCAGAGCAGCAAAACCGAAGCCAGCACAAAACGCGAAATCCTTCCACAGATTGAACCAGTGAGTTTTGGAACCGCAATCGAGGGCATCATTTCGCGAGCAGCCCTCGTTGTCGCATCCAGTCGGCAAGCAGGGTAGGCCAGACGCCCAAATACGGATCGGCCAAATCCAGGCCTACGCCGTGAGGACCTTTCTGAAAAATATGCAGTTCGGCCGATACGCCGGCGCTGTGCAATGCCAGGTAAAATGCCACGGAATTTTCCGGAGGAACCACTTTGTCAGTGCTGGTACTAAACAGGAATGCAGGCGGAGTGTCCGGGGTGACCTGCAGGTCATCCGAAAGCTGCTCGCGCAGTTTCATCTCCGGATTGTCACCGAGCAAGTGGCGAGCCGAGGCAGAGTGCGAATATGGCGCGACGAACGAAATTACGGGGTAAGCCAGGATCAGGAAATCGGGACGGCAACTCACCCGCTCGACCGGATCGCTGGCGGCTTCCTGCCCGTGATCGTAATGAGTTCCTACTGTCGCCGCGAGGTGTCCGCCCGCCGAGAAGCCCATCATTCCGATGCGATCGGGCGAGTAGCCATATTGCTTGGCGCGGGCCCGTACCCAGCGCATGGCGCGTTGGCCGTCGTGAAGCTCAACCGGGTGCCGATATTTCGGCGCCAGCCGGTATTTCAAGACAAATGCGGTCAAGCCGAGAGAGTTTAGCCAGTTCGCAATCTGCCGTCCTTCATGGTTCATGGCGAGAGCGACATATGCCCCGCCAGGTGCAATCACAACAGCCGTACTCGAGAAGCTGGGATGGGGAGGCAAATAAACCGTAACCGTCGGAATATCTTCATCTGCGGTGCCCAGCGCACCGGGAGCGCCGTTTTCCCACAACGGGAAAGTCTGGGGCTGGCCGGACATATGCGGTTCGGAAGTGGGCGCATTGACCGGCGGCTTTTGAGCTAGCACCGGCGATACGGATAGGAATGCAATGATGAGAAAAGTGGTCGCTGTCTTCATGAAAAGTTGACTGCCGGACGTTGGTTAGAGCCCCAATCCGCCGTCTACGTATACCACCTGGCCGGTGATAAAGCTGGGAGCGGTAGCAAAGAATAGTATTGCAGCCGCCACGTCCTCGCCAGTTCCGTTGCGAAGCATGGGTGTCTGTTTGGCCATGCGGCCCATGAATGCTGCTGCGGATTTTTCGCCAAGATCAATCATCCCGGGAGCCACACAGTTTACGGCAATTTCAGGCGCCAGCGCTTTTGCCATAGCCTTGGTAAGCATATGCAGGGCGGCCTTCGACGAACAGTAATGCGCATGGGTCGGCCAGGCGCGCAAGCCGCCAAGAGAACCCAGATTTACGATCCTCCCCTTGCGACGGCGTAAGTGAGGTTCGGCGGCCTGGGATACGAGGAACGGCCCCCGGACATTCACGTTGAAGATTGCATCCCATTGCTGGACAGTAATATCTTCGAAAGAAACGGTCTCGTAGGCGCCGGCGTTGTTTACCAGAATGTCGAGGCCGCCGAATTCAGATATGGTTTGCGCGACCGCGGCTTGCACACTCTTTTTATCGGTGACGTCGCACCGAATCGCCAGCACCCGGCCACCACTCTTTTCCAGCTCTTTGCGGGTGCGCTGAACTTGCTTCTCTGAACTCAGGTAGGTTATTGCCACGTTGGCTCCGGCTTGTGCCAAGGCCAGAGCAGAGGCGCGACCCAGCCGGATAGCTCCGCCGGTAACCAATGCAACTCTTCCAGAAAGCGGCTTGGCTTGCGCCATGCCAGGATTGTACCTGTCTGTAGGCGCATATAAGTCGCCTGCGGACGATTTGACCATTTCGGGCACCAAGGTCCCTACTGACAAGACTTTACTGGAAAACTGTTTTCCGGTTTGCTAGACTCGGCCCCATGTCAGTGCTCCGCGAAGTCATTGTGTATTCCCGGAAGGGATGCCACCTTTGCGAGATCGTGAAAGAGAAGCTTTCGAAGCTGGAGCGGCGGGGCGGATTTCACTGGCGCGAAGTGGATGTCGAAACCGACGATCAGCTCAAGCGTCAGTTCACTGACGAAGTTCCGGTAGTCTTTATCGATGGCCGGAAGGCGTTCAAATACCGATTGGACGAACAGGAATTCCTTAAGAAGCTGGCCAGCTAACCCCTCAAGAAGCTGGCCAGCTAACCCCTCTCGCGGAATCTACCCGAGCCGGCACTATTGACGGCCACAAAAACGCATCATTTCTTGAGCGGCACGCATCCTAAGACTAAGGTGCCAGTAATGTGACCGGTGGTGCCTGCGGTGCCTAAGTTTCTGTTTTTTCGCATGTTATACTGCACCAAATCAGCCTGCTCGGACGGCTTCCCGTCCCGGCGCAAGGACAACTAAAGATGGCCCGTAGTTCTCACCGTGCTTCTTTTCTCGTAGTTTTATTTTTGGCGGTTTGCGGCTTTTTGGGAATGGTTTCCGCCCAGAAGAATCCTGCTACCGCGCATGACAGCGACTCCGATGTCAATCAAAGCCTCAAGCAGTTCACCGAGGTCTACGATATCGTCGAGCAGAACTACGCCGAGCCGGTGAATCCCGACAAAGCCATTTATAACGGCGCGATTCCGGGCATGCTGCACGTGCTCGATCCGCACTCGAATTTCTTCGATCCCAAGTCTTACTCACTGATGCGCGAAGACCAGCGCGGCAAATACTACGGCGTGGGAATGACCGTTGGTCCGCGCAACAACAAAGTGATCGTGATTGCGCCCTTTGCCGGAACACCGGCCTATCGCGCGGGAATTCATCCTGGGGACATTATCGCCGCGGTCGACGGCAAGCCCACTGACAACATGACCACCAGTGACGTGGCTGATTTATTGAAGGGACCGAAGGGCACCACGGTTCACATCACCGTGCTGCGCGAAGGCGCCGAAAAGCCGATGGAGTTTACGGTTGTGCGCGACGAAATTCCACGCTACAGCGTCGATCTCCATTTCCTGGTGCGTCCTGGCATTGGCTACATGCACATTGCCCAGTTCAACGAAACCACCGACAAGGAAGTGCAGGATGCGTTAGACGCTTCTCGCAATCCGGCGAGATGAAAGGTTTGATCCTCGATCTGCGGCAGAATCCCGGCGGCTTGCTGAACGAAGGCGTAGGCGTAGCTGACAAGTTCCTGCACAAAGGGCAGTTGATCGTCTCTCATCACGGGCGTTCCTCGCCCGAGAACCGTTACATCGCGATGCATGGCGATGGGGGCAAAGATTATCCGATAGTCGTTCTGGTGAACCGTGGAACCGCTTCGGCGGCGGAAATTGTCGCCGGCGCGATGCAGGATCACGATCGCGGCATTAGTGGTCGGCGAAATCACGTTCGGTAAAGGCCTGGTGCAGACGGTGTATCCGCTCTCGAACAACACCGGACTGGCATTGACCACCGCGAAGTACTACACGCCAAGCGGACGCTTGATTCAGCGCGACTACAGCAACATCTCGCTTGTATGACTATTATTTCAATCGCGACGGAATCGGCGACAACACCAACCGCGAAGTAAAGCTGACTGACAGTGGACGCACCGTGTACGGCGGCGGCGGAATTACTCCGGATGTGAAGATCGATCCGGTGAAGGGCAATCACTTCCAGGATACGCTGTTGCAGCATTACGCATTCTTCAATTTCGCCAAGCACTACATTGTGGTCCACCACGTGACCAAGAGCTTCCAGGTGGATGATGCAGTCATGCAGGAATTCCGCAAATCGCTGGACGCCGACAAGGTTCCATACACGGAAGCCGATCTGCTTCAGAATAATGAGTGGATCAAATCTAACATGAAGAGCGAAATCTTCGTCGACGCCTTTGGCCAGGAAGAAGGCCTGAAGGTGAAAGCAGAGACCGATCCTGAAGTGCTGAAGGGCCTGGAATTACTGCCACAGGCGCGGGCACTGGTCGAAAATGCAAAGAAGATTATTGCCGAGCGCAATAGCAGCAGCTTGAACCGATAAATTACTTTCAGTTTGACCTGAACGGCCTGCCTAAAAGCAGGCCGTTTTCTATTTTCGAAGAATCAAGAGATTTGACGACAACGCAGAGAAAACCGGATAACGCAGGGAAAACCAACAACGCTTCGATATGAGCGTCCGTCATTTCGATTTTCTGGCCGATCTCGACGGGTTTCTAAGCGTTCTCTGCGCTTAAAAGCTTCTTTGGTTTTCGAGCCTGCGGCCTGTAGAATTCCAGAACTGCCTTGGCTCAAACCCTTTGGATATTGGCTGCTGCCTTTGCAATGACGGCGGGAATCACCGACTTCCGCTACCGGAAGATTCCCAATTGGCTCACCTACCCGGCAATTCCGATTGCCATTTTTCTTCACTGGATAATCGCTGGCGGCCACGCGGCGTTGCTCTCGCTTGGCGGGGCTGCGATCGGCTTGGGCGTTCTGCTGCCATTGGTTCTACTAGGCGGGCTGGGCGGTGGCGATTGGAAGCTGGTGGGAGCGCTGGGCGCGTTCTTCGAAGTCCGCAGACTCATACCAGTCCTGCTGCTTACCTTGATCATCAATGGCGTGATGGCGCTGGCGCTGGTGGTGTGGAGAAGACGCCTCGGCCAGACCCTGCGAAATATGGCCCAGATTGCGGGTGCGTTATTCAGGTTTCATGTGCCGGGGCCGGCATTGACCATTGAGAATTCCGAAACCAACAAAATTCCATTCGGCATCGCCGCCGCCATAGCTACTTTGCTCTACGTCGGCGCGCAACCGTGGGTGGCGTTTTAGATTGGTTGGATTAATTGAGCTGCGGTGGTGGGGCAGCCATGTCGGGCGGGGGAACATTTTCATCCTGTGGCTGGTCCATATCCGGCGGATTCTCGGAGGTAGGATTTTCCGGCATTGTGTTTGCGGCGGTAGGCGGCGGTGTGTAGCTGGGCGCGTTTTCGGCAAATCCGTTCTTGCGGCTGAGGATCACGCTGCGCAGAATATTAGGATCTGCTTCTGAACCAACCACTACAAAATTGAGACTCGATCCGTTGAGCAGTTCCGCCATGACCTGACCGGCAGGCGCAGGGCCCGCGTCAATAAAGACTCGTTCCTGCTCGGTTCCGGCGGGAATGGCGATTTCAGCGCCGGTCTTTTTCTGGACCTGAAACAAAACCTCAGAAAGGGTCACATTGTGGGCGTGGATTTCGAGCCGCCCTTTGTTGAATTCGACCCGCAACTCGTTTGCTGGAACCGATACGATTGTGGAGATGGCTCTCACCACCGGCGGTTTTGTTCGAGCGCCGTTGCGGCCCGTTGCCGAACTGGTGGATACCCAACCGATTACCGGCTCCGAATCGGAGTCGCATGAGTCACTGGCCGGTTCGACCGCTTTTCCCTCTCCCACAATCACGTTGAACCCCGACGCGACGCGCGCAACTTGATATGGCGCAGGAGAATTGAGGTCCAGAACAATGCGGGTAACCAATGGCGAGGTCGAAAAAACTCCCACCCGAACCCGCTTCACTTCATTCCGATCAACGTTCAATTCATGCAAACCCGTGCTGGGTAGGGCGCCGGCCACGTCAATCACCAGGCGTTCAGGATTCGAGATAAGCTGCGTTTTAGGAACAACCGGTGAGCTGGTCTGAATTTGCACCTGAACTGGGTTCTGCGAACTGACAGAGATCTTCTGCACCTTAACCTGCCCGTGCGCCGGGAAGGCGAAAAGCGCCAATGCTAAAAATTGCCAGAGATTGCGCGGGGATTGCATGATCCTGTCGAAATTTTAACAGCGTGCAAGAGACGCGAACCGCACTTAAGTACTAGTTTGGCCCGGAATATGGCAGGGTGAGCAGGATTTGCTGCGTACTGCAACTAGCTTTTGCGATAGCGAGCGAAAATGATCCCGGCTCCGGAAAGCACTAAGACAATGGTTCCCGGCTCTGGGGTTACAGGCGGGTGACCGCCTCCGCCTCCAGTTCCGCCGCCCGACCCGCCTCCACCGCCGGGGCCACCACCTGCGCCTCCTCCGCCACCACCGCCACCACCGGTACCGACTCCGCCGCCTCCAATGGGAGGAGGAACAAAGACACCCGGCGGGGTACCTCCGCCGGCGACTGGAATTCCGGGGGTTGCGGGCCCAAGAGGAAGACCAGGATCCACATTAAGGATTTGCGAGTTGAGCCCTGCCGGAATTCCATCGAGACCGCTGGCCATAGCGTCGGGACGATCGAGTTCCGCCAGGTTGGGCTCTTCGGGCGAACTTGCAACTCGCGGCAAGACTGAAACCTGGTTTCCGCAACGAGTTCGCGCCGTCACGGTGCCATCGGTCAAGAGTTTTTCGCCGACGTGCAGGCTGGCCTGCCGCACTGTCCAATAAACCTTGTTATGAATTCGATAAGAAAGGTAGACCTTTTGCGGTTGTTTCACTTCGATCAGCCGGGCGCGACGATAGTTGAAGCCCGAGAAGTGCGTGGCCACGACCGCATCGTGGGCGGCGGCGTTACGTAATTCTTCGGCGGAAGATATTCCTCCGGGCACGATGGAATAGGGATAAATCAGATGTCGGCTGCGCGCCTGGATTTGCGGAGCCCGTTGAGCTTCGAGCAAGTAGGCTGTGTTCGAAGCGCTGGAAGGATTTGACGTCTCCGCACGCCCATTATGACTGGTAAGCAGATGAACGCCGACCGCTGACAGAACCATGAGTGAAACAAACAGAACCAAGACGTACACAACCGGGCGTCTTTTTTTTCTGCCTGCAGTCCGATCGGCCGCGGTACGCGAGTGATTCAAATCATCTCCCTGAGAATTTCGACGGCAGTGCGAGGGGGAAATGCGTGTCATCCGGTCGTTGTGCTATGCCCCAAGCGCAACCGTGTAAATGCATGGAACGTCGAGAGTAGAACTACCACTATTGTCGGGGATGCTAGCAGAGGAGGAAAAACATTTCGCAACAATTATCTGTTGATGTTCAAGGTTCCATTTGTAAGTTTCTGACGTGCAACTAACATTAAATCCAGCAACTTAGCTATGCCAAATGGCTGTGAATATTCGGTCGCCAGCGTGGCACCTTTGCGCCATTTCCATAGACCGCAGGTTATATTTGAACTCAATGAAATCATCGCCGAATCAACGGACCGCGATTGCGATCATGGCGGCGGGCAAAGGTACCCGGCTGAAGTCGAAGCACCCCAAAGTTCTGCACCAGGTAGGCGGTAAATCGCTGTTGTCGCATGTAATCGCCGCCGCCCAGCAAGTCACTCCTGCGAAAGATATTTTCGTAATCGTGGGACATGAAGCGGAGAAAGTGCGTGAATCCGTGCAGCAGACAGGAGTGCAGTTTGTTTTGCAGGAACCGCAGCGCGGTACGGGCCATGCTCTGATGTGCGCTGCAAATTCACTTTCTAAATATGACCAGGTGATTGTGCTCTCCGGCGACGCCCCGCTGATTACCGCCGAAACCATTTCACGGCTGCGCGACTTTCATCAACAGAAAAAAGCTGCCATGACGATTTTGAGCGCGCGGCTCGAAGATCCTACCGGCTACGGCCGAATCATTCGCAACGGCGCACGCGGCGGCGATGTGAAAGCGGTAGTTGAAGAAAAGTCGGCTACGCCGGCGCAAAAAAAGCTTCGGGAAATCAATTCCGGGTTCTATGCGTTCTCGACCAAACCACTGTTCGAAAATATCGAGCGCCTAAAAACCGATAATCCGCACGGCGAGTATTACCTCACTGACATGGCGGCGGTATTACGAAAAACCAAGCAACGGGTGGCGGCGATCGAGACCGCTAATGCCGCGGAAATTTTAGGAAGCAACACCCGCGGCGAAATGGTCGATCTCGACCGCAAGATGCGGCTGGAGAAGTGCCTGAAGCTGATGTCTGAAGGCGCGACCATCTT
The DNA here is from genome assembly GCA_963838785.1 of uncultured Acidobacteriota bacterium. Lineage (GTDB taxonomy): Bacteria > Acidobacteriota > Terriglobia > Terriglobales > Acidobacteriaceae > Gp1-AA145. The sequence continues at coordinate 389,210 of CAWISI010000001.1, forward strand.
CCATCCAGAAACCTGCGTGATTGATTGGGATGTGGAAGTTGGCGCCGATACCACCATCGAACCCTTCGTGCAGTTGCTGGGAAAAACACGCATCGGCAGCGATTGCCGCATCCGCTCCTACTCCGTAATTCAAAATTCACAAATTGGCGACGAAATACTGATCAGGCCGGGCTGCATCCTCGACGAGGCTGTGGTGGCAAATGGTGCGGTTCTTGGACCCTACTCCCATTTGCGGCCGGGAAGTGAAATTGGCGAGGGCGCTCACGTGGGAAATTTTGTCGAAACCAAGAAAATTCGGCTGGGGAAAAAGTCGAAGGCCAACCACCTCACTTATCTGGGCGATGCCGAGATCGGCGAAGGCGTAAACATCGGCGCGGGAACCATCACCTGCAACTACGACGGCGTGAACAAGCACAAAACCATAATCGAAGACGGCTCATTCATCGGCAGCGACGCCACACTGGTGGCCCCGGTAAAAATTGGCAAGGGGGCCTATGTCGCGGCGGCATCCTGTATCACCTATGATGTCCCGCCCGACTCGCTCGCATTGGGACGGGCGAAACAGGTGATAAAAGAAGGCTGGGCGAAGACGAAAAAGCAAAAGAAATAGGCGGGTGCGCCGCGTGGGCTTTCACGTTTTTCGCGAAAGCCGGCAGGATTTTGACCTAAATCAGGCTTGGATCAGGGTCTCCGCCCTGCCGCAAAAAATGCGGGAAGATGGAGCGCCCCGTTAGCATCCCGCAAGTCGGAAGCACCCCACGTTGACATTTCCACGGCAGAAGGTTCAAACTACCCACTCTGCCGGACGAGTTGTTTCGCCCGTAAGCAGGCATGATGCGGTATCCGCCGTTACCGAATTCATTTGAAACTTTTGCTTATGGCCGGTGACCGGTTCTCCTACAATCTGGATTCGACGCTGGAGACCGTAGACCGGGCGGAGCAGACTGCCAGCCGTATTGCCAGCGAAACCGGCTTCGACGAAGACGAGGTCATGCAGATTGCCATGGCGGTGCGGGAAGCGGCAGTCAACGCGGTGCTGCACGGCAACGCTTACGATCCGGAAAAGAAAGTTGCATTAGAATTTGAGCGCACGACCCGCGACCTGGTGATCACGATTCGCGATCAGGGCAAAGGCATGGACATGGCGAGAATTCCTGATCCGCTGGCGCCGGAAAATCTTTTAAAAACCTCCGGCCGAGGAATTTTTTTAATTCGTTCGTTTATGGATGACGTACAGATTAACCCGTCCAGTACGGGAACAGAAATCAAACTAGTTAAGCACGTCCACGGCATGACCGAGGGCGGCAAGGAGGCTTCTCAGTGAATTTGAAAGTCAGCACACGCCAGGTGGACGGAGTCAGCATTGTGGATTGCAGCGGACGTATAACCCTCGGCGAAGGCAGCGTAGTCCTTCGCGACACGGTAAAGGACCTGCTCAGCAAGGGCCAGAAAAAGATTCTGCTCAATCTCGGCGACGTGAATTACATCGACAGCTCAGGAATTGGCGAGCTGGTCAGCGCTTACACCACGGTCAAGAACCAGGGCGGCGAATTGAAGTTGCTCAAGTTGACCAAGAAAGTCCACGACCTGCTGCAGATCACGAAACTGTACACGGTGTTCGACGTGAAGGACGATGAGGCGGCGGCGGTAAAGTCTTTCCGGTAAATTCGGGGGCGTGGGCGGGCGAGTAGCCCGCCCCTGCCTTATCACAATCCTCTGTATTTTCCCTTCACCATCATTGCTTCAATTTCATTTTGGAACTAGTTCTGTAATTTTTGTCCGAAGTTCGCCGCTCGGTCCGTTTATCCGCTCTACAATTCCTTGTTGCTTCATCCGATTTTCATGGGTGGAGCAGCGCTTCAGCGCTGCATTTAATTGGGGGCTTTCTAAAACGCGCTTCAGCGCGAGAGGTCCTATGACAATCCCATACAGCGGTACGACGGGAGACGGCACTTATTTTGTGACCTCTTCGACGTTCCACAAGAAAAATCTTCTTCAGTCTGACCGAACCGCGAGGCTCTTTATTGAGACCCTGATTGAGTATCGAAATCAACACAAATATATGCTTCACGAATTTGTGGTCATGCCTGATCACTTTCATCTGCTGATAACTCCGATCGTCACCTTGGAAAAGGCTGTTCAATTCATAAAGGGTGGATTCTCATTCCGTCTTGGAAAGGTATTTCAGGTTCGCGGAAATATTTGGCAGTCCAGCTTTTACGATCGGCGAGTGAGAGATGCTGCCGAATATGCCGCTTTTAAAGGTACATCCACTTGAACCCAAAGAAGCGAGGGTTGGCTGAGGCTCCGGAACAATATGCTTACAGTTCAGCTTTTGGGGAGACTGCTCTTGATCCGGCACCTCAGTGGCTAAAGCCGCCAATGGAGGAGAATCTCAGCCGCAGCGCTGAAGCGCTGCTCCACCCATGACAAAGTTCACAACGATGCCGATCCATTGTTTCTTCAAGCACTCACATTGCTCCTCCCTTCTCTCTCCCTAGCCGCCTGCATTCCCTTCGATCAGGCGCGCAATCATCTTGATGAAACCCAGTGCGTCACCGGTAAAGTGATTCGCGTGCAGGCCGGCGAACGCGGCGTGCATTATCTCGACTTCTGCGAAGATTACCGGCTGTGTTCGTTCACCGTGGTGGTGTTCCAGCATGATCTGCAGAAGGTCGGCGATGTGCGCCAATTGGCGGGCAAAGTTGTAGAGATCAAAGGCGAGATAAAGGATTATGACGATCGCGCCGAAATCGTTCTGGAAAGTTCCAGGCAATTGAACAATGGTCTTATGCGGCTGTCACCTTTGCCGAAATCCTTCGACGTCGAACAAGCAGGGCATTTCAGCGCCGGGACTTCGCGGCCTCCCAGCAAACGAAGTACCTCGAAGAAAAAGGGGATTCCGACGCGCCCGCGAACGTTGCCGATGCAGAGTCGGAGTGAAGCCTGAGAGAGCGTCAGACCAGCCACGCCGCAATTCGTCTAATGGATACATTGTGCCGCGCCACTCTACGCCATTATTCCGTAGAGCAAAAAACATGGATCGCAGCATGGTGTAAATAAAAAGCAGTGTGGCGACGGGATGCAGCAGCAGGTACCAGGGCCGCACATCAGAAAACAGCGACATTCCGACATAGAGAAAAAACAAGCAAAGCAATGCGATCCCATATGGGAGACGAGCCCAACCGTGGGCGAGAAATATTCCGGCGAAGGGCATGATATTAATGAAGGCGGCAGCGAAGCAAAAACCGATCGCGCGCCAGGATTGAAATGACATCACCGCGAAGAAATTCTTGGTCAGGTTGCGAACTATTCCGCTGGCTCCTTGAGCCCAGTGAAGTTCGAGCAGGTCTTCTCCGAGCACGTTGCGCTGACGGAACCCGCCGTTCTTGATTACTTTACCGAGCTTCATGTCGTCGACAACTTCGAAGCGCAGCGCCTCATACGTACCCACCGCCTCGTAGACCTGGCGGCGGACCAGGTTGAATGCGCCGACGCCGATGTGATCTTTGGCTTTGGGGTCGGCAACTTTCCAGGGACGATGTCCGAAGACGAACATCAGTTGAAAAAATGCCAGCATCATCTTCTCGCCAGGACGCTTCATGATGGTCCGGGGAAAAATAACCAGATGATCGGCGCGTTCTGCCTCGGCATAAGCGATGGCGCGGCGAAGACAATCGGGGCGAAACATCACGTCCGCATCTGTAAATAGAATCCAATCAGCGGTGGATGTTTTGGCGGCACTCCACATGGCGTGGGCTTTGCCGAGCCAACCAGCGGGCAGCTCGGTGATATGCAATACCCGGAGCTTTGCATTCGACGGGCGCGTAGCCGGCTCACTCCCGGCCAACTGGTCCATAATTTGGCCGGTGCGATCGGTCGAGCGGTCATTGACCGCAATCACTTCATAGTTGTCGTAATCGAGGGCGAGCAGTCGAGAAAGCGCCTGGCGTATAGAAGCGTCCTCATTTCGCGCCGGAACAACAATGGTCACGCGCGGATTTCCCCCCGGAGTTGCAGGCGTACGGTCCCATTCCGGACGGGTGATATTCACCAGACTGCGGACGCCGAGCGAAGTATCGATTACTCGAGAGAGCCAGATCACCGCCAGCAGAGTGCCGGCGATCCAATGGAGATAAGTCATCCGGCGGAAACCTGCTCCGCGCCGGAGCGTCGTTCTCGAGCGGCCGCCGGCGCAAAACGCATTCCATAAAAAAGAATCGCCGCAGACAATCCCATCGCGATTACCGGCAGGATAAACGCTGTCTGCAGTGAGTGACGGTCGGCAACCCAGCCAATCATGGTGGGCGACGGCACATCTCCCAAGAGATGAATGATGAAAATATTCACCGCCAACGCGGTCGCCCGAATGTGCGGTCCAACGGAATTAATCACCGCTGCATTCAGCGGCGATGTGTTGAACAGCAGGAAAAAGGCAGCCGCAGCGATGGCGGGAATCATCAGGCGCCCAGGAACGAAGAGGGCGACAATCAAAAATGGAATGCCGAGCGCCATCGTGATTGCAGATACCAGATAGTAGGAACTTTTCATTCGCGGCAACAGAAAATCGCCCAGCCAGCCGCCAATAAGTGACGCAAAGATGCCGTCGATGACCACGATAATTCCAAAATCAAAATTTGCCGATGCCAGGGAGTAGTGGCGCTCGGTAATCAGAAATTGCGGCATCCAAACCTGAATGCCGCCGAGCGAGTAGGTCATCATCGCCATACCAAGGGTTGCGGTCAGGAATGCGGGATTTCGCGCCAGACCAAAAATCGTGTCGCGGCGCGGCGTGTCATGGACCGAATCGTTCTGCCCACGTTCCGGCTCCTTGAGAAACAGAATCGAAATTGCCAGTACGAATCCCGGTGCGGCGGCGATGTAAAACGGAAAGCGCCAACCGTGTGAAGGCGCCAGGGCTGATCCGAGCAGATAGCCGGCAGCCGATCCCACTGGAATCGCCAGATAGAAGACGCCCAAAATGCTCCCGCGCTTGTTCTCTGAAAAAAGATCCGCCACAAAAGTTGGCGCAATGGTCACGAATGTGGCCTCTCCAATTCCCACCAGCGTGTGGCGGACCAGAAGCTCAGCATAGTTGTGGGTGACCGCGGTCAGTAGGGTCAGTCCGCTCCAAAAAATGGCGCCCACGGCGATGATGATCTTTCTGGAATAACGATCCGCTAGTGGTCCAACAAATGGCGCCGCGACCATATAACACAGCAGGAAAGCACTGGTGAGAAATCCGATCTGGGTTTTACTGATGTGAAATTCATTTTGCACCATCGGCTGCACGGCGAAAAGCACATTGCGATCCGCGTAGTTGAGCAGATTCAGCGCCGTCAGTAAAAGCAGCGCAGTCTTAGGATGAAGGTCGTCCTGGTTCACTTGGCGAGGAATATATCACGCGGTGCAGAAATCCCAGGATGCGCGGAATCTTTCGAATTACTGTTTTATTTACCGTTTTTCGGACGCGGCCAGCGCGCGATCACAACAGTTGAGATTCCGCCGCGAGGACGAAAATCGCCTTTCACTTCCGCCCAAACTGGTTTGGCCCAGCGCACAACGTCTTCTAGAACCTGATTGACGATGTTTTCCTGAAAAATTCCCAGGTTGCGATAAGACTGCAAATATTCTTTGTAGGATTTCAGTTCCAGGCAAAGTTTGCCGGGCATATAGCGGAGGACGATCACGCCAAAATCGGGGAGTCCCGTCTTCGGGCAAACCGAAGTGAACTCGGGATCGTCGATGACGATTTCGTATCCGGGAAACTGATTAGGCCAGGTTTCGATCTCGGGAAACTTGGCGTCCAGCCCGGCATGAGCGTGCTCTGGGGTATATCGTGGCGGCTTCGGCATATGCTCAATTGTAATCAAGCGCCACCGCCGGGCATGACAGATCCTCTCAACCTTTTCTTGGTCTTTTTCCGGAAGGCGATGCATCTAAACGGTTAAGTGCGGCTCGACCGGGCCGATCGCGGCGAGTGTTACATTAATCTCAGATCATTCAATGGCTCAAAATGGCCGAAAAACGGGCTTTTTCGCCCAGCGGCGCTGGATATTGTGGACCGCGGGAGCAGTGGCGGCAGTCGTCATTCTCGCTTCATTTGCATCGCGGGACGATTCGGTTGCGGTTTTCACCACGACCGTAAGCCGCGGGGATATCCGCAGCCTGATCTCGACCAACGGGAAGATTGAGCCGATCGATAACTTCGAGGCACACGCTCCGAGTGGAACGGTGGTGAAGAGAGTTCTGGTCAAAGAAGGCGATCATGTTCGAAAGGGCCAACTGCTGGTTGAGTTGGACGCGGCCAGCGCGCAGAGTCAAGCGGCGCAGGCACAGGCCGAAATTCGCGCCTCCGAAGCGGACATGAATGCAATTCAGCGCGGTGGAACCCAGGAAGAACTGCTGACCCTGCAGGCGCAACTGGTGAAAGCTACCGCGGACCGCGATGCCGCACAACGGAATCTTGATGCGCTACAGAAGCTTCAACAAACCGGTGCAGCATCGCCGGGTGAAGTCCGCGCCGCCGAAGCGCAACTGGCGACGGCTGAAGCACAGGTGAAATTGTTGCAGTCGAAGCAGAAAGGACGTTACTCACGGCCGGAAATCTCGAGCGTTCAGGCCCGGCAGTCTCAGGCGCAAAGCGCGTATTCCGCCGCCGAAGATGTGCTTCATCAACTGCTGATCCGTGCGCCATTTTCGGGCGTGGTCTATTCCCTTCCGGTCAAGCAAGGAGCATACGTGAATCCCGGAGATCTGATCTTGCAGGAAGCGGATTTATCAAGCGTGCTGGTGCGCGCCTACGTCGATGAGCCGGATGTCGCGCGCCTGAGCCGCGGTGAAAAGATCGAAGTCACATGGGACGCAATTCCAGGTCGAATCTGGAGCGGGACTGTCAGCACATTGCCGGCATCTGTGAAGCTCCACGGGACCCGCAACGTCGGCGAAACCACCTGCATTGTTCCGAATAAAGATTTCAAGTTGCTCCCCAACATCAATGTCGGCGTGACCATCGTGACCGCAGAGGATGATCACGTCCTCACCATTCCGCGAGAAGCGCTGCGTATGGATGGCGGCAAGCCGTACGTGTACCTGGTCGCGAATAATGAATTGGAGCGGCGTACGGTCGAGACATCGATCTCAGACCTGACACGTGCCGAAATTACCAGCGGTCTGTCGGATGGCGAGAAGGTGGCGCTCGGATCGGTGAATTCCAAGCCTTTGCATGATCATCTCTCAGTGAAAGTGGTGCAATAGAAATGCGTTGTCTGTTGTCGTTTGCAATTATCTTTTTTTTCAGTGTCTCGGTCGCAACTGCCGGGGCTGACGAAACCGCCCCTTCGTTGATCGCCAATGGCCAGGTTGATGAGGCGATCGCGCGGCTTGATAGCCAGCTCAATTCCTCGCCCAATGACGCCCAGGCGCACAATCTCTTGTGCCGTGCGTATTTCAGCCTGGGTGACTGGGACCGCGGGATCTCGGACTGCGAGAAAGCGGTTGCCCTGGCACCCGACAACAGCCAATTTCACTTATGGCTGGGAAGAATCTATGGCGAGAAAGCGGACAGCTCGAGTTTTGTCGCCGCGGCCAGTCTTGCGCGCAGAGTAAAAAGCGAATTTGAAGAGGCCGTCCGTCTCAATCCCGGGAATGTCGATGCGCGCAGCGATCTGGCGGAATTTTATCTTGAGGCACCCGGGGTGATCGGTGGAGGTCGCGCCAAAGCGGAGGCGCAAGCCAGCTCTTTAGCCACCATTGACCCGGTCATGGCACACGGCGTGGAAGCCCGCATCGCCGAAAAGCGCAAAGACTACGAGACCGCGGGGCGGGAATATCGCGAGGCCATCAATGCCAGCCATGGAAGCGCCAACTCGTGGCTCAACCTGGGACTTTTTTACAAGCACCGGCAACAGCTGGATCAGATGGAGGAAGCGCTGGCGCACGTGCGGTCGGCGCCTTTGGACCGTCCTGAAGCCCTGGTCGATGCGGCGGAGGTTCTGATACAGACTCAACGAAATCTGCCGGAAGCGGCGCAGTTGCTTCACGCGTACTTGAAATCCAATGCCAAGGTCGAACAAGCTCCGGCCTTCAAGGTCCATTTCCTTCTGGGGACCGCCAATGAGGAGCTTGGCCGAAAAAAGGATGCGGCATCGGAATACCGGGCCGCGCTTTCGATGGCGAAAGAGTTCCGGCCAGCCCAGCAGGCGTTGCAGCGAGTGAGCCAATAACTTTGCGCGGGCTGTTTCACAAGCCACATCTCAGTAAAATCAATTGCTATTTCACACCGAAGGTGGATGCTATGAAACCTGCCCTGGTCCGGGTGTGTCTGTTCGCACTGCTGTTTGCTGTGGCGGAGGGAACTGCGTTTTCTTCACCGCGGATGAATTGCTTTCGCTGAAACGCGCTGTCCAGCTGGCTTTGACGCATAGTCCGGCAGCCGCGGAAGCGAATGCCGACAACCAGCGGGCGTTCGCTTCTTATCGCGAAGCTAAGGACCAGTACCTGCCGCAACTGATCGTGGGTTCGGGCCTGGGCGATTCCTGGGGATATCCGCTGAGCCTGGAAGGGTCAGCGCCTTCACTCATCAACGTGACGGCGCAATCGCCGCTGTTCAATCCCGCGCTGCGGGATTTCGTAAAGGCGGCGCATCTGGAGTTTCAGGCGAGTACCGAAGGCACAAAAGACCGGCGTGACCAGATCGTGCAGGATACCGTTCTCACCTACATGGAACTGGCAAAATGGGAGCAGCAACTCGGCCAGTTAGAGCAGGAGCAGCAAAGCGCGAGCGCCGCCCAGGGTATCGAAGAGCAGCGGGTGCAGGCGGGAGTAGACAGCCGGTTGGCGGGCAAGGAGGCAGAGCTGGCTACGGCGCGAGCGCGTCTCCGCATCACCCAGGCGGAGGGAGCAATCGATGTTCTGCGCTCCAATCTGTCGCAGCTTACAGGTGTGCCGATTAATTCGCTGCACATTGCGCCGGATTCGGTACCAGCTCTGCCCGCAGTGCAACCGCATCCGGACGATACGGACAAGCAATCCGAATCGAATCCGGCGGTTTTATTTGCCAAACAGCACGCCATTGCGGAGCGCTTTCGGGCCCAGGGGGAGCACAGGTCACTATGGCCCTCAGTGGACTTCGCCACCCAATACGCGGTGCTGGCGAAGTTCAACAACTGGACGCAGTTTTTTCCCAACAATGAATTCGAACGGAATAATGCCACCGTCGGCGTGGTGGTCCGCTTCCCTTTCTTCAATCCCTCGCAACGCGCCCATGCGAATGCGGCCGACGCCGAAGCTATTCGTGCGGACAAAGAAGTGGAATCGACCAAAAATCAGGTCTCGCAACAGACCTTAAAATTGCGGCGCTCGGTCGAACAGCTGAAGGCGGCGCAACAGGTTTCGGAATTGGAATATGAGATTACGCAATCGAATCAGGAAGCGATGCAGATCAAAATAAAATCTGGAACAGCCACTCTGAATGAAGGGGATCAGGTACGCGCCGATCTGTCGGCAAAATACAATGCACTGCAAGACGCGAACTTCGAATTAGTGCGGGCCCAAATCGGCCTGCTGCGAGCTACCGGAGAACTGCAATCCTGGGTAGATCAAGCGAAGTAGGGCAGCTCTGGCGGACGGGCTTTTTACCCTATTCACTGCTTACACATGCCATTCAGGGCGATCTCGTTGCTTCAAAGACGTGCGGCCTTTAGGCTGACGGCAGTCCCAGAAGGAAAATAGCCTGAACTGCAACTATGCGCAGCCACGGGTGTTCTATCTAGATACGCAAAGCCTTGTCCCACGCGCGCGGATGTTATTATAAAGAATTACTCCTATGCCCTTAAAAACACTGTTCTTGAATCCCCCTTCTTTCGAGAATTTTGATGGCGGAGCGGGCTCACGTTGGCCCGCTACTCGCGAAATTGAGTCTTACTGGTATCCAGTCTGGCTGGCATACCCCACAGGCATGCTGGAGGGTGCGCGTTTGCTTGACGCCCCGCCGCATTACGTCTCCGCTGAAGAGACCATCAACATTGCCAAGGAATATGAGTTTCTGGTGCTCTACACCAGCACGCCCGGCTTTCCGGGAGACATCCGGCTGGCGGAGCGGATTAAGGAAGCGAACCCTAAAATCAAAGTTGCATTCGTCGGCCCGCACGTTACGGTATTGCCGGAGCAGACGCTACGAGAAGGGCGCGCCATCGATTTTATCGTGCGCAAGGAATTCGATTACGCGGTGAAGGAATTTGCCGACGGCAAGCCGCTCGATGAGATCCTGGGAGTTTCTTACCGCAAGAACGGCGGCTCGATCGGGCACAATGCGGACCGTCCGCAGTTGCAGGACCTGGATTCCCTGCCGCATGTCACCGACATCTATCATCGCGACTTGGACGTCCGGCGCTACAACGTTCCATTTCTTTTGCACCCCTATGTTTCGCTTTACACCACGCGCGGATGCCCGGCACAGTGCACCTTCTGCCTGTGGCCGCAGACCACCAGCGGGCATGCCTGGCGGAAACGCTCGACCGACGACGTTGCGCGAGAAATGGCCAAGGCCAAGGAATACTGGCCGTACGTTCGGGAATATTTCTTCGATGACGATACGTTCAACATTCAAAAGGCTCGAACCGTCGAGCTCTGCGCGAAACTCAAGCCTCTGAAACTTACCTGGTCCTGTACCTCGCGAGTGACCACCGACTACGAGACCTTGAAGGCCATGAAGGAAGCCGGCTGCCGCCTGTTGATTGTGGGTTATGAGTCCGGCGATTCGCAGATTCTCAAAAACATCAAGAAAGGCGCAACTCTCGAGCGTGCCCGCCAGTTCACCAAGGACGCGCATAAACTTGGACTGGTGATTCACGGGGACTTCATCCTCGGCTTGCCGGGGGAAAGCCGCGAGACCATTCAGAACACAATTGCATTTGCGAAGGAGCTGGATGTTGAGACCATTCAGGTCTCAGTCGCCCACGCTTATCCGGGCACGGAGTTGTATGACTTTGCCACTAAGAACAACTTCATCGTGAAGGGCAACATGGTCGATGCCGGCGGTCACCAGCTGGCGCATATTGAATATCCCGGCTTGCCGGCGGATGAAATTCTGCACTCGGTCCATCGTTTCTACGACGAATATTATTTCCGGCCAAAAGCGGTCTTCCGTATCTTGCGGAAGGCTGCATTTCATTCAGGAGATCGTAAGCGCCTGTACAAAGAGGCCAAGACCTTCCTTAAGGTGCGGTCGATGCGGAACAAGCTAGTGAAAGACAATGCCAAGGACGCGGCCAGCGGTAAGCCGCCGGCTACCGTTCCACCACCTCCGGAAACTGTCCAGGTCTGACGGCCCGTGAATCTCCGCAAGTATCTGGTACTAGCCGGAGTGAGTGTGTTCGCTCCGGTCGGAGACTCCCTGCTTTCGTATGGCATGAAGCAGGTGGGTAATATTTCGATCAAAAATATTCCTGATCTTCTGCTGGCTATCACCAATCCATGGGTAGCCGTTGGTATCCTTCTCCTGCTCGGCTTCTTTGCTTCGTATATGACTGCCCTTTCCTGGGCAGATCTCACCTACGTGTTGCCTGCCAGTTCGCTCGGTTACGTTCTGCTCGCCTTGATAGCGCGATTCGCCCTGCACGAGCACATCAGCATCATGCGCTGGCTGGGAATCGCACTAGTTTCCGGTGGCGTGGCGTTTGTGACCAGCGGCCCGGAAGTGACTCGCAGGCCGCCACGGCGCCTCGCAGATAATGACGGCGTGGCTGCGGAGCATCCATGATCCACCATGCCATCAGCAATCTGAACGGTTGGCTGGCCATTTTGGCGATCGTGGTTTCCTCCAGCGCCGGAGATGTGCTTTTATCGCGGGGGATGAAACAGATTGGCGATCTTGGCAAGGTGTGGCAGAAGCGCGGCTTCAGTTTCGTACTGATGCAGATTTTACGTAATCGTTACTTCCTGATGGGAGTAGCATGCATGGCGATTTCCTTCTACAGCCTGCTGTTTGGACTCTCTTGGGACGATGTAAGCCTGGTCGGTCCGGCAGCCGCGTCGCTTTCATTTGTGGTCAATGCCTTTGCGGCCAAAATGTTCCTGCATGAGCGGGTTGATCGCAAGCGCTGGGCTGCCGCCCTCTTCGTTGCGGCCGGCGTGGTGCTGATGGCGTTTTGATTTTCGCTCTCCTTCCCGGAGTTATTGCCCGGTTACAGTGGTCCAGAACCAGGCTAGCGACAGGACAATCAGAATGCCGCTGGTAGTCCACGCCATCAGATTCACGATCCTGGAGTTGCGGTACTCTCCCATCAATTCTTTCTTGTTAATCAGGATGAGCATGAAGATCAAAAGGAAAGGCAGCAAAATTCCATTTACAACCTGGGAATAGCAGGATGATCTTGATCAGAGGAATTTCCGGCAGCAGAACCACTCCGGCGCCCAATGCAATGAGCAGAGTGTACAGCCAGTAAAAAGCGGGCGCTTCGGAAAAGTTTTTGTTCACACCCGACTCGAATCCCAGGCCTTCGCAGACGTTGTAGGCGGTGGCCAGGGGCAGGATGGCTGCCGAGAGCAAGGACGCATTGACCAGCCCGATGGCGAAGAGGAGGAGGCGAACTGGCCGGCGAGCGGCTTGAGCGCCGTGGCGGCATCGGCCACATCGGTGATGTTGCGGGTGCCAGGACGTAGAGGGTGGCTCCGCAGGCCACGACAATGAAGAAGGCGACGATATCGGTGATGAAGCAACCGAGAATGACGTCCCAGCGGCTGAGCGCGTATTGCTTGCGTGCCAATTCCCTTCTCCACGATGGAGGCCTGGAGATAGAACTGCATCCACGGGGTGATGGTGGTGCCGATCAGGCCGACGACCATGATGAGGTATTCGGAGCGAGTGGATGGACCCGTGGGCAGGATGGTCTGGCGAAGGGCGGAGTGCCAGTCGGGATGGGAGAGCCAGGCGGAGATCGGGTAGGTGAAGTAGATCAGTGAAAAGAGCAGGAGGATTCGCTCCACGTGCTTGTAGGAGCCGTAGACGACGATGGACCAACCAGGGCGGCGGCGACGGGGACGCAGATGTATTTGCTGACTCCGAAAAGGCCCATGCCGGAGCCATGCCGCAAACTCGGACATGATGTTGCCCACGTCCGCGACTCCCAGGATGAGCATGGTGAAGAAGGTGGCGCGAAAACCAAATTCTTCGCGGATCAGGTCTGACAGGCCTTTGCCGGTGACCGCGCCCATGCGGGCGGCCATCTCCTGCACAATAATCAGGGCGATGGTAATGGGGATGAGGGTCCATAGAAGGGCATAGCCGAAGTTCGCGCCCGCCTGCGAATAGGTGAGGATTCCGCCGGGATCGTTATCAACATTGGCGGTGATGAAGCCGGGGCCAAGGATCGCCAGGAAGGCGAGCAAGCGAAACTTGATCGACCGAAACGGCAGGCCACCGCGGCGCTTTTTGGCGCGGGGAGTTCGCGAGATTGTCTTCGTCGTGACCATCTGTTTCACTTCGCGCCGGGTGGTGAGCGGCACCGGGGTCAGGTTCCAGATCTTCCCGCCTTCCGGAGATTGCTCCTGCACGTTGGGACATAAGTAATGGGTTTCAGCGCGAACTCAGGATAAATGTAGATGTGTGAATTTGAACAGGCGAAAGTACGCCGGCGCAGATTAATTCTCACTGTCCCTTCGATTACCGAATTCGCCGAATGCTGGTCTACAAACTGGCGCGCAAAAGACTGATGACATCGTCCGAGGTGATCACCCCGGTGAGGATGCCTTTGTCGTCAAGCACCGGTAGGATCACCAGGTTGTACTTGTCGAACAATTCGGTGACATCTTTCTCGCGGGTGCCGGCATGGACGGAAATCAGGGGTTCGATGATCAGCGACAGCAGTTTGTCGGCAGGTTTAGCGAGAATCAGCTTGGCCAATGGTACGGCACCCACCAGTTTGCCCTGTTCGTCGACCAAATAAATGGTGTGAACTGTCTCGACTCCACCCTCGAAGTTGCGCAGCGTCTCGATCGCATCGTCCACGGTGGCCTTTGAATCGAGCGCCAGATATTCCGTGTTCATCCGGCCGGCGGCGGTGTTCTCGCGGAATTCCAGAAGCTCGGCCATTTCATCGCGTTCTTCGGGCTCCATCTCCTGGAGAATTTGCGAGGTCCGCTCCTCTGGAAGATCGGCCAAAAGGTCAGCCGCGGCATCCGGATTCATCTCTTCCACGATTTCCGCGGCGCGCCCGGAATCGAGAGATTCCACAATCGATTTCTGAACTTTCGGGCGCACCTCTTCAAGCGCGCCAGCCGCAACCTCTTCGTCCAGCGACTGGAACACCGCCTGCCGTTCGCTGGGCGTGAGCTCTTCAACAATGTCTGCGATATCGGCCGGATGGAGTTTGGCCAATCGATCATGCGAGATTTTCAGTTTTACCCGGCGGGCGGGATCGGTCTCGATCAGGTCGACGAACTCCCAGGGAATCAGCCGTGGCGGAAGCTTGTGCAGCACCAGATTCAGAGCCGACATGGGCACGATCCCTTTAAGCAAGCGGCGGACCGCGCCGCGCACGCCCACATCGACCGACGCAACTTTCAGTATTACCAGCCCGTTGGTGGTCTCGCTATGCAGGTCAACGTCATTTACCCGGACAACTTTGCGGCCGTGGACGTCGATGATCTGCTGATCCAGGAGATCGCGCTCCAGTAGAAAGAGGCCTTCGCTGTCGACCTTCGCCCAGTTCGCTACATCAGACTCTGCGCGAACTCCTCCATTGATGGACGATACTGCGGAAAACGGCAGCAGGCGGTCGCCGTTTTTCGTTCGCACGATCAGCGTGGAAACCAGGGCTAGGTCTTCGGCGGGGGTAATGGCTACTTCGCGCACGCGGCCGTGCGCGCCCGACGAATCTGTCACCGGGGCGCCCAACAGTTCCGTTAGCGCGATCGTGCTCATATATTGAGCATGGGCCGAAGACTGAAATGTTGTCAATCATTTCTCGCACAAAAGACTGCGCGCGCAAGCCGCGATCAACGGGTCGGTCAGATGCGCAGACTCGCCGGCAGCCAATTTATTTTCTGGGGAACGACCTTTTCCCGCATCTTTTGTCGTGCTATGATAGCGAACAAAAGGCGAACATTGACATGGCTTCCCTGCCGTTGCTTCCGAATGATTCTCCGCGTCTGATGGGGATTGCCCGCCTGGCCGCTCACGGCGAAAGCGTTCGCCAGGGGCATGAAGTGGAATACTTCACCATGCCGGTGCGTTCGCTTCTGAATCGCTGCGTAAGCCGACGACAGATGCCGTTTACCTGGACGATCAATCCTTACCGGGGATGTGAGTTCGCCTGCAAATATTGCTATGCGCGCTATACCCATGAGTTTATGGAGATGCGCAGATGGCATCGAATTCGAGCGGAAAATTTATGTCAAGCAGCACGCCGCCGATCTTCTGCGGCAGGAAATTCGTCAAGTGAAACCGGGTGAGCAGATTGCGCTCGGGACGGCCACTGATCCCTATCAGCCGATCGAGCGCAAACTGGAGATCACGCGGGCGATTCTCGAGGAATTCGCGCGCCATTCGGGGCTGGAACTGGGCATCGTGACGAAATCGGCGCTGGTTGCCCGCGACATCGATGTGCTCCAGCAGATCGCGCAACGTAACGAGATCTTCGTGAATTGCACGATCACCACCACCGATGCCGAGCTGGCAAGGATATTGGAGCCGCGGGCGCCGAGGCCTGACCTGCGGTTGCAGGCTTTGCGAAAGCTCAGGGACGCCGGAATAGGAGCGGGAGTCATTTGCGCCCCGGTGCTGCCGGGAATCACCGACTCGCCAAAGCAATTGGAGGCCGTGGTGCGCGGTGCGGCCGAAGCTGGCGCAAACTACGTCTACGCCAATCCTTTGTTTCTGAAACCGTGCTCGGCAGCGGTGTTTATGCCGTTCTTGCGGGAGAATTTTCCCCGACTGGTGCCGGATTACGAGCAGAGATTTAAAGATCGTTCCTTCCTGGCGCCGGCCTACCGCAAAAGAATTTCCGAGCTGTTTGCGCGGCTCAGGGAAAAGCACGGCGTCAGGAAAGATTCAGGATGGAATAAAAGTCCGCGGATTCAGCCGCAAAAGCTGCAGATGAGCTTGTTCAGCTGACCTGCGTGAGATTACGGGTGAATCTTTTCTCGACGTTCGAGCATGGCGATGAATTTCTGCTTTGCCCGGAGCTGGCTTGCGGGCGCCGGTTTTCCTCGGCGTTTTACTGCCGGACCCTTTCGATTTCATCGGGCCGCGATTATTGTTCCTTTAGCTTCAATTTGGATTTGTTGTCTTCCATGAACTCGCGGAGTTTGTCGGACGCGTCCAGCAACCGGTTCCATTGCTCGTAATAGAGTGTCACCGGGAAACGCCCCAGGCCGTATACGCTTACGCCACCTTTTTCGCCCACCCGAAATTCCAGGCTTCCGGTGCGCTTCGGTCCCTGTTTTTCCAACTCTGCAAGCTTGGCTTTCAGTTCTTCGTAGGTTGGTTCTGCCATGTTGCTCCTTAAAATTTTAAGTTTTGTTCATCTTATTACAGCCGCAGGAATGAAGTTGGTGTCTGGACATTCAGCGACTAGTATCCGGTGCAGAATTGGAAATGCATGGGATCGCGCGTCTTCCCCTGCCAGTCGCCACCCCATTCAAAGCCGGCATCGCGAAAAGTTGCGATCACCGCCGGATCCATGTTGCCGTCGGTCCCCTGCTGGTTCGTCTCTGGATTTAGATCGATAGCAATCCCCCAGGCGTGAGTCGAAAGCTTGGCGCCGGTACGCTGCGGGCGGAACGAAAAGCATCCTCCAAAGCTGGTGATTTTGCTTTGCAAGCCGCCACTCTGAAGGCGATCAAAAACTTCGATGAAAACGCTGGCCAGCAATTTATGGCAGGTCATCGCGCTCACGCTTTGTGAGTGATCCCAGGAAATGATCAAGGGAAACGGCAGCATGATGCGGGTAAGAAAATCGGCCTGCCATCCAGCGCCGAGCGTGTGATCTTTCGCGATGTAGCCGAAGATATCTCCAAAGGTCGCACAGATTTCATCGAGCCCATGCGGGGCCGCAAGCGCAGCGGGCGAAGCTTCGCCCGAGAAATAAGACATAAGGTCTCCTTTTTTCGAATGAAGAACGGTGGTCAGCGGTTAGTAGTCGTGGTCGGAAGGGATGAGGATTTGCGTTCGAAAACGTTGGGCACAATCGAATGCGCCAAATGGCAAATGCTGACTGCTGACAGCTTTTATCTCGCCGTCCAGCCGCCATCGATCAGCATGGTGTGGCCGGTGATCAGCGATGCCGCATCAGAGGCCAAAAATACCACCGCAGCGGCTACTTCCATCGGTTCGCCAATGCGATGCAGAGCGGCGATGCGCTCGACAGTATCCGCTCGATTTCGCGGCACCGAAAGGTACGCTTCGGTTCCGGGGGTGTGAATGAAAGTGGGTGCGACCGCGTTGACCGTGATGTTGTACTTGCCCCACTCGACTGCAAGGCACTTCGTCAGATGGGCGATGCCGGCTTTGGTCATGCAATAAACGCTTTCGGTCGGCAGCGCGGCGAACCCAGCCTGCGAACTCATGTTGATGATGCGGCCATATTTTTGACGGATCATGATCCGGCCAGCGGCCTGGCTGGCAAAGAATGTACCTTTTAAATTGATCGCGAGGGTTGCGTCGAAATCTTTTTCGGTAACATTCTCCGCCAGGTTGTCGGGCGCGATTCCCGCGTTGTTGACCAGAATGTCGAGACGGCCGAAATGCGCCGCTGCCTGCTCGATCGCAGATGAAATCTGATCGAGCTTTGACATGTCCATTTTCAGCGGCAATGCTTTTCGCCCCAGCCTCTCGATCTCCCGGACCAGTTCACCACCGGTTTTTGCGTCGCGAAGTCCAAGCGCAACATCGGCTCCGGCATTTGCCAAAGCCAGAGAAATCGCCCGGCCCAGGCCGCGGGCCGCTCCAGTGACCAATGCGGTCTTGCCTTTCACATCAAATCGAGGAAAGCTTTCCATCCTGAGAAGCTCCGTATCGCGAGTGGCGCGCCAGTTGAAGACTCGGGATTATATATAATCGCGCTTCTGATCGTTGAACCCGAGGAGCCCTTTGGCCTATAACGACCTGCGTGAATGGATCGCTGCGCTCGACCGCGCCGGCGAACTGAAGAGAATCAAAACCGAAGTCGATCCGGTGCTTGAAATTGCCGAGATCACTGATCGGGTTTCCAAGGGGAGTTTCGCGGGCGAGGGCGCCCGCGCCACACTCAGTCCTGGCGGTCCGGCCTTACTGTTTGAAAATCCTAAGGGCAGCCCGATTCCGGTGCTGATCAATCAATTTGGCTCCGAGAAGCGCATGCGCATGGCGCTGGGAGTTGACTCGCTCGACGAAGTTGCCGACCGCATTCGCCTGTTCATGGATGTAAAGTCTCCGCAGGGTTTTCTCGACAAAATCAAGATGCTTCCCATGCTGGCTGAGATGGGCAAGTTCTTTCCCAAGACGGTAGCCACTGGCCCGTGCAAAGATGTCATTCGCAAAGAAAACTTCGACCTTAAACATCTGCCGATTTTGCAATGCTGGCCGCAAGATGCCGGGCGTTTCATCACCTTGCCGTGCGTAATCACGCGCGATCCCAAGACCGGCAAGCGCAACGTCGGCATGTATCGCATGCAGGTCTATGACGGCCAAAGCACCGGCATGCACTGGCAGCGGCAGAAGATCGGGGCGGAGCATTACCGCGAGATGCTGCGACGAAATTCCCAGAGTCGTTCTTCGGTTGACATTATGGCCCGAACTTCAGGCGGCTCGGTGATTCCTGAAAGCAAGCTGCCGGCGGGAAAAATGGAAGTCGCTGTTGCTATCGGTACCGACCCCGCGCTCACGTTTTCTGCCATCGTTCCCGCTCCTCCCGATGTCGAGGAATACTTGATCGCTGGATTTCTGCGGCAAAGCCCGGTTGAACTTGTGAAGTGCGAAACAGTGGATCTCGAAGTTCCCGCCACTTCGGAAATCGTTCTCGAAGGTTATGTCAATCTCGACGAACTCCGCATGGAGGGCCCGTTCGGGGATCACACCGGGTTCTATTCTCTTCCCGATCTCTATCCGGTTTTTCATTTGACCTGTGTAACCCACCGCAACAATCCCATTTACGCAACTACCATCGTCGGGAAGCCGCCGCAGGAAGACGCTTACATGGGCAAAGCGGTCGAGCGTATTTTCTTGCCGCTGATGAAGCTGACCATTCCGGAGCTCGTGGACATAAATCTTCCTATCGAAGGCGTGTTCCACAACCTGATGATCGTTTCAATCCGCAAATCGTACCCCGGTCAAGCGCGCAAAGTGATGAACGCCATCTGGTCGCTCGGCCAGGCCATGTTTACCAAGTGCGTTATCGTAGTCGATGAAGACGTAAATGTTCAGGACATTGGCGAAGTCACACTGAAAGTACTGAACCATATCGATCCCGAGCGCGACATTCAGTTCACCCTCGGGCCGGTAGATTCACTCGACCATGCATCCCGGTTGCCGAATTTCGGATCGAAGATGGGGATTGACGCTACCCGAAAGTGGGAAAGCGAAGGTTTTACGCGGCCCTGGCCGGATGAAATTTTGATGGATGAAAAAACTAAATCTTCGGTGAACGGTAAATGGAAAGCGCTGGCGAAAGAGTTGGGAATCGGCTGACGCCGCAGAAATTTCTTTCCTGCTTTTAGAATAGCAAATTGGCTATATCACTTGTGCCACGATTCCGAAGTTTATTTCTCTTTCTAAATCAGGAGCTTGGCCGGAATTGCACCATTTCCGGGCCTTGACAAGATTTTGACCGGGTTCAGAGTTGGAAAGAGCCCGAGTGCTGATAACTTGGTAAATAGACAAGCCGGGAATGGCGCGAAAGCATACGTCTACACCCTAGGAGCAGCTTTTGACGCGACGATGCGTGATCACAGGAATGGGAGTGGTTAGCCCGAACGCCATGGGCGCCGCCGCTTTTGCTGAGGCAATTCTCGAAGGCCGCAGCGGGGTCAAGAAAATTTCAAGGTTCGATCCGTCGGAGATCGAAGTGCAGATTGCCGGCGAGGTTTCGGGCTTCGACGAGCTCGCATGGGTAGAGAAAAAGGAGCGCAAGCACGTTTCGCGAGTTCTGCCGATTGCATTGTGCGCAGCAAGTGAAGCGCTTAAAAGCGCCGGTATCGACACCTCCTCGCTGCCGCTGGAAGTACGGCGACGGTTTGGCGTGATCATTGGCACCGGGGGCGGGTCGCAGGAATTTACCGAGGAGCAGTACCGGCTTTTTTTTCACGGACAATTCAGCAAGATGAGTCTGTTCTGTGTTCCGACCGGGGTAATGGGAGGGATTTCCAGCGAATTAAATGTGCGCTTTGGGCTGCGCGGACCAAGCCACGTGATCACCAGTGGGTGCACCTCTTCCACTGACGCCATGGCTTATGCGGTGCGGCAAATTCAATCCGGCAGAGCAGACGTGGTGCTCACTGGCGGCGCAGACGCGCCAATTTCGCTCGGCACGGTGAAGGGATTCATATTGATGAGGATCCTCACCGAAAGTTGGAACGGAATACCGGAGCGCGGTTCGCGGCCTTTTTCCGCAGACCGTGATGGCTTCGTGCTCGCGGAAGGTGCATGGATATTCGTCCTCGAAGAGTACGAACATGCGAAGGCCCGTGGCGCCAATATTCTGGCCGAAGTTGCAGGATATGGATCGACCTGCGAAGCTTTTCATCGCGTGCGATTAATGGAGTGTGGCGAAGAACCGGCGCGGGCGATAGGACTGGCAATGCAACAGGCAGGTATCGGCCCGGAGAGTGTCGATTACGTAAACCTTCATGGCACTTCGACCCAATTGAACGATCGCATTGAAACGCGAGCCCTGAAATTAGCTTTAGGCGAAGACCGCGCACATCAGGTACCGATGTCGGCGCTGAAGTCGCAGATCGGGCATCCGCAGGGAGCATCGGGCGCCGCCGGAGTTGCGGCAACGATCGTCGCCATGCGCGCCAGCCAGATTCCACCGACCCTCAATCTGGAAGATGCCGACAAAGACTGCGATCTCGACTATGTGCCGCTGGCAGGCAGAAAAAAAACAATCGAGCATGCGGTATGCAACTGCATAGCCTTTGGATCGAAGAACTCGGCGCTGGTGCTGAGAAAAGTATCCTAAGCTGCGGGCGATTATTGCGCGAGAAGATGGTCGGCTTCCGACCGGGTCTGATTCATGTCTGGGGAGAGTCTCTGCGCCTCGGCATAGGCTGAGTTCGCATCTGCAATCCGTCCACTCCGTTCGAAGGCGCGTCCCAGCAGTGCGTATCCCAGGTCAGTGGGGGTGAGCGAAACCGCTTTGGTGAAGTCGCGGATCGCCAGATCGAAACTTCCGGTTTTTTGTGCAACGATTCCCGCCCCGATCAACGCAGGCACATTTTTAGCATTCGATTCCAGGGCTTGATCAAAACTTTGGCGCGCATGCTCTAAATCTTTCAGATCGAGGTATGCGGAGCCGATGTTGCTGAGTTCCACAGAACGCGTCTCAGAATCGCTGGTATGGCTCAAAGCGCGCTTGTATTGAAGGATGGCATCGGCAGCGTAGCCCTGACGTTGTTCGTACATACCAAAGGCAATCAATTCGGACGGCTGCCAATCATGCAGGTTAAGGACATTATGAAAGTGCACCAACGCTTCTTTGGTCCGTCCCTGATGAGCGAGTTCCTGGGCGAGGTTGTCCTCGGCCATGAAGTTTCGATCCGTCACGCTCATCGTGTAGTTCCACAAAGTCTCGCTGTCGCGCCAATGGCCGATCTGCTGAAAAGTTACGACCGACAGCACGGCCACGATTGCTGCACAGGCCGAGGCTCTCCATGCGGTGGAAACTTTGTAGCGATCGAATACCTCGGCGACGCCCCAAATGCAGGCCACTAGAATTCCGATCAACGAAATGTACATGTAGCGATCGGCACGGGCCTGCTCCCCAACCTGAACCAATCCGATCATGGGCACCAGCGTTGCCAGGAACCAGAGCCAACCAACCAGCAGGTAAGGCGCGCGCTTTCTTTTAGCGGCCGCGTACGCCGAGAGCGCAATCAGTATCCCGGCGGCGAGCAAAACTCCCCAGGTCGCCAGCAAGCCATCGGCGTGCGGATAAATCGGCGCCAGGTGGCGGGGGAAAAAACTGTCGCGAACGTACGCGGCATAGGAAACGATCGCGGTCTCGATCCGGGAGCCCCATGAATATTCGACGACGGTGCGTACCGCATGTCCAGAGCGCTGGGCCAGCAAGGTGATGATCGCGCTCACGGCGCTGAGTCCGAGCAATGGCAGCTTTTCAAACAGTAGCCATTTAAAAGATCGGTGCTCAATACCAGCAACAGATTTCGGCCCAGCCGGGGTAGCGAAGCTCATCCTGCCAAGCGGCCAATAATCCAAGAGAAGCAACACGAATGGAAAAGTAATCACTTGCGGCTTTGACATCAGAGCCAAAGCGAAAAAACCGGCCACCTCCAGGTAGCGTCCGGTTCCTGGCCGGTGAACATATCGGGTGTAAGCCCAAATCGCCAGCAGGAAAAATAAAGTGCTCAGGATCGTTTTACGTTCGGCGGCCCAGGCCACGGATTCGACGTTCAGCGGATGCACCGCGAATAACGCTGAAACCATCAGGCTGCGCCAGGTGAAACCGGTCAGGCTCTGCAAAATCAAAAACAAGAAGACGGCATTGAACCCGTGCAGCAGAAGATTGACGAAATGATGGCCGGCGGGATTCAGGCCGAACAGTTGGCAATCCAGCGCATGGGAGAGCCAAGTTAGCGGATGCCAGTTGGCGGCATCGTAGGTGGTAAATGCCCATTGCACTGTTTCCCAACCGAGACCGGCTTTAACGTGCGGGTTATCGGTTATGTAATGGTTATCATCAAAATTGATAAAGGCATTGCCGCGGACCGGCAGATAAGCCAGCACGGTCAGCAGCACCAGCGCCAGCGACAGCACGAAGTTCCTTTTACCTGGCGAGGAAAACAGTTCGCCGGTCTTGTGCGGGTTGTGCGGAGCTGCGACCTGGGTTGCGGCGGAAGGCATTGCTTGTGGGCATTTTATCGCGCTGCAAACGGTGGTGCGGAACTCCGGTCCGGGCGTGATCACCAAGGTCACTAATTTATGGCGGGAATTAATGGTCGCCGGTCGTGCTTCCGCAGAAATTTCCCTTTTGACAGAATTTGTTAGCGTCTGTGACTCGAAGTCACAAAACCGGATTTGCCTGCTTCGTAAATCCTTACATTCAGACGGCAAGTTATCGAGAACACCTGGATATGGGATCGTCTACGGCGATTTGAGCCATTCGCAAAACCAGGCGGAATAATTGCGGATCGCGAAGAAGTCATCCGTCCAAAACTCTTTCGAAGGGATTCAGAGCAAGCGCCCTTGCGGGGTTGGCAAGAACTCCTTCAATTACGACATTTGGGCTGCAAGATGGCGCTGGGGGCGCGTTCCAACATAGAAAATCTGGCTCAGAAGTTTATACCGCACGAAGCCGATCAGAGATTGGCAAACTGACAAAAAACGTCACTGGTAAACGACATAAAACCGCGTGGGAACTGGTCGAGGCAGGCAAGTAACCTGGCATGAGCTCGTAAGTGGCTCATAATGTTAAGGCGGGCATCACCGAGCAAGAGAACTTTGGTAATTTTGACGGTGGCGAGCGAAGTGCGAGAGTACTGGCATCGGGTCGCTGAGACCGAGGATTCGACAACACAAGAGAGGGATAACACTACAATGCGTAAACAGAAGGGTTTTTCATTAATCGAGCTGCTGATCGTGGTCGCGATCATTTTGATCATCGCCGCGATTGCCATCCCGAACCTGCTGCGCGCCAAGATTGCGGCTAATGAATCTTCGGCAGCGGCCTCGGTTCGTTCACTCGTCACCGCCAACATCGAATATTCCACTTCGTATCCGAGCAACGGCTACGCCCAGACCCTGGCAGCACTTGGCCCGGGAACCGGCAACACCGCTTGCGCCGCGAGTGGCCCGACCAGCGTCAATGCTTGCATCGTAGACGCGGTTTTGGCGAGCGGTACCAAGAGTGGTTACACGGTTAACTCAGTGGCCAGCGCTGCGACTTTGCCTGCACAGGGCTTCGTCGTATCCGCCACCCCAGTTACACCGAGCACCAGCGGCGTGAAGGGTTTCTGCGCTGAAGAAGACGGTGTGGTGCGGTTTGAAACGCCTGCCTCTGCTAAAGAGACGAGCTATGCAAACTGCTTGCCTCTGACGGCTCTTCAGTAGATTGCAAGTATGGCGAAGTACCTGGGGGAGGGTACCAGCCTGGGAGCATCGGATGGAAACATCCGATGCTCTTTTTTTATAAGGCTCAGTTCAGCCGGATATCCAAATTCACGCCGTACGCGACTCTGGTAACGCGGCGATGGCAGTCCGAGTGCACTGAAATCTATCAGGAGCAAGATATGCGTCGCCAAAAAGGCTTTTCGCTAATCGAGTTGTTGATCGTCGTAGCGATCATTTTGATCATCGCCGCGATCGCCATTCCCAGCCTGATCAGGGCCAAGATTTCGGCGAATGAATCGTCGGCAGCTGCCAGTATTCGGCAGATCTCGACTGCTCAAATCGCTTATGCGGCTTCCTATCCCGTGATCGGCTATGCAGCCACCCTCACAACTTTGGGTCCGGGGACGGGGAATGCGGCTTGCGCGTCGTCCGGGCCTACCAGCTCCACCGCCTGCATTCTGGATGCGGTGCTGGCCAGCGGAACCAAGAGCGGATACCAATTTTTGGCAGTGGGCGATGCCGCCGGCGGTTCAAGTCCGAATATTGAATTCGTGACCAGTTCCGCGCCGCTTTCTTACAATGTGACCGGTACGAAGAACTATTGCATGGTGACCGACGGCGTAATGCGCAGCAATCCTTCGTCGGTTCCGATCGCGCCGGATGTCGCGACCTGCTCTGCGTACCCCATCGCGCAGTAGGAAACTGTCGTAATCACGGCTGCGTCAGTGGCAGTCGAATTCCGGCAGCGATTGCATATAATTTTCTAGGCATTTTCCGCTATGTATGCGATCGAAATAGAGGGCCTGGAAAAAATCTATAATGCCGGCTTCTGGCGCCAGCGCTCGAAGCGCGCACTGCGCCCGTTGAGCCTTACGGTGCATCCCGGCGAGATCTTCGGCTTCCTCGGTCCGAATGGCGCGGGCAAAACTACTACCCTGAAAATTCTAATGGGACTGGTGTTCCCGACTGCAGGACGCGCGCAGATTTTGGGAATGGATCTCAACGATCCCCGGATGAAAGCGCAGATCGGGTTTCTGCCGGAACAGCCTTATTTCTACGATCACTTAACCGCACGTGAGTTGCTCCGGTACTACGGTCAGCTTTCCGGCATGGATGCGAAGCAGCTTCCGCACAAAGTCGATGCCATGCTTGAGCAAGTCAAATTGGACGGCTCCGCCAATGTGCAGTTGCGCAAATTTTCTAAGGGCATGCTGCAGCGGGCGGGCATAGCCCAGGCGATCCTGCATGACCCCAAGGTGGTATTTCTGGATGAACCTATGTCCGGCCTTGATCCCATGGGAAGGCGCGAGGTGCGAAGCCTGATCGAGGAGTTGAAAGCACAAGGCAAGACCGTTTTTTTTTCAACGCATATCCTTTCTGACGCAGAAGCATTGTGCGACCGGGTGGGAGTTATTCATCAGGGAGAGTTGCGTGGAGTGGGCGCAGTAGCTGACCTTACCGCCGGAGTTCATGGCAAGGTGGAAATTGTGTGGCACGGATCGACTGTACCCGCCGCTATCCGATCGATGAAGGCAGACTGTCGCGCAGCCGGAGAAAGCATGCGGATCGTGGTTCCGGAAGAAAGTCAGGACTCAGTGCTGGAGGCATTGCGGCGCGAGCAGTTGCGACTGATCTCGGTGGTTCCGGTACGAGCTTCGCTGGAGGATTATTTCGTAGCCCAACTGGCAACGCCGATGAAATCCGAAGCAGTGTCTTCGCGCAGCTAACGTGAGGCCTGAAGCTTGAAGAGAAGGACCGACCAAGCATGAATTCAAGAATCTTTCATATCGCGACCAATACTTTTCGCGAGGCGGTGCGCGATCGTGTGCTTTATAACCTGATAGCCTTCGCGCTGCTGATGTCGGCGGCAGCCGTGTTGGTAGGACAGATTTCGCTGAACATCGAGCGCCTGGTGGTAATTAATCTCGGTCTAACCGCAGTTTCTCTGTTCGGAATCATCATTGCCATTTTCATTGGCATCGGACTGGTCTCAAAAGAAATCGATAAACGTACGCTTTACACGGTATTGTCGCGGCCGGTGAGGCGCTGGGAATTTATCGCGGGTAAATTCTTCGGGTTATCGGGAACGCTGGCGGTCAACACTTTCTTCATGGCGATCGGCGTTTTTGCCGCTCTGGCTTACGTCTCCCACCATTTTGTGAGTTCCGATCTTGCAGTGCTGGTGGCGCTGTACTTCATCGTGCTTCAATTCGTCATCATCACCGCTCTGGCGCTTTTCTTTTCATCTTTCTCGACTCCCATCTTTTCCGCCATTTTTGCCTTCTGGCTATTTGTGATCGGCAGCTTCGCCCAGGATCTGCGAAACTTTGCGGCAATGACTCACGGATTCACCCGCTGGATGGCGACCGGAGCGGCTTACCTGATCCCTAATTTCTCTGCTCTCAATGTGATTACCCAGGTCGCCCATGGCGAACCAGTGCCGCATACCTTGATACTCTTGAACACTGTCTATGCGCTGGTTTACTCAATGGCGGTGCTGAGCGCGGCAGTGCTGATTTTCGAACGCCGGAACCTGAAATGATTCGCTCTCGCCAGGTGACCTGCATCGCGAGCGCGCTTCTGGTTTGCGGCATGGCTACGGCAGCGTTGCTCATTCACGCGGTCGATGAGCTGCGCCCCAGCGCAACCTTGCAGCAAATGCTGTACATCACTTCCCCAAAGCTGCTGAAGCGGCTCTCCCTCGGATACGATGGGCTGCTTGCGGACATTTACTGGACCCGTACCGTCCAATACTTCGGCGGCACGCACAGCCGCGGAGGCGGCAACTACCAGCTGCTGTGGCCACTTCTCAACATCACCACGCAACTGGACCCTCATCTCATTCCTGCCTACGAATTCGGCGGGACGTTTCTTGTCGCTAAGCCGCCTGAAGGGGCAGGAGATCCCGACAAGGCCATCGAATTAATACGCCATGGGATTCAGAATAATCCCGGCGATTGGCACCTGTACTACGACCTGGCATTCATTTACTACGACCTGAAAGATTATCCGAATGCAGCGGAAGCCTTCCTTCGCGGATCGCAGTTGCCCGACGCCCATCCATTTTTAAAAATCATGGCTGCACAAATGGCACAACATGGCGGAGATTTGCAGACCGCCCGCATGATGTGGAGTGAAACTTACCGAACCACGCATGACAAAATGATCCAGGCCAACGCCGCCGCCCACTTACGGGCAATCCAGG
Organism: uncultured Acidobacteriota bacterium; assembly: GCA_963838785.1. Taxonomy (GTDB): domain Bacteria; phylum Acidobacteriota; class Terriglobia; order Terriglobales; family Acidobacteriaceae; genus Gp1-AA145. Next base: position 416,680 of record CAWISI010000001.1, read on the forward strand.
TGGATGATAATGTGACCGTATTAGAGAACTTGGCACGCGCCTACCGCGAGCGGGCAGGACGCTTTCCGCAAGATTTCTCGGAAATGGTCTCGGCCGGCCTGATCCGAGGTATCCCCTTGGATCCACTCAATCATCCCTACAAGCTCGAGTCTGGGGGGAAGGTGGTCGTCAGCCATCCCGATGATCTACCATTCCTTGATAAAGGGCTGCCAAACGGTTACGTCCCTAATCCTTTTCCAACTCTGAAGCCTGCCAGTTAGGGAACCTTGCTGAACCAAAACCATTCGCCTTCTAAGGGTCAGCCAAGGCTGGGCTCCGCCATCAGATTGTGGTGGCGCCAGCAACGAGTGCAATTGGGAATACTCGCCTCACTTTTCAGGGCGTTCAGCATTGCATTTGAATTCCTCAGTGATTCCCTGCCCTCGCGTCGCCGGCAACGTTACGGAGACATAGATTTCGATTGGGAGCACCGCGTCAATACAACTGCCGCCACCATGACCTGGCGCACGCGCCTGCTGGGCATGCTGAATTCCGCTTACCAGCCCATTCCTGCGGAACAATTCCGCCAAATAATGGCAGCTCTGGCGGAGCACATGGAAGGGGATAAAACATTCAGCACATTCACCTTCATCGACATCGGATCTGGCAAAGGACGGGCCCTCCTATTGGCATCGCAGTTTGGATTCCGTCGGATCATTGGAGTGGAACTGCTTCCTGAGCTCGATCAGGTGGCGCGCGAAAATATTCGGCAGTGGGAGCAGCAGGGCGGAACTTCCAGGATCGAACTCATCTGCGGCGATGCTACAACTTTCCGCCTTCCGGTCGAACCGGCAGTAATTTTCCTGTTCAATCCCTTGCCGGAAGCGGCATTGCGAGCATTCCTGGAAAACATTGATCGTTGCTTACTCGAATTTCCACGCCCGACGTTTGTGCTGTATGTGAATCCGATTTTTGCGCAGACGTTTTCGGCTTTGCGGTCGTTGCAAATGCTGGGTGGAACGCATCAATATTTGTTGTTTCGCAGCTCAGGAGGGTAAGACTTCGGTGGACCGCTGCCGCGATTTCTGCCTAAAGCTCGGTCGGCGAGTTCAATCCAACGCAACATTCGCGATCGCACCAGATCGCTTTGCCGCCTCATGGGCGGAGCTTCGGAATGGCTCAAGACGCCAATCATACCTTCCCAAAGGTTGTTACGCCGACGCCGCTCGATAGGAACGTTAGGCCCTGTTGACATACTTTTCCATAGTCAGTATAGGCTGGCTGTGAGAATTGTAAGATACAGTACAGCGGGTATTAAGAAGGAGCGTTCGGGTATGGAGACTAAGATTCCGTGCGAATACCTCGAGCATCCAATCCACGAGATGGAGAATGAATGCCCTCATCTCCGTCGATCCGGCGCATAGGTGTACGATACCTGTAAGGACAATGAAAATAAAAGCCTTAGTAGCGCCCATCGCCGTCCTGGGCTTGTGCACAATCCTTGTGTGGGCGCTTCCCAGTGTTAAACAGGTAGCGCGCCAGGTTGACGATCATTACAACCACTTGACCAGCCTGAAGGCGGATTTCAGCGAGATTTACCAGGGGTCCGGCATGGACCGGAGGGAGTCCGGAACGCTTTGGCTGAAAAAACCCGGCAAGATGCGCTGGGACTATCGTTCTCCTGAGGAGAAGCTGTTTATCGACGATGGGCGTACCGGCTGGTTGTATGTGCCGGCCGAAAAGCAAGTGCGAAAGTCCGCCATGAAAAACCTTGACGACCTTCGATCGCCACTTGCATTTTTGCTAGGCAAGACCAAGCTGGAGAAAGAGTTAGATGGACTCTCCTTTGCCCCGGACATCGAGGCTTGGCACAGCGGCGATGTGATACTGCGCGGGGTTCCGCGCAATATGCAGGACAGGGTCAGGCAGGTGCTGCTTGAGATCACGACGGGGAACCAAATTGCCCGGATCATGCTCTACGCCACCGATGACTCCATTACCGAGTACCGCTTCAGCGATCAGCAAGAAAACCTTCGTGTTCCTGATGCGCAGTTTCGGTTCAGTCCTCCGCCGGGGGCTGAAGTGATTGAAGATGAGGCTGGGAACTAGTGGTTCATGGAACGTTACTGAGTAGGGGCTTTAGTGCTAAGTAGCTGCAAAATCGGGGACTTTCGAATGTTAAACTGAAGTGGGCAGACCCTGCTTTCCCGACCAATCAATGGCTGAATTTCTGATCAAAGTCGCCGACGAGCGCGGACGCCTGCTGCAGCAGGTGGAGAGCGGTATCTCTGAATCCGAGGTGCGGGAACGTTTCGCGCAACAGGGTTTCCTTGTCTACTGGGTCAAGCCCAAGGGGCTGCGTCTAGGCGGGCAGACGGGACGAAGAAAGCGCATACGTCCCTCGACATTCCTTATTTTCAACCAGCAGCTGCTCACCCTGCTGAAAGCCGGCTTGCCGGTATTGGGGTCCTTGGATTTGCTGGTTAAGCGACAGCGCGACGCATATTTCCGCGGGCTGCTGCAGAATGTGCGCGAGCGGGTCAAGGGCGGAGAACTGCTCTCGGAAGCCTTCGACGCCCAGCATGTTTTTCCGAAGATTTACACCACCACGTTGATGGCCGGCGAGAAGAGCGGCAACATGGATGAAGTCCTGAGCCGATATGTCAACTTTCAAAAGATGTCGTTGACCTTCAAGAAAAAGTTGGCGGTTTCGCTGGTTTACCCGGCGCTGCTGGTGTCAGTGGTAACTGTGATGTTGATTTTCCTGGTGACTTACGTGGTCCCGCAATTCGCCAAACTGTATGCGGACTTGAATGCGCAGCTGCCGACGATCACGCTGTTCATGCTGGAAATGGGCACCCACGCGCAGCGCTATGCGCCGATTGGATTGATCGTACTGGCGTTGTTGATTTTTCTGCTTTGGCGTTGGAAGGCAACGGACAGCGGCGCGCAAACCATTGACCGCGGGACCCACAAAATCCCGCTGGTGGGCGATATCTGGATGAAGTATCACGTTTCCACTTTTTCGCGAATGCTGTCGACGTTGCTCACCGGTGGCATGCCGCTGGTGCCTTCGCTGGAGACAGCCGGCGCATCCATGAACAGCCGGAAGATTCTGAATGGAATTCAGCGGGCATCGGTGCGGGTGCGGGAAGGCCAATCGTTGGCCAAGAGTCTGGAAGAACAGAAAGTGTTTCCCGACCTTGCAGTGGAAATGATTGAAGTTGGGGAGTCGACCGGCGCGTTACCGGCGATGTTGAACTCGGTAGCGGAATTTTACGAGGAAGATGTGCAGACTGCGCTGGCGGGCGCAATGGCACTGATCGAACCGCTGATTCTAATCATTATGGCGGTGTTTGTGGGTGGAATCCTGATTTCGCTCTACCTGCCGATATTCACTCTGGGATCGAGCATTCATTAGTTTTAGGGCAGGTGTGGAATGGCAAGCATGGCTGAAAAAGTAGAAAAACTCGAAAAAAAATCGGTCTTCGTCGGCGGCGGAAATGGCCAGGGTTCGACCGGCTCTCACGCCACTGATCTGGAGCACGCGAAGGACGTTGCGCGACGGTATCGTTGCGAGTTCGTAGATTTGCATAATTTCCAGCTGCATCACGATCTGTTCACGAAAATTTCTCCGCACCTGATGTTCCGCTACAACTTTGTTCCCCTGGAAGAGACTGCCGACGGACGTCTGGCAATTGCCATCGCCGATCCCAGCCAGCTGATGATGATCGATGAAATCAGCCTGCTGCTGGGCAAACGTATTGTCACCAAGGTCGCGACCCTGGCGCAGATTAGCGAAATCCTCAAAAAAACGGAGCAATCGAAGCGCGTTCTGGAAGATGCCAGCGAAGGTTTCACCCTGGCGGTGGTCCACGAAGAAGAAGGCGGCGACGAGAGCATCTCGATCGACAAGCTGACCGCCCAGGGCGACATGAGCCCGATCATCCGGCTTGTGGACACCACGATTTTTACTGCGCTGCAGCGGCGCGCGAGTGACATCCACATCGAGACGCAAGACGATTCCGTCGGCATCAAGTTCCGCATCGATGGCGTGCTGACCCAGGCCATGCCGCCGATCGCTAAAGAGCATCATTCGACCATCATCTCGCGCATCAAGGTCATGAGCGAGCTCGACATTTCTGAGCGCCGGGTGCCTCAGGACGGGCGTTTCCGGGTGAAATACGGCCAGCCCGAGAGGCCGATCGACTTCCGTGTTTCCATCATGCCCTCTATTCACGGCGAAGACGCGGTGCTTCGCGTGCTCGACAAAGAATCGATGAGCGAGAAGTTTCGCTCGCTCACGCTCGATGTTGTCGGATTTGACGAAGACGATCTGCGCAAATTCCGGCGCTACATTAAAGAGCCCTACGGCATGGTGCTGGTGACCGGGCCCACGGGAAGCGGCAAGACCACCACGCTTTACGCCGCGGTGAATGAAATCAAGACCGAAGAAGACAAGATCATCACCATTGAAGATCCGGTGGAATATCAGATTCGCGGCATCACCCAGATTCCGGTGAATGAAAAGAAAGGCCTCACCTTTGCCCGCGGTTTGCGCTCGATTTTGCGTCACGATCCCGACAAGATCATGGTGGGCGAAATCCGCGACACCGAGACCGCGCAGATTGCTATTCAGTCGGCGCTTACCGGTCACCTGGTGTTCACCACGGTCCACGCCAACAATGTGGTCGATGTACTCGGGCGTTTTTTGAACATGGGCGTTGAGCCTTACAATTTTGTATCCGCGCTAAATTGCATTCTGGCGCAGCGGCTGGTGCGGTTGATCTGCAACTCCTGCCGCGAGGTGGTGCACTATCCGGCGGACGTGCTCGAAGCCAGCGGGCTTGACCCCGAGCAATGGTCGAAGGTTTCGTTTTACGAAGGCCAGGGATGCATTGAGTGCGCAGGCACTGGCTTCCGCGGCCGAAGCGCAATTCACGAGTTGCTCGATTTAAGCGACCGCATTCGCGAGATGATTCTGGCCCGCAAGCCTACATCGGAGATTCGCCGGGCGGCGCGCGAAGAGGGTATGCGCTTCCTGCGTGAGTCAGCGCTCGATAAAGTTCGCACCGGCATGACTACGCTGAAGGAGATCAATAAGGTCACATTCATCGAGACGATGAGATAGAGCAGCGTCAGTCGGCAGCGAAGACTGACTCATTGCGTTTCATCACGGATACTTCATGGCAAGCACAAACCATTCCGCGCGACCCAAACTGGCTTGCGAAATCGCGCCTGACCGCGTGATTGCCGCTCGGGCCTCAGATTCGCGCCAGGTGCTCGAGCTGTGCTCGACCAGCGAGCTTACGCCGGGGTGCGTGGTGCCGGACCTGACAGAAAATAACGTTCGCCAGCGCGAGATGGTGGTCAATGCTCTTCGCCATGCGCTCGAGCAAGTGGGCGGACACTCGCGGGATGTGATTGCCATTCTTCCTGACGCTGCGGTGCGCGTGGCTTTGCTTGATTTCGACACTTTACCGGAGAAGGCGAAAGAAGCCGAAAGTGTAGTTCGCTTCAGGCTGCGGAAGTCACTTCCCTTCGACGTGGACAAGGCCGCAGTTTCCTATCACGCGCAAAATACGCCCACCGGAATGCGTGTAATTGCGGCGGTGTCTCTCCGTAACGTAGTTGAGGATTACGAAGCGGCATTTCGCGAGGCGGGATTTAATCCCGGCGTAGTGCTGCCGTCCATGCTGGCAGCGCTGGGCGGAGCTCCCAGTGATGGTGGCACGCTGGTGATTAAGGTCGATGCCCACACCACCAGCATTTCGATCCTGGATAAGCAGCAACTTTTGCTCTTCCGCACGCTCGAAAATGCGCGCGGCGTGACTATCAGCGGTGAACAGCTTGCCGAGGACGTCTATCCCTCGGTTGTGTTTTTTCAAGACACCTACTCTACCGACATCAAGTCGGTTTACGTTGCGGGAATTTCTGACATTGCCGGCGCAACCCCTGCGCTCCATGCGCAAACCGGGGCGGAAGTGAAGGAACTGGTGAGGGCTTCGCAGCTGGGATTGGGCGGCGGATCGATTCCAAAGTGGAGGATGGCGGGCGTAGTCGGCGCGCTGCTTTCCTGAGATGAAACTCAATATCAATCTCGCATCACAGCCCTACGAGGATTCCCGGCAGTTCTGGACGTATTGGGGCACTGGCCTGGGATTGCTGGCGCTGCTTACCCTTCTGCTGGTGTTCATGGCGGTCAACGGTTTCATTGAGGGCAGCCGCGATCGGCAGCAGATGGACAAACTGAAAACTCAGCTGGCCCAGGTCGATCGCGAGAAAGTCGAGGCCGAGGCGATGCTCAGCCAACCCCAAAATCGAACCGTGCGCGATCAGTCCCGTTTTCTGAATGGATTGTTTGAACGCAAGGCGTTTTCCTGGACGCTGGCTTTCGAACAACTCGAACAGGTCATGCCGGCGCACCTGCATGTGATTTCCATTCATCCTGGAATCTCCGCCGACAACAATCTGGAGCTGAAGCTGGTGGTGGGCGGCGACACCCGCGAGCAGGCGCTCGACCTGGTGCGAAAGATGGAAGGCTCCAAGCACTTCAAGCAGACGCGTATCGACAGCGAAAAGTTCGAAAGCGCCAATAACCTGAGCGGCAACAATGATCGCGTTCAATTTGATATCAATGCGCTTTACGTGCCGTCCAACGAGCTTCGCGACAACAGCGGAGGCATGAACTGATGCCGGACCTGAAACGGACCCGAAATCGACTGAAGATCGCGATCGCCGCCCTGGTGCTGGTAGATGCAGCGGCGGTAGCCATGCTCTTAACCCCGATAGCCGGCATGCGCGAAGCCCGCCAGCAGGAGCTGCGGCAGGAGTGGCAGCAACTGAAGGCACGCGAATACGCGCCCTGGCGCGGATTGGACAAAAAACTTCCCCGCGCGAAGGAACAGATTGCCGAGTTTTATCAGGAACGTATTCCAACCGAGGAATCGGCGATTTCCGACAACCTCGGTACGGTAGCCGCAGGGGCAGGAGTGCGAATTTCAGGCGTGAAGTACACGGTGAAAGACGCGCCGGTCGAGGGATTAGAGCGGGTGGAAATCGCAGCCAATCTTTCCGGAGACTATCTGCAGCTGGTGCGCTTCATTAACGCGCTCGAACGCAATAAATTATTTTTTCTGGTTGACGGCGTGGAGCTTGGGGGCGAGCAAAATGGGATTGTGGGCTTGCAGCTCAGAATCGAAACTTACTTGAGGTCCACTTAGTGAATCTGGGCGCTGAAAATCGCAATAAAGTGATTGCCGCGGTTTCGCTGGTGGTCATTGCCGTCGTGCTCATGGCAACGCGCTTCTCGGGATTTATGGGATCGAGTCCCTCGAGCGCCTCCATCCCGCCTCCGGCGCAGCTGGGGGATCATGCTTCATCGGGACAGCGGCCAGTGCCTGCGCCGCGGGAGACGCCCACAGAAGCGCCGGTGCAAGACAAAGCGCGGCGCAGTCGCTCGATCCAACTCTTCGCACTGATCTTTTAAAGGTCAGCGAAGACACGAAGTACGAAGGCACTGGTAGAAATATTTTCAAAGTATTCGTTGATATTCCGAAGCCGGTTGCGGTAGTGGCAACACAGGCGCCTCAGCCACAAGGCCCGCCTCCGCCGCCGCCACCCCCGCCGATCGACCTCAAATTTTATGGCTACGCGACGCCTGCAGGCGGCACCCGCCGTATCTTCCTGGCACAGGGTGAAGATGTTTTCATCGCGCGCGAGGGCGACATCGTGGACCGCCGTTACAAGGTGGTCAGAATCTCTCCCACTGCGGTCGAAATACTGGACGTACTCAGCAACAACCGGCAGAGCATTCCGCTCAACCAAGGGTAAGAGAATTGAATCATTGACTCATCGGATCATTGAATCATTTGACCCAATCCATTCCATCTCGGCGCGGCGAGCGAGGGTACATGTTGCTTACTCTCATGTTGTTCGTCGCCTTGCTGGCGATCGCGTCATTGGCGTGGATCCAAAAGGTGGATTTTGAGATCAAGCGCGAGCGCGAAGAAGAACTCATCCATCGCGGTGTACAGTATTCCCGAGCCATCCGGCACTATGTGAAAAAGTTCGGACATTACCCAGGGCGCATTGAAGACCTGGAAGCGACCAACAATATTCACTTTCTTCGCAAGCGCTACAAGGACCCGATCACCGGGAAAGATTTCAAGCTGCTGCATATGAATGAAGTGCAGACTTCGTTCAATCCTGGGGCGGCCAGCGGAATGCCCCCCGGCGACCCTGGGTCTGCAATTCAAGGCGGCGCGCCGGGAGCGGTGAATCTGGCCAATAATGTTGGCCAAGGCGCCGCAGGACCTAACTCGAATCCGCAGAATGCAATGCCACCACAGCCGGGAGATAACCCCGCGGATCAAAGCGGACAACCACAAGATCAAAGCGGCGAAGCGCAGAACGAAACCGGGCCGGCGGCTTCCGCGCAGAATTCCGGCGGGGCGACTAACCAGATCGGACCCGGAAACGGCGGGCCAAACAACCAGACAGGGCCAGGGAATGGACCAAGTTTCGGAGGCCTGCCGATAGTTGGCGTCGCCAGCACCAGCAAAGCGAAAACTATTCGCGAGTTCAACAAGAAAGACCACTACAACCAGTGGCAGTTCATCTATGACCCGAGCACCGATCGCGGCGGCCTGCTGACCACGCCCAACCAACCTCAGTTGCAAAATGCAGTTCAGGTGCAACAGCCAACCGGCCAGCAAAATAACAATGGCCAGCAGGGATTCGGATCAGGACCGAATGGAACCAACCCAGGGATGCAGCCGCCAGAGATCAATCAGCCAGAACCTAATCAACAGCAATAGGGCCTAAAGAGTTCAGCCGCGTGCGCCATCGAGGGTCGTGGGGGCGAAGACGCCATGGCTACGTGGGGGTTTGCAAAAAGGAACGGCCCTCTTTCCAGAGGGCCGTAAGCTTTTCCAATTTTTGTGTTCCGGTGATCGTTACACGCTGAACGAAGATCCGCAGCCGCAGGTGCTCTTCACATTCGGATTTTCGAACTTGAAGCCCGCACCCTCGATGGTCTCGAGGTAGTCGACTTTGCAGCCGTCCAGGTACATGACTGAGGTGGCATCCACGTAAACCTTGAGGCCGTCCATGTCGAAAACTTTGTCCATCATGCCGGGCGCATTTTCAAAAGACATGGAATAGGAGAAGCCGGAGCAGCCGCCGCCGACCACGCCGACGCGCAGCCCCGCCGGAACCGGGTCTTGCTGGCTCATGATCTCTTTCACTTTGGCGATGGCTTTCGAGGTCAAAATAACGGGAGTTTTCTTGGTGGTTTCCTGGGGCGTAATTTCGGGCGTTATTGTGGCCATAATTCTCCTTTTCCTTGATGTCCATTATAACAGACGCATTCTAATGGAATTGGGATTCAAAACCTGGTGGCGGATCGGATAACAGGCGTGTTTCCCGCCGTTTCCCGCTCATCGCGATCAAGCAAAAAGGAGCGGACGTGGACGCCCGCTCCCCGATTCTTCTAAGACTTAAAGCAGCTCAGGCTGCAATGGGCTCCTGCCATGGATCCAGCACGACTTTAATGCATTCGTCTTTTTTATCGCGGAAGATGCGATACGCCTCCGGGGCTTCGTCGAGACTGAACCTGTGGGTAATGACGAACGATGGATCGATATCACCCTTCTGCACGTGCTCGAGCAGCCGGCCAGTGTAACTATGCATGTGGGTCTGACCCATCTTGAAAATCAGACCTTTTCCGAAGGCGGCACCGAACGGAATCTTATCCAGCACTCCGCCATAGACGCCGGGAATCGAAACCACGCCGCCTTTTCTGCAGGCCTGAATCGCCTGTCTCAGAACCGTGGGGCGATCGAAGGACAATTTGAGCCGTTGCTTGGTGTAGTCGTAGGCAGCGGCAACTCCGGTTCCGTGGGCTTCCAGGCCGACTGCATCCATGCAAGCGTCCGGCCCGCGGCCGGCGGTCATCCATTTCAGCTCGGTCACCAGATCGTCCACTTCTTCGTAGTTGATAACTTCAGCGCCTCCGGCACGCGCCATTTTCAAACGCTCCGGCAAGCGGTCAATGGCAATCACTCGTTCCGCGCCAAGTAAAAACGCGCTACGGATAGCGAACTGACCAACCGGACCGCATCCCCAAATGGCAATCACGTCGCCGGGTTTAATATTGCAATTCTCCGCGGCCATATACCCAGTAGGAAAGATGTCTGAAAGAAACAGCACCTTTTCATCCTCGATGCCATCGGGGATCTGCACCGCGCCGACATCGATGAATGGCACGCGCACGAATTGCGCCTGACCGCCGGCGTAACCGCCCATCATGTGTGAATAACCAAACAAACCGGAGCCTGAATATCCGTAGAGTTTTTCCATCATCCAGGCGTTCGGGTTGGTATTGTCACAAGCCGACCACAGATTCTTTTTGCAGAACCCGCACTGGCCGCAGGCGATGGTAAAAGGGATCACTACACGGTCCCCCTTCTTGACGCGGCTGACTTCGGAGCCGGTGTCGACAACTTCGCCCATGAACTCGTGGCCGAGGACATCCCCAGCTTCCAAGGTTGGAATGTAGCCATCGTAGAGGTGAAGGTCCGATCCGCAAATGGCGGTACGAGTGATTCGCACAATGCCGTCCCGCGGGTTCAGAATCGCCGGGTCATTCACGCGCTCAACTTCAACTTTATTTTTTCCCTGCCAACAAAGCGCTTTCACACTTCCTCCTAAATTTTTTAGTCGCCAAATTTTCTAATCGCCGGCCAATCGCTCTTCAGGCTGCGGTTCAACCGCCGGCCGTTCGTGATAAAGAATCCTTTTGGTGGTACCGCTGATGCCCCGAGCTCCGACGGGCTGTCCTTCGGTGGTGGGAATCTCACCAGTTTCCATAAGCTGCTTGATCTGGCGCAGGCCTTCGCGCACCAGTTGCTCGGGATGCAATCCTGCCAGCGCGGCCAGCGCATGGGAAATCCGACTAGTCGGGGATTTGTATTCCAGCGCGATGCTGATCTCCGTGCCGCGATCTCCGGGCGCTTGTTTGAAGCGCACCACGCCGCGATGCTCAAGGATCTCGTCTTGCGATGCCCAGGCTATAAATTCTGCCGGCCTCTCATCGGTGAGCTCGACATGCGACGTGAATTCCGCTCCATCTTCGTTTCCGAAGCGCAGGGTGATGTTGTGCTGGCCGTCCCATTCAAATTTAGGTTCGCGTAGGGATGCACCCCAGTTTTTGGGATTGCGCACGAAATCATAAACTTCCCTCGGGCTTTTATTGATGGTGAACGCTACCCGTACTCGACCCTGATATGGACGCCGCAAATCCGTCGCGCCGCGATAGATCAGGTATCCGCCGCTGCCGGCTAACGCTGCGCCGAACCAGTCACGGCGAAGGGCGCCGTAAATCGCCAGCGACGCTCCCGCCGCTAGAGTCAGCAGGTTTTCAACGTTCGGGTTTGCGGCGCGATCAGAGAGTGCTTTTGCGCCCTGTTTTTCTGCAAGATTCGTAGTAATTGTCATGAGGTCACCGGTATTGGATTTTGCACTTGATTATTTTTTCTGGCTGCGCGCTGATCGAGCGACGATAGCCAGGATTCAGTGAGCGGTGTAGTGCTGTCTTTGCCTTTTGCTTTCGCGTGTCCGGAGTTTCCGGAGCCAGGCAGGGCCCGGCTCACAATGGCCGATGTGGTGGATGAAACTCCAGGAAAGAGCGCATTCAGCTTGACTGCAAGTTTTGCCGGAATTCCGAGAACCAATTGTGAGCTTCCGTATTCACAAGCGCGCACAATCTGGCGAGCTGCGCGGTCCGCACTGATGGAAAATCCCGGGGTTGAATCACTCAATAAAAACCAGGTGTACTCGGCGCGGCTGTTGCCTTTGAACTCCGCGTTGCGCGGGCTGCCGGTTCGCATCAGTCCGGGATAAACCGTAGTGACATACACGTTGTCCCGGCTGAGTTCAGCGCGGAGGCCTTCCGAAAATCCGGAGAGCGCAAATTTTCCAACGCTATAGGGCAGCAGGTGCGGAACGCTTATTTTTCCCCCGATTGAAGAAATATTTACGATTCGGCCGCTCTGGCGTTTTCGCATCTCGGGAAGCACTGTCAAAGTTGCGTGCAGCGGGCCCCAGAAAAATATCTCCAGCGATTCGCGGTATTCATCCGGGGTCATGGTATCCATCGGGCCCACGGTTATGGTTCCCGCGTTGTTCACCAGGACATCGATGTCGCCAAACTCCTGACGAACATCGCGCATGGCGTCATTGACTCGGGCTGCATCGCGAACATCGCAAGGACGAACAAAAACCGTTCCCAAGCCGGCAAGCAGCTGCCGCGCGCGCTCCAGGGCTTCAGGATCGCGTGCTAAGAGCGCGACCTTTGCGCCGCGACGCAAGAAGGCACGCGCCATTGCCAGCCCCAGACCACGTGACCCACCGGTGATAACCACTACTTTATCGTTGAGCCTGTAGCGGCGTGCTTGTCGAAATCCCCAGTAGGCAAGGCCCAGACCTGCAATCGCGCCCGCCCCAATTCCAACACCAGCGCCGGAGACTACTGCGCCACCAAAAATCAACTTTCGCGCCAGCGATCGGGTCAAACTCATAAAGATGGCCTCAATTCAGAACGAACTTGGACGCCAGTATCCAGGCCGTGGTCCTCTTCATCGTCCGGCTCGGGAGTATCGGGTTCAGGCTCGATCGGGCCGGGCGGACGCTGAGTGTGCTCATCGTCATCCTCGGCGGGTGGATGCTTGCCTGCACTTTTAAGGGAATTCATAACCAGAACTTGAGTTTAGTCACCAGAAAGATTAACAGGCATCGGATGAGCACTGTACTCGCTGGAAGGAGAAGGTGTAACGAGGGCTAAGCCACTTCATGCTGCGCGGCGCTGCTTTTTGATCTGCGCAGCTGCAACTCGCAAGTCGGCAATGAATGCTTCTTTCTGTTCACGTCGTGATTCTTCATCTTGAGCGCGGAGAATAGACGATGGATGAACCGTTGCCATTACGCAGGGCGCGAGGGGTATTGGAAAAAACTTGGCTCGCTCCCGAGTGACGCTGAATTCCTTGCCGAGCAACGCCTGCGCTGCCGTCGCTCCCATGCAAACGATGACCTGCGGCCTGGTGGCGGCAATCTCTGCGTCCAGCCAGGGGCGGCAGGCCTTAACTTCCGAATATCGGGGCTTCTTGTGGATCCTGCGCTTTCCACGTTCGGCGGGTTTCCAGCTGAAATGTTTGACTGCGTTAGTGACATACACATCTTTGCGATCAATTCCTGCAGCTTCGAGAGCTTCGTCGAGAACACGGCCGGCAGGTCCCACAAATGGATGTCCAGCGATGTCTTCCTTATCGCCCGGCTGTTCACCGATCAGCATGAGTGTTGGCCTAAAGTCACCCTCGCCAAACACGGTTTGTGTAGCGTTTTTCCACAGATCGCAGGCTTTACATTTTCGCACTGCGTCTCTAAGACTCTCGATTGAAGGTTTCTTAGGGATGAAGGCGGTGGCATCGCCTGGTTGTTTAGTAGGCGGCGAGGATGGTGACGGCATATCTGCTGAGATGAGGTGTCATTACAGAGTTTTGTCTTCTCTTCGCAAATGCTTTGAGCCAACGGGAACGGTATCGCATCTAACTGTTTAGTGCCGTAGGAGCCCCTGGCAAAATACAGTTGACACTGTATTGGCGGGTTAGGGGTTTAGCTGTAAGGTTTCATCGGCTCGATCCGAACGTTCGAAGAAACGCAGCAAACACTGGGATGCAAATGCTCGCATACTGCGCAAATGAAGGTTGCAACCGTCCGCTACACTCTTTTTCAGAGGGGCGGCTGTTTCAGTTCGAGGTGGTTTCGATATCGGTCGCTGCCAGCGATGAGAAATGTGCGCCTTTCGATGAGCATCCGGAGCGCCAGACTCTGCATTTGTGGCTTTGTGGCCGTTGCGCCGCCAATATGACACTAGTACTTGAGCCTACCCGGGGAGTTAAAGTTGCATTGATCGATGAGCGGGCGAAAGAAAGACCGCAACTGGCTGTCTCAGGAAGTACCATCCCAAGTGCAAAAGAGTGCTGATCAGATTTATTACGCACTTGAGCTTATAGTCTGGTTGTAAAATTTACGTGAATGGAAACTGGTAATACTGCATTCTCCCTGTTTATGCTTACATGTTCGGTTTGGCAACAAGGGTGCAGCTTCTGATTTCAAAGTAGCTGCGACCATGTTCTATCCAGGTTCAACGAGAGGTGCAAGATGGGAACATTCCGGATTTTAATTGCTGACGACCACGAGGTGGTCCGCAAAGGATTGATGGCGTTGCTTCAATCGCAGCATGATTGGCAAGTGTGTGGTGAGGCGGGCGATGGACGCGAAGCCGTCGATAAAGCGCAGCAGTTGAAGCCTGACGTGGTGATTCTGGATATCGGCATGCCCGGACTGAACGGGCTTGAGGCGACGCGACAAATATTGAAGTTGAATCCGCAAGCTCGTGTGTTGATTTTGACGCTGCACGATTCCGATCAGGTGGTGCGCGAGGTTCTGAATGCCGGAGCGCGCGGCTTCCTGTTGAAATCCGACGCCGCCCGCGATCTGGTCGCCGCAGTAGAAGCCCTACGCCGCGATAAGACCTATTTCACTTCAAAAGTTGCGACCATGGTTTTGGAAGGATACCTGAAGGGTGGAACTCCTGGCGCGCCGATCCCGACTGCCGGCCGCAATCGTTTGACGCCGCGCGAGCGGGAAATCGTGCAACTGCTTGCCGAGGGCAAGAGCACAAAAGAAGTCGCGGTTGCATTGGGCCTGAGTGTGAAGACGGCAGAAACGCACCGCTCCAACATTATGCGCAAGCTGCAATTGCATTCGGTCAGCGACCTGGTGCTTTACGCAGTACGCAACAATATCGTTCACGTGGTTCAAGCGGGCATTGAATAGAAGAAGTTTCAAGAAAACAAAAAAGACGGCAGCGAGTGGTCGCTGCCGTCTTCAATTTTTTGCGAAACTAAGCGGCCGACTTCTTACGCGTAGTCTTTGATTTCTTTTCCCCCAGGTGTTCAGCAGCAACGTTAATACCCTCGGCCAGTTGGGTGAGTTTGGCATCGGTCTCTTTTTCTTCCTGGAGCGTTTGCTCCAATAAAGAAGCCGCTTCCCGCTCTCCCAAGAGATTGGCAAAGGTCCGCGCAGTTCCGTAGCCTGCGATTTCGTAGTGTTCCACGCGTTGCGCGGCAGCGATCAGGGCCGCATCCTTTACGTCTTCATTCATGTCTTCTTCGAGCGTCTCGCTTCCCTCTTTCACCAGGCCTTCCATGGCTTTGCACTTCTTGCCTTTGGCCTTTTCGCCCAGCTGCTCGAAAATCTGCTCGATGCGCTGTGCGTGTCCTTTGGTCTGTTCCAAGTGTTCTTCAAAACCTTGGCGCAGTTCGTCGGAGCTGGCGCCTTCCGCCATTTTTGGAAGTGCCTTGATTAGTTGATGTTCCGCGTCGTACAGATCGCGAAGCTGTTCCACAAAGAGTTCATTTAGAGATTCAACGGCCACAGTAATACCTCCCGGATGAGATTGGATTTCGCTTAAATGTTATGAGCGGAATTTAGTATTTTCGCTCGGATTGATGTTGCCTAACTTCCCTACCCGAGCCAGGTTGGAGGCGAGAAGCAGGAGCCGACTCTATATTGCGCCGGCGCCTGCTCGAAAGGTAGGCAAATTGAGGGCAACGTTCATAGGCCGAGATTAAGCGCACTGCGTAGTTGTCACAATCCTGCGAAATCTGTAATTCGAGTGAGGACTTTCATGTAGCGGAGAAGTTACTTGCGGAGGTTGGCCCCTCCTGCACCGGTATCGCGACTGGAGCCGAGATTTTTCTGCAGGGACGAGTATTTGACTCACTGGTACCAAAAAATGCCTTATTGGTCACCGATTGGTCAGAAGATGGAAGAGAACCTGCAACGCCACCCTTAGATGCCCTGTCCAGGAACCCTCATGGAGAAAATATTTCCACTTCTGGTGAAAAGTCTTCCGCACCCGCGCCAATTCTGTTCATTTTGCGAATCAGCCCAAACTTCTTGCGGTTCAAAGCGATACAGGAACGTTCGCTAACGGATACAGACCTCACCGGATAGACCATTTGCACAAAGAATTCTAACTTCATAACTGTGATAACGGCGAATCGCAACCGAACGAACGACAAGCAGTTTGAAAGGAGTGTTCCAGTGACCACCACCACCACCGACACCAATGCTCTCGCACGATTTGAGTCCGACCTAGACCTAGTAAAGCGCGCCCAATGCGGCGACTCTGATGCGTTCGCTTCCTTATTTCATGCTCACAAGGCAAAAGTTTATTCGGTGTGCCTGCGCATGACCAACAACACGGCTGAGGCGGAAGACCTCACCCAGGATGCATTTCTCCAGGTATTCCGTAAGCTCGCTACTTTCCGTGGCGACTCGGCATTATCGACATGGCTTTATCGCATAGCGGTGAATACCGTACTGATGCACTTCCGCAAGAAAGCCCTGAAGCAGGTTTCTCTCGATGAACCATACAGCCAGGACGCCAAAGTCGTCCGGCGTGAATACGGAAGCCGGGACGATCGTTTAACCGGATCGGTCGATCGCATTGCGCTGGCACGCGCAATCAAGGAAGTTCCTGATGGATATCGGACCATCTTCTTATTGCATGAAGTCGAGGGCTACGAACACCAGGAGATCGCCGAACTGCTCGACTGTTCAGTAGGCAACTCTAAATCGCAGCTCCACAAAGCAAAACTCCGCATTCGTGAATTGCTTGGACGTACGCAGCAGGACAATGAGGCGATTGTCAGCCGGGCACAGCGTTCGCGCACCCGCCGCGAGGCGGTTCGCTGGAACTCCGAGGAACTCACTCGCGAATTCCCGCGGGCAATTTTTCCAGTAGTTTCGCAAATTGCTGCGAGTAATGCTGCCTGATGCCGGGTTGTAACTAGTACGGACCAGATCCAGTAAGAAGTTTGGAGAGAAAAAAGTGCAAATCGGCGCAATCCTGACATTGGCGGGAAGAACGGGGAACGAAGCAGATTCCGTTATTTCTGCCAATCGCCGGCGGACGCGGTTCACAAACATTCCAGACGCGAAACTCGACATTCTGGGACAAAGCCTGCTGGATCGAACTCTGGGCAAGCTCCAGGACGCAGGAATCGCGTCAACGGCTGTAATTCCTGAAGGTTCGACTCTCAATCAATTATTACCCTCCAGGCCGAATGTTCAGAACGATTTCACCTCCGCATGGGAGAAATCGGTCGCACGCATTCTCCACCAGGGCATTGACACTCTGTTGTTAATACGCACCAGCACCTATAACGAACTCGACTACGAAGAGCTTTTCAGCTTCCATGCCGAACGTGGCGCCGCGCTGACGCAGGTTTACGCAGCTGATCAATCACTGGATGTTGCAGTTGTAAATGCCAATTCTCTGCGGGAGTCCGGGGATGGGCCCAGGAAGGCGCTGAGCGCTCTGATTCCGCAACAAGAGCATTTCTTCTACCACGGCTATGTAAATCGGCTGCGCAAGTCGAAGGATTTCCGCCGGCTGGTCGAGGATGCACTGAACGGCAAGTGCGATCTCCGGCCGATCGGGAAAGAAGTGGCCGATGGCATATGGCTGGGAGCTGGCGCGGAAGTGGATGATTCGGCGCAGATCAACGGTCCGGCCTTTATTGGGGCGAATACCCGCATCGCGGCATGCGCCAACATCAGCGGAGCCACGGCGATTGAACGCGATTGTGAAATCGATTGCAGTACGACGGTAGATGAGTCCTGGATTTTGCAGGAGACCTACGTGGGGTTAGGTCTGAATGTGCGCCGCTCCATTGTCAGCAATCAAAAAATGTTTCACTTGGATCGAAAAACAGAATTATCGATCACCGATCCGCAACTGATTCGCGCAACAAAATCGTTCTCGCTCTCCGGAGTCGGGTCGATGTTGCTTAACAAGCTACAAATGGGAACACAGGGTTATTAATAATTTGTGAACCAGTTGTTAACAATTAGCATCTGTATATATGCAGAGTAGAAGCTGATAACAAACGAAGAAGTTAGCAAAGCAGTACAAAATGAATGGATATTAAGTTTCTGCACTTGTTGCAGGACCCAGGGGAAGAAGATATGGAAACGCAGTCCGCAATCATGATCAAGTTACCGGAGGCATTTGGGGGCAAAGAGGCGCGCCGGCTCGGGCGGGAACTAAAAAGTAGACAGTCAAACACATCACCCCGGATAGTCGTCGACTTTTCGCGCGTGCGGGAGATAGATCTCGCCGGCCTCGAGGGTCTGCTGGACTGCATGGAAACAGTTGCCCGAAATGATGGGGCTTTGCAATTGGGAGAAATGTCGCCGGAGGCGGCAGTCTTTCTTGAACTAACGCGTATGGACCAGTTGTTCAGTAAATTTCCGGCGTTCGACGCGAGTTCGAGCTTCACTTCCGAACTGACTAGCGAAAGCGACGAGGGCGTCACGGACAAAGTTTCTCAAGCGCAGCCCGTGGCGGCATAATCGCGCGCCGGGGCGGAGGTTTTATGAATCGGATCGTTCATCGGGCAACGGTCTGTCTCCTAGTGTTTGTATTGAGCGTTGCGGCAGTGCCGCTGATAGCGCAAGAGCAGCCACAGACAGCACAGCCTGCACAAAATTCCACCCAGCCGCCGGTTGAGCTGCCGGAGAACCCTGGCCGCTCTTCGACGCCCGCTACTGGCGCGGCGAGCCCAGCTCCCCCAAGTAACGTTCCCCCGGCTGCACCTCAGCCCAGCGGCACCGCGGTGGCGCCTACGGTTCAGGCGAGCGGCATTACCGCCTCAAAACCCGCGGGGGTAGCAATCGCGCCTCCTAAACAACGACAGATTCGAACTTGGCTTATTCGTTTCGGCTTTATCGCCGGCGCGGGAGTGGCTCTGGGTACCGTGGCGGCCTTATCGGCGGCCAGTCCGAGCCGCGTTCCCAATGCTCCGACGCACTGAGATTTTGCGGTTTAACTTTTTATTTGCGAGGTTTGATTTTCTTGGAACCCTTACTGATTACATTCTCGGGTATTGACGGCGCAGGCAAAAGTACTCAAATCGAAAAGCTGCGCGCATACCTTACGCAACAAGGCCTTTCCGTCCGCATACTCACGTTTTGGGACAATGTGGCGGTACTCTCATCCATGCGGTCCGGATTCAGCAAGAAGGTCTTGCAGAGCGATGGGAATGTGGGTTCGCCCGACAAGCCGGCTAACCGTAATGATAAGAACACCCGGTCATTCCCTTTGCTCGCAGGCAGATCGTTATTGCACATTCTGGACGTCATCCGCTTGCGCCAAATCGTTCATCGCGAACGATCCAGCGACGCCGGCGGAGTCATAATTTTTGACCGCTACATCTACGATCAGCTGGCCGCGCTGCCAATGCAACACTGGCTGGCACGCGCTTACGCGCGGTTCGTCCTGGCGCTGGCGCCTAAAACCGACGTTTCTTATCTGTTGGATGCCGTGCCGGAAGAGGCGCGCGCTCGAAAGCCTGAGTATCCGATCGATTTTATGCGGCAATACCGGAGCTCTTATCTCGAGCTTCGTAAATTTGCGCCGCTGAGCTTGATGCCTGCCAGCGATCCGGACAGCGTGCATGCTGCCATTATTTCCGAGCTGAATGCGGCTCTGGACAGGTCTTTTCACCCGCAGCCAGGTTCTACCGTGGCCGCGTGAGCTACTCAGGTTTTATATCGCGCCAATTACAGCAGTTCCGATTGCAAGAAGACCAACGTGTTGATGTTGAGGGACATCCAAGTATTTGAGCTGAACTGATTGACTTTGAATTTAGGACGGGGACCCAATGAGTAATCGACCGAAGCTAGGCCTGGTAATTCCGACACTTAACGAAGCAGGAAACATCCCAGTACTTCTCGAAAGACTAAGCGTCGCGGTTGCCCAAGCGCCGGTTGATTGCGAGTTCATTATCGTTGATGACGGTAGCACCGACGGAACTGCCGAAGTGGGTCGGGCCTGCGCAGCCAATGATCCTCGCGTACGGGTTTTCGTGCGTCACGGCGAACGCGGATTGGCGGGCGCGGTCATTCATGGATGGGCACAAACCGACGCTGATTTCCTGGGCGTGATCGACGCCGATCTGCAGCATCCGCCTGAGCTCTTGCCGGAGCTGCTGAACCCGGTGCTGAACGGGGGCGATATTGCTATCGCGAGCCGCTATGTTTCCGGCAACGGTGACAGCCTGGGAGAGTGGAACAAATTCCGGGTTTTCGTTTCGCGGTGCAGCACACTGTTGGCCACCGCTCCGTTGCGCGGCCGTGGTCTGAAAGTTTCAGACCCACTCTCCGGATTTTTCGTAGTACGGCGTCAATGCATCGATGATCTTAAGCTGCAGCCGGAAGGATTCAAGATCCTGCTGGAGATCCTGGTAAAAGGTCGAATCAAGAAGACCAGCGAGATACCGTTCCAGTTCGCAACTCGCCAATCGGGAAAGAGCAAGGCGGACATTAAAGTCGCACTTCACTACTTCACTTTGCTGGGAAAACTTTCGCGATATGCGATTTTCGGACAAGGGCAGTAAATGAAAATCTGTCTGGTAACGTCGTTTCCACCAAGCCGGGATGCGCTGAACGAATACGGCTTCCATATAGCAAGCGAGCTGCAACGAATTCCTGGAATCGAACTCAAGATTTTGGGCGACCAGTATTCTCCGGCGCAGTCTGAGCTAGACGGCTTCTCTGTCAACCGCTGCTGGAAGTTCAATAGCCTGAGCAATCCCTGGCGCCTGTTGCGAGCCATCAAGCAGGAGAAGCCCGATGTGGTGTGGTTCAACCTCGGCTTCGCCAGCTTCGGGGGCACGCCTCCGTCGGCGTTCATGGGAATCGCAACCCCTGCATTGGCGCGCATGGCGGGGTTTTACACCCACGTGACGCTGCATCAGTTAATGGAGACGGTGAACCTCGACGACGCAGGCATAAGGTTTCCGAAGCTTTATCAATGGGGTGGCGCTCTGGCCACACACCTGGTGCTTTTCGCAAATTCAGTCTCCGTCATGCTTCCGGCATATCGTAGCGTGCTGGTGGAAAAGTACGGCCGCGGTTCGGTTTATGTCCGGCGTCACGGGATTTTTTCTGCCCGGCCGGAATATCCAGATCTCGCGTTGCGGGGAAATCCCGAACACCGCATTTTGGCCTTCGGAAAGTGGGGCACCTACAAGCGCCTGGAGCCGATGGTCGAGGCCTTTAAGGAAGTGTCGCGCAGAATTCCGGATGCCCGATTAGTTATTGCCGGCACCGATCATCCGAAAACGCCCGGCTACCTGCAATCCATTCGCGAGAAACTGGCTTCCCGCTCTGACGTGATTTTTACCGGTTACGTTGCCGAAGACGACATTCCGCAGTTGTTCCAGAGTTCCAGTGTTGCCGTGCTGCCCTACACTTCGTCGGCCGGATCGAGCGGAATTGCGCATTTGGCATGTACGTACGGAGTTCCGGTTGTGGCGTCCGACATTCCCGATTTCAGGAGACTGGCAGAGGAAGAAGGGCTGGCAATCGACTTTTTCCCGGCGGGACAGACCGGCGAACTCGCGCAGCATTTGATCGACCTGCTCGAAAATCGAGATCGTCAGATCGAAATGGCAATGCAGAATGTTTCGGCGGCGCTACGCATGAGCATGCCCGAAATCATCCGCCAATACCTGCGCACATTCGAATTGCGGCAGGAACTCGAGCAGATGCGTTCGCTTTCGTCTTTACGCAAAATTCCACGCTGGATGCCAATGCGCGATATATTGGTGCGTCGCAACGCGCGTAAGACGCTTTTACGCTCGGAATCCAGGAACGCTTCGGCTGCCGCTGCGGCCGGTAACAGCTCAGGGCTCGCCGAAGTAGCGTACGTGGCTTCTACAGGGCCAGCCGAACGGCAACGCAAGACTGGCACCGAATAGTCACGGACTAAAAGCACGGGAAAGACGGATTCGTAGTCCCAACCGCAAGTTTGTTGAATATCGTCCTCTGCTGGAGCTTGTACGTCCCCGATATCAACCGGTAGTGCACCCACTGCACCAGACCAAATTTTTGCGCTAGGTAATACTCTTCCTTGTCACCACAATTGGCGTAATTGGAATTGCAGTTGTAACGATAACTGGCAACCAGCACCTTCAGGCTGCTGGGCAAGCCTCCCCCTAGATTGACCCAGTACGGTCCCCAGACTTGATTGATGCTTTTCAACAAATTCTGCGTCTTGTAGTGCGTGCAATCGCTGTAAGTCTGGTAGGAAGTGTTAGGCACGTGAATCACCGACCCCGGAAAGCCGGCCTTGGCACAACGCGGAACCAGTGGCAGATTCGTGTTTTGCGCAAACTTTTTAAAGGTGTGAGCATTGCTCCAGTTGTATTCAGTGATCCACAGGTAGATAAAATTGTTGTCGTAGAGCTGAATATCCCACGGCGAACCATTGCCGCCCTTGGTCCAGTAAAACTTTCCATCCAGCATGTTGGTGTAAAGAGGGTTTGCGGTTCCGGTCACGTGATATGTGCCCCGGAGATCGGAGTCGAGCGTCATCCAGTCCAGCATGTCGTAGGTTCCTGACGGACAGTTCATGGTTGATTCGGCTCGGGCTTTCACGCTAGATCCGATCAATCCTAAGAACGACAGACACACTACTGCGAGCCAGGTGATTTTTTTCATTGCCCCTCCGCGAAATTCGGGTCAGACGCGGACCCAGGAGGCCCGCATGCTTCAGAACCCTAAGTAGTTGATGCGAGGAGCTTAAAGTATGCCCAAGAACATGGGCAATCAGCGGAAAGCCTTAACTGAATACACCAAGGTACATCTTATTAACAGATATTCGATCAGAGGAATGTACCTCGTTATTGCGGAGGACCCGGAATGGTGTTTTCAACCGGAGCATTGTCGAGAGGCGGCTGCGAGCCCTGATTGGCGGGCCCCTGAGCTGGAGGAGTCTGGGTCTCCGGCATTGTCACGGGAGTATTGTCGCGGCGTCGCAGAACGATAGGCGCGTGATTTCGCCGCTTGGCCTCGGCTTCGGCTTGCAGATCTGCCTGCGTGGCTTGCGAGTTCGTGCCCGCCACCGTGCCTACAGGTTCCCCAACCATCTCGTGATGACTGGCCACACTGACTGGGGCGCTGGCTTCATCGCCATGCTGCGCGGACGAGTAGAACCCATCTGCAGTTTCTTTATCGCCCAGGGCTTCGGAGACGAATCCCATGTTGTTGAGCGAAAACGCGCTCTGCGGATCGAGCTTGTACGCCTCGCGGAAATCCTGATACGCCTTCTGGTCCTGATTGTGATTAAGGGCTGAAACTCCCTGGACGCTCAGCCGCGCTGCTTTATCCTGATCGCTTTGCTGAGACTGTAACCGAGCTCGAACCGCCTGCTCGTTCTTAAATGCGACGTCGCTGATGGCTTTTCCGCGCGCCTTAGGATCAAGCGAAACCACGATCGGCTCGGTCGAATGGGTAATCGAGGCATCGTTGTAGTAGCGAAGCGCGGCTTCCGGGTCGCCCTGCTTTTCCATGGTGAAACCCAGATTGTTCAAGGTGAATGGGTTTCGCGGGTCTAATTTCAGGGTCTCCTGCAGCACATCTTCCGCTTCCTGGCTTCTTCCCTGCTCCAGGAGGGTCATGGCTTCAATGTTGCCGCGATTTACCCGCAGTTCCAGGTTGCCGTAGGCCTCTGTAACATCGCTGAGCTTTTTGCCTTCCAGGTTGCGAGCGCTGGACATCGCGATCACGGTTTCCGAATTGTTCTCCTTAGCTGCGAGCTGGTAGTAATGCTGCGCCCGATCGATCTTGCCCTGCAATTCGGAGATGTATCCCAGATTATTAAGCGTGAAAGGGTTGTCAGGGTCGATGAGATAGGCGCGGTAGAAGAGCTCTTCCGCCTTCTGCAGACGATGATGCTGTATTTCCCTGACCCCCTCGCGGTTCAGCTTCTGCACCGGCGTAGCGTCGGAGCGCTTGGGAATGGTGATCCTGAGGCCTCCGGCGTGCGCCAAAGAGACGGACAAAATGGCCACCGCGACGGGGCTGAACTTTCGGTATTTGGAAGCTGAGTGCATTCGGGCTTAAACCTTGATTACGATAGCTTTGGATGCCAATCCAGCAGTTCGCGTTTACTGCCGTAACACCAGCAACTCTGGCTACCCGACCGGCTTTGGCGGCATCCAAAGGCTGAGCACAATCATGCGCAAACCTGTCGCAATATTATCGGTGATTTTTGGGATGACGTTAGCGGTTAATTCCGGATTTGGGCAAAACCAGGGGACCAGCAATAGCACCTCTGCGCCCGCTCCCGCCAGCGCTTCGAACGCCGCCCGCAGTGAAGACTACGATCCTCTTCTAGACTTGCCGCCGCTTAAGCACAACACTGTAACCCTAATGGGCGGCGTCGTGGTGAGCCTTGATGAAGTGATGAATCATATGGTCTTCGAACCATTCGGCACCCACCGAAAAATGCAGGTGCATTTTGATACCCGCACGCATTTCTATCTTACGGCAAGCCCATCACCGAGCGCGAGATTAAGCAAGGGCAACGACTTTACCTGGATACCCAATTGAACGGAGACCGGGTGTTCGCGAAAACCATCTGGATTCGCACTTCCGCGGAGAGCGGCGTGGGCCGCGGGCAGATCATGGATTTTGATTCCGCACACCGGACGGTGACTGTCCGAGACGAGCTGTCCGGCCAGCCCTTGCGGCTGCACCTGCTGTCGAACGCAACCATACTCAAAGGAAATCAAACCGGTTCTGAGAGCGACCTGGTTCAGGGCGCGCTGGTAAGCATTGAATTCGCCCCGCAGAGAGAATTGCGTTCTATCGACGTCCTTGCCAGCCCAGGTTCTACCTTCACTTTCGCCGGGCGCGTCACCTACGTCGACCTGTCACGGAAAATGATTGCCATCGACAACCGCAGCGACGGGAAAAAATACGATGTCTCTATGGACGCGGTTGCACCCAGCGTTCTACGCCAGCTGAATGAGGGCCAGGATGTTTCGGTTTCCACCGTATTTGATGGCAATGGCTATTCAGCCCGCAGCGTGGATTTCATCAACGCAAAATCGGCGCAGTAATTCCACTTTAACTCCATCCCTGATTGTGATTCCAACGTAGCGACGCAGCTCTGGAGGATAGCGACTCTCTAGGCTTGTGGCCGCGCGGGCTGAGGATCGGCTTCTTCGAGGGCGCGGGCGGAGATTTCGGCGGCGATCTTATGGCGGTGCTTCAGGTAATAAGCGACCGTGTTTTTCGCGTACCGCCAGAGGGTGGAGAAGTCGGTCTGGTACCAGCAACAGTCCGCCATGTGCGGTGAGAAACCGCAAAGAAGCGAAAGCGCTTATGCACATCGTCTGGAGAGCCTATGGCTGCCGCGCGTCACCCGATGATTGCCTTCGATGATGGTGAGCGGCTGGCCTCATCGATCGAAATCAGAATGACCGAACTGAGGACTCGAGTTTTGTTTCAATTCCATCGCTCAGAGAGCGGAGCTTCTCAATAAAGAGCGTCGCCGGAGTGAGACAGAAGCGGGTCGAATTCGCTTTCCGGGCTCAGGGAGCAGGAAACTTCGGAACTCGGCGATCGCAGCCAGTGATTGCGCGGGAAGACCCGGAACCTATCCATATCCCCGGGGTCGAGCTCTAGCTCCCACCACTCGGTGTCTGTCGGAAGCTCGCGCCACAACCGTCCACGCCGCCGATAAAGCAAGGCCCGGCGCAAAGTATTCTCTTTCTCGTTAGAGAAATCGGGATGCAGCACCAGCTCACTGGAACGCTCACGGAAGTGACTGAACTCCCCCTGGTAGAACTCTCCCCGCAGGAACTCGGCGATGACCACATTTTCGTTGACCGGGCGGATTTCCGTAATCCGGTCTGGAAATGTGGAACCAATGAGTATCGCGCCGAAAGAGGATGCGGAAGCTCCAGCCGGTTCACGGTCTTCGGAGGAAATGGCAGCGAGACCAGCAACAACAAGATCATCATCAGCACCAGCTGGACCAGAATCACGCTTCGCAAAGTGTCGTGAAAGGTATAAATCCCTACGATGATCGCCAGGCTGAAACCAAGTTGAAGCCAGCTGACGTTTCCGATCTTGCGGGAAATCTCATAGGTCATGAGCACCACGCTGAGAGCATAAATAGCAGTGGTCAGGGCGTAGAGGACCAGCAGCGAAGAATAGAATTCCGGCCCTCCGTGCGGAAAACCCTGAGCCAAGCACGATATGCCACAGCGCGGAGGCATGAGCCAGGCTGCAAAGATAAACAATGCTGAAATTCCAGAGGCCATCAGCAGCGCGGTGCTAAGCACGGCCCGCCCCTCGCGTTCGCTGGAACCCGCGCCGGCGGAGAAAGGGAACATGCTGCTCACCACCGACCAGGAAAGCATGTAGACTACCCGGCCGATCAGCGCCACTGCGGCGTAGACTCCGGCCTGCGTAGCATCGAAGAAATGCTTGACCAGTATGATGTCAAGGTTGTTGATGATGACCTGGCCGATGAAAAAGATCACCGCCTGAACGCCTTCTTCCATGCCGGCGCGCAGCGTGGCTTGCTGCACCTTGCCAAAGTGATGTTTGCGTGGAACCGCAACGAAATAGGCCAACACCACCGACGCCGAGATTGCGCCGACAACTCCGCGCACCCCATAACCGCCCCACATCAAGGCCACGGCGCCGATCAGTTTAATGACAACTTCCAAAGCGAAATTCAGCGCCAGGGGAACGAAATCATAGGTCCCCTGCATGAACCCGCGGCGGGTTCCGAGAGGAATGTAGAACACCGTGCCGACCGCCAGAAACTGCACTAATAGGGGCGAGGGCAGGTTCAGGTAATTCGCTACCGCCGAACTGCTGAAGAAGAGCACAATGCCGACGCCCAAGCCCGCCAGCCAGGAACGACGGTGCAGCAGGTTATAAATGGCGATCCGCTCCGACGCGGAATCGCTGCGCGCCACGAACTTCGAACACAGGAGCTGGAAGGAGAGAGTCACTGACGAGAGCAACATCAGGACTGTGTAGACTGCGCTGGCGTGGCCAAACTGCCCCGCGCCCAGTTTGTGGGCCACGGCAAAGTTGTAAACGAGGTTTATTACCCCGACGAAAACTGAGCTCACCAGCATGATCAGGCTGCCGCTCAGTACGCCGCGCCGCAGGTCACGGATTTTTGGACGATAGCCGCGCGATCCAGGCGGCGGACCTATTGCCGCGGCGGCTTCCATTGCTTCATCTGCCATGGTGGAAAATCCTGAGACTGAGTGAGGCGAGGGGGCGCGTCATCAGAAGAGATTAAGATGTATGACGGGCAGAAAAGTATTCCGGTTCTGCCCATTGAAATGGTAAAAAGACTGCTGTTGCAGGCCGAACGATATGCGCAACGGGTAGTTGACCGAGACTTCTCCCAAGTCATCGTTCAAAGGTCGCTGCAGTCCTCGGGTATAGGAAACCACAACTTCGTTGCTCACGTTGTTGTAAGCGCTGAATCCCTCGCCCTTTGACCAGGTGCCATCCGCGTATATCGCCCAATGCGACGCCAGTGGCCGGTAGTCCAGGCGAAATCCTGGCCGCAAAGCTTGGGCCGTGGCAAAGGAAGCATCCTGCACTCTCCAGGAGCGAAGATACTCAGCGAGAACAGCTGCATTCCAGGAAGATCGGAACCTGTGTTGAATGCCCAGATAGGCGTCGGTGGTGTAATATTCGCGGACTAGCGGGCGGAACAGAACATCTCGCCCTTGATATCCGGTAAGCAGCGATGTCCTGCCCCACGGCCTTCCGACCTGAAATTCGATGGTCCCGGCGGCATCGCGAGAGTGCAGATCCATTTCAGTAAAGGGTCCGGCTTCGCGGATCACGCTGCCGTTGACCGACACCCAATTGCCAAACGAACTGGTGTAAACGTACAGAAACTGACGGAACAAGTCCTGGTTCAGTTCCAACGGAGAAGCGGTGTCGCGTCGAATGGTGAATGCCACTCCTGGGTTCAGGCTGATGGTCGCCCCGAACAGGTGAAACACAGGATTAATTCCGGTATTGAAAATGGTGTCATAGGTGTTGCGGTACTGAATTAATAATTCATTTGGAAACGACACAGTTCCGCGAGCGTTACGTTCCTCAAAAAGCCCGGTGATGGTGGGCCATCCCTTGAAGTTCAGGTGATAATGCGCAATGCCCAGCGTCTCGATGGTTGAGCGCGGGGGCGGAAGCACAGTGGAATCCGACGCCAGTCCGCGAATACGGGCATCCAGCTGGTAAATATTTATGTCTTCGAAAATCGGATGCACCATGAACTCGGGGCCGGCGCTGACTTGTTCTGTAACCTGGCGCCCCTGTTCTCCGGCCAGGCGCATTTCAGTATCTTGCGCATAATCGTTTCCGGCCATAACGTCGTTGGCGCGGGCGAACATGCTCAGCGCGCGATCATCCTCGTGCGCCTGCTGATAGGCGCTCGCCATTGCGATCAGGTACTCATAGTCTTGCGCGGTGTCAGGATCATGGCCTACGGCCTTGAGTAAGGTCATGGCGCTTTGGGTTTGCCCCAGGTCGAGATCGGCATTGGCCAGCCCGAGATAGACAGATTCCTGATCTGCACCGTCAGCCTGGGCCCGCTCGAAATATTTCTTTGCGAGGTTGAAACGATCAACTGAAACCAGGACCTGCCCGGCTTCGATCAAGTTCTCGGGGGTGACGGCGTTAGACTCGCCAATTCGCGACTCCGCCATGGCGAAGGCGACCTGGTCCTGCGCATCCCGGTGGCGTCCCGACTGCGCAAACAACCGGGCGAGTGCAAGTCTTACTTCGATCCGATCCGCGCCAGGCGCGTCGAGCGCGCGGGAGTAGCGCTGCATGGCGCCGTGATTGTCTCCCATTAGAAGCAGGGCCTCGCCGGTGGCCATGAGAACTTTCATGTCGTCGCCACGCTTTTCGGCGTTAGTAATCGCCTTATAAGCATCGCTTCGATCGCGCAGTTGGGCATAGTCCCGAGCCATTTCGGCGTAGAGGATGCCATCATTTACGCCCGTTCCAACCCCCGGAGTTACCACTCCCAGGCCGCTCTTCAGCGCGTCCAGGGACTCGTTGTAGCGATGGAGACGGTACAACGCTTCGGCCAGCGCAAGGTGAACGTTGACATCGTTAGGCGCAAGTTTCAGGGCGGCGCGATACTCAACCTCAGCTTTGCGGAAGATCATCTGCTGGCGGTAGGCTTCGGCCCGCGCCAGGTGAATAGCCGCCGAGTCGGGCATCGTCGCCGCGGCCAAATCAGCCTCGCGCAATGCCGGCTTTGAGCGGTGCAACTGCAGGTCCGCAAAGGCCAATCCCAGGTGAGCTTCCCCGTAATTAGGCCTCAACTTCAGGGCCATCTCAAAATCCTGAGCGGCCTTACTGCTTTCGCGCAAATCATTGCGAACGAAACCGCGGTTCATGTAGGCGGTTGCGTCGTTGGGGTCGATGGTCAGCGATTGAGTGAAATCGGCTTCCGCTTCCCGGGAATGGCCAGTGTGGGCTTCCACATAGCCAGCGACCAGCGGCAAGTCCTTGTCATTCGGGCGGGCAGTCCGGAAGCGCTGAACAATTTTATAGGCTTCGTCGAAGCGGTTTAGAAACAGCAGATCGTAAGCGAGATAATCCGGGGCTTCGGGGTCATTGGGGAGCTTCTCGATCACTTTATAGCCCAGGTCCGCCGCTTCCTGATAATTTCCTGTGAACGTCAGGTAGCGCTCTCGCTCGCGCATGACTTGCGGGTTGTCGTTAATTACCGCATTCGCGGCCGCGCGATCCACCCATGTTTTGGCAAGCGGCAACTGGTGGCCGGGCGCCTCGAGCGCTGAATTAATGGCATCAGCCACGACCAGCGCGTTGTTTGGTGCTAACTGGTGGGCTTTCTCATAATTCGCCTGCGCGCGATCGTATTTTTGGCCCGCAGTGTAAAGATCGCCGAGCGCAAAATAGGCGACGTAGTCGTTGGGATAGAGTTCCGCCAGCTTGAGAAAATATTTCTCCGCGGACACCGGGTCTTTCATGTCGCGCGAGAGATAACCCAATGCAGTCAATGCGGCGTGATTGTTGGGGTCCGACTGCAATGCCTGCTTGTACATTGCGAGCGCATCGGCATCCCGGCCGACTTTCCACAACAGATTGGCGTAGTTCAGAGTGATGCTTACGTTGTCCGGCGCCAGCGACATCGCTTCCTTGAGATCGCGTTCGGCCGACTGCATATCATTGAATCCAGCCTCGATCAGAGCGCGCAGGCGCAAATAATCTGGACGCGTGGCCTGATCTGTGCCGGGAATTGCATTGAGTGCGTCACGCGCACTGGCCAGCTCCTTGTCTGCGGCAGCATCCTGGTTGACCCGGCGATAGAGCTCGGAAAGGCTTAAATGCAGCGAGACGGGATAGAGTGGGCCTTCCTGGGGCGCCTGCGGCAGGTTCTTAATAGCCAGTTGGTACTCGCTGACCGCTTGATCGTTATGGTCCTCGAGCGCATCCATCTGCCCGCGAATTGCATGCAGGCGGTAGCTGTTAGGTTCAGTCGACTCCGCGCGTTTGAGGAAATCTGAAGCCGGCTCGAAACTTCCTATGTTCACCAGCGACTGCGCGGCGCTCAGCTGAAGGCCGACATCTTTCGGACGCCGATTGGCGGCCCGGGTGTATGCGTCCGCCGCTTCCTTTTTCTTGCCTGCCAGGCTGTAGGTGTACCCCAGTTCGCCGAGCGCATCGGGCTCCCGCTGAACCGCCTTTTGCAGGGTTGCAATGGACTGGTCAAAGTTGCCGGCATCGCGATAATAAGCGGCCACCGCCCGCAGCGCATTGGGATCGTTGGGAGCACGGCTTAAAGCTTTATCCAGATATTGCTTCGCAGACGCGGGCTGGTTGAGCTTCTGATAAGCGCGGGCGATTAATAAATCGGTGCGCGCGTCCGGCTTAATGCCATCGGCCCGTTTTAACAAGTCAAGTGCGGTATTCGGATCGGTATTAAGCGCAAGCTCTCCCGAAAGCTGCAGGTCGGTTGCGCTCTTCGGATTAGCGGCCAGAACCTTCTTGAGCAACTCCTGCGCTGTATCAACCCGGCCCATTTTGGCGTAGGTTTGCGCTTCACCGGAAAGACCTGCAATCGAATCGGGCTTCAGCGCCAGTCCCTTCTGGTAGCCTTGCAGCGAAAGGTTGTAGTCGTTCCCCAGCCGGGCGGCATATCCGAGCAGGAACCATAACTCCGCGTTGTTTGGCGCGGAATGAGCTGCCCGGGTCGCGGCCGCAATGGCGTCCCGGTAATCGCCTCTTTGTAACGCCTCAGTAACCGCGCGCGACTCACGCGCCGTTTCGATACTGGACCCCCAGCCGATGCCATTCTCCGGGGTACCGGAAGGAGTTGCGGCTTTCTTCTGCTTGCCTTTTTTGGATTGACTGGGCGGTTGATTTACTTCGAAAGTCTGCGCCGTCGCGGTGATGGCGAACGAAAGACAGACAGCAACGGCTAGAGAGATTTTTTTTCTGCGCATGGTGCAGTGTCGAGCGTCGCGGCCGGCTGTTTCACTTTCTCCCGAATGTCGGCCGGGCTCGAAACGATCAGATGCGTTCAGAGTAGCAGCGGTTGGATTCAGAGCGGCACCTCGGTGCTGCTAAAATCCACAGTACACAGGTACTTTCCCATTTGAGTCCAAGTTCCACGCTTCCGTCGGTATGTTTGCACAATAGCAAACCTTAGCCGATTTAGGTGAATCCAAGCAGGTGCTCACAATTGCGCGCGGAGGAAAATACAAAAGTGGAAACCAGTTATTTCTCGCGGCCGATCCCGTTACGAGTAATTTTGTTGATGGCGCTTGCCATTCACGGGCCGCTGCTGGCCATGCAGTTACCGCTGACCAATTCCTACGACGCCAATTTTCACATCTTTTTTGCGTCGCATTACGCACACAGCTGGTTTAATCCCTGGAACCCGAAATGGTTTGCCGGATTTTCACAGGCCACCTATCCGCCGCTGGCTCACCAGTGGATTGCATTACTGTCTTTCATCTTCGGCCTGCACATGGCCTATTTGCTGGTGCAATTGGTTGCCATCCTGCTGGTTCCGGTTGGCATTTACCGATTCGCGCGCCTCTGGGTGGATGAACGGGCCAGCAGCTACGCTTCGCTGTTCAGCATCTTTATCGGCGCTTTGGTGTTTCTGGTTTACTCCGCCGGCCAGCTTCCAACCACCCTTTCTGCCCCGCTTTACCTGCTTGCGGTCCCTTATTTCTATGACTGGTCGCGTTCTTCTGACGGACGCGCTTTGCTGAAAGGCGTGGTTTTGACGGTGGCCGCGGGGGCAGTCCACCACGTGACTTTGATCTTCGTGGCGCCATTATTTGCGATTCCGGTATTGTGGCTGGCTTGTATCGACCGCGAGGACCGCAAAGCCAGTGCCGTGGTAATTCGCGGCGTGGTGTTTGGCGCGATCGCCGGCATCGCTTTCGGTATTGTTCTACTTCCCTATTGGCTTTCGATCATCCGTCACCCCATTCAGCAGATGCCGATTCCGCACGCCAGCCGCTCGGATTTGTTGCTGAATCTCACTTTCCTGACCAACTACTTCTTCGTTCCTTATGGAATGCTGATCATCGCACTGCCGTTCATCTTCATTTACGGTTCTTCGAACCGTCGCCTGCGTCCGTTGCTATTGGGTTTCTGGCTCACCTTCATCTTCGGGCTCGGCGGTACTACGCCGCTTCCCAAATGGATTTTGCAGCGCGCATTCGAAATTCTGACTTTTGAACGATTTACTTTGTCGGCTTGTTTCATGGCGCTGCCGATCGTCGGATTGATTGCGGAAAAAATGCTGGAACGGTCGCCACGCCGGGCTGCTTTAGGCCTGGCATGCGCAGCAGTCCTAACCCTGGTGCTGCCGATGGCATGGATCTCAATCAGCCCGTTCTCCGCGAACGCAAATCTTAACGTAGACGCGGTTGACAGTTTTCTGAATCGCGATGGGCATGATCGTTACCGTTATCTCACTCTCGGCTTCGGAAACTCGCTGCCGAAAGTTTCCACCTACACTACAGCCAACAGCGTGGACGGCGAATACAACTCCGCCCGGCTGCTTCCTGAATTCACCAACTACGGCACCGCACAGCTGACCAGCGCGAAATACTTCGGGACCGCCGGTATGGAAGCTTTGCGCATGATGTTGCGTCACGCCGCACACTACGGGTTGAAGTACATCTTCGTTCACGATCCTTATTACGAACCGCTGGTGAGTTTCGCGGGTTGGCAAAAAGTGGAAACCTACGACGCCGGCGCGATCACGGTTTGGTCGCGGGAAGATATTCCTCCCGCCCATCCCATTCCATCTGACGCAATGCCGACGCCGCTTGAGGGAATTCTTTGGGGCATACTGCCGATTGGAAGCAGCTTCCTGGCGATCTTTTTGGCGTTTGCGCTTCCCGACCGTCCTCGGGTCCGCAATAATCTGGTGTTGCCTACGCACGAGCACGATGAAGAAGGCACGCTTGTCCAGGAGGCAAAATAATGAACCGCCTGCTGCCTATCGTTCTGGCGTTGGTGACCCTGGTTTTAATCATTGTGGCGTGGTATCAAACCGGCGGCGTGGAGAGGCACGAGATGCAGTCCGCCACCGCGCCCGACAAAGCCGTGCAGCTCATGTTTTCGCAAATCAAATCGCATAACTATGACGCCGCCTATGCCCGGCTGGCGAACCGCGACGACGTGGATAAGACGGCATTCACTCGCGACTTTGAGGGCAGCTATGGAAGCCTGATGACCT
Organism: uncultured Acidobacteriota bacterium; assembly: GCA_963838785.1. GTDB lineage: Bacteria > Acidobacteriota > Terriglobia > Terriglobales > Acidobacteriaceae > Gp1-AA145. Next base: position 450,374 of record CAWISI010000001.1, read on the forward strand.
ATGCATCCCTCGAAAGCTTCGACGTATCGCCGCTTCATACCGGCGATCAGGAATCCTCAGTGCGTGTGCGGTTACATTATTCGACCGCCCTGGGTCCGCTTGACGATGTTCGGGACTTGAAAGTGCAGAAGATGGGAGACGCGTGGAAGGTCTTCTGGCCGGTTGACAACGGAACCAAACTGCCGCCACAGGTGATTGCAGTGAATTACCTGCGCTGGGATGTAATCGGGCGCGGAGCCGGCGACGACTGGGGCGTTCAGAACGCCGATACCCCTCAGGTCCGCATACTTTCGATGAATGCCATCCAGCGTCCGGATAGCGTCGTGCTAGTGGGCGAAGTGGTGAATGAAGATTCCGTGCCCGCATTTGTGAACGTGGGCGCCGCTTTGCTGGACGCGCAAGGCAATGAATTCGCAGAGGAGAGCAGCTTCGACAAAATCGCGCATAAGCTGCTTCCCAAGCAGGTCACGCCATACCGGATTGATTTCCCTGGCATGCGCATGGAGAAAATCAAGAATGTCCGCATGGACGCGAAGGCGCTCCTGGTGGCCGCCAGTGCTGATCCGGTTATCGAAGTGAACCAGCAGAAACTGGAAACAGATCCGCTGGGCAAGAAAGTTTTGACTGGAGAATTGACCGACGAGGGCGGACAGGTGGTGGATATTCCGCACGTAATCGCCGCCTATTACGACAGCAACGGAAAAGTCATTTGGGTGTCGGACGGTTACGTGGCTCAGCCTCTGCTTCCGCAAGTTCCGGTTCCCTTCGCGGTTGATTTGCCGCCTGACATTGCCAAGAACGTTCACAGTTATCACGTGGTGGTCAATCATTACGACCGGGTGGCTTCGTAACATGCGATTTCTGTTTACGGCGGCTTTGGTATTCTCCGCGGCCATAAGTGTGACGGCGTCGGAGATTCACGCTCCCGCGCAAATTACCGCGGGGAAAGCGGTCACTTTGCAGACCGGCGGCTCGGGCGATGCGACGTTTTATCTCATCGGACCGGCAGTCGCCAGCAAGAGCAAAGTGCAGGCTGGAAGCGACATTGCCATCGATTCCGATCAACTGGAGCATGCCGGGCGTTATCTCGCGATCTTGTGCGCTTCGGATGGATGTACTGCCACCAATTTTTTCGTCATCCCGGCGGCGGCAAACCGGCTGAGTTTCCTGGTTCATCCTTCGCGAATTCCGGTTGGGACATCGCAGGGCATCAGCGCGGTTGCCATCGTTCGCGACAATTTCCAAAACCTGGTATTGAAGCCGGAGCCGGTGAGCTTCGGCGTCATGGCAAAAGACGAGAAACCAGTTTCCGCGGCCCGCAGTTCCGAAAACGCATTCGCATGGGTACGGCTGACTTCGGCCAGGAAAGAAGGCCCTACGAAACTTGGCGCATCGATTGGTCATGCCGATGAGGTTCGCGTAGTGCAGCAGGTCGCTGCGGATGCATGCAATCTGCGGATTAAAGCAAGCCGCGATAAACAGGGCTTCTTGATCGAGACTGATCCGGTCCATGACTGCGCGGGAAATCCGGTGCCGGATGGGACTGTGGTGAGTTTCACCGAAAGCGATTCCACTGGAAAGACCACCGTAGACGTGCCGATCAAACGCGGCGTCGCCAAAGTTGACATGCCGATTGACGGCCGGGCGACCATCACCGTCGCGTCCGGGGTGGTGACCGGAAATGCGCTGGAGGTCTCAGGTAGACAATGAAGGCAGCGGCGTTCAGATACGGATCCATACTCGCAGCGCTTGCTGTGCTGCTCCTCGGAGTCGTTGGGTATGACTTGCGCGCTTCTGCGGCCGACGATCTGCCGCGCGTCGAATTCAATGGCGATAACGTTAGCCCGCGTCCAATCGAAGATTTGACCAGCAAGAGCGTGCCGCGTGATTACGCCCTGGCCTGGCAAACCCTGGCGCAAGCCCTGGCGGGAAATAAAACCGGCCTGCTGGATGGTTATTTCACCGGGCTTGCCAAAACAGATTTCGCGCAGCGCATAAATTCGCAGATCAAATCCGGATTGCAGACCAAATATACCGATCATGGACACAAGCTCGAAGCCATCTTCTATTCGCCCGCCGGCGACGTGATGGAATTGCGCGACCATGTGCAATTGGACATGCAGATTCTCGATGGCGGCAAAGTCATCTACGACCAGCCTATCAATGCCCAGTACATGGTGATCATGACTCCCGGGGCGGACCGCTGGCTGGTGCGGCAGATTCAGGCGGTGAACGGGGAGAAACCGTAGCCAGCCAGGGATTGCGACACTCCGAGCTGCTGCCCAGCATCCAACATGAAAGATAGAGTTCACAGCATGCGAGGCTTGTCTGTCATTGTCGCCCTGATGGCCGGTATTTTTCTGATCACCAGCGGCTGCTCTCACAAGCCGGCCAATTTCTCTTCCAAGCCACCCAACCTGCAGGAATCGGCGCGCATACTCGCGGACTACCAGCCCTGGTTTGGCTCACCCGGTCATATCAAAATTGGATATTCAACCCTCGACCCGGCAGTGCTGCGCAAGCAAATCCAAAAGGCGAAAGAGATGGGCATATATGCGTTCGCGGTGGATTGGTATGGCGACCGGCGGCCGTTCGAAGATAAAAGCTATGCCCTGCTGCAACAGATATCGGCAGAAACCAATTTTCATATCTGCCTGATGTACGACGAGACCGAGGAAGATAATGGCCAAGCCACCGACAACGCGCTCAACGATTTTGAAAAGGCTTATCGCTCTTACATTGGTCCAGATGCCCCCGGCCATGAAGCGTACGTCACTTATCAGGGACGGCCGCTGATCTTCATTTTTCCCAAGCGCGGCCATACCGACTGGGACCGGGTAAGAGCCGCGGTCAATCAGTGGGAGCATCCGCCCATTCTGATCTATAAGGATCAGCCACCGCTTCAATTCGAAAAAGATTTTGATGGTTACTATCCGTGGGTGCATCCGAGTGTCGGATGGAAGGCGGATGGCAGCGATTGGGGAAAGCAGTATCTCGAAAAGTTCTATAAGAAATTTGGCGACCGCCCCGGCAAAATTGTGATCGGAACCATCTGGCCGGGGTTCAATGACACGCGCGCATCGTGGAGTCTGAACCGCCACATGGACCGCCGTTGCGGCGCGACATTCGAGGACACGCTGAAAATATTCCATCAGTTTGACGATCCCGAGCACCCCATGCCGTTTCTTCTGATCGCCACCTGGAATGACTACGAAGAAGGCACGCAGATTGAGACTGGAGTATCCGATTGCAAGGGTGCACAACAACGGCAACCCTGACCAACCTCCAACCTGCAACTCACATCGAATTATCCCGGTAGAAACACAGGAGACCGAATCATGCCAAGTTTTTCCGCCAAGGGCGCCCGCAACATGGAACTGCTGTCCAAGCTGATGTTTCGAGGCTATGGCGACGACCCTTCCACACCCAAAGACAATCTGGAGGGGTTGCAAGGCGAACTTGACGAAATTTTTGCCATGAGCGAGGAGAGCTTTGGCGAGCTGCTCAAACTTGCGGACACTCACCACGTCACCATGCGGGCGTTGAATGTAGTAGAGGTCGCGGCATCGAAACAAGGAAAAACTCAAGTTCAACAATGGTGCCAACAGGCGCTGCGTGCCGAAACGATAAGAATCACTAACGCAGTTGAGTGGCTGCGAGCCATCGTGGACGCCCTGCAGGATTCAGGCTGTCCGGTCTCAGTCATCAAGTCGCTCGATCACTGGCCAGATCTGGGTTCGGATCTGGATTTGTATACCAGCGGAGCACCCGAGCGCGTCATCCAGATCATGCAGCAAAAACTTAAAGCTGAGATGGAAGCCCGCAGCTGGGGGGATAAGCTTGCCAACAAGTGGAACTTCCAGGTTCCTGGGTTGAACGAGCTGGTTGAGATCCACGTACGTTATCTGGGTCAGACCGGCGAGCAAAGGCAACTTGCGGAGCGGGTCATCGAACGTCGTGTAACTAAGCAGGTGAACGGAATCAACTTCCCGGTTCCGGCGCCGGAAGAACGAATCATGATCTCGACGCTCCAGCGCATGTATCGTCATTTTTATTTTCGACTTTGCGATATGGCGGACGTGGCCGCGCTTCTCGCCAGCGGCGCGCTGAATTTCCAGGAACTCCGGCGAGGAGCGGAACTTGGCGGCATCTGGCCTGGCGTCGCCAGCTTTCTGGTGATCGTTGCGAATTACGTGAACAGCTATGGCGGCTCGGTTTCGCTGCCGCGTCAGGTTGTAGAGGAAGCCCGCGCAGCCGACATGCAAGTCCAGTTCCGGGGAAATTTCTTGCGGGTTCCAATGAAACCTGCGGCCGGACTGTATGGTTCGCAATTGTTGAGTGCCGGCAAACATGCCGACTTCCGGGCCATGTCGCGGCTGCCTTTGCTGCCTCCGCTGGCGGTATCCGCGTTGCTAGCCTTTCGCCTTACCGGCAGTGATAAGGGCGTGTGGTAAGTCTCCATTCCCTCCTGAATTAACGTACAGGAAATACCGGATAGTAAAGTGACCCTGACTAGCTGTAAGCTATTGATACACTTATAGTTGCTTATGGAGGGCAGCCGCCGCGAAAAACTTTCCTCCTTTGGCAGAAGCTTACAAAAGTCCACCATGAGAATTGCTCAAGTTGCGCCGCTTTATGAAAGCGTTCCCCCGAAGCTCTATGGTGGGACCGAAAGGGTCGTGTCCTGGTTGACGGAAGAACTGGTCCGCATGGGGCATGACGTCACCCTGTTTGCTAGTGGCGATTCGCTGACCACTGCCCGGCTTATATCCGGTTGCCCGGAGTCACTGCGGCTGTCGCCTGAATCGATCGACCATCTCGCGCACCACCTGGTTGAAATGGAACAAGTGATGCGGCATAAGGATGAGTTCGATTTAATCCACTTTCACGTTGACTACCTGCACTTTCCGCTAAGCAAACGGGAGCGGTACGTTCACCTGACTACTCTGCATGGAAGACTGGATATTCCCGACCTTGTGCCGTTGTACAACGTTTACAGTGAAATGCCGGTGGTCTCTATTTCAGACTCGCAACGAGGGCCGTTGCCGCATTTGAATTGGCAGGGCACGGTGTACCACGGAATGCCGGTTGACAGTTATAAATTTCATTCCAAGGGCGGTGACTATCTCGCATTCCTTGGCAGGACATCGCCCGAGAAGGGGTTGGATCGCGCTATTGCGATCGCGAGAGCTGCAGGCATACCGCTGAAGATCGCCGCCAAAGTGGACAAGGCAGATCAAGACTATTTCGAGACCGTGATCGAACCATTGCTCGATGATGCAGATATAGAATTTATCGGAGAAATCGGATATCCGGAAAAGAATGAATTTCTGGGAAACGCAATGGCGCTGCTGTTTCCCATTGCGTGGCCGGAACCATTCGGCATTGTGATGATCGAAGCCATGGCTTGCGGCACTCCGGTGATCGCGTATCCTTTTGGTTCGGTTCCGGAAGTGGTGAGTGATGGCGTTTCCGGTCAATTGGTTTCCGATCAGACAAGTGCGGTAGAGGCTATCCAGCAGATCGCAAAAATTGATCGCAAACAGGTAAGAAAGCATTTCGAAAAGCATTTCAGCGCTGATCGCATGGCGCGAGATTATATGAAAATCTATGAACGAATGGTGGGCCGTAAGGAAACCCCGCTCACCGCTTCAAGTGGAGTTTTGAATTGGATGAAACTACCCTCACCCAGCCGCAGTACTACATAGCAACCAAGTCAGCTCCCACAGATGACCGCGCCCGCGTCCTGAAATATGGCGCCATGTTTGCCGTGTTCGACCGCCTAGGGGATATCAGCAATCAGGGACTCGGCGAGCAAGGCATTTTTTACGAAGGCACGCGTTACCTTTCGGAGATGGGCCTGCGGCTGTGGAACGAGCGGCCATTGCTGCTGAGCTCCACGATCGAGCCCAACAATTTTCTTTTCACTGCGGACCTCGCCAATCTTGACGTTTCCAGCGGCGGGTCGGTGGTCATCCCTCGCGGCACTCTTCATCTGCTACGCTCGCGTTTTTTATGGTGTGGAGTGGCGTATGAAGAATTACAGTTCGTGAATTACGGGATGGAAGCTCTCTCGGTCCCATTATCCCTTTTCTTCGCAGCAGATTTTGCCGACATCTTCGAAGTGCGCGGCACGCCGCGCGAGCATCATGGGCGGCAACTCCACGAAGATAGCACCCGGAACAGCATCGTGCTCGGCTACGCGGGCCTGGACAACATAACCCGCAAAATGCGAGTTGAATGCGATCCCACGCCTGACCTCGTCAACGGGCCGGAGATGCGTTTCGATCTGCGCCTGAAGCCGAACCAGGCGCATAGCTTCCACTTGCGCATGGAATGCGACTACGGCGGCGAGAACCAGAAATTTTCTTATCCTCAAGCTCACAGCCGGGCCTTCGCGGAGATGAAGACATCGGCGGAAGCATTCCCTCGGATCCACAGTTCCAACTCCAGGTTCAACGATTGGGTCAGCCGGTCGATGGCCGACATTCAAATGATGACCATCGGCAACCGCGAAAAAAATTATCCCTACGCCGGGGTGCCCTGGTTCAGTACCGTATTTGGCCGCGACGGCATCATCACCGCGATGGAGACGTTGTGGATTGATCCGTCAATCGCGCAGGGGGTGCTGCAATTTCTTGCCAAAACCCAGGCGACCGAGGTTGACGAGTCGCGCGAGGCCGAGCCGGGAAAAATTCTGCACGAATTACGCCACGGTGAGATGGCAAACCTGGGAGAAATCCCATTCGCTCGTTACTACGGCAGTGTCGATGCCACTCCTCTATTCGTAATGCTGGCTGGCGAATACTATCAGCGTACGGGAGATAAGAAACTCATTGAGCAGCTGTGGCCGAATATCCGCGCGGCACTGCACTGGATGGACGATTACGGGGATGTGGATGGAGATGGTTTCGTCGAATATGCGCCGCACGGAAACAAGGGGCTGGTCCAACAGGGATGGAAAGACTCAAACGACTCGGTATTTCATGCCGACGGATCAATCGCGGTGCCTCCGATCGCGCTCTGTGAAGTGCAGGGTTATGTTTATGCGGCAAAGTTGGCTGCGGCACATCTGAGCAGCGAGCTGGGCGACCAGGAAACTTGCACTGAACTGGAATCTCAGGCCGCCAGCTTGCGCCAACATTTTGAAGACGCGTTCTGGTGTGACGATCTGGGAATCTACGCGCTGGCGCTGGATGGGCAAAAGCGCAAGCAGCGCGGAGTCTGCAGGGTACGCGCCTCGAACGCCGGTCACTGTCTTTTTACCGGAATTGCGACCCCTGAGCACGCCCGAAGAACGGCCGAAAACCTTCTTGGGAAAGATTTCTTCAGCGGTTGGGGGATACGCACTCTGGCTTCAGGAGAACCGCGATATAACCCTCTCTCTTATCACAACGGTTCGATCTGGCCGCATGATAATGCCCTGATTGCAAGCGGATTCGGACGCTATGGATTTCGGAATTTCGCCGGGCAAATCATGCTCGGATTGCTTGACGTCAGCAGCGTGATGGACTTGCATCGCTTGCCTGAACTGTTTTGCGGGCTTGAGCGGCGGTCGGGCGAAGGTCCAACCCTCTACCCGGTGGCGTGTTCGCCGCAGGCCTGGGCGGCGGCGGCTCCATTCTTATTGATTCAGTCTTGCCTGGGACTGCGTATTGAAGGCGCCCGCAATAGAGTTGTGTTCGAACGTCCCTGTCTCCCCGAAGGCATTCCACAGCTTTCCATCCGCGGACTGCGCGTCGGAGCCGCATCGGTCGATCTTTTTTTTGAGAGGCAAGCGGATAACGTTCAAGTGCTCGAAAAGCAGGGCGAAGTGGACGTAATTGCAACGCTTTAATGCAAAACCAGAACTCCTAGTCTGCTTACCCTAAAGCCTCTACTAAGTTACTGAGATCACCTTATGGCAGCATCCTGAGCTGCAGCTTACATTTAAAGACGGGACGGGGGCTTGCATGACCAGAGCATTCGTGTTTCTGTCAGTCGCAATGGTTGCTGCCTCGCTTGGGTTATTCGCACAGGATATTTCGGGCGGAGCACGAAATTCTAAACAATCTAACAATACGCAGCATGCGGTCGAAGTGACCGGTTGCGTGAATACATCGGCTTCGGGAGCGTACACCCTGACCGATGACCACGGCACAACCTACGCGTTGTCCGGAAGCACCGATGGTCTGGAAAACCGGAATTCCCAACCTATGGAAATAACCGGTGAACAGGGTTCTGGGCTGGAGGTTTCAGGCAATGCGTCGATACCGAAAATTCAGGTGACGTCGACGAAGCTGCTTGCGAGGCATTGCCACGCAGGCGCGGATCTGGCGTCTAAAACGGCAGGTACGGCGGGGGCGGTCGCTGAAAACGGCGGGCAATTACCCCAGACTTCCACCATTCTTCCTTTGTTAGGACTAATTGGGCTCGGCTCGCTCGTAGCCGGATTTTTTGCGAGACAGTAATTTTTATGCAGGTCCCCGGGACCAGCGTTCGCAGGCGTCGCATTATTCGCAATCCACTGCCGGTGTTTCAACCGGAGCGGTGGCGGAATCGAAGTCTTTTTCGCAATCCTAAGTTGCCCAAACGCCGGGGCAGCCGGCGGCGGACGCTGTCGGCAATTCTTTTGGTCACTGGGGGCGTACTCTGCAGCTCGGTAGCGGCTAGTTATCTCGCAATGTACGTGGAACAGCGGAAGCTGCTGCACGAATTCAAGACCCATCAGACAGCGGGAGAAGTACTTACCAAGCTTTCCATACCGCGCATAGGCCTGAGCGCGGTGGTGATCGAGGGGACGACGCCCAACTCTCTACTTATGGGACCTGGACGCGTGCCTGGCTCCGCGATACCCGGGGCGGCCGGAAACACAGTTATTGCAGGTCATAGAGACACCTTCTTCCGGCACATCGATAAGCTTAGAACCGGCGACGCCGTTTTTATACTTCGCGGCGCGAAGCGATTTCGTTATGTCGTAGCGAAAAGAAAAGTAGTACAGCCTGACGATCTTTCGGTACTCCGGGCCAGTCAGGTGAGTGAAGTTACCCTGATCACCTGTTATCCCACGCATTTCATCGGCCCCGCGCCGCAGCGGCTGGTAATTGTGGCCAAATCAGCCGGGTTTTGACTGTAGAGCGAGCTCTTGCTCGCGATTCCAAGCTGTCAATCCGCTCTCTAAGTTGCCTTTTACAACCAACTACATACTTCACTGGATAGTGGAACTTAGCGGGAGTCGCATAAGATTGAGGAGAAGATCGACTAAAACAAATGCCAATTGGCAATGAAACTGAGGAGAATTAAATGAAAAGAAACACAGGGGCAATTACCAGTTCTCTACTGGCTGTCGGAACGATGGCCATGTTCCTGGCGAGTGTGGGTTGGGCCAATGCCCAGACCCCGAACGACCAGTCCGATATCGAAAAACGAATTCAGAGCTCGGCTGCCGTGCTCGATGAAATTATGGGCGTGAAAGATAGCGCCATCCCTGACAAGGTTATGAGCGGCGCGAAGTGCGTTGCGGTAGTTCCTTCTATGGTGAAAATTGCAATCGGCTTTGGTGGAAGCCATGGCAAAGGAGTAGCCACCTGCCGCACAGGTCACGGATGGAGCGCTCCCGCACCCTTCACGATCACTGGTGGCAGCTGGGGCCTGCAGATTGGCGGCCAGGCTGTCGATTTAGTCATGCTGGTCATGAACCAAAGAGGAATGGACGCCCTGCTCTCCAGTAAGTTCAAAATTGGCGGCGATGCTTCGGCGGCCGCTGGGCCGTTGGGCCGTGATGCAACGGCAGATACTGATTTGAGGATGAAAGCAGAAATTCTGAGCTATTCGCGGGCCCGTGGAATATTCGCCGGGATCGATCTTAGCGGATCGAAAGTTTCCCAGGATCGCGACGAGACCCGGATTCTGTTCGGCAAAATGATTCCGTTCGCCACCATTCTGAGCGGAAAAGTTGCTCCGCCCAGCGGAAGCGAGCCGTTCCTTGCAGCAGTACGTAAGTATGCTCGAGCCGTAGGCAACACTGGGAGCCTGGTCACACCCAGCGCTACCGCTAATACGGTTCAGTAGCGCCCCGTCCTTCTGTTCAAAAGCCAGGCTTAAACAGCCTGGCTTTTTTATTTGCACTGAAGTGTAGTTCTCCTACGCAGGTTGGCGGAGCTGCGCCGTCGAGACAATCATTTCCTCAAATTGAAGGGCGCGGCTTCGCGAGCTATGCTCCGCGAGCACTCGTTCCTGGGCACGCAATCCAATTTTGCGGGCGTCTTCCGGAGTCAAGTCTTTGAGATAACTGGTTACGTCCGCCGCGCAGCGCGCCTGCAGAATCTCCTCGTTGGCCTTAAAGAACGTTTCCAGTCCTGGCCAAACGTCGGAGATGATGGCGCTTCCGCACCCCGCAGCTTCGAATACTCTTACCGACGGCGAATATCCCGCGGCGGTCATTTCGTTGCGCGTCAGGTTGAGCGTGAAGAGCGACGAAGAATAGAAATAGGGGTGGTAAAACGGCTCCAGATGGATAGTGCGGCGAACATTCTTCGGCCACGACAAATTAGAAGGATATTGTGGACCGGCTAGAAGAAAGCTTTTCCCAGGCGCCTGCCGGGCGGGAGCACAAAATAATTCTTCCAGTTTCGGCTGGCGATCCGGAGCATAAGTCCCCATATAGCTGAGATCGCATTCGTAACGGGGATCAGGCTCGCGCCATCCATAACGATCAGGGTCGAATGAACAATACAGCGGGACCGCCTGTCTGGCGCCAAAGCGGGATTGCAATTCGTGGAGTATAGGTCCGCCAGTGAAGCTGAAATATATATCGAAGCCGGGGACCTGGTCGCGGCGCAAATACTCAGCACCGCCCGCCCGTAGCTTCGAAACTGTGATTGGAGTGTCGATGTCGTAGAAAGCTTTGACGCTTGCGGCGGAATCCAGGACCGCATCTATCGCCCTGACCCCATCCGGACAGAATGACCCAACCATCGCGACATCTGCATCGGCTAATTCGCGTTGCAGAAGATTGATTACATCGTGCCATTGTTCATAGAGGTGGACCCGGCAGAACGGCGGGCCAGGCATGTCGCGGTTCGAGGCATACCACTCCAGATCACGCTCAAAAAAAATAATTCGATGGCCGCGGGCCCGCAGCGCGCGGGCCAGCGCGCGATAAGTGGTAGCGTGGCCGTTGCCCCAGGACGACGTAATAGACAAGCCGCAAATAACGATCTTCAAATTCTCCCCTTATGCAACCGATTGCTCAAGCGCGCTCAGAACCGGCTGCTGACGGACCGTTCCCCGCAACGTCTGGTCGACGAGCTTTGCTCGCGATTCGTAAATGTGATCATGCAAAGCTCGCGTATGCATCGCAGAACCGATGCGGCGGGCGTCGTCCGATGATATTACGTTCAGATAGCGAATGACGTCGTCGGCATTGTGCGCCACCAGGATCTCTCGCTGCGGCTGGAAGAACTGTTCCACTCCGGCCCAGGCGTCGGTAATCAGGCAAGCCGCCGCGCCCGCGGCTTCAAAAACCCGGGTGGGCGGGGAGAATCCAGTTCGCGCCATTGACTCGCGGTTGATGTTTAATACCATGCGCGCCGAAGAGTTGATCACATTGTGGTGTTCAGTGCGCACATGGCCAATCCAGCGCACATTCTGGGGCAAGGTTTTAGTTCCCCAACCTTCGCCCCCGAGCAGAAAACTGAACTTCGGAGCCTTTTCCGCAGCAGCCAGAAAGAACTGCTCCACACGCGTCTCCCGGTCGGGCAGGCGATTTGCCACGAAAGCGAGGTCGCATTTGAATTTTTCGTCGGCCGCAACCGGGTAGTGTGTATCAGGATCGAGGGCGTTATAAACCGGAATGCAGTTCTTCGCTCCCAGTCGCGTGTAGTGTTCAACCACCGGATCGCCGCCGCCATAAGTAAAAATAAAATCGTACTTCGGAATCAGTTCGCGAAATGGATCATGCAGATTTTCCTCTACCCGCGCCAGCGTAGCGGGCGCATCGACATCCCAGAACGCGACCTGGGTTGCAGGAGAAGCGCGGAGCGCGACCTGCGCTTCGAGGAGCGCGTCATCCGCGCCTACGCCACTGTGTTTGATGATGAGATCACAATCGCCCGCTTCTGCCAGCACCTTATCCAGATCGCGCGGCGTTTGATACACGCGCTCAGTCGCATAATCGATAGCGGAGCAATCGCGGTTTTGCTGGCGATGATAGATGTCGGGTTCGGCAAAGATGATTTCGTGGCCAAAGCGGTGCAGGTTCTTATAAATTCCGCGATAGTAGGTGGCGGCGCCGTTCCAATAACACGAAGTCAGGCTGGATCCGAAAACATAGATCTTCATGTATCAGTTCTCCAGCTCATGGCAGATTTCCTGCAGTTGTTGGGCTCGATGTGCACAGGTGTGGTGCGCCCGAATGGTCTCAAGTCCGCTAGCCGCCAGTTGCCGCCGCGCGGCTTCGTCGCGCAAAAGATCTTTTAGTTGGCGAATCATTGCCGCCTTGTCAGGAACGCAAATGTAGTCTTCCCCAGGACGGAACAGGCCTTCGCTGTCGCTCCATGGCGAACACACCAGTGCAGAACCCGCTGCCAGAGCCTCGAAGACTCGAATGGTGGGCACCCCACTCAACCCATTGGCATAGAAGCGGCGCGGAATGTGCAGGCTGATCCGGCTGCGATTGTATATTTCGGCCGCGCGTAAGTTGGGAAGGTATCCGCGAAACTCGACACCCGACTGCGCGAGTCTTCCCAGCGCGTCATCGGGATAACGCACTCCATGCACTACGAACTGGCGGTCACCCATAATGGCAGCGGGGGCGATGAGGAATTCTTCCAATTCGCGGGTGCGCTCCTCGTCTCCCCAATTACCGACCCAGGTCACGTCGATGTCTTTATCAACAGGTGCCGGGAAAAAATGGGCGGTGTCGGCAGCCTCATGGAATGTCCAGACTCGCTTAACGCCAAAACCATCGAAATAAATCTTGCGGATTGCCTCGCCGAACGCCAGCACGCCATCGAACTCAGCCAGCGGAAACCGGAGAATGTCCCGCGGATTGGTGTATGCACGATGATGAGTGTCGTGCAACAAAGTACGAAATCCAAGTTTAGGTTTGAACGAAAGAATGGCGCCGGCAAGCTCAGGCGAATTCCACTCGTGGACTATGACAACGTCCGCGCCGCGAAGCTCGCGCGCAAGAAATTCTTTGAGTCCGTCATCACTGGTATAGGGACGCACGTCCAATGCAGGAAATGCGAGGCGAAAGGCCAGCAGTGAGGCGGCAACAGCGTCTTGCCCCTCCTGCGCCAGGTTTCGCATGGACCAGCTGTCGCGCTCCTCGTAGCAGCGCACCTCGTGTCCCTGATTCACAAGTTCGTTGGCCAGGCCGCGGAGAAAATGCGCGTTGCCGTGATTCCAATCTGAAATCCATGAATGGGCGAAGAAACGAAAACTCAGGTGTCCGTTCATGAAAGTTTTACCGCCGATGAGAGCTCCTGGTAAGCCTCCTGATATTGCTCCACCATGCGCGAGGCGCTGAACTTTTCCAACGCGACGTGATAGGCGCGGTCTGCGTAGTTCGTTCTCAGGGCGGGGTCGTCGCGCAACTCCTCGATCCGGCGCGCGCAATCATCGGGATTGTCCTTCGCAAAGAAAAGAGCGGCGTTACCCCAAAGCTCATGAAATACCGGATTGTCATTCACCACTAGCGCGCACTTCGATAATGCCGCCTCGAGAGGCGCAAGTCCGAAGGGCTCATAGCGCGAGGTGGCCGCGTATATCGAGGCCTTCGCATAGATCTCGCGCAGCTCAGCCTGGGACTTGGGCCCTAACAGGTTTACATTTGCCGGAACGCGAACGCTACGATGCCTGTCCTCCCTGCCCGGCTCGTGCTCCCAGCCTGCAATCGATATCCGCGATTTCTGTTCTTGCTGCATCAGCAGCGAAACATTTTTCGCCGGATCCCACACCCGGCCGACCGAAAGAACAACATCATCTTTCACCGCATCAGGATCGAACAGCGATGGGTTCCGACCATTGTGAATCACCATCTCTGCCCCCGGCCGCAGATAATGTTTTGAAATTTGATCGAGCATCCATTGCGAGGGCGCGACGACCAGGTCGGCCCCGCGCAGTCCGTTGGTCACGCTCTCGCGATAATTTCGTATCCACGGCGCGTCGTCAGGCTCCTGGCCGTGAACTGCAGCCCACCAGCTCACCACGTCGCTATGTGCAACCACCACCTTAGGAATATGGGTCGCCAAGTCGCCATAGCAATACTGGCTGAAGTGAAGTATGTCGGGGGCGACTTCGGCAATCAGCAGTTCCAGATATCGTTTGGATTCTTCGATATCACGCTCAGAAACTTCCATCCACTCCAGCCGATATTCTGTGGGACGATAATCCAACCCGGCCAGAGTTTGCATCCATGCAGTTTGGTGCGGCAGGGGCAGCTTTCCAAAGCTGACCAGGGTCACGCGATGGCCGGCATGGATGAGGCCGGTAACCAGCTCCTGAGTGTAGGTCCACACTCCGCCCACCGTATCCGAGGTGATCAGTACGTACATTCCAGTTCCCCGATCGCAACTGGTTTCTGGGCTTGAATGTCGCTGAAACCTTTGTCCTGGAAAGACGCCAGATAATGCTCGTGGGCACGCTCCCAGGCATAATCGTCCGGCGCACCAAACCGTTCGAGGTAATCCGGGGTGCCGGGAAAAGCGAACATCGGAACCGGCTCACTCACCCAGACGCCATGTTTTTTAAGATCTTCCTGAAACTCGCGCACCTGGCCGCGTTCGTCGTGTTCGGTGAGAATCAGATTGGCCTGCACCCAGGGAATGCGCTGCCTGGCATAAATCAGAAGTTCGCTGATTCGCTCGGTGGAGATGCGGCAATTTTTATTGAGTTCATCGCGGCCGGCCTCGGTGATCGATTCGATGCCGCACTCTATCGAAATACAATGCGCCCCTGCCAGCAGGTCGAGTGATTGCTCATCCCACAAATCAATGCGAGTCTGCAGGCCGATGGTGATTGGACGCTTCGCCAGCTCGCGTAAGAGCTCGCGCACCGTTTTCCCGGCGCCGAAAATTTCATCGATCCAATAGATGTAGTCCACCCCGCGCGCGACCAACCTGTCCACTTCCTGCAGAACCGCTGACAATTCCCGCTCGCGAAATTTATTGCGAAAGAGGGTTTTGTTGCAGAAGCTGCATGCCCACGGGCAACCGCGGGCGAATTCGAGTTCAGCCCCGCGCCCGGAGCCATGGAATACATGGTGACGATGGGAATGCATCTCAACCGGATAGTTATCGAAGTTGAGCGGCCCCAACTGCTTCATATCCGCCACTCCAAATGTATGGCTGATATGGATTCCCGCTCCGTCCCGCCAGCAGCAGCCGTCGATCTCTGCCCATGGGCGCGAGGGCAATTGCGCCAGGGTTTGATCAGGCTCGCCACGCATGACCACGTCGCAGTTCAATTTGCGAATGGTGACTGCCGGGGTCGCCGACGAATGTGGTCCAATCGCGACTTTGACCGCGCGAGTCTCCAGTTCTGCAAACCATTGCTTTGGGACTCGCAGTTCAGGCTGCGGACATCGCCAGAACAAATACGATGGCGCCGTGGGTATCACCAAATAATCGGGAAGGAATTCGTCCAGGCGCGCTTTCACTGCATGGGGGCTTAGCTTTTCCAACTGCGCATCGAGCAACAGGGGCTGATGGCCGGCCAGTTTTATCTGCTCAAAGGCAAAGAGCAACTCCAGCGGATAATGCGGTTCCTGGCAACCAAAATAGGTTGAGCCTTCGAAGCTCCAGGCCGGATTAACTAATGCAAACTTCACGAAGCAGCCTCGGGAACCTGGGCCAGCGTAGGCTGTGGCCGGGGGCTGATAGGCATCACAACGCTTTCTACCCGCTGCTCGCGCCACCATTTCCAGGTCATTTCAATGTTCTGGCTTACGCTGATCTCGGGCTGCCAACCGGTGTGCCGGGTCAACTTTGAAAACTCCGTGACGTAAAACGGCTGATCGCCTGGCCGAGATTTGTGCAAGGAATAGCGCAGACGTTTGCCGGTAATTTCCTCGATCATCTCCATCACTTCCAACAGTGAGACTGAATTCTTGCTTCCACCGCCAACGTTGTAAATCTGGCCCGCAGTTTTCTCGGCCTGGGCCCGCACTTTTTCAAAAGCCAAGACCAGGTCTTTCACTGAAAGCACGTCGCGCACCTGGCGGCCATCTCCGTAAATAGCGACCGGCTTGTTTTGCAGCGCGGAATAGAGAAAGTGCGCAACCCAACCCTGGTCTTCGGTACCAAATTGCTGGGGCCCGGCAATGCAGGACATGCGGAGCACAACTGTGGGCAAACCAAACATGCGGTTGTAATCGCGAACATACTGGTCAGCGGTTCCCTTCGAACAACCATAGGGAGAATACAGATCCAGCGGCTGCGACTCGTCGATACCCTTTTCGTCCACTGAACAATACCGTTTACCGGTCAGAATGATGGGCTTTTCAGAAAGGTTTCCATAAACCTTGTTGGTGGAAGTGAAAAGGACAAATGGCTGCCGGCCACTCTTGCGCGCTGCCTCCAGAATGTTGAGGGTTCCCAGCGCATTGACCTCGAAATCCATTCTTGGATCGGCCAAAGAACTGGTCACCGCAACCTGAGCCGCAAAATGATAAATCTCGCTCGACATCTGCACCGCCCGCTGCACCAGCGCAGCATCGCGGATGTCACCTATCGTGACTTTCAGACGATCTGGATCGGAGCATTCCCGGCGAAGCCAGTCCAGATTCTGATGGACTCCGCGCCGCGACAGATTATCGAAGATGTGAACGCGCGCATCTGAGGTGGTTAATAGATGCTGGGCCCAATTCGACCCTATAAATCCCGCCCCTCCAAATATCAGAGCCGAGCGGAGTGACAGTGGCTTTTTCATCGTTCCCTCGTTCTATACGTGCTGGAAAAAGCACAATGCTTCAGGCGACTAAGCCGTGGGCACTCAATCGCTTCATGGCTTCGTCTACGTTGTCGCTGGCACGTTGCGAACTGAGCCAGCCCACGAGTTCTTGAATCCCCTCTTTAAGCCGCGTTTTCGGTCGATAACCGAGCGTTTCAGAGGCAGCGGCAATATCCGAAAAACAATGGCGAATGTCTCCGGCGCGGTATGTCCCGGTCACATCGAGTGGCACATTCAGGCCCAGCGCGTTTTGTAACTCACCCGCCACTTCAGCAATGGTGACCGGCTGTCCAGATCCGATGTTCACCGCTCTTCCATCGGCACCGTGATTTTCCATGGCCAGCAGGTTTGCCTGCACGATGTCGTGGACGCTTACAAAATCGCGCATCTGCCGGCCATCTTCGAAAATTATCGGGGCATTGCCATTCATCAGTCGCGACGCAAATATTGCCGCAACTCCGGTGTAAGGATTCGAGAGGGACTGCCGGGTTCCGTAGATATTGAAATAGCGCAGCGCAACCACCGGAATCTGGTAAGTGCTCCCGAACAGGAGAGTCATCTCTTCCTGATCTTTTTTCGAAAGCGCATAAATTGAAGTGCACTGGAGAGGTTTATCTTCACGAGTCGGTGCGGGAACCAGAGTCTCACCACAGCGGGGGCAGAGCGTCTCCCAACGCTTGTCTTTCATCTGGCCCAAGGGACGGGCGGACGGCGAAACTTCGCCACATTCCGGGCACAGGTAGTTCCCTTCTCCGTAAATCGACATGGAAGACGCGACTACAATTTTTTCCGGTCGCGAGGGCGTATCAAGAATTGCCTGTAACAAATTCGCGGTTCCGAGGTTGTTGGTCGCCGTGTAGTCGGAAATCTGATACATCGACTGGCCCACTCCGACCGCCGCGGCCAGGTGAAAAATTACGTCTATCCCTTTGACGGCTGCATTGACCTGACTTTGCTCCCGCATGTCGCCGAGGACAAACTCCGCCCCTTCAGCCAAGTACGTGGACTTGCCATCCTGGTGAACCTGAGGGCTCAGGTTGTCAAATATCCGAACCTCGTTCCCGGCTTTCAGCAAAGCGTCGGCAGTATGTGAGCCGACAAAGCCGGCGCCGCCGGTTACTAGAACCCGCTTGCCTTTCAAATTCAGTCCCTTTCTTTTGAGAACCGGCCTCAAAAAGCCGGTAAGTCTCACCAGCAGAGGCATTTACAGCATTGGGTATGCAGATGAGTCTCGCTCAGCACACTTTGGATGTATGTCACCCGATGCAAGATGTCTTCCGGGAGAAGTTCTAAGTAGAACGATCGAATCAGCGGTAAAGGCGAACCAGGGCAGCTGGCTGTCGTCAACCAAGTTGGGCGTAACTTTCGCTGACTTCCTTCTCCATCGGTGAGGTGGAAGACAGACCCGCAGGTGGCGCATAGCGACTCACCATTCGCCGGGTGAACTCCGCGAAGTCCTGGCAGTCTTTGGGGGGACTGGTGTAATGCGGGAGCATGCCGAGATGTTCCGGCGTGAAACACAAAGTGAGTGTGGTGGAGAACTCGTCGATGGCACGCATCTGCCGGTCGAACCAAGCCTCAGCATGGGGACGAAACGAGTCCGCCCAACTCAACCCGGTGCGTAAGTGAGACACTCCGAGCCTGCGCAACCATTCCACGGCGTCATCCAGACGATGGTCTTCATAATGAAACCACTGGCAAATTCCGAGGCCAGGGGGAAACTTTGAGAGCGCCAGCTTTGGTGAGCCGTCTTCTTTAATCAGACCCATGTAATAGTGACGGTAATAGGAGCTGCCTTCAGCTTCCTTATGCCTGGTGGTGGCGGTCCAGGTAGCCGGCAAATCGTAAAGGCTATACCAATGAATGCGGTCGACAATAGGCCGCAATAATTCTGCGGTGCGTTGGATCCCGAATAACTGCACCTCCTCAGCCCCAAACGATGAAACTCCCACCTCGGACACCCAGACCGGTTTGTTGGTCACCGAGCGGATTTCTTCCACCTTGCGCGGCCATTCGTGAATGCTCCAGTGGTTCCAATCCATTGGAAAGCCGTGAATGGCGACCACGTCCACGTGATCCAGCACGCCATAACTGCCGAGCAGCTTTACAAAATTTGGGTCGACCGGCGACAGCCCGCCGAGGACAATGGTTAAGCCGGGATTAATCCGGCGAATCTCTTTTGAGGCCGCAATGATCATGCGGGCAAACAGCTTCCAATCAGGATCCACCTTGAAGTCCCAATGCGAAAGATTATTCGGTTCGTTCCACAGCATGACCGCTTCGACCATAGGGCTTTGGCGCGCCTTCCTGTTTCAAATTTCTACAGCGTTCCGTCCAGTTCGTGCTCTACGATGTAGCGGCCATCGCGCAAAACCCCGGCCGGACGGCAAACCCAGGTCTCTTCTTCGGGGTGGGATTCAATCTCCAGGCCCGAGCTGCGCAACATGGCTTCTACCGCCGGACGGTTGGGAATCCACCAGTTGGTGGGATCGCTCGAATAACTTTTTTCGACGAAATACATAGCCGGAAAATTGCGCTCCTCAAAAATCTCCGTTTCCCAGAAGGGATAATCCTGTTCGAGATGGCCGGCTTCGTCTGAACCGCGGATCATAGTCTGAAAGACCAGCTTTCCTGCCACCTTCTTGATCAGATTATCGAGCGCTAACAATGGATACCGCAGGTGGTAAAACAGGCCCATGAACAGAACCAAGTCAAACTGACCTGCCAGTTTGTCGGCCGCATAAACGGAGCACTTTTCGATCTCAATATCCAGGCCCAGAGTCTGGGCCGCGAACCGCGCCTGGCTTAAGTAACGATCATCGACATCGATGGCAACCACGCGCTTGGCCCCGCGCTTCTTCATTTCAATGGAATAAAAGCCGGCGTTGCAGCCTACATCGAGCACCGTAGCTCCGGTGAGGTCTGCGGGAATCGCGTTCGCGATCTGCCTCCATTTGATGTTGGGAAAGTCGCCGAGAAAGTGGTGTGGCGCAGTTGATACGCCATGCAGATCGAGGTTATGAAACCAGTCGCCCAGCTCAGAGATGCGCTGAGCCAGCTGCCCTGGCTCAGAGACGGCGGTTTGCTGCTGGGCTGAATCCATGGCAGAAGACATGATGTTAAAGGGGCGCATTTCAAAGATGCGTCTTTACTCAGTAGCGTTGTTTTTCTTGAAGGCTTGGGAGAGCAGGCACGCGAGCAGTGGAAGCGCGAACTGAGCCGGGTTCGGGTAATAACCAGTTTGTCCGGGTGCGTTTCTACAACCGAAAGTTATACAAACCCATCCAAGCGGCTCATGGCAAAACATCCGCCAAAATCGGATACGGCCGCGCTGGTCACGGCGAGCAGTGCCCCTCTGCCTCCCAAGGCCATATCTCTTTATCGCGATGTATTGGAGGCGATGAATGAGCGAGGGATACCATATGCGGTGGCGGGGGCATTTGCGCTGCAGAAATACACCGGTATCCGACGACGCACCAAAGATCTCGATCTTTTTCTGAAGCCTACTGACGTTCCCGCAGCTCTCGACCATCTTTGTAAACAGGGATTCGATTGCGAGACCCTCGATCCTGTATGGCTGTCGAAAGCGCGGCGCGGCGACTACTTCGTGGATCTTATCTCCGGCATGAGCAACGCCGTCATGGTGGTGGATGACAGTTGGATGGATCGCGCCCAGCCGGCGACGATCGCCAAAGTCCGGTCACGCGTACTGTCCGCCGAAGACTTGCTCGCCTCCAAACTATTCGTTACTCGCCGCGAGCGGTTCGACGGCGCCGATATTGCCCACATTATTTATCGCACCCGGGGGAAACTGGAGTGGGCGCGGATTCTCGAACTCGCGCGTGAGAATTGGGAGCTTCTGCTCTGGTCGCTGATGCTATTTCGCTACGTTTATCCGGCGCACTCTGATTTTGTGCCCGCCCGGCTCTGGCAGGATTTACTTTCGCGATACATGCATCTAGTGCAGCATCCCAATCCCAAAGCACCGTTTCGTGGCAGTTTGGTGGATGAAAATATATTTGCCATCGACCTGAAAGAGTGGGGGCTGGAAAATCTGCAGAGCCAGTACCGCGCGGAGCATCTGCGCAAGACGTCGCGCAAACGACCCAAGCTTGGAGCGGTGCGGAAATCGGGGACCAGGAATCGATGAGAGTTGCAGCCACCGCCGATCTGCACTTCACGCCCGCGCGATTCGCCGCCTTGCATGATCAGTTGAACCGGGTTCGGGACGAGGCCGACGTGTTTGTGGTGGCGGGCGATCTGACCAACTACGGCAAGCCTGAGGAAATGGAGCCTCTGCTGAATGTGCTGGTGCGGCTACGCCTACCGGTGATCGTAGTACTCGGCAACCATGACTATGAGAGCGACCGCCAAGTCGAGTTAGTGCAGATGCTGACCCAGGAAGGAATCAAGGTCCTGGACGGCAGCGCGTATGAGCGCGATGGCGTGGGCTTCGCCGGAACCAAAGGCTTTGTGGGAGGCTTTGGACGCGGCGTGCTCACCGCTTTCGGCGAGCCGGAGATCAAAACTTTTGTGCGCGCCAGCATCGACGAGGCGCTTCGCCTGGAGCGGGCGATGTCGCAGTTGCGAACCAAAAAACGCGTGGTGGTGCTGCATTATGCCCCGGTCGTGACCACTGTCGAGGGTGAGGCTCCGGAAATTTTCCCCTTCCTGGGATCGTCGCGCCTGGCCGAAGTAATCGATCGCCACGGCGCCGACCTGGTAGTGCATGGCCATGCCCATAACGGAAAATGCGACGGCAAAACCCCTGGCGGGGTCCCGGTGCATAACGTCGCCATCACGTTGCTGCAGGCGCAAAATCCGTCGGCGGTGTACCGGGTTTTTGACGTTTAGAGCGGGGAACGTTGCGACTACAGGCTCCGCTTCAAGAACTCCGCAAACTGCTTCACATCATCGGCGGTGGTATCCCAGGAGCACATCCATCGCACCACCGACTGAGATTCGTTCCATATATAAAAAAAGTACCGCTTCTGGAGCTTGGCAATGACTTTTCGCGGAATTTGCGCAAAGACCCCGTTTGCTTCCACGTTGTAAACGATCTTAACCTGCGGAATTTTGCTGATCTCCCGCTTTAGAAGTTGCGCCATGCGATTGGCATGCCGGGCATTCTGCAGCCATAAATCATTGGTAAGGAGCGCCTCGAATTGAGCGGCAATAAATCTCATTTTTGAAGCCAGTTGCATTCCCTGCTTGCGATAAAACTTGAAGTTCGCCGCCAGTTGCGGATTGAAAAAAACTACCGCCTCGGCGCCCAGGGCCCCGTTCTTGGTTGCACCAAACGACAGAACGTCGATTCCCAAATCACGGGTAGCCTGTTTGAGGGTTAGCCCCTGGGCAGCGACGGCATTGGCAATTCTTGCGCCATCGACGTGCAGGAACATTTCGCGCTCGTGGGCGAAGTCAGCCAGGGCACGAATCTCGTTCGGCCTGTACACCGTTCCAACTTCCGTCGACTGGGTGATCGAAATAACTCGTGGCTGCACGTGGTGCTCGTCGCCGATGCCGTGATACGCCGATCGCACGTTCTCGACGGTCAGCTTTCCATTCCTTGCCGCGATCGGGAGCAGCTTGCAGCCAGTAAATTTTTCCGGGGCGCCGCACTCGTCCACAGCAATGTGGGCCGCCTCGGCGCATACCACTGCATGAAAGGAGTTGGTGACCGCCTTCAGGCTCAAGCAATTTGCAGCGGTGCCGTTGAATACGAAGAACACCTCGATATCTGCGCCCAACTGGCTCTTGAATCGCGCCTCGGCCGCATGGGTATAGGGGTCATCGCCGTAGCCCACCACATGCCCCTGGTTCGCCCGGCCGATGGCCTCCAGTATCGCGGGATGTACTCCGGCATTGTTGTCGCTGGCGAAGCTGCGAGTGGGTTTCATGAATTCAACAATTTAGCAGAAGAGCGAAAAGAGCAAGGTAGCACTCACCTTTTTCCGCTTAAAACGTCGAAAAAATGTAAGTTCTTGACAGCGACATTTGCGTAACGATATGGTTACATATTATTTTGGGGGTGCGAATATTGCGGCCGGTAATTTGAAACTAAGACCCTTCCCAAATTAACCTAGGAGGATGCGCAGTTGAGGGTGCAGCGGCAGTCGGTGGAAGCATCAGCAAATGGAATGATTTGTCCGCTTTGATCAACCGAATTTCAGCTCTCATTTTTTGGAGCCGCTGCAACTTACCTAACATCCAATCCCTAACCTGAGTTGTACGTCTAGCTCCCACGGTTGGAACCGCACGAAAACGCCGGAACTTTGGCTTTTATAATACGTAAGATTATTTAAAGGAAATCATGGCGAAACGGATGGTTTTCATGCTGGCGGTGGTGATCGCAATCCTCGCCGGCCTGGGTTATTTCAAGTACCGGCAGGTCAAGACTGCCATGGCGATGGGGGCCAGCTTCGCTCCGCCGCCAAGCGCAGTGACCACAGTGATGGCGAAACGTGACACCTGGCCATCTTTGCTAAATGTCATCGGGACTGCGGCGGCAATTCAGGGCGTAACCGTGAGTGCTGACCTGCCCGGGGCCGTAGACAAGATCAACTTCGAGTCTGGCCAATCCGTCCACGCCGGCGACGTACTGGTGGAACTGGATACCCGTCAGGAACGCGCGCAACTGGCGGCGGCTGAATCCCAGCGCGACCTGGCCAAGATCAATTATGGCCGCGAGCAGCAACTGGTGAAAGAAGGTGTGATGGCGCGAACGGAGTACGACAATGCCGCAGGCGCAGCAGAAATCGACTGAGGCGAAAGTCGGCGAGATCAAAGCCACCATCGCGCGCAAGACGATCCGCGCTCCATTCTCTGGCGTCCTGGGCATCCGTCAGATCAACCTCGGGCAATATCTTGCGGCAGGTCAGGCCATTGTTTCCCTGCAGGCCTTGAATCCGATTTATGTGAATTTTGGCGTTCCACAGCAGCAGGCACCCCGGGTTCACGTTGGCAGCCATTTGCAACTCACCAGTGATGACCTGCCGGGAATAATGTTTGCAGGTCGCGTGACCGCCGTGGATTCCGTGGTCAATGAGAAGACCCGCAATATGCAGATGCAGGCAACTCTTCCGAATCCTGAAGGCAGGCTGCGGCCGGGAATGTTCGTGCAGGTTCAACTAGGGTTGGGACGAGTCAGGACGTGATTCCGCTGCCGGCATCGGCGATCAATTACGCGCCTTACGGCGACTCGGTGTTCGTGGTCACCGATATGAAGGATCCCAAAGGCAAGTCTCTATCGGGGAGTGCGGCAGCAGTTTGTGAAGGTAGAAGGCTCACGCGGCGATCAGGTCGGGGTGGTTTCCGGCATCAATCCGGGCGAGCAAGTCGTGAGCTCCGGAGTATTCAAGCTGCGCAATGGCGCCGCTGTTCAGGTCAACAACACAGTGCAGCCGGCCGGACAATCCCACTCCGAAACCCGAGGACAGTCTAGCCATGAAGTTTACTGACCTCTTTATACGCCGGCCGGTTCTTGCCATCTGCGTCAACCTGGTATCCTGATCGCCGGCCTGCAGGCGATCCGCTCGTTAAGCGTGCGGCAGTATCCGCGCAGCGATATCGCCGATGGTCCAGGTCACGACCGTGTACGTCGGCGCCAATGCCGACCTGGTGCGCGGATTCATCACCACGCCGCTCGAGCGCGTGATCGCCAGCGCCGACGGCATCGACTACATGGAGTCGACCAGCGCTCAGGGCCTGAGCACGATCAATGTCCACCTGAAGCTCAACTACGACACCAATGCGGCGCTGACGCAGATCCAGGCCAAGGTGGCGCAGGTGCGCAACGATCTGCCGCCCGAGGCGCAGGCTCCGGTCATCGATCTGCAAACCGCGGACAACCAGTTTGCGGCCATGTATATCGGGTTCTCCTCGAAGGACCTCGACCAGAACCAGATCACCGATTACCTGACCCGCGTGGTGCAGCCCGAAGCTGAGCGCGATCAGCGGCGTGCAGCGGGCCGACATTCTGGGCGACCGCACCTTCGCCATGCGCATCTGGCTGAAGCCCGACCAGATGGCGGCGCGCGGCATTTCGCCTTCTGACGTGCATGACGCGCTATCGAAGAACAATTACTTGTCCGCGCTCGGCAGCACCAAGGGTTCCATGGTTTCGGTCAACCTGGTCGCCAACACCGATCTGCGCACGCCTGAAGACTTCCGGCAGATGGTGGTGAAGCAGGACAAACGGCGTGGTGGTCCGCCTGGGCGAAATCGCCGACGTCGTGCTCGGCGCCGAGAACTACGACTCAGGACGTGCGTTTCAACGGCGAAACCGCGACCTTCATGGGCATCTGGGTGCTGCCCACCGCCAACTCGCTGGAAGTGATCAAGGAGGTGCGCGACGCCATTCCCGGCGATCCAGGCGCAGCTGCCGCACGGGCATGAAGGTCGGCATTCCCTACGATTCCACCGAATACATCCAGGACGCGATCAACGAAGTGCTGCACACCCTGACCGAGACGCTGTTGATCGTCGTCGTGGTCATCTTCCTGTTCCTGGGTTCGTTCCGCTCGGTGCTGATTCCGGTCGTCGCGATTCCGATTTCGCTGATCGGCGCGGTCTTCCTGATGCTGGTAGCCGGCTTCACGATCAACCTGCTGACCCTGCTGGCGATCGTGCTGTCGGTCGGACTGGTGGTGGACGACGCCATCGTCATGGTGGAGAACGTCGAGCGCCATATGCAGATGGGAAAGCGCCGTTCCAGGCGGCGATCGATGCTGCCCGCGAGCTGGTCGGCCCGATCATCGCCATGACGATCACGCTGGCGGCGGTGTACGCCCCGATCGGAATTCAGGGCGGATTGACCGGTGCGCTGTTCCGCGAGTTTGCCTTCACACTGGCTGGCGCGGTCATGGTCTCGGGCATCGTGGCGCTGACGCTCTCGCCGATGATGGGATCGAAGCTGCTGCGCGCGGGCGATACCGAGCAAGGGCTTTGCTGGCATCGTCAATCGCCGGTTCGAGCGAGTGCGGAGTCTGTACACCCGCTTGCTCGCCGGAACCTTGCAGTACCGCCCGGTCGTGCTGACGCTTGTGGGCGATCGTTGCGCTGCTGATGGTCCCGTTCTACATGTTCTCGCAGCAGAACTGGCGCCCGCCGAGGACCAGGGCGTGGTGTTCGGCGTGATTCAAGTCGCCGCCGAACTCGACCACTCGACCAGACAAACCTGTTCACCAACAGGTGTACGACGTTTACCACTCGTTCCCGGAGAGCGAGAGCATCTTCCAGATCACGCAGCCCGAATGGCGGATTCGGCGGCATGGTCACCAAGCCCTGGAGCGAGCGCACGAAGACTACGCAACAGTTCTGGTCGAATCGAGCTGGCGCCGCTTTCGAAGATTGCCGGCATTCGTGTCATTCCGCTTGACCCCTCCGCCGCTGCCCGGCGGCGGAAACTTCCCGGTCGATTTCGTGATCGCCTCGCGCGGCGGAGCCGCAGCAGGTCAGTCGGCTTCGCGAACAAGATCGTGCAGAAGGCGATGGCCAGCGGCATGTTCATCTTTGCCGACACCGACGTGAAGTTCGATCAGCCGCAGACCGAGGTGGTATTCGACCGCGACAAGCTGCGCTCGCAGGGCGTCGACCTGAGCCAGGCGGGCCAGGACCTCTCCACCATGCTTGGCGGAAACTATGTCAACCGCTTCAGCATTCAGGGGCGCAGCTACAAGGTGATTCCGCAGGTGAAGCGAGCGGAACGCCTAACGCCGGAGCAGCTCTCGCAGATCTATGTGAAAGGTTCGGCAGAACAAGCTGGTGCCGCTCTCGACCTTCGCCACCCTGAAGACCACGACCGAGCCGCGCTCGCTGAACAAATTTCAGCAGCTGAATGCAGTGCGAATTCAGGGCGTGATTCCGCCGCCGCGTTCCGCTCGACAAGGCGCTGACATTCCTGGAAGACACAGGCCAAGCAGATTCTGCCGCAGGGATTCACCGTGGATTACGCGGGCGAATCGCGCCAGCTGCGCGTGGAAGGCAGCAAGTTCCTCGGAACGTTTCTGCTGTCGGCGATCCTGATTTACCTGGTGCTGGCGGCGCAATTCGAGAGCTTCCGCGATCCCTTCATCATTCTTGCCGGTTCGGTGCCGCTGGCGATTTCGGGCGCGCTGATGTTCTCGTTCCTGGGATTCACCACGCTGAACATCTACAGTCAGGTGGGACTGATCACGCTGGTCGGATTGATCGCCAAGAACGGAATTCTGATTGTGGAGTTCGCGAACCATCTGCAGGAGACCGGTCGCAGCAAACTGCAAGCGGTCATCGGAGCCGCCGAGCACCCGCTTGCGGCCGATTCTAATGACCACGGCCGCGACCGTATTTCGGCCACTTCCCGCTGGTGTTTGCGCAAGGGCCCGGGCGCCGGAGCGCGAAACAGCATCGGTATCATGCTGGTCAGCGGCATGATTATCGGAACCGCATTCACGCTGTTCGTGGTGCCGTCGATTTACATGCTGGTGGCGAAGCGGCACGTGGCTCTCGAACCGTTGCGCGAGCCTGAGGCGTTGCCGGAACCGGCAGGAATGGCAATTTAAAGATCTGGGCGCGAAACCCTACTTTACGTGCGTAGCCGTTGCCCCCAGAACTTTACCCTCGTCCGCTTGCTGTACAAAGGCGATCACCCGATAGTCTTTTTCTGGGTGGTCCATCTTGATTGTCAGATCTTTCGAAAATGGCTCGCCTTTTTTTACCTTGCCTGCATCGGTGAGCCGCTCTACCACAGCGACGTGTTCCAATTGCCGGCCGCCGTTTTCGCCGTGCAGTACTTGCGACTGCGCATGATCAAGGGCAAGTGCCAGGAAAACGTCGGCCTTCGAATCCACCGCGCCAGTTTCAAGGTGGACGAAAACTTTTCCTGCTTCGACATGCAAACCCGAGATCTGCACATTCACTTTCGGCACTGCAGCTTCCTTCACGAAAGCGCGCCCCGCTTGCGGGCGATCGCTTCCGACAAAAGCCTCACTGCCATCCACCACCATCTGCGGTGTGTAAGGACCTTTCTGCACGTGCAAGCGATCGACGTATTCACTTTGCCGCTGAGTCAGCGCGTGAGATGAGAATGGGTCTCTCCATCCCTGGTCGTCCCAGTAATCTACGTGCTCCTCGAGTACGATCAACTGCGCTCCGGGAATGGGTTGCGCAGCATCCAGAGCTTTCAGGAACGCATCTGCCGGAGGACAGTCGGAACAACCTTCGGAAGTGAACAGTTCGACCAGAATCGGATTTTGCACTGCTGCCGCCGCGGGCAAGCAAAGAGTAAGCAAGAACGAACCCGCGGCCATCAATCTGCCAAAGTTATTCATGGCGATAAGATTCCCCCAAAGTGGCAAAGTTGCATTCCATTGTCTATCTTACCCTTGTCTCAAACTTAGCTGAGTGTCAGGCAGGCCTGAGGTGACAGTCCGCCTTCAACTAATTAAAATAAGCTCCGCATATGTATCAAATGATGAATAGACGAATTCTCACCGTGTGGTTGCTGGCATTGTTGCTGCTGGTTCCGGCTTTGGCCGAGAAAAAACCTGCTGTTCCTTTGTCTACCGTCAATTTCATTGTGGTGCGCGAAGAAAATGGCAAGCCAATAAGAAACGCGGCGGTAGTGCTGCACCCGGTAGAGGATAACGGTAAGCAAGAGCGCGGCGGTATCGAGCTTAAAACCGATCCCGACGGCAAAGCCAATTATGACGGCGTGCCTTACGGCAAGATGCGAATCCAGGTGCTGGCCCCCGGCTTTCAGACAGCAGGCAAAGATTACGATATTGGTCAGCCCAGCGTCGAGATCACGATCAAGTTAAGGCGACCCGAAAAGCAGTATTCGATCTACGAAGATCACCCCGGCGACAACCAACCGAAAGATCAGAAGCCGCAGTAAGAAAATTCCCTACCGATGCCATATTTGCTCAAGACCGAGCCCTCTGAGTACTCTTTCGCAGATTTACAGCGGGAAGGCACTACCACCTGGGATGGCGTTTCAAATCCCGTGGCGCTGAAAAATATGCGTGGAATGAAGGCTGGCGATCAGCTAATCATTTATGAAACTGCGGACGTGAAGAGCGGCGTAGGAACGGCGACTGTGGTCTCGGTGGACGCTTCTGATTCCAGGAATCCGCAATTGAAGATCAAGGCCGGGAAGCCGCTGCCGAAGCCGGTTACGTTGGCGGAGATGAAATCCAATAAGCTCTTCGCCGATTCACCCCTGGTGCGCCAAGGCAGGTTGAGCGTAGTGCCGCTGAGCCAGGCACAGTACAAGCAGCTAACAGAAGGCTAGCTCGCCTAGCTGCGCAAGCGCATAAGACCCGCGCTGGGTAGATCGGGTGAGACGAAATCGCGACTTACCCCCGCCTTGCTGGAAATTACTTCCGCCGCCATATATCCGCTCCTGACCGCGCCTTCCATGGTCGCGGGCCATCCGGTAGCGGTCCAGTCGCCTGCCAGAAGTACGCGCGGCCAGGGAGTTTGCGCCATCGGCCTATAGCGGTCGATCCCCGGCTTAGGTGAGAATGTAGCATTCACTTCCTTGATGACGGTCGCCTTCACCAGCCTGGCGCCGCGCGCCGCGGGAAAGAACTCGCGCAACTCGCTCAATGCCAGATCAATAATTTCCTGACGCGATTTTTCGATCAGCGATTTCGAGGCGCTGATAACCAGTTCGACATAGCTTGGACGGTCTTCCCTTTCACCGGCGCCATTGTCACGACTCGAAACGGCGGCCGAGTGCTTCTGCAGCAACAGCGATTTGTGAAACATCCATTGAATGGTGCGGTCGAGGAGCACGGCATGCGGCAGATCGGAGATTTGCCGGTCAAACCAAAGGTGAACCCCGGTGATGGGCGCGGTTTCGAAATGCGAAAGCTTGTCGCGTAAATCCTGCGCGTCAGCTGACTGGGGCAACAGTTTAGCCAACGAGTCGAATGGGACCGCGAGCACAGCGTAATCGAATTCTTCCTCTGAGTCCTGAAGCCGCAGTCGCGTGCCTTTTTCGGTCGGCAAAAATGACTGCACGCTATTGCGCAGGCGCACCGAGCCGCCATGGCTCGTTATATAGTCGTTGGCGGCGCTATAGAGCTCCGTCAATGGAATGCTCGGAACTCCCATTATTCGCGCATCGCCGGATTTCATCGATTCGCGCACCACCTGCGCCGCATAAGGCACCGCGATACGGTCCATATCCTCACTCAACGCGCTCACTAAGATCGGCTTCCAGAAGCGCTCAATCGCATTGTGAGTTTGATGGTGCCGTTGCAGCCATTGTTGAAATGTACCGCCGTCATCTTTCGGTTTGCCCAGGATCAGCGCAGCCAGGCCGCGGGAGAGCGCCAGCTTGTCCCACACGTTCAGAAACTTGAAACCAAGAAACGAAGGTGTGACCTGAAACGGCGCCGGCAGCGAACTCGGTTTTAGCACTGATGTTCTTCCGCCGGGCTCGATGAACGTCATGCGATCGAACCAGCGGATTTTATCTTCAACACCGATTTGCTTATAAAAGGCGATCAGATTGGTGCAAAGCTTGAACAGCACATGCTGGCAGTTGTCTACCACTTCGCCGGTGCCCGGATGCTCATAGGAAGAGGCACGTCCGCCGAGATATGGGCGGCGCTCGAATAACGTCACTCGGAAACCACTTTCTGAAAGTGCGCAAGCGGCGCTCAGCCCAGCCAATCCACCGCCGACGATGGCCACAGAGGATCCGCATCCCGCTACCTTTGCAGGTTCTGGTTTTATGGAATGATCGGAAGCCATCAGAGCAGTCGCTTCACGAAGCCCTTTGCAAAAATGCTGAGCTTCTCTCGCAGGGTGAGGCTTACCTTGCGGGTGAATACGTCATAATTAAGACGTGCGATCTTCTGCAGCAGGCCACGGTAGATATTGATCAGCACCCACAGCGCCGGCTGGCTGTCCTCAGAAATCAAATGGAGGAGCTCGTCGCCCGCCGCATAGTTTTCAAACGCCCTTTGAGATTCAAAATGCAGCAATGCACGTATGCGCGATGGATCGGACATGGTAGCAAGATCCGTGGAAGGAATTCCGAATTGCGCCAGGTCGTCCTGCGGCAGATATACCCGGCCGAGAATTGCATCTTCTTTTACGTCACGAATGATGTTGGTGAGCTGAAAGGCTAGTCCCAGGCGCTCCGCAAGCGGCTCGGCTGAGGGATCGCGATAACCGAAAATGTGAATGCAAACCAGCCCCACCACTGACGCCACGTTGTAGCAGTAACGTTCCAGTTCCTGAAAGTTGCGGTATTGAATGGGATGGCGCGGATTATTCTGGCCGGGGTCCGCTTCTTCAACATCCATGGCGGTGCCGAAGGCCAACTGATCGAGCAGACCGACCGGGATGCTAAAGCGGCGTTGTGCGTCAACCACTGCCAGCAGCACCGGATCGTCAGTGGGATGGCCCGCCTGGGCTGCGTGAAATGCATCCAGCCAGGCGTCGAGCTTTTGTTTGCGATCGCGCGCGGTAAGAGCCGGATCATCGGCGATGTCGTCACAGCGGCGCATGAATGCATAGACCGCGCTCAGAGCCTGGCGTTTGAGCTTGGGAAGAACCAGGAATCCGTAATAAAAATTCTTGGCTTGCGAGCGCGTGATTCCGCGGCAAACCGAGTACGCCATGTGGAGCTGCGACTCGGTCGGCATGAAGGGCGTCGGAAATTGTGCCACGCTGCTCATATCAATTTGTGCAGCGCCGCGCGGGCCACCAGCGCGAGTTTGCGGCGCTTCGAAATCACGGGACGCCGCCCCAGCACAGCATAGTCCTGGCGTTCGATCGCGTTCAGAATTTCCTGGCCTCCGCGACTGAAGAGTTCGATATCGGTCGCCAGTTCGCGGCTGACTTTGCCAGCCAGCGGAAATCCGCGATCAAACCATTCCCGCGCCCGCTGCACTTCGAAGCGCATCATTTCACGAAATGCGCCGGTATTTTTCTGGTTCGCAATATCGGATTCAGTGACACCGTACTTCCGCAGGTCTTCGAGCGGAAGATATATCCGGCCCTTCGCATAATCGTCGCTGACGTCCTGCCAAAAGTTAGCCAGCTGCAATGCGGTACAAGTGTAATCCGAAAGTTGCTGGCGCTGGGTGTCGCGATATCCGCACAAGTACAAAACCAAATGTCCGACCGGATTCGCCGAATAGTGGCAATAACCGAGCACATCCTCAAAAGTCTCGTAGCGAGCGACTCTCTGGTCCCGGCGAAAAGCGGTTAACAGGTCGGCAAAAGTTTGTTCGGGAATATCGAACTCGCGAACCGTGCCCGCCAGCGCCACAAACACCGGATGGCGGGGATCGCCCGTGTAGCAGGCGTTCAGCTCCGACTCCCATTGGTCGAGCAATTGCAACGAGACTTGACGGTCGCCGGTTTCATCTCCGAGGTCATCAGAGATCCGGCAATAAGCGTAAACATTGTAAAAATGTTGGCGCAGGCGTTTCGGAAGGAACCAGGTTGCCACCGAAAAATTCTCGTAATGCGAGCGCGCCAGCCGTTCGCAATACGCATAGGCTTCTGCGAGTGAAGGAGCACGCGACGGGATGGCGTACTCCGCCGGCAGATTACTCCAGATTTGGTTGGCAATGCTCATCGGGTTCAGGTCTTAGCTGTTAGCTCTTAGCTTGAAACCTTAACCCTCCGAGCCAAGAGAAAAAGGTTAAGAGCTTTCTATTGTCCCGGTATGATCGCCGTCTTGATGTCGCCATTCCGATTCATCATGTGCTGCAAAACTTCCTGGAGCCGCGACAAGGGAGCTTCGCCGGTAATGTAATCAGTGGGACGAATCTTCTTTTCGGCGATCAAGGCAAATGCTTTGCGAACAGCATCCGGCGTGTGGTGGAAAGTTGCCTTTAAAGTTACTTCTGAATAATGCAAACGGTTGGTGTCCAGTTCCACCTTGGCGCCCTTGGCACATCCGCCAAAGAAGTTGACAGTTCCGCCCTTGCGCACCATTTCAGTTGACCAAATCCAGCTTTCCGGGCGGCCCACCGCTTCGATCACCACATCAGCGCCTCGGCCCGCAGGAGACAATGCTCGGACGGCTTCAACCGGGTCCTTGACTGCGCCAAGATGCACGACATCGTGCGCTCCCATTTTTCGGGCGGCTTCAATCTGCGCTTCGCGTTTGACCACGGCAATGACGTTACATCCCATGGCCTGGGCGACGTGCACAAACATCAATCCAATCGGGCCGGCGCCGATCACGGCCACCGTGTCGCCAATTTCCACGCTGGTCTCGTGCAGGCCACGCAGCACACAGGCCAACGGCTCGACCATGGCAGCTTCCTCGAAACTTACATGGGGAGGAATGGCCAGCATGTTAAGGTCAACAATCCGCTTCGGAACGCGAATGTATTCCGCGTAAGCTCCATTGTTGAAGAGCAAATTTTCGCAAAGGTTTTCCTGATGGCGGGAGCAGTAGAAGCAGGTCTGGCAAGGCGCCGAATTCAACGCCACCACGCGCATGCCCTTTTTGAATCCCTTTACCCCGGGCCCGACTTCCTCGATTACCCCGGCGGACTCGTGGCCGAACAGCGCCGGTGGAACGATCATACGGGCGTGATATCCGCGCTGATAAACCTTAAGGTCGGTGCCACAGGTGAGGGCCACCTGCACTTTTACCAGGACTTCACCCTGTTCCACTCGAGGAATGGGTACTTTCTCAATCTTCACGTCCTCTTTCCCGTAGAGGACAGCGGCTGTCATTTTTCCGTTCACTTCTGCCTCTCAACTCCCGGCTGAATCACAATCTTCATTGAATCGGGCTGCGGATGCGCCGCCAGATCCAGGGCCTCAACCGCTTGTGATAGCGGGAAGCGGTGGCTGATCAGCTTTTCGAGGGCCATTTCCTGCCCCATTACAAACTGGACCGACTCGGCCTGCAGGTCGACCGAAGCGCTATAAGAACCAATCAGCGTCTTCTCGTCGACGCAGACCGCGGCGGGGTCAAATCCGGCCTCGCCATGCTGTGTCTGCGCGAATAGCAAAACCCGCCCGCCAGGACGCACCGCATCCATGGCTGTGCGGATCAAGCTGTTACTTCCGACGGCCAAAATAGCAGCGTCGACGCCCCGGCCTTCACTCTGCCTGCGAGCTTCGATAACCACGTCAGCGGTGGAGCTATTGATTACGTTTTCGAGTCCGAAGCCTTTTGATATTGTAAGCCTTTGCTCGTATAAATCGGAAGTTATTACCCTAGCTCCGGCACGTTTGGCTAATACACTCAATATGATACCGATGGGTCCCTGGCCGATTACCACTACGGTTTCGTTCGGTTCCAGCGCCAGGCGTTCGATCCCCTTCATGCAGGTGTTTACCGGCTCTACAAACGCCGCCTGATCGAAAGACACACCCTCCGGAATCCGCACCGTTCCCTTCTTCACGATCCAGTCCATCACGCGGACGTACTCGGCAAACCCGCCACCCGAAGGCTCAAATCCCGCCGTGCAGCCCACTTTCTTATACGTCTCGCACTGGGCAAAGGTTTTGTGGCGGCAGTAATAACACTCGCCGCAAGGGATGTGGTGGAAGACCATAACGCGGTCGCCAATCGAGAATTGCGTGACACCTTCGCCGATTGCAGCGACCGTCCCCGCGGTCTCGTGTCCGAAGATGCGCGGGGCGGAGTGCGAGCCGGTGGCGATCTTCTTCAGATCGGTGCCGCAGATTCCGCAGTTGCCGACCTTGACGAGGATTTCGCCTCGCCCGATATTTGGCACCGGGACGGTCTCCAGCCTGACGTCGTCCTTACCGCGATAGACCGCAGCGGCCATGGTGGCCGGGACTTTGCCTGAAATATCGGTGTGGGGCCAGTTGCTGAGCTATCGCCATCTCAAGATTGATGCCGTGAAATCGCGGCTGGAACTATTGTATTTATGAGCGCGCTTTCTCGCAGCCATGCACATAAATTGTGAGATGCAAGTTGCGTGTTCCGGGCCAGCCGAATCATTTTGAACCAAAGCCAGGGCCGCGGAAAAAGATAAAAAATCAGCGATTTTGTATTCAATTGACCATTGCGAATAAAGCGGTTCCATTCGCCGAGCTCGAAATTCACTTCGTCGGAAATGGCCTTCACCGCG
Organism: uncultured Acidobacteriota bacterium; assembly: GCA_963838785.1. Taxonomy (GTDB): domain Bacteria; phylum Acidobacteriota; class Terriglobia; order Terriglobales; family Acidobacteriaceae; genus Gp1-AA145. Next base: position 485,380 of record CAWISI010000001.1, read on the forward strand.
AGAAATGGCAGGTTGTGAATCTGCGCCGCCCGCGCCACCGATGCGCCTTCCATGTCGACCACATGCGCCCCATAAGATTTTGCCAGCTGTTTTTTCCGGTCTGCCCCGGCCACTTCAGCCGAGCTGATCAGAATGGTCCGCGCCAGCGGAGTCTTGCCTAGCGCCGCGTCTCCTATTACCGATTCATGGCGGCTGCCATCGCCAGCATCAATCACGATGGCGGGAAAAACAGTATCGCCCACATGAAGCTCGGGAACCACCGCCCCGGCAACACCGGCCGAGATGATTATTTCAGGCAAATACTTCTTAATGATGGCCTCGGCGGCGCGACGGCCATACTCGGCACCGATTCCGCTGCAGACCGCGACGGCATAATCGCTCTCAAAAAAAGTGAATTCGCGGCCTTCGTGTTCGGCCTTTGTGGATTTCCAGTGCTTGATTAGCGGCCAGAGCTCACGTTCGATGGCGGCGACGATGGCGATTTTAGGCATTTACGTAAGTTTCGGCCGATGACAACGAAAGCGTTTGGTGGAGCGACGGGAGCATTCCCGGTCATTAACTAGTATTTCGCAGAAATTAAAGCACACTCACACGTACCCATTTATCCGGAACCAATCCGCGGCACGCCGCAGCGCATCGTCTACCGGCCCGCTCTTCCATCCCAACTCGCGCTCGGCTTTGGCAGAAGAAACGAACATTTTTTTTCGACCCATGCGGACAGCATCAATGGTGGCGCGCGGTTCGCGCCCGAGGATACGCCCGGTTACAATTTCGTCCACGACTCCGGTCGCCAGAGCCAAAACGTAAGGCACGCGAACTGTTGGCGATGGCAACCCGGTGATTGCGGCCAGTTGGTCGAGGATCTGCTTCAGCGTCAGGTTCTCTCCGCCCAAAATATATCGCTCACCGCTTTTTCCTTTTTGAAGCGCGGCAATGTGCCCCTGCGCACACTCCCTGGCATCAACCAGGTTCAGCCCGGTATCCACATAAGCGGGGAATTTTCGTTTGAGAAAATCAACCACAATTCGACCGGTGGGGGTCGGCTTAATATCGCGCTCGCCCACCGGCGTGCTGGGATTCACGATGACAACGTCCTGTCCGGCCCGGGCAGCTTCAATGGCAACCTGCTCAGCCTGGAATTTCGAACGTTTATAGGGGCCGATCATGTTATGAAGGGAGACGGGAGAATTCTCGTCGGCAGGATGGCCATTCGACGTGAACCCCATGGTGGCAACGCTGGACGTATAAACCACCCTGCGCACTCCGTTCTTGCGAGCTGCTTCGAGAATCGCCCGCGTGCCTTCGACGTTTGCGCGATACATCTCCTCCGGATCGCGCACCCACAGCCGGTAGTCGGCAGCTACATGAAAGACGACATCGCATCCGGCAATTCCCTTCTCCAGCGAAGCGGGATCGCGCAGATCGCCAATAACCAAATCGGCCTTTATATTTTCGACGTTTTTGAGATTGCTATTGGCACGCACTAACAGGCGCAGATCAGCGCCCTGGTCGGCGAGGGCGCGAGCAACGTGGCTTCCGACAAAACCCGTGGCTCCGGTAACGAAGGCAAGCATGCCGTGTATTCAGGGTACAACGGATTGGAAGCGCGCATTCAGTGTGATTGCGAGCAGAGTCCCGATCGGACCGGGATGGACGCCCATCCACCGGGAAATTACCATCCGACCTCTAGTTTTTCTCTCCCAACACTTTCTTGTACGTGGTCAGCGCGATCAGCGGGAAATACTGACGATATAGGGTGTACATCAGATAGAACACGCGCGGGAAGCCGGTGCCAGTGTACCAGGGCTCGTCCCATGAGCCGTCTTGCTTCTGCGTCTTAAGCAGGTACGCAATTCCACGTGCGACTGAGTCGCTGCGGGTGTCATTGGCGGCCATCAAGCCCATTACCGCCCAGGCGGTTTGGGAGGGCGTGCTGGGGCCAATGCCCTTGGTGTTCGGATCATCGTAGGAGCCGCAGGTTTCGCCCCATCCGCCATCGGGGTTCTGCACCATGCGAATCCACTCCGCCGCCTGCTGGATATAGGGCTCGTGATTATCGATGCCCATGGCCTCCAGCCCTCGCAATACCAGCACGGTACCGTAAATGTAGTTCACGCCCCAACGTCCGAACCAGGATCCGTCAGGTTCCTGCTCATCACGGATGAACTTTAACGCCTTCTTCACTGCGCTATGGTTTTTGTCATACCCGTAGGTCGCAAGCATTTCCAGAATGCGTCCGGTGATGTCGACCGTCGGCGGATCGAGCATGGCGTTATGATCGGCGAAAGGGATGTGCTGGAAGACCATGCGGTCGTTGTCTTTGTCGAATGACGCCCAGCCGCCGTTCTTGCACTGCATAGAAAATATCCAATCAATCGCGCGCTGCACGGATTCGCCCTGATAGCGCCCGTTGGGATGTTCTACCTTCGATAAGCCGAGCGCCACCATTGCCGTATCATCGACATCCGGATAAAACTCGTTATTGAACTCGAAGTACCATCCTGCCGGCTTGCCCTGCTTGTTTTTAATTGCCCAGTCGCCGGGCTGGCGCACTTGCTTCTGCAGCATCCAGTCGCCGCCTTCACCATGCGCGGATCGTTCGGCGGCACGCCCGCTTCGCCCAGCGCAAACAGCGCATAGGCCGTGTCCCACACCGGAGACTTACATGGCTGCATGCGGAAAGTGTCTTCTTCCTCGATTCCCAGCTTTTCGAATTCATCCAGCGCGCGAATCATCTGCGGATCATCGAGCGAATAGCCCAGGCAGCGCAGGGCGATGATGGCGTTCATCATGGCGGGATAGATCGCGCCCAACCCATCACACATCTCGAATCGCTCTAGCATCCATTTCTCGGCTTTTTTCAGAGCAATGGAACGCAGCGGGCGAATGTGCACCGCTTCAAACCAGTGCACCAGGCGATCCAGCACCAGGAAGAAATTCCGCCATGAAACGAGTTTCTGCTCCAGTCCAGCCGCATGCGCGATTTATCGCGGCCGCCAACAAAAAGCTCGTCGATGTGCATCTCTTCAGGAATCTTTTTGAACGGCTTTTTGGCGTAGACGATCGACAGCGGAACCAAAATCGCCCGCGACCATGACGAAATTTCGTAGATATTGAACCAGAACCAGTTGGGGAACAGCACGATCTCCGGGGGAATGGCCGGAACCGCGTCGTAATCGTACTGTCCCAAGAAACAGAGATAAATCTTGGTGAAGGTGTTGACCTCGGTCACGCCGCCCAGCTCGAGAATTTTATGCCGGGCACGCTCCAGCGCCGGATGATCGGGCTTGTAGCCGGCCAGTTTCAGACCGAAATACGCCTTCACCGATGCGCTGATATTCGACGGGCCACCGTTATAAATCGGCCAGCCGCCGTCTTCATTCTGATGGCTCAGAATGTAGTTGGCGCATTTCTGATAGCGCTCCGGGTCTCCGGTGCCGAGCAAGGTGTGCAGCAGGATGTAGTCGGACACGAGCGTGGTGTCGGCTTCGAGTTCGCCGCACCAGTAGCCTTCCTCGTGCTGCTGCGAAAAGAGGCGGCCGCGGCAGGCGTCAATGGCGGCGGCCACGCGGCTGGCGAAGTTCTCGATTTTTCCGAAACGCAGTTGTGGAGCTGATGGGGTGGAGCGGAGGAATGAATCGTCCATACGATTGACTAAGTACTCCTAATCAGCACTGACTCCGGCCGGCCGGAGCGCGCGGCAATCGCCTCCACAATCTCCGGAGGCAATCCAAAGCGGACGTTCTCCGGCATAACTTCGACTTCCCGCATATTGTTGAAACCCTTGCTCCGCAGAAACTCGACCACTTCCTCCACCAGGCACTCAGGCGCGGAAGCTCCCGCCGTCAGGGCGATGGTCTTCACGTCCTCCAGCCACTCCGGCTGGATGTCTTCGCAGTTGTCGATCAGGTGCGAGGCCGTGCCCAGGTTGCGCGCCACTTCCACCAGCCGGTTGGAGTTGGAACTGTTGTCCGAGCCCACGACCAGCAGCAGCTCAGCGTCCGAGGCGACATGCTTCACTGCGACCTGGCGATTCTCGGTGGCATAGCAGATGTCCTGCGCGTGCGGCCCTTTGATGTTGGGGAACTTGCTTGCGCAGGGCTTCGATAATGTCTTTGGTTTCGTCCAGGCTCAGCGTAGTCTGCGTCAGGTATGCAACGCGGTTCGGGTCGGGCACAGTGAGTGATTCGACCTGTGCCGGCGAACCCACGACCTGGGTCACGCCCGGAGCTTCGCCCAGCGTGCCGATGACTTCATCGTGATCGCGATGGCCGATCAGAATCAGCGAATAGCCTTCTTTGGCAAATTTCACCGCTTCCACGTGGACCTTGGTGACCAGCGGGCAAGTGGCATCGATCACCCGCAGCCCGCGCTCTTTGCTGGCACTGCGAACTTCCGGGGAGACCCCGTGAGCGCTGTAAATGACCCGCTCGCCGTTAGGAACTTCGTCAACGCTGTCGACGAAAATGGCGCCTTTGCCCTGCAGTTCCTCCACCACGAAACGGTTGTGGACGATTTCTTTGCGAACATAGATCGGCGGCCCAAAGGCTTCCAGCGCGATGCGCACGATATCGATGGCGCGAACCACCCCGGCGCAGAAGCCACGGGGCTTCAGCAAAAGCAGATTTTTCTCGCTCTCAGACACGTCTTCTCCTGTGCTCTAAGGATACACGTTTCATGCTGTAGATATGTTAAAAGGTTAGCTGAAAGTACCCCTCCGGTCAACGTAAACCCAAGCAGCATCGGGGATTAGCAGCGGGTGGGGAAAAAGCCGGGGTGAATGGAAAACCTACCAGATTCTGGTCACTCCGTAGTTGTCGAATACCTGATCGCTGCTAACTATCGCCAGGTTTTCAGCGTGTGCCTGAGCGATCAGCATTCGATCAAACGGGTCTTTATGCAAACCAGGGAGCATGCCCGCCCGGATGGCATGATCGGGGGTGATCGACATAGACCGAAAGCCGTCCTGTTTCAGGGATTCTTCGAAGTCCTGAATCAACTCGCCGGCCCCCGGCGGCAGACGTCCCGCATTGATTTTGATCGCAATTTCCCAGGCAGAAACCGCGCTGATGACAACCGGATCTTTCGATTGAGCGATTCGCCTGCGTGCGCGCTCCGGCAGCGATGGGTCGCCGGTAGTCCACCATAGCAATGTGTGTGTGTCCAAAAGGAGCCGCAAAAATCACTTCCACCAGAGGTCGAGTTCTTCAGGCGGTAGTGGCTCGAAGAACTCCGGGCCGACTTTGAATTTACCCTGAAGACGACCTGGCTTCCGCTCAGCCCGCGGATTGCGGACTGGGACCAGCCGCACCTTCGGTTCCGAACCCCGAGCGATGACGATTTCTTCGCCATTACACGCATCCTCCACTAATCTGGAGAGGGTGGTTTTGGCTTCGTGTATGGTAATCGTCTTCATTAGCTAACTTATGTTAGCTAACCATTCGGGAGCCGTCAAGGCTCAAATTCCGCCGTTTTCTGCCTTGATTCTCGCCAGGTTTGACAAAATCCCTGTGCTCACTTCAAATCGAGTTTCACGTCCATAACAGATTGCCCCGCATTGATTTCCCCTGGAGGTTCGATGTCTCGTGTTCTTAAGCTAGCAACCCTCGCCGTGCTACTTTCTGCCCTGTGCTCCGCCCAGGACCTTGCCTCCTTCGAGAAGCGGGTCACGGTCAAGACACTGCCGAATGGGCTTACCGCAGTGATTTGCCAGCGGCCCGATACCGCCCCGGTGTTTTCGTTTTTCACGAACGTTGACGCCGGCTCAGTTCAGGACCCGATGGGCAATACCGGTCTGGCGCACATGTTCGAACACATGGCGTTCAAAGGGACGGAGACGATCGGCACTAAGGACTACCCGGCCGAGAAGGTGGCGCTGCAAAAGGTTGAAGAAGCATATGCCGCGTACATCCACGAACGCGATAAACGCGTGGGCCGCGACGATCAGAAGTTGAAGCAGTTGCAAGGCGAATGGCAAGCCGCCGTCAAAGACGCTCAGCAGTATGTGATCCCTAATCAATTTGGCGAGATCGTCGAGCGCAATGGCGGCGAAGGCATGAACGCGTTCACGGCTGACGACCAGACTGCTTACTTTTATTCATTTCCAGAAAATCGCCTGGAGCTGTGGGCGTACCTTGAATCGGCGCGCTATACCCATCCCGTATTCCGCGAATTCTACAAAGAACGTAACGTAGTGATCGAAGAACGCCGAATGCGCACCGACAGTAACCCTATCGGCCGTTTGCTTGAGCAGTTCGTCGAAGCATCGTTCACGGCTCATCCTTATCATCGTCCGGGCATTGGTTACATCTCCGACCTCAACACATTCTCGGCCACTGACGCGCAACACTTCTTCGATACTTATTACATCCCGTCGAATATGGTCGTGGCCATCGTGGGCGATGTCGATCCCGTCAAGACCATGGCGGTGATTGAAAAATACTTCGGCGCCATTCCCTCGCGACCCAAGCCTGATGAGCGGACCACGACCGAGCCGCCGCAAAATTCTGAGCGCCGGGTGGTGCTCCTCGATGCGTCGCAGCCGGTTTATCTTGAGGGCTATCATCGCCCCGACTACCGCGATAAGGATGATGCGGTTTATGACGCTCTTGCCGATTTGCTCTCCGAAGGCAGGACTTCGCGTCTGTACCGTGCTCTGGTGCGAGATAAGAAGATCGCCTCCGAAGCCGAGGGCGGCACCGGGTATCCCGGCGTCAAATACCCTCATATCTTTTACTTCTTCGCGACACCCATGCCCGGCCACACTCCCCAGGAAGTCGGCGACGCGATTCATGCCGAGATCGAGCGATTGAAAAAGGAAGACATCAGCGACGAAGAGCTGAAGATGGTAAAGACTCGGGCCAAGGCAAACCTCATCCGTAGCCTGGACAGCAACGACGGTCTGGCGCAGGATCTGGCGGTGTATCAGACGCTTTATGGTGACTGGCGCGAACTCTTCAAGTCGGTGGATCGGATTAATGCGGTCACCAAGGCCGACATTCGGCGGGTAGCCAATCAGGTATTCATCCCAACGAACCGAACTGTGGGTGTCATCGAAACTGCGCCGGCCACCAGCGGAGATGCACAGTGAAAATCTCCGCCCTCAAAAAACTTGCATTGTTCGCCGGACTTATTTTGGCTTTGGCGCCGGCGCTGGCCGCACAACAACCCTGGACCAAGATTCCGGTTCCTCCGCTTCCGGCGTTTCATCCCCAGGAACCCAAACGAATCGTGCTGCCCAACGGCATGATCATTTTCCTGCAGGAAGACCACGAGCTTCCCACCATCGATGGTGTGGCCCGCATTCGTGGCGGCGCGCGCTCGGAACCGGCGGCAAAAGCGGGACTGACCGGACTTTATGGCGAGGTGTGGCGCACCGGCGGAACGAAGTCTCAAACCGGCGATCAGCTGGATGATTTTCTCGAGATACGCGCCGCGAAAGTTGAAACTGGAGCCAACGACGATTCCACTACTATTTCGCTGTCTTGCCTCAAGGACGATTTCAACGACGTATTCAAGATCTTCAGTGAATTGTTACGGGCACCGGAGTTCCGCGCCGACAAGCTCGATCTCGCAAAGCGCGAAGCTTTTGATGGCATTTCGCGCCGCAATGATGAAGTTCGCGAAATCGCGGTGCGCGAAGCTGCCAAGCTTGCCTACGGCGCGAACAATCCTTACGCGCGCGATCCCGAGTACGTGACCATAAGCAACGTTTCGCGCGAGGATCTGGTGAATTGGCACCAGACGCACGTCCATCCCAATAACATCATCATTGGAATCGTTGGTGACTTCGACTCCGCCCAGATGGAAGCCAGGCTGCGCCAGGCTTTTGACGACTGGCAAAAAGGGCCGGCGGTAAAGGCGCCCGATATTCATTTCAATCCTGCACCGCCCGGCTATTATTTAGTCAAAAAAGCGGATGTCAATCAGAGCAACATTCGCATGGTCGGTTTAGGAACGACGCGTGACAATCCCGATTACTATGCGATAGAAGTTTTCAACGAAGTGCTGGCCGGAGGCTTCTCTTCCCGCCTGATACAGAGCATCCGCACCGCTCAGGGACTCGCATATGCAGTGGGTGGCGGCATCGGCACCCGGTATGATCACCCCGGAATTCTGCAGCTCGCCATGGGAACGAAGAGCAGTACCACGGTCGAATCGATTAAGGCGCTTTATGCACAGATCGATGAACTAAAGACTAAGCCGATCGATGATGCAGAGATCGCGCTCGCTAAAGACTCGATTCTGAATACGTTCGTATTTAATTTCGACACTCCAGATAAAGTGCTGCGCGAACGCATGGCGTATGAGTTCTACGGCTATCCCGCAGACTTTCTGGAACGCTACCGCCGCGGAATTGAAAAAGTGACAGCCGAGGACGTAGCGCGAATCATTCCCAAGTATCTGCACAAAGACCAACTGGCGGTGCTGGTGGTCGGCAACTCGGCGGATTTCGACAAACCGCTGTCATCCCTGGGATCGGTGAAGGACGTGGATATATCGATTCCGCCCCCTCCAGCACAAACGGGAGCAGCGGCAGGTCAGCCTTCTGAGAAGCAGTAGTGAATGATTCGCGAAGGGACGTGCTGATCTAGTTGGCTGCGGCTGCTGCCCGGTTGTTCCGCTGCGGTTCGAGCAAAATGCGTACTGCATCTGAGCGCTTGGCGGCGCGCTTTTTGAGCCATGCCTGCAGATCTCTCCTGCAGGCGGGGGCGATTTTGCTGAAGAATAATCCGGCGCGGCCATTCCCGTCCGCCCAGATAAAATCTCCCGTCGCCTGAATCACCTGCGATGTGGCGGGAAGCAGAAAGCGCAATGGAACTCCCCGCAACGGGGTCAGGCCTTCGGCGGCCTGCAGCGATAGCCCTTGTTCAGTTACATCGAGAACGAGTGCGGGGACAATGCCGGTTGGAAATTGCAGATAAGCCAAGGTCTCGCTTTTTTGCCGTGGCTCGACGCGCCGCTCCCTGTGCATGAAACCGCGCGCCGCGCGGAACGAATGCAGCACCTGCTGCGGCTCCAAGGCCTTGTAGAGAACGAAATTTGCCCCGGCCTGGAATGCGCTGCCAACTGGTGTCGCTGCCCCGATCATCCCGAATAATACTGGGCGCCGTTTGTCAGGCAAACTCCGCGCCATTCTGGCCACGCAATCGGCGTCGGGCATATCAAAATCCAAAATGAGGGCCGAATGATGCTCCAATGTCAGTATTTCCAACGTCTCCGCCACCGACGCCGAGACCCGGTAATTGATCCCCAATTCAGCAAATGTTGCCACCAACACCTTCACTGCTCCATTGCTGCGGGACATCACTAAAGCCTTGACTCCCATACCGGCAGCTTAGTTCGCGATCGAACCTTGAGAAAGATATCGGCTGTAACCTCGAGCGTGTTACTGAAAGGTTGTAGCGGCAAAAAAGGGCCGCCCTGCTTCAGGGCGGCTGTTTGCTTAGGCTTTTACTGCTTTAGGCAACGCGGCGTTCGGGTTGCGCGCCGGCCTTTTTCTGATTCGAAAACAGCTCAATCATGGCATGGTTAAACGCCGGAATGTCTGATGGCTGGCGGCTGCTCACCCAATTCTTGTCCTGAACAACTTCTTCGTCCTGCCACTTGGCTCCGGCATTCCGTAGATCGTCCTGAATGGTGTGGTAGCTGGTCATGGATCTTCCTTTCACCAGGCCAGCCGAAACCAGCAACCAGGGCGCATGGCAAATCATCGCCATTGGCTTGCCTGATTGGTTCATTTCGCGCACAAATTCCTGAGCACGAGGATGCACGCGCAGCGTATCAGCATTCAAAGCGCCTCCCGGCAGCAGCACAGCGTCGAACTGGTCGGCTCGAACCTGGTCAAGGGTTTCGTCCACGTTATATTGCGAAGCCTTGTCGCTGTGATTTACAGATTGAATCTTCCCGGCCTTGGGCGCGATTAAAGTTGTCTTTGCACCTGCGTTGTCGAGCGCTTTGCGCGGATCTTTCAGTTCCGCATCTTCCACTCCGTCCGTCGCCAGAATAGCCACACGCATACCTTGTAAGTTCTTGTCAGCCATTAGTCCTCCTCTATATTTTCTTTTAGTGTGCCGGAAAAGCTGCTCTGCTTGAATCGGGGCAAGACTGTATTTGTTCTGGGGGCGCAGCAAGGTCAGCCAAAAAAAGTTTAGCCGTCAGTGCTGCTCTGCTTCCGCCATTTTGCGCATGCTGCTGGTTACACAGCCAGTACCTGCCTCGCGTTGTATCAGCTATCGGGCCAACCAGAAAGGCGGGGACGAACAAAAAGATCAGAGCTGCAGAAAACCTGAATGTGCTCATCATTCACCCGTTTCGGAAATGATCGATACTTGGATGGCCTGCAGTAGCCAGAGCACGCGCAGCGAAAAAGAGAAACAGCCGCGTCCCCAAAATCTCCGCCGTTTACTTGATGTCCTTCATCGGCATCATGGTGCCATAGTCCCTGCCGGATGGTTCCACGCCGCGGGCCACCATTCCGTCAAAGGCTTCGCGAAACTCAGGGTATTTCTGCAGCAATGCTTTCATGACCGCAACGTTCTCCTGAAAAGTTTGCCCAGTATCGGCGACGCTCGCGATCTGATATCTGACGACCAGATCCAGGTCCTGGCCGACAGCCAGCGGGAAAACGGCGACCATCTTGTAAGTTTTTCCACCCGGCGCCACCAGGTCGGCGGTGCTTCCTCCGGTCGGGAAATCTGCCGGCTTCATAGTGGATTCTTCTTCGTAGAGCTTGTCTATAGCTTGGGTCTCCATGAAAGGCACTGCCAGAGCGAGTTCCCGGCCTTCAAGGTAATAGAGCCACGCGGTGTGGGTTTGGCCTTTGGTCTTGTAGGTATTCGCATGGTCAAGGAACCATTTGCTGTCATGTCCGCCGATCTCGGCCGGTCGCAGGAACAATCCCCCAAGCTTCCAGTCGGTGCCGATCTGCTGAAGCACGAAAGAAACCGTGTAGGGGCTCTTTTGTGTGGTCACATCCAGAATAGAGACACCATAAGTTCCCGGCGGCAAGTTCGGAATTACGAATTCAGCGCTGTTCGCGGTTTGCCCACCGGCATTAAAAATGCCGCACAAAAACTCCGCCCGTGGGATGGGCGCGGTGCCTTCCGCCTTCAATTCGAACGGAGGGCGGGGTGTGGCATGGCCGCCGGACAAATTAGCCTTGTTCTCGTTTATCGTGCCTTCGAGTCCGGCGAAATTATTGGCCACCGCGGGAATCGAGTTCTGCTTAAGGGACGCCGTATCATCGCGCGACACCATATCGAAGTAACGAGTGGCGGCCCCGGTGATGGAGGACTTGGTAGCTGCATCCATCTCATCCGCGGTGATGCAAGTTTGCGCGAGTCCTGTCAGCGGGAAGGCTATAACCAGCACCGCCAGGCCACTGATCCAGCGAAAATTGCGGTCAGATTTCATTGCACATTCCATTCGCGGCAGACAGCCCGCAACAATTTAGAATCTGCTACTTAGATGCGAGTTGTTGGTTTCAAGCGAGTGCGGTCGCTTGGCAACAGCCTACCGAAAAACTAACATAAACCTGCAAGTGAATGAAATCTCAGCAATCTCGGGAGGGTTAACTTTTCCGCTCCCGGCATTGAAAACCAACCAGTTCTGCTTGCTTCTCATCAAAGTTGCTGACCATACAAAGGAAGATCCATGTCTCGTTGTGGAAAAGCTTTGCTGCCGCTGGTGGTTTTAGGCGTCATCACCTGGGCTGGCTGCGTGGGTTTCGTCAAGGGACTTGACGATGTCACCGTGAAGACGGCCGGCGGGGGAATTGGCGTGGTGACGAGCTCGCCCAATGGGATCAACTGTTCCAGTCCCGGCACCGGCACCTGTGAATCAAATTTTAATAACGCGCCGACTGTGACTCTTACCGCGGCCCCCCAGCAAAACTTTACTTTCGGCGGATGGACGGGATGCAACTCCACCAGCGGCATGACGTGCACGGTGTCAGGAGCCGCGAGCGTGACCGCGACCTTTGTCGCGAGTTTGACGAGTGTCAATCACATCATCTTTTTGGCGCAGGAAAATCGGTCGTTCGACAACTACTTCGGCGCCCTGCGAGAATACTGGGCGCAAAATAACATCCCCGACCAACAACTTGACGGACTACCCCAATTTGATCCGGGAGCCAGCGCGACTGCGGCGCCTACCAATCCGGGCTGCGATCCGGCATTTCCTTATCCGCCCAATTCGTATTGCCAAATTGACCCCAACAGTCCGGCGGTGCAGTCATTCCATTACCTGAGTACGTGCGTAGAAAACCCGAGTCCGTCGTGGGCCGAAGCCCACCGGTCCTGGAACGTGCATGATCCGACGTCGCCCACGCCGATGTTAGACGGATTCGTTGACGCCGGTGCGAACGATTCGCGGCAACATACGGATCTCACTGGCGCGCTTGCCCCATTTTTTGATTTGGATGGCGTTCGCGTCATGGGATATTACGACGGCACGGACTTGAACTATTACTATGCGCTGGCCAGCGCCTTTGCCACCTCCGACCGCTGGTTCGCTCCGGTCATGACCCGTACGCCACCCAACCGGGAGTACTTAATCGCAGCCACCTCACACGGGTATGCCTACCAACGCGGCACCAATCCTCCGTTCGATACGGCTTTGATTCCTTCTACTACGATTTTTGAAGAGCTGCAGAATGCCGGCATCACGTGGAAGATTTACCTCGATCCCGCAGGAACCAACTGCGCTCCTACGGACGTGGCGTGCCTGGTTGGCAAGAGTTATGTTCACGACTTTGTCTTTGGAAATAACATTAAAAACAATCCCAGCGCGTATGCACAAAATATCGTTCCCATCTCTCAGTTCTATACCGACGCCGCGAACGGGACCCTGCCCCAGGTAGCGCAGATTGAGCCGGCCTCCGATGCCGGGTTAGACGAGCATCCCGAGGATAACGATCCCGCGCCCGGACAGCCCGCCTGTTGCAGCATGCAGGCTGGAGCGAATTATGTTTCTACTCTGATCAATGCAGTCATGTGCGGGCAGACGAACAGCCCTCCGTCGGGAACATGCACTCCGGGTCCCAGCTGGAATGACTCGATTTTCGTTCTTACCTTCGACGAGCCGGGAGGGTTCTACGACCATGTGGCTCCGCAACCGACGGTCAATCCTGATGGCGTTTTGCCGGTAGATTTATTTCCCAACGACCCATGTTATGGAGCCACGGTTGCTGGCACGATTTGCGATTTCAGCTACACCGGATATCGAATCCCTCTGGTTGTAGTCTCTCCGTATGCGAAGAAGAACTTCGTCTCACATCAGGTTCGAGACACGACCGCGATCATTAAGCTGATCGAGTCCCGCTTTGGAGTTTCTTCACTGACCCAACGCGACGCGGCCCAGGTTGGAATGGATGATCCCAACACCGGCTTCCTTGATTTCAACGCCGCTCCATGGAGAACACCGCCAGTGCTTCCCGCGCAGACAGTGCTCGGACAGTCGGCGTGTTACGTTAATCCTCCACCCACGTCGCCGTAAGCATAGTGGCTTTGCGTTCCAAGGCTGACGGCCCTTAACACTTTTTGAGGATGTCCTTTTTCTCCGCTACGTGTACTTTTCCTCTCTGTGCGTCCTATTTCGTAGAGCTTCAATCTTTTCCGTTAAACTCAGAATACGAATCCCAACCACATCGGAGAGAGGCGCGGGTTTTGGCGACAAGAGTTACGTATCTATTTTTGCTGATGCTGCTAGTCGCGCCAGCCAGCTCAGGCGCTACCCGGCATTACTTCATCGCGGCGGAGGATGTCTCCTGGGACTATGCTCCCAGCGGGAGAGATCTTATCCATGGCCAAGGAATTCCGCAGCCTTGGTTTTCACAAACCCGCTGGAATAAGACTCGCTATATCGAATACACCGACGCGACCTTTTCTGTTCGCAAGCCGCAACCTGAGTGGCTGGGCATTCTAGGGCCTGTAATTCGGGCCGAGGTGGGCGATTCAATCGTGGTGGATTTCCTAAACCGCAGTCAGTTGCCCCACAGTATTCACCCGCACGGCCTTCGCTACGACAAGGCCGATGAAGGCGCTCTATATCTGCCCGCCGGGGCCGGTTCTCGAATAGCTCCGGGAGCGCGGTTTACTTATCACTGGTTTGCAGACGAGGGAAGTGGTCCAGGCAAGAGCGACGTCAGTTCTGTAGTGTGGTGGTACCACCCGCACACCGATGAGGCCTCTGAGGCCAACGCCGGCCTGTTAGGTCCTATCATCATTACGGCGAAAGGCAAAGCCAAGCCGGATGGGACGCCCAAGGGAATAGATCGCGAATTTATTGCCTTATTCATGATTTTCGACGAGCTGCAAGGGAAAGATGCCGGCCTTTTTCACTCGATCAATGGATATGTGTTCGGGAATTTGCCCGGGCTGGTAGTGAAGAAAGGCGAGCGGGTACGCTGGTACCTTCTGGCAATGGGAAACGAAAGAGACTTGCACACCCCACACTGGCATGGCAAAACTGTCGAATACCACGGGCGCCACACCGACGTCATTGAATTGTTGCCAGCGAGCATGACTTCGGTCGACATGGTGGCGGACAATCCGGGGACGTGGCTTTTTCATTGCCAGGTTTCCGATCACATGGAAGCGGGGATGATGGCGGTTTACACCATCTACCAGCCAGAACTTTGCACCAGTCCCATCAAGTTCGAGTCAGCGGACTTCTGGAACACGCCGGGAAAATTCCACGTGACCGTCAAGAACATAGGATCGAAGCCTATCCAGAGGTTGGCTGTCCGCTTCGATCACATGATGACTGCGCAGTACCGGCGACGGCCCTACGAGCCTTACTGGAACTGGACGAAACCAATTCAACCCGGCGAAGAGCAAACATTTGAAATGCCGGGCTACCTGCACAACCTCGCAGCAACCATCCCAGGATGGGTTTTATTCCCGCAAATGATTGAGTATCAGGACGGCAGCAGCTGGCAACTTAAGGACGACTCGCAGTGCTTTCAGGTTTACTGGCGCGATAAGGAACATCCGCAGATGGAAGCGCTTCCGCCACTGCAGGTTGAAATGAGCGACGATTGAAGGTCGGATAGCCCGTGCCGCAAGCGCGTCTGGGTCTCTCTATTTTTTTTTCGCTTGTCCGGGCAGAGCGGCAGGGTTTTCATGAATGCGTTCGCGGAATCCGCCTTTCATTCCCGTCCCGAGAGTTATGCTGCTCTCGCCAAATTTGTCGCGTAGCTTATCGGCGGCCGACAATACGTTCTCCCACTTTTCACGGCCCTGACCTTCGAGGAAATCCAGTTGCGCCGAATCCTGCCCGAAGGATGAGGCCTGCACTCCCAGCAACCGCACCTCTGCTCCTTTGCGCCAGTTGGTGTGAAAGAGCCGCTGAATCTGCTGGAAGATTTCGTTGTCGAGTTGCGTGGGCGAATCGAGCGAGTGGGCGCGGGTGATGGTAGTGAAATCCCTGTAGCGCAATTTGAGTTGCAAAGTGCGCGCGCGCAATTGGTTCTCGCGAAGCCGTCGGCCCACCATTTCCGAAAGCCGCATCAGCGTGGACTCCAACTGGGCGAGGTTCGCGGTATCTACGTCATAGGTGTGTTCATGGCTGATGGATTTGGCGCCTTCATCGGCGCCAATCTCGCCTTCGAACCACGCGCCGGCATCTTCGCCGCGAGCCTTCCCTGCCAGGGCCACTCCCCATTTTCCAAATTGCTGTTCGAGATCGTCCTTAAACTTTGCCAGGTCCCCCACTTTGCGAATGCCCAATGAGTGAAGCTTCTTCTCTGTAACTTCACCCACTCCGGGGATCTCCCGAACATCCAGCGGGGCGAGAAACCTGGATTCGCGGCCCGCCAGAATGAACAGCACTCCATTTGGCTTGGCTTTGCCGGAGCAGACCTTCGCGATCAAGCGAGATGTACCTATTCCGATTGAGCAATTAAGTTTAGTTTCCGCTTTCATCTGTTTGTGAAGCTTGTGCGCTGCAAGCAGCGGCGGTCCATGCAGACGCTCGGTGCCTGTCATGTCCAGATAGGCCTCATCAATCGATACCATTTCGACCTGCGGTGAAAAGCTGGTCAGAACCTCGTGAGCTTTTTCCGAACATTCGCGGTAACGGTCAGGATGGCCGTTCACGAAGATGGCCTGCGGGCAGAGCCTGGCAGCCGTGCGCAGCGGCATGGCAGAATGCACCCCAAACTTGCGTGCTTCATACGAGGCTGCTGAAACCACGCCGCGCTCGTGGCGTTGACCACCCACTACCACCGGCTTCCCTTTGAGCGCAGGATCAAAGAGTTCTTCCACCGAAACAAAGAAGGCGTCCATGTCTACATGGAAGATGGTGCGAGCAAAGGCAGACATCGCTATACCAGAACAGCCTGCGCGTGTTGCTGGCGAACCCGCTCATATACACGCAGATATTCACGTGCGGAAACCCGCCATGAAAAATCTTTGCTCATTCCGTTTCGCATGAGCCGCTGCCACGAATCCTGGTCGCGATACACCTGCATAGCCTGATGAATCACGCGCAACAATGCCTCGCCGCTGTACTCCTGGAATTTAAAGCCTGTGCCTTTTTTGGTGCGCGGCTCCCACGGGTCGATGGTGTCGTCGAGACCTCCGGTGGCACGCACAATCGGCACGGTGCCGTATTTCAGGCTGTAGAGCTGGCTGAGGCCGCTGGGTTCGTAACGCGAAGGCATCAGGAACATGTCTGCGCCCGCCTCGATCTTATGCGCCAGCGCGTTATCGTAGGCCACGCGCACCCCGACCTTATCGGGCACCCTGCGAGCCAGCCGCAGAAACATCTCTTCATACAGCTTGTCGCCGCTTCCCAGGACGGTAATCAGAACATCCTCCAGCGCCAGGCGATCGATAATCTGACCGATCAGGTCAAAGCCTTTTTGCGCTGCGAACCTGGAAACGATTCCAATCACCGGCATATCCGGATTGGCCTCCTGCAATCCAAAGCTGGCCAGCAGATCTTGCTTGCACTCTCGCTTGCCAGTCAAATCTTCAGCGGAATAATGTGCGGCGATGAACTTGTCGGTCTGCGGGTTCCATTCTTCATAGTCGACGCCGTTCAAGATGCCGGCTACATTTTGAGCCCGGTCCTTCAGCACACCTTCCAAACCGAAGCCGAATTCCGTGGTTTGAATTTCCTGGCTGTATTTTCTGCTGACGGTGGTGATCATGTCGGAGTAAACCAGCGCGCCCTTCAGGAAGTTGACGTTGCCGAAATATTCCATCTTCGCAATGGTGAAGAGGTCCCAGGGAAGCATGAGCAGTGGCAATATTTCCGGCGGGAACAACCCCTGATAGCCCATGTTGTGAATGGTGAAAACGATTCCGGCGTCGCGGAAAGCCGGGTCCTCCGAATATTGGGTCCGCAGAAGTATTGGCACCAGCGCTGTCTGCCAGTCGTGACAATGAAAAACATCCGGCACGCCGAGAATCTTGGACGCCTCAAGCACCGCACGGCAGAACAATGCGAAGCGCTCTGCATTGTCAGGAAAATCTCCGGAGGCGGTGCCGTACAGTCCTTCACGATCAAAAAAAGGCGGATAATCGACAAAGAAAAACCGCACCCCCGGATATCCCGCGCCGGTCAGGATCGAACAGAAGCGATAACGGTCATCAAAAGGGATGGTGATGCTCTGAACCACGGTGCGCTCTTCGCTGATGCGGGCATGCCGATAATGGGGGATATAGACGCTGACTTCGTGGCCGGCAGTGGCTAGTGCACGGGGCAATGCTCCCACGACATCTGCGAGGCCGCCAGTTTTGGAAAACGGAACACACTCGGAAGCGACGAACGCGATGTGCATTTAGAAAGGAGCTCCAGCCGAACCTCCTTCCCGCTCCGCGATATTATATTGCGGGACGCGAGCTCGGCTACGCGTCCCAGTCTAATCGGCAAGATGAACGAGGGTCAATGAAGGTTTCACGCGCGCCAATTCCAGGTAAAAAACCCAAACTCGGGCAGCATTTCCTGAATGATTCTGCCGCTGCGGTGCGCATCGTTGAGTCGCTTGGCGACCTTTTGCAAAGCACGGTGCTTGAGATTGGACCGGGTCGCGGGGCGCTGACCAATCTGCTGGCCAGGCGTGCGCGTCGGGTTATTGCGGTGGAAAAAGACCGCGTGCTCGCCGCCCAGCTGAGAATGCATTTCTCGCTCGTGCCGAATGTGGAAATTATTGAGGGCGACATTCTGGCCATCGATCTCGACTCGCTCTTTGGACCGAAGCCCGGCAGCTCGCGACCTGGAATGGATGTGACACCTGCGCAGGTGCGCGTGGTGGGAAATCTGCCTTACTTCATCACTTCGGATATTCTCCTGCGACTTTTTGAGTATCGAAAATATTTTGAGATTCTGGTTTTGATGGTACAAAAGGAGGTCGCTGACCGTCTCTCCGCTAAGCCGGGAACCAGCGAGTACGGACTTCTGTCGGCGACGGCACAGTTGTATTCAAAGGTTGAAAAAATCCTGACCCTTCCGCCGGGCGCGTTTTCGCCACCGCCGAAGGTCCACTCGGCAGTGGTTCGACTGTCTCCTTCGACGCGTCTTGAAAAGTTGGAAGTCGATGAGACGGGGTTTATCAATTTCCTGAAACTTTCATTTGGGCAGAAGCGAAAGACATTGTGGAACAACCTGAAGGGCAACTACTCGTCTGCGGATCTCGAGCGTGCATTGTCCAAAGCGAAGGTGAAAGCTTCGGTCCGCGCGGAAACACTTTCGCTGGAAGCAAGCGCCAACATCTTCCGTGAACTTCCCGCGCGCAATGGCTTCGCATCGAAGTCTAATTAAGTTATGAGCGTTGTCCGCGAACCCGCGGTTGCGGGCCGATTCTATCCCGCCAATGCCGAGCGCCTGCGCACGGATATCGAGTCTTTTCTTTCACCGTTGTCGCCGAAGTCCCGAGCCATCGCCTGCATGGTCCCTCATGCCGGATACATGTATTCCGGAGCCGTGGCTGGCGCAGTTTTCTCGCGACTGGACATTTCGGCGAGTTGCATTGTGTTGGGCCCGAATCATACTGGCAGAGGGCATCCGCTCGCGATTATGGGCAAAGGAGCATGGCGAACTCCGCTGGGTGAAGTGCGAATAGATGCGGATCTTGCGTCGGACCTGATCAAGGAATTTCCCGCATTGTCAGCCGATTCGGCTGCCCATCATTCCGAGCACGCCATCGAGGTGGAGCTGCCTTTTTTGCAAGTCTGCCGTCCGGACACGAAATTTGTTCCCATCGCGATCGGCACCGGGCAGCTGGTGCTATTGGAGCAATTAGGTGAAGCGCTGGCGGAGGTCGTGAAAAAACGCAGAACGCCGGTGCTGATTGTCGCCTCCAGCGACATGAATCATTACGAAGATGACGTGACCACTCGCGCCAAAGATCGCAAAGCGATCGAGAAGATCCTGGCGCTCGACGCCCCCGGGCTCTACGAAACTGTGATCAAAGAAAGCATCAGCATGTGCGGATTCGGTCCGGCTGTAGCCATGCTCACTGCCGCCCGCCGTCTGGGGGCCCAAAAAGCAGAATTAGTACAGTATGCAACTTCAGGCGATGTTTCAGGCGATCGCACTCTGGTCGTCGGTTACGCCGGAATTATTATTCAGTAACTACTTGCCTGCCACCGCTAGTAATCGCAAGGCACGAGCGCGGCTGACATTCATCACCGACGAGTCATCGACAATGCTTTGCAAAACCGGCGCAATCAGTTGCACCTCACTCAGGCTGTTGTCCCTCTGCATGTCTTCCATGCGCTTTAGTTCGTCGTCGAGAGCGAGCTTTTCGTATTTATGCAAATACGCCAGCCGC
This sequence comes from uncultured Acidobacteriota bacterium, assembly GCA_963838785.1. Lineage (GTDB taxonomy): Bacteria > Acidobacteriota > Terriglobia > Terriglobales > Acidobacteriaceae > Gp1-AA145. The sequence continues at coordinate 505,163 of CAWISI010000001.1, forward strand.
CGACCGAACTCCATCGTTGTCGATAAATTCTGAAACAAAGCGGTAAGCTGCTGCACAGGGAGCGACGACGAGTAGTTGAAGACTGCCTTCGATGTTCGTGTCCCGTCTTTGTAAATCAGTGTTTTTGTTCCCGTATTCGCAAGGTTCTTGCGATTGGAATCCACTTTGCCGGTGAAGTAATGGGCTCGCTTACTGAGATCGAAAACCTGGGTGCGGATTGAATCCGGAACCGCGAACTGAAGCGCCGCGCGATCCGCAGGATCGGATTTCTCATCGAACTTGCCATCCGAGGCGTAGGAACCTTGGCCATCGCTGCCAATCACGATTTCGTAGTGGCTGGGGTCAGAGCCCGGAAAATCAAGGGTGAAAGTAATGTTTGATGTGGACTGTTCTCCAGTGGCAGCGAGGCAAAGCGCCACCGCGATCAATAGAGGAAGTGCGCCCGACTTTCGGAGACCCATTCACAAAATTATGCCAGATAACTTTGGTAGAAAGCTGACTTACTCATAGCTAGCCGGCTGAGGTGATGGGTGACTGTTTACTCGCCTGCGACTAATAATTCCTTGCCTTTTCTACAATTGCAATGTAAACAGATGCAACGATGTTACCGCGCCCTCGGTTTATTGCCTTTTTCGTTATCCTTGGTTTCTCGGTTTTGCAAACCCAGGTTCTCTTTTCGCAATCGCCTGCACCTCAATCTACAACCGCAGGTGTTGTGATAACCGGCAAACCGGCTTCACAGGCGCCAGTCCATGCCGACAATAAAATTCAAGAGGCCGCGATCATTGAGGACTTGGACAACACTATTGTTCTGGAAGATGACGGGACACAGACGCGCCGGACGGAAGCGCGCATTAAGGTCCTTTCAGAAGCAGGAGTCCAGCATTGGGGCGTCATCTCATTCTCCTACCAGAACCTCAACGAAGATCTCGACATCGCGTATGTGCGGGTGCGAAAAGCAGACGGAACTGTCATTACCACACCTCCGGAAAATACACAGGACCTTACATCCGAAATCAGCCGAGTCGCTCCTTTCTATTCAGACCAGCGCGAAAAGCATGTGGCCGTCAAGGGTCTCGCGTCCGGAGATGTGCTCGAATACTCGGTGCAAGTTCACGTGACCAAGCCGCTGATACCGGGCCAATTTTGGGTGAATTATAAGTTCGAAAATAGTCAGATCGTGAACAAGGAAACGCTGAAAATCAGCGTTCCCGCCAGTCGAGCGGTAAAGTTTAAAAATCGCGGTCCCAAGCTTGAAATCAGCACCGAAGGCAACCGCCGCATATATTCCTGGATAACATCCAACCTCGTGCGCAAGCCTGAGAGTGAGGAAGATGAAGGTACGGAATGGAAGCAGGCACGCGGTTTAAAAGCTCAGCCGGACATTCTTCTGAGCAGTTTTGCCTCCTGGGACGAAGTCGGGAAATGGTATGAGGATTTGCAACGCGACCGGATTAAGCCCACACCGGAGATCCAAGCTAAAGCCGCCGACCTCACGAAAGGCGCGGCGGATGATCAGGCGAAGCTGCGGTCTATCTATGACTATGTGAGCACAAAATTTCGTTATATAGGTATCGCACTCGGTATTGGTCGCTACCAACCGCATGCCGCTGCTGAAGTGATGGAAAATGGTTACGGCGATTGCAAAGATAAACACACCTTGTTGGCATCACTGCTCACCGCCGCCGGCTTCAAGGTTTACCCGGCGCTTATAAATACCGAACGAGACCTCGACGCCGATGTACCCTCGCCGGGACAATTCGACCATGTGATCAGTGTGGTTGAACTGCCAAGTGGCCCGCTCTGGTTGGATACGACTCCGGAAGTTTCGCCCTTGGGCTTCCTGCTTGGGCCGCTTCGAGGCAAGCACGCGCTTGTGGTTCGGTCGAGTTCCTCTGAATTGGCTCACCCCGGCAAATCCGTCCTTCAAATCCTCGCAGACTTTTGAGATGAAAGCCAAGCTCGACGACACCGGACATCTTACCGGCGAGGCGGAGCGTGTGGTTGCTGACAGTGATTTTGAGGTGCTGCTGCGGAGCGCATTCCGTGTTTTACCGATGCCTCAATGGAAGGACCTGGTACAGCGGCTTTCCTACGGATCGGGATTTGGAGGCGATGTCAGCGATGTAAACGCCAGCTCGGTCGAGAATATCGAGCAGCCATTCCACATTTCTTACAAATACGCGCGAAAGGACTATAGCGACTGGGAGAACCACCGAACCGGTCCCCCACTTCCTGTGCTTTACCTTCCTGATATTCAGGAGGGCAAGACAGCGCCTACCACCCCAATCTGGCTGGGCGTGCCTGGCGAGGTCCGGTTTCATTCTTCAATGGAACTTCCCAAGGATTACGCACTCGAGGTACCCAAGAATGTCGACATAAAAGGGGATTTCGCGGAGTACCACGCGGCCTACACATTCAAAGACGGCACGCTCATTGCGGACCGAAGGTTAATCATGTCGGTATCCGAAGTACCGATCGCCGAATATGAAAAATATAAAGCTTTTCGCAAGCAGGTGAACGACGATTATGGGGTGTTAGTCGCAATCACTCATAAAGGCGGCCCGGTCGTATCTGAGTCCTCCCCAGCCAAGCGGGTGGGCAGCGCGATGAATGATATGAGACAAGCAATCTGGGCCCTCCCTGATAGCAAGGATGCAGTCGCTGAGCAATACGAAAATGATGCCCGCAACGCTTTCAGCCACAATGATCTCGACGGCGGAATTTCTTCCTTGCAGTCGGCGGTCGAGAAAGATCCCAAATTCGCGCGCGCATGGCTGCTACTAGGCACAGCACTCGCCGCCAAGCGAGACACAGATGGTGCCATCGACGCATTTCGTAACGCGTTGTCCGCTGATGGCAGCCAGGCAGTCTCGTATAAGTTCCTGGGCTTTGCACTGATGGCCAATCGGAATTTTGAGGAAGCAAATTCGGTATGGCAGAGATTGGTGAAGATAGCGCCCCAGGATCCCGATGCTTTAGCTAATCTGGGAAGTTCGGAAAAAGCGTTGAAGCATTACTCCGAAGCAGCAAGTACATTTGAATCCGCAGTAAAACTTTCGCCGTCGAAAGTAAGCTTGCGTCTAATGTTAGGTGACGCTTACCTTCAGGCGGGAGACACGGACAAGGCAAGAGCCGCATTTCAGGAAGCGATCAAGCTTGATTCCAGCTCGACAATTCTGAACGATATTGCCTATGAGTTGGCTGAGAAGAAGGTTGACCTGGATATGGCCAAAGAATATTCAGAAAAGGCGATTTTGGAAGAAGAACAATCTTCCGTCCAACTTCAAGTAGACGGAATAAAATCAGCCGACGTGGAACGCACGGTTAAGCTGGCCACGTTCTGGGATACGTTAGGCTGGATATATTTCCGGATGGATGATTTCGAGCATGCGGAAAAATACTTGAAAACTGCCTGGGCCATCTCCCAGGCTGCGATTATCGGAGAGCACCTGGGAAGGGTTTATGAGCAGCATCACCAGAAGCAGTTGGCGATTCGTACTTATCAACTCGCTTTAGGAGCAGTTTCGCCCGGCGGCGACAACACACTTATAAAGAGTGATATCAAGCGGCTGGGCGGAACTCCTGATTCATATGCGGGAAGCTCAGACCTCAGCCAGATGCGCACCGTCCGTCTGCCCCGAATCGTTCGTGGTCAGGCGCAGGCTGAGTTCTTTGTTGTTTTCGGTGCCGCAGGCAAGACCGAAGCGAAATTTATCAGCGGCGCCGATTCGCTAAAAGCGGCGAGCAAGATGATTGCTTCAGCAAAGTTCAATATTACTCTGCCGGATGAAAATCCAGCTCGACTGGTGCTGCGCGCGATGGTTGGGTGCTACACGTATACTGGTTGTTCTATCGTAATGATGACAACCTCCCAGGTTGCGAGTGCCAGTACACTCATTCCTCGGTAAGTCCACCGACTAGTCGGTCGGACATCCCGTCTTTCCAGGCGGCATCTATTCGAGCTATATTCACAGGCGTTCACTAAATGGGAGCGAGTCATGGCAAGTGAGGTCACTTCGGACGTGGTCAGACAGGAAGTCAAGGCCAGAAGCTTCGGGGAAAATATTGAGAGCGATCTGGCGCCCAAGTTTCTTCGTGTGGTCGAGAACGCGGCAATTGCCTGCGCCCGCACCATGGGCCAAGGTGAGCGAGAGCTGTCGGACAAAGTGGCGGTGGAATCCATGCGGAAGACCATGGACTCCATACCGATGCGTGGGCGGATCGTGATCGGCGAAGGCGAGCGCGATGAAGCCCCGATGCTTTATATCGGGGAAAAACTGGGCGCGGAATTTTCTGACGGCTCGGGAGTGCCCGAAGTCGACATTGCAGTTGATCCGCTCGAAGGCACCAACCTGTGCGCTACCGGGGCGGCCGGTGCGATCACCGTGCTGGCAGCCTCTGAGGCCGGAGGTCTGCTTAACGCGCCCGACTGTTACATGGAAAAAATCGTCGTCGGCCCCTCCTGCAAAGGAGCGGTCGAACTGGATGCGCCGGTCGCCGAAAATCTGAAGAACATCGCCAAGCGCCTGGATCGCGACGTGCAGGATTTGACGGTTGTGGTGCTGGATCGGCCGCGTCACGAAAAATTGATTTCGGAAATTCGTGCGGCCGGGGGGCGTATCCGGCTGATCGGCGACGGCGATCTGTCTGCGGGCATTGCAGCGGCGGTGATCGGCACCGGGGTCCATGCGGTGATGGGGTCAGGCGGCGCCCCTGAAGGGGTGATCACGGCGGCCGCGATCCGCTGCCTGAATGGATACATGGTCGGTCGTCTGGTGATTAATAAACCCGAACTCGAAGAACGCATTGCACGCATGGGGATCCGCGACAAGGACAGAATTTACCAGGCGGAAGACCTCGCGCCTGGACAACAAATCATGTTTGCTGCAACCGGGGTAACCGATGGGGCGCTTTTGCGGGGAGTGCGATTCTTTGGCGAAGGCACGCGCACGTCATCGATTGTGCTTACCCTGATGACGGGAAAAGTGCGCTTTATCGACAGCACCCATCTGGCCAAGAAGGCGGATGTGAAGGTCAGGTTTCTGTGAGTACGAGCCCAAGCCGAGGCGGTCGCTGTTCCCGCTATCAATCTAGGAGATCAATCTAGGTTCGTGTACAATGAGATCATGCGCACCCTGGGATTGTTCGAGGCGAAGCAGAAATTATCGGAGATCGTGGATCGCGCCTCTGAGGGCGAACACATTGGAATCACTCGCCGAGGGAAGTTGGCCGCTGTCGTCGTACCTGCCCGTGACGAAACCGACGTAAAACAAATTTTCCAAGAAATTGAGCAGGTACGAAAACGGGCACGCCCCCAGAAAAACGTCAGCGTAAAGGACCTGATCAATGAAGGACGGACTTGAAACGGTTCGTGCTCGACGCCTCCGTGGCTCTGGCCTGGTTTCTGGATCATCCCATATCCTCCTACGCAATTAAAACCAGACAATGGTTACTCGACGGCGCCCATGCCGTAGTGCCTGCTCTGTGGCATCTAGAGGTGGCCAATGGGCTGGTAGTTGCAGAGCGGCGAGGAATACTGAGGGCGGACGATTTGTCGCTATCCTTAAATCGCTTGGAACAATTGATTATTCATGCAGTCGAAACTCGTCGTGACTTCTCGTCAAAACGCCGGGCGCTGACTACCGCACGCGAATTCCAACTCTCAGCCTACGACGGTGTTTACCTCGACACTGCTCGAGCCGAGGGGATCCCGTTGGCCACCCTCGACAGGGCTCTTGGTTCCGCCGCTTCCCGGGCGGGCATTGAGCTACTTGGCTAGTGGAGCATTGCCACAAAAAGAGAACCTGGAGAGATGACAGCTGAGGGCGGCTGCCCCCACGTACCAAGGGGCATGGCCGTCGCCGCCTACAACTTAGGAGTGCCGGGGCGGCACTCTTAAGAACAATTTCCGTCCACTAGCCACTGACCACTGGCCACTTGTATCATCAAGATAATGGCCCCGCATTCATTTCAGACCGACGATCGCCGTCTCGAACCGATTCATGAAAAAGTCGTCGCGCGTGAGCGCCTCGACTTCGGTGACGGGGTTGCGCTGTATCGCACCAGCGACATTCTCGCCGTCGGCTGGCTCGCTAATCACGTCCGCGAACGTTTGCACGGCGACAAAACTTATTTCAATGTCAACCGCCATATCAACCCCACGAATGTTTGCGTTGCCGCATGCCGGCTATGCGCGTTCGGCAGGAAGAAAGACTCTCCCGGCGCCTACACCATGGCCTTGGATGAGGCGTTCGAAACTGCGGCTTCGGGTTACAGCGAGGCAGTTACGGAGTTTCACATCGTAGGCGGATTGCATCCCGATCTGCCGTTTCAATATTTCCTTGACCTGGTCTCCGGGTTGAAGCAGCGTTTTCCGCAGGTGCACCTAAAGGCCTTCACTATGGTGGAAGTCGCGTATCTTGCGAAGCGCGCCAAGTTATCGATTGCTGAGACGTTGCAGCAGTTGAAAACTGCGGGGGTCGATTCCCTGCCCGGCGGCGGTGCCGAAATTTTTGCCGACCGCGTCCGGCATATTATTTGCGATCACAAGATTGATGGCGATCAGTGGCTGGAAACCGCGCGACTGGCCCACAACATGGGCCTGCGGTCCAATGCAACCATGCTCTACGGTCACGTGGAAAATGAAGAGGACCGCGTCGACCATCTGATAAGACTGCGGAAGCTACAAGACGAAACCGGCGGCTTTCAGACTTTCATTCCACTGGCTTTTCATCCCGACAATACTCCGCTCGAGCACTTGCCGAAAACCACCGGCATGCTCGACATCAAACAGATCGCGGTCGGGCGGTTGTTGTTGGACAATTTCCCTCACATTAAAGCTTATTGGCAGATGCTCACGCCGAAGATCGCGCAAATCGCGCTGCGCTTTGGGGCAGACGACCTCGATGGGACGGTAATCGAAGAAAAGATTTATCACGATGCCGGCGCCACCACGCCGCAAGGCATGCGCCGGCAGGAGTTGATGCGCTTGATCCGTGAAGCAGGCCGCGAACCCATCGAACGCGACACGTTGTACCGGCCGGTCGTTCGGACTGAGACGTCAGTCACGGTTGCGGTCTAACCCTTTCGCTGCTCAGAAAAACTCATTCATATCCGGAGCGGAGGCCGATGCGCCGGGGCGATCGGTTATTCCTAAAAGCTCCATGGTCAGCCGCAACGTGCTTTGGTGTTGATAGAGGGTTGTGGATTGATATCCACGCCGGACCGAGGAACCGATCAGGATGGTTGCGACATGCCCTCCTCCATTGGCGGTATCACTGACTATGGATTCATCCCAGGTATAAATCAGCACCGAGTTACCGAAGGCTGAACTGCTGATCAGAGGACCGACGTTGGATTGTATCCAGGAATCGATATTGGACAACTTGTCGGTATCGGTGCAGGTTGAGGCTTCATTGGGACAATCGTGCCCGTCATTGGCGAGATCGGGAACAATCATCGCATAATCCGGCAGCGTTCCATTCTGCATGTCAGTTGCAAGCTGGGTGAATGGCACCACATTCGCTGCCTGAGTCGAACTGTTCAGAACATCGGAGAAGTAGGTGAATGGATTGTGGTCCTTTCCGTAAGGAATGACGCTTGGACCCAGGTAACCGACGCTCGGAAGGTCATCCGCATAAATCTTCCAAGTTTTTCCGGCGGCGGTAATGGCGCGGACGACATTGTCCGCGGTTACGGTACCGGTGTAAGTATCGTCGGTAGTTACCAAATCGCCGACTGTCAACATGAAGTAATTAGGCAGTGAGTTGTGGCGATCGGCGTAGTATTGGGTGGCCAGCGAGTATTGCTGCGCCAGTGAATTGGTATACGGCATTGCCGAATTTCCAATCACGCTACCATAGGCGTGGTTTTCCTCCACCAAGACAAAAACGTGGGCCACCACCGGCACCTTTTGGTTGGGTGGCGGCGGATCTGTGGTGCTGCTTCCGCCGCCGCAACCTGCCTGCAGGGCGACGACAAAAACAATCGATAAAACCCAGACCAATATTCGGTGAACTGAGCAACCTTTCAACATTGGGATTTAGAGACAGGTTCCATTGGCTGAGTTGCTTAGTACGGGTTGTTTTGAAGCCGCCATACTCACTCAAAAGTGCCCATCTCAGGCCGTGCCCCACAATAGAACTGGATTGGATCGAGCTTTCAGAATTCGTGAGTTCCCCGCAGTTCACGGGTGTAAAATTCGAGTTGCGAAGGCTTCACGGGCTCTTCTCCCGGCATCCGAGGCAAAAGCATGAATGTGCATATCACGTACAAGCTTCATAAAACTCCTGAAATAGATAAAGAAATTCAGCACTGGATAGCAAAAATCCAGAAAAGATTGCAAGTGTTCCGCCCCGAGCTGATCCATTTAAAAGGCGCTCTGGAGCAGAGCTCGCCTCGCGAGGGAATAGTGGTATCGCTGAACCTGCGACTCCCCTCCGGTCAAATGGCGGTGCACCAAGCCTCGCCCGCGGCTACCTCAGCAATCAAAGCCGCCTTCGCTGATTTAATAGAACAGATCGGCAAGCACAAAGAAATTCTTCGCAGCTCACATTCATGGAGGCGACACCGCGCGCTAGAAGGCATTCCCGCGCCGGAAATTCCGTTCGAAGAAACATTTGCCGCCGTTCATCCGCAGCCGGCGACCGGCGACGATATTCGTTCTTACCTGAATGCGAATTTGCGGCGGCTGCGGCTATTTGTGGAGCGGGAGATTTTATTCCGCGAGAATTCAGGTGATCTCGAACCCGGTAGGTTGAGTTGGGAAGAAGTGCTGGATGAAGCGGTAGCGCGGGCTCTGGATGACAAGATCGACAAGCCCGACCGCATCACGCTTGAGCCCTGGTTGTATCGCCTTGCAATTCGCGCGCTGGATGATTTCGGTCACTCCGCTAAATCTGACATTGATGTCGATCTGGAAAGCCGCCGGCAAGGAAGAGGTAGCGACACGGATGGAGATGAGGCGCGGCTCCAGTTTTACCAACCGGATGATGTGATCAGTGCAGAAAACGGAATTGCTGACGATCACGCCTCAACCCCCGAACAGATCGCCTACTCCGATGAGATGGTCACTCTCGTCCAATTTGCATTGCGCCGCGCCAGCCGTCTCGACCGCGAGGCCTTCATCCTTTTTGCAATCGAAGGATTTTCCTTAAAAGAGATTTCCAGCATCGTCGACCGCCCGCCAGAAGAGGTACAGCTGTCGATCCGAAAGGCCCGGGAAGCATTGCGGCAAGGCCTTCCCACGGAAAACTCACTGAAAGACAAGCTGCTTCAATCCACCGGAACAGATTAGGGTGCCTAATGATTTCTCGTGAACAGCTGCGACAACTCGCATCGTTTGAATGCCGACATCCTGACGAATTTGCCATCAGTTTTTATTTCAAGCCGTCTACGCCGCAGGACAAGTCGCACCGCCAGGAAGGAATTCTGGCAAAAGACCTGGTGCGCAAGACCATGCAGGAATTGCAAATGCACGGCCGCTTCCGCGGAACAGTCGAGGATCTCTCGCGGATCCTTCAGCTGGCAGAGCACTTGCACGGTAATCAAGCGCGCGGCAAAGTGGTTTTTGCCTGCGGCGCGCACGACATCTGGCACGAATTCGATGTACCCGCCGGCATCACTTCCACCAGCCTGTTCGTTAATCGACGATTTCATCTACGGCCGCTGGTGCCGGTTTTCTCCGAATATCCCCGCTTGTGGGTCGCGCTGGTAGACCGTCAACACGCGCGCTTTCTCGAAGTTCAGTTTGAACAATTTCGTGAACACACTGAGATCATGAATCCGCTGCCGCGGCATGGCCGCAGCGACGGGCATGCGGGATACGACGCGGGCCACTCCGAGCGCCACGAAGAGAACGATTATCGCCGTCACTATCAATCAGTCGCCGACGCATTGCAAAATGCCGAAGAGAAAAAGCACTTCGAGGCGCTTGTCATCGGTTGCCACGAGGTGAACTGGCAGGAACTGCAACACCATCTGCATCCATACGTTCTCAAAAAACTTTTAGGGCACTTTTCGGCCGACTTGGGCAGCACCACCGATGTTCGAGCCAGACAGGAAGCCGAGCGCATTGTCCGCGAATCTCTGCAGAGCCACCATGAAGGGCTGATCCGCGAAGCTGTAGAGGGGGCAAAGAGCAACGGTCTCGGAGTCACCGGCCTGCGGCGGGTTTTGCGTGCCACGGAGATGGGCGAGGTCGAAACTTTGCTGATGACCACAGACTACGCGGCTCGCGCCGTCGAGTGCACTTCCTGCGGCCACCTGGACTCTCACCTGGTTCCCTATTGTCCGCTTTGCGGGCGAGCAACCCGTCAGCTGGATGATATCTGCGAAGCGCTGATTCCGGCAGCGATCAAAAACGGCATCGGACTGGTGCTGCTTCCTGGGGATGAGACGCTCGATCGCGTCGGCAACATTGCGGCCTTGCTGCGCTTCCGTGCGGACCGCAATACTAAGCAGTTGCTGGCTGCGTCATAGCAACCCGGCATACGCCTAAGATCCACCTCGCGGAAAGTCCCGAGCCACACGTCCCGCCGCGAGTGATATAACGTTTCCCTGAAACCTTTATAGTTTCCATCGAAAGGATAACCATGCCCTTTTCCCGCCGCGACTTCCTCACTTCTACCCTGGCTGGGTCTGTTGCTTTCAGTCTTCCGGCTAATTCACATGCTCAGGAAACCGAGAATAGAAGCCCCGGCAAGCGCGCGGGGAAACTCCCGATCATCATTAGCGCGGCTAACGGATATAACCATATTGAGCCGGCATATGCATTTCTAGCTGGCGGCGGCGACACCCTCGATGCGGCGCTGAAAGTTATTCAGGGGCCGGAAAACGATCCTAACGATGAAAGCGTAGGGCTGGGCGGCCATCCTAACGAAGACGGCGTGGTGGAATTGGATGCGTGCTGCATGCACGGTCCCACGCGAACTGCGGGGTCGGTCGGCGCGGTTCGAAACATTAAGAATGTTTCGCTGCTGTCGAACACGGTGCGCCTTCATACCGGACACGTCATGCTGGTGGGAGAAGGAGCCGAGCGGTTCGCGGTCGACCAAGGCTTTCCGCGCGAAAATCTTCTTACCGATAAATCACGCAAAGAATGGTTGCTGTGGAAAGAGACGCATTCCGACTGGTGGGGGCCGGGTATCGACAGCCCCGATTGGCGCCAGAGGTTTTCGGCTCCCGCTCACGCCGATGAGTGGGACCTGCGCCTGAAACGAATGGAAGAGGCGGCGGCCGACATCGGAATTCCTGCCGAGCTTCGCAGGGAAGCGATCCGTTACGTGATTTTCCCGCCGACGGGGACCATTCATTGTTCGGCGTTGAATGAGAAAAACGAAATTTCAGGCTGCACTACCACCAGCGGCCTGGCGTGGAAAATTCCAGGACGCGTGGGCGATTCCCCGATCATTGGCGCCGGGTGCTACACCGATCAGGATGTAGGGTCGGCGGGCGCCACCGGCAATGGTGAGGAAAATATCAAAGTCGCAGGCGCGCACACCATCGTCGAAAACATGCGTCACGGCATGTCTCCTTTAGACGCGGGAATGGACGCCCTCAAGCGCATTGTCCGCAATTACAACGGAGACAAGGAGAGGCTGCAGTATATCGACATGATTTACTACATTCTTAGGAAAGATGGCGCGTATGCGGCAGTTTCGCTTTGGACGGGTTACGAAGTTAACCAGCCGCACCAGGTGGCGGTGCATGACGGAACCAGGCGGCTCGAGAATGCCGTGAGTCTCTATATCGGCACGTCGCAGAGCTGGCCGCCGGTGCGCATGCTGCGGTGATCGAGTGGATACGACTACCTTTCGCGTCCTTTGTGGTTCGCGGTTTTCAAAAGCAGTAACCAAGAAGGGCACGAAGGTTCACGAAGGAAAACTAAAAGACCAATCGCTTACTGAAATAGCAACGGCGCAAAGGCCGCTAGATTGCGCCGCCATATTATCCAGTCATGCACACCTGGGGTTTCGATATCGCTGAACTGGACGCCTTTATCTTTCAACCAGGACTTGAACCGGCGGTTCAAAGTAATCAATTCATCGTCGGTGCCGCACGAGATCCAGAGCAGCTTCAACTGTTTATTCGTGCTCGCGTTTACATCGGGAAACTCAGTGCTGAATTCTGCCACATCCAGTCCCCCGGAGCTAAATGCGCCGACCCAGGCAAACTGATCGAGATGATTTAATCCCGTCAGCAACGATTCGGTGCCGCCCATGGAAAGCCCGGCGATGGCGTGCGACTCACGATCTTTTTTTATGCGATACCTCTGTTCCACCTGCGGCATCACTTCGGAAAGCAGCATATCGGTAAACTTCGACAGGTTTCGCCAGGCCAGTTTTTTATCCGACCATGAACCCCAGCCACGCCGGATTACATCGTAGTCGCCGTAGCCGAGCGGCATCACTACCACCATCGGTTTCACTTTGCCCTGCGCGATCAGGTTATCGAGAATCACATTGGCACGGCCGACGGCAGTCCAGCCGCTGGCGTCGTCACTGAAGCCGTGCAACAAATAGAGAACCGGATATTCCGTCTTAGTATCCGCGAAATAATCCGGCGGGGTGTAAACGTACATATCGCGATGGTCGGCGGCGATTTTCGAAAAGTAAAAATGATGATGTATCACTCCATGAGGCACGTCGTTCATTTCCCATGGCAATGACGGCGGCCCGGGCACATGCACCGCGCTTTGGGTTTCGAGCAAGTTCGGCTTCATCAGCGGATTTGATGGATCGATGAGCGCCACGCCATCGGCGATAAATGAATATCCATAAATATCCGGCTGCAAGGGCCCGACTGTGAGGCTCCATATTCCATGATCATCCTTCTGCATCGGCATCGGCGCCTTTTCGCCTTCCAACTCCACTTCGATCTTCCGCGCATTGGGATCGGCGAAGCGAAATGTGACGCGGCCATCTGGCTGCACTTCAGGCGACACAATGGCAGGCGGGGTTTGCGCCAGGGCGACCATCGAAAAAGAAATCATGCTGCAAAGTGCTGTAAAAAAAAATTTGTTCATGCGGTCCTCGCAAAACAACGCTAGAGTCGGCTGGAGTGGCGGACCATCAAATCAAGCGCAAGAAAAATAAAGAATATGACCGAGATAATGCCGTTTAAGGTGAAAAATGCGGCGTTTAACCGGCTCAGATCGTTTTTCGAAACCAGCGAGTGCTCGTAAGCCAGCAACAACAGGACGGCGAGAACTCCGATCACGGTGAACAGGCCCAAATGGAATGTCCGGACCAGCGCGGCCAGCAGAACCAGCATAGACAGATGAAAGAAACGGGCAATCCAAAGTGCGTTCCCGATGCCGCAATAGCGCGGCAAAGAATGCAATCCGGCCTGCCGGTCGAAATCATAGTCCTGACAGGCGTAGAGCACATCGAACCCGGCTACCCAGAAAGTTACCGCCACCGTGAGAAGAAGAATTCGAGGGTCCAGCGAACCCCGCACCGCAATCCATGCCGCAGCCGGAGCGATACCCAGGGCGAAACCGAGGACCAGGTGCGACCAGCGCGTCCAGCGTTTGGTGTAGGAATACAACAGCAGGACCGCCAGCGCGACCGGCGAGAGAAGAAAGGCGGTGCGGTTCAGTTCCCATGCCGCCGATACAAAAATAAGCGAAGATAGAACCACAAAACTGGCGACAAAATTTTGCGTCAGAGCTCCCGCAGGCAAAGCCCGGGTTCGGGTGCGAGGATTGGCTGCGTCAATCGAAACATCGGCCAGCCGGTTGAAAGACATCGCCGCCGACCGCGCTGAAACCATTGCAATGATGATCCAGACGATCTGGTGCAAAGAGGGCACGCCTCTCGCCGCGAGCATCGCACCGCACAGAGCGAATGGAAGCGCGAACACAGAGTGTTCCCACTTGATCATCTCCAGCGTGACGTGCAGATTTTTCAGCAGGGGCACATTGCATTGTAAAAGAAATCAGTAGCCTGCGGCTCCAACCAGCGGCACGAAGCGACAGCCTTCCATGACTTCAACTGTGGCATTTCCCCCTCGCTTTCGTACCAGGAGCAACTCCTGCGAATGCTGTGGCCCTATGGGAATTACCATGCGTCCGTTTTCGCCAAGCTGGTCGAGAAGTGCCGGCGGCATCGCCGGAGCTGCCGCTGAAACCACGATCGCATCGTATGGTGAAAACTCGGTGATGCCGTGGCTCCCGTCTCCGACAACGATTTTGGCGTTGTTGATTCCAAGCTGGCGTAAAGTTGCGTCCGCAGCTTTCGCCAGCTCTGCATGGCGCTCGATGGAGTAAACCGTGCGCGCCAGCGCTGCCAGCAGGGCAGTTTGATAGCCCGAACCGGTCCCGACTTCCAACACGGTTTCAGTTCCCTGTAGAGTTAGCGCCTGCAAACTGGCGGCAACGATGAATGGCTGCGAGATCGTCTGCCCTTCACCAATTGGAATGGGATGGTCTTCATAGGCCTGCGGCTTGAATTCGTCCGCAACAAACTCATGTCGCGGAATTTGCAACATGGCTTCGAGAACACGTTCATCGCGTATGCCGCGCTCGCGCAGTTGCGATTGCACCATATGGTGACGATCATCGAAGTACGGATCGGCATGACTTGTGCTCAACACTGACATCAGGGCTTGGATGCGCGAGCTGCGCTAAGAGTGCAGGAACCGGTTACCGCTTTCGACGCCGGATTTTCACGTCGAAACTCACCACCCCGTTCTGATCGCGGATGGCAACGATGGAGACGTTTTTCGTGAGATTGTACTCCGCGCGGATGACCTGCTGTGAGGTTTGCGACACATCGGTAGTGTAGGAGACGGTAAGGTCGTCCTTCACCTGCTGTTCGATGGTCACAGCGGGACCGGTTTGAGTAATGGTCGAAGTTTCAGATGAGAGACCTTGCGGATCAATCTTGATCCTGCTGTTGCCGAACAGCCGTTGGGCCCGGTTATTCAGCGTAGCGTTCAGCGCGGCGGCCAGCATGGCGCTGGAGGCCTGCTGGTTAAACGCAGATTGATTTGTCTGCTGCAATTGTGCCGATTCCTCGGTGGTCTGGCCGAAGGCAAGCAGCGCAATAATGTCCGCGGTTGGCAGCGGCGGATCGGAACGGTAGTTCAATTTCAATCCGTTGGGCTTGCTGATATCTCCCGTGAGTGAAAGAGTCACGTCGTAGTCCCGAATGCGAGTGACCGCCTGAAGATCGAGGAATGGTGTGGTAACTGCCGGATTGGTAAACGAAATTCCACCGCGTTCCAGCCGGTACTTAGTTCCATTGAAATAAGCCTCGCCCTCAAAGACATCTGCCCGGCCGAGAAGGATGGGCTTCGCAGCGCTGCCCCGCAATCGCAAGTCGGCCGAACCCTGCAGGCGGATTACGCTGGTTTGCATCTGGAGTTCAGGAGTGGTTGCCAAATGAATGTCCAGGCGAATTTTGTTCAATACGGGATCGGTTTGCGGAAGGCTCGAAACCTGCGCCGTTCGTTGCAAGTAAGCGGCGAAATCGAATCCGGGGGTGAAGCCAAGCTTGGTCACCGTGATGTCGCCCGAGAGCAGTGATCCAGAAGCGCTGCCACTCCAGTTCAGCTCTGCATTTGCAGTAGAACTCACGCCCGGCGGGTAGCGCAGCCGCACCGAGTTTGCCGTGGCGCGCAATTGGAAACTGGAAAGTTTTCCGGCAATGTCCGCACGGCCGGTGAAACCAATTGTTCCCCCGCCCACGTGAGCGTTTAAGTTTTCAATCGTAACCTGGTTCTGATTGAACTGCAGCGTGCCATTTATATCGCTGAGCGCGCTCGGCAGATTGACGTCAGAAATTGCGCCGTTTTGAACCTGCAATTTGCCCTTGAACAAGGGGGCATCCAGAGTTCCATTCACGTGGCCATCCGCTAGAACTGAGCCGGAACTGGTGATATCAGGATCGTAACTCTGCAAAATATTTAAGTTGACCTTGCCGCGAGCGTCGATATTCAGTGCTCGGTCACCGGCAAGCTGCACCGAACCGCTGCCGGTAAGATCCGTGTTCTCACCCACCACACGAAAAACGTCAAGCCTTATGGACCGGTCCGACAGCTCGAAGCGGATCGGTCCGTCATTGCGGAACTGGGTCTTGCCGACTTCCGCATACAAATCGCTAAGTTGCCCAAGCAAATTCAGTTGCTCAGGGTCGCGTAAAGGCCCCTGCAATTGCAGGTTGCCCGCGACCGCGGAGTGGCGCATCATCTGGCCGCGGAAAAGATTGCTGAGGAACGGATCGGCGTCGAGGTGAGAAAAGTGAAGATCGATGCGTGCTGGCCAACGCTCGCGCATTCGCACCTTACCGTCGATTTCGAGCGAGGCATCTTTAAAGTCAGAGTGGCCGGTGATATGCACGTCGGGACCGTGCGAAACTGCGTTCAACAGAAAATTGCCTTCGGCCTGACCGTTAAAGTTAAGGTCCCGCAGATGAATATCTGCAGTGACCTCCGGGGCCATAGTCGTGCCATGCCCCTGCGCGACAAACTCCAGCTTTCCACCGAGATGAATTTTGGAACGCCCAAAGAGCGGGAGATTCGCGAGATCGAAACCGGTGCCACGGATCTGCGATTGAAAAGATCGCGTGGCGAGGTTGTAATTCCCGTTTCCAGAAATCCGCGCGTCTCCGCGAACTATATCCAGGTTCTTGATGGTAAGCTGATTGCCACTTAACGCCAGCGCGGCATCGGCGGAATCAAACGGCTCGCCGTGAATGGTTCCATCAACCAGTCTGAAGTTTCCCTGGCCTTCCGGGTTGTGACGAGTACCCGATAGCTGCAAACCCGCGGACAGCTCTCCTGAAATTTGATGATCAAACCCGATGAAATTTGAAAGCTCATCGGCGTTGGCATTCTGCACGTCAACCCGCAGGCGCAAAGGGCTGTCGGGCAAAAGCGTCCAGTCGTCCAGACCAGCGGTACCATTTATTCTTACGGTCGACTCCTCGCGTCGCAGGATTACGCTATGCAATAACAGACCGGAGGGGGAAGCTTGCACGTCGGCATTCAATGAGTCCCAGTGCACCTGCCTTTCAGGCTCATTGGCTTTAGTGCGAACGATGGCATCGAAATTCCGTAACTGCAAATTCCCAGCTAGCCGCAGGTTTGAGGAACTACCGGCGGCAGTCCCATTGAAAGCGGCGCGGCCATACATCACCAGCGGAAGACCGGAAGGAAATAATTGCGTAATAACCGGTTGCCATTCGCGTAGATCATTGGTAGAAAGCGAAATCTTTACCGCGGAGGCTAGTGCGCCTGAGGCCTGTATCTGAGTGCTGGCGGTGCTGGCGGAAAACTCACTTAGTTGCACACCGCCGGAGCGAAAGTCATAATCCCCATGGATTTTTGCAGTCAACGGAATGCGGCGGCCCGGGGTCGTAGCTGGAGGCACGATGTCGGCAACCACA
This sequence comes from uncultured Acidobacteriota bacterium, assembly GCA_963838785.1. GTDB lineage: Bacteria > Acidobacteriota > Terriglobia > Terriglobales > Acidobacteriaceae > Gp1-AA145. The sequence continues at coordinate 522,556 of CAWISI010000001.1, forward strand.
CGAGCCTCGGCGTCGCTGATTGACTGCCGCCATTGCACGTCGGTCGCGCCGCTGACGTTTCCAGAGAACTGCAATTGGTTCACCGGGCGAAAACTGCGGCCTAATCCACCCAGTAGTTCCGTCAAAGCAAGATTCCTGGCTTTTATTACCATGATCCCGCGTTGCTGCTGACTCTTCGCCGCTTTCTCGGGCGATTGCCAGTTCACCACATCCGCATCGGCCACAAAGCTTCCGCGCAGGAATTGGCCCTGGGCCTTCGATATCGATACCTGCCGTGGATCGACCGAGAACATGCCTCGAGCTGAAAAGTCGCGGCCGTTAAATGTCTTATTCTGCCAGGCCAGATCTCGCACATCGAAATCCCCGGTCGAAGCAAAATCGTCTGGCGACCACGAACCCTTTCCGGTCAAGCGCAGCAAGCCGCTTTTAATCTGCGGTTGGCGCACAATTGCTGAGGCCTCCGCCAAATCGATCTTGAGATCATAATTTCCATTCGCGCGAAGCTTGCGGAAATCAACCTGCACTCCGCTGGCATTCACTTGCGATCGTCCGGCAGTTGCGTTGAGCGATTGGATTTGCAGGCCGTTCCTATCGAAGGTGAAATGAGACGCTGCCGTCCAAGCCACGGGGCGGAATCCATCGAACTGAGTTTCTGCCCTGCCAATGGCAAGATTGCCGGAATAACGGCGATGAAGGAATGAATAATTGAGATTCGCCGAGACATCACTCGAACTGAAATTTAGAGGTATCCGCTGGTCCTGCCACAGCACTTCGCCGTCCTTCACCACGAGCTCGCGTGCGGAAAGTGAAAACAGCTTTTCAAGACCTGCACCACCCTGCTGCGCAGGAGTCGGCTCATTCGTGGTTCCATCGGGATAAAAGATCACGTGGACCACGGGGTGTTGCAAAATCAGTGAGTGGAAAGCCAACTTCGCACCCAGCGCCGACGGCAAGTTGATCACCGCAATCATGCTGTCCACGTGGGCAAAGGGTTGTTGCCCAGCCGCTTCCCTGCCGTGTATCGTCAAGTCGCGCACTTCCACCTGCCGGCGTAAAGGCACGGCGTGAAAGCTCTTGAGCGAAACCGTACCGCCGGTGGCGCGCTCCAGGCCGGCAATCAACTTATGACGCGCCAACTGCTGGAAGGAATCCGTGGTCACGTACCACAGCAGCGCGGAAAATCCGAGCAGGAACAGCAGAAAGCCGAACAGCAACACCTTACCGATTGTGATCGGCCATTTCATGGTGCTAGGGCCCGCATCGCATTTGGATCAGCGGTTAGGTTCGAGCTTAAAATTCGAATGTGGGCCTGGGAGCGCAATGTTTCCAGCCACGAGTTCAGCAGCTGATTAATTTTTTCCTGAATTAATATTTCCCGGATTTTCGGTGTCGCCGCAGCAAGGCTAAGAGAGCTGGGGGCCGGCAGTTTAGGAACCAATTTTTCGCGATAGTATTTCGCGATCTCCGATTCTGGAATTTGAATTGGATCACGAAATCGGGCATCGATTATTTGAAGTTCGGTCAGATCCGACGCGACATAGTCCTCGACCATCTTTTCGCTAAGCTGATATCGCGATAAGGCCTCATTCCATGATCCGCCAGAGCGCTGCAGCGCCTGGCCGCTTTTCAAGGCATCAATTTGTTTCTTTACCTCATCCGCACCCGCGGGCTTCGCATTGATCAGGCTCATCTGCTCATGCAGGAGCTCGCGATCAATCAGACGGTCGAGCGCCGCTGTCTTCTCTTGCGGTGTCACATCCGCAAGCTGGCGTTCGGACATGAAGCATTCAAATCGGACTTCGTCGTTCCAATCGCTGGTCAGAATGACGCGATGGTTCACGGTAGCGACGATCCCATCCAGAACTTGGGCGGCGCGCACGCCTCCCGCGCCCAACAGCAGCAACGAAATTAATATCCCGCGTATGAACATCAGAATGTCTGCCCGATGCTGAAATAAACATTGAAGTGGCTGGCCTGTTTGGTTCCAAAGTATGTCAGGGCCGCCGGGCAAGTCTTTGTGGTGGTCGTAAACATACAAAAATTCGGGAAGACCGTGGGGTTCAAGTTGTATCCGAAATCAAATCGAACCGGGCCCACGGGTGTCTTGTAGCGGACGCCGAGTCCGACCGCGTTCGAGACGTAATCGTAATTACACAGAGCGGCGCCGCTATTGGCTTGAAACGTACTATAGAGGCGTTGCACGCACAGTGCCTTGTTCTGATGCCAACGCAACAAGCTATCGAGCATGTGATTTCCGTCGGTAAACACATTGCCCATATCTTCAAAAATCGCGAAGCTCAGGTTGTCGTGGACAAAGGGGAGACTCGCCGGCGGGAAGCGTATTTCCAGATTATTCAAGAACAGCGCCGAGCCACCAATCGGAAACCCCGTAGCTGGATCGCGCGGTCCCGCCTGGTTCAATCCAAAGCCGCGGTGAGAGTTTCCGCCTCCCATAAAGAACCGCTCTGGTAGGGGAATCAGGCTGAAATTTGCAGGGGTGTTCTGTCCCGGTTGAGTAATTATGGTGTTGGCAAAGGCATTTTCTAATCCGATTCGAATCGACCGCGCAAACACAAATTGCCGGCCCTTGACCTTTCCAAACGGATGGTAAGTTGAATTCTGTATCAGCACGCGGCTGAAGTCGGCCTGCGAGCCGAAGTAACTCGCGGCCACGCCGCCGTCTATGCTGTTGTAGCTGCCGCGGGTAGTTTCCAGGTCGTTATCGCGGTGATTGCGCAGATAGCTGAAGCCGGGCTCGCCCACGCGAACCGGCAGCGACAGCAAAGGAATCTGGTCCGCGCTGACTTGCACGTTCGTCGCCTTTACCAAGCGATAGTTGAACCGGTAATTCATCACACTCACCGGAGTGCCATCAGCCTTGTGGCTTACAATCTGCTCGGCCTGCACCGAACCCTCCAGGCGCTGAGAGGTAAACGTTGTGACGTCAAGCGTGTGATCGAAAAAAGCCGTCAGGCTCAACTTCCAGTCAGGGTTGTTGAACCAGCGCGGCGCCTCATAACTAACCAGCCCTCGCTGCTGCAATCCGCCCACCCTGGATTCGAATGTGATGGTATGATCACGGCCGCGAAAATTGAGCCGCGTGACATCGAGCGAAGCCAGCGGACTTACTCCGGTTTCTCCGAGCGCTTTGCTGCCATTCTCCGAAATCGCCGCCTGCCCGGTTTGAAATTCGAATCCCGCGCCGTAGTTGAATGTGTAGCGCCGCGCTTCCTGAACTTCGACCAGCACATTCTTGTTAGGCTGCACTCCTTCCGGATCTTGCACCGCGGTGTCCACCTGGCTAAAAATGCCCAGGTCATAGAGTCGTTGCTGCGACCTTAATAAATCTCCCTGGCTGAGAGGATCGCCCGGTTTCATTTGCAGTTCGTGTTCAATCACGTAGGGGCGGGTGTATTCCCTCCCGGACACCAGGACCCGGTCAATGTAAAAGCGTTCGCCTTCGTAAATCTTGAATACTACGTTCATGTGATTGCCGGGCGCCGGCGTCGCTTCCGCTTCAAAGGTCGCGTCCGGAAAGCCATTGTTGAAATAGTAGTTCAGAATAATGTCGCGATCATCGGCGATCCGGGAATCGGAAAATGGCTGCCCCGGTCCGGTGTAGAGATTCTGGAAAGTGGGATTCTCGGCTTGCGTACTGCCCACAATTTGGAAAGTGCCAACTTTTGTCTGCGGACCTTCTTCGATGGTGACGGTCACGGAAAGCTGGTTTTGAGCCCCCCGGTAGTTATCCTCCACCTGGGTGTCAACTTTCACCTGGGCAAAGCCGTTTGCGCGATACATGTTTTCGATGTCCCGTACCCCGCTTCGCAGGAGCGCCTGGCTATAGGTGCCATGAGGCTGAGCCACGCTGGCGGTCTGCAGCGGCAGCAAGGGACGCAGATCGGCTTCGCGGAAGTATTTATTGCCGGCAATCCGGACTCCTACCAGCTTGTGCCGCTCACCGGGGTTGATCTGGTAAGTCACTCGCAGTAGCTTTCCCTGGTCGCCGGGTTCGCGCTTCAAAGTCACGGTCGCATCGGAATAGCCGCGACCTTCCATGTAGGCAATCAGGTTGCGGCGCCCTTCATTCAACAAGTCATCATCCAGAGCATGCTCTTCATACACTGGGACGTTTCGCTTCAGAGCTGCGTTGCTGATGGAAAAACCTTCAGCCCGGATTTCAACACGCGGCCCCACCTCGATATCGATTTTGTAATCGACGCTGTTGAGCTGAGGATTGTAGGTCTTGGACTCGATACCGACCTGCGTCAGCCAGCGCTCATGCTTCTGGTAATGCTTTCGCACGCGATCCAGCGCATCCGAGACTTTTTGCGCAGAGACGATGTCGCCGGGATGGAGATGCGCGATGTCCTCAATTTGCCCCAGCGAATAGATGCCGCCGCCCTGAATGGCGATGAGCCCACTCTCGCGGGATCGCCGGAGTGAACATCGAAAATAATCTCGACCTGTTGGGTTTGCGGATTTTCGTGCTGGGTAAAGGAAATCTTAGCGTTGTAAAACTCGTTCTCCCGCAACAAACTGTTGATGTTGTCTACTGCGCGATCGATCTTGTCTTTAGTGAAGGGCTCACCCAGTTGAAGCTTTGATGCATTCGCCATCTGCGACTCGGTCGGGCGGCCCGGAGCTCCCTCAACCCTCACCAGGCCGATAAAGTATTTGGGGGTGTTGGCAAACGAGAGGATTATTTTTCCGTCAGGGTTGTGCTCACACTCAGCGCGAAGGTCAGTGAATCGCCCGGTAGAAAACAGAAGCCGCATACTCTCCTGCAGTTGTCCCCGATCGAGAGGCTTGCCTTCCTTCACCGGAAGCATGTCCCGCAGCATTTGTTGGTCGTTGTCGTTCACGCCGGGAAAACTGATGTGTTGCACTGTCGCCCCGATGCAGCCGGCGTCGGACTCTTCCGGAGCATGAGCATTGAGTTTGAGCGCCGCCAGTCTCTTGTGCCTGAGATCGCGCCCACAATTTCCCCGCCGATAAAGACGAGGCAATTGCCACGATCGCGAAAAGAGAGCTCAAGGCCCGATTTTGCAAAAACGCTCCTGCTTTGTACTTTGGAAAATTGAATGGCTCAGTGCGCGAAGGGAAGCAGTTCGCGCAACTCTCGTACCACTGCCACTTATAATAAATCTCACGCGGTAGAACTAAGGTGGACACGGTGGTTCGCAGACGATTGCGGCGCATTGCGGCACTGAAATGGTCTCTTAAATGAAACCCGGACCGGACGAAAGATACTCGCGCCAGGTGCTGTTCGCTGGCATTGGCGCTCACGGGCAGCAACGACTGCTTGAGTCGCGAGTGGCCATCGTAGGCTGCGGCGCCACCGGCTCAGCCATGGCTTCCCTTCTTGCCAGGGCTGGCGTGGGCAGCTTGCGCCTGATTGACCGTGATTATGTCGAGCCCAGCAACCTGCAGCGGCAAATCCTATTTGACGAAGCCGACGCCGCGGATTCGGTGCCCAAAGCGATCGCTGCCAGCCGAAAAATCGCGCAATTTAACTCCCAGATCATCGCCGAACCGCATGTCAGAGACCTGACACCGGAAAATGCCGAAGAAATACTCGCCGGCGTTGACCTGATTCTGGACGGGACCGACAACTTTGAGACCCGCTATCTGATGAACGACTGGGCGGTGAAAAACTCGTTGCCATGGATTTATGTGGCCGCAGTTGGTAGTTACGCGATCACCATGAACATTGTGCCGGGCGAGACCGCCTGCCTGGCGTGCCTCTTCCCGCAGGCACCGGGCGGTGCGGTTGAGACCTGCGACACCGCGGGGATTCTGAATTCGGCGGTCAATCTGGCAGCGTCTATCGCGGCTACCGAAGCCCTGAAGTTGCTAACCGGGGCGCGCCAGCACCTGCGTACCACATTGCTTTCGCACGATGTATGGCTGAACCAGCGAAATGAGATCCGCGCCGGCAAACCCCGCACTGATTGTGTTGCCTGCGGGCAAAAGCGATTCTCGTACCTCTCCGGGGCGGGCCGGGCGCACATAACGCTGTGCGGGCGCAATTCCGTCCAGATTCATGAGCATGATCGCCCGGTCGACCTTGCTGATATGCGGAAACGGCTTGAGCCACACGGCAGTGTCCGCCACAGCGACTTCGTTCTCAAGTTCTGGAAAGAACCGTACGAGATTACGCTGTTTCCCGACGGCCGGGCGATCATCAAAGGCACTACTGACACAGCAATCGCGCGCAGCTTGTACGCGCGTTTCATCGGCAGCTAAGGCCTTGATCAAAGTTCAAGATCCAACAGTATTACTGCGGCTTTTGCGCAACGCTTTGCACTGCGCCTCCGGACGCGCAACTTCAAAAACCGAAATTCGCGGCCAATTCTCGGAATAACATGGGTAATTCCGTGACCACAAATCGGCCTCCCTGTTGACTGGCATCCTACCTGCTAGAAAATTTGCAGCTGTGCCCCAGGAGGTAGTATGCGTATTTTTTCTCTGCTGTTTTCTGCGCTTCTGTTGTCTTGTGTCGCCTTCGCCCAAACCCCGGTTCCGGGCCGGGTTGGAGTCTACGGCTGCTCGGGCCCTTACATTCCGATGCTGACCACGCCTGAAGTTTCGCTGCAGACGGTTTCTGCCGACCCCGTCGGCGCGAGCAACGCCACTTATGGTTTGAGCGCCGGCGCAACTAATGGCACGCTTTCCAACGTCACCGGCAATCTTGGCGGGACTTATACGCAGCCAGTTTGGTATGCCGGCGGCACCACGCCGCTGATTTCGTCGCCTTCTGTCGAACTTTCCGTGCCGCTGCTAGGGCATATGCACAACATGGAACGCATGGAAGGCACGGAAGGCATGGGTCGGGAACGCGCTGAACACCAAAACCGGGCGTGGGTGTATTACGCCTCGGTGGATGAGACCGCGAGCGCAGTCGACGCATCCGCCGCCGCACACAATGCCCGCCATGCCGCCCGCACCATCACCAACCAGGATGTCGATCAGCAAAATTCGAAGAATGGCATGGTGAAGTACGACGGAAAGAACGAGCAAATAAAGTAGCGCTGAATGAATTGTCACCGGCCATGCAGGGGCGGACGTCCACGTTCGCCCCTATTCCCTTCTGGAAACACTACCGCTGCACTAACCCGTTGAGGGCAGTGAAAAAGTCGGGATAGGAAATCACCGCCGCATCCGCTCCCCTGATCTCAGTCTCGCCCTCGGCGCGCAGCGCCGCAACCGCGAACGCCATCGCTATACGATGGTCGCCGAAAGAATCAATCGAAGCCCCATGCAACTTCTGTCCGCCAGGGACGCGCAACCCATCCTCGAGCTCTTCGACCTTCGCGCCCATAGCCCGCAGATTGGTCGCGACGCTGGCAATTCGATCCGACTCTTTCACTCGCAGCTCGCCGGCATCGCGAATTTCAATTCCTTCTGCTGTGTAGGGCGCAATTGCAGCCAGCACCGGTATTTCATCGATCAACGCGGCAGTATCTTCGCCGGCCACTCGCACGCCTCTCAAGGCGTCGCCCTGAACCTGCAACATCCCGATCAGTTCGCCATGCTGTTCGCGCAAATCGGTGGGAGTGATCTTCATTCCCAGACCGATCAAAAAATCCAGCAGGCGCGTGCGCGTGGGATTCAACAGCAAGCTGGAGATTGAGAGTTGTGAGCCGGGAAATAATCCCGCGGCACAGAGAAAAAATGCTGCGCTTGAAAAATCGCCGGGAATAGTCGCTTCAATCGCCTTCAGCTTCTGGCCTCCGGCCAGGCTCACATCTTTCATCCGGCGCTCGAGATGTGCACCGAAAGCTTCGAGCGCGTGTTCGCCGTGGTCGCGCGTCTGGATTGGCTCCGCCACATGAGTTGTGCCTTTGGCAAATAACCCGGCAAAGAGGAGTGAGGTTTTCACTTGGGCGCTTGCGACCGGCAACTTGTAATCGATCGCCTTGAGATTTCCGCCGCTAATCCGCAACGGAGGCCGCCCGTCTTTGGCTGAAGTGATCCTGGCTCCCATCATCTCGAGAGGCTTTGTGATTCTTGCCATGGGGCGCTGGCGCAAGGAGTCGTCGCCGGTCAGTTCGCTGGCAAAATCCTGGCCGGCTAAAATCCCGCTCAGCATACGCATGGTTGAACCGGAATTTCCGCAATCAAGCGCGGCTGTGGGGGACTTCAAACTTGGCCCATGCCCGTAAATTGCAATGGCATCGCCGATCCGTTCCCATTTCACGCCCAGAGCTTTCAGGCAATCCAGCGTGCTGGCGCAATCCGCTCCCGCGGAAAAGTTCTCCAGTTTGGTTAGGCCATCGGCGATAGCGCCCAGCATCGCATAGCGGTGCGAGATGGATTTGTCTCCCGGCGGGCTGATCGATCCTCCAAAATTCCTGGCCGGACGAATGACTACAGATGTTTTCTCAGGCATCGGTTCCTTCAATATAACGGAAGCGGTAACGGCTGGTATGGTGCCGAACGGGCATTCAACACCCGTTCCATTTTTCGGTTGACAATTCCGCGGCAATCGGGCCGGAAGCGGCCGACTCCCGATCAAATATCTTTTCGGAGCGTCACAAAAGTCAGCCTCAGAGTTGGCGCGCTAAGGCAGGCAATGACCGGTTTATTTGTCGAGCCAGAATCACGCTCGGCTGTCTTTTCCCGAGTCGACCGAATCGAGAAACTGTCTCAGTAGCTTTCCCACTTCCTCCGGCTGCTCCCATGGCGAATAATGCCCGGCCTTTGCGATCACTTTCATCCGGCTGCCGGGGATATTCTGCTTCATCAGTTCCGCTTCAGGCACGCCGGTCGCGGTGTCTTCATCCCCGGTGATGATCAGCGTCGACACATTAATGGTCTTCAGCGTGGATAGCGAGTCCGGGCGCTCCGCCATTCCGCGTTGCACTCCAGCAACATTTTCCGCCGACATTTTCCGCATCATTCGCAGAGCGCCTTCCACCAGGTCGGGGCGGGAATGGCGAGTGGTCTCTGCCAAGACTTTTTGCAGCATGCCTTCAAAGAAAGTTTCCGTACCGCTTTGCAATACTTCGTCCGCCGCTTTGAGTCGCGCCGCGCGAGCGTCTGCCGCGTCGGCGGGAGCTTTGGTATTGCACAAAACCAGCGAAGTGGCGCGGTCTCGAAATCGCCGCCAGAACTCAAAAATCGTATAGCCGCCAATTGAGACGCCAATTAGTGGCGCGCGGTCTACTCCAGCATCGGTCATCACGCGAGCAACATCACACGCGTGCTTCTGCATGGTCGCAGGGCCATTGCCGAGACCAGACTCGCCGTGTCCACGCAGGTCGGGCATGATCAGCCGGTATCGCGAAGCTAGATACCTTGCGACTGGGAGCCAAAAGTCGTGATTTACCGGGAAAGGATGCAACAGGACGACTGGCGGACCTGCGCCGGCGACGTCATAAAAAATATCGGCGTCATCGCTGACGATCTTCTGCATCTTCCGATTATATTGGCTGATCCCGGGAAGAGATGAAGAGCGGTGGAGGCCTGGCGCCTTCGCCCGCGCGGTTTCAGAAAATGAGCACCTGCTTACTAAAGCAAAGAGCTCGGTTTACGAGTTCGGGACCACTTGTCCTTCCATCGCATTCGAGGTCAGCCGGTACGGCTCTTCCGGCATGACGATCCACGCAATTGGATACGACAGCAGACCCACGCCGGTCACGACTGATCCGATCAGCCACACCAGACGGACAATGGTCACGTCCAGATCAAAGTATTCCGCAATGCCCATGCAAACGCCGGCAATCTTGCGTCCTTCGCGCGGACGCACCAGGCGCTTGCGCGCGATTACTCCGCCTACGCGGGTGCCGCAGTAGGCGCAAACATTAGCGTCATCCTGAATGGTTTTGCCGCAGTAATTGCAATACATAGCTCACCCCGCACCACAGAATACGCTCGGTCTGGCAGGAATGTTCCGTAAATTTTGCATACCACGCAAGCAGTAATTTAAGAGCCTGTATACGGTGTCTTTCATTCGCTTGCGGGCGATCTCGGCCTGTGGCGTATGGGAATCGACCTGTACCACCGCCTGGTAATTCTTCATCGCTAAATCGCGCTTTTGTAAGAGGTCATACATCTCTCCCGCCCCAAGCGCCGCCCGTTGCGCAATGGCGGGGTCGGGCTTCGAGATTTCGCTTACCTGCTCATAGGCCGCGGCTGCCGCAGCGTAATTTTTTTGCGTGCGCAGCATATCGCCGAGGGTGGTCGCGGCGATTTCATAGTGCAACCCGGCATAACGACCTTCGCGTCCTTCCTGCCACACCCGACGATAGACCGCCGCTGCCTCTGACGGTTGCCCTTTCGCATTCAACAAATTGCCTTCTTCCATGGCAAACAGAACATTGTGCGGATACCGCGGCTCCAGTGTTTTCAGGATATGAAGCGACTCGTCAAAGCGGCGCTCGCGGCGGAGAAAAACTACCAGCACGATCTTGGCGTCTACGCTGGTCTCTCCATTTCCATTGGCCGCCTGATGAAGATATTCCAGCCCTTTCTCTTTGTTGCCGCCGAGGCCAACCATGCTTGACGCGGCCTTAACCGCCCAGGGAAGGTTCCCGACAACGTAGTTGTGGGCGCCCACGATCAATTTGGCGTCAACATTTGCGGGATCGAGCTCAAGCACCTTCTCATGATCATGACGCGCCGCGACTGCATTCCGCAGCGCCGAAAACCAGGCATGCTCGATCAGCGCGGTATAGGTGGCGAACTCCGCCCTGGTTACACCTCGAGCGTATAACGCCCCGAGGTCCTTCGGGTTGGCGTCGAGGCGCCGGTTCTCGATAGCCAATGCGTTCTGAACCAGGGTTTTGATCTGATCGCAAGTGTGGGGATCGGCAGGTTCGTGGGCAGCATTGATAAAGCTATCGTTCGCGTATTCGCCAGAGCTCAATGCTCCTATGCGGTAAAGTTCGTGGAACAGGACAGCATTCAGCAGGTGGTTAATCGAGTCTGGATCATCAGGATGCCGCTGGTAGAGGACCGTGAACTCCTGGATCGAACGGTCGTAATCCATGTCATAGAAGTGATCGGATGCCTCCACGAACAAGGGGTCTTTCGAACGCAACCCATTGCGCGCAGTGACCGGTCTGGGGATTTGGCTGAGGCGGAAGACGGCGTGGCAGTTTCAGGTCGCTGGGCCCAGGCACAGCCGCTGGCGATCATTACAACCATCACGAGGCGCATTGCAATGCGGAAAGACAAAAAGCCCGTCGACCCAAGCGAGAGATTTATTTGCAAGTTTATCTGAGAATCAGGTTCCCTGCTCACCCGATTGGTACAGTGAACATCGGCATTCGCGCAATGCTGTTTAGAAACTTTGCACTCTCAGAGTAATTCTTGCTCGACTCATGCCTTTTGATAGTTAAGATAGGAACGCTAACTGCTGAAAACAATTGGAGTTGTTTAGCCAAGGTTTTGGAAGGGGACGTGCCATTTGCTTGTTCTCAGGATGTGATGTATGAGTGACGCGGTCCGCGACGTCCACCAGGAGTTTTGGCGCCCTCCCCTGTCGCAGCCCATCGCTGCGACAAACCTAGCTGAAGCTTGTGGACGTTGCGGGACCGAGTTTATGGTAGGCGCCGCTTTTTGCCATATCTGCGGTGGGCATCCGTCACCGGTCTGATCTGGTTCCATCCCAAAGCTGGACAAAATACCTCGGATTTCTGCGCGCGTTGGAGTTCAGCAGCGTTACGGAGTGGTTCGGCTTGCCGCTTCCGGCGCTTTGCGCATTTCTCTTGGGCCTCGCCTTCCTGATTGTGGCGTTGGCTATGGGTCTGGTCACGGTTCACGACAACTCGGACTTTCAAGCGGTTCAGTTGTGGCGCATCCAGTGGCTGATCGTCTCCTGCGCATCTTTCCTTGCCGGCATTCTTTTGCGTGGCCGCAAGTCCCCGAAGTAGTTCCCTAGCGCTAACGATTTGATATGCCGTAGGTGTGATTGATGGGCCCGCGCCCGTGCCCGACTGCATAGCTGTTTTTAATAGCCGTCAGCACATAGGCTTTCGCCAGCAAAACCGCAACTGGCAAGGATTGCCCCAGAGGCAAGCTGGCAGGCCAATGCGGTTGAGAAGGCGCACCCGGTGCCATGAGTGTTGGCTGAATCCACATGGCCGGCACGGAAGATTCGAACGTCTTCGCCTCTGACGCTTAGGAGGTCGATGGCGCGATCCAAATGTCCGCCGGTCACGACGACAGCCTTGGAACCCATTTCGTGCAGGCGCTCGGCGGCAAGTTTCATCTGTTCCGGGTTTCCGACCTCAAGACCTGTAAGGCAGGCTGCTTCATCCACATTCGGGGTTAAAACGTCGGCGAGAGGCAATAGGCTGCGAGTCAAGAATTCCAGCCCGCTTGGGTCCAATAACTCTGCGCCGGACGATGACCTCAGTACCGGGTCCAAAACCACATTCGGCAACTGCGTCCTCTCCAGGAAGTCAGCAACCTCGGAAACCACATCCCCATTCCCCAGCATGCCGATATGTACCGCAGAGACCTTTCCAATCCTGAGTAGCTCGTCCAAGGTATCTCGAAGAAGTTTTGGGTCGGTGGGACCGTCCGGCGAACCCCAAGGGTGGACTGGACTGTCATCGCCGTAATGGCTGCAACCCCGTAGCAGCCGTGCATTGCAATGGTCTTAATGTCGGCGGTGATGCCGGCGCCGGAGGATGGGTCAAAGCCGGCAATGGTCAAGACAGTCGGAGGCGCTTCGGGCATGACGCAACTGTATCGGAAATCGGAGTGAAGGGCGAAATTGAAGCCGAATAGCGACAGGAAATTCTCGTCAAGCTGCTGAAAACACGGGCTTAGGATAGATTTTCCCGTAACTTATTGAAAACATTATTACGAAAATATTGCACGCGGCCTGTGATGGCTGGGTATTTACCAATTGATAAACATATACACAGCTAATGAATCATCAACATAGGCTTAAAAAGCTGAGTACGAGGTACATATTACTTCATCTATGTATAACTGTCCTAAGGTACTTATACAAGCCATTCCCAATTGACACGGTCCACCCTGCCCCGTAGCATTTTAGAGACTGAACGAACGTGCAACCGTGTAGATCGAGTTTGGCAAATGGAGGAAACTGAATGCGAGGACGAATAGGTCAAGGACTGGCCGTTGCGTTACTTGTAGCTTTCGGGGCAGCCAATGGCCCAATCAGCTCAAGGGCAGCCAGCAATCCGAAATTGAGTCCCAATCAAGCCCCCCAATCGGCTTCAGCCCTACACCATGCACGCCCCTACCAGGTCGGAACCGCCTCCTGGTATGGAGACTATTTCGAAGGCCGCCCCACCGCCAGCGGCGAGCCATTTAATATGTACGACTTAACGGCCGCCCATATGACCCTGCCTTTGGGAACCCTGGTGAGAGTCACTAACTTGCGCAATCACCGGTCGGTGATTGTACGCATTAACGACCGCGGCCCCTACGTTTCTGGCCGGATTGTGGATCTTTCCTACAATGCCGCAAGGGTGCTTCATTTTGATCAGCAGGGCCTCCAGCGGGTGCGGCTCGATGTGCTCCCAAGGCATAGAGACGCCACCACCATCGCAATGCTTCGCGAGCCGGCTCTGCAGTAGCAATTCGTAAGGAAAGGGACGAGCCGCAGGGCTCGTCCCTTTTTCTTCTCCACCCGCTTTCTGCTGAGATCTCGGCGTCCATCCCGACAAATTTCCCGAGCGATGCCTCACTTCGCTTAAACTCGAAAGCGATGCTCACCGCAGCTGAAGAACGTCTGATCGTCGCACTCGATGTTTCATCGGCGGCAGCCGCACAGAAGATCGTCGCTGCACTCGGCGAGTCAGTGCGCCTCTACAAAGTTGGCATGCAGCTTTACACCGCAGAAGGCCCACAGAGTCGTTCGCGACCTGGTGAGCTCGGGGCGCCACGTCTTTCTTGATCTGAAGTATCACGATATTCCGAACACCGTGGCTTCAGCGGTGCGCGAGGCCTCGCAGCTCGGCGTGAGTATGTTGACCGTGCACGCTTCGGGCGGAGAAAAAATGTTGCGGGCAGCTGCAGAGGCTGCCAGTGTAGCGGGGGGCGTCCACGTCCGTCCATTGCAAATCCTCGCGGTAACCGTGCTCACCAGCATGGACGAATCGGACTTCACCAGACCGGAGTATCTGGGGCCATTGCTGGATCAGGTTTTACGGCTGGCTTCAGACGGCTCTAGACGCTGGTTGTGCGGGGGTCGTAAGTTCTGCGCGTGAGGTGAAAGCTCTGCGCGGAAAGCTTGGAGAGAATTTTCTGATCGTCAATCCCGGTGTGCGGCCCGCGGGCGCTGATCACGGAGATCAGGCGAGAGTCGTGACTCCGACCGAAGCCATCCAGGCTGGCGCGACTCACTTAGTGGTGGGAAGGCCTATTACCGCTGCCGCGGACCCGGTCGCTGCGGCGCGAGCCATTCAGCAGGAAATCGAACCGCTTCCCGCGATCGCTCGCAAAGTCATGACTCTCCGGGCTTGATCTTTAACCGCTGAAAGCTTCATTTCCATTGAATCAGGATTAGAGCTTTCTCGTGGAATTCGCAGGCCGAGCAGGAGATAAAAATTCCGCCGGGAGTGCCCCGCTCGCGGTCTTTCACCCGCTTCACGATGCGCGTCGGCTTGCCGCATTTGGGGCAGTCGGTGCTCTTCGTGGTATCCATGATCTTCTTGCGGTCTGCAGTCTTTGCGATCTTCGCCATGTTTCTCCTTCAAGTTAGCCGGCATACTCCGATTTGCGCATTTACAAAGCTGATTTGAGCTTGGCAGTTCGGGGCCGTGGGATCAATTATGAGGTGAACTCATTTTAGCAGGCATGGCGGAATTGCATAGGCGAGGTGCAGTCGCGCCGGTGAGAAACAGCTTGGGCACAGGTGACGAATTACGAAATCCGATCACGCCAATCGATTCTTTGCGAATTGACCAGAGCGGGCTGAGGTCGCGTAGATTAGATCTTTCATGCTGACTCGCCACCATCATCACCGTCATCACGCGCATAGCGCGACGGCGGGGGTGTGCGGCTGAGTTAGCCAGCAACACAAGTTTTAAGGCCCGCTGAAGCGCAACAGCTCAGCGGGCTTTTTGTTTTGTAATGGGAAACAGGAGGTCGCAATTGGACTAACGAACATGACCTGACGGCTCGGATTTGTTCGTGAACCGCAGCGTGCCCTCAAGGCCAGTGTCCTTTGTGGTTAGAGGCTTTTATGAAAATTGACTTCGAAAAAATGCAAGGCCTGGTTCCTGCGATCGTGCAGGACGCCAACAACGGAGAAATCCTCATGCTCGGCTTCATGAACAGCGCAGCCTGGAACCGCACCCAGTCCCTCGGGTACGTAACGTTCTACAGCCGCACCCGCAACCAGCTTTGGACCAAAGGAGAAACTTCCGGCAACCGGCTGAAAGTACTTTCCGCGAAGCACGGATTGTGACAGCGATACGCTTCTGTTGCAGGTGGAAGTCGAAGGTGCGGGCGTGGTCTGCCATGAGGGCACGCGATCGTGCTTCACCAAAACGATTGATCTCAGCGCGGTTGCTGAAGCGACGGAGATTGCGCGATGAAAATCCGCCTCGGCATTCCCAAGGGCAGCCTGCAGGAGGCGACCCTGCAACTTTTCGGGCAAGCCGGTTTGCCCATCCACACTAACTCGCGCTCTTATTTTGCTTCGACCGGCGATCCCGAGATCGAGTGCATGTTGATTCGCGCCCAGGAGATGGCGCGTTACGTCGAACACGGCGCGCTCGACGCCGGATTGACCGGACTCGATTGGGTCATCGAGAGCGGGCTGGAGGTAGTGACAGTTTCGGATTTGATCTATGCCAAGCAGAGCCGGGGCAAGGTGCGTTGGGTGCTGGCGGTGCCTGAGAATTCTTCTTACCAAAAACCCGAAGAGCTTGAAGGCAAAATTATTGCGACCGAGTTGGTCAATGTCACTCGTAATTATTTCGCGGCTCGAAGCGTCAAGGTCCAGGTCGATTTCTCCTGGGGCGCAACCGAAGTGAAACCTCCCATGCTGGCCGATGCCATCGTTGAAGTCACAGAAACCGGCAGCTCGCTGCGCGCCAATCACCTTCGCATCATGGACACGGTGCTCGAAAGTAATACCCAGATCATCGCCAATAAAAAGTCGTGGGCAGATTCGGGCAAGCGCCGCAAGATCGAAAACCTTGCACTCATGTTGCGCGGCGCGATGGAGGCCAAAGACCGCGTCGGCCTGATGCTGAATGTTCGCAAGGAGGACCTCGATCGCGTGCTGGGTGTGCTTCCGGCGCTGAAGCGTCCGACGATCTCAACCCTCAGCGATCCGGAATGGCTGGCCGTGAATACCGTGATCGAAGAATCGCTGGCCTGGCAAGTGATTCCGCGGCTGAAGGAAGCGAACGCGCAGGGCATCGTCGAATATCCGTTGAATAAGGTGGTCGTGTGATGCGCATGCTCGAAGGCCACGCCGCCGATGCATATGTCAAACAATTGGAAAAGCGCGGGTCGCGTTTTGACGAGATCGAGCCTGCGGTTCGCAAGATCGTCGAAGAGGTTCGCGACCAACGGCGATGCCGCGCTGGTTGCGTACGCGCAGAAGTTTGACGGGCTCGATTCGTCGCAGCCGCTGCGGGTCACCGAGTCCGAAATGAAAGCCGCATGGAAGCGTGCTCCCGTCTCGCTTCGAAGCGCTTTGCAAACGGCTGCGAAGAACATTCGCCAGTTCTGCGAGTGGCAAAAAGCAAAGCAATGGACCAAATCTCGCGGAGGGATTTCGCTTGGCCAGCTGGTTCGTCCGCTGGATTCTGTCGGCTGTTACGTTCCTGGCGGCCGATTTCCGCTGGTATCAACATTGCTGATGACGGTAATCCCGGCGCAGGTCGCAGGAGTGAAAAATATTCGCGTGGTTTCGCCGCATCCCAGTTCCGAAGTTCTGGCTGCGGCCGCAATGCTGGGGGTGCGCGAGTTTTATCGTGTCGGAGGCGCTCAGGCCATCGCCGCCCTTGCTTACGGAACACAGACAGTTTCGCGGGTGGACAAAATCGTCGGCCCGGGAAATTCATATGTCACGACCGCAAAGAAACTGGTCGCGTTCGATTGCTCAATCGACATGCTGGCCGGGCCAACCGAGGTGGTGATCGTCAGCGCAAAAGGAAATCCGGCGTTCATCGCGGCTGATCTGGTTGCACAGGCCGAGCACGATCCGGAGACGCTGGCGGTTTTTATTACAACTTCGCGCAAGCTGGCAGAGAGCCGTGGCGAAACAATTGCAATCGGCGTCAACTCAGACCTTGAAAACGCGATTGCGCAGCAGTCGCTTGCGAGCCGCGGGGCGATCCTGATCGCGAGCTCGCGCGAACAAGCCTTTGAGTGGGCCAATCGAATTGCTCCGGAGCACATCACGATTGAGAAAAAAGATTTGACCTCTGGTGCGCAACGCGGGTTCGGTTTTCATCGGCGATTATTCGGCGCAGGCGGCCGGAGATTACGCCTCCGGCCCTAACCATGTGCTGCCTACGGCAGGCGCCGCGCGCTTTCGTGGCGGGCTGAGCGTCATGGACTTCGTAAAACTCATTTCGGTTCAAGAGCTTTCGGCAAGCGGCTTGCGGAAACTCTCGCCGACCATTGTTCGCCTCGCCGAAACCGAAGGTTTGCGAGCGCATGCCGATTCCATCCGCGTGAGGTGCGCCGGTGCTTAAGGCGAGAGAAGCAGTGCGCACATTGAAGGAATACCATCCGCCGCTGGGTAATCGTGAAGGCCTGCGCCTCGACTTCAACGAAAATACCGCCGGATGTTCGCCGCGGGTTTTAGAAAAGCTGCGCCAGCTCGATGGCGAGACGCTTGCCCGTTATCCCGTCCGCGAACCGGCAGAACGGGCCGTGGCTGCGGCTTTCGGCGTATCGCCGGATGAATTGCTGCTTACCAACGGCACCGACGAAGCCATTCATTTGATCTGCGAAACTTATCTGGAGCCGGGAGACGAGGCACTCGTCGTCGTGCCGACGTTCGCCATGTACGAGATTTATGCCGCCGCGACGGGTGCGCGTGTGGTCTCTATTCCCGCTGGCCGCGATTTCAGTTTTCCCACCGCCGATGTGCTTGCCGCCATCACGCCTAAGACTCGTTTCATCGCGGTCGCGAATCCGAACAATCCTACCGGCGCATTCGCGTCGCTGTCGGATCTCATCCGCATTGCCAAGGCTGCTCCAGACGCAGCTCTTCTGGTTGATGAAGCCTATTTCGAATTTTCCGGCGAGACTGTCGCGCCGCAATGGCGTGAACTTCCCAATCTCTTCGTCTCCCGAACCTTTTCGAAAGCTTATGGAATGGCCGGGTTGCGAATCGGCGTAGTTGATGGGCAACACCGACCAGATGCGTTGGCTACGGCGCGCCAGTTCGCCTTATAACCTGAACTCGGTCGCGCTCGCCTGTCTGCCCGATGCGCTAGCCGACCAGGATTTTATTCGTCACTACGTTGGCCAAACGCTCGACGGACGTCGCGAGCTCGAAGCTGAGCTTGAAGCCTGGCGAGTTCGCTTCTGGCCGAGCCGCGCAAATTTTGTGCTGATGCACCTCGGCGAGCGCTGCAAAGAATTTATTTCGGCAATGCGGGCTCGAGGCATTCTGGTTCGCGATCGCTCCAGCGATTATGGCTGCCAGGACTGCGTACGAATTACCCTCGGTATTCGCGAGCACAATCAGCGGCTGATCGCGGCGTTACGAGAAGTGTTCAGCGAAATCGGGCTGCGTCAGAAGGTGACGCGATGAGAAAGGGCGCAATCGACCGCAATACCAAAGAAACCCAGATTCGCATTCGCCTGGTTATCGAAGGCCGAGGCCGCTACAAGGTTTCTACCGGCATCCGGTTCTTCGATCACATGCTTGAATTATTCGCTCACCATGGCGGCTTCGATCTCGATCTTTTGGCGAAAGGCGACCTCGACGTCGACCAGCACCACACTGTCGAAGACGTGGGAATCGGCCTGGGACAAGCCTTTGCGCAGGCTCTCGGCAACAAGCGCGGAATTTTGCGCGCCGGATATTTCGTGATGCCGATGGATGAAACTCTCGGACTGCGCCTCGATCGATTTTTCGGGACGCGCCGCCGCCGTGATCGACACAAAAGTTCGCACCCGGCTGGTGGGAGATTTGCAATCGGAATTGGTGCCCGATTTCTTTGAGGGCTTCGCGCGCGGCGCGAATGCCAACGTGCATATGCGAAAACTCATCTACGGCCGATCGAACCACCACAAGATTGAGGCATTGTTTAAGGCATTCGCACGGGCATTGCGCGCCGCATGCTGGCGCGATCCGCAGATGAAACGCTTGCTGCCCAGCACCAAGGGGCTTCTTTGATGATCGCCATCGTTGACTACAAGGCGGGCAATCTTACTTCGGTGAAAAAGGCGTTCGATCACCTGGGAGCCGATGCCGTGGTCACTTCTAACCCGTCAGAAGTTTCGCAGGCGGAGAAAATTGTTTTGCCCGGAGTGGGGCATTTCGCGGCCACCAATGCGCTGAACGAATCCGGACTTCGCGAGGCAATGCTCGATAGCATCGAGCGGCAGGTCCCATTCCTGGGATTTGCGTTGGCATGCAATGGATGCTGGCTTCAAGCGAAGAAGCGCCCAACGTTCACGGGCTCGCGCTCTGGCCGGGCGAATGCAGCCGCTTCCCTGCCAGCGTGAAATCGCCGCACGTAGGATGGAACAGTTTGGAAATCCGCAGTAGAGCATCGCGTTTGCTGCGAGGCATCAGTCCGGGATCGTATGTTTATTTCACGCACTCCTATCGGGTTCCGCTTCTCGCCGTAACCACCGCGGAATGCCAGTACGGTGGCGGATTTTCAGCGGTGGTAGAAAAAGACAATTTGTTCGGAGTGCAATTCCATCCGGAAAAGTCCGGAACGACCGGACTGAAAATTCTGGAAAATTTCTGTGGCCTGGAATGCTGACTAAACGCGTTATCGCATGCCTCGATGTCGATGCCGGCCGCGTCGTCAAAGGCACGCAGTTTCTCGATCTGCGCGACGCCGGAGATCCGGCTGAACTGGCGGCGGCTCACGCCGCAGCCGGAGCGGATGAAATTGTTCTTCTCGATATCACCGCCACGCATGAAAAGCGAACAACACTGCTCGAAACCGTACGCCGCACCGCAAAAGAAATTTTCATTCCGTTTACGGTCGGCGGCGGTGTGCGTTCTTTGCAAGATGCAGCCGCAATTTTCGATGCCGGCGCCGACAAGATCAGCATCAACTCGGCCGCGTTGGCCGACCCCTCGCTGATCACCTGCATCGCAGAACGTTTCGGATCGCAAGCCGTGATCGTTGCCATCGATGCCAAGCGTAACGACACCGGGATCGAGGCCTGGACCTCCGGGGGCCGCAAACCTTCCGGCAAAGGTGCGCTGCAGTGGGCGCGGGAGGCTGAGAGGCGAGGCGCAGGAGAAATCCTGCTTACTTCCATGGACCGCGACGGTACCGGCAAAGGATTCGACTGCGCGCTGACGCAGTTGATTTCTGAAGCCGTGCGAATTCCAGTGATTGCCTCCGGTGGCGCCGGCGGGGCCGAGCATTTTGTTCAGGTGTTTCGTGAGGGCGCAGCCGATGCCGCACTCGCCGCTTCCATCTTTCACTTTGGGCTGACGTCGATTTCGGATTTGAAGGGCCGCCTGTTCGCGGCCGGCATTCCCGTGAGGTTCCCATGCTGATCCCCTCGATTGATCTGATGGGCGGAAAAATTGTTCAGTTGGTTCAAGGCTCCCGCAAGGAGCTTGAATTCGATGACTTCGAAGCGTGGGCCGTCCGCTTTGCGAATTTTCCGCTTGATACAGCTCATCGATCTCGATGCTGCTATGGGCAACGGTTCGAATTCAGAGCTGATTGAATTTTTCGTGTCGCGGCTTCCCTGCCAGGTGGGCGGCGGAATCCGCACATTGCAAACGGCGCGCGCTGTTCTGCAGCTTGGCGCAAAGCGCGTAATCCTTGGATCGGCACTGATTCTCAACGGACAAATCAATGTCGATTCGGCGAAACAGATTGCCGCAGAAGTGGGCGAGGACAAACTGGTCTTCGGCATCGATGCGAAAGGCGGCAAAATCGCAGTTCGAGGCTGGCGTGAAATTACTTCCATCACCCCGCTGCAGATGATTCAAGCACTCGACCGCTTCTGTAGCGCTTTTCTCTACACTCACATCGATACCGAAGGCATGATGACCGGCCTGCCGCTCGAGGCAATCCGGCCTTTGCGGAAGGCCACCAGCAAACAACTGATCGTGGCCGGTGGAATTGCAACTTCTGCCGAAGTCGAACATCTTCATAGCCTGGGGTTGGACGCAGTGGTTGGGATGGCGCTCTATTCCGGTCGGCTGACGTCTGCCTGATATTATTCCAATTTCCAAATGATCTGCTCCGGGCGCGAATACCGGAGCCGTTACTCACCGTGAGCGATCCAAATATTGCCGCACCCGGATGGCCGGGCATTCCCCCGCGCTGGACTTCGAGCGCCAAAAGCGGCGTTGGCACTGCGCTCAACCGCGGCAGCCGCGTCTGGTTCACCCTCAGCCACGGCATTTTGAATGAAGTTTATTATCCCCGCGTCGACATGGCCTGCACCCGCGACCTGGGGCTATTGGTCACAGACGGCAAAAGCTTTTTCTCGGAAGAAAAAAGGCATTGCAAATTTGAAGTTGCTCCCATCGAGCCCGGCGTTCCTGCATTCCGTTTGGTGAATACCGAACTTGGCGGAAAATATCGAATAAATAAAGAAATTTTTGCCGACCCTCGCCGCAATGTCGTCTTGCAAAAAATTCGTTTCACTGCGCTGAATGCCGCCGACAAGTCGGATTATCAGCTTTATGCTCTCCTGGCTCCGCACCTCGGCAATTTCGGCAACCACAATACCGGCTGGATCGGCGATTACAAGGGCGTTCCCATGTTGTTTGCCGAGTTTCCCGGCGGTCTTTCCCTGGCGCTCGCCTGCTCCGTTCCGTGGAAGAAAATGTCGGTTGGATTTGCCGGCCACTCGGATGGCTGGCAAGATCTGTCGCGCAATTTTCAGTTAACCCAGGAATATTCGCACGCCGAAGACGGCAATATCGCGCTCACCGGAGAAATCGACTTATCCGCATAGCGACGAATTTATTCTTTCTCTCGGGTTCGGAGGAATTTGGGCGGAAGCTGGGGAGCAAGCCTATGCCAGCCTGCTCGACGAGTACGACGGTCTTTTTCGCGACTATGTTTCGCAATGGAAAAACTGGCAAAAGGGTCTGATGGCGCTCGATCGCGGCGGAGATCATGACCTGTATCGCGCCAGTACCGCCATGTTGCGCGCCCATGAATCCAAAGATTTCCTGGGCGGCGTGATTGCCAGCCTCTCCATTCCATGGGGATTCAATAAAGGCGATGAAGACCTTGGCGGCTACCATCTGGTATGGCCCCGCGATCTGGTTGAAACTGCCGGCGGTTTTCTCGCGGCGGGCGCGGTGGGCGATTCCATGCGGGTGCTGCATTATCTCGAAGTCACGCAAGAGGCCGACGGCCGCTGGCCGCAAAATATGTGGCTCGATGGACGCCCTTACTGGAGCGGCTCGCAGATGGACGAAGCCGCTTTTCCTATTCTGCTCGTCGATCTGCTTCGCCGCGAAGCTCCATCTGCACTTGGCGACATGAAACGCTGGTGGTCCATGGTGCGGAAGGCGGCGGGGTTCATCGCCTGCAATGGTCCGGTGACCCAGCAGGACCGATGGGAAGAAGACGCCGGCTATTCGCCATTCACGCTGGCGGTTGAAATTGCCGGCCTGCTGGCGGCCGCCGATCTCGCAGATTCAGTAAGCGAAACCGGGATTGCAAAATACCTTCGCGATCTCGCCGACAATTGGAACGACAACGTCGAACGCTGGACTTATTCGACCAATGGCGCACTCGCGGCGCAGATCGGCGTTGACGGATATTACGTTCGCATTCGCCCCTGGCGAAACGCGATTGTGCCGCTTCGCCGACCGAGGGCTTCGTCCCCATCAAGAATCGGCCTCCGGGACAGGACTACGAGCAGGCTTCTCACATCATCAGCCCTGATGCGCTGGCGCTGGTCCGTTTTGGCCTGCGGGCTCCCGACGATCCAAAGATTCTCAACACCATCAAAGTGGTTGATGCCCTGCTGCGGATCAAACTGCCACAAGGGCAATGCTGGTATCGCTATAACGACGATGGTTACGGCGAACACGCCGATGGCAGCCCATTTGACGGCAATGGAGTCGGACGTCCCTGGCCGCTGCTTTCGGGCGAGCGCGCGCATTACGAACTCGATGCCGGAAACAAAGCTGCTGCCGAGGAACTTCTGCGCACCATGAGCTTGTCTTCCAACCAGAGCCGGCTCTTGCCCGAGCAGGTCTGGGATGCAGCCGATATCCCCGATCGTGAGTTGTTCTTCGGCAAAGCGTCCGGCTCAGCGTGCCCCCTGGTGTGGGCACATTCGGAGTACATCAAGCTGGTGCGCTCGTTGAAAGATGGCAAGATATTTGACCAGCCGCCTCAAACCGTCAAACGCTATCGGATCGAGAAGCGCAAAGCGGTCTATTGGGAATGGCGTTTCAACAACAAATGCCGGATTGTTCCCGCGGGCAAGACTCTTCGCATAGCCAGCTCAGTCGCCGGCGCATGGTGCACTGGAGCAGCGACGGCTGGCAGACGTCGCAAGATCTCGCAGCTCGAGACACAGGGCTGGGAGTATATGTCGCTGATCTTCCGACGAGCATCTGGACACTGGGCACACCGTGCTATTTACATTTTTTTGGCCAGAAGCACGGCGTTGGGAGGGCACGGACTTCTCTATAAACATCCAGGATTAGTCGGAGCATTGCTCACGGGCGACCCTGACCCTGAGCAATTCTGCCGATTCACCCTGGCAGATAGGGAAAACTGGACCTCTATCAATTGCATTGGTGAAATGTACTGACGGTCATAGTGGGTTGCCATTGACCAGGACAGACTGGTACTTGTAGTCCCTTCAACAAACGATCAACGAATCGGAGCGGCGGCTGTTCCACCTAAAACTTCGTCCCACACAATCGCAGGTGCATGCCTGTCTGGGCGACTCTCTGCCAGACCTGCAGGGTCGATCACTCAAGTTACAAACAATTTAGGACGATGATCAATTGCCGGACACCGTGTCTGACACTTCAGTCGACGTGTGAGTTTTTTAACAAGGGCGGCAGGCATTGGAATTTCTCAAGCGCTTACTCGCGTCAAACTTTTTGCCCCACGGCACCTGCTACCTGTGGGACCCGCGGATCGTGTGGCTGCACGTAATTTCTGATGGGCTGATTACGCTTTCGTATTACCTGATACCGATTGGATTGATTTACCTGGCGCGCAAACGCCGCGATCTGCCGTTCAATTGGGCGTTCTGGATGTTCGGTCTTTTTATCCTGGGCTGCGGCACCACCCACCTGATGGAGGTCTGGACGGTCTGGCACGGTACCTATCTGCTTTCGGGTCTGGTGAAAGCACTCACCGCGGTGATCTCAGTGCTCACGGCCGTAATGCTGGTTCCTTTGCTTCCGAAACTCTTGGCTTTGCCTAGCCCTCATCACTTGCACGAAATCAATCGCCAACTGGATGCGCAAATCGCCCAGAGATCGGACCGCGAACGGGAGTTGGTGGCGCTGACGCAAGAGCTTGAGCTGCGGGTTCAGAAGCGCACGGCCGAACTGGAATCAATCAATCAATCGCTCGAGAAGGAAATTGCCCTGGGGATGGCCACGCAACAGGCCCTGCGTGCCAGCCAGTCTCGACTGAGCAGCGTTATCGAGTCGGCGATGGATGCCATTCTGACCATCGACGAGTCGCAACGCATTGTTCTCTTTAATCAGGCGGCGGAGAAGATGTTCGCCTGCAATGCCCGCGAAGCCCTCGGGCAGTCATTGAACCGCTTCATCCCCGAGCGTTTTCGCGCCAATCACCGGGAGCACGTTCACCGTTTCGCGAACACTGGGGTGACCGCCCGCAGTATGGGAGCGATGAATTCATTATGGGCGAGACGCGCCGATGGCTCCGAGTTTCCCATTGAGGCGTCGATTTCGCAGACCGAAGCCGGCGGCAAGAAACTCCTCACTGTGATTTTGCGGGATGTGACCGAGCGCAAGCAGGCGGACGCACGCAACCGCCTGATGGCGACTATCGTCGATTCCTCGCACGATGCGATTGTCAGTAAGGACCTGTCGGGCAACATACTCAGCTGGAACAAAGGCGCCGAGCATATCTACGGTTATTCAGAAGCGGAGATCGTCGGTAAACCGGTCGACTTGATCGTGCCCCAAGACCAGCTTAACGATGTTAGTCATGCGATGCAGCAAGTAGCGGAAGGGAAAATCGTAAAGCGCGATGAAACCACGCGCCTGCACAAAAACGGCAATCTGCTCACCGTTTCGCTCATCCTTTCCCCAATGCGAGATCCGGCCGGAAAAATTATCGGCATTTCCAGCATCGCGCATGACATCAGCGAGCGCAAACGCGACGAGCAGGCATTGCGTGAACTTAGGCAGGCATTGGAGCTCGCGCCGGTCCTGGTGCGAGACACAAATGGCCAGATTCTCATGTGGAACCGTGGCGCAGAGCAACTCTACGGTTACACCAAGGCCGAGGCTTTGGGTGGAATCAGTCACACTTTGCTTCGCACCCGCTTCCCGGAACCGCTAGCGGATATTGAAGAACAGCTGCATCGCCACGACGCCTGGCAGGGCGAACTGGTACACCGCCGCAAAGATGGCAGGGAGGTGCTAGTCGGCAGCAGTTGGGCTTTATACCGTGATCGCGAAGGCAAGCCCCTGCGCGTGGTGGAAACCAATACCGACCTCACCGCCCGCAAGCTGGCAGAGAGCAAACTACGCGAACTGAACCTGAGCCTGGAACATCATGTCAGCGAACGCACCGCTGATCTGCAGGCGTCGAACAAAGAACTCGAAGCTTTTACCTATTCGGTTTCGCACGATCTGCGTGCCCCGCTGCGCCATATTGTTGGTTTTTCCAAGATGCTGCAAGAGACTTGCGGCAATTCCCTTACCTCTGAAGGCCAGCACTACCTGAAACGAATTGAGGATGGCACTCACCGCATGGGCATGCTGGTGGATGATCTGCTGAACCTTACTCGCATCGGCAGGCAAGAACTGAAGCTGCAGATGGTTGATCTCAATCCCATTCTGTCCGACATCGTTGCGGATCTGGCACTCGATACTGAAGCCCGCCGGATAGAGTGGAAAATCAGCCGTTTGCCACCGGTTAACGGCGACCCCGCGTTACTCAAAGTTGTCTTCCAGAACCTGCTTTCGAATTCCGCCAAATACACGCGCAAGTGCCCTCAAGCCCTTATCGAGGTTGGGGTTGAAGGCAATGTCTTGTACGTGCGCGATAACGGAGTGGGCTTCGACATGAAATATGCCGATAAGTTATTTGGCGTCTTCCAGCGACTACATCGCGCCGAAGACTTCGAAGGCACTGGGGTGGGGCTGGCGACGGTGCAACGCATTATCCAGAAGCACGGCGGCCATATCTGGGCTGAGGCCGAGATCGAGAAGGGCGCGACTTTCTTTCTGAGCCTGAACTCTGCGGCACCGACGACGGGCGACACCGCCGCTGAAAGAGGAAAAATCTTATGACTACGCATAATGAAGTCGATATCCTGCTCGTCGAAGACAATCCCGACGATCTTGAACTCGCATTGCACGCGCTGCGGCGCGAGCACCTGGCCAATAATATCTTCGTGGTCCGCGATGGCGAAGAGGCGGTGGAATTCTTGTTCTGCACCGGCCGTTTTCAGGACCGCACATTTGACCATCCTCCGCGGCTGGTTCTGCTGGACCTGAAGTTGCCTAAGCTGACCGGGCTTGAGGTCTTGAAGCTAGTCAAAAATGACCCTCGTACCAAAGCCGTACCGGTCGTCATTCTCACCGCATCGCGGGAGGAGCGCGACCTGGTTGCCAGCTACAACCTGGGGGCCAACAGCTATATCCAGAAGCCGGTGGATTTTGATCAGTTCCGCGAGATCGTGAAGAGCACCGGCCTGTATTGGATCGTGATCAACCAGCACCCGATTTTTAATCCTGCAACCATGGCGGCCCGGCCATGACCTCTTCCCCAACCAACGGAGGCGGCCAGAACCGGCTGCGGGTCTTAGTGATCGAAGATGCACCGGCAGATGCGGAGATCGAAATCGCGCAACTTCGGCGCGGCGGATTCGATGTTTCAGCCGATGTCGTCGAGACCCAGAACCAGGTTCGCGAGCACCTGGAGAAAAATAAATACGACATCATTCTGGCGGACTACAGCCTGCCGAATTTTCGCGGAATGGATACCCTCGATATTCTGCGCGAGAAAAGTCTGAACACTCCGCTGATTCTGGTGACCGGGGCTTTGAATAGCGAAACCGCAGTGGAGTGCGTAAAACAGGGCGCGATGGATTACATCCTGAAAGATCACCTCGCCCGTTTGACGATCGCGGTGCGACGAGCGCTGGAAGATGTTCGAGTGCGCCAGGAACGCACTCGCGCTCAAGAGCAACTTGCGGCCAAGGTGGAGGAATTGGCGCGATCCAACTGCGACCTTGAGCAGTTCGCCTACGTTGCATCGCATGACCTGCAGGAACCGCTCCGCATGGTGTCTTCTTACACCCAACTATTGGCTGAACGGTATCGCGGCAAGCTGGATTCGAACGCCGACCGTTACATCAATTACGCGGTAGAGGGCGCTATCCGTATGCAGGCGCTTCTCGAGGACTTGCTGGCGTTTTCCCGCATCGGACGCAATGACGTCAAGCCCGCGCCCACCGATGTCAACAACGCCATCGAAGAGGTGCTGAAGAACCTGGCGCTGCCGCTCAAGGAACATAGCGTAACCATTACCTGCAATCCCATGCCGACAGTTTTGGTCGACCGTTTTCAGGTAGTGCAACTGTTTCAAAATCTGATCGGCAACGCCGTTAAATTTCGCGCGAAACGTAATCCCTGCGTAACCATCTCGGCGGAAAAAAAAGGCCAGGAATGGTTGTTCTCAGTTTTCGACAATGGCATTGGCATCGCCGCCGACCATCGCGAGCTTATTTTCAAGATCTTCCAGCGGCTGCACACTCGCGTTGAGTACCCAGGTAACGGGGTGGGGCTTGCCATCTGCAAAAAAATCGTCGAGCACAATGGCGGACGAATTTGGGTCGAGTCCGAATTGGGTCACGGCTCAAATTTTCGCTTCACGTTTCCGGCTGCGCCAGCCGATAAAACTGGTAAGAAAGAAGACTATGAGCGCAACGCCCAAAATCCTGTTAGTCGATGACAACCCGGCAGACGCCAACCTCACCTGCGAAGTGCTGGCCACCAGCGAACATCCAGCTCAAGTGAGCACCGTAGGCGACGGAGAGCAGGCGCTGCAGTTCCTGCATCGCTCGGGTCAATTTGCCGATGCGGTCCGTCCCGATCTCATCATCCTCGATCTCAATCTTCCCCGCAAAGATGGGCGCGCGGTGCTGGCCGAGGTGAAGGCCGATCCCGAACTGAATGAACTTCCGGTGGTGATCTTCACCACCTCACACGCGCCTCGCGACATCGCCCGTTGTTATGAACTGGGGGCGAATTCGTATGTAAGCAAACCCGGAAATTTAGGTCAGTTTTTCTCAGCCGTGCGTTCCATCGAAACTTTCTGGTTTGGTTTTGCCAGCTTGCCTGACTAGGAGACCAATGAGCGAGTTACCCAAGCAGGTTTTGCTGATCGAGGACAATCCCGGCGATGCCGATCTGGTGCGTCTACGTTTGACGGAAGGCAAGAACCATGTCGACGTCAGTTGCGTAAATCGTCTTTCGGATGGGCTGGCGTCCATCGAGAACATGCCGCCCTCGGTGGTGCTTTTAGATTTGAATCTTCCCGACAGCCATGGCAGCGAAACTTTTCGCAAGATTCTCGATAAGGCCCCGGGCGTGCCGGTAGTTATCCTTTCCGGACAAGACGACGAAGCGCTGGCGATGAAGGCCATTCATCAGGGAGTGCAGGATTATCTGCTCAAGGGCGACCTGACCAGCCGCACCCTGGAGCGCTCGATGCGCTATGCGGTGCAGCGGCAGGCATTATTGCGTTCGCTTGAAATCAGCCGCAAACAGCAGATCGAATTCAAGAACCAGTTCTTGTCTCATGTTTCGCACGAATTACGTACTCCGCTGACCTGCATTCATCAATACGCGTCTTTGTTGTTCGATGGGATTTCCGGCTCGATCTCGCCTGAGCAGAGAGATCATCTGCAAATCATTCTGAAGAGTGTGAATCAGCTGCAGGCCATGATCCGCGATCTGCTGGAAGCGACCCGGGCAGAATCTGGCAAGCTGCGCATTGAGCCGCGTTGCCTAGCCTTAGTCGAACTGGTCAAGCAAGCCATGGCCATGGTCCGTCCCATGGCCATGGACAAGCGGATTGCACTTGAACTGGAGGCTGACGCGCACATTTCGCTGATATATGCCGATCCTGATCGCGTGCTCGAAGTGCTTATCAATCTGATCGACAATGCGGTCAAGTTCACGCCGCCGGAAGGCACGGTGGTGGTAAAACTCACCCAGCAGGACACCGACTCGGAATTTATTTACATCACGGTTACCGATACCGGCCGCGGTATTTCGCCAGAAGCCCTTCCCCTTATTTTCGAGCGGCTGTATCAAGACCCCGACTCGGTCGATGGCAACCGTTCCGGGCTGGGACTGGGACTTTACATAGCCAGAGAACTGGTCAACTTGCAAGGCGGCCGTATCTGGGTCGCCAGCCAGCCCGGCCAAGGGACCTCTTTCACGTTTAATTTGCCAATTTATTCACTGGCGAAACTGCTTTCGCCGGTGATCATCCATCAGCAGAAGCTGCGCGAGTCGTTGGTGCTGGTACGGGTCGATCTCAAACCGCTGGCCATTCCGTTCCGGGGAAACTGGAAAGAAGTTTGCCGCGAATGTCTCGACCTGGTCCGGCGATGCGTATACGTCGACAAAGATCTCGTGCTTCCTGCCATGGCCACTAATGGCCCGGAAGATACTTTCTACATCGTGGCCAGCACTGATATTGAGCGGGTAAACGTAATGACCACTCGCATCGTCGAGCAGATGGGCACGCTGACGCGCTTGAAATCCACCGGGACGGTGCGGGCATCGGCTCGCCCGGTCGAGCTCTCTTTAGTGCCGGACCAATCGCTGGAGCAACAGGTGACCCAGATTGCCGGCGTCATCGCAGAGATGGTCCTCAACGATCTCAGCACTATGAATGGATTCAACTCAAAGGAGAACAATGCAAATGCAAACTGAAAAGGAAAGGGAAAAGATGGACGATAGCCCCCTGAACCGGGCAAAGATTTTGATTGTGGACGACGATCCCGGAGCTCAGAATGGCATTAAAGCTGCGCCTGCGGGCCAACCATTATGAGACGATCAGCGCGTCAGATGGCTACTCGGCGATTGCTCTGGCCCAAAAGGAGCGACCCAACCTGATCATCCTTGACCTGGGCTTGCCTGCGGGCAATGGTTTCGTCGTACTCAAGCGGCTGCAGGAGAGCGATTCTCTCTCGCATATTCCGGTCGTAGTGTTGACCGCTCGCGATCCCCAGGGAAACGAGCTTCGCAGCCTCGACTCTGGAGCAACCGCCTTTTTTCAGAAGCCGGCCGATAATAACGAGCTGCTGCAGGTGATTCGTGCCAGCCTGCGCTCGGCTTCCGCCTGGGGCTCTACTCTTCCCTCTTAGCCCAATGGGCAGGAGCGCATCATGCAAGGCGAAGCCCGGAGAACGGCGGCAACCGCGGGACAATATAGCGTCGCAAGGCGCTATCCGCGCCATTTCTTGAGCGCCCCGGTAATAACCTGGCGCCTGCTGAATTCCGGGCCGCAGACCACGCACGGCCTGACTTTGGATATCAGCATTGCCGGATTGTCAGCGGTTTTATGCGGCCCTCCCCAAGTCGGCGAGCGAGTGTCATTGCGCCTGAATTTGCTCGACACGGTGTTCGAAGCTCCGGCCATCGTTCGCCACAGTTCTCCCGCCCGCACCGGCTTCGAATTCCTTAAGGTCTCTGCGGCTTTCCTGCGCGCCCTCGAGACCTGCGTTCAGTAGCCGCGCCACGCTGCTGGCTTGGCAGTATTACGGCGCCGTTGCCGCGTAACTTCTAGATTCCGTTCATCACACCCTTGAGCGTTGTACTTTCGGAACCCAACTTCCTGATCCCTGCTTGGAAAACTTCCCTAAAGACGTAATAATCCTTCTTAATCAGGAAGGGATTATCGAATGGCAAGTACTACTTCAGCACCCGGAGCTGCAATCGCCGGCGGCAGCTTTTTGTTGGAAACCCGGTCGGCGGAAGAGGTTTTTACTCCGGAAGATTTCAGCGAACAGCACGTCCTGATCGGGCAGACTGCGGAGGAATTCGCGCAGAAAGAAATCGTGCCCAATATCGAGAAGATGGAGCACAAGGATTTCTCCGTCACTCGCGATTTGCTGAAAAAAGCCGGGGAACTGGGATTGAGTGGAGTTGAAATTCCGGAAGCCTACGGCGGCATGGAACTGGATAAAGTTTCCGCGGCCGTCATCGCCGATCACATTGCGAAATATGCGGGCTTTGCCACCACCTGGGGCGGACATACCGGGATCGGCACGCTTGCCGCTGGTTTACTTCGGCAATGACGCTCAGAAGCAGAAATATTTGCCGAAGCTCGCGGCGGGCGAAATCGTGGGAGCTTACGCGCTGTCCGAAGCTTCTTCCGGATCAGACGCGCTGAATTGCCGCTCCCGCGCAGTCTTGTCGCCTGACGGCAAGCACTACATTCTCAACGGCGAAAAGATGTGGATCACCAACGCCGGATTTGCCGACCTGTTCACCGTATTCGCCAAAATCGATGGCGAGAAGTTTACTGCGTTTCTGGTCGAACGCAACTTTCCCGGATTTTCCATCGGCGCCGAAGAACACAAGATGGGCATTCGCGGGTCGTCGACCTGTCCGATCATTCTGAATGACTGCAAGGTGCCGGTTGAGAATGTTCTGGGAGAAATTGGCCGCGGGCACATTATTGCTTTCAACATCCTGAACATTGGCCGCTTCAAACTGGGGGCGATGTGCGTGGGCGGCGCACGTGAATCGGTAAATAACGCGATCGGTTATGCCAAGCAGCGCAAAGCTTTCAAAAAAGTGATCGCCGACTTCGGGCTGGTGCGCGAGAAGCTGGCCAACATGGCCATTCTCATCTATGTCGGCGAGTCGCTGGTATTCCGGACCGTAGGCATGATGGACGCAGCGCTGGCTGCCATCGACAAATCCGCCGCCGATGCCGGCAGAAAAACGCTCAAGGCGATTGAGGAGTATGCGGTCGAGTGCTCCATCATTAAAGTGTGGGCCTCGGAAATGCTCGATTACGTGGTCGACGAAACTCTGCAGATTTATGCCGGGTACGGGTTTCGTCGAGGAATATCCCGCCGAACGTGCTTATCGTGATGCGCGAATTAACCGCATCTTCGAAGGCACGAACGAAATCAATCGCCTGATCATCACCGGTTTTCTCTTGAAACGCGCCATGGGCGGGCAGTTGCCGCTGATGCCGGCGATCAAGCAATTGATGGATGAAGTGCTCTCCGGACCATCCGCGAGCGAAGAATTCGAGGGCGTGCTGGCGGAAGAGCAGAAACTGGTAGCTGCCGCCAAGAAACTCGGACTGTTTGCCGCCGGCGCAGCCACTCAAAAATACATGATGCAGATCGAACAGCAGCAGGAAGTCATGGGCGCCATCGCCGACATGGTGATGGAGGTATACGCCATGGAATCCGTGCTGCTGCGGACCATGAAACTTGCTTCGAGTAAAGGCGAAAAGGCCGCAGCTCTTGCCATTGCCGCGACCCGCGTGTATCTCTCCCAGGGGATGGACAAGATCGAATTGTCTGCCCGAAAAATTATCGCTGACGTTGCCGAAGGCGACATGCTGCGCACCCAGATGGCAATCCTGCGGCGGTCTGGCCAAGCATGATCCAGTCAATACCATCGGCCTGCGCCAGGAAATTGCAGAAAAAATTATTGAACGCGGACGATATGGCTTAAGCTGATCTTGCGGACCACGCAAAATCAAAAATGAAAACACTTTCCGTGCTGCCTCGCCGTTTTTCTGCTTGCAGTTTCTGCCTTGGCCCAGACCGGCGCCACTCCCGATCCCGATTCCGCTACCTTTGATCCGGACGGGACGGCGCATATCACACGGGTTGTTCCCATGCCCGCGACCGTAAGCCCGGAAGCCCAAAAATGGCTGAAGGAAATCGAGAAAGAAGCGCCGCAATCGAAAGACCTGGCAGAAATTCGCAAAGGCACCGACGCCTGGCGCGAAAGAGATTCGGCCGAGGCACTGCGCCTCTATCCGGTAAAGGTGGAAGAGAAAACCATTGCCGGGGTTCGCACTGACATCATCACTCCGCTTGATACGCCGCAGGCAAACAAAAATCGCGTGCTGATCAATCTGCACGGCGGCGGATTTATCTCCGATTCGGGCTCGCTGATCGAGGGAATTCCCGATTGCCAATCTGGCGAAAATTACGGTGGTCTCCGTCTATTACCGGCTGGCTCCGGAAAATCCTTTTCCCGCCGCGGTCGATGATGCGGTGGCCGTCTACAAAGAACTGCTGAAAACCTATCAGCCGCACAACATTGGCATTTTCGGGACTTCCGCAGGCGCGATCCTGACTGCTGAAGTCGCCGTCAAACTCAAGCAATCAGGATTGCCTTTGCCCGGCGCACTGGGAATTTTCTCCGGACTTGGCGACTTCAGCCGCACCGCCGATTCGCAGCAGCTTTTTGCATTAAACGGTTTTTCCGGCAACCTCGCCCCGCAACCCGCGAATGGTATTCACGATTCAGCTTACGTTGGAAAAACCGATCCCAAAGATCCAGTGCTGTCGCCATTATTCGCCGATCTACACGGCTTGCCGCCCTGCCTTCTCGTCACCGGCACGCGCGACCAGTTGCTGAGCAACACTTCCATGCTGCACTTGGCGCTGGTGAAAGCCGGAGTCGAATCGCAGCTTCTGGTTTATGAGGCCATGCCGCATGCCTTCTGGTATCACTTCCAGGTGCCGGAGACAAAAGAAGTGCTGCAGACTATGGCGAACTTTTTCGATCAGAAATTAGCGAAATAGAAGCCGACGGGGGCGGGCGATGACTGGCGAATCTGACTCGAGTGCGTTGCGTCCGCGACCGCGTGATTGGAATTAGTGCTCCGCTTTCATTCCTAATGCATCATTCAGGAAGTTCAACACTTTCGGAATCGCATCCAGGCTGGATTGCGCATCTCCAGGCGCGCTTCCACCGAGATCGATCTCCCGTCCTGACACCGGATGCCTCGTCCTGCCATGCCATGTAGGCACAATCTCAGGCCTGCCTGCGCGGTGGCCGGCATGCGGATACTTCAGCAGTTCAACTGCATAAGCAAAATGCGCTTGATGCAAACGGTCGGCAACCGCCTGCGCCATCTCTGATGAACGCCAGATCCCATCGTCTTCTGCGCCGATTAATAAAAGCGGGCCATGGGTATTCTCAACCGCTATAGTGGCGCGAACTCGGATCTCTGCACTTAGATCAAACCGCGGCGGTGCAAATGCCAAGGGTTCCCCTTGCCACGTCCAAGCATACGGCACGGGAGTATTTCCGCAGCAAGCCGGATAGCGAACGTTTGCCGGGACATAGGCGACGACTGCTTTGATTTGCGGATACATCGAACCTAGCTGCAGCGCAAGCTCTCCGCCGCGCGACGTTCCCAGAACTGCGATGCGATCGGAGGCAATCTCGGTTCGCTGCATCATCCATCCCAGCGCCTCTCCGAAGTATTCCAGCGGGATCCCGGAGAGTTGCGGCGGCAAATCTTCATAGCGAAAATATGCCAGCGCAAGGGCCGCAAATCCGTGCGAAGCCAACCATGCGGCTTTCGCCAGCGGGACGCCACCCTCAGAACCTCCCACGACCAGTATTCCGGGATGCGGTCCGTTTCCGCCAGGCAGGAAAAGCACTCCGTGAAGTTTTCCTTTAATAGTGAGCCGACGAACATCGTCTGCCACCATGAGTTGCTCAAGCTGCGCGGTTGCCACCTGCTTGCCTTTTCGCATTAAGCTGAAAGAGATCTGTTGCGCACCCAGTTCACGCGGCGATTCATAAGAATTCACATGCTTTGCGGCGGGCATCATTGACCAAACCAGGCCCATCGCCGATACCTCGGAATACGAACCGTTCAGAGGCGATTGCGTCGACAGGTCAACCATGCCGTTTGCGTCGGCAGCAAATTCGGCATGCGATGACCAGGGCTGATCCCGCGCCATCGGTCAAACTTGCCTGAATAGATACATGTTCGCTGGGTTCGAGGCCGACGGCGCGAATTGTTGCCGGCTCGTCCACCAGCACCCGGGACGGACTCACCTGAAGCGTCTGCGCGTGCAGCGCACAAGCAACCGTGGCAAAGGCGATCGAGAATATCAAGCGCATAGGGTTAATGCGGTCCTGGCGCATCTTCGGTAACAACAAGCTGATAACTTACAAACGCCAACGATTTGCTGTCTGGCGACCACGACGGCACATTCATCGTTCCCTGCCCGCCGAACAGTTTTGTCAGCACCGTAATTTTCTTGTCTTTGTCGGTAAGCGACATCAACCGCAGCATCACATCTTTATTTTCCGGATGCCCAGCGACATCGGGCTCGTAAGTCAAAAACACCATCCACTTTCCGTCAGGGGAAATATGCGGAAACCAGTTGTTGTAATCGTCGGCGAAAACCTGCTCCTGCTCGCTGCCGTCCGGACGCATGCGCCAGATCTGCATGTGCCCGGTGCGCTCGGAGTTGAAATAAATGTATTGGCCGTCGGGCGAATATTCTGGCCCGTCGTCCAGCCCCTTCGCTGTGGTCAGACGAGTTTCCTCCCCGCCAGTTGCAGGAATCGTATAGATGTCAAACTCTCCGTTTCGCTGACCGACGAATGCCAGCGTCTTGCCGTCAGGCGACCAGCCATGCCAGTACGACGGCCCAAGTTGAGTCATGCGATGCGGAGTGCCGCCGGAAATCGGCAACAGATAAACCAGCGAATCGTGTGTGACCTTTCCGTCCGCGGATTTCGTCTCCTGCGAGTTGTCGCTGATCGCCAGCTGGGTTGAATCCGGCGAAATGCCGTGATCGTTATTCACCTTGTCGGCAAAACCGGTATTGATGATCTGGGGATCGCCGCCTGCGACCGGCAACTTCTCCAGATGTCCATTGCGATTGAAGATGAAATAGGAACCGTCATGCGACCAGTTAGGAGCTTCAAAACGGTTGGCCGCAAGATAGATCACGTGACGGATCGTGGTATCAAGGGTAACGGTCTCGAGGCTGCTATAGGGAACGGGCTGAACTGACGCCGCGGGCAGGTTTTTGATTTCGACATTGGAGAAAGTCGCCTGCTCGGTCACATTTTTATCGTGGGAACAAACTCCGATGCCGGCGTAGATCTCTCCATCGAGAGCAACGCGCACGGAGCCGGCGGCGAAATGCACATCACTTCCCTGCTGGGCCAGCGAGATGTACACGTACTTGCCGAGCCGAGTAATGCGCAGCCGTGCTGGAGCTGACATCTTCGACTCGACTTCGCTGGTGATTCCGCCTTTTTCGTCGCGAAACTGCAGCGAGGTCAACCCGTTTCCGTGCAGCGCGACATCGGCATAAATTGAGTCCGCGTCGAGCGATTGCCGCAACATGAGCACGGCTTTTTTGTGCTCGTTGCCGCCGGAGTTCGGGAAAGAAATGTCAGCGGAGATTTCCACGTCACCGGAAATTTTTTTCCAGGCAAACTGAAATGCGTCGGCGTTGGCCCACATATTCTCGCCGCTGCCGATGAGTGTGTAGGCGTTCTTCGTGGAGTCGTAGGATGTCGAGCCCGCATGCAGCACAGTTCCAACGTCCGCGTGTTCGGTAAAGATCCCTATCGATTGAGCATGCCCGAGCGGAACTGTCGAAATCACAAGCGCGATTGCGAGGACGAACTTTCTCATAGATTTTCCTTTCCACATTGTGAAATCGAGAACTTCGAAACTCGACTCCATCCGACTTTGAGCTAAAATAGTATCAATGGCAAACGGACTCGACTTCGGCCCTTACGTAGAGATCGAAAACGGTAAACGTGTGGTCAAAGAGTTGACCTACGGCAATCCGACGCCGGAAGGTGTGGTGCTCACCACTGTCGACAATGTCATCAACTGGATGCGCAAGAACTCCATCTGGCCGATGACGTTTGGTCTCGCCTGCTGCGCCATCGAAATGATGTCCATGGGCGCCTCCCGCTTCGATATCGCCCGTTTCGGAGCTGAAGTGTTTCGCCCTTCACCCCGGCAGTCAGATCTTATGATCATTGCCGGTCGCGTTTCCAACAAAATGGCGCCGGTAATTCGCCAGCTCTGGGAGCAAATGCCCGAACCCAAGTGGGTAATCTCAATGGGCGCGTGCGCGACTTCGGGCGGCGTCTTCAATAATTACGCGCTGGTGCAAAGCGTCAACCAGGTGATTCCGGTCGACATCTATGTTCCAGGCTGTCCCCCTCGTCCTGAGCAATTGATTTATTCCATCACCCTTCTGCAGCAGAAAATTCAGGCCGAGCGAGGAACCATCAAGCGGGCGCTGAACGTAAATTCTTAAATTGATCTACTGAACAGCCGAGGGCGGCTATTCCACGATCAAGCGGTTTTCCTCAGCTCCAGGCCCGTGCGTCTTTAGCACCTGTGACATCCATCACATAAAAATACACAGCGCAGCCTATAGGGTGAAGCTGGATTGCCCTCCCCCGGCTATCCGCTCGCATGCTCTACAAAACTCTCAGCGCCGCCGTTTACGGTATCGACGCCAGCATTATTGAAGTGGAAGTGGATGTCTCCGGCATCAAATGCGATGAGGACCACTTCCATACTGTCGGCCTGCCGGATGCGGCGGTGCGCGAGAGTCGCGATCGGGTGCGCGCGGCTTTGAAAAATTGCGGCTATGACATTCCGCCAACCCATATCGTCATCAATCTCGCGCCTGCCGACATCAAAAAAGAGGGCTCGGGTTTTGATCTGCCGATGGCCCTCGGCATCCTGGGTGCCTATGGCGGCCTGAACAAGAAAGAAATCTCCGATTGTCTTTTCGTGGGCGAACTCTCGCTGGATGGCGGAATTCGCGCAGTGCGCGGGGCTCTGCCCATCGCTATCGAGGCCCGCGGACGAAAAATTTCGCGCATGGTTGTGCCGGAGTTGAACGCAAAGGAAGCCGCTATGGTGAGCGGCGTAACGGTTTATGCGGTCAAGTCTTTGCTCGACGTCATTCATTTTGTGAATACCGGCAACGGAATTGCCCCGGTCGCGGTAAATCAGGAAGCGCTGCTCAATGCCTCCCAGCAGTTCCCGTTGGACTTCAAGGATGTTCGCGGCCAGCAGACCGCTAAACGTGCCCTTGAGGTCGCCTGCGCCGGCGGTCACAACATTCTGATGATCGGCCCACCTGGCTCCGGCAAGACCATGCTGGCCAAGCGCATTCCCACGATCCTTCCGCCTTTCACTTTCGACGAAGCCCTGGAGACCACGAAAATTCATAGCGTGGCCGGTGTGCTCGACCACGGCGCGGGACTGGTCGGCATCCGCCCGTTTCGAAGCCCGCACCACACCATCTCTGACGCGGGCCTGATCGGTGGAGGCGTTATCCCCAGGCCCGGCGAAGTTTCACTTTCTCACAACGGAGTGCTTTTTCTGGACGAGCTGCCGGAATTTCCCCGCAACGTTCTTGAAGTCATGCGCCAACCGCTCGAGGATGGCACGGTCTGCATCGCTCGGGCATCTATGTCGCTCACATTTCCGGCACGCTTCATGCTGGCAGCGGCAATGAATCCGTGCCCTTGCGGCTTTTTCAATGACCGCTCCCGTGACTGCCATTGCACCCAGCCCATGATCCAGCGTTACATGCAAAAGATTTCGGGTCCATTGATGGATCGGATCGACATTCACATCGATGTCCCGGCGGTGAACTACAAAGAAATGCGGGCGGCCGCCGAGCCCGAGGCTTCAGGCCGGATACGCGAACGGGTGGTAAAAGCCCGGGAAATACAATTGCAAAGGTTCTCTGCGGTAAGCCGAAGCAGGATCTATTCGAACGCCCAGATGACCGCACAAAACATCCGCGCGTTCTGTGAGCTGTCAGCAGATTGTGAACGATTGCTGGAGCGAGCTATGACCCAGCAAGGCCTCACCGCGAGGGCTCACGATCGCATACTGAAAGTCGCCCGAACGATATCCGATTTGGAGGGAGCTAAAGCCATTGAGCCCAAGCACATAGCGGAGGCCATCCAGTATCGCAGCCTGGATCGTGTTTTCTGGGCTTGATTTGTAAAGGAACGGTTCCGATCCGGCATGGGCGTGCCAGATTATTAACAGGCAGTTCACAAATTTTCTTGACGCAGTTGCCCTTTGCCCTGTAAGTTAAGTCGTTCTGAAGGCCTTGACCAGATTCCTGATGGACCTCCACTCGGATGGTTCTGGTTAAATGTAACCGAGAAACTTTCGGCCACTTCAGAGCATCTATTTAAATAGCCAGAGCTTTTTCCTGTAGAAATCTTCTGTTTTCAGTATCTTACAGTTCTGGTGGGTAGGCGTTCGCCCCGGTTGCCGCAACAGCGAGCCGGTGTCTTGTCGCAAACTCTTAAAGGGAAAGGATTTCAACCATGCGCTCTGATCGTGTCTTCGACGCTTTACATACTTTGCGGAACCGTTATATGCTCTGTCAGCTTGCCTCCAAGGCTACCCGTAAGTTTCATAAGCCTAACACTCGTATTCAGGAAACCATGAATGAAGTCCTGGATCGGATTGCAAGCTCTGAGCGGCAGACGGTTTTGTCTGAACCGGAGCATTTTGTTGAGGCACAACGGCGGGCTGCTTAGTTAGCAGCCCTGTCCTCCTGCCTGAGTTAACCTGAATCTCCCTGAAAATACCCTCCCATCTCAAATCTCCTCGCAGGTGAGCTAATGACCATTGCAGAACTCAAAGAAAAAAACATAACTGAACTAACCAAGATCGCCCGCACCCTGGATCTCCCTGGGGCCAGCGGCATGCGCAAGCAGGACCTGATCTTCAAAATCCTGCAGGCACAAAGCGAAAAAGAAGGCCACATCTTCGCCGAAGGCGTGCTTGAAATCCTTCCTGATGGCTATGGTTTCCTCCGCTCACCCGATTACAACTATCTCCCCGGCCCGGATGACATTTACGTCTCGCCGTCGCAGATTCGCAAGTTCGACCTGAAAACGGGCGACACCATCAGCGGCCAGGTGCGACCGCCGCATGAAGGGCGAAAAATATTTCGCGCTGGTAAAGATCGAAGCCGTCAACTTCGAGTCTCCCGAAGAAGCACGCAACAAAATTCTGTTCGACAATCTGACGCCGCTGTATCCGCAGGAACGGCTCAAACTTGAAACTGTCCGCGAAAACATCAGCGCCCGGGTAATGGATCTGCTGACGCCGCTCGGCAAAGGCCAGCGTGGATTGATCGTTTCGCCTCCACGCGCCGGCAAAACCATGCTGCTGCAGAATGTCGCGAACTCCATCACCACCAACCATCCTGAAGTTGTATTGATTGTTCTGCTGATCGACGAACGTCCGGAAGAAGTCACCGACATGCAGCGTTCGGTTAAAGGCGAAGTCATTTCATCGACCTTCGACGAGCCGGCGGCACGTCACGTGCAAGTTGCGGAAATGGTGATCGAAAAAGCCAAGCGCCT
This sequence comes from uncultured Acidobacteriota bacterium, assembly GCA_963838785.1. Classification (GTDB taxonomy): domain Bacteria; phylum Acidobacteriota; class Terriglobia; order Terriglobales; family Acidobacteriaceae; genus Gp1-AA145. Next base: position 563,285 of record CAWISI010000001.1, read on the forward strand.
GGTCGAGCACAAGCGCGATGTGGTCATCCTGCTCGATTCGATCACGCGTTTAGCTCGCGCATACAACACCATCGTTCCGCCATCCGGCAAAGTTCTTTCCGGCGGCGTGGATTCAAACGCCTTGCAGCGTCCGAAGCGGTTCTTCGGCTCGGCGCGGAATATTGAGGAGGGCGGTTCGTTGACGATCATTGCCACCGCGTCTGATCGACACTGGTTCGCGAATGGACGATGTGATCTTCGAAGAATTCAAAGGCACCGGCAACTGCGAAATCATTCTCGATCGAAAGTTAGTCGACAAACGCACCTTCCCTGCAATCGACATCCAGCGCTCGGGTACGCGAAAAGAAGAACTGCTCATCCCGAAAGATGATTTGGCCCGCATCTGGGTGTTGCGCAAAGTGCTGAACCCGCTGTCGCCGGTGGAAGCTATGGAACTTCTCATCGAGCGTTTGGCGAAGGCGCAAACCAACGGCGAGTTCCTGGCAAAGATGAGCCAGCTGTAAAAGCGGCAGTCCCGCTTCTGGTTTCTCCGGGCGTGGCGCCTCGGGTCTGCACCGAGACGCCTGGGTCTCCACAAAAACTCAGGAAATTCCTGGGCGTTTTCTGTATGATGTCGCATCTTCACCTCCTCGGTTCCAGGCCGCAGCCTGCTCCTGTCACCGATCCAATAGATGACTGCGACAGCTCAACTGCCAGAGAGATCCTTCGTCGATCGTTTTTTCCTGCTCGCTGAAAATCAGACGACAATTAAAAGCGAGTTGTTGGGTGGTCTGACCACATTTATCACCATGGCTTACATCGTGGTGGTGAACCCACAGATTCTTGCCCAGGCAGGGGTGCCAGCAGATGGCGTAGTTTTCGCCACCTGCATATCCGCCGCTGTGGCCACGCTAGTGATGGGACTTTATGCTAACTACCCCATCGCGCTCGCGCCCGGCATGTCGCTGAATGCCTATTTCACATATTCAGTTTGCCTGAATATGCATGTGCCCTGGCGGACGGCCTTGGGCGTAGTCTTCTTCTCGGGCGTCGTCTTCCTGATTTTGACTGTCACTCGACTGCGCGAGCAGATCGTGAACGGTATTCCGGAGTGCCTTAAGCACTCGACAGCCGCTGGCATCGGCATGTTCATCGCTTTCGTGGGTCTGCGCAATGCCAAGCTGGTAGTGGCCAACTCCGCGACCTTCGTCAGCCTGGGCAGCTTCTCTGACAAAGAAGTTCAGACCGCGTGCATTGGCCTGGCGATCACGATTATTTTGATGGCGCGCCGGGTGCACGCCGCGATTCTCATTGGCGTATTCGCCACAACCTTGGTCGGCATTCTGCGCGGCATCTCGCATTGGCCTGCGGCGATTTTTTCTTTGCCCCACCCCTCCTCGACTTTTATGCAACTCGACTTTCGCGGCGCCAGCCACCTCGGCTTGCTTGAAATCGCGTTCGCATTTCTCTTTGTCGATCTCTTTGACAACGTGGGCACACTGGTGGGGGTGTGCGAACAAGGCGGATTCGTAAAGGACGGAAAAATCCCTCGCGTGGGAAAAGCGCTGGTGGCCGATGCCGTCGGCACCATGTTCGGGGCCATCACCGGAACTTCGACTGTGACCAGCTACATTGAGAGCGCAGCCGGAGTGGCCGCGGGAGCGCGCACCGGGCTGGGAAATATTCTGATAGCGGCTCTGTTTCTGTTGGCCACGTTTTGCTCGCCGCTGGCGACCGCCATTCCGGCTTTTGCCACCGCCCCGGCACTCATTCTGGTGGGCGCGCTCATGACTCAGTCGATTGCACGTATTGAGTGGCACGACTTCACCGAAGCGCTTCCTGCCTTCATAACGACGCTGGCTACGCCGCTGACTTTCAGCATCGCGACCGGCCTGAGCCTGGGTTTGATCTGTTATACGATCGTGAAAATTGCAGCAGGAAAATTCCGCCAGGTCAGTGTGGTGATCTGGATACTCACTGCTCTCTTCATTTTGCGCTACATCTATCTCGCCGCTGGTTAGCGCCTGGTTGTCAGCTTTACGTCAGGCAATCGCTGACACGCATCGCACTATTTACAACGCTTTACTTAGCTTGACCACTCTTTACGCAAATTCTGCAACTCACCCTGTCGGCGGCGGCATCTCTTCCCTATATCCCAAAAATCTTTTCGAGGAGAGCTTCGTGATTCGTTTGCGGAAAGCGGCACCCCTGAGCATTGCTTTGTGCGCGTTGAGCGGCATTGCCTTTACCACCGGATGTGGTTCCAGCAGCACACAAGCCAGATTATTGAATGCCATGGACGGACAGACCACCATCAACATGCTGGTCGACAACAATACTCTGGCTAGCGCGGTTGCCTTTGGGGCTGCGTCCAGCTATGCCTCAGTTGGTTCCGGCTCTCACACCGTGGAGATCCAAGCCAATGGCGCAACCTTGTTCAGCCAGACTGCCACGGTGAATTCCGGGAACAACACCGTTCTCGCTACTAATTCCGGCATCACTGTTTTTACGGATAACAAATCCACGCCATCATCCGGAAATATCCAGATTCGCACCATCAATGCTTCCACTTCCCTGGGGGCGACCGATGTGTACGTGGTGGCAGCCGGCACCGATATTTCAACAGTGAACCCGACTTTCTCCGCGTTGGCCTACCAGGGTGCCTCCGGTTATGCCACGCTTCCTGCAGGAAGTTATGAAGTGGAGTTCGCGCAAGCCGGTTCCAAGAATGTGCTCGTTAACAGCAATGCAGTTTCATTCAGCGCCGGTCAGATTCGCACGATTGTAGCCTTGGATAATCCGAGCGGCGGCTACACGACCGCCGTGCTGTCGGACTTGAACTGATGTTTTGGCGCTGTCGTTACTGGTGAGTAGGCGGGATAAAGACGAAGGTTTGGAGCGCACTGGTTTAGTCTGTTGCGTATGAATTTTGAGGAATTTCGCAGCTCCCTTTCCAGCGATCTGCCTGCGGGAGGGCTGAGCCTTGCACTCGCGGGCTTGTGGTGGGACGCAAAGGGCGATTGGCAGCGTGCTCACGAATCGGCGCAGCAGGATGAAGGCCTCGCCGGGTCCTGGGTCCATGCTTACCTGCATCGCAAAGAAGGAGATTTATCGAACGCGAGTTATTGGTACAACCGCGCACAGAAACCAGTTCCGAAAATATCGTTGCAGCAGGAATGGCAAGAGATCACGCAAGCGCTTCTCAGAAGTTAGTTGGCAGCAGCGGCCTCAAGCCTGCTCATGGCGTGAATAGAAACTTTTTCTTAAAGTCCTAATTCACTCAGCCCCGGATGATCGTCCGGTCGCGGCCCCAGCGGCCATCGGTAGAGGCGATCGGCTTCCGCGATGGCCAGATCGTTGATGCTGGCATGACGGCGCCGCATCAGTCCGGCATCGTCGAATTCCCACATTTCATTTCCATAGGAACGAAACCACTGGCTGGCGGAATCGTGTGATTCATAGGCGAAGCGGACGGCGATGCGTCTCTCATCGAAGGCCCAGAGTTCTTTGATCAGGCGATATTCGAGTTCCTTTGACCATTTGCGCGCAAGAAAGGCAATGATTTCTTCCCTTCCATTAATAAATTCTGAGCGGTTTCGCCAGCGGCTGTCGACCGTGTAACCGCGCGCCACTTTTTCAGGGTCACGCAAGTTCCAATTGTTTTCAGCGGCGCGAACTTTCAAAGCTGCGGTTTCGCGAGTAAATGGCGGTATCAGGTTTGCAGAAGCAGGCATTGCGTTATCCGTATTCCGCGATCGATCGATCGCAGAAATCGCCGTCAATTCTAAATTGCAATTACTCGAATTGCAGCACAACAATCTCAGGGTTCGATCCAAGACGCAGTGGCGGTCCCCAGGTGCCGGCCCCACTCGAAGTGAACACTTGCATCTTGCCGATGCGACTCAAGCCGTAAACAAACTGGCGATACATTCGGCGCGCGATCCAACTCCAGGGAACGAACTGTCCGAGATGAGTATGCCCGGAAAGCTGTAGCGAAACCCCGGCGGCCTCGGCAATCTCCGGATAATCGGGCGCGTGGGTAACCAGGATGCTGGCGCGATCACGATCCAGACCAATGCCATTTAGCGTTGCCTGGAAACCCCTGGGCTGGGAGGCATCGCCGTAATGCACGCCTGCGATCTGCAGTCCGTCGACTTCAACTTTTTCGTTGTTGAGCACGCGAACCCCCGTAGCCGCAACCGCTTTCAGATATTGACTGTCGTCACGGAACTGTTCGTGATTGCCCGCCACGAAGTAGACTCCGCCGGGGGTATTCATGAGCTTACTTAAGGGTTCCGCAGCGCGAGCTGCATCGATGGCGGTGCCGTCATATAAATCACCAGCAATGAACACAGCGTCCGGCTGTTCGCGCAAGATCTTGGCTACCATACGCCGAAGGAAACTTCGATTGCGCACCGGGCCTAAATGCACATCACTTATCAGCGCCGCTTTGCGTCCTTGCCAGGCGACGGGCAAATTCGCGAGCCGCACGGAAATCCGGGTCACTCGGGTCCAGCTGGCGTTGAAGACTCCATAAACACCCGCCAGCATAGCCGCTCCAAGCAGAAGCTCAGCCAGGCGATGGAAGTTGACTGGCAAATTAGTCACCCGGGCGATCCCATAAGAACCCCATGTAAAAACTGCTGCGATGAAAAGGAAACTCAGAAACCCCGTCCAGACCGCGGCGATTCGGTAGAGCACCCGCACCGGTGCGCTGGTGTAACGGAACGCCAGAAAGGAAGCTGGAACGAAGGTCAGCGACAAAACTCCAAGTAGCACCTTAAGCCAGAGCGGTCCGGGATGATGGCCGGATACGCCAGAATACGTCCAGGTTTGATACAGAAACCAGTGGGCCAGAAGCAGGATGGACTGCACAATCAGGATAAAAGGAAGAATCCGCTTTAATCTCACATCTACTTAGATTCCTCAACCCTGCCGTTTGTTGATTTATTTTGGCCACTCACCAGCAAGCCTGGGGATTTATCAGGTTACGGCCGAGGATGGGCTCTTCTCTACCTTTCGCCTCTAAACTGATGTATTTTTCGCCGGTCGCGCTTGGATGGCCGGCCCTGCGGCGCTGGGCTAAAAATCATTCCGGCTTTGCGCTCTTGAGCAGCTTTAATTCGGAGCTCACGGCTGGCATCGGTTTCGCGATACAGCGTCGCCGCCACCGAAGCCGGTCCGCGCACCTCGCTCACCAGCAGAATTTCCACTTCGAAGTCGCCGCCTTCAGTTTTGATGTGCAAGCTATCACCAACGTGGACCTCACGGGCCGGCTTAGCCGGCTGATGATTCGATTGAATGCGGCCGAGATCGCAGGCGCGCGCGGCCAGGGTGCGGGTTTTAAAGAATCGCGCCGCCCATAACCACTTATCGATACGAACGCCAGTTTGCGATCTCACAGAGCAATCTTCACTTAGTATGCGTAGATTCTGAGAAAAAAGAAAACCACTACGCCGGTGACAGAAACATAGAGCCAGATGGGAAAAGTGAAGCGGGCGATACGGCGATGTATGGCGAAGCGACCAGTTAGAGAGAAAAAGAACGTCGTCAGCACCATCGGCAGCGCAACGATGGAGAGAAGCACGTGGCTGGCCAGAATCGAAAGATATATCGTGCGGACGGTGCCGTGACCGGGAAAAATCGTATCCCCGTGGAGCGCATGATTCACGATGTAGCTGACCAGAAAAGCAGAAGAGAACACAAACGCCAGCAGCATGCTGGCGCGATGAGCAGGTACATTGCGATGCTTAATAAAATAAAATCCGACACACAATACGATTGCGCATAGCCCATTCAACAGTGCGTTCAGAGCGGGCAGGAACATCCAGCGCCCCGCGAAATCGGCGGAGTGCATGATGGACATATATCAACCAGAGAAGAAATGAGATTGCCAGGCTGCTGACTACGATGATGGCGCCCACCACCGGGCGCGGACTAACTCCCGCCTGTTGCATGCTCACAATTAAATCACAAGAATACCGCGTTCAAAGCCGAGGAGTGCTCCTGCGCGCATGCAATTTATCCGGTATTCTTGAAAGATCACGCCAGCTCGAGTAGTGAACCTCATGTCCAATTCAAATATTCCAGAAACCACAAACAAACCCGAATCCGGCGAGTCGTTTGGCTCCATCCTTTCACAATTCGAGCGCAGTCACGGCGCTAAAAGCGCCGAAGGCGTGCGCGAGGGCACCGTGGTGTCGATTTCGTCTGACTCGGTCTTTGTTGATCTCGGATTCAAGACCGAAGGGGTTCTGCCGCTGGCGGAAATTTCCGGCGACCGCGAGGCGGTAAAGGTCGGCGACAAACTGCAGGTCACTATTAAAGGACGCGATCCGGAAGGTTACTACCTGCTGACCCGTAGTAAAGCTGCGCGTCCGGCGGACTGGTCGGCGCTGGAGAGAGCATTCGCCGCTAAAGCCACGATCGTTGGCACAGTCACCGGCGTGATAAAGGGCGGGTTGAGCGTTGACGTGGGCGTGCGCGCTTTCATGCCGGCATCGCGCAGTGGAGTTCGGGATGCGGCTGAGTTGGAAAAACTGGTTGAACAGGAGATTCGCTGCCGCATTATCAAACTTGACGCGGCGGACGAAGACGTTGTGGTCGATCGCCGCGTAGTGGCCGAAGAAGAAGAGCGGTCAGCCAAAGACCGTCGCTACTCCGAATTGAAAGAGGGTGAGACCGTCAACGGCACGGTCCGAAGCCTGACTGATTACGGAGCGTTCGTCGATGTCGGCGGTACGGACGCGCTGCTGCACGTCAGCGATATTTCGTGGGGCAGAATCAATAAACCGGCTGATGTGCTCTCCGTGGGACAACAGGTTGAAGTGAAGGTTCTTAAAATCGATGCCGATAAGCGGCGCATTTCAGTGGGCATAAAACAACTGCAGCCGCAACCCTGGGATTCGGTGCCCGGCAAATTTATCGTGGGTGAGCGGGTGCGTGGCACGGTGACGCGGGTGATGGACTTTGGCGCCTTCGTCGAACTGGAGCCTGGAATCGAGGGACTGATTCACGTTTCCGAAATGTCATGGGTGAAGAAAGTGCGTAAGCCGAGCGACCTGCTCAAGCCCGGCGAAACTGTTGACGCCGTTATCCTGGGAATCAATTCGAAGGAACAGCGCATGGCGCTGGGATTGAAGCAGGCGCTGGGCGATCCGTGGGCCGATATTGCGCAGAAATTTCCAATGGGATCGGAGGTCGAGGGTCCGGTAGTAAGTCTTACCAAGTTTGGAGCATTCGTGCAGCTGGCTGAGGGTATCGAGGGAATGGTTCACGTCAGCGACATCAGCGCGGAAAAGCGCATTAACCATCCGCAGGACGTATTGAAAGTCGGGCAAAATGTGAAGGCGGTGGTGCTGGAGCTGGACACCGCGAAGCGACGATTGAAGCTGGGCATGAAGCAATTGGTTCCGACCAGCATTGATGAATATCTGGCGGAGCACAAGGCCGGGGACGAAGTGAGCGGGCGGGTGGTTGAGGTTACGGGCGCGCGGGGTACAGGTGGAACTGGGAGAAGGAATTCGGGCAGCCTGCAGAGCTTTCGCAGGCGAAGAAAGAAGATGTGGCGGGTCCGGCTGGCAGCGGGACCGATGTGGCGTCGCTGAGTTCGATGCTGGCAGCACGATGGAAAAGCGGCAGCCAGTCGCGGAGTCGTCAAAGCCACAGGAGATCCAGACAGGGCAAGTTCGAAGATTTCGCATTGCGAAGCTTGATGCAGGCACAAAGAAGATCGAAGTTGAACTTGCGTAGTATCGACTTTACTTTGACTCAATCTGTGTGTTGGATCTGCTCCACGCGCTGAATCGACGCTCACCTTCACTTTTATAAAATCAGGACCAGGAGTTACCGAACTTTTGCCGCCGATCATCAACGCACAAAAAATCTCGAAAGCCTTCGGTGCGAAACCGCTCTTCCAGAACGTGTCTTTCACGGTATCCGAGGGAAGCCGGATTGGATTGATCGGGCCCAATGGGTCGGGAAAATCCACTCTGATGCGGATTCTGGCGGGAACTGATGAGCCGGACAACGGGAACGTCGCGATCCGCAAGCGCCTGCGGTTGAGCTACGTAGAACAAGACTCGCACTTCGACTCTGGCGAAAGCGTGCGGTCTGTGATTGAGCGGGCGCTCAAGAGTTCTGACAACAGCAACTCGGAACATGGCGCGCACTTTGCGGAGACGTTGGGACGGGCCGGCTTTGAAAATCTCGAGGCCGAAGCTGCGGCGCTGTCGGGAGGCTGGCAGAAACGACTGGCGATTGTAGAAGCGTTGGTGCAAGCGCCTGACGTGCTGCTGCTCGATGAGCCCACGAATCATCTGGACCTGGCCGGAATTGAGTGGCTGGAGGAGTTGCTCGAAGAGTCAGCTTTTGCATGCGTAGTGGTCAGCCATGACCGTTATTTTCTGGAAAATGTTGCGTCGGAGATGGCGGAGCTTAGCCGTGTTTATCCGGATGGCGTGCTGCGGGTGCGGGGAAACTACAGCGCATTTCTGGAAAAGAAAGAAGAGTTCCTGCATGCGCAATCGAAGCGGCAGGAAGCGCTCGAAAATCTGGTGCATTCCGAGATCGAGTGGCTGCGCCGGGGAGCGAAAGCGCGCACCCGGAAGTCGAAGGCGCGGATTGATAAAGCCGGCGAACTCATGGGCGAGCTGGCTGATTTGAATGAAAGGACCCGCAGCGGGAGCGCGCAAATTGATTTCTCGGCGACCGATCGCAAGACCAAACGCCTGATCGAGCTGGAGAATGTGCGCCTCGAAGTCGGGGAAAGGCGACTGTTCGAGCGGCTGAATTTCGTCATCACTGCCGGTATGCGGGTGGGATTGGTCGGTCCGAACGGAAGCGGCAAAACCAGCTTGCTGCGCTTGTTGCGCGGCGAGTGGGCGCCTAGCGGAGGAGAAATCCGCCGCGCGGACTGGCTGCGGATTGTGTATTTCGACCAGAGCCGCGAATTGGATTTGAATCAGACATTGCGGCGCGCTCTGGCCCCTGATGGAGATTCGGTGGTTTATCAGGATCGCGTGATTCATGTAGCCTCCTGGGCGGCAAAATTTCTTTTCACCGGCGAACAGCTGAACCAACCCGTCGAACGGCTTTCGGGCGGCGAGCGTGCACGAGTGCTGATTGCTCAACTGATGTTGCAGCCAGCTGACATTCTGCTGCTCGACGAGCCGACTAACGATCTGGACATCCCTACGCTGGAGATCCTGGAAGAAAGCCTGCTGGAATTTCGCGGCTCGCTGGTGCTGGTCACGCATGACCGCTACATGCTTGACCGGGTTTCGAACATCGTCCTCGGACTGGACGGGGAAGGTAATACCGAAAGTTTCGCCGACTACGCGCAATGGGAATCATGGCAGGCTGAAGGCAGCCCTCCGGCAAAAACGCCAGAACGGCCAAACGCAGTTGCGCCGGTGGTCCAGGCCAAAAAAAAATTGTCATACAAGGATGCACGTGAATACGCGAGCATCGAGCAGCGCATTGTCGGATGCAGAACAGCTTTTGCGAGATAAGCGTGCGGAGTTGGAGAACCCGGCGATTTCCAGCGATGGGCCCAGCTTGGTATCAGCCCATGCTGAAATGCAGAAAGCTCAGAAGAATTTGGACTCGCTTTACGCGGTGTGGGCGGAGCTCGAAGAGAAGGCGGGAAACTTGCGCCGCTGAGACTATGAGGATGGTTTTCGCTACGATGATTGCGGCGCGTGAGCGGCTCGCCGGACGGCTATCCTCGGAGAATTAGTGCTTCTTATTGGCTGGTCGCTCTAGAGGTTAGAGCCTTAGGAGAGCAACGATGGCGATCGAAGTGCTCCTGTAAGCTGGCGGCTGCGTCTCTGGCGGAGTGAAGTCGAGTGGTGGGAACGGTATATTCGTGTCCGCAGTGGACGCAAACGCCGCACGCAGGGGCCATGCCGACGCGTTTAGTTACTTTGAACGAACCTATCTGCATTCTCTCATCTCATCTTCCCCGCTGCTGCAGCTGTGTATCCCGGCGGATATTATTTTTACGAGAGCGGAGAGATTTGGATAGAAGGGTTTTCCGTGGAAAACATCCCCGATGTGGGGAAATCCCCGACCTTCCTAAATCGTTCGGACAGGATTTCAAACATCTATATTTGCGTGAAAAAAGTTAAGCCGTCTGGTATTGATTCACCCATATTTCACGTATGGCTATGGCGCGCCAGGCTGCGACCTGGAATTAGTTCAGACAAACACCAATCTTAGATATAATCTAATTTCACATGGATGCCCCGTCAATCAAACAGTCCTTGGAGAGCAGCGGCTTGCGCTGCACCGCGCAGCGCTATGCGGTGATGGCTTTCCTGTCGGACCACAAGGGACATCCGACGGCCGCAGAAATTTTCAAAGCGGTGAATCGTGCGGATCCGCGCTCTTCGCGGGCCACGACCTACAACAATCTGCGCGACCTGGTGAAGGCGGGCCTGGTGCGGGAAGTTGCCGTCGAGGGCCGCGCCGGGCGATTCGACCTTGAAGGCATGCGCCATCATCATTTCGTTTGCGACCGCTGCGGCAATGTTGAGGATGTTGACTGGTACGACGTGCCCAAGCCGGGCGCGCGTTCTCTGGGCAAGCGAGTGGTTCGCGAATGCCAGCTTATTTTTCGCGGACTTTGCGCGAAGTGCGCTCAGCGTGCTTCCCGTTGAGTCTGAAGTGTGTGTGAATATATTTTTAGACAGCCGACAAAACATTCACCGACTAATTGTGCGAACCGCGGTCTGATGGGTTCGTAGGCATCACAGTTTCGAACTAATCAAAGGAAAAATCATATGGAAAACTCACGCATGGAAAACACCGTCGCCTCTTCCTCAGGAACTGTTTCCCCCGAGAGAGAGGACAAAAGTTCACCGAATCCAAATGTCCGGTTCGCTCACGGGGCGGCAGGTCATTCACCAACCGCGACTGGTGGCCCAGTCAGGTGAACCTGCGGGTTCTGCATCAACACTCAGATCCTGTCTGATCCGATGGGGAAGGAATTCGACTACGCCAAAGAATTCAAGACTCTCGATCTGAATGCCGTGGTCAAAGACCTTCATGCGTTGATGACCGACTCGCAGGATTGGTGGCCGGCCGACTTCGGCCACTACGGAGGATTGTTCGTCCGCATGGCGTGGCACAGCGCAGGCACCTATCGCATCGGTGATGGCCGCGGCGGCGCGGGAGCTGGGCAGCAGCGATTCGCCCCGCTCAATAGCTGGCCTGACAATGTGAACCTCGACAAGGCGCGCCGTCTGCTGTGGCCGATCAAGCAAAAATACGGGCGCAAAATTTCCTGGGCCGATCTCGATGATTCTCGCCGGCAACGTTGCCCTCGAAGACATGGGATTCAAGACTTTCGGTTTCGGCGGCGGGCGCGCAGACACCTGGGAGCCTGAAGATGACATTTATTGGGGTCCCGAAGGCACATGGCTGGCGGACGAGCGCTACAGCGGCGATCGTGATCTGTCGAATCCTCTCGCTGCGGTGCAGATGGGTTTGATTTACGTAAACCCGGAAGGGCCGAATGGAAAACCGGATCCTATAGCGGCGGGCAGGGACATTCGCGAAACCTTCAAGCGCATGGCCATGAACGACGAAGAAACCGTCGCGCTCATTGCCGGCGGCCACACCTTCGGCAAAACCCACGGCGCTGGCCGTTCCCGCTGATTACGTGGGCGCCGAGCCGGAAGGCGCCGATATTCAGGATCAAGGTCTGGGATGGAAGAATAAATTTGGAAAAGGTTATCGGCGCTGACACTATCGGCAGCGGCCTGGAAGTCACATGGACCCAGACACCGACAAAGTGGAGCAACAACTTCTTCAACAATCTGTTCGGCTTTGAGTGGGAGCTGACCAAGAGCCCGGCCGGTGCAAATCAGTGGAGGCCGAAGAATGGCGCGGGCGATGGCACCGTGCCGGATGCGCACGATCCTTCGAAACGCCACGCGCCGACGATGTTGACTACCGACCTTGCGTTGCGATTTGATCCGGCGTACGAAAAGATTTCACGCCGGTTCCACGAGCATCCCGATCAGTTCGCCGATGCGTTTGCTCGTGCGTGGTTCAAGCTGACCCACCGCGACATGGGCCCGATCGTGCGTTATCTCGGTCCGCTGGTTCCGAAGGAGCAGCTGCCGTGGCAAGATCCGATTCCGGCGGTAAATCATTCGCTGATCAGTGAACAGGACGTCTCTGCTCTGAAGGCGAAAATTCTCGCCTCCGGTCTGACGGTTTCCCAACTGGTCTCGACGGCATGGGCTTCGGCATCGACATTTCGCGGATCAGATAAGCGCGGCGGGGCCAACGGCGCACGCGTTCGACTCTCGCCGCAAAAGTTCTGGGAGGTGAACCAGCCAACGGAACTGGAGAAGGTGCTCGCGAAGCTGGAAGCGATTCAGAAAGACTTCAACGGCTCGGCATCGGGCGGGAAAATAGTATCGCTCGCTGACTTGATCGTTCTCGGCGGCGATGCCGCGATCGAAAAAGCTGCGAAAGATGCTGGAACCGAGGTGAAAATTCCTTTCACTCCAGGACGCGCGGATGCTTCGCAGGAGCATACGGACGTCGAATCCTTCGAGCCGCTCGAACCGAGAGCCGATGGCTTCCGTAACTATTTGCGCGGCAAACAGCGCCTGTCGCCCGAAGAGATGTTGGTCGACAAAGCGCAATTGCTTAAGCTGAGCGCTCCTGAGATGACAGTGCTGGTGGGTGGCTTGCGCGTGCTGGGCGCAAACGCTGGAAATTCCAAACATGGCGTCTTCACCACAAAGCCGGGTACGTTGACCAACGACTTCTTCGTCAATCTGCTCGACATGGGCACGCAATGGCAACCGTCTGCGCATTCAAACGGCTCCGGAGACGTCTATGAGGGAGTCGACCGCAAAACCAACCACGTCAAGTGGACAGCCACGCGTGTGGATCTGATCTTCGGCTCGCACTCGCAATTGCGCGCTTTGGCAGAGGTCTACGGCAGCTCCGACTCGAAAGCGAAGTTCGTGAAAGATTTCGCCGCCGCGTGGAGCAAGATCATGAACGCTGATCGCTTCGAAGTGGCGACCGCGGCCTGAAGCGGTTTGCTTTGCGAATCGCAACACGGACCACAAGAATGGCTCCGAGATTTCGGAGCCATTCTTACGTTTAATGCTCGTCGGTTATTTAGCCTTCAGTGATCGTATTTTTAACGATGCTGCTCGGTGCGCTGAAACCGCGCCTACCGCCCTTTCCTGAGCTATACTTTTGCGGAAAAGCGGCAGACGTAAGCCAAGAAAAGTAGCTCTTTGATGAAAAGTTATTTGGCGGCGCTTTGCACGAGAGTCGAGATGGCATCAATCGCCAGACTGGCGGCGTGAGTAGAAGCTGCAGGCAAGCCTCCCAATCTTTCGATCAGTTCTTCCTTCTTTAGCGAAGAGGCTTCGGTCAGGCTCTTGCCTTGCAGGAATTCGACGAGGGCTGATGCGCATGCCATTGCCGGCACGCAACCCTTGGCGAGAAATTTTATTTCGACGATGCGGTGCTGTAAAATCCGCGCGCTGAGTTTCACGACGTCTCCGCAGACGGGGTTTTCGACTTGCACGGTGACATCTGGGGAGTTTACGAGGCCTGCACCGCGGGGATGCTCGAAATGATCCAGGACTTGGGGCGAATACACGATTTTATATTAGCGAACTCGGATGCAGAGGGCAGTTCTACGTTCTGAATTCTTACCTTTCTATTCTGCGATACTCATCGCATGCATTACACGCCCACCCGGGTAGTCTCGCTGCAGCCGAGCGCAACCGTAACGCTTCGCGACCTGGGCAAACTCTCGTCACTAGTGGCCTGCACTAAATACTGTGTTGATGTATGCCCTGAGATCGATCGCGCTCAAGTGACAATCGTCGCCGACTCATGGACCGCCCAGGCAGGGCAGATCTCAAACCTCAAGCCGGATATGGTCATCGCATCCGTTCCTTATCAGGAAAAAGCGCTGGCCGAGATCATGAAATGCGGAGCCCGCTTCCTGGGATTGGCGCCCAAATCTTTGGCCGACATTTATGCGGATATTGCTGGTGATAGCCGGCGTCATGGGTGAGAGCGAAGCTGGGTTGCGAGTCGTTCAACAGATGCAAAGTGAAGTCGACGTGATGCGCTCGCGGAACACCGGCCTATCGCGGCCTCGAGTATTTTGTGAAGAGTGGGGCAAACCGTTGATTGCTTCGCAACTCTGGGTGGCCGAACTAGTTGAGGCGGCGGGCGGCGAATTCATTGGAAGCCCGGGAGCTCAGATTTCGGTCAGACGATGTTGCGGCTGCGAATCCCGAGGTGATCGTCGCGGCATGGTGCGGCGCGGGCGAGCGGGTGCCGCTTGAAAAGATCATTCGCGAGCGAAAATGGGAGAACACTTCTGCCGCTCAGGGCGGTCGCATTTGCTGCATTCGCGATGAATTTCTGAATACGCCCGCGTCGACACTAGTTCAAGGGTTGCGCGCGCTGGCAACGGCAATCCATCCCGGAGTGCTTTCCACAAGCGGACGGGCTACGATGGATCACGAAACAGATTTAGTAATTCTGATGATTGAGTAATCTAGGAATCAGAAATCTTTATGAAGCAAGTGGTCGCGGCATCTAATCTGGCAGGACGGGACAGTGCTGGTTTGTCAGCGCACCCGCCACCAGACCATGCCGTTGAAGTGGGAGTTTCCCGGCGGGAAAATTGAGGAAGGCGAGCAGCCGCGCGATGCTATGCGCCGCGAACTGGAAGAAGAGTTGGGTATCAATGCCGAGGTTGGAGATGAGGTGGCACGGTTCCGTCACCAATATCCCAATGGCAGCGCGGTGGAAATGCGTTTTTACGATGTCCGAAAATATTCCGGCGAGATCGAGAATCGGATTTTCAAAGATGTGCGCTGGGCAAAACCAGCGGAGTTGCCCTCCTACGACTTCCTCGAAGCGGACCGGAAGCTGGTGCAGGATCTTGCGACGGGTAAATTGCCCGGCTGAACGCTAATTCGGTACAGCTACCGAGGGTTCCATCCGGTGCAGCGTCGGCCGCAGCGGAGACTGGTTTTGATGGCCGTGGTTCTGCAGATTTTCCAACCGGGACTTCGCTTCTTCAAATTCTGACGTGTCCACTTTGTACTCCGTCTGCGGCGGCAATAGGGTGTTGATCTCCGCTTGCGTCTTCTCGATTCGATCCGGCGTTTGCGGATGGGTCAGGAAAGCTCGGGCGACCTTTCCTCTCCTTGCCGCGTTCCATGCCTTTGATTTTTTCGAAAAAAGCAGTCAGCGCCTGCGGATCGTAACCGGCTTTGTACATGTACTGAATGCCGAGGAAATCCGCCTCAGACTCGAAGCGTCGCGAAAACTTGAAAAAAGTCAGGGGTGTAGCAATGGTCAGAGCTTCGTAACCGGCGTAGCCGATGGGCCCGCCGACCATCATCAGCGGAATCGATGCCATGTTCATCATCTTGCCGCGCGTATTTTGCCGGGCAACATGGCACGCGGCGACGTGGGCAATTTCATGCGCCATCACGCCGGCGAGTTCGGCTTCGTTGTCAGCGGCGAGGATCAGTCCGGAATCCACGTAAAAAAATCCGCCGGGAAGCGCGAAGGCATTGATGTCGTCTGACTCAATGACTTTAATGGTGAATGGCACCAGCGAATCAGAATTGCGCACCAGATTCTGACCCAGACCGTTAATGTAATTTTGGATTTCGGGGTCTTTGACCAGCTTCGAAGTAGCTTCGACTTGTTCCGAGTATTCCCTTCCCATCGCTACCTGGCGCTCCAGGCTGTACCAATTGCCGAAGCCGCGCCCGCATCCGATGTTTCGGATTCCAATGGCATCGATGTCGCGAATGCTGTGATCGTGATACGACTTAAAGGTGGCCGGATGGCGTGGCTCGCTCAGGGTTGGATTCGGACGCAGGTGTAGCGTGCAGAGCCTGCGCCCTTAGAAGAACGGAGACACGGCCAACGTAAAGGAAAGCCAGGAGTACCGCAAAACGGAGCCGCATGGTCGCTCCAGGGAGCCCGAGAACGTGAGAGGCACCAAGTGCGGAAAAAGTTACTCCAGGTCAAGCAGTAAGGCAAGCTGAATTTTTGAAGACATTGATTTCAGATTGTAGATTGCCGATTGTGAGCATTGATTACGATTCAGGACGTCGAGGCCCGGCACTTACAATCATGCAATATGGAATCTGATCGAATCTTCGTCTAGATTCCGTTGGGCCGCTGGCGGATTAGGGAGAGGAATTCGGTACGCGTCTCTTGTTCTTCGCGGAAGCAGCCGAGCATGGACGAGGTGACCGCGGCAGAATGCTGCTTTTCGACTCCGCGCATCATCATGCATAGATGGCGGGCTTCGATGACCACTCCGACGCCTTGCGGCTGGATGACTTTTTGAATGGTCTCGGCAATCTGGGTGGTCAGGCGTTCCTGAATCTGCAGGCGGCGCGAGAAGAGTTCGATCAGCCGGGGAATTTTACTTAGCCCAATGACCTTGCCGTTAGGAATGTAGGCGACATGCACTTTGCCGAAAAACGGCAGCATGTGATGCTCGCACAGGCTGAACACTTCAATGTCTTTCACGATCACCATTTCGTCGTAGTTGACGGTGAAGAGCGCGTTCTTGAGCAGGGCTTCGGGATCTTCGCTGTATCCGCGGGTCAGGAACTCCATGGCTTTCTGGACCCGTTCCGGGGTGCGAAGCAGTCCTTCGCGCTGCGGATCTTCGCCCAGGCGGACGAGCATCTCGCGCACCAGTTCTTCGAAGCTGGCTGAGGTCAAAGTCGGGTTCGTCATTTCTAATTTAGGGGTCATTGCTTTACTGGCTCTAGCTTAAAACAGTACAGCCTTGGCTAAAAGCTAACGGCTAGAGCGCGGTTACCTCAAACGAATTCATCATCGTCTCTTCCAGCTTCACCCTTTCCAGATGTGCCGAGGTGAACTTACGCTTCAAAATATCCTGATTCAAGAGATCGAATATGACGGTGCAAAGGTTCTCGGTTGTGGGCACCGCCGTGGCAAATTCCTCCCTCATATTCAGATTTTCGAGGTCGAATTTGGTTACAACCTGGCGGTGCACGCATTCGTCCAGATCGACTAAGTTGCAGACCATACCCGTACTTTCGTCAACTTGCCCGCCAAGCGTGACTTCCAGGACATAGTTGTGCCCGTGGCCATGCGGGTTATTGCACTTGCCGTAGGTAGCCCGGTTTTCGGCGTCGGACATGTGCTCGCTGTGCAGCCGATGCGAGGCCGAAAAGCGATAGCGGCGGGAAAGGTGTGCTTTCATGGAGTTGATTGAATCATTGAGTCATTGAAATAGCCTGGAATCGTCAGTGTAGCGTCTCTGTGGTTTCCGTTCATCTCGGCACACTCTGCGGTCTAAAGCCCTTATACACGCAGAGATCGCGGAGAAGAGCGAGCGGACCGCAAAGAAAGGCATCCTTTCTGAACGTGGTATCCAAATGATTCAATGAATCCGATGATTCAATGATTCAATCTTCTTCATTCTTCTCCTAAATAATCCACAAACAAATCATGGTTCTCGTACACGCGCACCCGATGCAGCTTGGCCGCGGTCAGTTTAGGCGCGAGGCGCTGCCAGATAGCGATGGCCAGGTTCTCGGTCGTCGGAATGCGGGTGGCAAATTCCGGGACTTCTTTGTTCAGAAAGCGGTGGTCCATGGCGTCGAGGACTTCACGGTTCATCGTCTCTTTGAGCTGCTTAAGATCAACCACGAAGCCCGAGCGCGGATCGACTTCGCCCTTCACCGTGACTTCGAGCACGTAATTGTGCCCGTGCCCGTTGGGGTTATTGCACTTGCCGAACAGACGCCGGTTTTCCTCCGGCGAAAGCTCCGGATTGTGGTAGTAGTGCGAGGCGGCGAATTCAGCTTTGCGGGTGAGATAGAGCAAGGGTTACCTCATCGTAAATTATCAGCAGGGTTCGCAGGCGGACCGAACGTAGACGGTGGTTCCCGCCGGAGACATGCGTGAGTTCTAATCGCAAATTTTGCACTCGTCCACACATGCCGGCTTGTTGCCGCATTTTTTGGCGGCGGGGTGTTCCACTTGCGTTTGGCACCTCACGTGATCGGACTATCTAAAATCCCGCCTTGTCTCGCTGAAAACGGCGAGACAAGGATGGGGAACTCGATTGATTCGGGTCATCGTTTTCGCCGAGCATGCACCGTATTCTCTGCCCTTCCAGGTGACGGTCCTTAGACTGATGCGATCTGACTGATCGAAATAGAAACAAAGAAAATAGAGGCAGCCCCGCAAGTGCAAGCAGACTTGATGCAGCCGGGAAATGAGCTTTCCGGATCCGCAGCCAGAACCAGCCTGCCAAGAATGATGGTCAGCAACGCTGCTTGTAACGCAAGATTCAACCGCCCGGATAATCCCGCCCAAACCGCGATAACTACATTCGCCAGGATCAGCACAAATTCCGCCAAGCGCAGCAATGCCAGAGTAACAGGGCGCGGAAACAGCAATGCCAGGTTCTTCGTCCAGCCTTCTTTCATTTGCGCGAAGCTGCGGTACATGCGGGTGCGAACCGCATCGCCGCCGTAACGGAAGAAAATTTTGCGTCCCGAAGATTTGACGAGGCGCGCCATGGCGACATCCTCCAGAAGATCGTTGGCAACTGCGTCGTGGCCGCCTACCGCGTCGTAAGCTTCCCGCGAGATCATCAGATATTGTCCGTTGGCGGCGGCAATCGGAGAGGCGGGATCGTTTACCGCCTGCGGAGGATAGGTCGTCGCCAGTTCGGCGAAGATCACCGGCATGACTGCTTTTTCCCAGAAGCTGCGGACTTCCTGCTCGGGAGAATAGGAGAGTAAATCGCGCCTTGTGCTCTTCTGCTTCGGCAACCGCGCGCGCTAGCGATCCCGGTTTGTGAACGGTGTCGGCGTCGGTGAAGAGCAGCCATTTGCCTTTTGCGATTTTTGCGCCTGCGGCCATGGCGTTATTTTTGCCGGTCCAATTGGCGGGCAGGGGCGGGGCGGAGATTGATTGAACAGTGGGGCGCGACGTTAAGCTAAACGTCGCGCGGGCCAACGCGTCGCTTAGAGTGCGTGAAGCTTCGGTGCTCGATAATGCTAGTTCGGCGACTTGCCCTGTCCCGCTCATTAAATGACCTGCGCGATTTCCGCAGTGCGGTCGTCGAATCATCATCTACGACGATGATCTCGTAGTCGATTCCGTTTGTGCAATCAGCGATTGCAGGCAAGCTGCGAGGGTGGCTTCTTCGTTTCGTGCGGGAACGATGATGGACACGACGGGAGTGGGATCATTGCGTCATCAATCTGCTTCCAGCGTCACCTTGACGCGTCCTCCGCTTGTAACCTTTTAGCGGCATGAATTGTAAAGAATGCCGCAAAGTCCGTCTCCCACCGCCGAGCGGATGCGGTCGGGATGACATTCTTCAAGGAGTCAGGCAAAGTCGCGCATGTTGTAACGTGTAGCCGCGCGATCTCCGGGAAGCATTTATTATATCTGCGTGCGCTCTTGCCTTCGTTCTTGCGTGTTTGTTCGTCCTTAGCGGACTGTTACAGCCATTCCAAACCTTCGAGCATTGGCACGCCTGCGCCCGATTTCACCATTAAAGATTCGGACCGCAGCGTGACCTTAAGCCAGTTCCGGGGAAAAATTGTGGTGCTGAATTTTTGGGCGACCTGGTGTCCGCCTTGCGTCGACGAAATGCCGTCACTCGAACAATTGCAAAAGAAACTCCAGGGGACTGACGTCACCATTTTGGCGGTAAGCGTGGACGACGATGCCGACGACTATCACAAATTCTTAAAGGACCACAACATTGACCTGCTCACCGTGCGCGAAACGGGCCAGAAGACGAACACTGGCGTGATCGCGCCGGTTTCATCCCGCTATGGCACATTCAAAGTTCCTGAGACCTACATTATTGATCGCCACGGCGTGATTCGCCGGAAATTTATCGGCGAAGTGAATTGGGGACAGCCGGAGATCATGGAATATTTGAGCCGGTTGTGAACGTGCCATTTCCGATCAATCTCAGAATGGGACACAACAGGCGCCTCCCGCGCTTGACACCACTTCGCGAGGACTCTAATCTAAAATGTTTAGTTAATCAGCAAAATTTTTATCCAGCTCTCCTATGCCTGACAATTATTTTGCCAACTACCTGCCGTTTTTGATCCACTTCATTGCTGGCAGGGGCATTGGCGACCGCAATGGTGACGCTTTCCTGGTTGATCGGCTACCGGCGGCCGACGCGGGCGAAAATGTCTCCGTATGAATGCGGCATGACGCCGGTCGGCGACGCCCGCGGGCGTTTCTCGGTCAAGTTTTACATGGTCGCGATGCTGTTCATTCTGTTCGACGTGGAAGCGGTGTTTCTTTATCCCTGGGCGATAATTTTGCAAGATCTGAAGCGCATGGGCCAAGGTCTGTTCGGGCTGTCTGAAATGTTCGTGTACATCGGCATCGTGCTGGTGGGCTACTGGTACATCTGGAAAAAAGGTGCGCTGGATTGGGGCCTGACGATTTCTGCGACCACAAGCGGCGAGAGCTGACGCGGGCGGTTAGCGGCGGCGGTATGCCTCGGAACGAAGAACCGGAGCTGGTTGGGGTTGCCGGACCAGGGAGCGAAGTCTAATGGCGCTGGCTCCCGCGATTACCGATATCGAACAACTGAAAGGTCATCCGGCGGTGGCACGGCTGTTGGGATGGAACGCGCAGGCGGTCGAAGGCGTGAAATTTGATCGCGACGAGATGACGATTTACGTAGATCGCGAGGCCATCCGCGAGGCTGCCGCGCTGCTGCAAAGACGATCCCGCTTGCCCTTTCAATTTTCTTTCCGACATTACCTGCGTGGATTGGTATCCATCGGAGCCGCGGTTCGAAGTGATTTACCACTTGCTGTCGATCTCGCACAAAGAGCGGGTGCGGCTGAAGGTTCGGCTCAGCGGAGAAAATCCGGCGCTCGATTCGCTGACCTCGGTCTGGCCGGGGGCAAATTATTTTGAGCGCGAAGTTTTTGATCTGTTCGGAATTCGCTTCAATGGCCATCCTTATTTGCGCCGCATCCTGATGCCGGAAGACTGGGAAGGCCATCCGCTGCGCAAGGATTATCCGGTGGAGGGATACCGCTAAAATTGGGAAATTTTCATGGCACATCTCACTCCCACGCCCGCGCTAGAACCCGGTCAGGACAAGACCATGATCCTGAACATGGGGCCGCAGCACCCGTCTACGCACGGCGTGTTGCGCGTGCTGCTCGAGATTGACGGCGAGACCGTGGTGCGGATGATGCCCGACATCGGCTTTCTGCACACCGGAATCGAGAAGACCTGCGAGGCCAAGTTTTATCAGCAGGTGGTGCCGCTGACCGACCGCATCGATTATCTGTGCCCCATGACCAACAATCTTTGCTATGTGCTGGCGGTGGAGAAGCTGCTGGGCCTGGAGATCCCGCCGAAGGCGCAGTGGATGCGGGTGATGATGAACGAGTTGACGCGCATCAACTCGCACCTGGTGTGGCTGGGCACGCACGCCATGGATATCGGCGCGATGACGGTATTTCTGTATTGCTTCCGCGAGCGCGAAGAAGTGCTGCGGCTGTTCGAAGCGATCAGCGGACAGCGCATGATGACTTCGTACTTCCGCATTGGCGGGGTTGCGCTGGAGCCGCCGCTCGGATTTTTTGATCGGGTGCGAAAGTTTGCCGACCGCTTTCCGTCGAAGGTGGACGAGTACGAAGAACCTGCTGACGGGAAATCCGATCTGGGTGATGCGGACCAAAGGCGTGGCGCACGATTACGGCAGAAGATGCGATCGCGCTGGGCGCGAGCGGGCCGACCTTGCGCGGCAGCGGCGTGGACATCGATTTGCGGCGCGACATGCCCTACACGGGCTACGAGAATTTCAAGTTTAAAGTGCCGGTGAGCCAGGAAGGCGACGTGTTTGCGCGGTACATGTGCCGCGTGGCGGAACTGCGGGAATCGATCGGGATTGTGAAGCAGGCGCTGGACGGGATGCCGGAGGGCCGATCAAGGCGGATGCGCCGAAGGTGGTGCTGCCCGACCGCGAGAAGATGAAGACGCAGATGGAAGCGCTCATCTATCACTTTAAGATTATTACGGAAGGCTTTGCCGTGCCTGAGGGTGAGGTCTATCAGGCGGTCGAGTCTCCGCGCGGCGAGATGGGCTATTACATCGTCAGCGATGGCTCGGCGAAGCCTTATCGCGTGCACATGCGGTCGGCATGTCTGGCGAATCTGCAGACGTTGCCGAAGATGTGCGAAGGGCGGTTGACTGGCGGATGTGGTGGCGGCGATCGGGAGCATTGATATTGTGCTGGGAGAGATCGACCGGTAGAAGCATTGTGTAATTTGGTAATCGGGTAATTGTGTAATTGTAAGCCCGGAGGTTGTGATGGCCACGTGGACCCGAGGAATTGCGAGATCGGACAAAGAGCATTTGCGATTGCGGATTGTCAGGCTGTATCAACTCGTTTGCCGTATAGGAGGAGCAGCGCAGGTTCTGGGGAAACAGTTATTGCGCTGCGGCACGTCAGTGGCAGCGAACTACCGGGCGGCTATGCGGGACGGTCGAGAGCCGAGTGTGATTTCGAAGATTGGTATCGTCGTCGAAGAAGCTGACGAATCGAGTGTCTTTGGCTAGAGACTGATGACGGACTGCGAAATTGTTCCAGGAAACAAGGTTAGTGACTTGCTGAAAGAGGCGCGACGAACTGAGGGCGATTATTTACAGCATCTCAGACGTACTGCGCGACGAATACGGCGTGAGATTAGATTCCAAAATTACCCGATTACAAAATTACAAATTTCATGAAGTTTTCTGAACAATTCGAACAGCGGTTTGCGGAGATGCTGCCGCATTATCCGACGAAGCGGTCGGTGCTGGTGCCTACGCTGCTCTATGCGCAGGATGAGGTTGGATTCCTGTCCGACGAAGTGATCGCGGAAATCGCAGGCCGGCTGGACCTGACGGAACTCGAAGTGCGCAACGTGATCAGCTACTACTCGATGCTGACCACCAAGCCGCGCGGGAAATTCAACGTGCAGGTGTGCACGAATATCTCTTGCATGGTGCGCGGCGGCGAAGAACTGATCGAGCACTGCGAGAAGAAGCTGGGCATCGGACACAAAGGCACGACTCCCGACGGCATGTTCTACGCTGGAAGAGGTGGAGTGCATCGGCGCATGCAGCTGGGCTCCGGCGGCGCAGGTGAACTATGACTTTCATGAGAACCTGACCGCGGAGAAGATGGAAAGGTGCTGGAGGAGTACAGAAGAAGGAGTGCAGTGAATTTTGTAATTTGGCAATTGGGTAATTTGGTAATTGAAAATCCAGCTTCCAGCATTCGAGATTTTCAAATTACAAAATTACTCAATTACAAAATTACTAAATGGCTTCTCTGGTTTCCCATCCCGATGAGGTAAAGGTCGTCTCCAAGCGCTTTGGCAGGGCGCGACGAATATCGACCGCTATCTCGAGCTTGACGGCTACAAGGCCGTGCAGAAGGCGCTCGGCATGGAGCCGGACGCCATCATCAATGAGGTCAAGAATTCCGGCCTGCGCGGGCGCGGCGGCGCGGGATTCAACACTGGAATGAAGTGGTCGTTCGTTCCTAAGCAGTCGGCGAAGCCGAAATATGTGTTGTGCAACGGCGATGAGAGCGAGCCCGGCACCTGCAAAGACCGGCTGATCTTTGAGCACGATCCGCATTCGGTGATTGAAGGCGTGATGATCGCCGGGCTGGCGGTCGGGGCGCAGCGCCGGCTACATCTACATTCGCGGCGAGTATCGATATCTGCTCGGAGATCATGCAGAAGGCGATTGCCGACGCCTATGCCAAAGGATTTCTCGGCAAAAATATTTTCGGCAGCGGCCGCGACCTCGAAGTTTACTGGCATGGCGGCGCGGGAGCTTACGAAGTTGGCGAAGAGTCGGCGCTGATGGAATCGCTCGAAGGCAAGCGCGGCATTCCGCGCATCCGGCCGCCCTTCCCTGCCGTGGTCGGACTGTGGGGCGGGCCGACGGTCATTAATAATGCGGAGACGCTGGCCAGCGTGCCGCACAATTATTCTGGGCGGCGCGGAATGGTTTGCCAATCTGGGCACGCCGAAAAATGGCGGTACGCGGCTGTTCTGCCTGAGCGGCCACATCGAACAAGCCCGGCGTGTACGAATTGCCCATGGGCTACAACCTGAAGAAGATGATTTATGACGTTGGCGGCGGAATTCCGAACGGGCGCAAGTTGAAGGCGGTGGTGCCGGGCGGATCAAGTCTGTCCGCTGCTGACCGCCGATGAAATCGATGTGGCGATGGATTTCGATTCGTTGATGAAGGCCGGATCGATGCTGGGTTCGGGCGGCGTGGTCGTGGTCGACGACACAACGTGCATGGTGAAATTCGCGCTGCGCACCATGAAGTTTTATCAGCACGAAAGCTGCGGATGGTGCATTCCCTGCCGCGAAGGAACAGACTGGCTGAAGAAGACCTTGACTCGTTTCCACAGCGGCGGCGGGATGAAGAAAGACATCGACAATATGCAATACTTGTCGGAGAACATGCTGGGGCGAACGTTTTGTCCGCTGGGCGATGCGGCGGCGATGCCGACGATCGCGTTCGTGAAAAAGTTCCGGAAAGAATTTGAAGATCATTTGGAAGGCAGGCCGTGCCCGTTTGAAAAGCAGGTGCGGTAGAGGCATTACCGGTAGTGTTGACTTGAGAGATCTTGGCCATTGCTCTGTGGTTGTAAGGCTTGAACCACTCAGAGCTTGAGTTACACAGAGGAAGACTACAGAGTAAAAGTTGAATTTAATGGCTGAGCTCCAAACTCGTAAACCTCACGGTCGACGGCAAGAACGTCACCGCGCCGGCGGGGACGCTGCTGATCGAAGCCTGCAAGAATGCGGGCATCGAAGTGCCTTCGTTCTGCTACTACCCGAATCTCTCGCTGCAGGGCGCTTGCCGCATGTGCCTGGTGAGGGTTGAGAAGATGCCGAAGCTGCAGACCGCGTGCACGACGGTGATCACCGAAGGCATGGTGGTTACGACCGACACCGACGAAATTCACCAGGCGCGCAAGGCATGGTGGAGATGCTGCTCGGCAATCATCCGCTGGATTGCCCGGTGTGCGATGCGGGCGGCGAGTGCGAACTGCAGGACATGACATTCTCTTACGGCGCGGCCGAATCGAAGTTCATTGAACTCAAGCAGCATCGGGATGAGCAGCAGTGGTCGCCGGTGGTGTTCTTCGACCGTCCGCGCTGCATTCTTTGTTATCGCTGCGTGCGCGTCTGCGGCGAGGGCATGGACGTTTGGGCGCTGGGCGTGGAGAACCGCGGCGCGGTTCGACGATTGTTCCCAATAAACAGGATCATCTGGAGTGCGAAGAATGCGGCATGTGCATCGACATCTGCCCGGTGGGCGCGCTGACTTCAGGCGCTTACCGTTACAAGACGCGTCCGTGGGAGATGAAGCATGTCGGCACGACCTGCACCCACTGCGGCGACGGATGCAAGACCACGCTGGGCGTGCGCCGCGTCGGATACAGGCATGGAGATCGTGCGCGGCGATAATCGCGACAAGAGCGGCATCAATGGCGACTTCCTTTGCATCAAAGGCCGGTACGCGTTTTGACTTCGCCAATAATGAAGACCGGCTGACGCAGCCGCTGGTGCGCAAGGGCGGGCGAGTTGGTTCCGGCGACATGGGAAGAGGCGTTCGAAGTGGTGGGCAAGACGATTCAAGAGCGATTCGCGATCGCGAAGGCGGACGGGCGATCGGCGTGATCGGATCGACTCGCACCACGAACGAAGAAAATTATCTGCTGCAGAAGTTCGCGCGCGTGGTGTTGAAGACAAACAACATCGACCATCACCGCACCGCCGACTTCCCTGCCTTGCGGCGGCGCTGCACGGAAAATCAAACGCCACGGCTAGCATGCGCGATGTGTACAACGCGCCGGCGATTCTGCTGATCGGAAACGATCCGACGGAGCAGCATCCGCTGCTGGCATGGCAGATCCGAAATAATGTGCGCCTGCATCAGGCCAAGCTGTATGTGGTCAATTCGGATCCGATCAAGCTGCGGCAGGCAGGCGGCGGAGTTTGTGCAGATTCCGGCGGAAGCGATACGGCGAGTTCGCGGCTTTCCTTTCCGGGTCGAGCCAAGACGGCCAGGGCGGCCGTCTCCACGCGAGCCGCTCGTCTTCGCACGAGCAGTGGCTCGGCCTGCGCGAGAAGCTGCAAAGCCGAAAAAGATCTGGTCATTATTTTCGGTCGGAAATTCGCGGCGCAGGCGTGCAGGCACTGGCGAAATTTGCCGCGAGCGTTCCCGGCGCGAAATTAATCTGCCTGGGCGACTACGCGAATTCGCGGGGCGCGGCCGACATGGGACTTTATCCCGATCTGCTTCCCGGATACCACCCGGTTTCAGAGGCAAACAAACTTCACGGAGAGTGGGGAAGATTCCCAGCAGCGCCGGGCCTGAGCATTCCGGAAATGGTCGATGCGGCGAAAGCCGGCACAGTTAAAAGCGCTGTACGTGGTCGGCGCGAATCCTGTGGGGCGGCTTGAAGTTGGTCCCGGCACTTTGCAAGAAGCTTCGTGGTGGTGCAGGACATGTTCCTGACCGAAACCGCGGCGATGGCGGATGTGGTGTTGCCGGCGGCGAATGCGTACGAGAAATCCGGGACGTTCACCAATACCTGCGGCGACATTCAGATAGTGAAGAAGGCCGGCGAGGTTGCGACCACGAAGCCTGATTTCGAGATGATCGTGCGCATCGCCGATGCGATTGGGTTCGACGTGCGCAAACTGGTGCCGTTCGGGCGGCGGAACGCATGCCGACATGGGGCAGTCGCGCGGGGCGCAGTCGGGCGAGGCGGACCGGCACAGCGTTTGGCTCGAAGCCAACGGTCTGGAGCCGAAGATGAGCCCGTTCGATCCCATGGCAATTTTGGATGAAATTCAGCGGCTGGTGCCGGGGTACGACGTTTCGCGGCTGGAATTGATGGCGGGAAACGATCAGCATACTTCGATTTCTGCGATGGGCTCAGGAAAGCAACATGGCTCCTGAGCAGATTGCTGCCGGCGAACAATAATCTTTTCAGCTCGGGAACCCTGGGACGTTATTCGCGCGCGTTGAATTCGGTGATCGAGAACAAAGACCCTGAGCCGGCAGATGCAGTCCCGGCAGACTGACTAATTTGTAATTGGGCAATTTTGTAATTTGGTAATTCTGAAGACCAACGCGGGCTTCTTCGAATTACTCAATCACTGAATTTCCCACTGACACAATTCACGACGACATTGCCCATACTCGAATTCATCATCGTTTCGGTGATCAAGACGGCGCTGATCCTTTTCGTGCTGCTGACCGCGGTGGCTTACACGGTTTGGCTGGAGCGCAAGGTGGTCGGCCACATGCAGAACCGCTGGGGACCCACGCGGGTCGGGCCGTTCGGGCTTTTGCAGCCGGCGGCGGACGGAATCAAGTTTCTTTTCAAAGAGGATCTGACGCCGCCGCACGTCTTATAAGCCGCTCTATATTGCGGCGCCGATGATTGCGGTGATTTTCGCTGTACTTCGATCGCGGTGATCCCGTTCGGCAACTGGTTCACGGGTGGGAAATTTTGCAACGCCATTTCAGATCACCGACGTAAACATCGGGCTGCTGGTGGTGCTGGGCATAACTTCGCTGGGCGTATACGGGGTCGCGCTTGCGGGATGGTCGTCGAACAGCAAGTATTCGCTGCTCGGCGGACTGCGGGCCAGCGCGCAGATGGTCAGCTACGAAATTGCGCTTGGGACTATCACTGGTCGGAGTGTTGATTCTGGCCGGCAGTTTCAGCCTGCGCGGAATTGTGGACGCGCAGGCGGGACATTTCTGGGGATTCATTCCGCGCTGGAACATCTTCCGCGGCGGGCAGTTTATTGCATTCTTTATTTATCTGATGGCGGCGTATGCCGAGACCAACCGCATTCCCGTTTGATTTGCCGGAAGCGGAAACCGAACTGGTGGCCGGGTATCACACCGAATACAGCGCCATGAAGTTCGCCATGTTTTTTATGGCGGAGTACGCCAACATGGTCACGGTGGCATGCCTGGCGTCGCTGCTGTTTCTCGGCGGCTGGAGTGGGCCGCTTTTCGGGCCGGCGATGTTGCAGGCGCTGTTGCCGCTGTTCTGGTTTGCGCTGCGAGATTTTCGTATTTCTTTTCCTTTACATATGGGTGCGCGGGACGTTGCCGCGCTTCCGCTATGACCAACTGATGGCGTTCGGATGGAAATTTTTGCTGCCGCTGGCGATTGCGAACCTGGTGGTGACGGCGGTGGTGGTGGTGTTGAAATCATGAGGAATTTGTGGCGGACGAGGGCGTCCGCCACTGACACTAGATTTTTCTATGCTTCATCTGATTTTATTTTCGGTGTTCGGTGCGATCTGCGTGGCGGGCGCGGTGAACCTGCTGGTGCAGCGGCATCCGATTAACAGCGCGCTGTCGCTGGTGGTGGTGATGGCATCGCTGGCGGTGGAGTACCTGCTGCTGGGCGCGGAGTTTGTCGCGGCCGTGCAGGTGATCGTTTATGCCGGCGCGATCATGGTGCTGTTTGTTTTCGTGATCATGCTGCTGAATGCCGGCGAAGAAGAACAGACCAACGGCAGCCGCGTGGCATGGTTGCTCGGCGTTCCGGGCGTGCTCGCGGGCATGGTGATTGTTTGCTGGGCGCTGCTGACGCATTCGAAGCCGGATCGGCGGCGATTGGCGCGTTGCCCGGCCATCCTGCCGATATCGCGCAACTGCTGTTTCACGAGTTCCTGCTGCCGTTTGAGGTCACTTCGATTCTGGTATTGATCGCCATCATGGGCGCGGTGGTTCTGGCGGCAAGCCGAAACCGTTGAACGCAGCAAGAGGGAGGGCTGATGGTTCCGCTTTCTTATTACCTGGTGTTGAGCGGAATTCTGTTTGCCTGCGGCGTTGTCGGATTTTTGATCAAGCGCAACATCATCACCATTTTCATGTCGATTGAGCTGATGCTCAACGGCGTGAATCTGTCGTTCGTGGCTTTCGCGGCGCACTGGCAGCGCTGAGCGGGCAGGTTTTTGTCTTTTTTGTGATGGTGGTGGCGGCGGCGGAAGCGGCGGTGGGCTTGGCGATCATCATCGCGGTATTCCGCACGCGTGAAACTTTGAACATCGATCAGGTGAACCTGCTCAAGCTATGACGCCCAACCTGCATCTCTGGCTGATTCCGATATTGCCGCTCATTGGCGCCGCTATCAACGGCCTCTTTGGGAAGCGCTTCTCGCGGCAGGCGGTTGCGGCGGTGGCGCTGGTCTTCTGCGGCGCGGCGTTTGCCATGGCGTTGTGGATTGCGGCGCAATTTTCTTCGCTCACCCTGCCGCACGTTGAATATGCTGCACCATGGATCAGCTCGGGCACTTTCAGCGTTGATTATTCTTTTGCCTCGACCAGCTTTCGCTGGTCATGCTGCTGGTGGTGACCGGCGTCGGATTTCTCATTCACATTTATTCCGTCGGCTACATGTGGGAAGAGGGCGGCTACTACCGCTTCTTCAGCTACCTGAATCTGTTCATGTTTTTCATGCTGACGCTGGTTCTGGCCAGCAACTACCTGCTGATGTTCATCGGCTGGGAGGGCGTGGGCCTGGCGTCGTATCTGCTGATCGGATTTTGGTTCACCGAAAGATTCGGCGGCGGCGGCGGGCAAGAAGGCGTTCATCGTCAATCGCATCGGCGATTTCGGATTTCTGATCGCGCTGTTTTTGATGATCAAGCATTTCGGCACCCTGGATTTTCAGAAAGTCTTCGACGCAGTCAAGCCGTACTCGCCGGAAACTGCGGGAGCCGGATTTCTGACCGCGATTGCGCTTTTATTGATGGTGGGAGCTTGCGGCAAGTCGGCGCAGATTCCGCTTTACGTCTGGCTGCCCGATGCGATGGAAGGTCCGACGCCGGTTTCGGCATTGATCCACGCCGCAACCATGGTCACGGCGGGCGTGTACATGGTTTCGCGCTCGCACGTGATTTTCGAGCGCGCGCCCATGGCGTTGATGGTGGTTGCGATCATTGGAACTCTGACCGCATTTTTTGCCGCGACCATCGGCATCGCGCAGACCGATATCAAGAAAGTTCTGGCCTACTCCACCATTTCGCAACTGGGATACATGTTTATGGCCTGCGGCGTGGCGGCGTTTTCCGCGGGAATTTTCCACCTGATGACGCATGCGTTCTTCAAGGGCCTGCTGTTCCTGGCGGCGGGCTCGGTGATTCACGCGGTTGGCGGCGAGCAGGACATGCGCAAGATGGGCGGCTTGCGCAAGAAGATTCCGTGGACATTCTGGACCATGACGTTTGCCACCATCGCCATTGCAGGCATTCCGCCCTTCGCAGGATTCTTCAGCAAGGACGAGATTCTGTGGCGGGCCTATCAGGCGAGCTGGGTGTACTGGCTGGTCGGCGTCATCACCGCTTTTCTCACTTCGTTTTACATGTTCCGTTTGCTGTTCATGACATTCTTCGGCGAGTATCGCGGGGATGCGGAAGAATCGCATGAACATGAGGATCATTCGGCCGATTCGCGGGCGGGGGCGCCCGTCCCGCACGGACATGGGCATGGCCACGGCGGGATTCACGAGTCGCCGGCATCATGCTGGTGCCGCTGGTGATTCTTGCGGTGCTCTCGCTGGTTGGAGGCTGGGTGGGAATTCCGGGATCGCTGGGCGGCGGCAATCACTTCGAAAAATTCCTGGGGCCGGTGTTCCGCTCATCAACTCCAGCAGTGAACCCTGAACATGCACAACCGGGCGAGACTGCGCCACCCGAGCAGACCACCGAAGGCAGCGAACCGAAGACCGGCCACTCAACGGAAATTATTTTTACCGGCATTTCGGTCTGGCGCGGGATTGCTCGGCCTGTTTCTGGCCTGGCTGCTTTACATTCGCGGCCCCGAACTGCCAGATCGAATCGCTGGGATCGATGCATGGTTTCTACTCCGCGGTCGCGCACAAGTATTAGATCGACGAACTCTACGCATGGCTGTTTGTGAAGCCATTGATCGTCATCTCCGGAGTTGTTCTCTGGAGGGGGATCGACCAGGGGACGATTGACGCGGCGCTCAATGGCAGCGCTGACGGCGCTCGCGATCTCTCGGATGAAGTGCGGCACATGCAGTCAGGCAACCTGCGCTCTTATGCCGGATGGATCGCGGTCGGTGCCGCGGCGATGATTGCCTACATGGTCTGGATGGGAGTGCGAACGCAATGAACTGGCTCGACAAGAATATTCTGACGCTGGTCACCTTCGCTCCCGCGGTCGGCGGACTGCTGTTGCTGTTCTTCCCGCGGCGGGATCGCGACATCCGCGTCTTCGCGCTGGTGATTTCGCTGCTCACGTTCGTTCTCTCTCTGCACCTGCCGGCGCACTTCAATCGCGGCCTGCCCGGCTTCCAGTTCGATCGAGACCTTCCGTGGATTTCTTCGCCCAACATTCATTACCACATGGGAATCGACGGCATTTCAATGTGGCTGATCGTGCTGACCACGTTTCTCACCCCGCTGTGCGTTCTGATCTCGTGGAAATCAATTCATGATCGCGTCAAAGAATTCTTCATTCTGCTGCTGATACTTGAGACCAGCCTGATCGGCGTCTTCACTCTCGCTCGATCTGTTCCTGTTCTATTTCTTCTGGGAAGCCACGCTCATTCCGATGGCCCTGCTGATCGGCATGTATGGCCACGGCCGGAAGGTGTATGCCGCGGTGAAGTTTTTCCTGTACACCATGATCGCTTCGGTTTTCATGCTGGCCGCGATTCTTTGGCTGTACGCGAAGACCGGAAGCTTCGACTTTGTGACATTGCAGAATGCCATTCACTCGGGCAGTGTTCCGGGATTTTCCGGGACCGTTCCCTTGTTGCTGTTCCTCGGATTCTTCATCGCCTTCGCCGTCAAAGTTCCGCTGTTCCCTTTCCATACCTGGCTGCCGGATGCGCACGTCGAAGCGCCGACGGCTGGCTCCGTTCTGCTGGCGGGCGTGTTGTTGAAGATGGGCACCTACGGAATGTTGCGCTTTAACCTCGGGCTGTTCCCTGAGCAATCGCGAGTGAATGCGTCCTGGATCGTGGTGCTGGCGCTGATCGGCATTGTTTATGGCGCGCTGGTGGCGATGGTGCAGCCCAACATGAAGAAGTTGATCGCGTACTCATCGATCAGCCATCTAGGGTTCGTCGTGCTGGGAATTTTCAGCTTCACTCAGGCCGGGCTGAATGGAGCGATGTTCATCATGCTGGCGCACGGCATTTCTACCGGCGGCCTGTTCATGCTGGCGGGAATTCTTTACGAGCGGCGGCACACCTACGAGATATCGGATTTCGGCGGCCTGGCCACGCCCATGCCGACCTACTCCACCTTCTTTTTATTTATGGTTCTGGCATCGGTCGGATTGCCGCTATTGAATGGTTTTGTCGGCGAGTTCCTGGTGCTGAGCGGAGCGTTTCAGGCAAAAATGTGGTGGGGCGTGGTAGGAGCAACCGGCGTCATCTGGAGCGCATGTTATCTGCTGTGGATGTACCAGCGGGTATTTTTCGGCAAGGTGAAGCACGCGGAGAATAATTCGCTCCCCGATCTGCTATTGCGTGAGCGGATTGCGCTGTGGCCGACGGCGATTATGGCGCTCGCAATGGGCGTTGCGCCGCTGCTCTGGCTGAACACGATTGATCCCGCGGTGCACAACGTATTGGCGCCATTCACCCAACTTGCCAGCAGGATGGTGGGACAGTGATGGCGATTTTTCAAACCATGCAGACGCTTCCGCAATCCGTCGATTACATTCGCATCCTGCCGGAGATCGTGCTGTCAATTTTCGGCATGATCATCATGTTGCTCGATCCGGTCATGGATGAGCGGCGCAGCCAACGGACATTAGGCCTGATCGCACTGGCGGGCGCGATTGTGGCGCTGGCCGCCACCGTTTATCAGGCGCAGGCTCGATTCTGGGGACTCGGCTTCTTTGGCATGGTGAAGGTTGATGCCTTCAGCGTCTTCTTTCACTTCGTTGTGATCTCGATCACGCTGCTGGTGATTTTGAGTTCCTACGAGTACATGGAAGTGCAGCAGATTCGCGCCGGGGAATATTACGGGCTGATTCTGTTTGGCGCGGTGGGCATGGCGCTGATGTCGTCGGCGATGGAACTGGTGCTGATCTTCATCGCGCTGGAAATTTCTTCGATCTCGACTTACATTCTGGCCGGATTCCGGCGCCGCTCGGCGATCAGCAGCGAGTCTTCGGTGAAATATTTCCTGCTGGGATCTTTCGCCACCGCGTTTTTTCTCTACGGCGTGGCGTTAATGTTCGGCGCGACCGGCTCGACCAGCATTGACCGGATCAGCGCCGCCCTGGCGGAATACTCAGGAACCGGGCACGGCCCGCTGCTGGCCTATTTGGGCGTGGCGCTGATGTTCGTCGGACTCGGTTTCAAAGTGGCCGCGGCGCCCTTTCACGTCTGGACGCCAGACGTTTACGAGGGGCGCTCCATCGCCGGTGGTCGGATTCATGTCTACCGCGCCGAAGGCCGCGGTTTTCGCGGTGTTGCTGCGAATTATTTTTGAAGCGCACGCTCCGGGGGGCCCGTGGCTCATCTGGGTCGCAGCCGCGCTCTCGATGACGATTGGAAACATCGCGGCACTGGTGCAGAACAACGTGAAGCGCCTGCTGGCCTATTCATCCATCGCCCACGCGGGATATTTGCTGGTTGCGTTTGCTTCCCTGCCCAAGAATGGAATTCCCGCGGCCATGTTCTACACCGCCTCTTACGCGGCCATGAATGTGGGCGCGTTTGCCGTGATCGGGCATTTTGCCGGCGCCGGCGAGCGCTTTGTCACGCTGGAAGATTACGCGGGACTGGGAAAGCGGTCGCCGCTGCTGGCGGCGATTCTCACGATATTTCTGTTGTCGCTGATCGGCATTCCGATCACCGGCGGCTTCTTCGCCAAATTTTACGTTTTCAGCGCCGCCATGCAAGGCAGCCATCCTCTGATAGGGCTGGTCATCATTGGCGTGATCAACAGCGGCGTGGCGGCTTACTATTACCTGCGCGTCATCGTGGTGATGTATATGCGCGAGCCGCGCGAAGAAGAAGTGCCGGTAACTCCGATCTCCACAGGATTAGGTTTTGCCCTGGGTTTGAGCCTGGCGGCTACTATTTTCCTGGGCGTTTACCCAAACCCAGTGCTCAAATATGCGGCTCTATCCGTCGGACTGCTGCACTGATCTCGTTATAACAAACTTAAACTTTCGCGGTCGGCATTTCAGCGCTGATCAATTTGAGTTTGGGTTCCTGATCGACTGCGGCCAGCAACTCGCGCATAAGCTGATCGTCAACATCCGCCGCTTTTTCAAGTTCAACCGGATAGCGCACCGTAGCTTCAATTCCCGATAGCCGTATAGTGCAATCGCACTTTGGCCTGTAATTCTCCCGCCGAGACGCTGGTCAAATTCTGTTCCACCAGACGTCGTTGGGTAGCGATGTTGTCGCGGTAGTGAGCCAGAGCCTGCATCCACAGCCTTTGTAATACGGTCTTTGGCGGCATGGTAATCGGTTTCGGAAGCCAGCGTGAGCTTGAGTTCATGCCACACAAAATTCGTTCCGGGAATCTGCTTGAAGATGCCGGCAGTGGGCTGGAACACGATGGAGTTGGAGAACGCCACGATGCGGCCGCTGGGCTGGGCGTCGTTCGGACCAGCCAGTTCCATCACATGAATTCGGACCAGTCCAATCTCTACCACCTCCCCGGTCACGCCGGAAATAGTCACGCGATCGCCGACACGCAGTCCATATTTTCCGATCAGGAAGAAATATCCGACGATCGAAGTGATTACGTTCTGCATGGCGACCGCGATGCCGGCAGTGATCAAGCCGGCAAAGGTGAACACCGAGCCGAGTTCGGTGGCGAAGGCAAGGATCACGATGATCACGACCGCGGCCCAGATCACGATCCGCCGCATCAGCAGGAACTGGTAGCGGCGACGGCTGTCATGCACGTAGCGGAAGCTTGCGCGCCGCCAGACCTCGCCCAGCCCAAAGACCAGCATGATCATGATCGCGAGCACTCCCAGCCTGAGAAACAATTGCCGAAGATCGTCGCGCTCCTCACTGCGGATCGATTCGCGCCAGTTCTTTAATGTCGTCTCATAAATTCCGAGCAGCACTCCCACCTTGCTTAGCGGCAGCAGGGTTGATGTCACCTGCTTGAATTGGGCGGTGAGCGCGTCCAATTGCTGCGTCTGCTGCGCCAGGCCCTCCGGAGTCGCCGTATCGGCAGCGGCAAAGAGCTGGTCACCCTGGTGGATGAAATTTTGCAGGTCGCTGATCAACGGCGAGCGCAAGTCGTCGCGCGGATTTCCTCAGGGTCTCAGTCGAAGAGAGCATGTCTGACAGCGTCCGCCGTTTGCCGGAAAGATGAATCAAGTCGGTAGAAAGCCCCCAAATACCCGAAGGCGGTGGCTTGGGCGCCAGAATATTGGCGGGTTGCGGTCTTGCCTGGGCTGGCATTCGCATTAGGACTACCGCTCAGGGCCGGCGGAACTGAGCGCGCCAACTCTTCTACCTGGGCGCGCAATCCCAGGCGATTGCCGCTGCCGCTCGAACTCACAAATTCTGCCATCGTCTGCAAAGCATCGTGCCGCGCATTTAACAGTCCCAGCTCGCCTTGCAGTTCTTCAATCTGCGCCTGAATCATGCGTCGTTTCGCCGCCGCACTACGCGCCAGCTTCTCGCGATTCGATTGCAGTCTCGGTCTTGCGTATCCTGGATTTGCTGTTCTACTTTTTGCAGTGACTGGGCGAGTCTCTGATATTGGCCGGGTGTTCGCGCTCTGCTGGTTTGCTGCCGGCTGTCGTTTGCTTTGCAGCTGGGCTTCATTCCGGCCATATTCGAAAGCCTGTTGGACCACCTGGTCGGCGATGGTGCTGTTTTCCTGCTCAAACGTGACATCCGCAGGTTCATTCGCAAGTTTCTCTTCGGCAGTGCGCTGGCGGTACCAGGAGACGGTGGTGCTCAGGAATTGGACGATTTTGTCATTGTCCTGCGCAGCCGGCTGTTGGGGCAGGCGGGTTGCTTTGGCCAAAGGCGGTCACCGCGAGAGTAGCGGTTGTGAGTAGAGCCTTTTGCAGCGCAATTCTCATTTTTGTTTCGTTAGTCGTCGAATGCCGCACAACCGGCAATTCAACAGTTTAAATTGTTCTTGCGGATTTCAGCGCTGCGATGGGATTTGATGAATTTTGTGAACTGTTAACACCCGGTTCATCGTCCTTTAATTGTCTGGGCCTTCTAATCAAGCAGTGACGGAAGAACTCAAAAACAAGGAGAGCTTAAATTGAGAAGATTCTCACCGTTGTTCGCGCTTCTGGTGCTGGCGCTCCCATCGATCGGCGCAAACAAAGCTGAATGGCGCAGGCGCGACTTTCCCGTATCCGATTTATTCCAAATGGTTTAACGAATACCACAACGAGCATTCGGATATCGAGATCAACTATCAATCGATTGGAAGCGGCGGCGGGATTCGTCAGTTGCAATCCGGCACGGTGGATTTTGGCGCCAGCGACATGCCGCTCGATGACGCCAAGGCCAAGCAGATGCCTATGCCAATTTTCCAGCTTCCGACCGTGCTCGGCTCGGTGGTTCCGGCGTACAACATTCCCGGGGTTCTCGGGTGAGATTGAAATTCACTCCGCAAATTCTGGCGGGAATTTACCTGGGCACCATTACCAATTGGAATGATAAGGCGATCGCCGCCGCGAATCCCGGCGCGAAGCTTCCCGACAAGAGCATCGTGGTTGTTCACCGCTCCGACGGTAGCGGCACCACATTCGTATGGACGGACTACTTGTCAAAGATCAGCCCGGAGTGGAAATCAAGAGTAGGAAGTAACACTTCGGTGAGTTGGCCTGTGGGTCTGGGAGCGAAGGGAAATGAAGGTGTCGCGGGAATGATCCGGCAAATGGAAGGCGGGATCGGCTACGTGGAACTGATCTATGCCTTGCAGAACAACATCACCTTTGGTCCGGTGAAGAATTCTTCGGGAACTTTATTAAGGCGAGTCTTGAATCTACTACCGCCGCGGCAGCTGGAGCGAAGATGATGCCGGGTGATTTCCGCGTGTCGATTACCAACGCCTCCGGAAAAGACGCCTATCCGATTTCGAGTTTCACCTATCTGCTGGTTCCCAAGCAGTGGAAGGATTCGACCAAAGAAAAGGCATTCGTTGATTTCCTGACCTGGATGCTGGAGAAGGGTCAAGGCATGGTCACTCAGCTGAACTATGCTCCTTTGCCAGAGTCGATCAAACAGAAGGAAATGGACGTCGATCAAAACAGATCAAGTAGCTTGGAGGCCGGATCCGGTCGGCCCGCCGAACTTCTCTGTTCA
Organism: uncultured Acidobacteriota bacterium; assembly: GCA_963838785.1. Lineage (GTDB taxonomy): Bacteria > Acidobacteriota > Terriglobia > Terriglobales > Acidobacteriaceae > Gp1-AA145. The sequence continues at coordinate 600,697 of CAWISI010000001.1, forward strand.
TCATCCTTTAACAGAAACGTCGTTAACCTGATCATACCGGAGTCTCTGGACAATCCAGAGTTGTCCGGCAAATTCGCGGAGCGGCAAGCTCATGGGAGCAGCACGTGGGTCTCACACTCCTGACAAATTATCAGCGGGACGGGCGTTTGGTTCTGCGAATAGCCAAAGACATGCCGTTATCTGACTCAACTAAAGTCTCCCTTGTGAACCCGACGCGAGAGGTACCGGCTTGGAAAAAGTCGATCTTTAATCTGGATTCCGGCTTCAAGGGCCTGATGACGCTGGCCGGGGTCGTTGTCCTCGGCGTGGTTGGCTTGATCGTAGCCGAATTGATGCAACGGCTCCGCCCTGGCCTGGCAAAAATTTGGCTTTCACTTCTTCTTCGGCAGCGAATGGGACCCGGTTTCAGGATGGATTCGGCGCACTGCCATTCGCTTACGGCACCATCGTTTCTTCACTGGTCGCACTGGTTATTGCGGTGCCACTGGCGATAGCGGTGGCGGTCTTTGTCACCGAAATGTGCCCCCGTTCTCTGCGCAAGCCAATCTCATATGCCACCGAGTTGTTGGCTGCGATTCCCAGCGTGATTTATGGCCTTGTGGGCGATTTTCGTGCTGGTCCCACTATTGCGCCAATATGTGGAACCGTGGCTGATGAAATATTTCTCATGGACTGGCTTATTCGAGGGCCCGGCATACGGAATTGGAATGCTGGCCGCCGGAACGGTTCTGGCGATCATGATTATCCCAATCATTTCCTCGATCACTCGCGAGGTGCTGTCGGTGGTCCCGCAACAGCAGCGCGAGGCAGCGCTCTGGCGCTGGGCGCGACCCGGTGGGAGATGGTTCGTATCGCAGTCTTGCGGAATGCGCGCGCCGGAATCATGGGTGCCGTCATTCTCGGTCTTGGCCGTGCTTTGGGCGAGACCATTGCCGTAACCATGGTGATCGGCAACGCTCCGCATATTGCCAAATCCCTGCTGGCGCCCGGTTATACCATGGCCAGTGTCATCGCAAACGAATTTGCCGAGGCCACCGGCGATCTTTACCTGAGCGCGCTCATGGAGATTGGCCTGGCGCTGTTTATCGTGACCATTATCGTAAACATTCTTGCCGGCCTGATGGTGTGGACGGTGACCCGCGGCACTCCGGTGAGGGCACATGGCCAGTAACACCATTAAGCTTCGACGCCAAATCACCAACTATTTCTTTACCGGGTTGGCGGCCAGCCTTTCTGTGATGGTGGTCAGCGCGCTGGTGGCGATTTTTGCTTACCTGGTGCTGAAGGGCGCCGGGTCATTGAATTGGTCCTTTCTGACGCAGACTCCGAAACCGGTAGGCGAAACCGGCGGCGGGATGGCGAATGCGATGGTCGGCTCGATGATAATTCTGCGATATCCAGCCTCATTGGAGTTCCGCTGGGAATTGCCGCAGGAATTTATCTCGCTGAATATGGTCGAAACCGTTTCGGGCAGCTGGTGCGTTTTACAGCTGACGTTCTCAACGGCGTTCCATCGATCGTGATCGGACTAGTGGCTTACGGCCTGGTGGTCATTCCGCAGCGCCATTTTTCGGCCTTCGCAGGAGGCGTGGCCCTCGCCATCATGATGGTCCCCACCGTCACCCGGTCTACGGAAGAAATGCTGTTGCTGGTTCCGCATTCGGTTCGCGAGGCCGCCTTCGGTCTCGGCATCCCGCAATGGCGAACCACGATTTCGATTACTCTCGCAACCGCACGTTCAGGCATTATCACCGGAGTGATGCTGGCATTCGCGCGGGTTGCCGGCGAGACTGCGCCCTTGATGTTCACCGCGTTCGGCAACCAGTTCTGGAGTTTTAATAGCGCGTCAACCTATTGCGGCATTGCCGCTGCAGATTTATACCTACGCACTTTCGCCCTTTGATGAATGGCACCGCCAGGCGTGGGCGGGAGCCTTGGTTTTGGTCATACTGATCGTCGGAACCACCACGCTGGTTCGGTTTGTTTTTATGCGGCGTATGCTGGGGGAGGCCCGCTAGAATATGCCAACTGCGGTTGAAGTTCGCGATCTGAAGGCTTGGTTCGGCAAAACCGAGGCCTTGCACGGTATCAACATGTCGGTTGAAGCCAAGCATGCGACCGCGGTGATCGGTCCATCGGGCTGCGGGAAATCCACGTTTATTCGCTGCCTGAATCGCATGCATGAGACGAATCCGGAGGCCAAAGCGCGACGGCGAAGTAAAAGTCGGCGGCGAGGACATTTATGAAATGCCTGCGGTTGACGTGCGCCGAAAAGTGGGCATGGTATTTCAAAAACCAAATCCTTTCCCCACCATGACCATCTATGATAACGTCGCCGCCGGACTGAAGCTGAATGGGACCCATAACCGCAAAGTTCTGGACGAAGTCGTCGAACATTCTCTTCAGCAAGCTGCACTTTGGGATGAAGTGAAGGATGTGCTTAAGAAGAAATCCGGCGCCAGCCTCTCGGGCGGCCAGCAGCAAAGGCTTTGTATAGCGCGTGCATTGGCGGTAAGTCCGGAAGTGATGTTGATGGACGAACCAGCTTCGGCCCTGGATCCGATCTCAACCGCCAAGATCGAGGACCTGATTTTTGAGTTAAAACAAAAACTCACCATCGTGATCGTGACGCATAATATGCAGCAGGCTTCGCGGGTGGCCGAATTTACCGGATTTTTCCTCATGGGGAATCTGATTGAGTTCGATAAGACGGAAAAAATCTTCACCAATCCGTCGGACAAGCGAACGGAAGATTACATTACCGGCAGGTTCGGATGACAAGAATTCGTTTTCATCAGGAGCTCGACGAGCTCAAACACCGCATTCTGGCAATGGCAGGCATGGCGGAACAGGCCGTGGACCTGGCAGTCCAGGCCTATTCACAACGCGACCCGGTGCTATGTCAGCGGGTAATCGCCAGCGAGGCCGGAATCAATCGCGCCGAGCGCGAAGTCGATGAATTCGCGATCGACCTGCTCGCCATGCAGCAGCCCATGGCGATCGATCTGCGCTTCATTCTCGCCGTGATCAAAATCAACGCCGACCTGGAACGCGTCGGCGACCAGGCGGTCAACATCGTGCAGCGGGTAATGAATATGATTGAACTGCCGCCTTCAGAGCTTCCGGTGGATATTCCAGCCATGGCTACGCGGGTGCGTGCCATGATTCGTGACGCCTTGCGTTCCTTCATTGAAGGCGACCCGGAACTCGCCAGACATGTATTGGAGGCGGATGATGAAATCGACCGCCTGAATCACGAAGCGTTCGCCGCGCTCTCGCGCTACATGCAATCCGAACCGAATGGAGCAGTGCAGGCTCTGGACGCACTTTCCATCGCCCGCAACCTGGAGCGAGTGGCCGACCACGCGACGAATATTGCCGAGGATGTGATCTTCTGGATTCGCGGCGCCGACGTGCGGCATGGCGCTGGGCAGCAAACTGCGGGAAGCTGACGCCATGGCTCAACCGCTCAGCCCTGCCATTTTCATTCTCGAAGACGATCCCGATATTGCGGGTTACTGAAGCATCATCTTCAGCCCGCGGGTTACAGCGTTTCGTGGTTTCCCACCAGCGCGGGATTTCTTGATGAAATGCACGCGCGCCGGCCAGCGCTGGTGATTCTGGATATCATGGTGCCGGGCAACAGCGGACTGGATCTGGCGAAATCGATCCGCGCAAATTCATCGCTGGCGAATATTCCAATTGTGTTCGTCACCGCGCGGACCGCGGAATCCGACCGCTTGCGCGGCTTCGAAATCGGCGCCGACGATTACATCACTAAGCCCTTCAGCCCCAAGGAAGTTGTGGCGCGGGTGAAGGCGGTGCTGCGACGCTTTGAGCAGCCGCTGAAAAAAGAAATTGTGCGCGCCGGCGACATTGTGATCGATACTGCTGCCATGCGTCTTTCTGTGCGCAACGAAGCCGCTGTGACCACAGCCACCGAATTTCGTCTCATTGAATTTCTGGCGTCGCATCCCGGACGCGTGTTCACCCGCAAAAGCTTGCTGGACGCGGTTTGGCAAGAGACTGCATTTGTGACCCCGCGAATTGTTGATGTCTATGTTCGCCGCCTGAGAGAGAAAATTGAACGTGACCCGGAAAAACCCCGACACATTCACACCGTGCGCGGCGCCGGATACATGTTCGAGGTTCGTAAGTGACCAAGCGGTTGTTTTTCAAATTCTTCCTCCTGATAGCGCTGGTGATTGGTATTTCGACGGCAGCGATGGAGCTGCTGATGCGGCGCAATTGGGAGGGGCCGCAATCCGATCAGACTTCGCTCCAACACAAACTTCAAATCGAACTTTTGGAAGCTGCTGGAATCTCTCTGCTGGCAGGTGCGGCGATAGCTCTCGCGGGGGCTGGATCCGTGACCCGGCGGCTGCACAGGATAGAAAGCTTTGCGCAAGAGATTGCGGACGGCAATTTGTCGGCGCGATTGCCCGACTCGGGCAGTGACGAAATCTCCGCGCTAGCGACCCTGCTCGACAAAACCGCGCGCCGGATGGAAACGAATTTCCGGGAACTGGAGAACGGCCGCCTCCAGCTCGAAACTCTGCTGAACAGCATGGAAGACGCGGTGGTCGCGGTTTCTGCCAAACGCGAAGTGGAGTGGTTCAACGGCGCGATGAAGCGGCTTTCCGCGAGTGCGATTTCTGTGGGAACTCCGCTGATCAGGGCGGTCCGCGATCCTGATTTTCTGCGCGTGGTCGAAGACGTTCTGGAGCAACAAAAGCCACAAAGCGTCACACTTTTTTCCGATCGCTCCCGGCCGCACCTTCGGCATGACCTCGGCGCCACTGCCTGACGGCGGCGCTGTGTGCGTGCTTCGCGACAACACTGCCATCGCCCGAGTGGAACGGACTCGCCGCGATTTCATTGCCAACGTTTCGCACGAGCTTCGCACCCCGCTCACGTCCCTGTTGGGATACACCGAAACCTTGATCGATGAATCCCTGGATCCAAAGGCGCGAGAGTTTCTGGAAATCATCCGCCGCAATGCCCAACGCATGAGCCGCCTTACGGAGGACCTGCTGACGTTGGCGCGGGTGGAATCCGGCGAGGACCGTTTGCAGGAAGGGCCGGTGTCTTCCCGCGAATTGCTGCGAGACGCGCAAGCTTCATTCAGCGAACTGAGCCGTAACCGCGGAATAACCATTGAAATTGCGGAGACGCCAGACGTCGAAGTGGTGGCAGATAAGGACGCCATTCATCAGGTATTCGCGAACCTCATTGACAATGCTCTGAAGTATGCTTCCGGCAATAAAAAAATCGAGATCGGTGCGGTTGAAAGAGGCGGCGAGATCGAGTTTTATGTTCGAGATTTCGGTCCCGGAATTCCTTCTGAACATTTGCCACGATTATTCGAACGCTTTTATCGCGTCGACAAAGCTCGCTCGCGAGAGGCCGGCGGAACCGGGCTTGGCCTCGCCATTGTGAAGCATATCGTGCTGAACCACGGGGGCCGCGCAGGAGTGAACAGCGAACTGGGCCATGGATCGGTATTCTGGTTCCGGCTTCCGCTGGCCGAAGATGCCCTCCCAAACGCTACCGACATCGGAGCGCAAAGCTGACTTCTCCAAAACTTAATGCCTCAGTATGGTTTTCCGTTCGGGATAGTCGAGTTCAAACAGCGACTCTAAATTCGTGCGCTGCAGCAGTTGCTTGACCTCGTCCGAGGTCAAGCGGCGTCCGGGGCGCTCGCTGGCATTGGCAAAGCAGTATAGCCGGTGGCCGCCAGCACCGCTGTGTGCAGGCTCAACATACGAGGATCAATGCGTTCGAAGGTGTCGATGATGGTGTGATGCCGCGCATAATAATCTTCGGGCTCGACTGCGAGCGAGTACGCGGGCACGCCGACCACCATGAATGACTCCTCGTCGGAATCGAAGTCTGCATCTGTGAATATGCGATCAACGCCCAGCGGAGCAAGAGGGGAGATCAATTTCCGGGTTGCGGATTCAAGATCGGTACGTCCGTAGAGCTTGAATCCAATCGGAGTCTGAATTCCGGCGTCGGTATTGAAAGGCAGCAATGATCTGGTCCAGTTCCTGTTTGTGCTGTGCTACGTAAGCTCGTGAGCCGAGGTCCGACTGCTCTTCTCCGGAAAAAAAGACAAAGCGAATGGTGTGCCGCGGTTGAATTTTAAGAAGCTTTAAAATGCGCGCCGCTTCCAGCACGGTGGCGACTTCTCCGCCATTGTCATTGGCGCCCTGGGCGGCGTCCCAGGAATCGAAATGCGCGGTAAGCAGAACCATCTCGCTCGGATCTCGTCCCACGAGATCAGCCACAACGTTGCGCTCCGCAACCGGGCCATTGCTGAATGTGTTTTGAATGTCCAGCCGAATTTTTACCGGACCATGATTGAGTAATCTTCGCAGAAAAGCCGCGTCTTCTTTGGCAATGGAAACGATCGGCAAAGGTCCGCGCGGATAAATGAGGAATGCCGAGGTGTACAGCATGCGGTCCGGCTTATCGGAAACGATGAACATTGCTGCCGCGCCCGCGCTTGCGAGTTGACGGGCGAGCAAATGGCGGGTGGAAACGTAATTCGTCGACAGGCCATTGCTTCCCAAATCCACCAGCACGGCGGCCCCGCGCACTCCCTCAGGCAATGGCGTATGCCCGTCTCCGGTTGAGCCAATATCTGCAACTGGAACTTCAATCGCGCCCGGCGTTCCTGGCGCCCAGCCGTATGAAGCAATATATAAATCGCGGCGCACAGGACTGATTACCGCGCCACTTGCCGGCCCATGCTGCCATCCGGGATTGATGGTGTAGCCCTCAAAGTGCGCGTCATTGAATCCGTCATCTTTTAAAGTACGCAGGATCAGGTCGGCAGTAGCTTTCGATTCCGGACTACCGGTTATTCGCCCGCCGATGTTGTCGGTGAGAGTTTCAAGGAAGCGCGACGCGCCTCCGCTCATCATGGAATAGCCGACAATACGCGCCAGGTCATCCTGATTTTCTGTTCTGGAATCGCTCGATGAAAGGGCTTGTCCAAAGCCACATCTGAGGAACAGCAACAACACAAGAGCCACAGAAGACCGCATTCGCAACCCTCCGCGAGAGGTAACTGATTGGAATAGGAACCTGAAAACCGACTAGCCCGAAAACACCATTTCTACGATGGTGCAATCATCGTTGAGCGGCGTACTGCCGCAGAACGCAGAAACGGCATGGAGTATCTCCTGCATACCACCTTGTTTTGCCGCCGCTTCCAGCCGCTCGTTATCGAAGAAATCGCCGGCAGCATTTTCGGCTTCGGTGACGCCATCGGTCACCAGTACCAGGCGGTCACCGGGGTGCAGACTATAGTGGTCGCTTTCATAAGTGGTATCGGCGAGCAGGCCGACCGGTAGATTTCCGTGCGCGGGACGAATGACTTCTTGATTGCAAATCAACAGCGGCGGTATATGTCCGCAGTTTACGTATTCCAGCTCTCCATCGTGGCGCAAACGGGCGATGACTACTGTGGCATATTTTTCGCCAATGCGTTTGCTGGTAAGGAAGCGATTAGCGGAAGCTACGATTTCGGCTAGAGGCATTCCGGCAGTCAATTGGGAGTTGATCATGCCCTGCAGGGTAGAGGCCAGCAGCGCGGCAGATACTCCTTTGCCGGCGACATCGGCGAGCACAATTGCCAGCCCATCGGGAGTGTTCACGGCGTCGTAAAAATCGCCGCCGATCGCCTTGCACGAAATATTTTTAGGATGAAGTTTCGCGAAACTCACATCAGGGATGGTCACCGCCATCAGGCTCTGCTGAATAGATGCCGCGATCGCCAGCTCCTGCTGATATCGCCGCGACTCTTCTTCGGCCTGCACCAGGCGCGCGTTTTCAATCAGCGACGCGGCTTCGGTAGCCACAACGTGCAGAATGTCTCCGCTGACTTTGGAAATATCGCGGGAAGCGAATCGCGAGTCCACATAGAGCGCGCCCAGAACTTCCCCGATGGGAATCGCATCGTCCGCGTCGCGGCTGCGAGTTTGGACTTGCGGCTTTTTCAGGGGAATGCAAATTACAGTCCGTAAATCGTAGGCGACTATGCTCTGACGTCCGGCGAGGTCCAGCGAGCGGCTGGTGTCGGTGAGTAGAAATTCGGAGTTGGAGCGCAAGGCGTCATCAAGAATGGAGTGAGAAATGGTGGTGTCGTCGAGCAACAGGTCGCCTTTGGAATTGCGCCCCGCCGCCAACCTGAGTTTGCCGGTCGTCGTCTTTGAGGAAAACATAACCGCGCTCAGCGCCCGTGAGTTTCAGCGTAACATCCAGCAAGCGTGAGCAGGATTTCGTCCAGCACTCCGGCGGTGTTCAGCTTTCGCGCCGCCTCTAAAAAGAACGTGAGTTTTTCCAGGTCAGTGACTTCGTTCGAAATGTGGATCTCTGAAATCTGGCTGAGGAAGTCACGAGCGGTGTTCGAGGTGACGTGCTGCGGGTGATAAATCACGAAAGATCGTGTCCCGCGCGCCGAACTCGATCCGGTCATTACGTTCGAGCTCCTTGCGTCTCCACGCGCTCCCCATTGACGAACGTGCCGTGCTTGCTGCCCAGGTCCTCGACGAAGACCTTGCCGTTTTCAGAAACGAGCAAAGCATGATCGCGCGACACTCGCGGATCGGCGATGACCAAGTCCTTGTCCATTTTGCGCCCCACGCTGAATGGCGTGTGGTCGAGGTACAAGCGTTCTTTGTTCCGGACCGTGTACGAAAATCAGGCTGGGAAAAACGCCGGAACCAACGGCAGGCATCGCGGAGGTAGATTGGGAAGGCATGCGGCATAAGCATAATGCCAGCAAATCGCCTCCCGAGAAGAGGGGCAATGCAAACAGCAAGGGGCGTCCTGTGTTTTTAGGCCCAAGACGCCCTTGCACCTATCGTAAAGCACAAGGAATTAGCTGGCCTTGCGCTCCTGAGTCGCGCTCTGTTCGAACCTGTCCTGAGCGGGACCAACCGTGCAGGTAGTCGCATCCCTGGATCACATCGCGCCGTCGCTGCCGCAGACGGTCTTCGAATGTCGACCACCGCGAGCCGATTCCGGTCGCTCCGGAGTCGATATCGTTACTTCGTTATCGCCGGCGGGAATAATGCGCGAATCGATCTCCGCCCGTTCGCTGGGCGTCAGTTGGCTGCCGATCGATCCAGGCTGTTCGGGCATTTCGTCAGGCGTGGGCGTCACGTCGTGATCTGACCCCTCACGATGCTGCACCGGGCCGGCGTGCCAGGCTGCGTCGAATTTCTTTTCGTAATTTTTCCACTTCTCATCTGATTGCAAATCCGATCTCGTTGTAAGGCGGGAATGCCTCGATCTGTTGCTTATCGGCGTTGACCGCGAAGTCACCGTCGTGTTCCGCCGAAGAATGCAAACGATGGGGCGGGACCAGAAACTTCTTCGTCGAAAACCACCCGCCGGTATCGACCACTACGTACTTTATGGCTCCGGTCGAGTGATCAAAAATTACGTCGTCAATCTTTCCGAGTTTCTCGTCGTTGCGGCCATAAATCGCGGCGCCGCGAATATCATCCTCGGTGCTGAGGTCCTCGAAGCGATAGTCGCGCAACAGACCATAATGGGGCATACATCCTCCTGGCAGGAACTCAGACCTGAGTTCCCGGATTTAAGTTAGTTGTTCACCGGCTTTAAGATGCTGGGCGCAAGACATGCGACCGCCTGCACTTCAGACAGTAATGGTTTGAATACGTCCAGAGGATTGCCTGAAATCCTTCGTCTATAATCAACTCTGGCGTTCCCTTAAAAACAATGTATCTGTCTTCCTTCCCTGCTTTGTTTATCGGCGGCGATATCGTTGATCTCGTTCGCGAAACCGGACCCGTAGCCCAAGCCGTGCTCGTGGTTCTGCTGGTATTCAGCCTGGTTTCCTGGTCCATCATTCTTTCCAAATGGAACATCATCAAACGTGCGCGCGTGCAGAGCGGCAGGTTTCTGCGGGCGTTTCGCCGGGCGCAGCGCCTGCAGGATATGGGAGCGGTTTCAGAGCAGTTCCGTCCCAGCCCGCTGGTCGGAGTTTTTCAATCGGGATTCCGGGAATTTGAACGCCAGGTGGGATCGTCGGGGTCTCTACGAAATCCGCTGGCGGTGCAGCGCGCCATGCAGATCGCTTCGTCGGAAGAAATGACGCGCTTCGAGCGAAATGTTCCGTGGCTGGCGATCACCGGCGCGGTCACGCCGTTCATCGGATTATTCGGCACGGTGTGGGGAATCATTGACGCGTTTCACGGACTCGGCACCAGCGGCGCAGCAACATCTGCGCGCGGTCGCACCTGGAATTTCCGAAGCTCTGATCACCACCGCAGGCGGGTTGGTGGTCGCGATTCCGGCGGTTATCGCTTACAACCTGATTGGCGGTTCCATTCGCGACTTCGCCGCCCGCTGCGATGACTTCTCGCTCGAGATGCTGAATGCCGTAGAGCGTCAACCTATGGCTTCGCGGGTAGCCGAGGAGGTCCGGCGGTAATGGCCTTCACCGCTGCGAACGGCAGGACACAAATTGCTCTCTCCGACATCAACATCACTCCGCTGGTCGATGTAGTGCTGGTGCTGCTCATCATCTTTATGGTGACGGCGCCGGTGTTGCAGTCCGGCATTGAGGTTTCGGTTCCCAAAACCCGCACTGTGAAAGAAATTACCGAGGAAAGAATGGTCATCAGCATCAACAAGCAAGCAACGCGTATTTCTGGGCAATGATCCGGTCAACATCAACGAGATTGGCGCCAAGCTCCGGCAGAAAATCCGCGATCCGCAACATCAGTCAATTTTTTTGCGTGCCGATGAAGATGTTCCTTTCGGCGCCTTTGCGACGGTCATGGATGCGGTGAAGCAGTCGGGAATAACCAACGTCAGCATCGTGACCCAGCCGCTTGAAACCCATGGCAACCGGTGAGATTTTTTTTGAGCACGAACGCTGGGGACACAACCTGGCGTGGTCGGCGGCGCTGCATGTCGGCGTCACGCTGGCGATCATCGGTTACGCCTGGTTCGCTACCGGAGGGCACGGCTCGAACTGGGGCGCAGGAGGCGGCGGCAGCGCGATGGGAGTGTCGCTGGTAAGCAATGTTCCGCTGCCGGCAAATCCTGTGCAAACCCAAAGCGTACTGGCAACCGAATCGAAGGGACTGTCGAAATCGCAGCCCAAACCGGCAGTGGAAGAGCCCACCGCGATTCCGATTCCTGAAAAAAATGCCAAGCGCAAGCCGGCCAAGCAGCCAACTGAAACTCAGCGCAAGCCAGCAGCCCGAACCGCAGCAGCAGGCCAGCAATGTTGTGCCTTTTGGAGAAGGCGGCCCGGCGGCCGGACCGTATGCGCTTTTTTCTGTAGGCGCGGCCAAAGGCGGATTTGGTTTTACCGGCGGTGGCGGCGATTTCGGATCGCGTTTTGCGTGGTATGTGCGGGTGGTCAACCAGAAAGTTTCGGAGAACTGGCTGAAATATGAAGTCGATCCGCGAATTCAGAATGCGAACCGGGTGTATGTGACCTTTGACATCGACCGCAGCGGCCGGCCTTCGCATATTCAGATTGAACAGTCGAGCGGCGTTCCGTCGCTCGATACTTCTGCTTTAAGGGCGCTGCAGAGAATCGACACTTTCGGCCCGCTGCCGCCGGATTATCCCGGGAACAAAGTCAGCGTGGAATTCTGGTTCGACTACAAGCGATGACTTGCCAGCTTAGAAAACCGGCTGCAACGGAACCAAACTATGCATAGCGTGCTTCTTGAGAAAACCATTCTGTCGTAATACGATACGTGTCATTCCAGTGAATTCGCGATTCGCCCGCATTTTTTCTTTATCGTTGATAATTCTCTTCGGCGCAATAACCCTTCACGCGCAGGATTGGATCAAAACCGGCACCGGCCTCGGGGTTGAGAAAATTCGCATCGCCGTCCCGGATTTCAAAGCCTCCAGCCCGGACCCGCAAAACGCCGAATTGCTCAAAACTTTCAACGACACGCTGTGGAATGATCTCGACAATGCCGGGATTTTTGATATGGCCTCCAAGAGTTTTTATCCGCTTGGACAGGTCGGCTCCCCCACGGACGTAAAGTTTGAAGCCTGGAGTGCTCCGCCGGCGAACGCAGCCATGCTGGTGTTTGGAAACCTGGGCGCGGCAAACGGCAACGTGACTGTCCAGGGCTGGCTTTATGACGTAAAGAACACGGCTTCGCCGCAGGTTCTCGGGAAGCAATACACCGACAAGGCGACAGCCCAGTCGGCGCGCACCATCGCTCACAAGTTTGCCGACGAGATTATTTTTCGTCTGGGCGGCGGCATTAATGGCATCGCGGAAACCCAGATTTATTTTGTAAGCGCCCGCAGCGGTCACAAGGAAATCTGGGCGATGGATTACGACGGCGCCAACCAGCATCCCATCACCACGCTCGGCTCGATTTCCCTTTCGCCTCACGTTTCGCCTGACGGTTCACGGCTGGCTTTCAGTTCATTCACCGGCTCGGGATGGGAAATCCGGATGTTTTCCTTCGATTTGAACCGGCTGGTGTCTTTTCCGCGTTTCGCAGGAACCAATCTTTCCCCGGCATGGTCGCCGGACGGAGTACAGCTGGCCTTTTCGTCCTCGCGTTCAGGCGATCCTGAAATTTATGTGATCGATCAATCCGGCGGAAATTTGCACCGGATTACGACTTCCAAAGGCCCCGATGTTTCCCCAGTATGGAACCGCAAGACGGGATCGCAAATCGCGTGGGTCAGCGGCCGCACCGGCCTGCCGCAGATTTATGTGATGGGATCCGACGGCACCAACATTCAACAGATGACCGACCAGGGCTACGCGGTATCTCCTTCGTGGTCGCCGAATGGCCAGTTCCTGGCATTTTCGTGGATGCGTCATTACGGGCCCGGCGCGCCAGGCTCGGAAGATATTTACATCATGGATATCGTGAGCAAACAGTTTGTGCAGTTGACCCACGACGGCGGAAGAAACGATTTTCCCTCGTGGTCGCCGGATGGCCGGCACTTGGTTTTTCAATCGACCCGCTCCGGTTCTTTGCAGATTTGGAGCATGTTGGCCGACGGTTCCAATCAGAAACAATTAACCACTTCTAGTAACAATTCGGAACCTGACTGGAGTTGGAAATAGATTTGTTCTTGTACTTAGGTGTAAGTTCCTGATATGTCTGATAGACAACAACCGTCCGCATGGATCCGCGCTTCGCAAGATGCGCGAAAATTTGGGAGGAAATAAATTGAAACAATCGACTTTGAGGTCTTTCGCCCTCGTCTTCGCGTTGAGTGCGATCATGTTGCTAGGCGCCTGCCATAAAAAAGCAGCGCCCCCGCCGCCACCGCCACCGCCACCACCGCCGCAACCTACCGCGACGCTGACCGCGAGCCCCGATACTGTGGATAAAGGTGGCACTTCCACCCTGACCTGGCAAACCACAAACGCCACCGACATCAGCATTGACGGCGGGGTTGGAACGGTGCAGGCCAGCGGATCGAAGCAGGTGAATCCGACCGACTCCACTACCTACACGCTGACTGCAAAAGGCGATGGCGGAACTCAAACCGCCACCGCGCGAGTCACAGTTAACGCGCCGCCGCCACCGCCGCCGCCGGCCCAGCCTTCGATGAGCGATGAACAATTGTTCGATCAGAATGTGAAGGACATTTACTTCGAATACGACAAGTCAGATATCCGTGCCGATGAGCAGGCGACCATCCAGGCGGACGCCAGCTTCCTGCAACAGCATCCCAATATCAGCCTCACGGTCGAGGGACATTGCGACGAACGCGGGTCCACTGAATACAACCTCGCGCTCGGCGATAATCGTGCAAGTTCGGTGAAAAACGCTCTGGTTTCGGCCGGGGTTTCGGCGGACCGAGTCAAGACCGTCAGCTACGGAAAAGAAAAGCCGTTCTGTACCGAGCACAACGAACAGTGCTGGCAGCAGAACCGGCGCGGTCATCTGGTCTATTCGAAATAGTTCTGGCTCAGATTAAAAGGGCGGCTTATGCCGCCCTTTTTTTTTGCCCGCCAGGGCAAGTGAATGTAAACAATTGGCTTCTGATTATTTGGAATCGATGTTTGTACCTGTGCAACTTCTGAGTAGCCCCTTCCATCGAAACCTGAGCACATGAGCATCGAATCTGCACCTGCAGCCTTAGTACGCGAGAGCCGACAGCGCAAGAAGATAAGCATTGGAAGCCTGTTGCGTCCGCACGTGGGCGCTCTGCTGCTCGGATTCATTGCAATTGCGGGCGAAAGCGCCGCCAACCTGCTTCAGCCATGGCCGCTCAAAATTGTGCTGGATGACGTCCTGCGCTCGCACGCCAGCCATGCGTGGACAATGAAGCTGATCCATCGGTTGGTCGGCACAGATGCAATCGATGTTCTGAAATTCGCTTGCGCCGCGGTGCTCGCTATAGCCGTTCTGGATGCGATCTGCACCTACGCCGAGAAATATCTGACTACCAGCGTCGCGCAATGGATCAGTTACGACCTTCGCCTCACGATTTACGCCCACATTCAAAAATTGTCGCTGTCTTTTCATGACAACAAGCGCACCGGCGATCTTATCAGCCGGGTCACCGACGATATTGAAGCCATTCAAAGCTTCATCATGAACGGGCTGCTGGGCGTTTTGATTAATGTAATGACCCTGCTGGGAATGATCGGAGTAATGTTCTGGCTCAACTGGAAGTTCACTCTGATCGCTTTGTCAGTGGTGCCAATTCTATTTGTGATTGTGTACAGCTACACCCGACGGATCAAAAAGGCCGCCCGCGAAGTAAGAAAAAAAGAAGGCGAAATCACCTCGGTGGTGCAGGAGGTGCTCTCGTCGATCCGCGTAGTTAAAGCTTTCGCGCGCGAGGACTATGAAGTCCGGCGGCTGGAGCAGGAAAGCCTGGAGGCGGTGGAGATTGCGCTACACGCCCGGACCTTAAAAGCAAAGCTGACGCCGCTGGTTGGAATTGTGGTCGCGGTTGGAACCGGGCTGGTGCTGTGGTTCGGCGCTCGCCTGGTGATGACCGGAGCGCTCACCGCCGGTTCGCTCGTGGTATTCATTCTTTATCTCGGCAAAATGTACAAGCCCATGCAGGAAATTTCCAAGATGACGGACACGTACTCGAAGGCCGCGGTCGGTTATGAGCGCTTGCGGGAGGTCCTGGACACCGGACTGGATGTGAAAGACATTCCCAAGGCAAAACGCGCGCCTACGTTCAAGGGCGAAATTGAATTCGATAATGTCTCGTTTTCCTACACTCCTGACTCGCAGACGTTGAAAGATGTCAGCTTCAAAATCAAAGCCGGGCAACTGTCGGCGCTGGTTGGGCCCACCGGCGCAGGAAAAACCAGCATCATCAGCCTGCTGGCGCGTTTCTACAATCCGGACCAGGGAGTAATCAAAATAGATGGAACGGACATAACGCAGTTCAAGCAGAAATCACTGCGACAGCAAATGAGCTTCGTTTTGCAGGACACCGTTCTGTTTCATGCGCCGCTCTGGCAGAACATTGCATATGGAAAGCCAGGAGCGACGCGGCCGGAAATTATAAAAGCCGCTGAAATGGCCAACGCCGCTGAGTTCATCGACAAGTTGCCCAAAGGCTACGACACGATCCTCGGCGAACGCGGCATGACGCTCTCCGGCGGGCAGCGTCAGAGGATCGCAATCGCGCGCGCTGTGATTCGCAACACCCCCATCCTGCTTCTCGATGAGCCAACCAGCGGACTAGACTCCGGCTCCGAGAAGCTGGTTTTCGAAGCGCTGGACCGGCTCATGGAAGGACGAACGGTGGTGGTGATCGCCCACCGTCTTTCTACCATTCAGCGGGCCAATGTGATCTTTGTGGTGCAGGATGGTGAGATCGCGGAGCACGGCAATCACGAAGAGCTGATGAAAATAAATGGAATTTATGCCGAATTGCACAACCTGCAGTTCAAGCAGGAAGACGCATACAGCACTTCATAAGCTGTTTAATTCCTGGATCCTGGCCATTACCGCACCGGTGTAGGCCTCGACCTGGTCGGGCGAATATCCGGCAGCGCGAAAAATATCGCGGATTTGATCTGGTGAAAGCTCGGCCAAGCGTGCTCCGATCCACTTCGCGTCAGCGCGAGGAATATTCCTGCCAACCCACTCCATTCGAGCCTGGTGAAGAAAGAAGCCCCATTCGAACTCAAACAGACTGATTAAGGGCGGACGTTTGGGAAAATTTAAATCAATAAAATCCCCGTGAACCCGGGCGATAAGCTTATTTCTGCGAAACGCCTCGATGTTTCCCTTGGAATCTCTGTTTGAATATTTTTTGCCCGCAGTCCCGAAAGCGGTCCCCACGTCGCTGACCTCATACATCTTGGGCCCGGCATGCTTTTCGTCTTCAAAAATTCCGTTGTTGTCATCTTTCAGGTCCCAATTGGCGATCAAGCCCATCATTACCCGAAGCCCATTAAACTCGCGCGTTCCATAGAAAGGATTATGACGCCAGTTCCAATTACCAATTCTCTTCCCTTCATGTCGCTGGAGTCGGACTTGAGGAACCGAGCCGCCATGACCGGCCAGGTTCTGCCCGCGTTTTAAGTTCGCCGGCATATTCGTGACCTGGAGCTGAGGAAAAAAATAATTTTCATTGGCTCCGTATCCAGCCGCCCACAACAGTCTTGAGGCAGCGGTTTCGGGCTTTGCCTCCAGCCCAAGCTTCGCCTTCCACTTCTTTCCATTGGCGTCGCGAACGTCAAACTTCGGGCTGGTGCCGTGCATGTCTTCTTCGACGAAAGCAACCGGCGGCTGGGGCTGGTGCTTTTCCCCGCCCGCGCCCCAGAACAGGTTGAGAGAATGCACATCGCCGGGGTCAGACCAGATGACCGCTTCCGCGCGCGATTGAGTCGGCTGACCCGTTTGCGCGGCGGCAAGTGTAGCCAGGCCGAAAACCGCCGACAATAACTGCATTTCGAAACGCCAGAGCGCGAACATTGCGAACCATAAATTTTCCGCCGAGACTCTGATGAGTGCAATTACATCCCGAGTTGCAGCTTTTGTAATTTTCTGTTTCTGCACTCTCTGTTTCTGCACTCGAAGGTGAGCTCTCCGCAATAGGCGCGTAGCAGCTTTGGAGCATCTAAGCTGCTGGTGAAACTACTTATCCAACCCGGCGACGGCGTGCAGCGACTGGTCAAAGGCATAAAGAAGGCCAAAGAACGCGTTGAAATTATGATCTTCCGCTTTGATCGTACGGAGATCGAGCGGGCGCTCATCGACGCCGCGGAACGCGGAGTGTTCGTTCATGCGCTAATCGCCTTTACCAACCGCGGGGGCGAAGAGAGTTTGCGCAAGCTAGAGAAACGCTTTCTGGCAAATGGGATCACGGTGGCGCGCACCGCCGGTGACCTGGTGCGATATCACGGCAAGATGATGATCATCGACCGCAAGGAGCTTTACGTAAATGCGTTCAACTTCACTTACCTGGATATTGATCGCAGCCGGGCATTTGCGCTGATTACGCGTAATCCAAAACTGGTCTCTGAGGCGGTCAAACTCTTTGAAGCCGACATTAAACGGCAAGGGTACGCTGCGGGAAACTCCAAGTTCCTGGTGAGCCCGGTGAATGCCCGAAAAGAGCTGACCAAATTCATTCAGGGCGCGAAAAAAGAGCTGCTTATATACGACCCCAAGATCAGCGATCGCTCCATGATGCGAATCCTTGAGGACAAGAAGAAGTCGGGGGTGGATGTTCGGGTAATTGGTTGTGTAAGCGGAAACCGTCTGGGAGCGTGTGAACTGAAGCGCATGCGGTTACATACGCGGACAATTATTCGGGATCGCAGTCAAGCATTTGTGGGCAGCCAGAGTCTGCGTCAGCTTGAACTGGACGCCCGGCGCGAGATCGGAATCATTCTGCATGATGGGCCGGCGATAAAGAGCCTGGCAAGAACCTTCGAGGAAGACTGGGCAGCATCCTCGGCGGATATAGAAGAAAAGCCAGCGCGGCGGAACAAGGGCAAGAACGTCAAAAAAATCGCGCGAGCAGTTTCAGAAAAGATTGCGCTAAATCCAGTGGCCAAAAAAGTTGTGAAGTCGATTGGCGACCATGCTGACGTCGACCCCAAGGAATTGCGAGAGACCGTAAAAGAAATCCTAAAAGATGTGGTCGAACAGACGGCACATGATGCAGCGAAGGAAGCGGTGGAAGCTGTAGGAAAGGGCAACTGAGGTGCCGCCCATGGCGCGCAGCACAAACTCCATGTGGTGTTGGAGCCTGATCCCGTTACTGCTGGCTTCACTGGCAAGCTTCGCCCAGGTGACTCCACCCCCCGCTTCGAATGATGCAAAGCTGGTTGCGGATTTTCAACAACGCGCAAAGCAGTATCTGGATTGGCGAGACAAGACGGTAGGCAAGGCTGCCCGCTCCGGCGGATTCGGCACAGAAGATAGTGGCGGCCCGGCGCGAGCTTGCGAATAAAGTACGGGTGGCAAGAGCGGGAGCGCCACAAGGACAGATATTCACCCCGGAGATCGCAGACTATTTTCGAAGGCAGATTGCCAAAACCATGAATGGGCGTTACGGGGCAGAGATTCGGTCGAGTCTGCGAAACGCCGAGCCGACAAAAATCGAACTGCAGATCAATCAAAGTTATCCGGAAAAAGTTCCGCTGCAGTCGACGCCCCCTACGTTGTTGCTGAATTTGCCAGAACTGCCGAAGGGACTCGAATACCGCATTCTTTACCGCGAAATGGTCTTGCGCGACAGCGGGGCAAATATTGTCGTCGACTATATTCCTAATGCCTTTCCTGGGGCCTCGAAATGATTTTCGGGTCGAAAACTCTGCCGCTGCTGGCCGCTCGCTCTTGCGAGCTGTGCATCGTTCGCTCCAGGCTCAAACTAAAACCAAGCTGGATGTGCGGCTCCCGCTGAAAGACAAATCGGTAAGGTTTGCGGTAATCGGCGACAGCGGAACCGGGGAAAAGGATCAGTACAACATCGCCAGGCAGATGGACGCCTATCACCAGGCAGTCAACTTCGATTTCGTGATCATGCTCGGGCGACAATATTTACGGAGGACACGAGCCACGCGACTTCGAGCAAAAATTTGCCGTCCCATACAAGCCCTTGCTCGATGCCGGGGTGCAGTTTTATGCCTCGCTGGGAAATCATGACGATCCTAAGCTGGAACCGCTATATAAGCCTTTTAACATGAACGGCGAGCGCTACTACACATTCAAGAAAGACGACGTCGCAGTTCTTTGCACTAGACAGCAATTACATGGATGCTCAGCAGTTGTCGTGGCTGGAGAAGAATTTGCGATCGTCGAATGCCCAATGGAACATTTGCTTTTTCCATCATCCTTTGTACAACGAGGGCAAGATGCACGGGCCCGACCTCGACCTTCGCAATCAACTGTCGCCGTTGATCAAGAATTACGGCGTAAATGTGGTGTTCTCGGGCCACGAGCATTCCTACCAACGGCTGAAGCCGGTGGATAATGTTTACTATTTCGTTCAAGGCGATTCCGGCAAGTTAGCGCGCCATGACTTTCACTACTCGAATGAACTGGCAGCCAGCTTCGACCAGCGCGCGGACCTTCATGATCGTGGAGATTACAGGCGATACTCTCTACTTTCAGACGATCTCTGAATTCGGCCGGACCGTGGACTCGGGCGCGCTTCCCCGATCGGCGGCCACTGTCAAGGCTGCATCCGCGGGACGATAAGTCCTCGAATTCCACAGGTTTTGCAGTGCCGTTCCGGCCCTGAACGCCTTAAACCCACCATCTTTCCTTTTCACAGCGGTCACCGCAAAGTAAAATCTAAGTATCAGAATGTCTCAGTTCGTTCACCTTCATCTTCATACCGATTATTCCATGCTCGACGGCGCTTGCGACGTCGAGAAGCTCTGCTATCGCGCCAAAGAGCTGGGCATGCCGGCCGTGGCCATGACCGACCACGGCAACATTTTTGGCGCGGTGCACTTCGTGAATGCCGCCAAAGCTGCGGGTATTAAGCCGATCATCGGCTGCGAACTTTACGTCTGCAAAAAAGATGACCACCGAATTGCGCGGACTCCACCCGACGGCGACACTTACAACCACCTGCTAGTGCTCGCCGAGACCGACGAAGGCTACCGCAATCTGGTCAAGATCACATCTGAAGCCTCGCTGCATGGTTTTTATTACAAGCCGCGAGTAAGCAAGCAATTTCTGGCGGAACACTCCAAGGGACTTATCGCGCTCTCCGGCTGCCTGAAGGGCGAGATTCCGGAACTGCTGGTCGAAGACAAGTACGAAGCGGCGCGGGCGACGGCGGCAACTTACTCGGACATTTTCGGCAAACAGAATTTCTTCCTGGAGATTCAAGATCAGGGGCTGGAGCTGGAACACCGCATCCACTCCAATCTTTTCAAGCTGGAAAAAGACATGGGCCTGCCGCTGGTCGCCACCAATGACAGCCATTACCTTTGCGAAGACGATGCTCACGCGCAAGACGTGATGGTCTGCATCCAGACCGGCAAGAGCATTCAAGACCCGAACCGGATGAAGTTTCAGGGCAGCGACTTCTACGTCAAGAGCCATGACGAGATGTTCCAGGTTTTTAAGAGCGCGCCCGAGCGTGCTCTCGCGCACGCTTGAGATTGCCGAGCGCTGCAACGTGCAACTGACAAAAGTCAGCAATCCATTCCCGCACTTTGACGTGCCCGACGGGATACACGCTCGACAGCTACTTCGAACATGTATCGCGTGAAGGCTTTGCCAAGAGGCTGGAGAGCATCCGGGTTCTTTCGGCAGCCGGAAAGCTGAAACATGGGATTGCAGAATACGAGCAGCGTTTAGCGCGCGAAATTGCCATCATCCAGCAGATGAGGTTTTCCGGCTATTTCCTTATCGTCTGGGACTTTATCCGATACGCGCGCGAACATCAAATTCCGGTTGGACCGGGCCGCGGGTCGGCTGCGGGATCGCTGGTTTCTTATGCTCTCGGCATCACCGATCTCGATCCGCTGCAGTACGAATTGTTCTTCGAGCGCTTCCTGAATCCCGAACGCGTTTCCATGCCCGACATCGACATGGATTTCTGCATGAACCGTCGCGGGCAGGTCATCGATTACGTCACGCAAAAATACGGCCGCGAAAATGTCGCGCAAATCATCACCTTCGGGACCATGGCGGCGAAGGCGGCGATCAAGGACGTCGGCCGCGCCATGGACATTCCCTACGCCGATGTGGACCGCATCGCGAAAATGGTGCCCACCACCATCAACATCAAACTGGAAACGGCGTTGAAAGAATCACCCGCGCTGCAGCAGGCTTACGAAGGCGATACCCAGATCCGGCAACTGATCGACACCGCAAAAAAACTGGAAGGCCTGGTGCGGAACGCCGGCATGCATGCGGCGGGGGTGGTGATTTCGCCGCGGCCGCTCACCGAACTGGTTCCGCTGTACAAGACCAAGAACGACGAAATCGTAACCGCGTTCGACATGGTGGCGATCGAGAAGATGGGCTTGCTCAAGATGGATTTTCTGGGCCTGACCACGCTCACCATTCTTGACGATGCGCTGAAGCTGATCCGGCAGACTCGCAACGAGCAGGTGGAGCTGGAGGCGATTCCACTGCACGACTCAACTACTTACGAGAAGGTTTTTCATAGCGGCCTGACCTCCGGAGTATTCCAGTTTGAATCGCACGGCATGCGCGATGTTCTGCGCCGCTATAAGCCGAACACCATCGAAGACCTGACGGCGCTGAATGCGCTTGTACCGTCCCGGCCCGATCCAGGGCGGAATGATCGATGATTTCATCGACCGCAAGCATGGACGCAAAAAGATCGAGTACGAATTGCCGGAACTTAAAGAAATACTTGAAGAAACCCTGGGCGTGATCGTTTACCAGGAACAGGTGATGCAGATCGCCAACCGCCTGGCGGGATATTCGCTTGGCGAAGCCGACCTGCTGCGCCGCGCCATGGGCAAAAAGAAGGCCGAGGAAATGGCCCAGCAGCGCGAGCGGTTCGTCGACGGCGCGGTGAAGCGCAGCTATCCGCCCAAGAAGATCGAAAAGATTTTCGATCTGATGGCGCAGTTTGCCGGATACGGATTTAACAAATCACATTCGGCGGCCTATGCGTTGCTGGCATATCACACCGCATATTTGAAGACGCACTACCCGGTGGAATTCATGGCGGCGCTGTTGACTTCGGTCACCGGCAATACCGACGACGTCGTGAAGTACATCAACGAATGCCGCGAGATGGGCATCGCGGTCGAACCGCCGGACATTCATGTGAGCGACGCCAATTTTACGCCGCATGGGGAAGCGATTCGCTTCGGGCTGGCGGCGGTGAAGAATGTCGGGCAAACGCGATCGAATCGATTGTCGTCCGCAAGGCGCAAGAGGCTCGGCCGCTTCAAATCGATTTACGAGTTCTGCGAAAAAGTTGATCTTCGGCTGCTGAACAAGCGCGTACTGGAATCATTGATCAAAAGCGGCGCCATGGATTCCCTGGGACGCCGCGCGCAGCTGATGGCGGTGCTCGACAAGGCCATGGACCACGCGCAGAAAGCGCAGCGCGATGCGGAATCCGGCCAGCATGGCTTGTTCGGAGTGTTCAGCAGCAGGAAGATCATCTGCAGGAAGACCGGCTGCCGGAGACTCCCGACTGGGATGAGCACGTGCGCCTGGCCAACGAAAAAGAGATTCTGGGTTTCTTCATCACCGGGCATCCGCTGGAAAAATACCGCGACAAACTCGAGGACTTGCACGCGCTCTCTACGACGAGATCTGTGCGCCATGAAGTCCTCGACCGGGAAAGATGAAACCTCTGAGCACGGCCGGAATAATCACCAATCTGCGCGTGTTGAAATCGAAGAAGGGCGATTTTTATGCCCAGGCGGCGCTTGAAGATTTGTCCGGATCGATCGAGATGCTGGTTTTCCCTGACGCCTATCGCAAGCTCCAGGACAAAGTGAAGCTGGAAGTGCCGGTGCTTGATACGCGGCGGCGTGCGCATTGAGGAGGGAGCGAATCCGAAACTCACGGTCAGCGACATACTTTCGCTGGAGGATGCCAAAGTGCCGCTTCCGCGCTCGCTGCGCATTCGCATTCCGCTGGAGAAGGCCTCTGAGTCCACCATAGATGAGCTGCATCTCCTTTGTTCACAACGCAAAGGCGAGGCGCGGGTGCTGTTTGACGTGGAGCGTGAAAGCGATTTCATGGTAGTCATGGAAGCGGAAGGCTATAATGTGCTGCCAGACCGCATGTTCGTTACCCGCGTCGAAGAGCTCTGCGGACGAGGCGCGGTCAGAGTGATCAACTAGCATTTGGCTGCAGTCATTTTTATTTAATGAAAACCGTCGATATCACCGCCGTCCTAACCGGAGCCCAGCTCATGGTCTCCATGGTGGAGACGCGCCGCGCTGCCCGCAATGGCGACGGGATGGGCGCTGACGCCACACAGGAGCTGGAACAGATCGAGCGGCAACTGGGGAAACTGGAATCGCTCGACGGCCAGAGCGCTGAAGTGCGGCGCGAGATCGACGACCTTCGCGACGCGGGTGACCACCCTGCGAAAGGAAATCTCCCACCGCGAGGCTTGGAAAAAAACCGAACTGGCACGGCATCCGCAGCGGCCTTACTTCCTCGACTATGTAGAAAGGATATTTACCGACTTCAGCGAGATCCACGGTGACCGCCATTATGCCGACGATCCGGCAATGGTGTGCGGCATGGCGCGTTTTCACGGCGCGGAAGTGCTGGTCCTGGGAACCCAAAAGGGCCGGGACATGAAGCAGAGGGTGCATCGCAATTTCGGCCTGCCGAATCCTGAAGGTTATCGCAAGGCTCTGCGCGCGATGCAGATCGCGGAAAAGTTTTCGCGGCCAGTGTTCACATTTGTTGACGTCACTGGCGCAAATCCCGGGCTGGGCGCTGAAGAACGCGGGCAGGCGGAGGCCATCGCCCAGAACCTGCGCGAGATGGCGCGCCTGAAGGTGCCGATCATCACCACCATCACCGGCGAAGGCGGCAGCGGAGGCGCACTGGCGATAGCGGTAGCCGATCGCGTGCTGATGATGGAAAATGCGGTTTACTCGGTGATCTCGCCCGAAGGATGCGCCTCGATCATGTGGCGCGACGCTAGCAAAAAAGAGCTCGCGGCAGAGGCGTTGCGCATCACTGCGCCTGACCTCATGGAACTCGGCTGCATCGATGCCATTGTTGCGGAACCCCCAGGCGGAGCGCACACCGATCCTGACAAGGCTGCGCAGCTGGTCGATGAGGCGCTTCGGCGGAGTTTCTCGGAGCTAGCAGAAAATCCCCGCGAAAGAACTGGTCGCGTCGCGGTACAACAAATTCCGCAAGATGGCGCAGTTCTTTACGGAAGAATAGTGTAATTGCAGATTGTCCCCGTAGTTCCAATTCAGTAATCACGCACCTCGCGGGCAGTTACTCACATCAAATCACTGCCGTATAATTAAGAGTTCCCTCACATCTCATGGTCGGTGCGGGCGGATACGTTGTTTTCATGGCAGGAAGGATCCTTTAGCTGATGGCTACAACTGATGTTGGACTGCACGCGTCCGCTGGGCGGCCCGCGGCGGTGCCGATTGTCAATAATATGAGCATTCAGGTCGCTACCGTGAACGGCAGCGGCTCGCAAAGTTCAAATACCGTTTTGCTGCGCACAATCTTCCAGATGGGCGTGCCAGTCTCGGGCAAGAACCTTTTTCCCTCAAACATTGCCGGCCTGCCTACCTGGTACACGATTCGCGCCAACAAGCATGGCTACATGGCCCGCAAGAAGGAAATTGATTTCCTGATCGCCATGAATCCCGAGACCGCGAAAGACGATGTGATGTCGCTGGCTCCCGGCGCAGCGGTGCTTTACGACGAGCCGCTGAACCTGAAGTCGATGCGCGATGACCTGATTTTTTATTCCGTGCCTTACGACAAGATTGTTGCGCCGGTCTGCCCCGAGGCCAAGCTTCGCAAGCTGGTCAAGAACATGGTCTATGTCGGCGTGGTGGCCAAGTTGCTCGACCTCGACATGGCCGAAGTTGAGAAGGCGCTGCGCAAACAATTCGCGAAAAAAGTCAAAGCTGCGAATTTGAATCTCGGCCGCGGTGCAGGCAGGGTTCGACTATGCAACGGCCAATTTGACAAAAGGCGATCCCTTCCGCATTGAGCGGATGGACAAGAACACCGGCAAAATCATCATCGATGGCAACTCTGCGTCGGCTTTGGGCTGCGTATTTGCAGGTTGCACGGTGCTGAGCTGGTATCCGATCACGCCTTCGTCTTCGCTCGCCGAAAACATGATCGAGTACCTGAAGCGCTTCCGCGTGGGCGCAGATGGCAAAGCCACATTCGCGGTGGTCCAGGCGGAAGACGAGCTGGCCGCGATTGGCATGGTGCTGGGCGCAAGCTGGGCGGGAGCGCGCGCTATGACGACGACATCCGGCCCGGGAATTTCGCTGATGTCGGAATTCGCCGGGCTTGCATATTACGCCGAGATTCCCGCGCGTGGTCTGGGACATTCAGCGCGTCGGCCCTTCCACCGGCCTGCCGACGCGCACTTCGCAGGGCGACATTCTTTCAACCGCGTTGCTGTCGCACGGCGACACCAAGCACATCATGCTCTTCCCGGCGTCGCCGCACGAGTGCTTTGAAATGGCGATGGATGCATTCAATCTGGCGGAGAAATTTCAGACGCTGGTATTCGTGATGTCCGATCTCGATCTCGGTATGAACAACTGGATGTCCGATCCGTTTCCTTATCCCGATAAGCCGATTGATCGCGGCAAAGTGTTGAGCAAAGAAGATCTAGACAAAATGGGTGGATTCGGGCGTTACAAAGACGTGGATGGCGACGCCATTGGCTATCGCACCCTGCCGGGTACACAGCATCCGGCGGCGGCATATTTCACCCGCGGCAGCGGCCATAACGCGCAGGGCAATTACAGCGAGCGGCCAGACGATTACGAAAACAACATGGAACGGCTGCGCCGCAAATTTGAGAACGTACGCTCGGTCGCGCCATCGCCCGTGCTTGAAACCATGCCCAAAGCGGAAATCGGAATCATCGCCTTCGGCACCACCCATTGGGCTTTGACTGAGTCGCGTGACCAGTTGCGCGACGAGCACACACTCGCAACCGATTATCTGCGCCTCCGGGCATTTCCATTCAGCCCTGAAGTTGCGGACTTCATACGCTCGCACAAGCGCGTGTATGTAGTGGAACAGAATCGCGACGCGCAAATGTTCAGCCTGTTGCGCATGGACCTGGACGCCGAACTCGCGCTAAAGCTGCGCAGCGTTGCCCGGCTTGACGGCTTGCCGATCGATGCGCGTTCAGTGACCGACGAAATTGCCGCCAAGGAGGGGAAGTAAGATGGCGACCACCCCGGCAGCTCCCAAGACGAACCGGCTCGGGCTTTCCGTGATCGACTACCGCGGCGGCAAAACCACGCTGTGCGCGGGATGCGGTCATAATGCGATTTCCGAGCGAATCATCGATGCGATGTATGAAATGGGCGTGCAGCCCGAGCGCGTGGCCAAGCTCAGCGGCATTGGCTGCTCGTCAAAGAGCCCGGCATACTTCCTTTCGCGCGCACATAGTTTCAACTCCGTGCACGGACGCATGCCGTCGGTCGCGACCGGCGCAATCCTGGCAAACCAGGGGATGATGGCGCTGGGCGTCAGCGGCGACGGAGATACGGCGTCGATCGGCATCGGACAATTCGTTCACCTGATGCGCCGTAATCTGCCGATTATTTACATCATTGAAGACAACGGCGTTTACGGGCTCACCAAGGGACAATTTTCCGCCACCGCCGATCTGGGCTCGAAGCTCAAGACCGGCGTGGTGAATGAGCTGCCACCGATTGATACCTGTGAGCTGGCGATTTCTCTAGGCGCGACTTTTGTCGGACGTTCGTTCTCCGGCGACAAACGACAATTGCACGCCATGCTGAAAGCTGCAATTGCGCACCGTGGGACGGTTCTGCTCGACGTAATTTCACCGTGCGTGACTTTTAATGATCACGAGGGCTCGACCAAATCTTACAAATACATGCTGGATCACGAAGAGCCTCTGCAGGAGATTAACTTCATTCCCGCCTTCGAAAATATTTCCGTCGAATACGATCCAGGCACGACGCTCGAAGTATCAATGCACGATGGGTCCAAGCTGCGATTGAGGAAGCTCGAAGAAGATTACGATCCGACTAATAAAATTCGCGGCATCACCCGCCTGAATGAGGCCAAGGAAAATGGCGAGATGCTGACCGGGGTCCTGTACGTGAACCCCGAGGCGCCCACCTTTCTGGACCTGCTGAACATCACCGATCAGCCTTTAGCGACGCTGCCCGCATCGGTGGTTCGGCCGGGTCCCGAGGTGCTGGAGCAGGTGATGGAAGAGATGCGGTAGCAGGCGCGGCTGGAGCTGGGAGTTTTGATACCCTGTTCTTTGTTCCAGCATTGCCGGATCCCTCAGCTTGCGAAAACTCCTTCTCATAATTTTTGCGCTCCCTCTGCTGGCGGGCCTGGGCTGGTGGTACTTTCACCAGCGCGACCTCGAGAACCTGAATCCTGGGTATCGCGAATACGCTTACATCACCAACGGCAAGAGCAACACGGTTTCGGTCATCGACCTGCGTACTTTTCGCTTAGAGCGGACATTGCATGTGGGCAATGGGCCGACCGGGATCGCGGCGAACCCCAAAAAAAATGAAGTTTACGTGGTGAACAGCGGATCAGCCAACTGAACGTGATCGACGCCGAACGGAACGCTCTGACTGGTACGATCGGGGTGCAAAGCCTGCCCTACTTTATCGACATCTCGACGGATGGCCGCCGAGGTTATGTTGCGAACTCCGGCTCAAACAGCGTTTCGGTCATCGATTTGGCGCAGCGCCGCGTCCTCGGGAATATTCGCGTGGGCAGCGCTCCCGGACTTGCGCGGGTTTCGCCGGACGGAACCACGGTCGTGGTCACCAATCGAGGCAGTGATTCGGCATCATTCATCGACACCCGCAAACTTTCTGTTCGCGGAACTATTGCGGTGTGCCATGAGCCCACGGACATTGCCATTTTGCCCGACAGCAGTAAGGCGTTTGTGGCATGCTCAGGATCGGCGCAAGTGGCCTCGATTGATCTAAAAACCGATAAACTGCTGGACCTGCTCGACGTGGGCAAAACTCCGGTGAGCCTTACACTGAAACCGGATGGCGGCGAGCTTGTAGTGTGTAATTTCGACTCTGACAACATTTCGATTATCGAAACCACTACCGACGAAGTCAGCGGCAGTTATCTGATCGGTCGGCATCCGTCGCGCGGGGTGGTCTCAGCCGACAATTCGCGCTTATACGTGAGCAACTTCGGATCGGATGCGGTCGCAGTCTATGACATCGATATGGGAAAGGTGATTGCATCGCTCAGCGTGGGCAGCGCGCCGGACGGGCTGGCGCTCTCGCAGAGCCAGAATTATCTGTTGGTGCTGGACACGCAATCAGGAGACGCGACGGTGATTCAGAAGCGCAAACCGCGGAAGCTGGAGCCTGGGGAGTACGGGCTACTTACCATGATCCCTGCAGGCGCGCAGCCGAATAATATCGCGGTGAAAGCTTTTATGTTGACCGGAACGCGGCCGTGAGGAACGCGGAGAACTAGGAGTTCGCGCCGCAGCACTTCTTGTATTTCTTTCCGGAGCCGCAGGGGCATAAATCATTGCGGCCGATTTTCGCGCTGGTGCGCACGACTCTTTGCACCGGTTGACGATCGCCGGCTCCTGCCATGCGCGCCTGTTCCAGTTCGCGACGCTTGCGGCGCTGGAAGGCTTCTTCCAGATCATCCACGGAGGTGGTGACGCCGCGCGGCGGACGGCTGCCGTTGCCATCACTATGCGTGCCCGGGCTGCCATTGTCGTGGCTTGGCGCGCCACCAACCGCAGCTGCGCTAGCATCGTTGCGGCTGATGATCTGCATCAGGTACAGGTAGCGGCTGGTATCTTCCTGGAAGCGCTGCATCATGGCTTCGAACATGTCGAAAGACTCGCGCTTGTATTCGACCAGCGGATCTTTCTGTCCGTATCCACGAAGGCCGATGCCTTCCTTGAGGTGGTCCATGTTGAGCAGGTGCTCTTTCCACAACTGGTCAAGCACGCTCAACATGATCATGCGCTCGTGATAGCGCATGGCATCCGGGCCAATTAACTTCTCTTTTGCTTCATACCGCTCTTTCAGTTTTTCGAAGATTGCGTCGCCCAGCTCCTGGCGACTTAGTGTCTCGGGCTTGATTCCTTCGGCAAGAATATCGACGCCGAAGCGGGTAAAGATCGCGTCCTTCAGGCCCTTGATGTCCCAATCGGCGGGATGCACTTTCACAGCCGCATGCTGGTCAAGCAAGTTCGCTTAGAATTCCGGCGACATAGTCTTCGAGAATCAGATCTTTCTGGTCGACACCTTCGAGCAACTGGCGGCGCAGGCCATAGACGGCCTCGCGCTGCTTGTTCATTACGTCGTCATACTCGAGCAGGTGTTTACGGGATTCGAAGTGCTGCGCCTCGACCGCTTCCTGGGCTTTCTCGATCCGGCGGCTGATTAGCTTCGACTCAATGGGCACGCCTTCTTCCATGCCCAGGCGCTCCAATAGCTTCGAGACCCACTCCTTGGCGAAGATGCGCATCAGATCATCTTCGAGCGAAAGATAAAAACGCGAAGCTCCGGGATCGCCCTGCCGGCCGGCGCGTCCGCGCAGCTGGTTATCGATGCGGCGGGATTCGTGCCGCTCGGTGCCGAGAATAAACAAGCCGCCAAGATTGATAACTTCGTCGTGTTCTTTATCGGTTTGCTGTTTGTAACGGGTCAGAGCTTCGTTCCACAGCTCGGTGGGAACTACGTATTCGCTACCGGAGTAGTACCAGACGGTACTGGTGGAATCGTCGACCCCAACCTGTATCTGGCCCTGGGCGGCACGCAAGGGTTGGGCGATTTTCTTCTGCACACACTCTTGCTTGGCTTTGAATTCGGCATTGCCGCCCAGCAAAATGTCGGTGCCGCGACCGGCCATGTTGGTGGCAATAGTCACCATGCCTTTGCGGCCCGCCTGGGCAACGATCTCGGCTTCCTTCTCGTGAAACTTGGCATTGAGCACCACGTGCTTGATGCCTTTCTTCTTCAGAAGATCAGACAGGCGCTCGGATTTCTCAATCGAAGTCGTGCCCACCAGCACCGGCTGCCCGGCGTCATTCAGCTTTTGGATCTCATCTGCCGAGGCAAAATATTTTTCCTTTTCCGTCCGATAAACCAAGTCAGCATTTTCAACTCGCCGCAGCGGCTGGTTGGTGGGAATGACCAGAACATCGAGGTTATAAATCTTGCCGAATTCGGTGGCTTCGGTTTCCGCGGTTCCGGTCATGCCCGCCAGTTTTTTGTACATGCGGAAATAATTCTGGAAGGTGATGGTCGCCAGGGTCTGGTTCTCGCGCTCGATCTTCACCCCTTCTTTGGCTTCAACTGCCTGGTGCAAACCGTCAGACCAGCGGCGGCCCGGCATCAAACGTCCGGTAAATTCGTCAACGATGATGACCTCGCCGTCTTTAACGACATACTCGACGTCGCGGTGATAAAGAGAATGTGCCTTAACTGCGGTCTCGACGTGGTGCTTCAGGTCCCAGTTTTCGGGATCGGCGATATTGCTGATTCCCAGAAGCTGTTCGACTTTTTCCCATCCGTTATCGGTAATGACAGCATTGCGATGTTTTTCATCGACCACAAAGTCGCCGGTCATTTCGTCTGGTTCGCCCGGAGCCGCCAGGAATGGATTCGCCCTTCTCCAAATTGGGAATGATGCGATTCACGCGTGCGTACTTGTCGGTCGATTCTTCGCTGGCGCCAGAAATGATCAGCGGGGTGCGGGCTTCGTCGATCAGGATGGAGTCGACTTCGTCGACGATGGCGAAATTATGCTTGGCGCTGCACGCAATCTTTCAGGTCGAACTTCATGTTGTCGCGCAGGTAATCGAAACCAAATTCGTTGTTGGTGCCGTAGGTGACATCGGCCGCATAGGCATCGCGCCGCTCCTGATCGTCCAAGATCGTGAACGATTACACCGACGGTAAGACCCAGGAAGCGATATAGCTGGCCCATCCATTCCGAGTCGCGTTTGGCCAGGTAGTCGTTGACGGTGACCACGTGAACGCCGCGCCCGCTGAGCGCATTCAGATAAACCGGCAGGGTCGCAACCAGCGTTTTGCCTTCGCCGGTTTTCATTTCTGAAATTGTGCCGCGATGCAGCACCATGCCGCCGATGAGCTGCACGTCGAAGTGACGCATGTTCAGCACCCGGCGTCCGGCTTCGCGCACCACCGCAAAAGCTTCTTCGAGAATTTCATCGAGCACTTCGTTGATGGCGTCGAGCCGTTCTTTTTCGAGTTGCTTCAGGCGTTCGGAGTCAGCATCAGGTTCATCGGCAATGCGGCTCAGGCGGTCCTGGATGCGTTTGCGGAACTCGTCAGTTTTAGCGCGCAGCTGATCGTCCGAGAGCTTCTTCATCTCGGGCTCAAGCGCGTTGATCGCGGCCACGCGCGGGCGCAGTCGCTTGATTTCGCGATCATTCCGGGTTCCGAAAACCTTGCCTAAAGTCGCATTGATCAAATCTAAGTCCTTCAACGGGCACACGCCCGGTTATTAGAAGCCTAGCATATTAGATGCCCGGCCCTGAGGTTCGACGCATGCCCGCTGGGGCTCGACCTACTCCCCAAACATCGGCACCTGGCGCAGATCAGTAGGGCCGTGGCGCGGCCGGCGAGTGGCGCCAATCACAGCCAGGACCGTCAGTG
The DNA here is from genome assembly GCA_963838785.1 of uncultured Acidobacteriota bacterium. Lineage (GTDB taxonomy): Bacteria > Acidobacteriota > Terriglobia > Terriglobales > Acidobacteriaceae > Gp1-AA145. Next base: position 632,495 of record CAWISI010000001.1, read on the forward strand.
ATTCCAGCGCTCCCCGAGGCACAAAAAGCCGCTGCACATTCGAACGCAGATCAGGAGGATTGATCAGAAAGCCCTCGGCCGTGGTCAGGCTAAGATCGTTCGGCATTAATCCCTCTAAAATCTCTCCGTCTTTGAATTTTATGCGCACCCACAGACCTTCCGAGCGCGGGCGCGTGGTGAAAGTTTTTCGCGAGAGCGCATCGGAATCGCCGAATTCGCGGACGAAAAACACGCATTTGATATCATCAAGTTCAATCGCCACCACGTTGCCCGAGGTGTTCAGGATTTCCAGTTTTCCATCGCGGACGAAATGTGCCGGGCGCAACGTGTCCGTTAATGGTGTCGCGATCGACTTTCCGGACGATCACCTTTTTGTGAGTGGAAGGCATGGAGATATTGAGTCATTGAATCATCGGATCATTGAATCATTGAACCAAGCCGCGGCACCGATCCTCGGCCAACAGTGTCCCGTAATAAGCTAATCAAGGTCTGCAATGATCAAGTGACTCAATGACTCATTGATTCAATTCCCTCCATCCTCTCATTTCCGGCATAAAAAGATTCGGGTATCCAGCTACATAGTAGCCAAAACAATAACGTTGTGTTATTTTTTGTAGTTCATGCAGCCCCTCAAAATTGGAATTATCTTATTCATGCGTAAGCACTTATTAAGATATCCACAGGCTTCCACAAGTAAGGCTGTGGAATTCTGCGGGTTGCGTGGAACCAGGGCTTAAAGCCAGTGATTTGGTGCAGGTAGGGCAGCGCAAGACCAGGAATGGCTGACTACATATACACAATGGAACTTCGGTTGACGCCGAACCAGCAAAAGGGCGTCATTCAAGTTCAGGATATTGCGCGCAATGCCGGGATGAACGTTTATCTGACGGGCGGCGCGGTGCGCGACATCATCAGCGGATTCCCCATCCGCGATCTGGACTTCACCGTTCAGGGAAATCCTCTCAAACTGCAGAAGGAATTCGAGCGTTCCGGGGCGGTCATTGGAGGGTCGGGACGACGACCTGAAAATCCTATATTTGACTCTTCCGGGGGGCAGTACGCGCGGAGATCAGTCCCGCCCGAACCGAAAAATACGAAAAGACCGGCAAGCCTCCAGTCATTGCTCCGGCCACAATCATTGAGGACCTCCGCCGCCGCGATTTCACTGTAAACGCGATGGCACTATCTTTGAACCCGGGCTCACGGGGCCTCCTGCTCGATCCCTTCAATGGCGCCGCCGATATCGAGGCAAAGCTGGTCCGGGTGCTTCACAATTACGCATTCGTGGAAGATCCTTCCCGTCTGATCCGGGCATCACGGTTCTCCGCGCGCTTCCAGTGGCCGCTGGAGGAGCGCACTCAGGCACGTTACGATTCAGCCAAAGAAAATAATTACATCGAATACATCACCAACCGCGCGATCGGGTATGAGATCGAGCAACTGGCCTATGAAGATGATCCGCTGAACGTCGTTCGAGTGCTGGAAAAAGAGGGCTGGCTCAAGGTATTAAGCGCGCACTGGACGACTGCCAAAGTCGACACTAACGGCCTTTCGGAGCTGGTCAGTACACGGCAGCAGATGAGCGAACTGGGTTACACACCCGATCCGGCGGCCGCGGTGCTGCATTTCCTGACTGCGAAGCTCAGCGACAAAGAAGTTTCTGATATCCGCAAACTCATTCCCCGCAAAGACCTGGTGGAAGCCTGGCGCGATATCGAGGACCATGCGAAGGAACTGGCGAAACGACTTAGCGGCAAGGAAGCGGCCACGCCATCAAGAACCTGGAAACTGCTCTCCAATGCCCGGCCGGAAATGGTGTTGTTCCTGGCAGTCACCGCGCGGCAGCAGGCGGTTGAGCAGAAGATCAAGAATTTCTTTACCAAATGGCGCGAAGTGCAGCAGAAGATTCCGTTGCCGGAGATGACGGAGCTGCTGATTACGCCGCAACTGCCGGAGTATCCGAAAATTGCGGAAGAAGTTTTCATGTTGCTGCTCGACGGCAAACTGCGCACACGAACTGAGCGCATGAATTTCCTGAAGCCGCTGGCTCCGCCGCCACCACCGCCTCCGCCACCTCCGCGGCGTGGACGCGCCGCGAAGGCTGCAGCGCAGGCCCAGCCCGCGGCTGCTCAGCCTGCGACAGGGAAAAAAGGCAAAGGCCAACCAGTGCCGGCCATAGCGGCCGCGAAAGCTCAGGAAAAAGCCGCTTCCTCAGCCAAGCCTGTGGCTAAAGGGAAAGTCGAGAAGGAACCGGCCAAGCCTGCTGCGCCGGTAAAGCCAAAGTCCGCACCGAAAAAAGCGCCGCCGAAGAAGTCTGCTTCGAAACCCAAGCCGAAATCAAAGAAGCATTAGCCTTCATTCAAACTTTGCCAGGTCACACGCCATCCAGCCCGAAGCTGGGATTGCGATAGGTTCCGCCGATTTTCACCGGCACTACCTTATCGTGCCGGCCTTTTTTGAACAAAGGCTCAAGCGCTTTCGCGAAAGCCGCCTTAATTCCCGACGTGGTATTGCCCAAGCTGGCCTGGGTCGTGAGCTTGCCATGCATGTCAACTCGTTCGTTGGTTAAGTCGAAATTCCCTTGGAACCATGCGCGTCGCTGCGCCATCGCGGGCGGACAGCTTGGAAAACCGCGCGATTCCATTCAACAATCGGACGCTTCCGCTCAAATCGGCTCGCATATTGTCGTCCGGTTGCTTTTGATCGTGGCGCTCGGAAATCTTGCTCAGACGAGATTCAGTCTGAGGATTGGTGAATCGTGCTTCCTGAATCCGAAAATCGCTTCGCACCTCGATTTTCTTTAGAAAGCGTTCCTGCCCTGATGGAATCACCACATGCATCTGGAAAGCCGACGTTTCCGACCAGCGGCAGACCTGGAGCTCTTGATAAACGGATAAAAAGTATCTTCAATCCGTCCACGATCGCAATTCAGTTCAATTACAGCTGCGTGTTTTCCGTCCGCCTGCCTGCCGATGCTGCCATGAGCGTCGATCTGGTCGCGTCCGAAATTGGCCTTGACGCTGTGCAAGATCGTCTCGCCATTGATGGCGTTTACCGCAGCCTTGAATTGTGTTTGCAGAGGAAGTTTGTGTTGGGTGTACGCCACTGTGAATTCAGGCGTCGTTGTTGAGCCTTCCACTTCCATCTGCTTGAAAGTTCCCTTGAAGTTTCCATCAGAAGAGAGCACTCCGCCAATAGAGTCGAACACTCCGAGATCAGCATTTGACAGCGTGTATGTGCCTGAGACAGGCGTACCGCCTGGATCCGACGAGTTCCAGGGGCCGAACTGTCCGGAAGTCTGTATCAGTCCTGCCGGCATCGGATTATCGAAGATCGCGGCGAATTTAATGGCGCCGGTACCGCCAAGGTTTTGCACCTGGAATCTGTGGAAGACGAACTTGCAGAGGCTGTGCTTTCCGCTGAACATCGAGAACCGCATCGTCGGCTACCAACGTGTCGATAATGGTTGGTTGTGAGGAAGATATGTCCGCGGAAAAGTCTGAGCGCCCCAGGGTTACATGCATGCCTTCTGCGTGCAGCAGGCTGATGTGGTGCTCCAACAATCCAACCATATTGCTGCTAATTGTGAGGCGGCGAATTGAAATCAAAGACGGCCCAGAGTTGCCGCGTTGGAAAACAACGTTTTCCATGACGCAGCCGGGCGGAAAATATTTTTCTTGAAAACTTCCAAACTTAACGTTCGCCGCGGTACTCTCGCCGAGTCTGGCTCGCACCGACGATTCGGTAAAGGGCCAGAAATGGTGCAGCAGCACGACGCCCGCAACCGCGACACACAGGAGTACGACCACAGCGATAGCGGCAATGCGCTTGATGGGCATCCGCGATTGTGTTGGCGCAGTCACAATGACATTCTCACTTTGGCTCGCGGCCCACAGCGTAATTGGGCGTGTTTAATGCTGGCTCAGCTTTGATTCCGCGATGGCTGGTGCGTTTGCCCAGCGTACTCCAAGAACTCTGGTCGACAAATCTCTTCTGCTCTCAAGGTATGAAGCACCTCTCAGGGCGCGAAGCACATCTAAGTCGACAATATGATCACCACCATCAATATCAACACCGCGACCGTCAAAGAGTTGACTCAACTTCCCGGAATTGCGAAAAATCTCGCATACCGCATTGTGAATCACCGAAACCGCCACGGTTACTACACTCATTGGGAAGAACTGCTCGAAGTGAAAGAGTTCCCTGCTGACGCTCTCGACCAAATTAAACAGAGGGCAAATATCTCTCCGCCGGCGGGCATTCTCAAGGAAGAGTTCGGCCCTCGGCGGGTCAAGACTGCGCAGATCGAAAGGGAAGAAGAAACCGAAGGGCTAGACCAAGGCCATTCGCGATGCTACCGCGGTTGTTCGCGATCTATACGGTTAAAGGCTTTTGAAGCCGGCCGCCCGACTGGTCAACACCTTCCGCCTGAGAGAATACAGAGATCATGGCGCTTACCACATCTTGGGGAAAGGCCGTCCAGAGCCGATATAATGGCGGCAATAGCCCGATCTCGCTCTCGGGCGACGCAAATGGCAAATATTTGGCTGCGGGTGGCTTTGGGGCTCTATGGCCTGGGACTGCTTTACGTCCTGGTCGCACTGACTCGTACCCGTGAAGTCCTGAACCGCATCGCGCTTCATGCCGCTTATCTCGGCATGATCTTCCACTTTGTTGCCATCGTTGAGACCGTGCATCAGTCCGGCGAGATGAGCCTGGCTTCGCTGTCGCTGGCGGCTTCGGTGCTCGGGTTTCTCATCATGGTGGTCTTCCTGTTGGTGTATCTGATTTACAAGACCACTTCTCCCGGCATTGTTGTTTTCCCTGTGGTTTTTCTGCTGACATTCGTGGGGCTGAGCGGAATGGAATCGTTTGTGCTCGCCTCTGCGTCGGCCCGTACAGGATGGCTGATCGCTCACATCACACTCATTTTCGCGGGATACGCCGCTCTGGTGATCAGCTTCAGCGCCAGCCTGATTTACTTGATTCAGGAGCATATGCTCAAGGCCAAGCGCTCGACGGGCTTGTTGTCTCGGCTTGCCGGCGCTGCAAGTCACCGACGACATCGGATTTCGCTCGCTGCTGATTGGGTTGCCGTTCATGACGGCGGGTCTGGTGGCGGGAATGGTGATCGCGCAGGCGCGCTTCGGGCAGGTGAATTTTCGCGATCCTAAAATTCTGCTTTCGCTGCTGACTTGGGTGGTGTATCTCATCCTGCTTTACACGCGATGGAGCGCCGGCTGGCGCGGACGGCGCGCGGCATTCCTGGCCGCCGGCACCTTTGCGCTGGCCATTGTGGCTTGGGCGGCGAATTACTTCAGCGCGGTGCATAGGCTGTCACCATGAACTTCCAGCTGCTGGGCGTGAACCATAAGACCGCGCCGGTCGAAGTGCGCGAGCAGCTGGCCATCCCCGACAAGAAACTTGCCGACGCATTGCGGCAATTGATGGGCGTGACCGGAGTGCGGGAGGCGATGATCCTCAGCACCTGCAACCGGGTCGAGGTGCTGGCGCACACCGCGAATGGAAGCGCCGATCTGCGCCAATTTTTGCGCGAGCACTTCGGGCTGGAACCGTCGTCGTATGAACCGCATCTCTATGAATACCGCGAAAACGATGCAGTAAGGCATGTGTTTCGCGTGGCCTCAAGCCTGGATTCGCTGGTGGTCGGCGAACCGCAAATTCTGGGCCAGGTAAAAGAGGCCTACGCCACGGCGCGCGCCGCCGGGACCGTGCAATCTTATCTGGACCTTCTGCTCACCCGCGCGTTTGCGGTTGCGAAACGAGTGCGCAACGAAACCGCTGTCGGATCGTCCTCGGTTTCGATTGCATCTGTGGCAGTGGAATTAGCCGAAAGAATTTTCGGCTCGCTGGAGGGGAAGCAGGTTTGCCTGGTGGGCGCGGGCAAGATGTCTGAGATTGCGGCGCGGCACTTGATGGCGCGAGGCGCAGGGCCAGTATTCGTCGCCAACCGCACCTACGAGCGCGCGCAAATCCTAGCCCAACGCTTTGGAGGCAGCGCCATTCGCTTCGACGAGTTGTATGACCACTGCGAGCAGGCGGATATTGTCATTACATCCACCGGCGCTCCGGTTGCGATTTTTAAGCGAGAGCATGGCGAAAGATTCTTGAGCCGCCGGAAAAACCGTCCCATGTTTTTCATCGATATTGCGGTGCCGCGCGATGTCGATCCGGAGATGAATAAACTGGACGGCATTTTTATTTATGACATCGACGATCTGCAGGAAGCGGCCGCCTCACACGCCGCCGAACGGAGCAAAGAAGCGGAGCGCGCCGAAAATATTATTGAAGACGAGGTGGGGCGTTTTCACGCGCGGGTGCAATCGCTGCATGTTGTGCCGACCATCGTCTCGCTTCAGGATTATGTCGAGACCATCCGGCAAGCGGAACTCGACCGGGTTCGTGGACGGCTAGGGCAACTCTCGCCAGAGCAGGAGCAGGCGCTGGAGACGCTGACTCGGGGCATCGTGAACAAGATTCTGCACACGCCAATTACGCGGTTGAAATCGGCCGCCGCCGGCCCAGAAGTCACTACGCTGACCGAAGCATTCAAGAAAATTTTCAATCTTCAGGATAAAGATAAAGCGGCCGAGGAAAAAGCCGTCCGCCAAAGCCGAAGCGGGCTCCGGATCAAGGAGCCGATAATTGCGCCTGCGAATCGGGTCGCGCGGCTCGCAACTGGCTCTCTGGCAGGCAAATCACATTGCCGCACGATTGCGCGAACGCGGCTACGAAGTTGAGATTCAAATCATTCATACCACCGGCGACAAGATTCTCGATGTGGCGCTGTCAAAAGTCGGCGCCAAGGGCATGTTCACGAAAGAAATTGAAGATGCGCTGGCCTCAGAGCAGATCGATCTGGCAGTGCACAGTCTGAAAGATCTGCCCACTGAGTTGGCGGCGCAATTTGAAATTGCGGCGATACCAGCGCGCGAAGATCCTCGTGATGCACTGTGCTCGGCGAAGTACCCCACGATAGAAGATTTACCACGTCAATGCGAAAGTGGGCACCAGCAGTCTGCGGCGCGAAGCGCAACTGAGAGCTCTGAGGCCGGACCTGGTAATTCATCCGCTGCGAGGGAATGTCGACACGCGTTTGCGCAAGCTCGAAGCCGGAGACTACGATGCCATCATTCTTGCGCTTTCTGGATTGAGGCGGCTGGGCAGAACGGAACTGGTCCGGCAGATCGATGCCGATTGAAATCATGTGTCCGGCAGCAGGACAGGGAGCGCTGGCGATAGAAATTCGCGCCGGCGATGACGATGTGCGCAGCGCGCTGGCATTTTTGGACGATAAAGCCGCGCGATCCGAGACGGAGTGTGAGCGGGCACTGCTCAAGACCCTCGGCGGAGGCTGCCAGGTACCGGTTGGAGCGAGCGCGAAATTCAGCGGCGGCACTTTGCATCTGGAAGCCGTCGTCGCCAGCCCGGATGGGAAAACCATCCTGCGTGAAGCTGACGACGGTAAGAATGCGGTCTCACTCGGTGAGCGGGTCGGCGGCCGCCTGCTGCAGCAGGGCGGAGGGACTATTCTTGAGCAGGTTTATGCTCAATGCCGCGCCATTACCTGAACAGCCGTAGGTTTGCGAATTGAATCTCGCTTAGCAGAAAAGATCAATGTATATTCCCGAATTCAATCGGATCGAAGAATCAAGGCGACCACACTGGCTTTTATGCGTGCCAATCCATTCGCCATTCTGGTCTCGAATCATGAAGACGCACCGTTCGCCACCCATCTTCCGGTACTTGTTACTGAGGGCGGCGAGCAGTTGGTCGTACGTGCGCATGTGGCAAAGGCCAATCCGCATTGGAAAATGATCGAGCATCAGGAATCGCTCGCTTATCTTTCATGGGCCGCATGCATACATCTCGCCGGCACTTTATGAAATCCGCGAAAGTGTTCCCACCTGGAATTATGCGACGGTGCACGCTTATGGACGTGGGAAAATCCTGCCCGCCGACACAGACAAACACGAAGTGCTGGCTGAATTGATCTCCCAGTTTGATTCCTCGTATCTGCAGCAGTGGAACTCTTTCGATGAGCAATATCGCAGCCGCATGTTGAATCACATCGTCGCCTTCGAGATCGCTGTCACCCGCATCGAAACCAAGTTCAAACTGAGCCAGAACCGGACAAAGGCTGAACAAGAAAATGTAATTCGGGCTCTAAGTGAGAACTCGGATCCGGCGATTTCGGGCGTCGCTGAGTTAATGCGCCGGCGCGGCTTAGGCGTGAAATGAAAGACCCAGCAAAGAAAAGCAAGCCTCTGGCCGGGGTTCGCGTGCTGGTCGGACGAGCTCGCCAACAGGCCAGTGCGTTGTCTGCGTGAACTGCAAGGTTTGGGCGCGGACGTCATCGAGATTCCATTCATCGAAATTCGACCGCCCCGTTCTTTCCAGCCACTCGATACTGCGCTGAAGAAAATCTCCGAATACGATTGGCTGATTCTGACCAGCGTAAATGGGGTTGAGGCGCTCGCGTGCGCGAATGAAGGAACTAGGCATTCAGACTGACGAAATTGTCGCATCTGAAGGTTGCGACCATCGGACCTTCAACTCGCAGCGCTGCCGAAGAGATGGGATTGAAGGTTGCGGTCGTGCCTGCCAAGTATGTGGCCGAATCGGTGGTTGAAAGTTTGCGAGAGAAGGTTCGAGGGCAGCGCGTCCTGTTAGTTCGTGCGGCCGTGGCGCGCGACGTGATTCCTCGGGAGTTGCGCGAGATGGGCGCAACGGTGGAAGTAGTTGAAGGATACGAAACCGTCGTGCCCGCGGCTTCCGAAGAAGAAACTGCAGTCGCGTGATGAAGGATCCGGCACAAAGACCGCACGTTATAACTTTCACTAGCTCTTCAACTGTCAGGAATTTTGTTGCACTGCTAGGCGGGCGAGGGCGCCCGCCCACACAAACCCACCCACACGAACCCGTCCCATACGAACAAGAATCCGTTAGATGGAGTTCGATTGGCTTCGATCGGGCCGATCACTTCAGCGACGCTGCGCGAATTTGGATTGCCGGTGCACGTGGAAGCAGAGGAGTACACGATTGCAGGCTTGACGCGTGCGATTGTTGCAGACCAGGAGCAGATTTCTCGCCGCTGAACATGCGACAAGAATTATGAAGATTCAATCGGTGCCGGCACTCACTCCAGTTTGCATCCACAATCGGCCGGCGGCACGTGGGCTTTGAGAAAATCTGTGACCCGTCGATACGCATCGATCTGATTTTCCACTTTCGCAAAGCCATGGCCTTCATTTTCGTAGATCTTGTAATCCGCCACGCCTCCGTGTTTTTTCATCGCATCGACCACTTGAATTGTTTCCTCCTTCGGACAGCGCGGGTCATGGCCTCCAGCTAATAAAAGCAATGGCGCCTTGATTTGATCAACAAAGAAGAACGGTGAGCGTTCGCGGAAAAAGTCAGGGTTCTTTTTCGGATCGCCCATCGTCGCCAAGTCCGACTGCTGCAACACCGGATCTTCGTTCTCAATTTCGGTGAACCAATTTACAAACGGCACGATCGGCACGCCTGCAGCCCACATATCCGGCGCTTTGGTCACGGCCATCATGGTCATGTAGCCGCCGTAGCTGCCGCCCATAGCGACAATCTTTTTAGGATCGGGATAGCCCGTCTGCTTGAGGAAGTCGGCGGCGGCAAGCACATCCTGCAAATCGCCGCCGCCCATGTCGAAGAGATTCGCGTCTTCAAATGCCTTGCCATAGCCGGTCGATCCGCGATAGTTGGGCGCGATCACCATGTATCCCTGATTCACAATGTGCTGAATAAAGCGGTTGAATGAATCCACGCTCTGCGACTTCGGCCCGCCGTGGATGTAAACAATCGCCGCGTTCTGCCCATTGCGCTGCATGTTGCGGGTTACATAGACCCACGCAGAGATCGTCCACTTGCCATCGCGGCTGGGATAGTGAACCAGAACCGGCTCAACCATGTGATCCGCAGGGACGCCTGCCATCAGCGAATGCGTTACCTGGGTCGACTTTCCAGTAGTGATGTCGTAAGTCCAAGCATCGCCCGGGGCGTTGGCGCCATTATGGTTATAGAGCAGCTTTTTGCCGTCGCGCGAGAAGGCGGATTCTGCGCCGCCGAATGAGTTCACGCCTTTAGGCAAGCGGCAATTCCGTAGTTGTGCCGGAAGCCAGGTTATAGAAATACAGGTCGGCGTGACCGTCGACGTTGGCGCGGAAAGTGGCGGATCTTTCCGTCCGGAGAAAAATTGCCGCCATGGATCTCCCACTTTTCTTCGGTCAGCCATTTAATCTTTTTTGTGCCGATATCGCAGGAGAGCCGCATTTTCGAATTCGTTGGCGGCGTTGCTGGTGATCAGCAGGGCCTTGCCGTCGGATGCGAAAAGTCGTTCGCAACGTAAAGCTTCTCGCCTTTATGCGGCGTCACCAAAACGCTTTTCGCCGTCTTAACATCAGCCACAAAAATATTTGAATCAGTTCCCTTCGCGTCTTCCTGCATGTAAGCAATAAGCTTCCCATCTTTCGACCAGATGGGATTGGTATTCAGCTTGTCGGCTGGCGTGTTCGAGGTGATGTGCTTCACATCGCGCAGGAGCGTGTCGAACACATCGATTTCAAAAACTGACGAAGTTTTCGGTTTGACGATGTATGCCAGATAACGGCCATCCGGCGACCAGACCGGACTCTCTTCTGAGATTTCGCGGGTCTTGGTGACATTCACTATCTGTCCAGTTGTTGGCGAAACCAGAAAAATATCCCACTGCTCATCGCCCTCATAGTCGGATTGATAGGCGATCCATTTGCCATTCGGCGACCACGAAGGGTGCGACTGACGCTGATCGCTGACGGTAAGCTGCGTAGGCCATCCGCCGCTCGGCAGGAACCAGCCACAAATTATTTCGTCCAGTGATGTTTGAAACGAAGACGATGATCTTGCCATCGGGCGACCAGGCTGTAGCCGCCGATCTGCCGAGTCATGTACAGCCGCTCCAGGGATAAGCCCTTCCTCGCCCTGCTCGACGTTGGCATCGGGCTTCGCGGTGATCTGTTTGGGATCAGTAATCGCCTGGGGCGGATTGATAGTTTGCGATGCTGCCAGCGTGCTCATTAATAAGACGATAACAAATCGCAGCATGTGTCTCATGGCGCCAATTTGAATGAAATCCAGGCGGGGAACCTCATCTCAGCAAAATTGCCGAGGGCTGGCCCTGCACGGCATATGTGCCGGTAGTGGGAGCGATAAGTTTTCCGGTGACCGCGACCTGAAAAGTAGACAAGTTGGAGGAGCCGTTGTTAGTTAAAACCACCCAGTTGAAGGTGCTGGCGTTATTCGCAACGTTGAACGTGATGCTGCCAGAGAAAACCGAGGCTCCGCCCGAACCGGTTGCCAGGGGCGTAAGAACGCCGGTCGCCGGGCTGTATTGATATTCCGAAACCTGACTTGACCCGCGGTCTACCGCGTAAACATAGTCGGATGTGCGATTAATCAGGATCGTGGCCGGACCAACTCCCGCGCCGACTGTTGCTTTCGAGGGAATTGCCGCCAGAGTGCCGTCGGGCGCAACGCATGATGCAGATACCTGAATGCAAGCGGAAAAAATGCTCAGGTTGTTCGAACCTGAGTTAGCGACGAAGAGATTATTGTCATCGCTGACGGGGCAAACAGCCGTTGTGGTATTTGCCGCAATACCCGCGCATCGCGAAAAAGCCAGTCCGGCAGGGTTAGTCCCGGCGGTATAGGTCCCGATTAATGTCAAATTGCCGGAAGCATCATAAGAATAGCTCTGCACGTTATTGCTGAACTGGTTGGCAACGTAGAGGTAACTGCCGACAGGCGAAACCGCAAGGCCGCTCGGGCCGGAGCCGCTGATATCAGTCGGCAGTTCGGTGGGAAATGTGCCTGCCAAAGAAAGGCTCGTGCCCGAAATCGCGAAAACTGAAATTGTTCCAGAAGTAAGATCGGTGGCGGTGCCCTGATTCGCCACAAACAAAAATTTTCCGGCCGGATCCGTTGCCAGCGCGACGGGCATGGAACCAGCGTTTGCCGGTGAACCGGCGGCCGCCAGAGTGCCATCGCCGTTGACGGTATACGCCGTGACCGTTCCCCCCGCATTTACGATGAACATCGCCCCGCCGTTCGGCGCGATAACCATGGCCTCAGGCTGTACGCCGGTAGGCAACAGGGGTGCCGTTCGTTCCCGTCGGGCTAATCGCGCCGTCGGTTTGACTTATGGTGTAGGAACGCACCATTTGATCGCCCTGGGTGGCAACCCACATAAAGCTGGTGGTAGTGGAGATAGCTATTGGATCCGCTGCAGCTATTGAACCCGAACACTGGCGCAATCGCCAACACAGCCAGTACCCAACGAGACTTCATGCCCATGCTTGTTCCTCGGAAGAAGGTTCCAAACCGCGAAGGTCAGGTTTGCTAAATTTCAACATCGCAAGGTTTCAAGCTTCCGTCGCCGGTCTGCAGCCATGCGCAGCCGGGCTTTTGCCGAGCCACGAGGCGCGAAACAGTTGAAGCTTCGAAACTTGAGTACTCAATTGTGTATCAGGAATGGGGAGAAAAGAGCAAACCCGCGGGGCTATAAAACTTTGCTGGCAACGACCGGAGCCCGCTGTTCCTGCAGCCCTTGTCCAGGCTGCAAAGGAATATGCATCTCAACCAAAAGCCCACCCTCAGGCAGATTGGATGCGCGCACCGAGCCTCCGTGCAGCCTGATGGCCTGGTCGGTAATTGCCAGGCCCAGTCCAACTCCTCCGGTGGATCGTTCGCGGGCATCGTCGATGCGGTAGAAGGGCTCAAATATCTTCTCCAGCTCATCCTCGGAAACCCCGGGACCGGAATCGCTGACCTGGATATAAGCTGCGTCAAAATTTCCTGATCTTTCTTTTTTCCGCCCGGATTGCAACCGCGGTGCCGGGGCGAGTGTAACGCGTGGCGTTCCGGACCACGTTCTCGATCGCGCTGCGCAATAGTGCAGGATCGCCGCTGGCGGGAAGCTCGTCCAGAATTTCGCACTCCACTTGGATATTCCGCGCCTGCGCCTCGAAGGCCGCGTCGCGAGCTATCTCCTGAACCAGATCCTCCAACTGCACAGGTTGCTTTCGCAGGCTGCCCGCGCCACTCTCGAGGCGAGCGATGGTCGTCAGGCTTCCGATCAATTCATTCATGCGGCTTGATTCAAGGCTAATGCGGTCCAGAACGTTTTGACCTTCGGGCCCAGTACGTTGCCGCGCCAGTTCGAGCGCAACGCTCAGCCGCGCCAGCGGCGAGCGAAGCTCGTGCGAAATGTCCTTTAGCAGGCGCGATTGCGCATTGACCAGTTTTTCAATCTGCTCGGCCATCAGGTCAAAATCACGCATGAGCTGGGAAATCTCATCGCCGATCTGCAAAGGATTGCTCCCCACGCGGGCAGAGAGGTCTCCGGAAGCAAGTCTCTGCGTAGCCTTGCGCAGGCGGATGACGGGAGAGGAGAGGAACTGCGCAAGAAAATAGCACACCAGCCCAGAAGTCAATACTGCGATCACAATTCCGATGCCCGGAATTCCGTTGGGGCCGAATAACGCTGATTGCCCTGGCGGTAATTCGGTCACCAGGGCGTATTGATGACCATCGGGGCCCGAGTCGTTGAATTCCTCAACATTTGAAAGTGCGGGTTTAATCGGCCGAGAAAGGTATCCGTAGTATGCCGTTGCCCGTTTTCTACTTCTACGAACCAGGGTGGGATCGAATGTCCCACCAGACTCTCGTGATCGCGGAATAAAGCTGCGCGAATGTGCTGATTTTCGTGGAGGCGGTGGAGATATTCACGCAGGCGATCGGCTCCCCCTGACTGATAAGCGGCAATAGCTTCGCTAAGAAATTTTGGCTGCTGCGGCCTCAATCGCGGAAATCTGCCGGGTCGGCCGCATGGCCACAGTAGCCAGAATGGCCACGACCACGAACAGCGCCTGCGCCACCCAGAAGGAGAGAAAAATTTTAAGGAAAAGGCTTTTCATCGGGTTGCGTTCTTCGATTTTGATCGGGTGAAAGCAAAAATATATCCCGTGCCACGCACCGTCTTGATGTGATCGCCGGTATCTGAATCTCCCAGCTTCTTGCGGACTTTACTGACATGCATGTCAATGCTGCGATCAAACGGAGAAAATTTTCGTCCCAACACTTCGTCAACCAGCGCTTCGCGGGTAACCACTCGGCCCGCTTCGCGCAGCAGTACTTGCAGCAACGCAAACTCAACGGAAGTGAACTCTATCGGCTTTCCACGATGCAGCACTGAACGGGTCGCAGGATCGAGTTCGACATCACCGACGCGAATGACTTCGGGTACGTCCTGTTCCCTGCCCTTGCGCGAGCGCCGCAGGATCGCGCGAATGCGCGCTACCAGTTCTCTCGGATTAAAAGGCTTCGGAAGATAATCATCGGCGCCGATTTCAAGTCCCACGATGCGATCGACATCTTCCCCGCGTGCGGTCAGCAGTAGAACCGGAATGCGCGAACCATCCCGGATGCGGCGCAGAACGTCAAAACCATTCAGCCCCGGCAACATTACATCGAGCACAATCAAAAGATGATCGCCGGAGACAGCCCGCGCGAGACCGGTTTTGCCATCGTGCACGGCTTCTACCTGAAAGCCTTCGGGACGAAGATATTCGCTGACCAGCGAACAAAGCTCGACGTCGTCGTCAATTACAAGAATGCGCTCCACGTTATTCATTTTAGTAGGTCGACTTAGAATATCTGGTAAAGATTCGTCAAAGTCAGCAAGTATACGGTTTACAAACATTTACTCCGTTTGACTCACTCTTTACGGCCAAACCTGTACGATCCGTGTTCCTATTCTACGTAGGGGACAAAGTTCGGGAAGCAAGTTTCTGAACATCAGGAGGAATACGTGAAAAATATGAAATCAAAACTAAGTGCAATGACGGCTGTACTGACGCTTTGCGCCGGCATGGCATTCGCGCAAGGCGGGGCTGGGCGCGCCAATGCATCATCCACGCGGGAACTTTATGGGAGGAGGGATGGAGCTACCACTCCACCAACTCAACCTTACGGATGACCAGAAGGCTCAAGTCAAACAGATTTTCCTGGCCGAGAAAACTACCATGAAGCCGCTGATGCAGCAGGAGCATGCTGCCCATATGCAGATGGTCCAGCTGATTACCAGCGGAACATTCGAGCAGGCCAAGGTGGCGGCGATTGCGGCCCAGGAATCGCAAACCCACATGCAGCTTGAAATTGAGCATGCCAAAATGGCGTCGCAGATTTACAACTGCTGAGCTCCGACCAAAAGGCCAAAGTCGCGGACATCATCGCCCAACACCAGCAGCGCATGCAGGAGCGCATGCAGAACAAAGAGCAGACGGCGCCGGAACAGCAATAAGTTCTGTCCGGCCAGGTAAGTACTGAGAACTGCATCGAGGGCGGATTTCCGCGACTGCGTGGACTCCGCCTTCTCATTTCAACCGGAACGTGCAGCCCTCGAACTAGGGATTGCATGCGCCGCGACGGGAGAGTACATTGGCAACCACATCAACTCATTCTGATCTGGTCAGTATGATCGCGCACGAAGTCGTCTCGGGAATTGACGAGGCGGTTGGCTACTGGTTGGGGCGCATTGAACAGGAAATTTCCGGGCGGCACTTGACTGCAGAGCAGCAGCTCCGCGGCATCGAGCGGGTCATACGGGAATACAAAGAGGTAACCGGCCAGTTGCCGTTTCGCTGCGCCGAGGCGTAATTCCGGGCGCATAATGCTTGCGGGTCTAGCCCGCGTCGTAGGTTTTCACTGAGAGTTCCGGAGCAATTCATGAACTTTGACAGTGCAATATCTTTCCTGAGCCATTCCAACTGGGGATTTCTGGCATTGTGGCTGGTGCTGCTGGCAGTGGCTTTCACCGCCTGCTTTCCTGAGCCCTCGTGCGCCTTCTGCGTCACAAGCCGGGCGGTCCCAAAGGCCGCAACGCTAACATCGGCCTGCCTGGAAGCGCGACCCCGAGGTATCCCCGTACTGCTAAAATCCCACATAGCAGCCCATGTTTCCGAAAAGACTTCGTCCCCTTGTTCCCTATTTAAAGAAATATCATCGGAGTTACCTCTGGGGCGGGATTGTGCGTTTTAGTCATGAATGCGGCATGGGTTCTGGTGCCGCCGATCATCGGCCGCGCGATCGACGACATGCGCCACGCCGGAATCTCGCTGCATAGAATCGGCGTACTCGCGCTTTTGCTGTTGCTGGTTTCCGGCACCAAAGCGATCTTCCAATTCCTCATCCGTTGGGTTTTGATCGGAGTTTCCCGGGAAATCGAATTCGACCTGCGCAACGATCTCTTCAAACATCTGGAAGGCCTCTCGCACAGCTTTTACCAACGCACCCGCACCGGCGACATTATGGCCAAGGCCACGAATGACCTGAATGCGGTGCGAATGCTGCTCGGTCCGGGCTTCATGTACACCGCCAATACCATCGTCTTTACTGCTTTCGCATTGGGATTCATGCTGCACATCAGTCACCGGCTGACGTTTTACGCATTTCTGCCGCTGCCGGTAGTGAGCGTCGTCATTCAATATTTCGGACGCCGGATTCATGAGCGCTTTGAGCGCATTCAGGCGATGTTTTCGGAGATTTCAGCGCGGGCGCAGGAAAATTTCTCGGGCGTCAGAATCATTCGGGCTTATGCGCAGGAAGAAGCCGAGATTGCTAGTTTTGAGACGGCGAACCGCGAGTACATTGCGCGCAGCCTCACGCTGGTGCGGCTCATGGGCATGCTATGGCCGACGCTTGAAACCATGCTGGGCCTGGCCATTGTGCTGGTGCTGTGGCTGGGAGGGCGCGAGGTATTGCTTGGGCCGCATGACCGTCGGCCAATTCACCGCGTTCAATACTTTCATGGTGCAACTTACCTGGCCGGTGATTGCGCTGGGTTGGGTGATCAATATCTTCCAGCGCGGAACGGCGTCGCTGGGCCGAATCAGCCAGTTGATGGAAGAAAAGCCGGAGATCGTGGATGCTCCCGCATGTCACTGGCGGAACCTGCTGACGAGGAGATCAATGGCGAGATCGAATTCCGCAACTTGCAGTTCTCCTATGACGGCACGCCGATTTTGCACGACATCAATTTGCGAATTCCAGCCGGAAGCAGTCTTGCGATTGTAGGACCGACCGGTTCGGGCAAAACTACGCTGGTCAGCCTGATTCCCCGAATTTATGACGTTGAACCGGGCATGGTTCTGATCGACGGCAAATCGGTGCGCGAATATCCTCTGGCTTTTTTGCGGCGGAACATCGGATTCGTGCCGCAGGAAACTTTTCTGTTTGGCGAAACCATACGCGAGAACATTGCCTTCGGAGTTCCGGATGCCAGTGATCAAGACGTGCGCTGGGCGGCGGAATCTGCCAACATTGCCACTGAGATCGAAGATTTTCCCGAGCAATACAAAACAATTGTCGGCGAACGCGGCATTACGCTCTCCGGCGGTCAGAAACAGCGGACCGCGATCGCCCGCGCATTGATTCGTAATCCACGAATTCTGGTGCTCGATGACGCGCTCTCCAGCGTAGATACCCAGACTGAAGACAAGATCCTGAATCACCTGCGCGAAGTGATGCAGGGCAGAACGACGATTTTTATCTCTCACCGGGTTTCAACTGTGCGAAATGCCGACCGCATTGCCGTCCTCCACAGCGGCCGCATTGTCGAGCTTGGCACTCATGAGGAACTGATCGCCAGAAACGGCTATTACAGCGACCTCTACAACAAGCAATTGCTCGAGGAAGAGCTGGCGGAAGTTTCGTAGTCGATGCCATTTTTGATTTACCGGTGACAAAAATCAGTTCGTCGTATTGGTTAAGATTCTTGAAATGAAGCGGCGCCCCACGCTGGAGTTGTTGGATTCTGACTCCGGCACGCCCGGAAGAAATCGAGCGATCGCTGCTTGATCTGAAGTCATTCAACCGGTATCTGGGCGGCGTTTCTACGACCCGCGATCTGATCCGCGCAGTGGCTCGCAAAACCGGGAAGACTCACTTATCTTTGCTCGAATTGGCCGCCGGCACGGGATTCGTCCCGCTGCAGGCCGCCAGAGACCTGAGAGACGAAGGAATCAAGTTGGAAGTCACCCTGCTGGATCGTGCAACCACTCATCTCCCTCAAAATGGATCGGCACATAAAGATCGCAGGCGATGCGCTGAGCGTACCTTTCGCCGATTCATCATTTGACCTCGTTTCCTGCTCATTGTTCGTTCACCATCTCTCCCCCGAGGTGGTAGTGCAGTTCGCCCGCGAAGCTTTGCGGGTGTGCAGGGTC
Organism: uncultured Acidobacteriota bacterium; assembly: GCA_963838785.1. Lineage (GTDB taxonomy): Bacteria > Acidobacteriota > Terriglobia > Terriglobales > Acidobacteriaceae > Gp1-AA145. The sequence goes on from CAWISI010000001.1 coordinate 650,812, forward strand.
GCGGTAATTGCCAATGATCTGGTGCGCCATCCGCTGCATCTTGCGCTTGCCTATGCGGGGGCCCCACTTTATCGCAGCCGCATTACCCGCAATGATGCACCCGCCTCGGTGACACAGTCATACACGGTTGAAGAGATGAGCGCGCTTTTTCGCAGCACCGGGGTGCAGGTGGAGACGCGAAAGCATTTTCTATTTCGAATGGGGGTCGATTGCCTGGAAGGCAGCATCACAGAGTAGTCATGACTTTTGATTTGGCAATTATCGGCGGAGGGCCGGCAGGATGCTCGGCGGCCATTATGGCGGCGCGCCGCGGTGCGCGGGTGGTGTTGCTGGAGCGCACGCGCTTCCCCCGGCACAAAGTGTGTGGTGAATTCGTTTCAGGTGAATCGCTGGGATTACTGGAAAAGCTCCTGGGATACAGCTTTCGCGACTTAGCGCGCGATGCACCTCGTATTTCCGACAGCCGGATATTCCTCGACGGATCTGTTTTGCAGCGCGAGCGTGAAACCGCCGGCCGCCAGCATTGCGCGATTTGATCTCGATTCTGCGCTGTGGCAAAGCTGCCTGGCTTTAGGAGTGAGTGCTCAGGCGGAGACCAGTGTGCGTTCAATCGATGGGCAAGGGCCGTTTCAAATAAAAACTGAAGAGCAAGTTTTCACAGCTGCTGCCCTGATCAATGCCAGCGGCCGCTGGTCAAGCTTTACCAGTGCGGAGGTACGTTGCCGGAATAGTCAAAGCCGACGTGGATTGGGATCAAAGCTCACTTTTACGAACACAATCCCCCACCATCAACGGATCTCTATTTCTTTGAAGGCGGATACTGTGGCGTGCAACCCGTCCATGCTGCAAGCGACGGTCATGGAACGCGAATTAATACCTGTGCAATGGTGCCGGTCCGATGTTGCAACTACGTTCCCTGAGCTTATGAGCATGCAAGTTGAGTTAAGCCAACGAAGCCGCAGGTGGGAACCGGCCATGGAACCGGTCACTACATCGCCGCTGGTTTTTCATAAGCCTGAACCGCTGCAAAACGCTATGCTGCAGGTGGGCGACGCCGCGGCCTTTGTTGATCCTTTTATCGGTGATGGCATCTCGTTGGCGCTGCGCAGCGGAGCGCTTGCGGCCGAATGCTTGTCCCCCTTTTTTAAGCGGAAAGTGCTCACTGCCGGAAGCGGCGACGACTTACAGTCACGCCTATCAGGAACGATTGGGACGCGTATTCAAGGTCTCGTCTATGTTGCGGGGATGGCTGCGCTGGCCACGGGCTGCGCGGAAACCGATGCTGTCGCTGATTGCCAGTTCGCCTTTCATCAGCCGCCAAATCGTGAGAATGACGCGCTAACGCACTACCAGAACTTCGCGCACATTGTCCCGCGAAAGAAAAAACTTGATAGAGGCAAAGTCGCGGAAAAGATTTTCGATGTGCCGGTTATTGAATACCCGCTGCAGGGCAAAATTCGACTGTTCGGCACGGCCCTTTCGAGACGCCGATTTCGCATTTAAGGCATGCATTTCCAGCATGTCGTTGCCGGTGATGTGGTAACGGTAATAGGGCGCATCCGGTCCGGCCTCGCGGGTATGGAAAAAAGCCACCAGCATTGCCCCCGGCTTCATGACCGACCATAATCGGTCGATGACCGGCTTTACCAGGCTTTCGTCCATGTAATCGGCGAGGTTCCAGCAGAAGACAAGATCAAAATGAGTGTTGGGGTAAGCCAGGTTTTCGTCGAGGAACTTCTTGCTATCGAGAGTGGGCAAGCCCTGCTCGTTGCTGATCGCCAGCCCCGGGTCAGTCGAAGCTTCCAATAGATCCTGGCTGTAAATGCGGTGCCCGCGCTCGGTAAAAAATCGGATGTTGCTGGCTGAAGTTGCGCCGATATCGAGAATGCAGAGCGGTGCTTCGGTTTTGAGGACCCGCGAAATCTCGCCCATGGCGCTGGATTTCCGCGAGAGCCGCTCCTGCGTCTTCGGTTCCGGCGCAGCCGCCGGAGTGCTGCGAAAAAGTTTCATCATTGCAGAATAGGTTGCGCGAACGCCTGGGGAAGTCGCGTCTGCACTTCATTCCATCGCTTGATGGTCAATCTTACCCGGCAACACGATCCAGCAGCTAGGTTACTTGCCTGGCTCAGTCGCAGGAGACGCCGGACGCGAAGGCGTTGCTGCAGCCGCCGCCGCCACCGCGCCTGTACCGGATTGGGGTTTGCTTTCGCCCAGAATCTCCAGCTTGCCGGTGAAATAAGCGCCTTCTTCGATTGCGATGCGCCGGGTCCGCACGTCTCCCTTTACAACTGCGGTTTTTCGCATATCGGTACGCTCACCGGCCACAATATTGCCATCGAGTGAGCCACTCACCGTCACATTCTTGGCCGTGATGTCGGCGCGAATACGGCCGTTCGGACCGATGGTTAAACTGTTTCCGCTCAGCTGGATACTGCCTTCCACCTGGCCGTCGACAAAGATATCCTCGCTGCCGGAGAGTTCTCCTCGGATGACCACCGACTTTCCTATATTGGCGAAATTCTCTAAACCAGCCATACAGAACCCCTTTCGCGGCCCGAATCAGTTGAAAAAGGATTGTAAACCATTCGACCTGACAGGGTGAGGAATGGATTCAAAGTCAACTATTCTCATTACAAACGGATGGTCAGTTGTATAAATGTGCAGTGGCGCCGGATACAACGCCGAGGCCACCGTTCTCTTCTAAATTACTGGTAAGTCTATGCGCGCAAAGCCGCCATATATTGCTTACGTACTGATGTTGACCTTCGCTGCGCTTTCCGCGACTTCAGTTCTGGCGGAAGCAAGCCCAAATATCGCGCCGGTTGAAATTGTGCGCCGCGCCGCGCGTAACGAAGTAACTTCCAACCAAGCTTCAGGCGCGCATTTCAGCTTTAAAGATGAAAAGCGTACGCCTCAGCTTTCGCAAACCAAACTGATGGTCGAGACCAGTGAGTCTACTGCCGGCCTGCTGGTCATGCAGAATGGGCACCCGCTGACCGCCCAGCAGAAGCATGACGAAGACGCCAGGCTGGCAAACTACATGCAGAGCCCACAAGACCTGCGGAAGAAAAAAAGGCAGGAGAAGGAAGATACTGACCATACCGAGCGAATACTCGAAGCATTGCCGGACGCATTTCTATACACGCGCGATGGCACAGAATCTGGGCACCTTGGACTGGGCGCCCCGGGAGATGAACTGGTTCGACTGAACTTTCGTCCGAATCCGAACTACAATCCTCCCACTCACGTAGAGCAGGTTCTGACCGGAATGAGTGGACATCTTCTGATCGATACCACTGAGAATCGCATCGCCGAAATCGATGGCACGCTTTCAAAAGAAGTCGAGTTTGGCTGGGGAATACTTGGCCATCTCGATCCCGGCGGAAGGTTCCTGGTTCAACAGGCCGATGTGGGCGAACACACCTGGGAAGTTACCCACATGCAGCTGTCATTCACCGGCAAAGTTCTGCTCTTCAAGAAACTCGGAATCCACTCGAACGATATCTATTCCGACTTTCATCCCGTTCCTCACAATCTGACTTTTGCGCAAGGCGTCGACCTTCTGAAGAAGGAAGCGGCAGAGAATCCGCCGGGCGCCGTAGAGGCAGAAAGAAAAGCCAACCAAACGGCGGAGAATCATCGCTCCGACTGAGGAATCGCTGGGTTGCGCGAGCTTTCACCCCCGGCCACGAATAACTTCCTTGCGGACGGTCAATTTCTCTATCACTTTCATTTTCGGAACATAGCCAGTTCCGGCCGACTGGGCCACAGAAATTGTTCCGCGGGCTGTGACTTCAATCTCAGGGTCTACGATGTCCTCGTGCCAATAGCGCTTCGCCGCCGACACGTCGCCCGGAAGACAGAAATTGGGCAAGCTTGAAAGCGCGATGTTATGCGCCCGCCCAATGCCGGTTTCGAGCATTCCCCCGCACCACACCGGGATTTTGTTGCGTTCGCAAACATCATGGACGGCTATAGCTTCGCTAAGACCTCCGACCCGGCCGACTTTAATGTTGATAATTCGGCAGGCTTTCAAATCGATTGCGGTCTCGGCATCGCGCGCGTGATGGATGGATTCGTCAAGGCAAAGCGCGGTTTTCAATTCCCTCTGCAGTTTGGCGTGGTGGAAAATGTCGTCGTGCCATAAGGGCTGTTCGATCATCAGTAGTCCAAACTGCTCGAAATCTTTCAGATGGGCGAGGTCGGAAGGACGATAGGCAGAGTTCGCGTCGCAGCTCAGCAGAATTTTCGGCCAGCGGCTACGAATCTTGGCCAAGACATCAACATCCCAGCCGGGTTTTACTTTTATTTTGATTCGCTGATAGCCAGCAGCCAGCTCGGTGTCGATCTTTTCCAGCAGCTGTTCATGCGAGTCCTGAATTCCGATTGAGACGCCGCAATCGATCTCCTTGCGCGTACCTCCGAGCAGCTTCCACAAGGGTTGATTAATGGCTTTTGCCTCGGCATCCCAAAGAGAATTCTCGAGCGCCGCTTTGGCCATCCGGTGGCCGCGCACCCGCGCCATGAGAGCGGCAGAGTCTTTTGCGCGCGCAATGTTTTGCCCGAGCAGGGAGGGCGCGAGAAATTCGCGGATCGTGGCCCATGCGGCCTCAACCCATTCGTCGCTGAAAAATGGGCCTTCGCCAGCTACACATTCCCCCCAGCCCTCGATGCCTGCGCAATTCGCAGTAACCAAAAGCACCCGCCGCTCTTCAATCCGACCAAAGCTGGTTTCAAAAAAATGCCGGAGCGGCATTCGCAGTTCATGCAGTGTGATGGCGTCAATCTTCATTTGTGATCGGAACTACGCTCCTCTTGTTTGGCCTGCTGCCACAATGACTCTAACTCATCCATAGTTGCCTGCTGAGGTGAACGGCCGGAGGCACTTAGCTGAGCTTCCATCCATTGAAAGCGGCGTTTGAATTTGCGATTGGCCTTCTTCAGCGCAGATTCGGAATCGAGCGAAAGGTAACGCGCTATATTTACCAGCACGAAAAACAAATCTCCTACTTCCTCTTCCAGTCGATGATGGAGCGCTTCCGGAACTTGCGGTTTGCCGGATCCTGCAACGCCTCGACGGGCGGAGGTTAACGGTACCGGCAGAGTCTGCAATTCGGCTTTTAATTCGGTTGTTTCTTCCTTCAACTTTTCGAACAGGCCAGAGATTTCCGGCCAGTCAAATCCCACGCCGGCGGCGCGCGAACTCAGCTTGTGGGCTTCGAGCAAAGCCGGCATTGCCGATGAAACTCCGGCCAGGGTGGACTCCGATTTCTGCTTGGTGAGGCCTCTGCCACGCCAGCCTTGAGCCTCTTGTTCTCTTTTTCTTTGGCTTTTAAGGCTTGCCAATTGCGCAAGACTTCGGCCGATGTCTCGGCGCTGACATCACCAAACACATGAGGATGGCGATCGACTAATTTGGTGCAGAGCCGGTCTAGAACATCATCGATCGAGAAACCGCTTATCTTCGGCAGCCATCTCCGAGTAAAAGAGCACTTGCAGAAGCAAATCACCTAGCTCGCCAGGGAGTTCCTCCCAGTCGCGGTTGTCGATGGCCTCAAGCACCTCGTAGGTCTCTTCGAGGGTATAAGGCTTGATGGAGTCGAAGCTCTGCTCTCGGTCCCACGGACACCCGCCTGGGGCGCGCAATCTAGCCATGATTGAAACCGCACGCTCGAATCGTTCGCCTGTGGTTGGCATGAAACTAGCGTATCAATTTCTGCGGAGGTAATGTGGGTCGGTTTTTCTCGTGAAATTTTTTTATGATCCGCGCTTGAAAAACACTGCCGCTAACGGAGGTATGGTTAGGGCCAGAGAGTACGGCCGCCCATGCGTCGGTATCTCTTCAGCGTCCTTGCCGCCGAGATTGCCAATTCCGCTGCCCGCGTATTCCGCCGCGTCACTATTGAGCAGTTCTTTCCAGAACCCGCCATAGGGCACGCCGATGCGATAGTTCTCGCGGGGAACCGGGGTGAAGTTGCACACCGCCAGAATGGTGTCTTCCGGTTTTTTCCCTTTTCTCAGCATAGAGATCACGCTGGCTCCAGTATCGCTGCAATCGACCCACTCAAAACCGTCTGGATCGCTATCCTGTTCGTGCAGCGCTGCTTCATTGCGATAAGCCCGATTCAGCTGCTCAACCCACTTCTGCACGCCCGAATGCACTGGAAATTGCAGAACGTGCCATTCCAGGCTCATGTCATGTCCCCACTCGCGCACTTGCCCGAATTCGTCGCCCATGAATAGCAATTTCTTTCCCGGGCTGCGCGAACATGTAGCCGTAGAGCAGGCGGAGATTGGCGAATCTCTGCCATTCATCTCCGGGCATTTTGCCGACGATGGAACCTTTGCCATGTACCACTTCATCGTGCGAGAGCGGCAACACGAAATTCTCGGTGAATCCGTAAATCATGCGGAAGGTCAGGATGCCTATGTGAAACCCGCGATGAATGGGATCAAAAGCAAAATACTTCAGCGTATCGTGCATCCAGCCCATATCCCACTTCATACCGAAACCGAGCCCACCCAAATAAACCGGCTTAGAAACCATCGGCCATGCGGTCGATTCCTCGGCGTAGGTTTGAATGCCCGGATATTCCTTATAGGCTTCCAGGTTCATCTGCCGCAGGAATTCAATCGCGTCCAGATTCTCTCGACCGCCGTATTTGTTGGGGATCCATTCTCCTTCGCGGCGTGAGTAATCGAGATAAAGCATAGAAGCGACCGCGTCCACCCGTAGACCGTCGACGTGATATTTGTCCAGCCAGAACATGGCGCTGGACATCAGAAAACTGCGCACTTCATTCCGTCCGTAGTTGTAGATGTAGGTGTTCCAGTCAGGATGGAAGCCGCTGCGCCAGTCGGCATGCTCGAACAAATGGGTCCCGTCAAAATACGCCAGCCCGTGCGCGTCCGAGGGAAAGTGTGATGGCACCCAGTCGAGAATTACGCCAATCCCCTGCTGGTGCAGGTAATCCACGAAAAACATGAAATCCTGCGGGGTGCCATAGCGAGAAGTTGGAGCGAAATATCCTGTCGTCTGATATCCCCATGAGGCATAAAACGGATGCTCCATGATGGGGAGCAATTCCACGTGGGTGAAGTTCATGCGCAGAATGTAGTCAGCAAGTTTGGGCGCGATTTCGCGATAGCTAAGCGAGCGGTCGCCCTCCTCGGGCACGCGCATCCAGGAGCCCAGGTGAACTTCATATATCGAAATTGGAGATTGCAAAGTCTGGCGGCTGGCGTCGTGAATTCATCCACTCCGCGTCGGACCACTTGTAATCCAAATCCCAAACCACTGATGCCGTACGCGGAGGCTGCTCGTGATAAGTTCCGAAGGGATCCGCCTTTTCGGTTACGAAATCATGGTTATGCGAGAGGATGTGAAACTTGTAGATTTCTCCTTTGTCGATTCCGGGAATAAATCCCTCCCAAATTCCGGAGGCGCCACGCGACTTCGAGCGGATGAGAATCATTGTTCCAATGGTTGAAGTTTCCGATGACCGAGACTTTTCGAGCATTCGGCGCCCACACGCTGAACGAAGTTCCGCGTTCGCCGTTGAATGACGCCAGGTGCGCGCCCAACTGGTTGTAAGCCCGATAATTTCGGCCCTCATTGAACAGATAGAGGTCGTCAGCAGAAAAAAGGCTGACATCGTAACGCACGGGCCCGGTAGGCGTGTTTTTTGGAATCATAAATTGTGCGCTGACTTGCGAATGTTCTCACATGCTAGACTGCTATTCATTCTAATTAGGAATCGCGCCGTCGATGCCTGTTCTTCGGGTCGTTGTTCTCTGGCACCAGCATCAGCCCTACTATAAGGATTTGGTCACGGGTGAGTACCGACTGCCGTGGGTGCGCCTGCACGCCCTGAAAGACTACTACGGGATGGTGAAACTGCTGGAGGAGTTTCCCGGGGTCCACCAAACTTTTAATTTAGTGCCTTCGCTCCTGTCGCAGATTCAGGATTATTCCGCGGGGAGCGCGCAGGACCCATTTCTTCGCGCGGCGGCACGACCTGCGGCCGACCTCAACTCCAGCGAACGCCGTTTTGCCCTGCAATATCTCTTTCAGGCCAATCCGGAACACCTGATCGGGCGCTACCCTCGATATGCCGAGCTGTGGAACCGTTTTCAGGGAAGCGGGTCAGCGCCCGAGCAGGCGGAAAAATACTTTCAGCCACAAGATTTCACCGATCTGCAGGTGCTTTCGCAGATCGCATGGTTTGACGAATATTTTCTGGCGGAGCCGGAGATTGCAGAGCTGGTTCGCAAGGGCCGGGGATTTTCGCTGGACGATCAGAAATTTGTAATTGATCGCCAGCGTGAGCTGATCAGAAAAGTTGTGCCGGCACATGCTGACGCGGCGAAAAAAGGCAGCATTGAAATTTCGACATCGCCTTTTTACCATCCCGATTTTGCCGCTGATCTGCGACACCAATGCGGGAGCTGATTCTACGCCGGGGTTGCCGCTTCCTCAGAACCGTTTCCGACATCCTGAAGACGCACGCGAACAACTGCTGCGCGGCCTGGATCTTCACGAAAAATTATTTGGTGTGCGACCGAAGGGGAGTATGGCCTTCGGAGGGGAGCGTCTCCGAAGAAGCAATAAAGATTGCAGCAGAGCTGGGAGTGATCTGGATGGCCAGCGATGAAGGCGTTCTCTCGCGCACCACTGGAATGTCGTTCATTCGCGATGGGCAAGGGCGACTGCCCGATGTTTCGGCAGAAAAGCTTTATAACGTACATCGCTACGAGCAGGGCGCGGCCGGCATGCACCTGATCTTTCGCGATCATGCCATCTCGGATTTAATCGGATTTGTCTATTCAGGGATGCCGCCACAGGACGCCGCCGACCATCTGATGCGGAATATAAAGGAATCCGCTCAACCAGTTCTGAATCCCGGACGCGACGCGACGGTCGCAATTATTCTCGATGGCGAAAATGCCTGGGAATATTATCCGCAGTCGGGTCGAGAGTTCCTGCGGCGTTTTTATGACGCGCTGCAAAAAGATAGCTCCATTGAAGCGGTCACCGTCTCGGAGGCGATTGAGCGTCAGACGCAATCCGAATGTGCTGCACTCGCTGGTTCCAGGTTCGTGGATCAATGCCAACTTTAATGTCTGGATCGGCGCGCCCGAAGATAACAAATCATGGGACTACCTTCATCACGCGCGCAATTTCTACAGCCAGGCTTCGCAATCGGTATCCGAAGAGCAACGTAAGTTGGCGCTTGAGGAACTGTTCATCGCGGAGGGCAGCGATTGGAACTGGTGGTACGGACCCGAGCATCATTCTGCTAACGATCGCGAGTTTGACGAACTCTATCGCAAGCATCTCTCGAACGTTTATCAGGCTTTGGGCGCCACTCCGCCAGACCATCTGGCTCAGCCGATCATGGGCGGAATGGTTACGCCTTCATTCTTGCCGCAAACCCATTACATTCATCCTCACATCACGCGGCGAGATGATCCGGTATTTCGAATGGATGGGGGCCGCACATTACACCGCCGACCGGCGCTCCGGCTCCATGCACGGCAAAGTTTTCCTGCTGGATTCGGTTTACGCGGGAATCGATCAAACCCATGTCTACGGCCGGATAGATTTCAGCGGCGGAGGTTCCGGCCGGAGATTGCGAGATTGTGGTCAATCTTGAGTCGTGGGCAGAGCGATCGAATCGTCCGCGGCGAGGTCTGCGCCTGAATGTCCAGCTGAAAGAGACAAGAATTCAGAGCTGGACAATTTCTGATAACGGTGACCAGCTGTCCGGGCGAAGGCGCTGATGCCGCCCTGGCTCCGCAATTTCGAGTTCAAGCTTCCGTTAGCACTGCTTTATGCGACCCCACCCGAGTCGACATCAGAGGAATCGAGCCCGGCGGCAACAAAAATCCGTTTGCGCGTCAGTGTTTGGCAAAATCGCCTGCCCATGGATGCGCTGCCGCTGGAAGGCTGGATTGAGCTGCAATTGTTGCCCGAAGAAGAACTGATGTCATCGCTCCATTAGTCATTACATTCGCGATCATCTAGCGAACTTTCCGCAAGTGCCTCCATCACCTCTTCAATCGGCGCGAAATCGGTCTGATTATCTCCCCGGCGGATGTATTGAATGATCCCGTTGCGGTCGACGATGAGAGTTGCAGGATGCGCGATGCGAAACGCGTCGTGGCTCAGCGCATGATAAACGCCGTAAGCTTTCGTCACCGTTCGGTCTTCATCGAGCAGAAAAGGAAATGAGATCGGATGTTCGCTGAAATACTTCGACGGTTTCCAAACGCCATTGCGTTTTTCAGCCGCAATATAGACGAGATTCTCTACTTCTTGTTTGTGCGGCTCAAACTGAGCCAGGCGCTTGCGGCTGTTGGGTCACCAGGTGCCCCGGGTGAAATTCGATCACCAGCGCTCCTCGCGAAATCAATTCGCAGAGCGAGAATCTTCCCTTCGCGATTGGCGGCGGTAAGTGTGAACGCTGGCGCGAGGGAGCCTATCGTTAAATTGTCAGTGTGGTTTTTCATCGCGTCTCAGGCGCCACAGCCAGAGTCAGCGCACGAATTCATTTATAATCGCAACTTTCCCATTCCACCATGGCGAAAACTTATACAGGTGTGGGCTACCTGACGGGGAGGCGTCTCAACTTTTTCCTCAGCAACCCAGGCAGGATAGTTATAGACGATGACTCAAATTCTTCTAAGAAGGAACGGCATAAATCCATGAGCAATATTGCAGAAATTCGCGGACGGCAGGTGCTCGACTCGCGCGGTAATCCTACGGTTGAAGCCGAAGTCTGGCTGGATGACGGTTCAATCGGGCGCGCAATTGTGCCAAGCGGTGCGTCCACCGGCGAGCACGAAGCGGTCGAGCTTCGCGACAATGACAAGCAGAACTATTTGGGCAAGAGTGTGCTGAAGGCGGTCGAAAATGTGAATGGTGAAATCGCCGACGCACTGGGCGGGTTCGACGCCGCCGACCAGCGCGCCCTCGACCAGAAGATGATCGAACTGGACGGCACCGAGAACAAAGGCCGGCTTGGCGCGAATGCGATTCTGTCGGTTTCGATGGCGGCTGCGCGGGCCGCGGCCAACAGTTTCAAGTTGCCGCTCTATCGCTATTTGGGCGGAGCAGGCGCAAATACTTTGCCGACGCCCATGATGAATATTCTCAATGGCGGCGCCCATGCCGACAGCAGCGTTGATTTCCAGGAATTCATGGCCATGCCGGTCGGCGCGGAATCTTTTTCTGAGGCCCTGCGCTGGGGCGTCGAAGTCTTTCACACGCTTAAGGGAGTTCTGAAGAAACGCGGATACAACACCTCGGTCGGCGACGAAGGCGGCTTCGCGCCATCCTTGAAGTCGAACACCGAAGCGATTGAGGTCATTCTCGAAGCCATCACTCAAGCTGGATACAAGCCCGGCGAAGAAATCGCCATCGCCCTCGATCCCGCCTCCAGCGAATTCTTCCAGGACGGCAAATACGTCTTCAAGAAATCCGACAAGTCCACCAAGATCTCCGACGACATGGTCCGCTTCTATAGCAAGTGGGTCAATGACTATCCCATCGTCTCGCTCGAAGATGGCCTCGCCGAAAATGATTGGGACGGTTGGGCGAACCTGACCAAAGAACTCGGCGACAAAATCCAACTGGTCGGCGACGACATTTTCGTCACCAACGTCGAATTCCTGCAGGAAGGAATCGACAAGCACGTCGCCAACTCCATTCTGATCAAGGTCAATCAGATCGGCACCGTCAGCGAAACTCTGGACGCCATCGATCTCGCCCGCCGCAATGGATACACCAGCGTAATCTCCCACCGCTCCGGCGAAACCGAAGACACATTCATCGCCGACTTAGCAGTTGCGACCGGAGCAGGCCAGATCAAAACCGGCAGCGCCTCCCGCACCGACCGTGTTGCCAAATACAACCAGTTGCTTCGCATCGAAGAGGAGTTGGGTGACGGGGCAAGATTTTTGGGATTGAAGGCGCTGAATTACAAAGGCAGTTGATGAAGCGAAGACAATCTATGACGCGCTTTGGGTATGTGTGCTCGTGATGCTGCTCGCGTCGGCTTGCGAGTCACCAACAGCCGTCCCCGAAGCGTTGCCGCACAGGAATAAGATCGTCGTTAATCGGCTGACAATCGCCACCTGTGATAGCGCTGGAAATCGTGCAAGTATTCGCGCGCGTACACAGGGCTTTGCGACTTGGAAGCACACCTGGCGGGCGAAAATACGCCGAAAGGCGATCACAAGACGCCCGAGGGACGACATATCTAATTAATGCAAAGAAACCCAACAGCAGATTCTATCGAGCACTCCATATTTCGTATCCGAATGAAGACGACAAAGCGCGAGCACTTGGCCGAGGGTCTACGACCCAGGTGGAGACGTCGAAATTCACGGCGTAGAGAACGGCTTAGGCTGGATTGGTAGGCTGCACCGGACGTCGATTGCACGGATTGTCCGCTAACTGACGCCGAAATGGATGAAATCTGAGAGTGCCTGACGTCGGAACTCCGTGAATAAGTAACAGAATGAACGCTCATATGCTGAGGGTCCATAGCGCGGTAGCTCGCCTTCAGCCGGAAATGGAAGAGGCTACGAATAGACTGAAGCAGAAAATGGAACATATGATCGAAAAGGATCAGAAACAGAAGGGCACAAAGACGAAGTGCTAGGTCTGTTTGTTAAACTCTGGTTGACTTAGCTAAGGACTTAGTCCATAGTTATTGACCATGGAAGTCAACGTACATGAAGCTAAAACCCACTTTCCACGCCTCTTAGAGCGAGTTGCGCTGGGCGAAGAAGTGATCATCGCCAAGGCTGGAACGCCGGTAGCAAAACTTATCCCCATTGAATCGAAGAAGCGGAAAGGTTTCAGTTCGGGACTGCAAAGGGTGACTTTGTCGTGCCCGATGGTCTCGATCAACCTGATCCAGGACATCGAGGATCTCTTCAACAAATGAAGGTCCTTCTCGATACTCACACATTCATCTGGGGCAATCGGAAATCCTGAAAGACTATCACCGACTGCGCGGCGGCTGATTCTTCATCGGCAGTGATTCTGGAAGCGTCGTGAGTATTTGGGAAGCTCTGACAAGTTTCATCTTGGGCAAGCTCCCGCTGCCATCACCTGCAGGTGAATATCTGCTTTCGCAAATGAGCAGGAGTGGAGTAGGCATTCTCCAGATAAGCCTTGAACACGTTTTGCGTATAGAGGGACTCAAGAGTCATCACGGCGACCCATTCGACCGATATGCTGATCGCTCAGAGCATGGAAGAGGGCTTGCCGATTGTCAGTGCAGACCCAGTATTCAAGAAGCTATCCAGTCCGGGTAATCTGGTAAATTCGTCATCCGCGTGTTCCAGCCTTTCAATACTCAAGCTCATCGCTCGACGCTCACCGCTCCGAGCTAAGAGCTAACAGCTAGGAGCTAGAAGCTTGACTCGTCCCAAACCCTTGATCCTCATCATCCTCGACGGCTGGGGATACCGCGCCGAAACCAAAGCCAACGCCATCGCGCTGGCCCGCAAGCCGGTTTATGACCGGTTGCTGCGCGAGTATCCCAACACGCTGATTCAGACCAGCGGCCCGTACGTCGGGTTGCCCGAAGGCCAGATGGGCAACAGCGAAGTGGGCCACTTGAATATCGGCGCCGGGCGCATCGTTCACATGGATTCAACCCGCATCGAGCTGATGATTCAGAACGGCGAATTTTTCAGCATCCGGTTTTGTTGAGCGCGATGAAGAATGCGCGCACCGGCGGGCGGCAGCTTCATCTTTTCGGCTTGCTCTCCGACGGCGGCGTGCACTCTTATCAAACTCATCTTCATGCGCTGCTGAAGATGGCGAAGCAGAATGAAGTCGAGCGTGTGTTCGTGCACGCATTTATGGACGGCCGCGACACGCTGCCCACCAACGGCGCCGGATACATCGAACAACTGCAGCAGGCCATGCGCGAATACAACACCGGCAAGATTGCGACCGTCAGCGGCCGCTACTACGCCATGGATCGCGACCGCCGCTGGGAGCGGATTGCCAAGGCCTATAACGCGATGGTTTTCGGCGAAGCCGAAGGCGGCAAGTACACCGATCCCGTGCAGGGCGTGAAAGAGTCCTACAACAAAGGCGTGACCGACGAGTTCATCGTTCCCTTTGTTTGCACTGACAATAAACGCGGGCGGGGGCGCCCGCGCCACGACCACCATTCGTGACGATGATTCCTGCATCTGCTTCAACTTTCGCGCCGATCGCGTTCGCCAGATCACGCGCGCTCTCACCCGCAACAGTGGCCTGAACGAGCAGGCCGGACGCGACCTTCCCGGCGCCGAAGATCTGGATGCGACGATTCCGCGCGATCGCGGCCCGAAAAATCTTGCACTACGTCTGCATGACCCAATACGACAAGAAATTCAGCCTGCCGGTGGTCATTCCGCCGGAATCGTTGGACAACATCCTGGCCAATGTCATGGGCAACATGAAAATGCGCAACCTGCGCGTCGCGGAAACGGAGAAGTATGCGCACGTAACATATTTCTTCAACGGCGGCGTCGAACAGCCGTTCCCCGGAGAAGAGCGGACGGTAGTGCCCTCGCAAAAAGTCGCGACCTACGATCTGAAGCCGGAGATGAGCGCGGCTGGAATCGCCGACACGGTGGTGAAAGCTGTCGAAGATGGCAACTTCGACGTCATCGTCGTCAACTTCGCCAACGCCGACATGGTTGGCCACTCCGGCAAGCTTGAGCCGACTATCAAAGCCGTCGAAACCGTGGACGCCTGCCTTGGCCGCATCGAACTGGCCGTCCGCGCCAAAGGCGGCGCCATGCTGATTACCGCCGATCACGGCAACGCCGAAATGATGGTCGATCCGGTAAGCGGCGGCCCGCACACCTATCACACCACGAATCCCGTGCCGTTCATCGTGGTGGCGGAAAATTCGAAGCAGTTCACGTTAAAGCCCAACGGCTCGCTGCGCGACATTTCGCCGACGATCTTAGGAATGCTCAATGTTCCTGAGCCGAAAGAGATGACGGGATCGGACCTGCGAGTGAAAAAATCATGACCCTCGAAATCATTCGATGACCCCACAGCCCAAACGCAAGCTGCTTATTCTTACCTACCATCGCCTTGAGCTGTGGATTGCGCCGCCATGGTTTGCAGAACGCTTGCGAAGCGAGTTCCCGCAACTTCGAGTTGAGCCAACGGAATTCATATGAACATGTCGAACAGCAAATCGCGGACGTCGAAATCCTCTTTGGAGATCTCGATTCGGCCGGAACAATTTCTGGCGGCACGGAAACTGCGCTGGATCCACTCGCAGGCTGCGGCGGTTCATCAGCTCATGTTCCCTGAGCTGGTGAACAGCGATGTCGATTATCACCAATGCTCGTGACGTCCACGGCCCGGTTGTCGCCGAGCAAGTGATCGCAATGATCTTTGCACTGGCCAAGCAGATACCGCGCGGCGGTGCGTTTTCAGTAAAGCATGAGTGGGGCCAAGACGCGATTTCGAAGATGACCGCGCCTCGAGAAATTGCCGGCGCGACCGTGGGGTTAATCGGTGTCGGCAGCATTGGACGAAATGTTGCGAAACACGCGGCAGCATTGGGGATGCGGGTAGTCGCGGTGCGCGAGCATCCGGAGAAGGCAAAGCCGGAGCACGTGGATGAAGTCTGGCCGTCTTCGCAGCTGCTGCGACTACTGGGCCAATCAGATTACGTGGTGCTCTCCGCTCCGGTGACGCCGCAAACGACAAGGATCATCGGAAAGGAACAACTCGCGGCGATGAAGCCCCACGCCCGCTTGATCAACGTCGGCCGAGGCCCGCTGATCGATGAGCCAGCGCTGATCGATGCTTTGCGCGAAGGCAAAATTGGCGGCGCGGCGCTTGATGTCTTCGATAAAGAGCCGCTCCCCGCAGACTCCCCGTTGTGGGACCTCGATAATCTTCTGATCTTGCCTCACACCGCCGGCATCAGCGAAAAAATGTGGGAGCGCCATTACCGCTCTTCTCGGAGAATCTGCGCCGGTATTTCGCCGGCCAGCCGCTGCTCGGCGTGGTAGATAAAAACAGCGGCTATTGATTTCCGGCCTGACATTCCCGCAGCCATTTGCATTTGGGACAAAGTCCGGACTCCGCGACGAACCTAATCGATGCTAGACTCCGTTTAAAGACAGATGCGCATTCTGACCCGTTACATTCTCGGTGAAGTCACCTCGCACGCGCTGATCGGGGTCGGGATCTTCACTTTCGTGATCTACACGAAGGAGTTGGGCCAGATCCTTGAACTGATTGTGCGCAACAGCGCGCCGTTGCCGAGCGCAATCGAATTATTCCTGCTCGTCATTCCTGAGGCGCTGACCATTACGCTTCCCGCTGGAGTGCTGATCGGCATATTGATCGGCTTGAGCCGCCTGGCCGCGGACAGCGAAATAACCGCCATGAAGGCCAGCGGCATTGGGATTGGGACTTTCCTCAGAATCCTTTCTATCTTTTTCATCGCAGCATGGTTGCTGGCGCTCGGCAACAGCCTTTACCTGGCGCCGCGATCTCAACAGGCCCTCAATCATTTGCAGGAAAAGTTGAAAGGCTCGCAGGTTTCATTCGAAGTGCAGCCGCGCGTGTTTTATGAAGGCTTTCCGAAGATGGTGCTTTACGTCCATGACGTTAAAAGTGCGCAGGGTGCGGCCATCTGGAAGGGCGTTTTTCTGGCGGACACAACCGATCCAGCCGCGCCAAAAATCACGCTCGCGCAGGAAGGAATTCTGGTCAGCGAGGGCAAGAACCGGCTGCACCTGCATTTGATTAAGTGGCTCCTCGCATGAAACTGATCCTCTAAGCCCGGACAAATATCAGATTTCCACATTCGGTGAGACCGATTTGCCGATCCTGTTGCCGGAGTCGGCGACTGCAAAAGACCAGCCTCCGACCTCGATTTCCGAAGTCCCCACGGTTGAGTTGGCCCGGATGGCGCGGGCCGGCAAGAGCCCTTTGATTTCGCGCTGGTATTGGATCGAGTTTTACCGGCGGTTCGCATTGCCGACGGCGTGCATCGTGCTCGCGCTGGTGGGATTTCCGCTCGGACTGTCCGCCAAAAAAGGCGGCAAGTCGGCCGGATTCGTGCTCACGATTGTTCTGGTATTCGTTTACTACTTTTTATCCCTGTTTGGAGTTTCTCTGGCAAGGCAGGGCAAGGTTTCGCCGGCAACCGGAGTGTGGTTGGCGGACGTTGCATTCCTGATTGGCGGCGTGTTCCTGTTGTGGCGTTCGGAACGACGGCCATTTGAAATCGCCCTGCTCAAGGGAAGCTGGACTTCGGTCAAGACCAGCTTTCGCGGCGCCACGCTGCTCATGCCCACCACCGCTTCCGAGAATGCTTTCGAGCGCGCCGCCACCCGAAAACGCGTTTTCAGCGCCAGCTTCCCCATGCTGATCGATGACTATATGCTGCGCGATTTCGTTTTCAATTTCGCGATGATCGTCGGCGCGCTGGTCGGCCTGTCTCTGATCTTTACCGTGTTTGAACTGCTCGGCGATATTCTTCGCAACCAGATTTCGCCGTGGACTGTGGGCGAATACCTGCTTAATGTAACTCCCTATTTTCTTTACAACGTCGCGCAGTACGGCGTGTTGTTAACGGTCCTGATCACCCTGGGGTTGATGCAGCGTTACAACGAACTCACGGCGCTCAAGGCAACCGGGGTGAGCATCTATCGGATTATTGTTCCGATCCTGCTGGCCGGTGCACTGGCCGCGGGCGGCTTATTCCTTGCCGACCAGTTCTATCTGCCCCATGCCAACAAGCGCCAGGACGCGCTGCTGAACCAGATCAAGGGCCGCCCTCCACAGACGTATTTAAATCCCTACCGCAAGTGGATATTCGGAGAGCACTCGACTATCTATTACTACCAATTCTTCGATTCGGACAAAAACCAGTTCGGCAATTTGTCGGTGTTTCAGTTCAATCCGACAACCTTCCAGCTGGTACGGCGAATCTACGCCGGACGAGCGCGCTGGGCGGAGAATTTGGATCGCTGGGTCTGCGAGCAAGGATGGGAGCGCTCTTTCCGCGGCTCGGCCATTCAGGATTACCATCCGTATGACGTTTCCACATTCGCTGCTGTGTCAGAGCCACCGCCATATTTCAAGAAAGAAGTGAAGCAGTCGCTGGAGATGAATTACGAGCAGCTCAGCCGCTATATCCATGAACTTCAGCAGGGCGGATTTGAAGTGGTTAAGCTGAAAGTGCAATTGCAAAAAAAGATTGCATTCCCGGTGATAACCTTCGTGATGGGTGTGCTGGCAATTCCGTTCGCGCTCTCTGCAGGAAAGCGCGGAACCATGGCGGGCGTAGCAACGGCAATTGGCATTGCCGTGGTTTATACGGTTATTTCAGGATTGTTCGAAGCCATGGGAAACATCAGCCAACTGCCGCCGACCTTAGCGGCTTGGTCGCCCGATATTATTTTTGCTCTGCTCGGCGGATATATGATTTTGAAGGTGCCGACGTAAGAACCAACTTTTCAAGTAATCCATGAGATAACGTGCGGTTTTAAAAACTGAGCAACTGCGGGTGAGGCAATGCAACTACGAATTTGCTTTGGTCCGCCAATGACTTTCAGGCTTGTGGAGATTTCTCACACCCTCAAGAACATCCTGCTTGTTCTTTCCACCTTTGAACATTTGTGACATGTAGGTCAAATAGTGGCAGTATTTGGTCAGATGTTGAAAGTATTCTTCCGCATAATCAGGGGACAGATAATGCGGGTTCTTAATCCACCCCAAGCAAGTCATCAATGCGGGAAATCCGCCATGAGCCCCCGTGTTCATAGTGTCTACTGGAGCAAACGACGTTCCAGCCTCAAGCCCGGGTTGGAGCGCGTAAAATGAGCCGGATCCTTCGAGAACGAGTTCATTCACTTTGCAGTACATTGGAGCTAATCCGTTGGGCCGGGCGCCCGACAGTATGTGATGGAGTTCTTTCTCCTCCGCGATGAAGAGGCAATAAAGCGTCCTGTAATACATCTCTTCCGGCAGCCTCAAACGAGTAAGAAACGAGAACTTATTTTCAGCTTTGAGATCTTGAGCAATCGAGTTTCTAATTTCAGCAATGGCGCTACAAACCCACTCGGACATTTTGTCCGGTGCGGCAAACATCTGTATTAGCGCTTTTACCACAGTGTCATCAACATGCGGCTTAGGCGTCTTACAACGGGGCAATGGGGATTTATCTTCGCCATGATTACCGTTTTTACGAGGATTGTAGCACCTAGAATCGTGTGGTAGAGTGTTCGCGTTTTCGGAGGATAGCGCAAATGCAAATGGGATTGGCCAAGGTCGGCGCAATACCAGGGCAGCTAAAACTAAAAAAGGCACTCCCTGAGCGGCTTCGCTCGATGGGGTTGGACGAGGCGTGGCTCCAAAAGCAAATTGCCCAAGATACATCTTTGCTTGGCCTCGGCGAACTTGAGCTCTTGAGAAGGGAAAAGAATCAACGGTTGGGCGGCAGAGTTGATTTCATCATGGCCGACCCCGACAGCGGAACAAGATATGTGGTTGAGGTAATGCTGGATGCCGTTGACGAAAGCCACATCATCCGGACGATTGAATATTGGGACGTTGAGCGCCAAAGGTATCCCAACATCGACCACCGCGCCGTGATAGTCGCGGAAAAGATCGTGGCACGTTTCTTCAACGTAATTCGACTCATTAACCAGATACCGATTATCGCTATACAGCTCTGCGCCTTCCGCAGCGGCGACGAAGTAATCCTCCAATTCATAAAAGTTCTTGATACCGCCGAACTAGGAGCCGAACCAGAGGAAGAGGAGCTCGCCGAGCAAGTTGATGTCAGTTACTGGCAGAGAAAGGCCAGTCCGGAGGCACTGGCTATCGTGGAGTCGATACGCTCGTTAATCCCTAATGCCAAGGGTGACACTCGACTGACATATAACAAACACCATATTGCGCTCGGGACGACGGGCTACAACTTTTGTTGGTTCTACCCGCGCAAGACCATTGCGCACTCGCACTTTAATACGAAAGTAGGGACGGACAATCGACCCGACCTTCTGAAGAAGCTGGAGAACGCGGGTATTGACGCTGACAATCATAGGCGCGATCAAATTAGATTGCGCGTGAGCACGACAGACATCGAAGAACACGGATCCCTAATCACCGAACTACTCACGGTGGCAGAGGATTTTTCGCACCGCTAATGTCGGGCGCGGCCTATGGACTTGATTCGTGAAAGATCGACAGGCCTTTACTGATTCATTCGCCTGAGGAACCGGATGGTCATCCCCTCGCCCCTTTGTGCTTCTCCACCGTGCTCCAGGTTTTATCTTCGGCATGACAAATATTTTCCAGCGGGCAATCAACGCACTTGGGCGATCGCGCCAAGCACAGCTTGCGCCCGTGCCAGATGACCTGATGCGAAAACAGGATCCACTTTTCCCGCGGGATTACGGCCATCAAATCCTGCTCGATTTTCTTCGGATCATCATTTCTTCGTGAGTTCCAGGCGGCGCGAGATGCGGTGAACATGCGTATCGACGACCAGTCCTTCGGCTATCTTGAACCAGGTGCCAAGCACAACATTGGCGGTTTTCCGCGCAACCCCCGGCAGCGTGAGAAGGTCTTCCATTGTCTCCGGCACCTTCCCGCCGTATTCGTTGACTACTCTGCGCGCTGCGCCGACCACAGATTTCGACTTGTTGCGGAAGAAGCCAGTGGACCGGATGTCAGCCTCGAGCTGTTGCGGTTCCAGTTTCGCGAAGTCCTGAACCGTGGGATATTTCTTGAACAGCTCCGGCGTGACCATGTTCACCCGCACATCGGTCGATTGCGCTGAAAGAATCGTGGCCACCAGAAGTTCCCAGGGATCTTTGTGGGTGAGAGCGCAGGTCACGTCGGGATAGAGGTGGTCCAGGCGCTTCAGAATTTCGGAAACACGCTCAGCGGAGATTGGGTTGTAGCTTTTCGGAGCGCCGGCGCTTGCCTCCCGGGAGGGTCTTTTCCTGGAAGCTTTGCGGCGGGCAACGGCGTTTTTGGTCGATTTGAGCAGACGCCGCGATCGTACGCGCCGCTGCTGGCCGTGCGCCTTCCTGTCTTCCGGTCTTAGCCGGCCTACGCGGCATCACTCCTCGCGGCATTTTTCCTCCTGGACAGAATGCAATCTTAACAACAATGCCCAGGAATTTTACCGGGTGTCGGAAGGTCCACACCTCCGCGAGCGGTTGACCCCGACCTTCGGAGCATTGACGCCCTCCAGTGCTGCCTTTACTCTGGAATGAACCACCATCTTGATTCTTGGTCTCCGGAGAAAGTTTTGTATGGCAGTTAATTCCATCCAGCTCGGGCAGGTTTGGCGCAAAGACGAAAATGGTCAGGATTATCTCGTCACCAAGTTGTACAACGAAGTATTCACCCAGTACGCGGTGCTTCGTCCGGCGGAGGTGAATGCGCCGGATGCTCCAACCGTCCGCGTCAAAGTCGCGAAAAGCGACAGCGGTGCCGCATTGCCGGGTTTCACCTTTACTCAGGATGGATCATTTTAACGTTTCCACTTCGACCCCACATAAATCGCCCCGCCCATTCACGATGACTGAAAAGCTCATAGGCGCACTGTTTCTCTTTATCAAATCGCTGATCGCAGCCACCGGCTACGGCGGCATTACGTATTCTCATGGCGATTGAATCGGCGTGCATTCCCTTGCCATCGGAACTGATCATGCCGTTCGCCGGGATACCTTGGTATTTTCCGGAACCATGAAATTCCTGTGGGTTGCGACTGCGGGCGCCATCGGCTGCAACCTGGGATCGCTGATCGCCTACGAGATCGGCGCCTACGGAGGCCGGCCTCTGGTGGAGCGCTATGGCAGATGGGTTCTGATGGGTAAACATGAGCTCGACTGGGCTGACCGCTTCTTCGCTCGTTGGGGATACCTGGCGGTTTTAGTGGCGCGCATGCTGCCGGTCATCAGGACGTTCATTGCGCTGCCGGCGGGAATTGCCCGCATGCCGCGGCTACGATTTCATCTTTACACCTTCCTGGGATCATGGCCGTGGTGTTTTTTTCTGGCTTGGTTCGGAATGAAAATGGGCGAGAACTGGCGGGAGCTGGGAAAGTACCTGCATAAGCTGGATGTCGTGATCGTCGTGCTTATTGCAGCCGGAATTATCTGGTTCGTGCGCTCACACTGGAAGAACCGGCTGACGGACCGCATGAGCGCGAGTTCCCTGCTCTGCTACTTTTTCAGGATTGGATTGTAGCCATCGTTCACCAGCCGCGCGCGCATGCTCTCCGCTTCTTTGACGTCGGTGAATGGGCCGACTTGAACGTGAAAAAGCTTGTCCGGAGTGGCGTCCGCGATAAACGCCTGATACTGGCGTCCTTTTAGAGACTCGACCAGGGCCTGCGCGTCTTCCTGCTTACTTACAGCGGCAACCTGAACAAAATAGCTGGCAACAGGTTGCTGGCGGTGCAAGCGAGCGGCACCTGCTCGCTGGTCGGGGCTGGCGTAGTGGAATTGGTTGTACTGCTCGAATCTGGCGCAGCTTGCTGGGTATCGGCAGGTTTGCTCGCGGTTTGGTCTGCCACCGGCGGAGCTGTCGATTGCGGTGATGGGTGTCGACAGCCGCGCAGGTCGTGAAGTGCTGGGCGAGGGGAGCAACTCAGCATTGGTCTTTGCCGAATTGTGGCCAATCGAATATCCCATGCCAAAAAATGTGGCGCATAGGACCACGAGGCCGAAGAACAGCGCAAGCATTTTGCCGGTGCCAAGGGTGATCTCGGTATCTTCGGAATATTCACTTCGCGGATCGCGTGCCGGTGCTGCCATCACTGGAGTCATAAAGTCCTCACGGGCCCGGGCTATTTAGGAGGGGCGATATCCTTCCCTAATAATTTCTGCATACCAGAGAAAAAATCCACCGGAACCGGGAAGACTACAGTTGTGTTTTTCTCGACCCCAATCTCGGTCAGGGTCTGCAGGTAGCGCAACTGAATACTGACCGGTTCGGTGGCCAGTAAGTTGGCCGCATCCACCAGGCGCTGCGCGGCCGAAAATTCGCCTTCGGCGTGAATGATCTTCGAGCGCTTCTCGCGTTCCGCTTCCGCCTGCTTGGCCATGGCGCGCAGCATCGATTCCGGCATATCCACTTGCTTGACTTCGACATTCGCCACTTTCACTCCCCAGGGCGCGGTGTGCTGGTCGAGAATGCTTTGCAGCCGGAGGTTGATTTTTTCGCGATGCGCGAGCAGTTCGTCGAGTTCAACTTCACCCAGAACCGAGCGCAAGAGTGGTTTGCGCAAACTGCGACGTCTGATAGACGTAATTTGAAACTTCAACCACCGCGCGGGTGGGCTCGATCACGCGCAGGAAAATTACCGCATTAACTTTCAGGGTGACGTTGTCGCGAGTGATGATGTCTTGCGGAGGAACTTCCAGCGCTTCCTGTCGAAGTGAGATCCGCACCATGCGGTCGACCGGCGCAAATACAAAAATTACTCCCGGACCTTTGGCCTCGTGCCGCAACCTGCCCAGGCGAAAAATCACGCCGCGTTCATATTCCGCAAGTATTTTGATTGAGCTCAGGAAGTATAGGAAGACGATGACAATGACGATTCCAAACGTGCCAATACCTAGATCCATCATGAACTCTCCCTAGAATGCAGGTGTAAGCTGATTGTACTGCACTGATAGTGCAGGAGCGCGAGTTACCAGAGTTTATCGGGAAGATACACCTGGGAAGCCGAAAGTCCCTTCAACCACGCAGGACACAGGTTCACGAAGGATCTGAAGCACAAGGTTAACTGGATTTCCTTCGTGTGACCTCGGTGTCCTTCGTGGTTAATCGCCTTTCGACGCGTTTCGTGCACTGGATCGACTTTGAGCTGAAGTCCATCGACCTGATTCACTACCACCCGTCTCGCCGCAGGCACGGTGGTGGTGGCGACTGCATCCCAGATTTCACCATGAACGAATACCTTGCCTGACGGCGCGAGCGCGGTTTGAGCGATCGCCACCTCGCCGATCAGGCCTTGAATGCCGGTAGTGATCTTATTACGCCGGGCGCGAAGCGCCACCGTCATCAGGAAAACGGTAATTCCTCCAAGCGGGATACTCACCGCCAGCGCGGTCGCCAACTTCACTCGCATTTCCGGAATAGGCGAGTCAACCAGAAGCAATGCGCCGATCACCAGCATCGTGATCCCGCCGATTGCGAGAACACCATGAGTGGCAAACTTCGCCTCCAGCGCGAACAGGACAAACGCCGCAAAAATCAATACCACCGCGGCGAATCGAATCGGCAAAAGATGCAAAGCGAAAATGGCCAGCAGAATAAAAACTATGCCGACCGTCCCCGGCCAGACTGCGCCGGGATGATTGAATTCGGTATAGATTCCGAGCGCGCCAATCGCCAAAAGTATGAATGCGATGTCGGGATCCATGAGGAACGCGAGGATATGTTCTTTGAGGGTTTCCTCCACCATAACTTCGTGCTCGCCGGTCAGGTTGAGCGTGATTGTCTCCCCGTTGAACCGCTTAATCGGCTTGGACGCAATCTGGCGAAACAAATCCTGGTCGGTGGGGGCGACGTAATCAATCAGTTTTTGTGAGAGAGCTTCTCCGTCGGTAAAGGATTTCGATTGCAGGACTGCGCTTTCAGCGACTTGAACATTGCGGCCTCGCTTGGCGACAACCGAGCGCATGAGCGCAGTCGCGTCCTGCTCAATTTTTTCCTTCATGGTGCCATTTAATATCGCCGCCGAATGCGCCTACAGGATGCGCCGCGCCGGTATTGGTTCCTGGCGCCATGGCCGCGATATCGGCGCTTTCCAGAATGAAAAATCCCGCTGAAGCCGCCCGGCTTCCGCTGGGCGCAACATAAATGATGACCGGGACTGGAGACGCGATTATCTTGCCCATGATCTCGCGCATGGCATCCATAACGCCGCCGGGAGTGTTGAGCTCAATGAGGACCGCGTCATCTTTTTCGGACGCGGCCTGGTTGAGGGCGCGCTCAATGCGCTCTTCGGTTGCGGCTTGAATGGTGTCGTTAATTTCCAGCTTGAGGACATTCGCTTGCGCGAGTGCAGGAAAAACAAGAACCGAGAGCAGGACGGCCAATGAAAATCGGTGGGCCATATTCACACTCCAGCGGACCTATCGACTTATTGTCTCGCAATTCTGGCCACCGCGGAGGTTTCGTTTTCTGCTTCGGCATTTTGCCAACCCGGCAGAGTGGTGTCTCCGGTAATCAACCGGGCGCCGCGCTCGTAAGTTAAGTATGACCACGCCCACTGGATCAGGACAATGATGCGGTTGCGGAAACCGATGAGGAAGAAAATATGTACAAATAACCATGCCAGCCAGGCGAAATATCCCGAAATGTGCAGCTTTCTGAATTGCGCCACCGCCGCGGCCCGCCCAATGGTGGCCAGGCTGCCCTTATCGAAATAGTCGAAGTTTTTTCGGGCAGAGTTTTTCAAATCGCCGGCAATGGTCTTCGCAACATATCGTCCTTCCTGCAAAGCTACAGGCGCAACTCCAGGCAGCGGATTTCCCTCCGCATCTTTCAAGGTGGCGAGGTCGCCGATTACGAATACGTTCGGATTATTCGGAATGCTGAGGTCGCCGTTCACCATCACGCGACCGGCACGGTCGGTCGGCGCCCCCAGTTTCTTCCCCAGTGAGGAAGCCGCCACTCCTGCCGCCCACAGGATCACCGCAGCGGGAAGCCGGTCAGATCCCGACCCAGACGGCTCCGGGATCGATTTTGGTAACCATGGCAGGCGCGCGCACATCCACGCCAAGATGCTGCAATTGACGAACTGCGCTTTGAGAAAGGTCGGGTGCGTAAGAAGGCAAAATGCGGGGCCCGCCTTCCAGAAGTAACAATCCGCGTGTGCTTGGGATCGATTGAGCGGAACTCGTGCTGCAAAACTTTGTTCGCAATTTCAGCCAGCGTGCCGGCAAGTTCCACGCCGGTGGGTCCTCCGCCCACGATGGCAAAAGTCAGCATCGGTTGCTCTCCATCGGAGACCGCCTGCTTTTCAGCCAATTCAAAGGCCAACAATACGCGACGGCGGATCTCAAGGGCATCTTCTACTGTCTTCAATCCTGGGGCAAATGGTTCCCACTCATCGTGTCCGAAATATGAATGCTGGGCCCCAGCGGCCACAACCAGATAGTCGTATGGGATTTCGAGATCGGGCAACTGGACCATCTTTCGAGTCAGATCGAAGCCGAGAACCTCGCCCATAAGCACTTCGACATTCTGGTCAGACGCGAAGAATCCAGCG
Source organism: uncultured Acidobacteriota bacterium (assembly GCA_963838785.1). Classification (GTDB taxonomy): domain Bacteria; phylum Acidobacteriota; class Terriglobia; order Terriglobales; family Acidobacteriaceae; genus Gp1-AA145. The sequence goes on from CAWISI010000001.1 coordinate 677,112, forward strand.
GATAGGCGCGGCAATTTCTCCAGGCGAAATTCCGGCGGTGGCCACCTGATAGAGGAGCGGTTGAAAGGTGTGATGATTCTTGCGGTCAATGAGAGTGATGCGCAGCGGCAATTTTGCCAGGTTGCGAGTTGCCTCCAGCCCGCCAAATCCGGCGCCCACCACAACCACGCGCGGTCTGCTGTCGTGCATATTGGCTCCTGGCTGAATCAGCGCGAAATCAGAATCGTCTGAGCTTTATATAGATTCCGTCATTTCCGGCAGGTCGGAAATTATTCTTGCATTCACTGCCGGACCAGGAGAGGCGTTGCCAGCATTTGATCCGTCTTCTTTGGTACAGAATGATTTGTAAGCTGTTACAGAGTTGACCTGATTACCAGAGGTGCTGGATTTAGCATATTTTTAGGCGTGGGCGCAGAGAACCTGCTGCGCTCACGACCTGAAAATCTGTTCGACACGAGAGGAACTATGGGATTGATTCTCCTGATTATCGTGGTCTTGTTGTTACTCGGAGCATTGCCCACCTGGCCGTACAGCACAGGTTGGGGATATTACCCGAGCGGCGGGTTAGGGTTAATTCTGTTGATCCTGATCGTGCTTTTGCTGATGGGAAGGTTGTGAGGTTTTCCCGCACCTAGCAGTGACTTTGGCATTGGCTCGCCGACGCGGTTTATTCACAGGCCGCGGCGGCGAGAGCGAATTCAGCGTTCATCTTCATTGTCTTGAAGTACATACCTCAGCTTTAAGCGTCTTCTTCGATCTTTACCCGTAAGGTATTTGTCTCAAAAGAGGTACATGAATCGCTGGAGATCGTCTACAGCGTTCACTCAATTGTTTTCCACAGCCAAAAGTCCTAAATTGTGAACATGCCCTCGTCCGCCAGAGTCCGCCGGTCTGTCTCGAAGATCGTCGAAAGCCCTTTGAAGTGGCGTTCCCGGGCGGTAACTTTGCGAAAAACGCGCCCTGTTTGTTCGGGGTGCCCGACTCTACTCTGGGTGGATGATTTCCAGCCTGGCCTGGAGCTTTATCGTGCGATGTTCGAGGGGCTAGGATTCAAGGTTCTTACGGCGGCCTCGGGTAAGCAAGCCGTTAAGCTCGCTGCCGAGAATTTGATCGACGTAGTTGTTACCGACTACGAAATGCCCGGAATGAACGGTGAAGCGCTCGCTTCAGCGGTTAAACGGATTAAACCCGGGTGCCTGTGGTTTTGTTTTCAGGAAGTACACTTGTGCCGGTGAGCGCGAGGCGCGTGATTGACGCTTTCTGCGATAAAGCAGGGTCTCGCAATCAACTCTCGAATACCATCCATCGTGTGCTGCTGAAGAAACGCCCCCGCGCCCTGCAACCTCCGGCAGCGGCCCGCGCGTCTGATGTAGGTCAGCGGACGGTCGCTTAATCCCGAAATCGAACGATCGTCAGAAAATTCAACAAGGCAAGGAGACGACAAATGAAGAAATTATCTCTATTAGTGTGTTTGACGTTCGCATTTTTCGTGGCTTCGGCCGCTGCGCAGATGGCGCCCAGTGGCAGTCAAGGAACTCAAAACTCATCGCCGAGCATGCAGCAGCCGGGTCAGCAGCCAAGTCAGCAGCCGGGAGGAATGAACCAGCCGGACGCTAACGCACCGGCCGCCCAGACCGACCAAAACACCTCCAACGAAAACCACAACAACAGCATGGGCGAGAAAAAACTGAAAGGCTGCGTGCAGTCACAGGGCGGGCAATACATGATCGAAACCAGAAAAGGCAAGATGGTCGCCGTAACCGGTCAGGATCTGTCAGCGCACGTAGGTCATGAAGTTTGGTTGAAGGGTTCCTGGGAGAACGGCATGTCGGCTACTTCTTCCGGCAGCACCGGCGCCTCAGGCAAGACTTTCAACGTAACTGAAGTCAAAATGATCTCGGACACCTGCAGCGGCAAAGGCATGCATAAGTCTGGATCAACAGGAACCGGAACCAGTCCCTCAATAGCTGAGAAACCACAGTCGGCAGAAAATGAAAGGCCCCGAAAAATCGGGGCCTTAATTTTTGGTAAAAGTGGGGAGCGGACAAAAAAATATCCGATCATAAGCCGGGTCTTCAGTCGTGAAGACGCGGCCCAGATCGGTTCTAATAAACTCTAGTCGTAGAGTAAGCCTTGCTTAGGACTATTACACGCGTCCGCGGCGGGTGAGTCCTGTAATCAGGGTGATGACAAACACCACCAGGAAAATAAAGAACAGGAGCTTCGCGATTCCGGCTGCAGCTACTGCCACCCCACCGAAACCGAAGATCGCGGCGATTATCGCGACAATCAAAAATACTAGCGCCCAATACAGCATGCTGCCTCCTTAGACTCGTTTAATCACTTCCATCATGCACAGCATACCGCGTGCTCTGAAAGCTGACGATCAGGCGGTCGCTGTACTTCAAAGCCCGATTTGCTGTAGGAGCAGTAGCTGAAAACACTTTGTTTTGAGGAGATTATGCGTTAACCGCCACAGAACCTAGGCCACTCTGCGGACAGGCGCAGAATCAGAATCGCCCGCAATGCGTCTGAGGGCCGCCCGTAGGGTAATCGCATTCCGGACTGCATGTCCGGCTACATCGTTATTGAAATAGATAAAAAATTGCTCAAGCTTTAATGACAAAGACCAGGTCACGATTTTCCTGGCCCACTCTTCTAAAAGCTGATCCGGATAATTTCCCGCGTACCTGCCTGTGGTGCCGTGAAAGCGGAGGTAAGCCAATTTCGCAGTTAACTCCTGAGGCCAGACTTCGGAATGCCAATCATGCATACACAAGGCAACATTGTGGGCTCCGAAGTAATTCATATACCGCCTCGGTATACCAGGTAGGATCACGAAATTCGATCGCGTAAGTATGATTCGGCGGGAGAAGCTTCTAGAAACTCGCGCAATCGGTTTTGATCGGCTTTCCATCTGGGAGGAAGTTGAAACAGCACCGGCCCGAGCTTCCTACCTAAAAATCGGGCGCGGGAAAAGAAAAGCCGGATCGGATCCTCAGCCTCTTTAAGGCGTTTGATGTGGGTGAGAAAACGGCTGGCTTTCACTGAGAACAGAAAGTCTCGCGGGACCTTCTCGCCCATTCGCGGAAAGTTTTTTCCTCCGGAAGGCGATAAAAAGAATTATTGATTTCGACGGTATTGAATTCCCGCGCGTACCACGCCAACATTTTCGCCGGGGCAAACCGTAGCGGATAGAAATCGCCAACCCATTGCTTGTAATGCCAGCCCGATGTACCAACCTAAACCGTCGCCGACGCGGTTCGCACGGGATCCGCGGGCTGCGCCGGCGACGATTGGTTTGGGCTCATGTTTATCGGCCAGCGCTTCGCGCACGGGTACGCGCGCCTTTGCGAGCCGCCTTGGACCGGCTGGAGGCGGAACGGCGCCCAGCTGCTTTGTGCGTCTGACGCGAAAGCGCGCGATGCGAAGCTCCCTGCGCGGCCCTCCCGTTTTAGGGCAGCGCTGGTGGCGCGTGATCGATTAGCGGACGGCCTGCTGCGCTTGGATTTGTCGGTCGTGCCTGCCTTCTCAGCCGAGGCGGTTCCTTTTGGGGGCGGTGGCAACTTCACTCCCGCTTTCCTGGCCTTAGATAGGCCGATGGCAATTGCTTGCTTCGAATTTCGCACGCCGTGCTTCCCTTCCCGCACGTGATGAATTTCCTCGCGGACGAACTCTCCCGCCTGGGTGCTGGGTGCTTTGCCTTCCGCCGCATCTTCCCGTGCCCGCTGGATAGTCTCCCTGTCTGGCATTCTTCCTCCCTCGGATTAACCTTCGAATCCCAGTCTAGGCAAAATATTGCAGCGCCCCAATCGGTGAGAATCAGTAAATTGCTCTAAGAGTTACAGCGGGAAGTTAAGGTTTATCTGGCGAGTTCAAAAGGCGCACCAACCTGCGTGACCAGCTTGCCATCTAAGATTTCACTAGGTGCGGTGGAGCCGTCCCTGGTTGCTGCGACAGTGCCCGAATCTGCCGCCGGCCAGGGACGGCCGTATATTACAGGTCAGATTTCAGCTATTGATCTTCATCCCGGTGGGATCCTACCGGCTTCGGGTATCTTGATAAGTTGGGGCGCTCGGGGCTTCTATTTCCCCCAGTGCCAGGTCGACGATAGCATTCTTTGTTGAGTGCTCGAAGATGGAAGAGAAAACCATAACCTTCTCATCAGTTTCAGGATCAATCCGGCCTGCTTCGGCGTGTCGCGATACCTGCATGCCCGCCGCAACCCCGGCCCAAAACACCACTTCTTCCATGCTCATGGTCTGACCCGGGCAAGGCGGCAGCTGACACATACCCTCGAGCACTTCGCGATTTTCTTCTGGGCTGAAGGTTTCAATTTCGCCTACGAATGACATAACTTCGAGGATGCGTGAGAACCCTTGCCAGTCCTGCCGATTAGTGGTTTCGAGTTTCATCATGCGGTTTGATCGGTGTGTCGACACCGGCTCCAATTCTTGAGTAGCAATGGTCTCGGCCGACAATTACTCCTTGAACTGTAGCCGCCCGGTGGAACCGCTACTATCCCTTTGATCGGTTATGCACTGGCGTAGCATCCTGTAGAAACCAAAGGAGAAGGAGGTCGGGAATTTCATGTAGAGCGACGGCTACACTCTTCAGGCAGCAGCGAAATGACGCTTATCAAATGGAATCCGCCGTCGGCCGGTCGCACTGTATCCGGCCGGTCGTTTCGATTTCTGGTTTCCAGTGCTGCTTATAGGTTTCGTCGCCGCGAAGCATATCGAACTTTTTCACGCCGGATTGAATGGCGTCTTCCATCGCCGAAAACATTAAAAAAGTACCCGGGCTCAAGGCCGCAAATTTCGGATCATAACCCTGTGAGTAACAGAACATTGTTGAATTCCTGACCAATGTGTAGATCACAGCAATGGTTCGGTCGGCTAATCGCAAACGATAAAGGCGAAGGACAAGTTGTGACAGCAAGCCGGGCGCGGCGTTGCGATGGAAAGCTTAACCTTTTCGTCCGCCAGAACCCCTGGCTGCCCATGTCGTCGCCAACGATTCGTATGCAATCGAAACAAGTCTTCCAGAAACTCTGGCAGGGTCTCATCCGTCGCCATTTGAATTGATCCCCCGCCCGCTCTCTCGATCCGCGAGTGGGATTGGCGGATATTCGCTCGCTGCCGCTTTGAAAAACTCTGAAGCAGTTGACTGGAAGTCGCGGGAAGAAACACGCTGGAACACTGATCGTGCGGAGTGGGCAGAAGTGCGGGAATTGCGCGATGCAGAACCGAATTAGACGGCAGATCGGTCAGATCGAGAATGGTCCAGCAATCTAATCCCGAGAAAGCATCAAAAAGCGCAGAGACGACTTCACTTTCATACTCAGGATCAACCAGGACGTCGAGATAGTCGGAAACTCCGCCAGCCATGAACGCCAGTACCTGCTCGCCATCGCGCGGATAAATCAATAAGGGAGCGAGGCCGACCAGGGTGTTTCCACATCGCACTTCGACCGTCCTGATGCGCTCAGGTGAAAATGCCTCTGCCCATGCGATGATCCATTCCGGGTGTTGAAAAGGAGTGCTCCCGCATCGCTCGCACAAATTCTTCCACGCCTGCGCAATAGCCTTTAATTCCGCCAGTTGAGTGAGAGTTCGCGTGTTGAGTTGAATTGTGGAATGCATGGTCGTCATCAGACCGCCTGGAGTTGCGCCTCTGCTTCTGGAACAACGTAGCTGCGCGATATAAATCGAGGTATTCAGCAAACATTCTTTCGGATGAAAACTTCTGCTCTGCTTCGGCCCGGCAAGCCTGGGGGGAAATGGAATCGCACTCCACGATTGCATCTGCCATTTCTTCCGCGTTATTGACTAAGAATCCGGTGCGTCCGTGGGTCACGATCTCCTTCAGCGCTCCGCTGGGAAATGCAACCACCGGGGTGCCGGAAGCCATCGCTTCCATGGCAACCAGCGAACTTGTTTCCGGCGCCAGACTCGGTACCAGAAGGCAGCGCGCGCCAGCCATCAGCTGGGCCTTGCGCTCGCCACCGACAAGCCCGATGAAACGAATACGCTCATTCAGGCGAGGCCGAATCATCGAATCGAAATAATCGCGATGTTCGGAATAATCGAAAACTGAGCCGGCAATGATTAAGGTCACTGCCTGCGCGCTCCGCGGCATCGATGGCAAGGTGAAGCCCTTTTTCCGGACATATGCGGCCGATTGCGAGAGCATAATCCGATTTGGTTTTTTGCGGCCGAAAATGTGAGAGATCGACTCCGTTCGGAATTACGGCATCGATTCGCACATTCGCGGGAGCGCTCCGGGCCTGCGATTCTGAAACCGCCACCAGCACTGCATTTGCCGGTGCCCGCTCGCCACGCCTCCGGCGCAGTACCAGCGCAGCGGCAGGTGTAACGAAATCACAATCGGAAGTTCGCGGCTGCGGCAGGTAGTCGTAAAAATCAAGCCCGTGCATGTGGACAACATCAACCGAGTATTCATTCAGTATGCGATCGATCAGATGCTTGAATGTCCTACGCGCCTCATATTTGGCATCGTCGTCGAGAACACCTCGGGGAATTTGTGCAGGCACCAAAAGACCATCGCATCGCGAGCCGGCGGGGGCAAGCACAAGGGATTTGTGGCCCGCGCGGACCAGAGCTTCGTCAAGCGTAATCAGCACCTGCTCGGCGCCGCCGGCGGTTCTTCGGGAAACATGAGCCAGCGAATAACTCACGTTGAGCACGGTCAGCGGCATGAGTGCTCCTGGCCGGCCAGCGATGCGGCGGCAAGTTCTCGCCAATGCTTGCCCGTCATCGGCCAGCCCATGCATTCGTACCAGAGCTTGCCCGGATGTGGCGGCTCGCTGAAGTTATAGTCGGGCGTTAGGCGCAGAGGCTCGCAATCGATAGGAAAATTTTCCAGTACCAGGCGCTGTGAAGCGTATGCGTCCATCATTCTGGCTTTGCGGTCGCGGTCACCTGCGACAGCTCAAAGCGCATATTCGGGCGCGGATCTCCGTTCCAGAAATTCGCCGGTTACGCATTGGCCGTCTCGCGCATGATAAGAAGTCATCTCGATGCAGTAGTGGGCGGACGATCGAGCCGGCGAAGTTGCGAGTTTTAGCGACGACCGCTGCAGCATCATGGTCGGGATGTCCGCCTTCGTAGGCATGGGTAATCACTACGTCCGGCCGTAGTTTCGCCATCAGGTTCTGCGAGTCGCTGCCCCAGTATGGCAGATTTCGAACACCGCCTCCTGGTCGACGCCTCCTAACCAGAAAATCCTCTGGCGGGAAACATCGGCATGAGCGAGTGCTTGTAATGCTTCGGCTCGACGCGTATCGGCGTAGGCTTCGCGTGATACATTCATGCCTGCCGACCGCAGTCCCGGATCACGCGGCGCGCCGTCGGTAAGAAAAACTACGATTGATTGCGGAAATCCGCGACAGGAGCAGCGATGCCCCAATGGTTTCGTCATCAGGATGCGCAGCCAACACCAGCGGCCGCAGCGACGGATCGGCGGGTTTGGTCTGCAGCTGCTGCAGAAATAATTGCCAGGTCGCTTGTCGGTTAGCTTGCAAGTTCATGGGGCTCGGCTTGCCGGGACAGAACGCGCAATGCTTCGCGATATCCGTTGAGTGTGCCCACGTCTACATAAACGTCGCCACGCTTGATGCCAATTGCCTTGCCGCCCTGCGCGACATAGGCATTGACCAGCGTTCCCAGATATTCATCGGAGCGGCCCCGCTGCAGCCACAATTGATGAAGCCGCGCAAAATGCTGGCCGGTCAATTTGAAAGCGCCCCATACCCACTCCGACGCGGGTTTCAGATTCTTCACCTGAATTTCCTGGATCACGCCATCGCGGCCGGTTACTACCGAGTCAAACAGTTCAGGCCGCGCTACCGGAAACAGCAAGAATGAAAATTCTCCGTCGGGTAAAAAGTTAAACCCCTCGAGTGGGAACCATACCGTGTCCGGCAATCCAACCAGAATTTCGTCTTCAGGAGCGACGAAAGGCAATGCGGTGAAGAGCGCGTCGCACAAGCCATCCGGGTTCTGCTGTACCGCATAACAAATCGGGGGCGTCGCCGGTGCGCGCGCCGAAGTAACGAACGATGTCGGTTTTGTCGGGTGAAATCACGAAGCACACGCGGTTGACTCCAGCTGCGGTCATGCGCTCAAGCAGGTATTCCGTCACCGCGCGAGGGCGCTCGTCGTGCCATCCTGGCGGGTACCAACCGGCAGCAACTCTTTAGAAAATGCCAGCGGCTGCATGCGGCTGCCTCGCCCGGCAGCGGGAACGATTCCCCAGCGCAAACTCATGCCGCGGCCTCCACTAATTGCACAAATTCGCGGCTGCGGTGGTCGGCGGTATGAGCGCCGAGCACTCGTTCGCGCGCCGCTTTTCCGATCTGCCGCAGTTCCCGCTCCTCAAGCTGGATTGCGTTCACTACATCGTCAGCCGAAGATGCGACCAGAATTTCGCGTCCTGGCTCAAAAAATTTTCCAGCCCCTCCCAGGAATCGCTGACTACCGGAGTTTCACAAGCTGCGGCTTCAAACAGCCGACCGGAAGGGCAATATCCGAAATTCGCCATCGCGCTTCGGGTCACGTTCAGCGTAGTTCTTGATGAGCTATAGAACGCAGGATGTTCGGGCGGAGGAACATGATCGACGAACCAGACATTTTTGTCCCACGGAAAATCATCGGGATACTGCGCGCCGCCCAGCATAAATTTTCGCCGCGGCAGCCTATGTGCAGGATCCAGAAAGAGGGCCTGCAGCGTGCTCTGCCGGTCAGCGGCGTAAGTCCCCAGGTAAGACAGAGTCGGAGTGGTAGTGGTCGGAAGGCGCTACCGGCTTATGAACGCCGGTATCGACGCTGCCATACAGAGGAGCGACGCGGCGGGCGCCAAGCAGCTCCTGCAAATCGTTCAGCGCACGTCCACCTACATAGCTAAGCACCAGATCAAAATTCGCCAATCCGTAGCTGGGAATGTAATCGACCGCGCCGCGAGTGCGGAAATTCTCCAGGGTCACGGCAGTATCCAGATCGTAGAAAACTTTCGTCGCTTGCGACTCCAGCACCAGAGTCACATGCCGAACGAGCGTCGGGACAATACGACGTCACCACGGCGACATCGCTTGCAGAAATCTCTGACTTTGCCATGGCCTCTGCTTCCGCCCACGAGGGATACAAAGTCAGGGTGTAAGAATCGGGCCAGACCAGATCGCGATAATTTGCGTAATACCCCACATCGCGCTCAAAAAAAGTGACTTCATGGCCCTGACGCGCCAGGGCGTTGCACAGCCCTCGCCAGAGCGTAGCGTGGCCATTGCCCCAGGATGAGCTAACGGTCAGGCCAAAAATCACGAGCTTCATCGGTTTTCCTTGCCAGACAACAGGCTCGGTTTCATAACATTCGTGACGAGATAATTCGCTGATTCGTGGACTTCGATGCCATGATTGAAAACAAAGCTGTATTCCAGAGTAGGGTGCGGCGCTTTAATGCTCCACCCGAATTCGACGGGATCGTCGCTACAACCCGGTGAAAACAGGACATCTCACGTTTTCTGCTCCGCATCACAGTCTTTTCCGGCCCGCGGGCAATGCAGTTAGCAGTTATCTCACGCAACGCGCTTCCGGTAAGCCCTCATCATGCGCTGGATACTTCTGGGATTTCTGTTGCTGCTCGCGCCGCTGTCGGCAGTGGCCCAGACCAAGGCGAGCAACCCCCTGCCTTCATATGAAGGGCAGCAGGTGGGGTCGATCGAGCTGACCGCCAATCCCAACCTCAATACCGACGAATACCGAGGACTGATCGTTCAAAAGGCGGGTGAGCCATATTCCGAAGAAAAAGTTCGAGAAAGTATCGACGCCCTGAATCGAACCGATGCTTTCAGTCAAGTGAAGCTGCAGGTCGAGCCCGAGCCGGCCGGCCTGAAGTTAAATTTCGTGCTCGAGCCCGCGTATTACATTGGCATGCTCAAATTCCCCGGGGCCATCAAATACTTCACTATGCTCGACTACTGCAGGTAGTTAATTTGCCGGACCCGACCGTATTTCAACAAAGCCAGTTGGGGACGGCGGAATCAGCGCTGCTGAACTTCTTGCATGAAAATGGCTTTTTCCTGGCAAAGGTGCATACCGATGTTCAGCTGGATAACGACAACCGATTGGCCCACCTCACCTTTCACGTGGAGCCCGGCAAGCATGCGCACATCGGAAAAGTGGAAGTGCAGGGAGCCAAGCCAGAAGAAGATCGGAAGCTGCGAAGGAACAATCCGTTCATTGCGGGCGCGCCTTACCGGAGCGCTGCTGAAGCCTGGCAAACCTTACTCGCCGAAGCGAATTCAGGCAGCAACCGGCCTTCTCAAACAAGAAGTTGAGCCCAACAAAACTATCCTGCAAGCAAGATAGACTTCAGTCCCGCCTCAGTATCATCCAGAAACCAATCTTGCGGACATTGCAATTAACGTCGACACCGGTCCGGTGATTGACATCAGGGTTGTTGGCGCAAAACTTTCGTGGCTTCCGTTCTTGGCCACTCGCGAAAAGAAAAAACTGATTTCCGTTTACGACGAAGGGTCGATTGATCCCGACATCATTGAAGAAAGCCGCCGCAACCTGCAGGACTACTTTCAGAGCAAAGGATATTTCGAGGTAAAGGTCACCACCCAGGAACAGCAACAGAGCGGAAAAACTCTTCTCACTTTTCAGGTCGATAAAGGCCGTAAGTATTCGGTGAAAGAGATTGCCTTTACCGGAAACCATCATCTCAGCAGCAGCGATCTGGCCGGGCAAGTCGATGTGAAAAAAGGTAAATGGATCGTCAGTCACGGCACTTACAGTCAGAAATTAATGGACAACAGCGCGAAAAGTGTGGAGAACTTCTATAAAGACAACGGCTTTGAAGAGGTAAAAGTCACGCCTCAGGCGGTGATACACAATCAGGGAATCCGGATAACTTTCAATATCGCAGAGGGCGACCGCACAACTGTGGCAAGCCTGCGCGTCGAGGGAAATAAAAGCATCCCGTTGAATCAACTGCATCACGTAAGACTGGCTTCGAATTAAGCGAAGGCAAACCGTTTTCTCCGCGACGGATGTCGGACGACCGAAGCCGCATTGCCGCAAGATATTTAGACCGCGGATTCCTGAATTCTGAAATCAAGACGGTAGTCACCCGTCATCCGGATGATCCGCACGAGGTCGACATAACCTACGCCATCACTGAAAACCAGCAGGTCCGCATCAGTCACGTGGTTTACATGGGATGGGACCACACGCGCCTGGCTCTGGTTAAAAAAAGCGCCAATCTGGTTGCGGAACAACCGCTGAGCGAGGGCAAACTGCTGCAGGGTGAAAGCAATCTTTACGATCTTGGAATTTTTGACTGGTCGAGTATCGGCCCCCGAAAGCAGATTACTGACCAGACCCAGGAAGAGGCGCTGGTCAAAGTGCATGAGGCCAAGCGCAATTCGATCACCTACGGCTTTGGTTTCCAGATCGCGCGACGCGGCGGCAATGTGCCGACCGGCAGCGTAGCAGTCCCGGGCCTGCCGACCATTGGACTGCATGGGGCGACAGTCTTACCAAGCGAAAAGACTTTCGTGAGTCCCCGGGGCTCAATCGAGTACCGGCGCCTGAATTTGCGAGGATTGGGAGAGACGCTGGCATTGTCGGTTCTGGCGGAACGGCTTGATCAGCGGTTCATTGGAACTTATACCGACCCGCAATTTCGGCTTTCGAGCTGGCAGGCGCTGACCAGCATTTCGTACGAGCGCACAACTGAAAACCCGCTGTTTCAGGCGCGGCTGGCAGACGCTTCCGTGCAGTTTCAACGATTTTTCGATCGAAAGAAGACCCGGCAATTGCAACTGCGATACGACTTCAATCACACAACCTTAAGTCAGCTGCTGGTTCCCGAACTGGTGTTGCCTCCCGATCGCGACGTCCGGCTCTCGTATGTATCGAGCACATTGATTCAAGATACGCGCGACAAGCCGCTGGATGCCCATAAAGGCGTTTACAGTACGGTCGATTTCCGGGTCGTACCCAGCGCATTTGGTTCGAGCGCGAACTTTACACGTCTGCTGGCTCAATACGCGTTTTACAAGCCGGTCCACGGGATGGTGTTTGCGAACAGTATCCGACTGGGGCTGGCTGCTCCCTTTGCCGGCAGCGATGTGCCCACCAGCCAGCGCTTCTTCGCCGGCGGCGGCACCACCTTGCGCGGGTTCCCGACCGATGAAGCGGGTCCGATCCGATACATCCCATTTTGCCAGGGCACGATGACCACTAATTGTCCGCTTATTCCAATACCGATTGGCGGCAACCAGCTGTTTATCCTCAATTCGGAGCTGCGCTTCCCCCTGCATATCATGAGCAATCTGGGAGGCGTGCTCTTTTACGACGGCGGAAATGTCTATCAGCGGATCAATTTTCCGGATTTCGTCAACAATTACACGAACACGGTTGGGATCGGACTGCGCTACAACACGCCCATCGGCCCGGTCAGATTCGACCTTGGACGAAATCTAAACCCGGTCACTGGCATCAGCGCGACCCAATACTTCATCACACTAGGCCAAGCTTTCTAGCGGCCGGCATGCAAATGGCAAAGTGGAGAAAAATCGTTGGCTGGACAGCCGTAACCATCGGCGCCTTGCTGCTGCTGATGGTGGTGGCGGCGGTTGTAATTCTGAAAAATCCGTCATTCCATCGTTATCGTAATCGCAAAAGTCGAGCAGACCGCCCAACAATCAACCGGCGCGCGAGTGGAGATCCAAAATCTTCAGATTCATATCAAGACCCTCACGGCAGACGTCTATGGGTTAACCGTGCACGGAAGCGAGCCGGCGGATGCAAAACCGCTATTGCAAGTTCCTCACATCAGCATAGGGTTAAAAATTTTGTCGGTGCTGCACCACCAGGTAAACCTCAGCGAACTGCTGATTGACCATCCGGTTGTAAATCTGGTAGTCGACGCGGACGGACGCAGCAATCTGCCGCAACCGCCGCCCTCGCAAAAGAAAAGTGGCAGCACAAATATTTTTGATCTCGCCATCGGACACGTACTGCTCACCAATGGCGTGATTAATGCGGCAGACAGACAGATTCCGCTGAACGCAAATCTCAGTGGCCTGCGTACGGAAATCGGTTTCAGCCAGTTGCACCAGACATACAGCGGCACAATCTCTTACCAGAATGGGTTGATTCAATACGAACACCTTCGGCCGCTGCCTCATAGTTTGGAGGCATCGTTCAGCGTTGATCCGTCCGAGCTGAATCTCAAACAACTGATGCTGAAGCTGGGCGGTTCGCAAGTGCAGATCGAAGTCGCGGTTCGTAATTACGGAAGCAGTACCCAGTCGCACAGGGGCATTACCAGCTAGTGCTTCACACCCAGGATTTTTCCGGAGCTGTCGAGCGCCAACGCCTCAGGCGATGTGATGCTAAATGGCGACCTGGGCTATAGAGATGTAGCCGGTCAGACAGCACTGAAAAATGCGACGCTCACGGGCGAAATTGCCAGCGGCGGCCTTGACATCTCTTCACCGCAAGCAGTGGTGAAAATTCAGAAGATCGCGGGCAAATACCAGCTTGCCGACGGCAATTTTAAAGCTGAAGGGGTTACGTTAAATCTTCTCGACGGGCGGCTTACCGCGAATGGGACAGTCGAGCAGATTGATAGCGCGCGGCGTTCCCGCTTCCATCTGCAACTGGCAGGCATTTCTTTGCAGGCGCTGAAGGCGTCGATGCGGAATTTATCGAAGCAATCGTTACCGGTCAGCGGGACGGTTAACGCCACTGCTGACGCCACCTGGGCAGGCACTCCAGCGAATCTGCGGGCCAACTCGGCCATCGCGGTTCATGGATCGGTTATCGCCGCCAATAAAGAGCGCCCGCAGAGATTTCCGCTGAATGCGGATCTGCATGTGAACTACGATGCGCCGCGAAATCTGATATCGATCGCTTCCAGTTCCATCCAACTGCCCGCGACATCGATCCACGCACAAGGCGAAATTGGCGGTCATTCAAACCTCACAATCACCGCCTCGAGCAGCGACTTGCACCAGCTGATGTTGCTGGCCGGGGTCGTGCCGTCTGCAGCAACGCAGGAGCCGAATCATGCCGCCATCCCAAATATTCGCGGTGCAGCGTCATTGAATGCCACGATCCGCGGAACCTTGCAGAATCCGCAGATCACCGCTCAGCTCTCTGCGAATAACCTGCGGGTGAATCAGAGCGAGTGGAGTTCGCTGCAGATGGCGCTTACCGCAAACCCATCGCAGATTTCCATCCCGAGCGCATCGTTGGTATCAGCCCAGGGCGGAAATCTGAAACTGAACGCTAAAGTTGGCTTGAATCATTGGTCCTACTCAGCCTCGAATCCGATTGCGGCATCGTTACAGATCCAAGGGCTGCGCACCGCATGAAATTGAGCAGATTGCGAACGCGCAATATCCGGTTGATGGGGAGATCTCCGGCAACATCGAACTGAAGGGATCACAGCTTAATCCGGAAGGGCAAGGAGAACTCCGGGTCGCCAAGGCCAAAGTTTCCGATGAGCCGCTGAATAATCTGTCAGCGCAATTTCACGCGTGCAGATGGGACAATCCATTCAACTCTTACAGTCGGAGCCGCGGTTGCGAACGTAAGCTTTACGCCGAAAACAAAGGCCTACACTCTCAGTTGCAAACCTCCAAGATCGACTTGAGCAAGAGCCATACGGTACAGGCGAAGGACCTGCCACTCAAGGGATTCGTAACAATTTCCGCCAACCGGCGCCGGCACCGTGAACGATCCACAATTGAAGGCTTCAATACAAATCGATCAGCTGCAATTACGGGACACAAACTTCAGTCGCGTCGAAGCGAATCTGGACGTCGCCAACCACCTGGCGAATCTGGCATTGAACTCGGGCATCGGCGGGGCAACGCTTCGTGGCAAAGCGACGGTGCACCTAAGTCCCGGCTATTACACGGAAGCCTCGCTCGATACCAGTAAGTTCGATGTCGATCCGTTTCTCGCGATGTATATGCCGTCGGCGCCCACCGGCCTGCGTGGAGAAACCGAGTTGCATGTTTCAGTGCGCGGACCGGCAGCCGACAAATCGAAGCTGGAAGCGCACCTCACAATTCCAGTGCTTGACGCCAGCTACCAGGCTTTGCACGTCGCCGCAGCCGCGCCCATACATGCAGATTACGCAAATTCTGTGCTGGTGATTCATCCGGCTTCGATTCAAGGGAACCGACACATCGCTGCAATTCCAGGGCACAATTCCGGTGAACAAGCCGGGCGCGATGTCAGTCTCAGCCCATGGTTCCGTCGGTCTGCGCCTGGTCCAACTGTTTGAACCCAGCGTCCAAAGCGGGGGAGACATTGCGCTCGACGTGAATGCCCGCGGAACATTGAAAAAACCCGGACTCAACGGCCAAATCCGGCTGGAGAATGCGTCCTTTTCCAGTGAAGAAATGCCGCTCGGAGTGCAGGGCTTGAACGCAACCATGCAAGTGAGCGACACCGGCATTCAAATTACGAACGGATCGGGAAAGTTAGGCGGCGGGGATGTCACTCTGGGCGGCTCCATCATTTACCGTCCGCAATTGCAAATGAATGTCGCCGTGTCCGCAAAATCGGTACGCCTGCGCTATCCCGAAGGCATGAGGACGGTTTTCGGCGCGGACCTCACATTGAGCGGCGATCGCAATGCCTCACTGTTGCAAGGGCGCGTGCTGATTGATTCTTTATCCTTTACTTCGGATTTCGATCTCTCGTCATTTATGTCGCAGTTCACCGGCGGCGGCGCGCCTCCGAGCGGCGAAAGCATGGCCGACAACGTAAAACTGCAAATTGCGGTGCAATCTACCAGCCAACTCAACGCCGGTACCGCGCAGCTGGGCGTCGAGGGTACCGCGAATTTACGGGTTATCGGCACGGCAGCAAACCCGGTCGTCATTGGCCGGGCCGACCTGACTTCGGGCGACATTTTCTTCGCCAAAAACCAATACCATCTGGAACGTGGCCTCATTACCTTCGCCAATCCCAACCAGACTGAGCCCGTACTGAACATGCTGATCACCACGACCATTAATCAGTACAACCTGAGCATCACTATTCGCGGACCCATACAAAAGCTGCAGACCAGCTACGTGTCTGATCCTCCTTTGCCGCCGATCGACATCATTAATCTGATTGCGCGCGGTCAAACCACAACCGAAGGGGCGCCTGCCAGTTTTGGCGCCAGCGAAGTTTTGGCGGCCGGACTGGGACAGGTGGGCAACCAGGTCACCAAGCTGACCGGCATTGCGGGATTGCAGATTGATCCGCTGATCGGAGGAAATAACACCAATCCATCGGCACGAATTGGAATTCAGAAGCGAGTCACTAAGAATTTTACGTTTACTTTCTCTACCGATGTAACTCAACCGCAAAGCGAAATAGTTCAGGGAGATTACCAGTTGAACCAAGCGGTGGTCGGTGAGTGTAGTGCGGGATCAAAGCGGAGGATTCTCGGTGGATGGCCGGTATCCATACAAATTTCTAGGCAGGCGCCAGAGCTGGCCGCGGGAAGCGATTCATCGCAGGCCGCGACCCAGGCCGCTCAATCGGACCTCTGGATTTTTCGCGAAGGGCGCCGCGAGGTTTCCGGTCCGCAGGCTGTCCGCTCATTACGAGCGCGAATTGATTCTGGAAATGCTTTGCTCGATTGCTTGATCGAAGCGGGCCAGTTGGAAGCGGCATCTTGCCGATTTGAACCATGCCAGAAGCGCCGTCTGCGGCTTCGCTGACCGATGCGCTTAGCATCTCGATACCTCGGACATGCCACTCCGGAAGCAGTCGAAGACCTGGCGCGACGAAATCAATGCGCCCGAAACTTATTTCTATCTCTCCGCCTGAGGGTTTTAGCTATTACGCGCTGCATCCTTCCGACTATGCACGTGCAATCGATCGAATTGCCAGTCGGGACCGTCGTACGCCGTAATCGGTATAAGAAGCATTGGAACCACCTTGAGCGCGATGACCCCGCGGCGCTGAAGGCGGATGGGCGGACCGCATCGCGAATTACGGTCAGGCCTGAGGGGCATCCCTACGCCCGAAGCTCGCAGCTGACCCTAGATCAGGAACGCTGGATTGCAGAGAGCAAATCTCGCGATCTGCGCATTTTTTGGTGGTCGACGAAGGCCCGGGCCGCAGCGGATCGACCTTTTTATCGGTAGTTGAGGCGCTTGGTCCGCGCAGGTGTAAGGCGGGACCGACATCACGGTACTCGGCAGCCGCGAATTTGATCCTGCGAGTTTATGCGCTGAGGATACGATCGCCCGATGGCGTGGGATTCGCTTTCTGTCCACCGCGGCGGCGGTCAATATCCGGTTCAAGGATTTCCCGTATCTCGGCGGCGGCGGCTGGCGAAAGTACGTTTTCCGAGGACGAGAGTGAATGGCCGGAGAGCTGGACACAAATGGAGCGCTTGAAATTTCTCTCTCCTGACCGGCGGCAGTTCTTTAAGTTTGAAGGAATGGGCCCCTTGGGCAGCGAAGTGAGGTCGCGCGCTTTTGTGCTCGCGGCCGCCGGTTTTTCTCCTGCCGTCTCCGACGCAGGAGATGGCTTCCTCTCTTATCGAAAGATCGAAGGAAGAAGCCTGCGCAGAGATGATGTGAGCGATTCCGTGCTGGAGCGGATTGCGCAATATTGCTCATACCGCGTTTCGGAGTTCGCTTGTGCTGCGCCCCGGAATTCAGAACTTTCTGCGCATGCTGGAGTACAACGTGCAGCAGGAGTTTGGGCAAGAACTGAAGCTGGATGGCGAAGAGCTTGCCAGCGCGCACGAAGTGCTCACTGACGGGCGGATGCAGCCCTTCGAATGGATTGCCTCGCGGCAAGGTCAGCTACTTAAAACGGACGCCATCAGTCATGGAGATAACCACTTCTTTCCGGGACCTTGTGATATTGCGTGGGACATAGCGGGAGCAATCGTGGAATGGGAGCTGGATGCCGCGGCAAGCGAATTTCTGCTGCGCAGGTTCCGGCAAATTTCAGGAATCGATGTTTCAGCAACGCTGGATATTTACATGCTTGCCTATTGCGTCTTCAGGCTGGGTTTTTGCAAAATGGCGAGGTCCACAGTTTTGGGATCACCCAGAGGAACTACGGCTGACTTCAGCTTATCGATTGGTATCGGACCAGAGCTGCCAAATTGCTTGGGCTCGCAGCTGCTCAGCTCCAGATTCGCCAGTTGAGATCGAATTGATCTAATTTGTGGCGACGGAAGAGAATTTTCGCGAGAAACGATGTATCCTAATTTTCGTGATCGTGATACCGAATGCCTAACACGGAACCAAGCACAAGCGAATCCGGTAAGAATACTGGTGGCCGATGACCACGAAGTCATGCGCATGGGAATTCGCAACCTGCTGGAATCAGTGCCCAACTGGACGGTTTCAGATGAAGCCGGAACCGGGCGCGAGGCAGTCGATATGGCGTTGCAATCATCTCCTGACATCATCATCATGGATATCACGATGCCGGAGATGAACGGATTCGAAGCGGCGGCCGAAATTGCCCAGCGCCGTCCGGATATTCCGGTAATCATGTTTTCTCTTCATCTTTCAGAAGACATAATGGCTCGCTTCAAGGCGGGTCCGATTCGAGGCGCGGTTTCGAAAAGTGAGGCTGCCCGCGATCTGCTCGACGCCGTGCGCTCGGTGCTGAGCGGCGGAACCTTCTTCCCTTCTTCAGCGCGCGCCTGATCCCACCCGGGATTTTCCGCAAATCTAACAAACGTAATACAGATTTAACCCGATTTCGCGGCCCACATTTCCGTGAGATAAAAATAAAGTCGGTCAAATAAGAAGGTGCTTTATGACTTCTCATTGCGCTAATCCGGATTGTGCGGTTCCGCTTCGGCTACTAAGGGATGGTCGCCTCTATCAATTCGCAGTGCGGCCGCAGAGGTCAGCGCAAGAGATGGCTCAACTAATCCTTCTCGCAGTGTTTCGCACTTCTGGTTGTGCGGAGAATGTTCCTCGAAGCTGACCCTGGTCTTCGATCAACTCAAAGCCGTGGTGGTAAAGCCCAGCATCGCGGCCTAATCTTCCGCTCATCACTTAGACAGAGAATCTCAAAACTGGAGGATCAAATGTGCGTGGTTACGACCGCGCATAGAGAGATTCGTCGGTGACTGACTTTAATTCTGGGAGAGGAAATACTGGATAGATCTTAGGGAGGTGGCAGGCGCCGGTACAAAGGGGAGGTACGACCAACGCCTGCCTTCCGTCTCCTTCGCGTTGGGGCTGAATGTATGTTTAATTCAATGCAAAACCTCTGACCATCCGGTAAATACTGTATTTTTATGTTAGTGCCTGCGAATTAGGTCAGACAAAGGTTAAGCCCTTGTTTGCATCAATTTACACAGCGAAAGAAGCGAATTTCAGCTATCAGCCTCCAAAGCATGGCCAATCACTCACCGGGTTTAGAAGACACGGATTTTCGATCCTATCCTGACATTGGGGACTATGCGGTCATCGGCGATTGCCGCAGCGCGGCCCTGGTTTCCAAATACGGCTGGATAGACTGGCTGTGCTGGCCACGTTTCGATTCTCCTTCGATATTCGCCGCTCTACTTGATCGCGAACGCGGCGGCTTCTGGAAAATCTCTCCGGTAGAGACGTTCTCCGTCGAACGCGAATATTTGGACGGATCGAACGTGCTGCAAACCAAATTTCAGACATCCGGGGGCATAGTCGCTTTAACTGACTTGATGCCGGTCCGGGATTCGACCAAGTCAGTCATGGTTCCTGATCACGAAATATCCGCCGGCTCAGCTGCCTCAACGGAGAGGTGGAAATCGAAATCGAGTTGGTGCCCCGCGCCAACTATGGAGAGACAACTCCCCCTATTCGAGATTGCGGCAAGCTTGGGATCCGCATGATAATGGCCATGGCGTTTATTGGCTGCGCGGCGACGTATGCTTTTCAGATCAAGAATTCTTCCGTGCTGGCAAGAGCCACTCTGCGTGCCGGCGATACCCTGAGTTTTTCTTTTAGTTACACAGAGAACGCTCCGGCCGTGCTGCCGCCGGTCGAGCGATTGGCCGAACGCGTGGAAACCTGCATCCAGTGGTGGAAGGGCTGGACTGCGCAGGTGCAAATATGAGGGAGATTATCAGGATGAGGTCATGCGCAGCGCTCTCGCTCTGAAGCTCATGATTTTTTCTCCCTCGGGCGCCATCATAGCCGCGCCTACCACTTCCCTTCCTGAGCGCATTGGTGGCGATCTTAATTGGGATTACCGGTATTGTTGGCTGCGTGACGCCTCCCTGACCATTCGCGCCCTGATTGAGCTTGGCTTCTGGGCCGAGGCGACGAGCTTTCTTGACTGGATGCTGCATGCCACCCGGCTACGTCAGCCGCAATTGAGAATCCTCTATTCGCTCTACGGGAATCAGCCGCCCAAAGAGCGGGAGTCAAAGTTCCTGCGGGGATATCGAGGATCGAACCCGGTAAGAATCGGCAACGCCGCACGCGACCAAGTTCAACTGGACGTCTATGGCGAGGTGGTCGATGCGGCAGCTCAGTTCGCCTTTCATGGAGGCGAGTTGGATCGTGAGATGCAGAAGGCGCTGGTAGGCTTCGGAGACTACGTCGCCAAACATTGGGACTCGCCCGACCAGGGTATATGGGAACCGCGGACCGGCCCACGGAACCACACTCATTCGCGCCTGCTTTGCTGGACCGCTTTGGACCGCCTCATTTCACTAAGTGATCAAGGAAAGCTGAAGCGTGCTCCGGTGGACGAATACAAGAAACAGGCTGAAGCCATCCGGCAACAGATTCAGCTACGCGCCTGGAACGAGAAACTGCAGAGCTACGTAAGCGAACTGGATGGCGAAAAACTTGATTCCAGCTTGCTGCTGCTCTCCTGGTACGGATTCGAAAAAGCTGATGGACCCAGAATGCGAGTCCACTTATCGCAAATTGCGTCAATGCTTGAGTACGCCGGAAGGGTTACTTTATCGCTCCGAAGACCTGCCGCCCGAAGGCACTTTTGCTATTTGCAGTTTCTGGGAAGCAGAGTACCTGGCGTCTGGGCGGCGGAACCGCCAGCCCAGGCCCGCAATTTAATTGATACGCTTACAAAATACCGCAATGATCTCGGTCTTTATGGCGAGGAGATCGATGGAAATACCGGGCAGGCGCTGGGCAACTTTCCCCAGGCTTTCACCCACGTCGGATACATCGGCGCGGCGCTTTCACTTGATCAACGGGAAAAAGGCGAGCAGCAGCTGGCGCACCGCGCAGGAAAGCGCCACGCCGCAACCCTCAAATACAAAGCAGGAAGCATGAATTGGGAAAGCTGGATATTATCGGGATTTGTCGCCACTCTGGCGCTCTCCACCTTGCTGGCGGCCAGTCAAGGCCTTCGCCTAACCCGCATGAATGTTCCTTATCTGCTGGGAACAATCATCACTCCCGGAACGCGAACGGGCCCGACTGTATGGCTTTTTCGGGCACCTGATTAATGGCTGGATTTTTTCGCTTCTCTACGTCTACATATTCGAAGCCCGGCACATGGTGAATTGGTGGTTTGGGCTGCTGCTGGGACTCGCGCATGCCATGATTTTGCTCACCGTAGGGATGACCCTGCTGCCGAGCATCCATCCCCGGATGGCCACCGAGCGCAAAGGACCTACTGCGCGACGACAGCTCGAGCCTCCCGGATTCATGGCTCTGAATTATGGCTATCAGACCCCGATTTCAGTGTTTGTCGCGCATGCGGCATTTGGTGCAATTCTGGGCTCACTTTATCACTTGCACTAATACAACCGCACCTCTGCTGCACATCCATCCGATGATGAGAATCCGATCACGGAGAACCTAATGAATCCATTGCGAGAAGTTGAATCCCTCGGCCAGTCCATCTGGCTCGATTACATGCGGCGCGACCTGATTACAACCGGGAAACTTCAGCAGCTGATCGATGAAGACGGCGTCAGCGGCATCACCAGCAATCCTACGATTTTCGAAAAGGCGATTTCCTCAGGCAGTGATTATGATTCAGCCATTCAGGAAATTCTGAGCAACTCGCCGCAAATAGATTCCGCAGCCCTGTTTGAGCAACTGGAAGTGGAAGACATTCGCATGGCGGCAGACGTGCTGCGACCAACCTATGACCGCACAGGGAGAGCGACGGTTTCGTCAGTATTGAGGTCAATCCGCATTTGGCCTACGACACTGCCGGCAGCGTTGCCGAGGCGCAGCGTCTATGGAGCGAGGTGGATCGCCCGAACGCGATGGTGAAAATTCCGGCAACGGTCGAAGGGCTCGGGGCGATTGAGCAACTGATCGCCAATGGCATCAACGTAAATGCCACTTTGATGTTTTCTGTGAGCCAGTACGATGACGTATCGCGGGCATATTTGAGGGGAATTGAGCGCACCCGCGATCCGCTGGAAGTTGCTTCGGTCGCTTCATTCTTCGTAAGCCGGGTAGATACGGCTATCGACAAAGCGTTAGGTGAAATCGGTACTCCTGAGGCATTGGCTCTGCGCGGAAAAGCCGGCATCGCGAATGCGAAACTCGCCTATCTTCGCTTCCGAGAGGTGTTTTCTGGCAACCAAGGTGAGAAGCTGGAAGGCAAGAAAGTGCGGCTGCAACGGCCATTGTGGGCGAGTACAAGCACCAAGAACAAGGCTCTATTCAGACGTGCTTTATGTGGAAAACCTGATCGGGAAAGACACAATCAACTCTGTTCCTCCGGAGACTCTGGAGGCATTCCGCAATCATGGTCGCGCAAAACTTACCCTGGTCGAGGACCAGTCTGCTGCAGAAGACGTGATTGGCAGACTGCAGGCGATGAATATCAATCTGCGCTCGGTTGGTATGGAGTTGACGGAAGAAGGCGTGGAAAAATTTGAGAGTTCCTACGACAACCTGATCGCTTCACTCGAGCGCAAACGCCGGATGCTGCAGCAAAAATCTGCGGCTTAAAATGGCGGCTTGACAGCATAATTTCACAGCTACTCGATGCCGATAGTTGCGCAAGCAATCATTTGCGCATCTCAGTATGCGTAAAACGATGGCGGCGCGGGTTTTTATCGTTTCCCCGCATGGGCCCGGATGAAGCCGAACGATGTCAGTCCGGGCCACGTCATCTTTTTTAGTTCGCTATAGATCGCTCAATCTCCTACCATCCCTCACTTGGATAACGCTGCCTGATTATCCTGGCGACTGGATCCTGCCTCCGCCAGCAGGCTTTGATCCTCCTGCTGCAGCGCCTTCGGCAACTTAGCATAAGAGAGCTTCGCAGCCTGCTCTTGACCTTCCGTGATCAGGTTAGGTCGAATAGTCAGCATTGATCTTGACGTATTCGGACGTGAGATCGGTAGTGAGAAAGTCAAGCGCGGCTTTTCCACGGCCGAGCCGCACGCCGATTTTGCATTCCGGCTTTGCCAACTCCTGGTGCGCTGCCTGGTGATCGAAGGCACACGACGTACCCGCGCGGCACACGGTTTGTCTGCCGATTGAAATATGAATTTTTTTTGGATCGATCGGTACGCCGCTTCTTCCCGCAGCCGCCAGAATTCTTCCCCAGTTCGGATCCGCGCCCGCCCAGGCAGTTTTAACCAATAGCGAGTGCGATATCGCACGCGCCACCTGCAGCGCTTCGGCCCGGCTCTTCGCCTGTTCGATTCTTAGCCGGATCATATGTTGCACGCCTTCGCCATCGGCGATGATCTGCTCGGCCAGAGACCGGCAGACGGTCTGCAGAGCGCGATCAAATTCCTTGCGAACCGTTTGATACGGAATTCCGCTCACACCTGAGGCCAGGAGCAGCACCGTGTCATTGGTCGAGGTGTCTCCATCAATCGAGATGGCGTTGAAACTTTCTTCACATGCCTTGCGCAACGCGGTTTTCAGTTCAGCGGGCTTGGCCGCAACGTCGGTCAGCAAATAAACCAGCATGGTTGCCAGTTGCGGATGAATCATGCCCGCACCTTTGGCGGTTCCGGTTATAGCGCCGCGACCCGGATCTCAACGGCACACTGGCGAGTTTGGGCCTGGAGTCGGTGGTGAGGATGGCTTCAGAAAACTGGTGCAAATGCTCGAGCGAACCGCCTGCGCCCGAAATCAGGAGCTTGAGTTGCGACGTGATCTTTCCAACCGGCAGTGGAACCCCGATGATTCCAGTAGAGGAAGGGATGATTTCCTGCGTCCTCAGATTTAGCAGGCTCGCCGCCGCGGCGCAAACTTTTTTACAGTCCCTAATTCCGGCATGACCGGTGGCGCAATTCGCATTCCCGGAATTCACGATTACGGCCTGCACTCGGCCTTTGCTTTTCGCAAGCGATGCGCGGCCCACTTCGACTGGTGCGGCGGTCACAAGATTGCGAGTGAACAGTGCCGCCGCGGAAGTTTTGGGTTCCGCGATAATCAGCGCCAGGTCAGGCTTTCCGCTGGCTTTGATGCCCGCCTTCACCGCGGAAAACTTGAAACCCTTGGGAAGAAAGACCGGACCGGACGGGATCATACCTGCAGTTTCACCAGAAAGTTTGCGGGCTCGGGCAGGATCGCAAACCTTGGCAGTTCGCCCTTGACCATGGCGACTTCATCGCAGCAATGGTAGCGGGGGCAGACGCAGCAATCTTTGTTGATCTTGTCCGGCAGGTCTTCGCGCTGGGCGACGTCAAAGCCAAGCTTGGCAAAGAATTGCGGGCTGCGAGTGAAAAGGCAAATGCAACTTACCTGATGCTTGCGGGCTTCTGACATCAGCGATTGCACCAGCAACTCGCCTCCGCCACGCTTCTGATAATTTTTTTCGACGGTGATCGAGCGGATTTCGGCAAGGTGCGTGCCATACAAGTGCAGAGCGCCGCACCCGATCACCTGTCCGGCTTCTTCGAGCACAATAAAATCGCGGACGTTTTCGCACAATTCGGCCAGCGTTCGCGGCAAAAGCGTCCCGTCGGTAGAGTAGGTTCCGATCAGTTCGTGAATGCGTTCAGCATCGGGCAGCAGGGCTTCACGCGTGTGCATGGGCCTCCTCGTGAACGGAACCGAGTTTCTTGCGGGCCGCGGCCAGCGCCTCACGAACGCGGCCGGGCGCGGTGCCGCCCGGCAACATCGTGAATGCCAAGAACATTTTCGAGTTTCACGAAATCAAAAAAATCATCGCCGAAGTGAGAATCGATGTTCCGCAATTCCTCAATCGGCAGTTCCTGCAATTCGCATTGTTTGATCCAACGCCAGCCGAACTGCTTTCCCGATCTGCTCATGCGCGATGCGAAATGGAACGCCCTTGCGCGTGAGATAAGTTGCGGCGGCGAAGGCGTTCATGTGGCCGGTTGAAGCCGCGCTCTGCATGCGCTCGAAGTCAAACTCGACAGCGCCCATCCATCCCGTCACCAACGGCAACAACAGCGCGATAGTTTCGGTGGCGTGGAACAGCGGCTCCTGGGTCTCCTGCAGGTCTTTGTTATAGGCCAGCGGCAAGCCTTTGACGGTGATCATGAGTGCCGTAGCATCTCCGATCACGCGGGCTGCCTTAGCACGGGTAAGTTCCAGCAAATCGCCATTCATTTTTTGTGGCATGGCGCTGCTGCCGGTGGAGTAGGCTTCGGGCAAATGCAGGAAGCCATATTCCTGGGTAGAGAACAGAAGCATCTCTTCCGCCCAGCGGCTGAGATGCAGAGCCAGCAGCGAAAGCGCATTTACAAATTCGAGAACAAAATCGCGATCGCTGGTGGCATCGATGCTATTTGCGGTGGGAGAATCGAATCCAAGCTCACTCGCCATTAATTCGCGATCCAGCGGCAACGTCGATCCCGCAACCGCCGCCGATCCGAGCGGACACACATTCGCGCGCTTGCGGCAATCGGCAAGGCGGTCGCGATCGCGGAAGAGCATTTCTCCATAAGCTAAGAGCCAATGCGCCACCAGGACAGGCTCGGCACGCTGCATATGTGTGTATGCCGGCATAGCGGCTTGGCCTGCCTGTTCCGCGCGATCGAGGAACGTTGAAATTAATGTCGCAAGCGCTTCGCTGATTTCATCACAACCGGCGCGAACGTAAATCCGCAGGTCGGTGGCGATCTGCTCATTGCGGCTGCGCCCGCTGTGCAGTTTGTATCCGGCGTCGCCAATGAGCGCGACTAATTGCTTCTCGACGAAATGATGCACGTCTTCGGCTTCGGCATCGTTCAGAAATTCCGTCGAATCGGCAGCCTGCTCGCCGATCTGATCAAGCCCACGCAGAATATTTTCCAACTCCTCTGCCGAAAGCACTCCCGCCTGCTTAAGGGCGCGAGCATGCGCGGCACTGGCCTCCAGTTCGCATTCGAGCAATCGGCAATCAAACTCAAACGATCGCTGCCAGTGCTCAAACTCAGGGTCAAGCGGCGCCCGAAATCGGCCCGACCACATCTTCATCGCACGACCTCAGCTTTTTCCTGTTTTCTCTGCGATCCTCGGCGGATCCTCTGCGTTCTCTGCGGTTAAAGGCTTTTGCTCTCCTGACGGCGCAACGCCCGCGACCGCGAAGGCAGTCCGAGAATGCGAATGAATCCCGCCGCATCTTTCTGATCGTAGCTCTCGCCCATAGTGAACGAAGAAAGATCGGTGCGATAGAGCGAGTACTCCGACTTCCGGCTCAGCACCGAAACATTTCCTTTGTAAAGAGACAGCGTGACCGTGCCCGTGACCTCTTGCTGTGTGCTTTCAACAAACGCATCCAGCGCCTCGCGCAGCGGCGTGAACCACAGCCCGTAATAAACCAGCTCAGCATATTTGAGCGCGATGTGCTGCTTGAAATGCATGACATCGCGTTCGCAGCAGAGAGCTTCGAGTTCGCGATGCGCCGTGATCAACAGAGTACCGCCCGGAGTTTCGTAGCATCCCCGCGACTTGATTCCCACGAAGCGGTTCTCGACGATGTCCACGCGCCCGACCGCGTTCCGTCCTCCAATTTCATTCAGCAACTCGACCAAGAGACACGGGATCGAGATGCATGCCATTAACCCCAACCGGCACGCCCTTTTCAAATTCGATGCTCGACCTTTTCCTCCCGGTCCGGAGCTTCCTGCGGAGATTTCGAAATCTGCCAGGTGCTATGCGAATGGCGCGTTGGCAGCATCTTCCAGTTCGCCGCCCTCGTGACTGATGTGCCACAGATTACGGTCGCGGCTGTGAATCTTTTCGCGGCTGGCCGAAACCTGTATCCCATGCGCTTCGGCGTAATCCAGGCAATCTTCGCGCGATTTCAAATTCCACTCCCGCCAGGGCGCGATCACTTTCAGCTCCGGAGCCAGCGCCTGATAGGTCAACTCAAACCGCACCTGGTCGTTGCCCTTGCCGGTGCATCCATGGGCGACAGCGGTTGCACCTTCGCGCAAAGCCACTTCCACTTGATGCTTGGCGATTACCGGACGCGCCATCGAAGTTCCGAGCAAATATTTGTGCTCGTATACCGCGCCGGCCTTCAGCGCAGGAAACACGTAACCGGTGAGAAATTCCTCACGCAGATCTTCGACGACAACTTTGCTGGCGCCGGTTTTGTAGGCCTTCTCGACAACCGCTTCAATGTCGTCGCCCTGTCCAACATCGGCGACCATCGCGATCACGTCATAAGAATAGTTTTCCTTCAGCCACGGAATGATGATCGAAGTATCGAGGCCTCCGGAATATGCGAGTACAACTTTTTCAGGCATGAGCGCTCCTCAAAGGTTGGCGGCCTTTGCCGCCGACCAGCATCATAAAGAATTGCTTTTTGCACGTGCATGCGGTTTTCCGCCTGATCGAATACGACTGAACTTGGCGAGTCAATCACAGCGTCGGTAACTTCTTCGTTGCGATGCGCCGGCAGGCAATGCATGAATACCGCATGCGGCGCGGCTTCCGCCATGAGCTGTTTCGTTGACTTGGTAAGGCGGGAAAATTCGCGCCCGCTCTTCGGTTTCGTGTTCGTGACCCATGCTGGTCCAGGCATCGGTGTAAATCGCATCCGCGCCTTTCACTGCGCGATGCGGATCGGTCATCAATTCAATTCTCGCGCCTGTACTCTTTGCAATATCGTGAGCGTCGGCGAGGATCTGCGGATTGGGGCCGTAGCCTTTGGGCGTCGCGATTCGAATCGTCGATCCCAGCAGCGCTGACGTCAGCAGCAGCGAGTGCATGACGTTATTTCCGTCGCCGACATATGCCAGGCAAATCTTTTTCAGATTCCCGAATTTCTCGTGCAGCGTAAAGTAATCCGCCAATGCCTGGCAGGGATGCTCGACCTCGCTAAGAGCATTGATCACCGGCACACAAGCAAGTTCCGCCATGCCTTCGACCGTTTCGTGCGCGAAGGTTCGCAACACAATGCCACCGACCCATCGTTCAAGATTGTGCGCGATGTCGCTCAGAGTCTCACGAGCGTCCAGGCGCTCATGCCGCTGATCGACAAATGTTACCGTCCCGCCCAGGCCGCAGATCCCAGCCTCGAAAGTCAGCCGCGTACGCAGCGATGGCTTTTCGAAAAACATGGCGATATGTTTTCCTGCAAGCGCGCTGCGGAAATCCTGCGGACGCGATTTCATCAGCGCCGCCAGGTGGAAAAGCGATTCCACTTCAATGGGCGACAAATCGCGGATCGATACCAGGTCTCTACCTGGGATGGTGTTAATGGCCGCTTGCGGTGTTGGCGGCGCGGTGAGTGTCTGGCTGCTCACTAGTGGCTCCTTTCGGACTGCTTGCGTTGTTTTCCTTGGTGTACCTTTGCGTCCTTCGTGGTTCTTGATTTCGCAAGCGCGAGATCCAGCGCGTGTACCACCTCATCGACATGCTTTTTCTCGATAATGTAAGGCGGCAGAAACCGCAAAACGGTTTCGTGAGTACGATTAATGAGAATTCCCTTCGCCAGCAGCTCGCCGACCACTGCTTTCGCCGTTTCGCTTGAGTCGAGCTCGATTGCCAGCATCAGGCCCATACCGCGCACGTCTTTACGGAGGAGTATTTCGATTGCAGCTGCTTCAGCTGCGCGGTGAAATAGTTCCCCAATTTCGTGACGTGAGGAAGCAGGCGATCAAGCTGGCGCAGGAATTCAATGGCCACCGCAGAAGCCAGCGGTCCGCCGCCGAAAGTTGTGCCATGAAGGCCAGGGT
The DNA here is from genome assembly GCA_963838785.1 of uncultured Acidobacteriota bacterium. Taxonomy (GTDB): domain Bacteria; phylum Acidobacteriota; class Terriglobia; order Terriglobales; family Acidobacteriaceae; genus Gp1-AA145. The sequence goes on from CAWISI010000001.1 coordinate 706,224, forward strand.
GAATTCCGGTCGCCACGCGATCGGTGGTGAGCAAAGCGCCCAACGGCAATCCCGCCGCCAGCGGTTTCGCGACGGTTACGATATCGGGCGTGATTCCGTAATGCTGATATGCAAAATATTTCCCGGTGCGCCCAAGACCGGACTGAATTTCGTCAAGCAATAGCAGCGCGCCGGATTTTTGCGTGAGCTCGCGCGCAAGTTGCAGAAACTCGCGGCTTACAGGACGGATTCCGCCCTCGCCTTGAATCGTTTCTATGCAAACCGCGCAGACGCTGCCATCGAACTGCCGCTTCAAGATCTTCGAGATCATTGAATCCGACAAAATTCACTCCCGGCACCAGGGGCGTGAATGGATGACGATATTTTTCCTGGCCGGTGGTCGCGAGAGATCCAAAGGTGCGTCCGTGAAAAGAATTTTCCAAAGCCAATAAACGCCATTTGGCTTTATGGCCGTTGTTGTTGTTTGCGCGAGCATAGGCGCGGGCTAGCTTCAGCGCACCTTCCCATGCTTCAGTTCCGCTGTTGCAGAAAAATGCGCGATCCAGGCCGGAAATTTTCGTGAGCCGCTTCGCCAGTTCCGCCTGGTACTCGTGATAAAAAAGATTCGACGTGTGAATCAGCTTTCCAGCTTGTTGCTTCAGAACCCTTTGAATTGCGGGATGTCCATGCCCGAGCGCATTCACGCCAATGCCGCTGAGGAAATCGAGATAGCGCTTGCCTTTCGAATCCCACAAATAAACTCCGCGGCCGCGCGTAAAGAGGACTTTCTGGCGGTCGTAAGTCGGCAGAAGCAGATTTTGTTCGTCCCGCATTACGGAAGTCAAATTCATGCGCCGATGACCTCCGTTCCGTATTCCAGTTTCTGAAAATAGAATTGCGGCAGAATTTCGGCTTGTGCGGCGGGAAGAATTCGCACTCGGCCAACGCCTTTTTTAAGCGCATTGCCGCAGGCTTCAAGTTTGGGCAGCATTCCGCCACCGACCACCGCCCCGGCAATCAGCGCAGGCATCTGCTTGGTGGTTAGCCATGGCATGACCACGCCGTCCGCGTCTTTGACTCCGGGAACGTCGGTGAGGAAAATCAGGGTGTCGGCCTTGCATGCGATGGCGCAGGCGGAAGCCATCTGATCGGCATTCACGTTGTAATACTCGCCATCGGAACCGAGCGCCAGCGACGACAACACCGGAATTCCACCTTCATTCCAGATGGCCTCAAACCAGCGCGGCTCGACCGCGCAAATTTCACCGACGAATCCCAGGTCGTAACCTTGCGTCTCTTTTTTGCGGGCGCGGAAGGTCATGCCGTCGCCACCGCAAAAGCCGACTGCCGGCAATCCGGCTTTCACGACCGCGGCAACCACTTTTTTGTTCACCATGCCGGCCAGCACCATGAGCGCGACGTCGCGAGTCTCCGCATCGGTAATTCGCAGACCGTTGATGAAATCGCTTTGCTTGCCAAGAAGCTTAAGCGTGCGGGTCAGCGCCGTGCCTCCGCCATGCACCACGGCCACGCGATGCCCGTCCTTCGCCATTTCGACCGCGGCCCGGGCGCACTTGTGGAGAATGGCTTCGTCTTCGAGCGCAACCCCGCCAATCTTTATGACGATCTTCACCGCAAGCCTGCTTTCTTCATAACAATCCCTCTTCTTCCGGCCAGCCATTCATCAGGTTCATGTTCTGTACCGCTTGGCCAGCTGCGCCTTTGATCAGATTGTCTTCGCAGGAAACAATCACCAAACGCTGCCCATCCGGCGCCAGGCAAAAACCCAGGTCGCAATAATTTGTGTTCAGCGAGAACTGAATTTCCGGCAGCTTGGGATTTGCGAACACTCGCACAAAACGGCGTCCCTTGTAGAAATCGCGATAACAGGATTCAATCTGCGGCGCCTGCATCGGCTGTTTCAAATGCACGTAGATGGTCGACAGAATTCCACGCGGAATCGGCAGCAGATGCGGCGTGAATGTGATTTCATTGGTGTCGATCTGTAATTGCTCGGCAATCTCTCCCAGATGACGATGGTTGAACACGCCGTACGCGGAAAGATTGTCAGCCACCGAAACGAAATGTGTGCGCGACGAAGGTTCTTTGCCCGCGCCTGAAACTCCGGACTTGGAATCGGCGATGATTCCCTTCTCGCGATCCACCAAGCCGGCTTTCAAAAGCGGCGCCAATGCGAGGATGACCGTGGTCGCATAACAGCCGGGATTTGCGACGATGGTTGCGTTCGGAATCTGATCGCCGTTCAACTCCGGCAAACCATAAACAGCCTTCTCGGTGAGCTCTGCAGCCGTGACGGCATCTGCATCTTCGAATCCGTAAATCGCGCGGTGCTGGGCCTGTTTCAGTCGCCATGCCCCGCTTAGATCGACCACGCGAATTCCACTGGCGACCGCTTCCGGCACCAATGCGCGCGAAACTTCATGCGGAGTGGCGAGGAAAAGCAACTCCACGCCTTTCTGCTTCAACGATGGCCAGGACAGTGGCTGAAGCGGATACTTTCCGTTGCCGGACAGAGTCGGAAAGATATCCGCAAGATTGATCTCGCTATTTCGCATTTTCCGCCGGTGCCCCGTCGTTACCCGCTTTTTGGGAAGGGTGGGGATTTTGACCTTCCGGCCTGCGCAGCAACACCGGCTTGTCGACCAATGGATGGCGCAACAGCAGGCGCGTCAACTCCAAACCGGAATAGCCGGTCGCACCGAGCACAGCGACTTTGAGTTTCGCGGCCATTACGCGAGCATTCCTTGAATGCGGTCGGCCAGCCGCCCGGCCGAACGCTTGTCCTCGCAGACGATCAGGATGGTGTCATCGCCGGCGATGGTTCCAATCGCTCCCGGCCAATTCTCTCCATCCAGAGCAGCCGCCACCGGCTGCGCGCTGCCGATGCTGGTCTTGGTAACGAGCAGATTCTGAGCGGCGCGAACGCTGGTCACGAATTCCCTCACCAGACGCGAGACCGAGTGCAAATCCGATTCTGCGCCCGCTTCCCTGCCCGGCAGCGAATAACCGGCAGAGGTCTTGGCTAATCCGAGCTCACGTATGTCACGCGACAACGTCGCCTGCCCGGCATCGAAGCCGCGCTTGCGCAGCAGGCGTTGGAGTTCCTCCTGGCTGGCAACCGGACGGCGATCGAGTAGTTCCAGAATCGCGTTCTGCCGTGACAATTTGCTCATGGATTAATATTCACTATCGTGAATACTTATTCATTAATTGTACGGGACAGCCGGGAGGTGTCAAGTACAAATGCAGGGAAGAACGATTGTTTTCAGAGAACTAGGCGAAACGAAGGTACTCTGGGACTGCTGCTTTATACTCGTCAGCAGAGATGCTGGGTTGCTGACGATGGAGAAAAATCTTCGATAGCGGACTTCGCCCACATCCTTCGTTGCCCCGGCCGCTATTTCGGCGCAGGCCCTAGATGTTCGATATCGCAACGCGTGGAAATTTCCCGGAACTCGGAGATAAATTCCGGACTCCCGGGCTTTACTCCGCGTTTGAGTAGCGCATCTACGGCAGGAAAGAGTTGCTCAAAACCTGACGGCGCACCCGTACCAACAAAATGGACGGGCTTATCGGTTCGATTTCCTTGCGCATGCGGCACCCCGTGAGGAAGAATTCCAAGCGTTCCGGGGCCAAGCTCATGCCATGAACCATCTACATAGACGGACAAAGTGCCTTCCAATACGTAGACCTGCTCATCTGTCTTGGGGTGGAAGTGAAATGAGGTCATAAAGCCTGGGTCCTCACGAAAACGTCCCATCCACCATGCGCCTCCGGTCTTTTCACCGGTCAGCAATATATGGGCTTCTCCGCCAGCTCCCATCTGGTAAACGACAGCGTCGTCCGACGTGATAATCGTCGCCGAACCTTTTTCCTGCAGCGTGTTTAATTGCATTTTGCAAATGTCTCCAAAAATAAATGACGCATAGGCAAGAGACGGTTGTAAATACGCCAGTTCCATCGCTCACCCCAGGTCGTCCAACATTTCGCAGTATACCCCGCTGTTCAGCAAAGATGGTGCAGAAGGCCGGCCGATAGATTCACGAACGCAAAAAGCCCGCTGCTTCCGCAGCGGGCTTTTCACAGGAGGGCACTTCAGCTTTTTAATGTTCGCGCGATTGCGCTACGAGTTGCTCTTGCTTGACATCTTCTTCGACAAATTGCGCCAGACGCTCAATCAGCCGGCGACGGCCGCCAATCATATGCAGCCCGCTCTCATGTTGATGTTCTTCCAAAATATTGTTTAACTTGTTTTCGAGCTCCGTCATGAAAACCTCCGCGCGTTAGACTCACCTTCACCTCGCACCGGAGCCGGCACGAATCTCAGGCTGCATCACTACCTTAACAATTTTTGTACCCTAACTGTCATTGGAAATAATGATGGCCGGCGATTAGGAAAACGAATGTGAAAACGTCGTTGGTCGTTCGTCATTGGTCGTTCGCTAAAGGCCAAGCTCATCATGGCTCGTCCCTTTTAGGCCGTCATTCACGAGTAGTACGAACTTTTGGGGAACCGACGGCAGACGGCACACGACGCGGATGATGTGTTGGCCAATGACCAACGACGAACGGCCAACGACGTTCATTTCAACGTCGCCGCCAGCTGCCTCACCGTATTGATAAACGTGTCCGTGGCTCGGGTCAGAGTGCGATCGCGCCGGTAAGCCACACCCAGTTCACGCCACAGCTCCTCACCTTTGATAGGAATGAGCTTCACGCGACCCGCCAGCACCTGGTCGCGGGCAAAACTGGCGCTGATGATCGAAACCCCTAACCCGGCAGCTACAAAGCTTTTGATCATTCCCACACTCGGCAGTTCCATGCGGACCTGCAGCTTGTCGGCATAGGGACGAAAAAGTTTGTCCATGATGCGGCGGCTGAATCCGGTCTTCGGCAGGAGCATGGGCTGCTTCGCAATTTCGCTGACGGGAACGACGTCCAGCTTGGCCAGCGGATTTTGCGGGTTGACCATCAACATGAGCTGATCGCGAAAAATCGGGTGCGCCTTCAGGCTCGGGCTCTTCACCGGCATGGTCACGATGCCGACATCGATAGTGCCATTCTCCAGCTTCTCAACAATTTTGTAGCTGAAATTGCGATAGATGTTGATTTGCACGCTGGGATAAAGGCTGCAGTACTTGGCGAAGACGTCGGGCAAAACATAAAGGCAAGTCGCTTCATTGGCGCCCACAGTAATGGTGCCGCGGGGCATCGAACCCTGGTCGGCCACGGCCAGCAACGACTCGTCGCGGATATGAAGCATGCGTTCAGCGTAAGCGAAGAGCACGCGTCCGGCAGGCGTGAGAGTCACGTCTTTGCCGGCGCGATCGAGCAGACGGTCGCCGTATTCCTGCTCCAGTTGCCGTATTTGGGCGCTGACGGCGGATTGCGAGCGGAAGATTTTCTGCCCGGCGCGGGAGAAGCTGCCGAGTTTGGCGACTTCCATGAAGGTGACGATTTGGTCAAAGTCCATGGTTTGCGGAATTATAACGGACGGCTGAGTTGCGGTTGCAAGGTTTTAAGATTGCCGGTCAAAGTCAAAAGCTTCCAACCGCGGAGATCGCAGGGCGATGCTTGAGATCGCAGAGAATATGGGATCTTGGCATTGTTTAGTCGTTCGCGGCGCCGGCTACTGCGAGCTGTACCAGTTGCACAGCTGGTTTTGAACCAGTATGCAGGCCGCACTCGATTTTCCCTGAGCCCGACCATCGCCCGGCCCGTTGGTCTTCGCCCGGCAATACTGCGCGCGTGCAATGGGTGCACCCGATGCTGGGATAATTGCGGTCGTGCAGCGGATTGTATGGCACGTCGTTTTCGAGTACGTAGCTCCAGACTTCTTCGCGGGTCCAGTCGGCAAGGGGACTGATCTTAAGCAGATCGAATTTAGGGTCCCAATCGACTTTTTGAATCGCGGCGCGCGCCGAAGTCTGGTCGCGACGGATGGCCGTAACCCAGGCATCCAAGCGTCGCCAGCTTTCGCCGTAACGGCTCGACCTTACGCAAATTGCAGCACTGATCAGGATCGCTTGCCCATAACGCTTGGCCGTAGGCAGCTTCCTGGTCTACGCGGCGTCAGTTCCGAATACAAGCGCTCGATCTTGATCCCATAGCGAGTTTCAACTCGATCGATCAGTTCGTAGGTTTCGGGAAACAAGAATTCGGTATCGCCGGTGAAGACTTTAATGCCGGGGTTCATGCGGTAGGCCATGTCCAGCAGAGCCATGCCTTCCACTCCCATTCCAGTAGCCAAGGCAACACCGTCGCCATAACTCGAGAACGCCCAGGCTAATACCTCTTCGGCTTTCCATCTTTCGGCAAGCACCTTTATGCGTTCGAAATCGGCTCTCACTCTGCATCCTCCACAGGACTGGAAGCTGTTACTGCAACTTAGCTGCGGTAAGGCATTGTGAAAAAGAGAATTTGCTGAACTGCCGATGTAAGCGACGCGGGTTCGGCCAAGCGCACGACATCGCCAATCACTAATAATTTCGGCGCTGCCAGCGCCGGCGAATCTGCGAGATTGGATACGTCTGTAATGTGGGTCTGCTCGGATTCGGTGGTGGCTTCGGAAATAATCGCGCACGGAGTGGCAGGTGAAACTCCGGAACTGAGCAGGCGTTCTTGCAGCAGGCCTAAGTCACCGGGCATGTACACCACGACCGTGGCATTCGAGGGCAGGCGATCTGGCCAGTTCGCAATATGATTCGTTTGCCTGCTGCTCCCAGTTACCAGAATCAATGTGGAGGAAAGGTCACGATGGGTGAGCGGAACTTGCGCGGAGCGCGGCGGCGCCTAAAGCTGCCGTAACTCCGGGAACGATCTCTACTTCGATACCCGCCTGCCGCAAGGCTTCCATTTCTTCCCCGCCGCGGCCAAAGATAAACGGGTCCCCACCTTTGAGTCTTACTACCTGAAATCTAAGCATCGCATATTGCACTAAGAGTTGGTTGATCTCCGTCTGGCGAGGGCTCGGCTTGCCGCTTCGCTTCCCGACGTTGACCAGATCGGCGCTCGCAGGTATGAGGCGCAGAATTTCGCGAACTAACGAGCTCGTCATGAAGCACGACTTCTGCCGAACGCAAAACTTTCGCCGCTTTCAAAGTAAGCAGCTCCGGATCGCCTGGTCCCGCACCGACTAGAAAAACTTTCCCAAAGGTGTTCAATTGCTCCTCCCGCGTTGCACGATATTTCGGTTATTGAAGGCTTCACGGCTGGCCAATTCGTGCAGCAGTTTTTTTCGTGCCTCCACGTCCAGTTTCGCGGCGAACATCTGATCTCGCGCTGTACCCAGCTCCTGCAGCCAGGTCTCGTACTCAGGCCCAAACTGGGCTTCCAATTCCTGCCGGAGCCTTTGCGCCAGCGCCGGACTGCGGCCGTTGGTCGAAATTGCAATCTGCAGGTCGCCGCGCTGCACCACCGCGCCATAGTAAAAATCGCAGTTTTCAGGATCATCGACCGAATTGCAGAGCACATTCCGCAAACGCGCTTCCTTAAAAACCTGAGTATTGACTTCGCGTGAAGGGGTTGCTGCTATGACAAGTGAAACATCATCCAGATCGCTGGGCTCAAACATCCGTGGCTTCCAGTTGAGACGCGCCCTGGCCGAACCATTCCTGAATCTGCGGGACGGCCCACGGCGCCACCACCTCGATCGCCGCACCCGCCTGCAAAAGCCCACGGATTTTGCCTTCAGCTACCGTGCCTGCCCCAACCACCAGGCATCGCCGTCCTTCGAGTTTTAGAAAAATGGGAAACATTTCATCCCTTCTGCGCAAATAGAAAAAGCCCACCGCCAGGACCTGTCTGGCGATGGGCTTCTCTGAACCGGTATTAATTAAATTCTCAGGTCAGCAGCTCTCCCGCGCCAGCGTAGGCGCACATACAACAACATGAACAACACTGGCACTGCATTTGGCGGGATAAAGTCATTTGTCTAATTGATGATAGAAAGCAGCGGAGGTTTCGTCAATATTTACCGCCTGGTGCAGTTACGCAAAATTTGAATGCACCGCATCGGAAAAGCACTAATGGGCCATCGCAGGCCCTTTGCCTTTAGGCTTTTCCATCAATAAAAGCAAGGGCAACATTAAGATGAACATCCAGCCCAGAAAGCGAAACACGTCATTGTAAGAAAGAATCGATGCCTGTTGCTGCAATGCCCCCCAAAGCGCGCCTTGCGCCTGGTGCGCAGCCGTAACTGAGTCTGCGCCCCGGGACATGAAGGTCTGGCGCAGACCCTCCAGTGCCCGCTGGGTCTGAAGATTCGCTATATTGACGTGCTGCGAAAGATAATTAATGTGGGTTTGCTGGTGGCGGAATTGCAGGGTTTCCACGCTGGAAATTCCCACACTGGCTCCTACGTTGCGCATGAGATTGAAAATGCTGGTGGCATTTCCCATGCGTTCGCGCGGCACCGGATCATTCGTAACCGTGGTGAGAGGAACGAAGATCAAGCCCAGCCCAGCGCCCTGCAACATCAGCGGCCACCAGAAATTCCAGAAGCCTACCTGAAGACTAAAAAATGAAAGTGCAAACATGGCTCCAGCTGTGGCCAGCAGCCCCGCAGCCAGCAGTTTGCGTGAATCGACTCTACCCACCAGAATTCCTACCACCGGCATGAATAAGAATGAGGCCAGACCGCGCGGCAGATTAGTGACACCCGCATGGGTCGCGGTGTAGCCAAGCAACTCCTGCATGAGCAGAGGCAGCAAAACCGTGCTTCCGTAAAGCACGAATCCAACGATGGTCATCAGGAACGTACCTACGGCATAGGATCGGTATTTGAAGACACTTAGGTCGATGACTGGATGGGTGGCCTTCAACTCGCGAATGATCAGGCCGCCCAGGCCGATATCGCGAGTACGGCAAGAACCAGGATGAAATGAGAGCCGAACCAGTCTTCTTCCTGGCCTTTGTCGAGCATGATTTGCAGCGATCCCATGCCCACCACCAGTAGGCCGATTCCCCAGTAATCAATGCCGGTACGCTCGCTGCGCAAGTATGGAGGATCCCATACGAACGATTGAGTAAGCAGAATGGCAAGCACTCCAATCGGGACGTTGATATAGAACACCCAGCGCCAGCTGTAATTGTCGGTGAGCCAGCCGCCCAGGACGGGGCCGAGCATGGGCGCAACCACGATGCCGAGCGCCCAGAACGCCATCGCCTGACCGCGCTTCTCGGGCGGAAAAGACTCGAGCAATATGGCCTGTGACAGCGGCTGCAGGCCCCCGCCGCATGCGCCTTGTATCACGCGGAAAATAATCAGAATGGGTAGCGACGGCGCCAGGCCACAAAAGAACGATGCGATAGTGAATCCGCTCACCGCCGCCAGCAAAAGACGCTTTCGTCCAAACCTCCCGGCCAGCCAGCCGGTCATGGGCAGGATGATTGCATTTGCAACCAGGTACGAGGTCAGCGTCCAGGTGGCCTCGTCGACGGTAGCAGACAGGTTCCCTGCGATATGCGGGAGTGAAACGTTTACCACCGTCGTATCCAGCACCTCCATGAAAGTGCTGGACATAACTGCAATGGCGATCAGCCACGGATTGATGTCTGGACGGGCTTGTGGCTGGGAACTCATCGTGACGGGTTGCGGTTCAAGCTACATTCGATTCGGTTTAGGGGGATAACGCTTCAGCGAAAGTTAATTCTTCTTTGTCTTCGGCTGTGAGGCCCATGTTTGGGATACTTTATTCCGCTTCCCCGTCACTCGGGCGGCCTGAAGAATGATTAATAAACTTCGAGCGTATTTAATGCCGGTGGGCTGTATCGCGGCGCTTGCATTGTGCGTTGTTCTTCCCTTTCTGTGGCTCGGAATTCCCTCTGGCCATGATTTCGAGTTTCACATGAATTCCTGGCTCGAAGCAGTCGGTCATTGGAAGCAAGGGCACAGTCTATCCGCAGTGGTCGGCTCTGGCGCACTACGGATACGGCGAGGGGCGATTTATCTTCTACCCGCCGTTCTCGTGGACTTTGGGTGGACTGCTTGGGCTAATCCTTCCCTGGAAACTGGTTCCAGCCGCTTACACCTGGATGGTGCTCACGCTGGCGGGATGTTCGATGTTTGCGCTGGCAAAACAGTGGCTCTCACGGCGTGACGCGATTGTTGCCGCCATGCTTTATGCCGCCAATCCGTACAACCTGGTGATCGTATATTGGCGCAGCGATCAAGCCGAGTTGATGGCCTCAATCTATCTTCCACTGCTGCTCCTATTTCTTCTGCGGATAGACACAGCTGAGGACGGGAGGCGCGCAGTCGTCCCATTGAGTTTTCTTCTGGCGGCGGGATGGCTGACCAATCTTCCCAGCGCGGTCATGATGAATTATTCATTCGGCGCGCTGAGTCTAATCATGGCGCTGCGGCGCCGTTCGTATGCAGTTCTGCTTTATGCCGGTCTGGCAGTGACGCTGGGGGCCATGCTGGCGGGATTTTTCCTGCTGCCAGCCTATCACCAGCAGAGCTGGGTCAACATCAGCCAAGTGCTGGCGCCGGGAGTGCGACCAGAGGATAGTTTTCTTTTTACCAACACCGCAGATCCCGATCACAATCGATTTAACCTGCTGGTCTCGATCGTCGCAATGATCGCAGCTCGTGATTCTCGCCGGAGCAGTTGTTTTGTCTCGCTCACGCAGGAAAGATAGATTGTGGCCTTATTTGCTGGCGTGGAGTAGCCTCTCGCGCGCTATTGATGTTCAATTTCACGCTGGCGCTATGGAATCACCTGCCGGAATTGCGCTTTGTCCAACTGCCATGGCGTTGGCTGCTCTGCTTAAACGTTCCCTTTGCGGTGGTAGTTGTGATGGCTTTACGAAGATGGTGGTGGCGGGCTGCTGTGTGCGTCGTAATGCTTGGAGTATTAACCTTCGTCTGGCACCGCGTGCAAAATCCATGGTGGGACAACTCGGGTGACATTCAAGAGATGTTGGACAATCAGCAGGACGGCACCGGCAACGAAGGGGTTGATGAATATGTTCCCCTCGGAGTCGATTCTTACGATGCCGACCAAAAGGCGCCGTTAGTGCGTTTCCAAGGCCGGGGCAAGACGAGGATCAATGTTCAGGAGTGGGACGCCGAGAAGCGCAGGATTGTCGCCCAGACGCAATCGCCGGGCGAACTGGTGCTGCGGCTTTTCAATTATCCGTTGTGGAAGGTGAAAGTGAACGGTCGCACCATCCAGACGAGCGCTACGCCGGATACCGGGCAAATGCTCGTGCCCATTGGATCCGGTGAAAGTCGTATTCAGATTTATTTTGTCGACTGGCTGGGACCGCAAGGTTGGATGGCTGCTGTCTGCGGTCGCATTTCTGTTGCTGGCACTGCTGTATGTGAAGTGGCATCAACCTCCAACTGCGCTGGCTGCCGAGAACTGAGATCCGCCATGCGACGAATAATCATCGCTACTTCGAATCCGGGAAAGATTCGCGACTTCGCAGGCGCTGCCTCGGTTCATGGAATCGAAGTGGCGCCGATGCCGAATTTCTCTTCCCTTCCGCCAGTCATTGAAGATGGAGCGACTTTCGAGGCCAACGCGCGAAAAAAAGCCGAGGCATACAGTGGTTACGTTCCCGGAGAGCTCATCATTGCAGACGATTCGGGACTCGAAGTAGATGCGCTGGCCGGGGCCCCGGGGGTGCATTCCGCCCGCTACGCGGCGGACGAACCTCACATGGCGGAAACGAACACGGACGATGAAGCCAACAATGCCAAGCTGGCGCGCGAAATTCTTCGGGTGCCTTCGGAAAAACGCACCGCACGTTTCGTCTGCTGGATTGCGGCAGCGCGCGATAAAAAAACTCTGGCGGTGTTCGAAGGCAAGGCTGAAGGAATGATCATCGCACGCCCGCGAGGCTCAAACGGCTTCGGGTACGATCCGTTCTTTTATTTTCCGGCTATTGGTAGAACATTCGCCGAACTGGATTCAGCCGAGAAGTCAAAGTACAGCCATCGCGGAGCGGCTTTTCGCGCTTTTCTCGATTGGTATTGCAAGCAAGCATAGGCCCCATACGGCTTCAAACTCCCGCGATTCGAAAAGGAGCGCTCAGCAGTCGCAGCGGCAACATTATCAGTCCGGCTACCAGAGCCAGCGCGCCATGGACCGCAACTCCGACGATTCGAAATGGCAACAGAAAGAGCCACACGAACGGATATGCGATTAATGCCAGAAGCGCCACCGGCCAACAGAAGACGAATAATATGCACCACAAAAGGAAGGCAATCATACGAAGAACTCCTGCTCAATAATACGAACCTCCGGCGTGCACGGTTCCGTGGTCGAAGGATTTTTTAGTGAGCAGCTTCCTCGCTCTGTAGCCGGGCCTTTTCGAACTCGTCGCCCTGTAGCCAGCCCGGCTCTTGCGGTTGCGAAGCGGCTGCCCATCCGAGGGCAAATCCGAAGCGCGCCATGGTGGCATCACCCCTGAAATCCATGTTCGGGCTGTACTCGTCGCTGGGCTGGTGATAATGCTTGTTGGTATATTCCTCAGCCTGCTCAATTCCCCATTGCGTGTTATGCCCTTTGTACTTCATTCCTTCGTTAATGGAAAAGGCCGGAACACCGACGCGCGCAAAACTGAAGTGGTCGGAGCGGTAGTAGTGCCCAGCCTCAGGGTGAGAATCAGGCCGGATCGCCAGTCTGAACTCTTTGGCCATAGCTTCCACCGTAGGATAAAAAGTAGTTCGCTCGGCTCCAGAAACCTCCACCTCCTCCGGCTCTCCAAGCGGGGGCACGTCGTCGAAATTCAGATCAAGTGCAATTTTCGCAGCCGGAATCGGCGGATGTTTGCCGAGATATTCTGATCCCAACAGGCCCTGCTCTTCTGCTGTGACCGAAGCAAAAATCACCGATCTTCGCGGCTTCGATTGCGCTTGCGCGTACACCCGTGCCAGCTCGAGCAGAATGCCACAGCCGGTGGCGTTATCGCGCGCTCCGTTGTAGATGTTGTCGCCCGGCATGTCGGGACGAATTCCCAGGTGATCGTAATGCGCCGAATACACTACCGCCTCATTCTTCAATTTCGGGTCCGATCCGGGGAGCATCGCCAGCACATTCCGCGACGCAATCTGGCGAATCTTGCTGACCATATGGGCTTTGAGTTTTGCTTGCAGAGGCATTGGACGAAAGTTCCGCGTGTTCGCCTCCATCATCATCTTGTCGAGGTCCATCCCGGACTTCTGCGCCAGTTGTCTCGCCACATCCAACTGGATCCATGCCGCGGCTTTAAGTTGGGGCGCGTCGCTCTTCAGAAATTCTTTTTCTCCCGAATTCGAGTTGCGCACTACCTCCCAGGGATAGCTGGCCATATCCGACTTGTGAATCAGGATCACGCCAACCGCACCCTTGCGCGCAGCCTCTTCGTACTTGTAGGTCCAGCGCCCGTAATAAGTCAGCGCCGCGCCTTTGAAGAATTTCGGATCATCCGAGTACGGCTCATTAACCAGCATCAGCAGCACTTTGCCGTGAACATCCACACCTTTGTAGTCGTCCCACTGATATTCCGGCGCTTCAATCCCATATCCGACGTAAACGATTTCGCTGTCGATGTCGTCCGAGGGGTGCTCGGTCTGATCGTAGGCGACGTACTCGTCCAGCGGCTTCAGTTGCATCGCATCCCCGTGACGCGGCACCAGTTCAAAAGTGGTTTCTGGAGCCGGTGTAATTCCCGCCATGGGCACATTCTGAAAAAATGTTCCGTTCTCGCCCGCCGGCCTCAGTCCGTAAAGCCAGAACTGGGTAGCGATGTACTCAGCGGCGATGTCTCCGCCGCGCTGCCCGGTGCCCCGACCTTCAAGAAGATCGTGCGAAAGAAAACGTACATTGGCGCGAATGTGTTCGGGATCAATTTTTTGCAGCGCAGCGATTGCCGCCGGAGGGAGATGGGCCGACGCGGATTCTTTTTGGCTAGTTCTGCGCCCAACTTGTGCCAGCGACGCGGCTACAAAGGCCAACGGAAGCGCCAGAAAAATGGTCTTTCGCATTCAGTCAGGCTCCTAGAAGTGACGGTGAATGCAATATTGTATCGGAAACAATTGGTGAGAAAGAGTACGGAGGTGATTCGGCGAACATGAACACATTTCTATGCCTGTTCGTCCGATTTCGTTTGCAATCAATGCCCGCAAACTGCGGGCTAGTTTCGCGATCCTCAACCCGCGCGGAAGTCGGCCACTTGCTCCGCGGGCAGAAAAACGGAATTGGGTTGTTGTCCGTTCACCGAGGCCGCCTTACCGATCACCTCCTCGAAGTCCCGGCGCGACCATCCGACGCTCGAAATTTCGATGTCGCCATCTCGTGAAATCCAGAAAACGCTGGGCACATTGGTAAGCTGGTAGGCATTTGAGGCCGGATAGGTCTTCGTGTCATCAAGCAGCATCGGAAAAGTAATTCCGTATTTCTTCACAAACAGAGCGGTATCTTTTTTATCGTTTTGCGAAACGCCTACGATACTTAATTTGCCTTTGCCATAGGCTCGATGTACCCGCTCGAAATACGGCAGCGCATATTGGCAGACCGGACAGGAATCTTTAAAGAACACCACCAGCACCGGACCGCGGCTGAGTGCATCCTGCAAAGAAAACTTTGATCCGTCTATTGCAGGTAATTCAAACTGGGGAGCTTGCTTCCCCGCTTCCAGAGCTGCCATCCCTTTGCCTCCAAACAGATTTTTCAGCACCGGCCACATATGCTGCCTCGTCATTTGATGATGTTAGCTTTACAAAGGATTTTCTTCGCTAGCCCGGTCAGGGGAAGGCGCAATAGTCTGGCGCGGTTAATCCATTTCGAGTTTTCGGATGAGAAGTCAGGCTGAGCAACAACATTAACCACGTAATCGGTGACGGTGATCGAGTGGCGGAGGCGAAACAGTACCGCTTCCTTAATCGGATTCTTGAGTGCCGGCAATTCCCACATGCCAGGCATGAGACTCTCATCGACGCCGCGTCGCACCAGCAGCACCGAATCGCCTTTGGCTGCCAGGACAAATGAAATCGATGCTTTGATCTGTTTTGGCTTGCGACTTCCAATCTTGCCACGCCCGCGAGTTCTGCAAAATTTGATGATTGGGCACACGCCACATAATGGATCGGCTGGAACGCAAATCGTAGCCCCAAGTTCCATCATTGCCTGATTAAAATCGCCGGGCCGCATGGGATCAAGCAGTTGTTGAGCCGCGCTCCAGCTGTGGTCTCGGCTCACATGCAGAAGCCGCCGCAAGACTCTTTCTACATTCCCGTCGACCACCGCGACCGGCTGCTGAAAGGCAATGCTGGCGATCGCCGCCGCGGTATAGCGGCCGATTCCCGGCAACTTGCGCCACTCCTCGAAATCTTCAGGAAAGCTGCAGCCGCGTTCACTGACAATCAGTTTCGCTGCTGCGTGCAGATTGCGCGCTCTGTGGTAGTAGCCCAGTCCGCTCCACTCTGCCAGCACTGACGCCTGCCGCGCCGCCGCCAGCTTCTGCACTGTAGGAAACCGACGGAAGAACTTTTCGTATCTCGGGACCACAGCCCCTACCCGGGTCTGCTGCAACATGATTTCTGAAACCCACACCCGGTAGGGATCGGTTGTCTTACGCCAGGGCAGTTCGCGTTTGTTCTGGCCATACCAGTCCAGCAACACCTGGCGAAAACTATTCAAGCCATCATCACTGAATATGCGCTGCTTCACGGTTCAACGGATTGTAATGCGAAATGCCGCGCGTCTCCAGTTGGTGATTGACCGCAATCATTGAGCGCGAAATAATGAAATCTTAAGTTTGCCATTTGCGGACGAGAGGAAATTATGGGCGACTTTAATCGCAAAGTTGAAGAAACCACAAGCCGTGTGGGCAAAAGTGTGGGCGAGACCACTGAAAGGCTGGAAAAAGAAGCCAACGAATTCATCAAGTACCTGAACGATGAAGTCGTCCCGGCGGTTCGGCAACATTCGACAAAAGCCCTGCGCGTGGCGTCACAAAAATGCAGGAGCTTGCTAACTACATGGACCAGCATTCGGCTTCGGCCGCAAATGACAAGGCTTCCCCTGCTCTTTCTGTCTGTGCGTGTTCTCTCATCATGCAGCCACAAACCTACACGAGTAGCGGTCGCGCCGCCGCCTCCTGTACAGCAAGACCAGGAACAGCCACCAATACCGGAAGGCACGCCTCCCTCACTCGCCGAAAAAAAGCAGCAGAATCCGCCGGAAAATTCGCCCAGCCCCGAAAGTCGAAGTCAGCCCTGATACCAAGCCTGTGCTCGTAGAAACTGGAGTCGCCAGCTGGTACGGCGCTCCTTACCACAACCGTCGTGGATCGAATGGCGAAGTCTACGATATGAACGCGATGACCGCCGCCCACCGCACATTGCCTCTGGGATCAATCGTGCGAGTCACAAGTTTAGAGTCTGGAAAGTCCGCCGTTGTGCGCATCACCGATCGTGGTCCGTTTATTGAAGGGCGAATTATCGATCTTTCACAGGCCGCGGCAAAAAAAATCGGCCTGGTAAGAAGAGGCACGGGCCAGGTGCGGGTGGAAGTGTTGAAAACGCCGCGCTCCATCGAAAACGGCGGCCGTTGGGCAGTCCAGCTTGGAGGCTTCGAACGGGAGAACCGGGCGCGCGAAATTGCCGACCATCTAACCCACCGTTACCACAGCGCCCGAGTGCTTACCTTCAGCAGTCCGACTGGGGCATGGTGGGTAAGAGTACGGGTCAAAGACGATTTGCGAGCTCGCGCTGAAGAAATCACCAGAGACACCAAAACTCCTGAGGGCGGAGTTTTTTTAGTGAGATTGGATTAGAACAATAGTGGTCAGTGACGGGTTTTAACATGGATGACTGCCTTTTCTGCAAAATCGTACAGGGAAAAATTCCTGCCAAAAAAGTCTACGAAGATGAGCACACCTTTGCCTTCGAAGACATCGATCCGAAGGCGCCAACTCACGTGCTGATCGTACCCAAGAAGCACCTGACAGGGTTGAAAGAAGCCACACCCGCGGATGCGGAAATAATTGGCCGCTGTCATCTAACTGCCGCAAAAATCGCCAAGGAGCGAAAGATCGAAGACGGCTACCGTACGGTCCTGAATGTCGGGCCAAAATCAGGACAATCAGTTTTTCACCTGCACGTTCATCTCGTGGGTGGCCGGGACCTTCGCTGGCCGCCGGGGTAATCCAGGCAGGCTTGCGCTAAGGGATAAAATGGATGCTGGCGGGAGCTGCCGTATGTTCCAGAATCCACAGCCTAAAAACGGTCGCAAACGCATGGCGATTGCCGTGTCCCTGATTGCCCACTGCGCGGTGGTTTATTTGTGGCTGAATCGGGCTCCACTGTTTATCCAGCCATCGAGTGTGGCTTGGGGAATTCACGGAAATTCCGCGAACCTGATTTATTTCCCGCGTGTCGCGGAGCCCACGAAAACTGCAAAAAAACTCCACTTCCGCCCCAAGACCAAACCGAAACCGGCAATCGAGGCGCCGCAACAGCCGGTTGAATCTGCGCGCGCTGGGTCTGTTGAAGGTTCTCTCGCGCAAGGTCCTGTGACTGGTGTCGAAGCCAGTCCTGCGCTGCCATTGGTTTTTCCCGATCCTTCGATTTATTCCTGGCAGTTGCCGAAAGGATTGCAAGGCGACGTGATCGTAGAAGTGACGATCGACGAACATGGGAATGTCACCGAAACCAAAGTAGTGCAGTCGCTGCAGGCGGATATCGATGACAAAGTTATTGCCACGCTGAAGAATTGGCGTTTTAGACCGGCCTCGGTTGATGGAGTTGCGATCAGCTCACGCCAGGACGTTCACTTCCACTTTCCCAGCTAAACCTCGAACTAAGCCTCCAGCATTAATTGGTGAGTGGCTCTTCCGCTGCCCCGTGACGGCGCAACAGCTGTGGCAGATTTTGCGAAAAAGCCGAGCGTGGCAGAACCATGTCACAACCGACTTCATGCGCCTTTTGCTTCAGATCGCCTTGAACATGGGATAAAAATCCAATCACCGAAGTTTTCTTGAGCTTGCTCTTCAGCTTGGGAATCAAGCTGAGCGGTTTTACGCCGACGTGGTTGAGGTCAAAGATGATGAGCGAGGGTTTCTCTTCGCCATTAAGCTTGATGCGTTCCGTCAAGTCCTGTTCGGTCTTGACAAACTCAACTTTGACGTTCAGCTTACGCGCCGTCTCCTGAATCTTGGCCTGGAAAAACAGGTCATCCACAAAACCGAAAATGCGCGACGCTGCATCTTCGCGCACGGGCAGTGGCTCAGGTTCGGCCTGCGGGTAGTTGGGCGCAAAGCCAGGCCGGTGACGGCCGGCGCGAGAGCCGTTGTTGCCGCCGGCCAGCGCCGCGCGGTAGCTGTGATCCATCGGTGCGGTGTAAATGCTGTCGCGCTGATTATCGCGACCGGGGCGGCCTTGCGGGTTGCCGCCGCTCTTGGGACGGCGTCCGCGCCGTCGCCTGTTTCTCCCTCCTCCACCGGAGGGACGTCCTGGGCCTGCATTCATATTTTTCTCGTTATGTCCTGTTTAGTCCGCCCGAAAGGCGGGCCAGTTTTGCTTGCCTGCTCTCACCGCGATTGGGGACCTTGCGTCGCGCAGATGCACGTAACGTGCGGAAAACCCATTGCGGCTGGAATCTCTAATTGATCTATGTCCGTTGTGCGCCTGGAGCCGTTAGGCGCGGAAGGTCAGCCAGGGGGCTTGACCGTTGGGAACACCCTTATGCTACCGCTCCCTTCAAAGCAGCGCAAGTCCTAACCACCCGAGTTTTACACAGAAGTAACGGTATCTCTTCGAACAAACTCGGTTGCGAAATTAAGGAAGCACCCGGTAGAGAGCCGTCATTCCAGCCATCATGTGTTCACTTACGTGGCAGTGATACGTCCAGGTGCCGACGTTATCATCGGTATCGCGCGGCTCATAGTTGTGCGAATGGTAGAGCCACACGATCGAGCTGGTATCTTTCGGTCCCGGTCCCGCTCTCTCTGGCACCTTCCAGATATAAGTGTGCGTTGAATACTGGCCAGAGCTGAAATACCGGGGGGCAATTTCAGGCGGTAGTGCTGATTTGCTTCGCCCATTGCATCGCTTGCCAGTAAGCCTCTGCAACTTCACTTTCGCTCAGCCCCAGCTTGCGCGAGCATTCAGCAGTAGTCGCCCAATCTCCGGATTCGCGGGCCAGCATCAGATCATACAGTGGACGCAATTTGCTCGGGGCTCCGAGCAATAACGATTTGGTCTCGTGATCGAGAGGGATAGATTCCAGAACCGTAGTCATGGGCACCTCGAGAATGGCATCGACCATCGAAAGCATGCCCATGAGAAACAGATCGGATTCGCCATGCGGGACCCGCGACGCCAGAAGTTCACAAAATCGCGCTCTGACCATGGCGGTGGTGACAAGTTCGCTGGACTTGTTTTCGCCGATTGCCAGCGTTGCCACCAACCGTACCCAGCGCCTAACCTCCCGTTCGCCCAAAAGTGCGAGCGCATGGCGGACGGAGTGCACTTCATTTTGAATACCAAATGCGGCAGAGTTCAGATAACGCAACAAACGGTAGCAGATGGAGACTTCCTGCTTGATCATGTTTTCGAATTCGCGATGATCGAGTTCCGGCTGCGACACGGCGCGCAGCAGACGCAAGTAGTTGAGACGGCTGGCGGGAATTTCCTTGCTCTGCACCACCTCCGGGCGTCGGAAGAAATAGCCCTGGAAATATGTGAAGCCGGCCTTTTTTTGGCAGTGGCAAACTCCTCCCGGGTTTCAACTTTCTCAGCCAGCAAGTGCCGCAGCCACGACCCGTACTTGGTCATCATCTGCACGCACTGTTCGGGCGAGGTTTGCCGAAGATCCACCTTTATGATGTCGCTGAATTCGATTAACGGCTCGCGTGGGTCATTCAAAACAAAATCATCCAGCGCAATCAGGTATCCGGCTTGTTTTAACCGCTTCAATGCCGCCACCACCAGGTCATCCGGCGGCACCGATTCCAGGACTTCCACTACTGCCAGAGTTGGCGGCAGCAATGTCATGTAGTCCTTGAGCAGAACCTCGCGGGTGCAGTTTACGAAGCCGCGCCGGGAATCGCAGAGCAGTTCCAGCCCCATCTGCATGGAAGTATCCAGGGTGCGGCGGGAGGCCGAATCGGGATCGACTTCACGAAAATGATTCTCAACCCCATCCCTAAAAAGTAATTCGTATCCATAAGACTTTTTCATCAACCGTGAGGATGGGCTGGCGGGCGACATAACTGAAACCAGCTCCAGTTGCCGGTGGACCGGGCAAAAGGGAAGATTTGGGGGCGCTCACCGTCACAATATCGGCGGTTGTCACAAATCACTTTAGCGCCGAGCTTACGCGTGGCTCATAGTTGTAGAACCGTGAGTGGGACAGGGACTCTGATACGAAGTCAGAATCCCTGCCCATAGTTTTTTTTGCGAATGATAATCCCGCACTCTATTTCACGACCACAATTGAACCGAAGGTACCGGCAACATTGTTGTGCGGTCCAGCGGTGAAGAACAATCTGTTGGTAGCGCCGTTCGCCGGGTTGCCGCCCCCGAAATCGATCGCCCACAACTGATCGATGCTGATGACTTTGCCCGCGGTATCTTTCATTATCCCCACGAAATTTCCCTTAGCGTCAAAACCGACAATATTTCCACTGTTGGTGTTATTGGAAACCAACAGCGTATTGCTGAGCGGCCCGAAATTCGCAGGCGCGGCCGCGAATCCCCAGGGCTGGTTCAGTTGCGCAGCTTTGGTGAAAAGCCCAACCAATGTTCCGTCCTCTTTGTAAATGTCCACGAATCCGCCTGGGCCTCCAGACGAATTCGCGAACGAGACGTAGACCTTGCCCGCAATGTCCCGAATGCCGAAGACTGCGAATCCACTCGGGATTGCTGGATCGGACTCAAATGTTCCCATGTGCGTGAAACTTCCGTCGTAGATATCGATCCTGTTGTTGGCATTATCGGCTGCAAATAAAAGATTCCCCGAAGCCTTATTTGTGACCGCCAGTGCGGTATACGAGGCTTTGCTTCCAGAGTTATCCACCGCGATCTCGGCATTGAAAAGCGACAGCCCAGGCGCCCATGCACTGATGGTCCCGTCTAGAGTGGCAAAAATAAAAAATGTAGGCCACGACTGCACCTGAAATTCACCGCTCTTTGACGGGTTGGCCACCACGCCTGTAGGAAGGCCCATTGGGCCGCTATTGGGCGCTGGCGGAATTGCGACTTCCAAACTCTGCTTGACTCCCGACGCGTCATAAACCGTTGACCAGCCCGAGAGGTTATCGCCGACCCACCACGGGCTGGTCGCACCCCGAGCTAGTCCCCAGGCATTCACGTCCTGTGGATCATCATGCTGGGCCTGCCGGAACTGATTCGAATCCAGATTGGTAATTTGATATTGGGCGAAGGCTGCGCTGGAGGACAATATCAGCACAAGCCCAAGCGCGGCGATTAACGCGAACGCGCGACACTGCATAAATTCTCCTTGGAACCGTGACGTTATTCACAACGGAAAGGCCAACACTCGCCTGGTTCGCAAGGAATCGTACAGCCCGGCACACCCGCAGAATGTCACTTGCGGGTCAAGCCTATGTCATTCTCTTTTTACTTTTTCAAGTGTTATGGGATTAACACACACGCCAAAGAGGCATCAAAAATCGTCCGGAAAATAAAACAGGCGTCTCGACTCTTGCGAGTCAGAAACGCCCGGGCAGCCCTCCCCCAGAACTGCTCACCGACAAAGGTAGTAGCGAACGGTAAAATTGAGAATGGCACAAACGTGCCAATTTCTTCCACAGGCCACCCCCAGAGCTGGAGTAACGATTCTTCTAGACTGCCTGTCTGGCAAGGCATCTGGCGGGACCGCCAGATCGTTAAGTATCCCGGGTTTTCTGCCGATGGACTTATTGCACGTTGGTCTACAGCCATATGGCTGGGGTGTGTCCGGGGCAACCAGGCAGGCAGGCTTATGTTTGCAATCATCGGCATTGTCGTGGTGATCGGCGCCATCGTCGGCGGCTACCTGATGGAGCACGGCAATCTGAAGGTACTCGTTCAGCCGGCTGAGCTTCTCATTATTGGCGGAGCCGCTGCAGGGACCGTCTTAATCGCCAACCCGCTCCATATTCTGAAGAAGCTGGTCAGCGGCATTGCCGTGGTTTTTAAGGGTTCCAAATTCACCAAGCAGCGCTATATCGATTCTCTGCGCTTAACTTACGAGCTGTTAAACAAGGCACGACGCCAGGGTTTAATGTCGCTCGAAACTGACATTGAAGCACCGGACAAAAGTCCCATCTTCTCCAAAGATCCTCAGTTTTTAAAAGACCACGAGGTGAGCCACTTTTTTTGTGACAGCATGCGCATGGCGATCAGCGGCGTGGAAGCCTTCGAGCTCGATCAGCTCATGGATTTGGACTTGGAAGTTCTTCATCACGAGGCCAGCATTCCGGTGGCTTCGCTCAGCACCATGGCCGATTCCCTGCCCGGGCTTGGCATTGTGGCCGCGGTGCTGGGAGTGGTAATCACCATGGGAGCTTTAGGGGGGCCGCCTGAAGAAATAGGACACAAAGTGGCCGCGGCATTGGTCGGCACCTTCCTCGGCATTCTGCTGTGCTACGGCTTCATCGGACCCATGGCGTCCAATATGTCGAAAGCGGCGGACGAAGAGCACGCCTACTTGGGCGTCCTGAAAGTGGTCGTAATCTCATTTCTGAAAGGCACTGCTCCCATTATGGCGGTAGAAGCGGCGCGGCGGGCAATTCCCGGCCATGTGCGCCCCACATTTGCAGAGTTGGAAAAAGCCTGCCGCAGCGCAGGCGCCGGCGGCGAAGGCGCCCCGGAAGCCCAGGCCGCCGAAGCCGGAGGATAGAACAGCATGGACGGCGCGCGCCCCATCATCATTATCAAGAAGAAAGCCGGCCATGCCGCCCACCATGGGGGCGCCTGGAAGGTGGCCTATGCCGACTTCGTGACCGCAATGATGGCCCTGTTTATCGTGCTCTGGCTGCTCAACACCAGCAAACCCGTGAAGGAAGCCATCGCCGGGTATTTCCGCGATCCCTCCGGCACAGCCGGAAAGCTTGGTGCCAGCACGGAAGGTCCGGGTGAGAAATTTATTCCTACTCCAGTTCCTGCCCAGGACATGGGCAAACTAAAAGATGAGATCGAAAAGGCCATGAGCCGGCTGCCTAATTTCGATAAATTCAAGCATCAGATCGAAATCAAAGTCACACCTGAAGGCTTACGAATCGAACTGCTCGAATCCGCCACCGGCACATTTTTTAATCTCGGCAACCGTGATCCCAACTCGAACGGCGAAGAGCTGCTTGATCTGCTGGCGGGAGAATTGGGAAAACTGCCTAACAAGATTTCAATTGAGGGACACACCGATTCGAAACCCTTTACGGGTAAAAGGAATTACGGGAACTGGGAGCTTTCATCCGATCGAGCCAACTCGGCGCGCCGCTTGATGCAGGAAAAAGGTCTGGGCGATCAGCAGGTTTCACAGGTGCGTGGCTATGCCGATCAGATGCTGCGCGATGCCAAAAATCCTTACGATCCATCCAATCGCCGCATTTCTCTGATTGTTCAGTACCTCGACAGCGGCGACAAAGATTCTGGCGAAACTGCAAAAAAGATGGACCAACTTTCGGGCGAGGATGAAAAACCTTCAACTAGCCAGACATCGCCGGAAGAAAAACCCCCAGCGGACCAGAAACCATCGCCAGCCACACCTGCACCGGAGAAGCATTAACCCCGTTTAAAAACTATTGCACTTCGAATGTCGCTCCTGCCCCGCTTATCGCATCCGGAGCAACCCACACGTCGTAAGTCCCAGAAGGAACGATCCAGTGCATCTCGGGATCATACGATCCCAAATCATGCGCCTGGACGGTGAACTCTACGGTCTTGTGTTCTCCGGGGGCGAGCGTGACGCGCTGGAAACCTTTTAATTCGCGCACCGGACGCGATGTTGGCGCAATGCGGTCGTGCACATAGAGCTGCACCACTTCCGTGCCTTCGCGTTTTCCGGTGTTCTCGATTTCTGCAGTCACGTGAAGTGAGCCGTCTTTTGACAGCGGAGATTCAGCCTTTACGCCCTCGAACTTAAACGTCGTGTAAGTCAGCCCATACCCGAACGGGTAAAGCGGCTCTTTACTCATGTCGAGATAACCGGTGTGCCAGCGGTCCGGCGATGACGGCCTGCCCGTACTTTTGTGGTTGTAATAAACCGGAATTTGACCGACTGACCGCGGCCAGCTGAGCGGCAAATGCCCGCTCGGTGACGCATCGCCGAAAAGGACATCAGCGATCGCATTCCCCGCCTGCACGCCCAGGAACCAGGCCTGAAGGATCGCCGGAACTTGTTCCGGCGCCCAGGTTATATTCAGCGGCCGTCCGCTCTCGAGCACCATGACGACGGGTTTCTTGGTCCCCAGCACGGCAGAAATCAACTTCATCTGTTCGCCCGGCAACTTTAAAGACGCGCGCGAGCTGGCTTCTCCAGTCATGCCCGCCAGTTCACCCACGAAAAGAATCACGGCGTCCGCTTTATTAGCCGCAGCCACCGCATCTTCAATGCTGGCCGGTTTATTGCTGGTATCAACTCCGGCAGCGCCAGTTGCAGAAACCGGCGCGGGCGCGGCAACGCCCGCGGCTAATCCCTTTTCGAATGGAGGAATGTCCACGCCTTTCGCGTAAATCACATGATCTTTCCCTAATTTCGCAGTAATCCCTTCGAGCGGCGTTACCGCGTCTTTCGCCTGCCCATTACCTGCCCAGGGTCCGAGTTGCGAAGCCTTGTCATTCGCCAGCGGCCCGATCACAGCGACGGTCTGCTCTTTTTTCAGCGGCAACAGATCATTGTTGTTTTGCAGAAGCACCATCGATTCCTGCGCCATCTTGCGCTCGGTCTGCAAACTTTCCGGCGTGAGAATGTCGGTTTTCTCACGCCCTGGATCGGTGTACGGATGCTCAAATAATCCGGCTTCGAATTTAACTCGCAGTACACGTCGTACCGCCTCATCGACCACGCTCTCCGGCAACTTGCCAGACTTCACCAGATCCGGAATCACCCTCTCATAGTCGTCATCGGCCATATCCATATCGACGCCGGCGGTAATGGCTTCGAGCGAAGCCTGCGAATCATTCGCCGCGATGCCATGCGGAATCAGTTCGTGGACAGAGTTGTAATCACTCACCACGAAGCCGTTGAACTTCCATTCGTCGCGCAGAATGTCGGTCAAGGTATGATGATTGGCGGTCGCGGGAACCCCGTTCAGGTCGTTGAAGGCCGACATCAGCGTGCCCACTCCAGCGTCTACAGCCGCATGAAACGGCGGCAGGTAGACTTCTCGCAGCAGTTCTTCGGAAATATCTACAGTGTTATAGTCGCGTCCACCTTCGACCGCTCCGTAAGCCACAAAATGCTTGGCGGAGGCGACAACGCTTTGCGGATCGGCGATATTGTTGCCCTGAAAACCGCGCACCCGCGCCGCCGCCACCATCGAGCCCAGATACGGGTCTTCTCCTGCGCCTTCGACAATTCGTCCCCAGCGCGGGTCGCGCGCGATGTCGACCATGGGAGCGAAAACCCATTTCACGCCCGAAGCAGTCGCTTCTTTCGCCGCAACTCTTTCCGACTGCTCGATCATCTGCGGATCGAAACTTCCGGCACTCGCCAGAGGAACAGGAAAAACAGTTCGGTAGCCATGGATCACGTCGTATCCGATGATGAGAGGAATTTTCAAACGCGAACCCTCAACCGCCGCGCGCTGGGCGGCATTCGTGTCCGCCGCCCCGAGCACCCCTAAGACCGACCCCACCTTCCCCTGTTTGATCATTTCAATGGTGTGCGGATTTACACCAACCAGTTGCGTGATCTGACCAGCCTTCTCTTCGAGCGTCATCTTTTGCAGCAATGCATTCACTCGCTGCTCAACGTCCGAATCTGAAGTTTGTTGTTGCGCCGCAGCCGTCAGCCAGCAAACCAGCAGCAGCGTGCAACACAAAACCAAGCGTGGTGATCGAAACATGGGGGCCTCCGCCGGAAGGGAATCGGGAATGCGGCACTCAGTATATATCAGTTGGCAGCAAGAAAATCGTTATTCTTATAACTACGAACAAGAGACCAAAGACGAAAAAAGACCGGCAACACTGGCTTAATCACAAACTATTTTTCTATCTTTCCGATATAAACCGCGAACGGCTCAAGTGACATATCACGCAGTGACGCTGACTCGCGATTCACTTTCCCGGTTGCGAGCATAGTGGTCGCCTTCAACGCGGTCAGACCCTGTGGCTGCAAATCAAAGCTGACCTTCTGCGCGCTCGAAGACATATTGAGCACCACCAGCACCGCCTCATCTTTATAGCGGCGCAAATACGAAAGCACGTTGGGATCGTTTTCATTCAGCGCAATGTAATCGCCATCGCGCAGCGCCGGATCCTGATGACGAAGCCCGAGCACATGACGGTAGAAATTCAGAATCGAGTCGGGCTCCTTTGACTCCGTCGCGACATTGTGAGTTTTATAACTTGGCGGCACTGGGAGCCATGGCTTGCCCTCGGTGAAGCCGGCATTCTTCTCGCCGTTCCATTGCATCGGGGTCCGCTCACCGTCGCGGCCCTTTTCCTTGGGCCAGCCAAGCTTCCCAATGGGATCTTTCACATCCTCGCGGCGCTTGGGATCGTTATTGGTCATACCGATTTCTTCGCCGTAATACATGATGGGAGTTCCGCGAAGCGTGAGATAAAGTCCCGCCATTAATTTGGCAATTTCATCATTGTGCACGCCGTCGCCGTAACGGACATAGGCACGAGTGATGTCATGATTGCTGAGCACATACACCGGCCAGCCGGCTGAATTCACCCCCGCAATCTGTTCGCGAAATTCGGGAGCTGAAAGTTTATCGACCCGCGCGAACAGGAAATCCATCGGCATCTGCAGTTCATTGCTGTGTTCACCGTAATATTGCTTGAGTTCCGCAATGTCCTTGGTCCAGGTTTCGCCGATAAGCACCGCGTCATATTTATCGGCAACTTGCCGCAGCCGCTGCAACACGTCATGCAATTCCGGTAATTTGGTGTTGTACTGATTGCTCATGTTGGGGTCGCCATACTGGTTTTTGCCAGGCAGTACGGGATTGTCATGCAGATCGGGATCTTCAAAGAGCGTATCCACCGCGTCGAGCCGGAAACCCGCAACTCCCCGTTGGTACCACCAGCTGGTCACATCGAACATGGCTTTCTCAACATCAGGATTTCGCCAATTCAAATCCGGCTGCTGGGGATAAAAGAAATGGTAGTACCACTGTCCGGTGATGGGATCGAATTTCCACGCTGAACCGCCGAAGGTCGATTCCCAATTGTTGGGCGGCTGGTTTGGCCCTTTGCCGTCCCGCCAGATGTACCAGTCGCGTTTGGGATTATCCCGCGATGATCTCGACTCCTTGAACCATGGGTGCTGATCGGAGGTGTGGTTCATCACAAAATCCATGATGATGCGGATATTCCGCTTCCTGGCTTCGCTGGCCAGGCGCTCAAAATCCGCCAGCGTTCCATACATGGGATCGATGTTTTCGTAGTCAGAAACGTCGTAGCCAAAATCCACCTGCGGCGACGGGTAGCAGGGTGTAATCCAGATCGCGTCGACGCCCAGGTCTTTTAAGTAATCGAGCTTCGCGGTAATGCCGTTCAGGTCGCCAATACCGTCATCATTGCTGTCCGCAAAACTGCGCGGGTAGATCTCGTAAAAGACCGCGTTCTGCCACCACTGATGGCCATTGGCATCTAGTTTGACTTGCGATTTTGCCCGCGAAGGACACATGACGATCCCCAGCATAATTGCCAGCACGCAAAAAAAAGAATTGTTGGAAATTTTTGTTGTTCGGCTCTTATAGAAAGACATGCGCATTGAAGCCTCCAGCCATCGACCACCGACGAAACGGCATTGTCTCATGCGGAGCACATTCGTGCGGTTTTGCGTGGGCGGTAAATGTCGATCGCCATGGCAAAGTGCAAGGCTTTTTGTCCGGCTGGCATTTTCCGCACGCCGACTGCAATGTTATTATGTTTTGGATAGTCTCCGCATTGCCACACTCCTCAGTAGCTCAATGGCAGAGCATCCGGCTGTTAACCGGAGGGTTGTAGGTTCGAGTCCTACCTGAGGAGCCAATTTACAAGGGTTTTAGCGGTTTGCAGCCAAAACCAGTCCAGCCGTGCTACCAGTTTGCTACCCCAGATCGAAGCTAGATATGCCCCGCCGTAGCAAGTACGACTTGGAAGCAATGCGAGCGTCGATGGATATCGAATGCCCGCACTGCCGCGCGGTTCTCATTCCCGCTAAGCAAATTCGACTGGGTTCGGATCGATTCCGCTGTGCGAAGTGCGGGAAGGATTTTATTCCGACTGCGAAAGTTGGCCTGCCGATGCGGACTAGCTAGCGTCACTCAGGCTTACCGCTGATCGCAGCAATCAGAGCTTCCGGCCCTTCAATACCGTACACAACACGGTCGGCAAAAGGTACTACTTCGACAACCTTATTACTAATCACTACAACCTCGGCATTTGGACAATGTTTTCGGAAAGCGGCAGCAAGGCGCTCCCGCCACTCGTCTGCCAGCGAGTAACACATGAGCAGAATGCTGCAATGTCCGTTTGTAATTTTATTCAGTGCCACGCTTGCATCTGTCGTCGAGAGCACGTCAAATCCGGCACTCTTCAAAACTGCTTCTCGGAGCGAAAGGAGTTCCGGGAGAGTGCCGACCGAAATGACCGTGTGTTTTCTGCGTGCCGACATAAACGGGAAACGAGGACTGGAAATAGGCAAACGTAGCATGAGACCGCAAGTTGTCTCGCCCAGTCCCCGTTCCCAGTTAGTTCGATGCAAGCAGGAGGCAACAACGATTGATTTTGCAGAGTGGCTTACCTTGGCGCTTCCAATGACTTTGCGCTGGTTCTGAAGTTGCTACTGGCAAGCGTAGTTCAATGCCCTCAGCGGTCTGAAAGTTGACCCTAAGGGCCTTGCTTTTTCTGTCGTTTCCCCGCCCTGCCTACCGATTCGGTGAGAAACCTACAGCAAATAAGACTCTCTACCAACGGTCTTACCCCGATGGACGCTGCGATCACGAGTGAGTAGTCTGTATATGTCTTTTACACATCCCTACCGCCGTGCCCCGGACAAACGGGCGTCGGTTCTCTTGTGAATTGATGAACTTAATGTTCAGCACAGGAGGCCATATGGCTACCGCTTCAAAAACTACCGCAACTCTTGTTTCAGACTGGAGCGCCGAGATGGCGTACTTCGTTTCCAGAACGGAAGAGTTAACTCGTTCATCCCGGAAAGTGATAGAGCAGACTAACGCCATCCTCCTGGACTCTAGGCTTCTGCTGTGCGCTGTCCGAAATCGCGATAATCCTTAACGATTTGAAAACCTACAGCGAATGAAGCTGTTTACCCCGGTCATACCCCTATGGATCGCGAATAGATCACGCCGTAACGTTGTATCCATCGTCCCAGGAGAGACGCCACTTTTATGAAGAAAATGCTTGGAATGCTAGCGGTAATACTGTTGGGTGCTTCGCTGACCTTTGCTCAGACACCTGACAACGCCAACTCGGACCGGGGAACCGGAACTCCGGCAACTCAGAACGCGGACAACAATAACAACCGAGGTCACGATTGGGGATGGCTTGGTCTTTTGGGCTTGGTCGGTCTCAGCGGCCTTGCTGGGCGGAAGCGTAGAGAAGACATCACCTCAGAAAGAGACCGGAACGTATCGAACATTCGTAAAGCAGCGTAGCTGTTCGGTTCTGTGGGACAACAACAACTCGGCGCCTGCGGTGAACCCGTGCGCCGAGTTGTTTGTTTTTCTCATCCTCGACATCGAGCATAGCGGCGCGGTGCAGGTACCGCGTCTCATGCGATCCTCCGCGCGTGTGGATGTGCCTTGCGGTACACCTCCAGCTTCCGGCCAGTTGAGACTCGCGTGTAGATTTGCGCAGTGTCAAGATTCTGATGTCCAAGCTGTATTGCGATTTCTTGCAGCGGTGCGCCGTGATCGTGCATATGGGTAGCGCAGGCATGGCGCAGGGCGTGAGGATTGAACGGCGGCAATCCGTTTGCCTCTGCAACCCTTTTAATAACACGTGCGACAGACCGCACGTCCATGCGCTCTGGCGTTTTCTGGCGTTTCTGATACCCGCCCTGCTTCGCTCGCCTGAAAAGAACCGAGATTCGGCTCTGGTTAACGCCTAGCTGCCTTGCTAATTCGTCCTGAGTCGGCGGATTCGGGCTGGCGATGGCTTCGCGGACAGCTACCTCAAGAGCGGCGTTTGCCTGCTTCGCCTGAAAAAACAGCGCATCCGTTTGCAGGTCGAATTTCCTCATAAGCCTTTTCCGCACCGGCAACCATGCGTCGATCGCATGTCTGGCGCACTCGCCAAACGCTACGAAGCGTTCCTTATTGCCTTTGCCGCGAATCAGAAGAACGCGCTTTTCCTTGAAATCACTCATGTTTATTCCGATTAGCTCAGACGCCCGTAGACCGGCGCCGTACAGAAGTTCCAGCATCGCTCGGTCGCGCTTTGGGCACGGCCCTGGAATGTCGCCTTCCAGCAATTGCTTCATGTCCGTTTCGCTGGGCACGTCGGGTAGTACGTCATGCGGTCGCGGCCCTCGAATCGAGCGGATCAGACTCACATCGATCAGCCCTTGACCGTGCAGCCAAGTGCAGAAGGATTTAACGGCGGCAAGTTCCCGCCGCACCGTGGCGGGTCTTACGCCAATTTCATTAAGCATGAGCAGAAAGTTGCGGATTTTCTTCCGCGTGATTTGGGAGCTGTCCTGCCCCATATACCTCGCGAAGTCTTGGAGGTCTGCTTGGTAGGCGCGGACGGAAGCTGGACTTAGGTTTCGAGCCCGGCAGTGAGTCAAAAAGTCCAGGATTCTGGTCTGCAATTCTGGCTCTGGGATGGCTTGCATCGTATTTCTCCTTTAAGTATTTGAGATCAAGGTGCAGATAGATTTGGGTTGTACTGACGCGCGAGTGCCGCATGAGCGCTTGCACGTCGGAGATGTCAGCATCGTTTTCGACGAGAACGGTCGCGAAGCCGTGGCGCAACTGGTGCGGATAGACACGCCTGCCGAGTGCATCTTTGGAAATCTTATTGATTCGATAACAGAGCATCTGGCGCGTCATGCGATCGAGCGGAATTGAACCGGCGTTGTATCCGTGGCTGGGCAAGAACAGGTATGAACTCTCGCGGACCTGCAGGGCAGCATAGACAGGCCGCACGTCTGCGATATAACGCTTGATCGCTTCAATGCTTGCGCCGCTGAGCGGTACAACGCCGTCCTTGCCGCCCTTGCCTGCCCACACCTTTGCGATTCCGGCGTCCAGGTCGATTGCGTCCAGCCTGAGGTCTACCAGTTCGCTTGCTCTTAAGCCTGAGCCAAACAGGAGAAGCAGTATCGCCCTATCGCGAATATGCAGCCGCGAGTCACCGAGGGATGCGACCATCTTGTCTACGTCGGACTGACTCGCTATTTCAGGCAGCGTTTTCGTGCGCCTTGGAATCGGGACGCCAATGGTTGGGTCGTGCTTCATTTCTTCGTCATCGATCAGGAATCGGAAAAAAGTACGGAAGCATCGGATCGAGCGAGCTACGCTATTGGCCGAAATGCCAGCTTCGAGCCGAGCGCCAGCGTAGGCCGACAGGTCTTCGCGCTGAGTGGAAGTGAGCGGCCTCTTGAGCCACTCTGCCAACCTGCTCAAATCGAATCCGTAGTTATAAATTGTGTTCTTTGAGCAACCGCGTTCCGCCCGCATGTAGGCGAAGAACCGCTTAATCAGTTCTTCGTTGCTATGGGCGATTAGTTCTCCGTTTGCGGGCATCGCTCCTCCTTCAGGCACTCGCGCAGCAATGCCTCAGCTAGCAGACGATCTGTGAGCTTGATCTGACGGTCAAAGTAGTGATCGAGAATTTCTTCGAAGAATGGATCAGCGAACTGCGGTAGATTGGATTCAGCCATGTTTGCCTTCTCTCGCGGGCGAACTGGTTAGGGCTGCGCTCGTGTTAACGCACGGGAGCGGCCCGTTTTTCGTGCGGGTCGAATTATGAACTCAGCGGCTCAGTTCGTCAAGGGTTACACCTGTAATATTTCTGCCGATGGCAGAAGAGCCTGAGTCTGAAAGACTTTCGCGTTATTTCTCGCATATGGGGAAAAAAGGCGCGAAGGTAAGAATGAAAAAACTCACGCCAGAGCGGCGTCGAGAAATTGCCCGCGAAGCCGGAAAAGCCTCCGGCATTGCGCGTAAGAAGAAGGCGAAGAAGAGACCATAAAAAATGGATTGGGGAACTGTAATCGGATCAGCAGCCGTTGCAGCCGTGACTTCGAGCGTTATCACTGAACTTGGGCGAGTGCGCGAGCGGAAATCACGACGCGAAGAACTGGCCTTAGCTAAAGCAGTTGAAATAGCGCAGTCAACTTATGCGGGCAACATTGAACTGATGAAACTGGACAAATTTGACGTTAAGGGCGATCCGCAGACAATGATGATCAGGGACTCTTACCGAATTTTCAAGCATCTGCTGGATTACGGGGTGCTTGATCCGTTGAGCCAGAAAGAACTTGATGAGGAAATCAAGGCAGATGCAGCGAGGGAGCAACAACGGCGGCCGAAAAAGGATCACTAGGCGCGATGGGCAAAGAATCGCGACGAAACTTAGCGGCCATCAGATTCCGCAGATACACGTTATCCAGTCATGCCAGTTCGCATACGTAAGGAAAATCCTCTTGATCGGTGAGCAGCCAATCTCTAGCAGACTGGCGCACGTTTCGGTTGGTCAATATCGAATCGCGCATTGCGTTTTCTACTACTGCCAGCCATAAAATGCGCGGATTCTCAAAGGCTGTTTGCATTTGCTCATCACCTCGCGGTAAGGTTGAGATGCAGCATTGCTTCTCCTTTTAATCTACGAAGGCCGCCCCCAACTGAGCCGGGCAGCCTTTTTATGCGCCGTAGTAATTCAGTGCCGTATTCTGCCGCTGCACATATGCCCGCTGTCTGCATCGCGGGCTGCACTGCTTCTGCCATGGTCTACAAGGAGCGAAACTCACTCCGCAGCCCGTACAGGCTCGCATCTCCAGTTTGTCGATGTTTTCCTCATCCCGCATCAGAAATGCGTCACGCTGGCCCGGAAAATGCGTCATTCCACCCATCCTGCAACTCGCTTATAATTCGCTGCGCATGCAATACATTCTGTTTACTGCCGATGTTCAAACTGCGCAAATTGCCAAGCTCAGAAATGCGCTGGCGATGGCATCTAATGCTGGCAATGAAATTTATCTACTGATTTCGTCAGGCGGCGGCAGCGTCTTTGAAGGACTGAGTATCGGCGCTTTCATGAAAACGTTACCTATTGCAATCACCACCCACAATATCGGGCAAACAGATTCGATCGCTAATGTCATCTTCGCAGCTGGCACAAAGCGCGTGGCCAATACACACGCGTCGTTTATGTTTCACGGGGTTTCCATGCACTATGAGAAGCAAGATTTTATCGAGAGCCAGTTGCAGGAACAGTATTTGCAGGTTAAAAGGCTGCGCGAGAGTATCGCTACGGCCTTCGCAACATATTCCGGATTGAACGTTGCTGATGCTCAGGCTCTCATGGTTTCGGGAGCCACTATCCTGAGCGCACAAGAAGCCCTGAGTAAGACCATTGTCCACGAAATACGAGATGCCAGCATCCCGCCAGGCTCCCAAGTCGTAGCGATAGGGAATGGATAGGTTGGAGCAGTGCATGAATACATCGTGTCCCGTCATTCGCACCTTCGGTGAATCTTTACTCCCGCCCGCGGCCGTGAGACACGGAATGATGCATGAGCAAATGCCCCAAACCATAGATTCCGTCTTGGGTTTTAAGTACGACCTTGCCGGATCGACAGTCGTGCAATTCAAACCAGTGCGAATCGGTCTCAACTATTTCGTACAGTTTTGTATGGAATGCGCTCTCGCTTCGAATCGCCCATTGTGCTCCTGCTTGAAAGGCTAGGCCAAGCTTCTCAAGATCAAATTCACTCAGCCAAGGATGCAGGGCTAACTGCCGAAGCATGTAAGTACTGCAATCGTGAGCAAAGTTTTGATTCAGCGAAAACAAGTCCGAATCTAGCGTCAATGATTTCGGGCTGGTTGTGCGTAGGGCGGACAGAATGCGAGCGGGTAGCCTGCGAAGTTCGGCTGCCACTACGCGCAAAGCGGAATATTGCTGCTTCGGTAGATCGAATGGCAAATTATTTTTCTGATCTTCCATGGATCCTCTTACAGCGAACCGCCATTAGCAGCACGAAGGCGCAATTCATCGAGCGGCATTTCGTAAAGCCGTTCTTCGGAATTGTCGATTTGTTGGAATTGCTCGAGCGCTCCATCGAGTAGGATTTTCCCCTTGTTTAATTTCAGCAGTCCGCGACTGCCTAGGAATTGATATGCGTCCTGCAAGTCAAGCGGAGTTGGGTTGATGATCTGGCGTGATCGAAAAAATTCTTCCATCGCTTTCTGATTCTCCCGGCAGATTATGAATTCCGGTGTGCTAATCGAGAATGGGTTTTGCGCAGCCTGGGCCTTCAACTTGTACTCGTTGTTTAGGCGGCCTAGTTCCTCGTCAATTGCTCGTTGGCGGTTTTCTTCCGTTGAAAGCTTCGCCAGCCGCTCCTCCTCTGCCGTCATTGGCGGTTCTTTCTCAGGTGGTCATAATTGCCGTGCCATACCGCTCTGGCACCATCGAAGTTGACGAGTTTATTGACGCTCATGTTATTTCCCTTTCGCTTTTGACTGTTGTTTCTGCTCCGCTTCGGCTGCGAGTACCGCCTCGTGCACTTCGGCCTGGTCGGCATCGAGGTGAGTCCTGAAAATCTTCTGTTTCGTTTTCGGACTCGCTTCCACCCGTCGTTGTTTTCGCCGCCACATAGACAGCTCGGCTAACTGTTTCATCAAACTCGAAAAGCTGGCGGAGTCGATTTTTGGGTTACGCACCCGAGCACTAATCAGCGCCTTGGCTTCGGCCTTGCTGACCTTCTTAAATCTCTTGATTAGCGCCGGCCCGCTCATTTACTTACCTTGAACGAATCGGATACTACGCGAGCGCCTGCCCGCTTCAGAGAGTCATATGCCATTCGAGACGGATGACAGCCTATGGGAGTCTCGACATAAATAGAGTGCGGCGCATGTTTCGCCTGTTCTAGCTGGGACTCGAACCGCGCTTGAACGATGAGGAGAGCCGTGTCGTATCCCCAAGTGCATCCGCGGTTGAACCATTCTCGTTTAACTGCTTCATCCAATTGCTTTGGTTTTCCCCGTCTGTTGGCCATCTTCGTCCTTTCGAGTTACTTCTTTTTTCCAAAAACTTCATTCCAGACAGAGTGCAAAATCTCTGCCCCGCCCATCATTGCACCGCCTTTTACGGCATTTTGCAGCCCTTGGAGTGCAAAGCGTTTGCGGGTTTCTGCGACCGCCTCATGCCCGAAGAATTGCGGGCTTTGTGCGGCCAGAAAATTCATGAGCGCGACCTGTTGGCCGACGCTGCGACCGGCCCAGCAACCCCAGCAGCGCCGATTACCGGTGCTGCTACCAACACCTCAGCGGCCTTGCTTGGCGCCGTTGCCATCTCCGCATCAATCTGAGATTGCGTGGTTTTTCCGCCTTGCGCTGCGGCCCGTTTCATGGTGTCCGCGAAAGACTCGCCGGCCTTTGGAACGATCACCGTATTCCCGACATCATTCGTTACCTGTCCAGGGTTCGCACTCGCGTTTTGCTCGGACCGCAACGGCACATCGAAGGGATTATCCGAGGGCTGCGAGGCTGACTGCGGTATAGAGGCTTGCCCGCCTTCCGACTGCAATGGCGCACTGAACGGGTTGTCGTCAGGCTGCGGAGTTCCCTGTGTGCTCATTGCGCGACCTGCGGAGCCGGTATCGGAGCCTTGGGCAACATGGCCTTTTCTTTCACATAGCTGTACTCAGCCGACAATGCGCTGCGGAGCGTCGCTGGATCACTGATGCGATAGTCCGCGAGACTCTTGAAGTGCTCAAGCATCGCATCGCCACCTTTAGCTCCGACGTGCGCTTGCATGAGGGCCGTGCCAAGCAGACCCATACTGGTGCGGAGCTTTTGAAACTCGGGCTGGGAACCGACCTTCCCGGCAAGAAAATCATTCCACCTTGAGGCAACAACGCCGATCTTGCCGCTATTGTCCAACTGGCGAAGCTCGGTATTGACTTGTTGGAATAGTCCGTTCGGCTGGATGAGCTGACGCGAGACGAGTGTCTTGCTGGCGTCGTTTGCCCCGAGCTTGGTAATGCCGCTTGCACCAGCGCGTCTAAGTTCGTCCTGCGTTCCCGCAACCTGCGACCCATCAGGCATCGAGCCGACGAGCATGTTCGTCGGAGATGCCGCTCTATTTCTGGCGTCCTGGAGCGCCTGGTTATTCTTGGCAATTTCCGAACGTTCTAGTTCGGCTTGGAGTTGTCCGCTCGGGGTGTTGGCCTCAGCCGTCTTAATTCCAGCAGCTTTGTCCGCAGCAGCTTTCTGATTGAGCGGTAAGTTATCGACATCGAGTTCGCCCTGCTTTACCTGACTGGCCTTCTGCCCTGCGGCTTGCGCTGAATTTTTGTTAAACGCGTCGAGCTGCGCCTGATAAATTCCTTTCACATTTTCAAATGCCTGCTTTACTGCCGATGAGCCGCCGTCATAAGCCTGTTCCTGCGCATTGAGTGCGGCGATGCGCTGCGGTAATTGCTCGGTCGGAATGGGTTTACCGTCAGTGTCAAAACCCCTGCGCATATTCGAATAGGCGTGATAGAGCGCGGGTGGAACCATGCGACCGGGGCCGCTCGGCGTACTCGGTAATCCAAAGAGCACCGGCGCGAAAGTGTTGTAATCCTGT
This sequence comes from uncultured Acidobacteriota bacterium, assembly GCA_963838785.1. GTDB lineage: Bacteria > Acidobacteriota > Terriglobia > Terriglobales > Acidobacteriaceae > Gp1-AA145. The sequence goes on from CAWISI010000001.1 coordinate 743,143, forward strand.
AACTGCGCCTCGTGTGTTCCTGGAGCATTTGAGGGGACGTTGATCGTTTTGCCGTCCGGATTAATTGCCGTCCCCGGCGGGACGATAATTCCGCCGTTTGCGCTCTGTAGGCTCATCCGGTTGAGCACGGATTGAGAATCGTTCGCAATATCCTCGGACTCATAGCCGTGCTCTTCCAGCCAATCCACGTGGTCGTCGTGTGCCTTCTGGGTGGCGTTCTGCACTTCCTGCGAATGCAGCTGATATTCCTTGTCCTGGCGTGTGAGCTGTGCTGCCCGGAACGCGTCGGCTGCGGTCTGGAATTGATATTCCAGTTGCTTCTGTGCGCCAGCCTGTAAGCCCGAGCCGAAAGACTGTCGACCTCGCTGCCCTGCGCCAGCGGCAAGGCCGTTACCGACTGCGCCAGCAACAGCCGAGAGAATCGCATGCAGTCGGCTGGTAGGTGCTGGCGCGGCTGCTGGTTGTGTTTGCTGTTGGGGAGCAGGAGCCGCTTGCGGAGCCTGGGAAGATACTGCCGCCGCTGCTGGCGCTGCCTGCGTTAAAGCTCCGCCCGTTCCGACTGGTGCCGCTGGTGCGACAGACTGATCTGGAGTGCTTTCCGCACCGCCCAGAATTGGCATTGCGTAAGGATCGTTCACGCGCTTACCGCTTTCTGTGAGAAATAGACGCTCAATGCACGGCGGGTCAGTTCCGCAACGCTCGCGCCAGATTCGGCCCGCAGTTGGTCGAGTTTCGCCATCTGCTGAGGTTCGATCATCACAGTCAGTCGTTGTTTTCTTGTTACCGCCGAATTCTCTGTACTCACATTTCCTCCGTTACGGTGATTCACTGGACAGTCGCTTTTGTCGGGTCAAAGTTGCGAAATGTTTCCCGAGCGATTACTTGGTCGGCCAATTCCTCTAATTCCTCAACCGATAACTCCGGCTGCGTGACCGCTTTTAATAATTCTGATTCGCGCTTCTGCTCTATCGCTCGCGTTTCGAGGTATTGCTCCAACGCTGCCGAAATAATCTGCCGTCTGGTTTTGCCCGTCAGAAGAACCAACAAGCTCAGCAGCGCGGCATCAGTGCGAGATTTGTGCGGTTTGCTCATTGCTGATTCAACATTTATCAGTTGCGGTAAGGTTCCGCTAGATTGAGAAACTCACCTGTTTGAAATGGGTAAGCCCGCTGGAACAAGTAGCACTCCTTGGGGGCCTCTCCGCCGGGGTGGTCGCACAAAATAAGCATTCTCCCTGCTAACAGCGACCGGCGACGCTGGTAAGTTGCCGTCTGTTCGCTGTTCCGGAATCAGAACAGCTTTGCTGTCGTGAGCTTTGGGAATTGGGGAAAAATAATCACGCGAAATGCGCAGAAAAATGATGGCGCGGGGGGTAAGCCCGCTGGAACAAGTAGCACTCCTTGGGGGCCTCTCCGCCGGGGTGGTCGCACAAAATAAGCATTCTCCCTGCTAACAGCGACCGGCGACGCTGGTAAGTTGCCGTCTGTTCGCTGTTCCGGAATCAGAACAGCTTTGCTGTCGTGAGCTTTGGGAATTGGGGAAAAATAATCACGCGAAATGCGCAGAAAAATGATGGCGCGGGGGTAAGCGTGTGACGGATGTGACGGATCAACACATTTAACCCGTATAACGCGCGCGTATGTAACGGTATAAATGGTCTGAAGCGTCACAAGCGTCACAGACCTGCCTCGTTGCCTAGTTCAAAGCCCGTGAAGTTCGCCCCGGTGCGAGTGCGTATCTTGTCGATTCCCTCCCGCGTAAGTAAGTCTTCAGTGAAGGTTCGCTGGCTTCCGGTCTGCTCATTCATGCTTTCGCACCATGCTTTGTAATCGTGGAAAGCTTTGCTCGAGCCGGCGGAATAGTTGCGGCCTATGATGCAGCGCTCCTTGAGCCACATGCCGATGCGGTCCTCATTCGAGAGATAGTCATCGGTTGCATCGAGCACCGTTTTCGGCGGTTGAAGTCCATGCTTCTGCCACTGCAAGCAACCTTGAATCGCCCAGCCTAAGATTGCCGGCCATTCCGCTTTGAGTTTTTCGGTTAATCGGGGATCGCGTTCGGCTGCGGGAATCGTTATCGCGAATGGGACTAGGTGAACGCGCCGCCTGATAGCCTCATCGACGGATGACAAGCGCGGCTTGTGATTGCCCGCGATCAGAACTTTGAACTGCGGGGAAAACTCAAAAAAATTCTGATGCATGTATCGCGCCGTGAGTTTGTCGCCGCCGGTCATCTGCTTCAATCGTGCCTCAGCAAAGCGCGATGTCTTCTCAGTTTCCTGGGTGAGAGCCAAGCGAACCGACTGCAAGGCTGCTACCGCGCAAGGGTGCTGCTCGTTTCTGGTTTCAGTGAATACTTCCACCGGCGTCGCCTTTGAATAATCCCCGAGTATCCCGGCAATGGTTGAAGTGAAAACGGATTTCCCGTTTGCCCCGGTGCCATAGAAGAAAAAGAGAGTATGTTCGCGAATGTCGCCGGTCAGACAATAGCCCACCATGCGCTGCAAGTATGCTTGGAGTTCTTTGTTTCCGCCGGTCACACGGTCGAGAAAATTGAGCCAAAGTTCCGGTTTTGTATCTGAAACAGAAGTGCCGCAAACCTTCGTGTGGAAGTTCGCCCGATTGTGAGAGAGCACCTTGCCGGTCGCTAGATCAATTACCCCGCTCATAGTGTTGAGCTGCATAGGATCGGAATTCCACGCATCAGGAGTAGAGGCGAATGCCCGATCGGAGCGGGCAAGTCGCTCTACCGCCGCAACCGTGGCAGCTTGCGCCAGTTTGTTTTTGATATTTTCCTTATCGCTTGCGGCCGCCGCTTCCCGACAAACTGACCGCGCCAGGTCGTATACCTTCAACGTCTTTTCCGGCTTCCAGACAACACCATCCCATGCCAGCCATGCGCCCCACTCATTCACGTAGCGCAAGGTGTCTTCGTACTTGGCGGTGAGGGTGAGCGCCAGCCCGTCTTCGGTAATAGCGAAAACGTCGTCGCCACCAATTGGTGGCGACGTTGAATCCTCGTTGAGGCCACTGGCGGCAAAGTTCAGCGGTATGCCGTGCCCGTTCATATCTGGAACGCTCCCAAGCCGCAGAGTTCGTAATACTGCTCTCCGAAGCTGGCGCACTCGGGGAAGCATATCGGCCATGAGTTCGAAGCTGTGCTCGGCTTTCGCTTCCGAGTACAGGTGCTCTGCCGCCCGAAGATGTGCGGCCAATGACCCTCGCTCTTGCCGCTTGCGTTCCGCCTCGGCGGACTGCTCGGCGCGATGTCTTTCGCGGTCGCGTTGAAGCTGGCGCAGCCGGTTCGATTCCGCCGGCGTCATGTCCTCTCGCCAAGCGCCTAACTGTTGAGCCGCTGATTTGAATGTGAGCCTATCCCGCAATAGCAGGAACGCGATTGCGTCGCCGCCTTTGGCGCCGCAGTTGAAGCAGTTAAAAGCGCCGTCCCGGTGAACGTAGAAGGATCGCTTCGATTCGCTCTGGTGGAATGGGCATCCCGACTTCGCCAGCGCCCAGCCCTTGCGGTCGGATCGGCCTAATTCGCCCAGCTCGGCACGGTAGAAGCTGAAGCCGTCCGGCAACAAAGCGCGGTCGAACTTAGAAGGGGATGTCTGCATCTGAGACCTCCACTCCGTGACCGTTCTTTTCAGCGGTGCCGTCACTCAGATTCCACGCGACGACTTCGGTAATCCAGTTTTTCTTTCCGTCTTTTTCGTAAGAGCGGGTCTGTAGTCGCCCGGCCAGTTTGATGAAATCGTCTTTGTGAAATCGCTTGAGCATTTCCGCCTGGTTTTCCCATGCGGTCACGCGGTGATACTCGGTTTTCTTTTGCGACGTGGTAGCCACGGTTATGGTGGCGACCGTCTTGCCTGTGGAGGTGTAGCGGATTTCCGGCTTTTTAGCTAATACTCCCGCGAGGTGGACTTCGTTTTTGTGGCGGAATTGCTGGTCAACTCGGTTCATTGCCGCCCCGCTTTCTCGCGGTAGAGCATCACCAGCCGCGTTAACCTAATCCTCGGATCATAGATAGAGCCGCCGGCGTTCTTCTGGATTCCCAGCTTCTTGTAGATCGCCGAAAATTTATTGTTGATGTACGCTTCTGAGCAGCCGGTCTGCCGCGATACTTCCCAATTGCTGAACCCCTCGACGGCGGGATTGACGAACTGCCACTCGCGAGCCGTGAGTCGGGTTAGGTTCTCACTGGGTTGACTGGCATCGCACGAGTTGGTAACTTCGTCTTGTCCAGTTTTAAGAGTGTTTTGAGCCGCCTGTTCCCGCAGGCGGCTTTCATTTTTAGGCATGTGCCAGCCCGCCTTTCATGCGAGATTCCACGAAGGCAAGAAGATCGCTGACGCGATAAAACACACGTCCGCCAATCTTCACGTATGGCAAGCGGTAACGCTTGGTACTGCGCCACGTTTCTAAAGTTGTGGGTGAGATGCCGCCGAGGAACTTACTGGCCTCGTTTGTATCTAGCAGTTCTGGTTTGGAGAGTTTATCCATAGTTTGCTCCTTCCTGTAAAAATGGTAAGGGCAAAAAATGGCAGTTTTAGGTGTGATTTAGGCGGGGATAAGTAGGGATAACTAGGTATTACCTACTTTAAAGCCTTATCTGGCGCTGGCTTTCGCAGTTTTGGGTCTGGCGCGTTTCTTCCAGTCGGTCTTCACTGTGCTCAGCGCACGCACGTGTAAAGCGCTGGCGAATTCTTGGGCTAGGCCTATGAGGCGTCCTTTCCTACTCGGCAAATTAATTAGTCTTTCGCGCAGCCCCAGCTCTCCTTTCGCTGCTTTCACTACCTTGAAGATTAAGTAATCCGCATTGGCAGACTGAAAGCGGTCGTAATCTTCTGGTATTTGAATGTTTGCCCGGAGCATTGACAATTCCTTTAGAATTTTCTCAGTATCTTCCGCACACCGTTGCGACTTGCTCTTGCCGCTGGTCTTTGTGGTCACTGCATGTTGCTTCTGCTGGCCAGACAATGCGGCCAGCGCTGATTCGGCGTCCGCATTTTCGATAATTTCATCAAGGATGCCTATATGCGCATATGACGCTCGTTGTATGGCTGCCTGTTCGTCTCTGGTTAGTTCAGGTGCAATGACCTGCTCTTGCCAAGACTGTGTCCCAAAGGTGGTTGCTCCTGGTGATAAACGTTCCTCGCGCCGCATGCGATGAAGGTCAACTTTTGCCTGCGCAATATCGAGGGGAGTAAGTGTTGATTGTGCCATGTCGGTAGGGCAAGGTTCTTCTTTTTTATTGGCCGCCTCCGAGTAACGCTTGGGCATCGCCAGCGATGAGCATTGCCTGCGTTGCCTTGTCAACAGAGGCGCGGACTGGATCAAGATTCAACCGAGCATAAATCTGAGTTGCGGCTAGACTCTTATGCCCTAGACTCTTGCCGATGATCGGAAGCGATGCGCCGGTCGCGGCCTGCCAGCTTCCGAGAGTGCGGCGAAGATCATGCAGCCTGAGGTCGGCCAGCAAAGCCGGAAATTCTTTAGCAAAGTCCGCAGCCGTTTTCCCCTTATTGATCTTGAGCCATTCGCTCTGCGCTATGTCTCTCCCGCGTTTCAGGATTCGCGCCCATGCTGTTTTTGGTTCAACTAAATGCCCGCTCTTACCAGGGCCAGGAAATACCCATTCACTTTTCGAATCCGCCTTGCGCCCCTGTAAGAGTTTCAGCGCAGGTGCTGGCAACGTAATGGTCATCTGCTCATTGCTCTTGGCCTTCTCTGCGGGAATAATCCATACGGCGCGATTCCACGCGATCTCATCCCAGCGCATCTCTTGCACGTTGCTGCGGCGCGCTCCGGTGAGCAGGGATATCGCAATGTAGTCGCGAATGGTCTCGTTCGGTTCCTCAGCGAGACTCTTGAAGAACGTTCGCAGCTCGTCGCCAGCCATGAACCGCTCACGCTTGCGTTCGGGGAATGCCCTTATCTTCTCGGCGGGATTATCGCCATCCCATCCCCATTCCTTCGCTTTGTTGAAAAGAGTGGACAGCAATTCCACTGTGCGATTCGCGGCATAGTGTCCGCGATTGCGTCCTATACTTGCGTGAAGTGTAACGATGTCGATTTTACGAAGTGAAGAAATCTTCCGCAGTCGCCAATGCGAAAGATGAGTGTTGAAGGTGCTGAGATCGTGCTTCTCCCATGAACGCTTGAATACTTTCGCGTGACGTTCGAGGTAGACATCGAAAAGTTCCTGTAACGTCGCCTCGGCGCGAATTGAACGTCGATCCGCCGCTGGGTTATTCCCCAACGCGATGTCGGCATTCATCTGTTCCGCACGGCCTCGGGCCTGCTCGATACTTAAATCAGTGAACGGCCCGACTGTAACGCGCTCCGGTCGGCCTGCGATCTTGCGGTAGAGCACGAATGTTTTCTTACCGGCGGGACTGACCGCAATAGCGAGCCCGCGCACTTTCAAATCGTAGTAGTAAGCGCGTTGACCATTCTTCGGACTGGGCAGAGATTCGATTCTTTCGCGAGTGAATTGGAATTTCCGCCGTGCTACTGCTGTGCTACCAGAGGTAGCAATTTTCGTCATTTTTGGCATAGTTTCGTCAAACCTGCTTCTCACAATATGCCGCGTAAATCATTGTCTGTCAAGGAATTTCAAGGAACAGCAAAGTTCTACAAGCAGGTGAGCAGGAAACTGTTAACCGGAGGGTTGTAGGTTCGAGTCCTACCTGAGGAGCCAATTCTTGGGCGGCTTACGCGAACTTCCTTCCGTGGCATAGTTGTCATCCCCGCCGTGCCGCCTCGATGGTGGCGATATTAATCTTTTTCATTTGCATCATCGCCTCGAAGGCGCGCTTTGCTTCGGCGCCGCCAGCCGCAAGCGCCTCCATTAGCGTGCGCGGAGTGATTTGCCAGGAGATCCCCCAGCGGTCCTTGCACCACCCGCAGGCGCTTTCGTTGCCGCCATTGCCGACGATCGCATTCCAGTAGCGGTCGGTCTCTTCCTGATTGTCGGTCGCGATCTGGAAGGAAAAGGCCTCGCTATGCTTGAACGCCGGGCCACCGTTGAGGCCGAGACAAGGAATGCCCAGAACCGTGAACTCCACAGTCAGCACGTCGCCCTGCTTACCATTCGGGTAATCACTCGGAGCTTTATGAACAGCTGTCACTTCACTATTCGGAAACGTCTTGGCATAGAAGCGGGCCGCATCCTGTGCGTCCTTGTCGAACCAGAGGCAGATAGTATTTTTCGGCTTTAAGGTCATGAGCTTTCCTTGTGTGGATCAATCAATGTGAAGTCTGATGAGAGCAGCGACGTGGAAGTTGCGCATCCGAATGCGGAGATTTGGAGCGCTTTTCTCCGCGCAGCATTCGGTAGACTTCCGTCCGCAAATCCGAGCTGCTTAGCGGATGTGCGGCATTCCTCATGACAAATTCAGGAGGAATGTTCTTCAGTGTTGCTGCTTGCCTTCTTCGCGTGACTTATCGGCGCCCGTGTCCGAACTCGTAGGTTTAACGGCTGAGACCCTGGCCCGGGTGCGGGACCCGTGCAGCCTTTCCGCAATAATCGCCACAAGAGTATCTGCGCTCGCCGGCTTGGCGATGTAATCGTCGACACCCAGACGAGTCGCTTCTAATGCGGTATCCATAGCGGGATAACCGGTGAGAATTATCACGATGCAATTCGGATTTACGTTGCCCATCTCACGGACAACATCTAAGCCGTCGCTCTCACGTTCGATATTCAAATCACAAAGCAGCAGGTCAAATTCTTTATGGTGTATTTCGTGAACCGCATCGGCAACTGTAGCCGCCACTGTGACCACGAATCCGTATCGGCGCAGAATGGCAGACAAGGTTTCGCGAACGCCGCGTTCATCATCCACGAACAAGACCTGCTTTTGCGGAAGCTTCACAGCTGTCTCGACTCGATGCTGATTGTCATTTAGGGTGCTGCGGCAAATGGCTACTCTGTTCGATAGTGAACGTTAGAAGCTGGTTCGTAAATACATTAGAAACTGTATTGGATCGAACAAAGGTGCTCGTCCTCGGAAGCTTCCCGCGTGCTATTACGGCACCCGGAATTCCCCGGAAGCGAGTCCTTCCCGGATGCGGCGGGCGACGGCCATCGCATCTGCGGTGTCATCGCTAATGGCAGGGCGTTCAACGCTTTCGAAGAGCGAATAAAATTCGCGATACGGTTCATAGTCTTCGATCTTGCCGCTCGTTCGACCGGAGGCGCGCGCTTCGCACACCCGCAGGCTTGGTCGAAGCAGGACAAAGTCTAGTGGCAGCTCTTTGACAATTACTCGGGCAGTTTTAAGAAATTCCGGCGGAATCGAAAAGTCGAGGATGACGTCATAGCCCGAGCGAGCGAATGGAACCGCCGCTGCCGTCATTGCACGCGAGATAATGCGAAAGTTTTCCCGCCGGTCGGGGCTCTTTGATTTCTGGATGAAGGACCAGAACGTATCGCCCTCGATATACGCTACCGCCCCCGGCAAAATCGAAATCAGCTCTCGAGCGACCGTGCTCTTGCCCGCGCCGACAGGCCCGGAGAGAATAATTACGCCAGCCATGCCTCTCAACCTACGCTTTTGTTTGAATCATTGTAGCCGCCCTTGGCCGAGGTCCCAAAAGCGAGAAATGGCGATGGTCGAGGCCGATCAAGGATGTCATCCGCCAACGAAAGCTCGATGTTCCCCAAGAAAGCGCTCACGGTATTGCGAATCGCGGAAAGCTTCCGTCCCTCCGGCGCGGGTAACCGAGAGCGCTCCGGCCAAATTTCCCGCAGCCAGACAAGATTTAATTTCTGATCCCTTCAAATATTCGTGCAGGAACCCGGCGTTGTAACTGTCGCCCGCGCCCACAGGGTCCACGACTTCCAATTTCAATGCCGGACTTGACCAGGTCTCGTCAGCCCGGCGCGCCAGGGCTCCTTCAGCGCCCATCTTTATGACCACCAGCGGCACAATCTTGGCCAATGCTTTGGCTGCAGATTGCGGATCCTGAGTGGCCGTGATCCGCATCGCCTCCCGCGCGTTAGGAAGAAAAATGTCGACATATTTAAGCGCGTCGCGAATTCCGCCCTGCCACCGGTCATCCGGGTCGTCGTTGCAATCGAGTGAGGTGCTCAAGCCCGCAGACTTCATTTTCTTAAACAAGTCCGCAATGTCATTCTGCAAGCCACGTTGCAAATAATACGAAGAGAGGTGGAAATGTGTCGCCGATGAAAGATAATCGAGGTCCAGATCAGAAAAGCGCAAATCGGATATCGTACCCGGGTAGGTCAACATGTTGCGCCAGGATTCACGCTGCATAATGACGGTTAGCCCGGTCTTTCGGCCCGGGAGAATCGAAACTTTGCTCACATCGACACCAGCGGCCGCGAGGCGGCCCAGTGCTAGTTCGCCAAACGAGTCCGAACCGACGCACGAAACGAACCCCACTCTGCTGCCTAATGAGGCCAGATTGTGCGCAACAATTGCCGACGAACTACCCAGGGTGAGATTCAAGTCCGATGTAAGCAACTCGCGTTCGCGAGGGATTTCTTCGGGAACTCCATAGAGAATCAAATCGAGATTCAATTCGCCCGCGATGGTAACGTCGAAGCGCCGCATGCAACTCTCCTCACTCCCCAATGCACATCGAATAGCGTTCTATTTCAAGCCGGAGCAGTCCGAAGCGCTCAGGCGTGTGAAATGAATTGCTCATCACCGGCTGCCACATGATTTCTTTTTGATCCTGCGGCGACCCTTCGGTGCGATACAGGTTGATTCTGAACATGGTCCCGCGCGCGGGTGGGCGAGGATCGATTGCCGCAAAGGGAATTTTCATCGCTACATACCAGGTATGCGTTGCATCATCGATCCGTGTCACGTGCTCGAAACCTGAGTTCCACCGCCAACCGTCTTCGTGATGCGGCTTGTTGAGATCGATGTCGAGGTCGACCCATTCGTTGTGAGGCGACACTTCGAATTCCTTATAGCGCTTGATGTCTTTGAAATCAGAACCGATGAACACTTCGGCGACGTTCCAATTCCACAACTCGTTGGTTTCATGCACCGGGTCGGGCGCAGGTTTCAGATACAAATTTTTGTAAGGACAAATAAACAGAAAATAGATATCGTTACGGGTCCAGCGGGTCCGAATTTCAGTTCGATATTCGGGAAGCGCACGTCCATTCTTGTCTACTTCGGCATCGACGGAATAGGATTTCTTCCAGAACGGCGAAGCCGGGTTTGTGTTCAGGGCGGCGTCATGCGGAGCATAAAGACTTTCTACAGTCTTCTTTTCCTGTGCCGCGCATCCTGCCATGACAGCAAGCGTAAATAGCAAGGCAAATGAACTTTTAACCAACCTGATCCTCGAATTTGTCAAAATAATTATTCAGCGCAGGTGACAACGGCCTGTCGCGAGAAAAACTGAATGCTATCAGAATCCCAGGTCGAGTTGGGACGCTACACTTAGTCTCTCCGTCAACTCTCATGTATCGGCAAATTTTCATCGACAAAACGGGAAGCGTAGCTGCAACGCTCGATTGCGAGGACCTTTAATGCCTTCGCGCCGGGCCGTTCCCCATTTGCGCTGGTGGATCGCAGCGGTCTTGTTCGCCTCAACGATCATTAATTATCTCGATCGCCAAACGCTTTCTCTGCTGGCGCCGTTTCTGAAAGTTCAGTATCACTGGAGCAATACAGACTACGCATATATCGTGATCGCATTCCGCGTCGCATACGCCATTGGACAAACCACGCTGGGCCGGCTCATGGACAAACTGGGCACCCGTCGCGGCCTGACCTTGACCGTCGCCTGGTATTCCGCGGTTTCACTACTGACGCCGGTTGCAACCACGCTTTTCAGCTTTGCCGCATTCCGATTCTTGCTCGGCCTCGGCGAATCTCCCAACTGGCCAGCCGCGACTAAAGCCGTCGCTGAATGGTTCCCCAAGCAGCAGCGCGCATTGGCAACGGCGTTTTTCGACAGCGGATCTTCAGTCGGCGGAGCGATCGCGCCTTTCATTGTGTTGCCGATCTATTTTCACTGGGGCTGGCGGCCGGCGGTTGCCATCCCCGGCCTGCTTGGCTTTTTATGGATTCTGCTGTGGCGTAGCGTTTATTATCCGCCGGAAGATCACCCTCTCATCTCAGACGCTGAACGCGACATGCTCGCACAGGATAAGCGCGATTTAGCAAGCAGCAGCGGTCCGCCTCCCCGCTGGCGGGATCTGTTGAAATTTCCCCAGACGTGGGGAACCATTGTGGCACGCTCGTTCACCGATCCGGTTTGGTACTTCGTCACCGACTGGTTTCCGATTTACCTGGTGGCCAAGGGCATTGACTTAAGGAGCGGCATCGTCGCCGTTTGGGTGCCATTCCTGGCCGCCGACCTGGGAAACTTTGCTGGCGGCATCTCTTCTGGTTGGCTGATCAAGCGCGGTTGGCCGTTGGGCCGGGCTAGAAAAGCAGTGGTGATATTCGGCGGCATCGGCGTGATGTTGTTGATCCCCACCATTTTTACCACCAGTCTGTTTCTGATCACCCTGTTATTCGCATTGGCGACGTTTTCCTATGCGGCATTCAGTACCATCGCCAATGTCCTGCCATCCGATTTGTTTGAGAGTGCGTCGGTCGCCAGCGTGAGCGGCCTGGGCGGGAGCGGGGCAGGCATTGGCACCATCATCGCTTTCGAACTGATCGGGCACTATTCCGATCTGAGGCAAGGAATGGCCACGCACGAATTCGACCCCATCGTCATCGCCGCAGGCCTAATTCCTTTTGTGGGGATGATTCTGGTGCTTCTGCTGGTAAGAAATAACCGGGCAACGCGCGAAGGCTACGTGCGTCCGATTTGATTTTTGCTGGAGTTCAAAGCCGACTCAGGCGGCAAACTTCTTCGCATCTGCCGTCTTTATTTCCAGACCCAGACCGGGCCGGGCGAGATCGGGTGACATCATTCCCTTCACCGGTTCGCAGAATCCATCAAAAAACATTCGCTCGATGCGAGCATGATCGTGGAAGAATTCCATGTGGATGGCGCGCGGCACCGAGCAGCACACATGCAAGTGGGCGCTGGGTCCGCAATGAGAAGACAGCGGAAATTTTTTGCCCAGCACAGTGATGCGGCATCCAGGAAGCCGGTGATGCCGGCGCAGCGAGTCGCATCCGCCTGCAGCACGTCTACGGCGCCGGCCGAGAGCATTCGATCAAAGTACCAGCTCGTATAACCGTATTCGCCGGCGGCGATGTCCATTCCCGATGGCGCGCGCGATCGAATCTGATGCAGTCCAGTCAGGTTGTCCGAACTGACTGGCTCCTCAAACCACTCCACGCCTACAGCGCGAAATTCCTTGGCCAATTCCAGGGCCTGCTTTACCGTATAGGCGCCATTGGCGTCGACAAAAATTTTAACTTCATCGCCCACAGCATCCCGAGCGACTTTAACTCGATGAGGATCGCGATCAGGTTGCGATCCAACCTTCATCTTGACCATAGAAAATCCATCGCGCGCCCAGCCTCCCAGTTGGGCTGCGAGTTGCTTGTCAGAATAAGAGGTGAAGCCGCCGCTGCCGTAAACCGGAACTCCCTCTCGACCGCTGCCCAGCAACTGAACCAACGGCACGCCAAGCAGGCGGGCGCGGAGATCCCACAGCGCGATGTCGATTGCAGAAATCGCCATCGTGCAGATTCCTGTCCCACCCAGATTGCGGACTGCATGCCACATTCCTTGAACAATGGAGCTATGGTCAAAGGCGTCTTTGCCCTTCACCTCGTTTCGCAATAGATCGTCAATGACCTTTCCCGTGGCTTCATCCGCATAGGTGTAGCCGAATGCGCTGTGGTGGCCGCGACCACAGTCGCGCAACCACCATGGTTGTCTTATTCCAGGAAAAAGTTCCGTCGGCTTCGGGCGCGTCGGTGGGGATGGTGTAAACCTCAACTGCAAATCTGGTAATTTTCGCTTCCATGTGAGTTCGTGGTCTCTCAACCACTCCTTCTAAAAATCTGTTAACACTTCTACTCCGCGCGCTGTCACAGCCACTACATCGCAGTGACGCATGCCGCCGTAGCCATCGAAGTAGATTGCCGGTTCAACATTGAACGTCATTCCTTCAGCCAGGACATCGGGAGATTGCGGATGAATTCTCGGAATGCCATTGTGATTGGCTGCGGCGAAGCCTACCCCATGCCCGGTCGCATGTTTGAACTGGATGCCGTAGCCGCACCGTTCTAATACTTCCCGTGCAGCACGATCGACCTCTCGTGCCTTAACACCCGGAGTGATCGCCGATAATGCCGCCTGCCGTGCTTCCATAATTGCGGCATGCATTTGTTCCTGCCTCGAGTCTCGGGTTCCGGCGGTGTAAGTGCGCGTGATATCGGTCCAGAAACCATCGCCGCAAGTGTTGCAGTGCATCATTACAAGATCGCCGGCGTTAACCGTTCGTCGCCGTGTGCGAGCGTAGGCGGCAGCTGCGCTCGCTGAATTTGGCCCGGACATGCAAAAGAAAAAACCATAACTGCGATGCATTTCCGCGGCGAGCGGTGCGCCTTCGAAAGCTGACTGAAATGCGGAAGCGATTTCAGGCTCACTTCTGCCGGCGCGGACCTGATGCTTACCGCACTCGAAGGCCGCTTCCGCAATCTTCGCCGCCGTGCGAATTTTGCCGAGCTCATGCTGGGTCTTGACCGCTTTGAGCCGCTCGAGTTCGTCGGTTGCCGAAACCATGGTTAATGCTGGAAAAGCTTCGCGAAGAATTTCGCTCAGCCCTCCACCGAAAAAGTTCATCACTGCGTAACTTGAGGGTTGAACGAACTGTCCGACTTCTAATCCAATTCGCGAGGCCATCAGACCCAACTTCTTAATCACGTCTGAGAGAGGACTACGAATAGCTTTGTGCGCGTCAGTGATAGCGGTTAGAGAAGCCGGTTGATAGATCGTGCGCTGCGCTGCGGAATTGTGCTCTGCCAGTTCTGCCTCGTCTTCAGGAACGATGAGCTGCACGTCGCCCGAGGACGTGAACACCGCAACGCTGGTTGCCATCACCGGCCAATATCCCGTAAGCAGCAGAACCTGGCTGGGAAGTGCGCATACAAAGCCATCGAGCCCAGAACTCTGTAGCGCATCAACTATGCGGGCGCGGCGTTCGGGATCGCGAGCGGAAGACATTATGCCAGTTTTGTAGATTCACTAAGGACTTGAGGGGATGCCCGCGACAGAAGGAAAGAGCCAGCCTCAAAGCTCCATCTGATCACGCTCTTCCTGCAATGAAAGAGGCTGGAATTGATCCACGACAATGGCGATTCCGAGCAGAAAGCCGGCAGATACATCACCCGCACGCTCCACCGGGAATAGCAGAGAGCGCCTGCCAGAGCTGCAATGAAGTAGGTGAACCAGATGGAAAAAAAGAACAGTGCTTCCTGCATATGTTGTTTTCTCATCTCGCGAAGCCGTTGCCAACGTGTCTCGTCCGCGCGAATCAGGTCGTAGGAGCGGAAAAGAGCATGCGAAATAAGCTGCGCCAGCTTGTTCAGCATTCCAGTGACAAATGTGGTGTGCACGGTGAGCGGCCCGATCCTGGTGAGCGTTGCGGTTTGGATGCCCATGGCGGTTGCAAGCAGGATGAGGAGCACACAAATGTCTGTCGGCGATTTCGCCGTCCGGCGGACAATGTGTTGAATAGGACTATGAATCCGAGTACCAGCGCCAGTTCTACCGCAATCGTGATCGATGCAATGCTGCGCACATGGCACCGGGCGCCAACTTCGATCAGCGCTCTGCCGCCGATAGAGCCGAGCACAAAAGCCTCAGAGAACGCTCAGCGCGATGATTGCCGCAACGTGCTGGCCAGTTACCAGATCATGACCGAGATGCACAGTCGTTCCGGTCATATTGGCAGTGAACAGGTGATAAACAGCGAGATAGCCGACGATATCGACGAAGCCGGCGACAAATGTCAGCAGCAAGGCCATCGCGACTTTCACCTTGTTGTGACCAGGGACTGACTTGCTGCCATAGGTAAGTTGGATGGCATTAACGTCGTCTAGCGTGCAGAAGAGTTTCGGACTGCGATCAGCAGCATGCTCGGCTGCGTTTTTGCTACTCTGGAGATTCGCTCTTAGACTCGATGAGGTGATTATGTCAGGAGGAAGCCGCTTGCTTCTGCTGGTTCTCTTCTCTTTTCTGTTTGTCATTGCGGTTTTTGGGGATGACGCTTCCGCTCCGCCTTCCAGCGCTTCTGGCCCTCCAGTCGCCGAAAAAAAACCTACGGAAGAAAATTTTTACGGTCATGAAATCACCGATTCTTATCGTTGGCTGGAAGATGCGAAGAGCCCGGAGACACGGAAGTGGGTAAGCGAAGAACTGGCTTACACGCGAAGCATTTTGGATCCTCTTCCAGAAAGAAGTGAGTTGCATTCCCGTCTGGAGAAATTACTCTCCATCGGCACGATCTCGGCTCCGCAGATCGGCGGACAAATATTATTTCTATACCAAGCGCGAGGGCACTCAGAACCAGCCGGTTCTGCTGGTCCGCGAAGGTTTGGAAGGGAAAGATCGCCCGCTGGTGGATGTGAATGCGCTGGCGCCGGATGGAACCATCGCCCTCGATTGGTGGGCGCCATCGGAAGATGGGAAGTACGTCGCCTACGGAACCTCGCCCAGCGGTTCTGAAATCAGCACCCTGCACGTGATCGAAACTGCAACCGGCAAACTCTTGCCCGATTCAATCGAAAGAACGCGCGCCGCCAGCATTGCGTGGAAGCTGGACGATTCGGGTTTTTATTACACCCGCTACCCCAAAAAAGGGCGAGGTCCCGGAGGGACAGGAAAATTACAACCGGCATGCTTTTTATCATGCTCTGGGTGCGGATGCCGCCAAAGATCCGCTGATCTTCGGAGAAGGCCGCGATCCCCAGGACTGGCCTGACGTCGACCTTTCAAATGACGGCCGCTGGCTGCTGATTACGGTCGAGCAAGGCTGGACGAAGACGGAGCTGTATTTACAGGATTTGAAAGCCGGCACGCCCGCGGTGCGAATCACCGAGGGCAAGAATTTTCTTTATGGCGGCGAGATCGTGGACGGGAAGATTTATATCACTACCAATGAAGACGCATCGCGTTACCGCGCCTTCGTGGCCGACGTAAATTCTCCCGCCCGCGCCAACTGGAAAGAGATCATTCCGCAAGCCGACGCCATCCTGCAAGGCGCCGCAGTGGTGAATGGCATGTTGCTCGCACAATACGAGCACAATGCAACCTCGCAACTTAAATTATTCGACACCGAGGGCAAGCCGCTTGGCGATGTTGAGCTTCCCGCGATCGGCAGCGTCTTTGGTCTGGGCGGCAAAGTGGAATCGCAAGGAAGTTTTCTTTGCGTTTCACTCTTTCACCATTCCGGATTCCATTTACCAGATCGATCTTAAGAATCGCGGAACCTCGCTGTGGAGCAAAGTCGAGGCGCCGGGAATCGACCCTTCGAAGTATGAAGTGAAGCAGGTCTGGTTCAATTCGAAAGACGGGACGCGCGTGCCCATGTTCGTGTTTCACAAAAAGGGCCTCGAACTCAACGGCAAAAACCCAACCTTACTGACCGCATACGGGGGCTTCAATATAAGCCTTACGCCAAATTTCGTAGGAGATCGTTATTTGTGGCTCGAACATGGCGGAGTTTTTGCGGTTGCAAATCTGCGCGGAGGCGCTGAATTTGGCGAGGACTGGCATCGCGCCGGGATGCTGGACAAAAAGCAAAACGTATTCGATGACTTTGCGGCTGCGGCTGAGTATTTGATTTCGCAGAAGTATACCGACAAAGACCATCTCGCGATACGCGGTGGCTCGAATGGCGGACTGCTCATGGGTGCTGCCCTGACTCAGCATCCCGATCTGTTTCGCGCCGTGATTTGCCAGGTCCCGCTTCTGGATATGCTGCATTATCAGAATTTTCAGATCGCCAAGTTGTGGATTCCGGAATATGGATCTGCGGCCGATCCCAAGCAATTCGAGTGGCTTTATGCCTACTCGCCGTACCATCACGTCAAAGCGGGCGAGGAATATCCGGCGATTCTTTTTATGACCGCCGATACTGACACTCGCGTCGATCCCATGCACGCCAAAAAGATGGCAGCGCTCATGCAAGCGGAAGCCGCCAACGGTCGCAGTAAAGAGCGCCCGATTCTTTTGCGTATCGACACCAAAGCTGGGCACGGCGCGGGCAAACCCATTGCCAAACAAGTCGAAGATCTGACAGACATTTATTCGTTTCTGTTCTGGCAGCTGGGAATGAAGTGAAGCGCTCGAATCCTCGGATCATTGCGGGATTGATTCATTGTTAATTTCCGAGAGAAATGATTCGTCGATTCAATGTCTCAATGATTGAATGATTCACATTTTTCTATGCCCGAACTTCCCGAAGTCGAGACGGTTGCGCGCGGCCTGGACCAACGCGTCGCCGGCGACAGCATCGAATCCGTGTGGCTGGGGTCGAAACCAGAGCCGCTCAAATCATCGGCGACTGAAATCGAAGCTGCGCTTCATTCACGCACTATCAGTCGCGTCCGGCGGGTGGGCAAGTACATTGTTTTCGATCTGGAGGCCGGTGCCAAACACAAGGCTCACTCTTCAACCAGGGCGAGCCAATGGATCGTGCACCTGGGCATGACTGGGAGCTTGCGGGTAGTTCTCCGGAACAGGAGATTGAAAAACACACGCATGCGATTTTGAAACTGCGTTCCGGGCGCGAATTGCGCTTCATCGACCCCCGCCGCTTCGGGCGCCTGAGCGTAATCGAAAAGTTTGAGGCTCCGGGCCTGGAACCGTTGCAGATTTCTTTCGAGGACTTTCGCCGCAGCTTTTTCGCGGACGTAAGACTCCGATCAAAAGTGCGCTGCTGAATCAGAAACTGCTGAGTGGAGTGGGAAATATTTATGCGGATGAAGCGCTGTTCCGCGCTGGCATTCGGTCGCGCCGGCGCGCGGCTTCCCTTACCCGCGACCAATTGAAAAGACTTTATGTCGCACTGAAAAAGGTGTTGAAGGAAGCTATCCGGCTTGGCGGCTCCAGCATCTCAGATTATGTCGACGCCGACGGGGAAGAAGGCTTTTTCCAACTGAAGCATAGAGTTTACGGCCGCGAAGGCAAGCCGTGCGTGGTTTGCAAGACTCCGATAAAACGGATCGTGATCGCGGGACGAAGCAGCCACTATTGCCCGCATTGCCAAAAATAACTTCTATGATGGCTTGGCGGTGCCTTGATCCACGACATAAATACGCCCTGGGCCTGCGGCCTGGATTTTATTCTGCTCGAAGCGTTCTTTAATTTTGCGGCGGAGCTCGCGGCTCACGGCATATTGCTTGGTCGGCCGGGTCTTGATCAGCATCAGGTATTCCGCTTCGCCATTCCCGACGCGATCGATGCCGGGCACCTGAATATCGCTGACGATATCCGATCGCAAAAGCAGGATCATGCCTGACCTGTTCACCAATGTCCTGCAGAAGCGCAATTATCTTGTCGCTGGGTTCGCTGTAGGCGACGGCAATGCGCAAAGCAATTTGCGCCCAGTCGCGGGTGGTGTTTGAAACAATTTGCACTGCGCTGTTGGGGACCAGATGAAGCGTGCCGTCTTCATCGCGAAGCACGGTCATACGCAGGCTCATTTTTTCTACCGTTCCCTTGACTCCGGCTATGCGCACCATATCGCCGATGTCGTACTGGTTTTCCAGCAGAATAAAAAATCCATTGATGAAATCATGCACCAGGGTTTGCGCGCCGAAGCCAATCGCCAGGCCGGCAATGCCCGCGCTGGCCAGCATCGGTCCCAGGTTCAATCCCAGCAGGGAGAGGATTTCCAGCGCCGCGACAAACAAGATAACGAACAGTCCCACGCTGGTAATCACGCTGGTGACGGTCCTGAACTGCTGGACGCTCACTCCAGGCGGTAGCTTTCGAACGTGCATTTCCGCGCTTTTGCGGGCAATTGTGCGGAGCACGCGGATCAAGCATATAACTCGCGACCAGCACCAGCACAATTTTCGGCAGGTCATGCCGGAGGAAGTTCATGGTGTCTTCACGCCAATCGCGCAGCAACGCGGGAAGGTTGACGCTGACCGGGAGCAGAGGCTTTTGCAGGATGGCTAACAGAGGCATTTCAGGGCTCGATTATAGCAATGCGTCCGCAGAGGGCCGTGCCCGCCAGACCTTATAATTTAAGTACCGCGACGTCATTGAGGTCCATCGTGCGTAAAATAATTGGCTGCATCTGTTTGCTGCTGGCGTTGTCTGCCCCCCTGCAACTTTCATCGCAACAACAACCGCCAGTTCCCCCGCGGCTGGATCAGCCGGATGAAACGGGTCCTTCTGTACCTCCAAATATGCAGAAGGAAATGCAAAAAAAGGCCAATGAGCAGCGGCAGGCGGAGCTTAAACGTGACACCGACAAGTTGCTCAAGCTCTCCACCGAGCTTAAGGAATACGTCGACAAGAGCAACGAAAATATTCTTTCCCTCGATGTGATCAAGAAAGCCGACGAAATCGAAAAACTGGCGCACAACGTGAAGGTGAAAATGCGCGGCAGCAACTAGTCACATTCACCGTCTTGACTTTGCAGGAGCCGTAGTTCGCGTTAAACTAGTTGCAACGCGATTTCATTAAAGGAGGCTGCGTGCCCTTACCGCAAACTGAAGCACCCGGTCATCTCCAGGCTGCGCTATCTTCCCGCGGTCTTCGTCTTACCCATCAGCGACGGACGATTCTGAGCATTGTTGAAACCGCAAAGCAGCACCTGGATGCGTCGCAGATTCTGCGCCATGCCCGCAAGATCGATCCGGGCATTGACCGGGTCACGGTTTATCGCACTCTAAAACTTTTGAAGCGACATGGATTGGTCGACGAGCTTGACCTCATGCATATGCAGGGCGAGAAGCATTTTTACGAGCGCCGGCCTCAGCGTGACCACATTCACATGGCATGTCTGCGCTGCGGCAAGATCGCGGAATTCGAGAGCGACCTTTTCGATCGCCTTAAAGGACAGATCCAGCGGGAATGTCAGTTCCACATTCTCGTAAGCCGGCTTGAAATCGGCGGCTATTGCGCCGAGTGCCGATCTTCCAACTGATCGTTGCTTCGAACGGATCGTTGCATCTGATTGCAATCTGGCTGAAACAAAATCTTCTTCCCTGCGTTGACCCTGGCTATTTCGTAACGTAGGATTGTTTTTCAACATGCAACTGAGTTGCAACTTAAAACTACAAGCGACTGCACTTAGAAGATGCAACTCAGTTGCATTAGCGGGACGACACAAATGAGAATTCTGATCTCCGCGACAGTTCTCCTTTTAGTTTGTGGAACGAGAATTTCCCATGCACAAGAGAGCCCCTATATCGTGACCTACGATCATTACCTGGAAGAGCCGGGCAATCTCGAGATTGAATATTTTTCAAGCTTCGGAACGCAGCGCGCCGGAAACCCTTTTCTTGCCGATTGGGTCGAGTTTGAATACGGCGTGAAAGCCTGGTGGACCACCGAGTTCTATCTGGATGGGCAAAGTACATTTGGCGACAGCACGGTGTTTACCGGTTTTCGCTGGGAAAACCGTTTGCGTCTGCTGCAACAGGAACACTTCGTCAATCCCGTGCTTTACATCGAGTACGAGCAGATCAACGAAGCTGACAAGGTCATCAAGGAAGTCGAAGGCCATGACGTGGAATCCGATCATGCGGTGCCGAATGCTATTGCCCGCCAGGAACTGGACCACGAACTCGAGTTCAAGCTGCTGTTGTCGAAGACATTCAGTAATGGATGGAACTTCGCGGTGAATCCTCTGGCAACGAAGAACCTGTCCCCCAGTGATCCTTGGGAATTTGGTTATGCGGTAGGAGCCAGCCGCCCTTTGGCACTGAATGCCTCGGCCAACTCCTGCAACTTCTGCCGCGAGAATTTTATCGCTGGAGCAGAACTCTACGGTGGCCTGGGCGATACCCAAAGTTTCGGATTGCACGAAACCTCGCACTACCTTGCGCCTGTGGCCGCCTGGAACCTTCCATCGGGATGGACAGTCCGGCTTTCCCCCGGCTTCGGATTAAACAGCAACAGCCATCAGTTGCTCTTGCGCTGGGGATTGTCATACGAGTTCGACGGACTCGGCGATAGGGTCAGACGTCTGCTGGCGAGGCAATGAAGATGAAGAAAACGGTGTGGCTTCCTCTAATCGGCGCATTCGCCACAACATGTGTGATCGCAACCTCGAACGCAGAAGATCAAGCCAAACATTCTGCCACGCATGAACATTTTGACTACGCGGAGCTTGCCAAGGTTCCGAAGAAAGCTCGTGCGCGCAGAAACCCGCAAGAGGGCAATCCGGAGTCTGTGCTCGTCGGCAAGAAGCTCTTCGGTCAGCACTGCGCTGAGTGTCACGAACCTGAAGCGGAAGGCGGGAAAAAGGCGCCCAGCCTTCGTGCCAATGAAGTGCAGGACGCAACGCCTGGCGCTCTGTTCTGGATACTCACCAACGGAGTGGTTCGCCGCGGAATGCCGGTCTGGTCAAAGCTTCCGGAACCGCAACGCTGGGCACTTGTGACGTACGTTAAATCTCTGAAGGCCGCGCCGCCCGCCGAGCGCGTCGACGGGTCGACTATCAAATAAAACAGCCTCGCCTCTCTCTCAGTGGAAGCTTCTAGTCCGCGGCAACTGGTGCTTCTTGCCGCCGCACCTCTGCGCCAATCCGCATCCCATAGAACGAGCGATACACGAAGAAGAACGAGATCAGGAAAAATACCAGGGCCAGCACTCGCGTCGAGTCCAGGGTTTTTCGACGACAGCGACACCGCCAATTCCACCGCCAGGAGCCCAAACAGACGTCGTGAACTTGATCACCGGGTTCATCGCGACCGATGACGTATCTTTGAACGGATCGCCCACGGTATCGCCGATCACGGTCGCATCGTGCAGAGGTGTTCCCTTCTGCTTGAGATCGACTTCGACAATCTTTTTGGCGTTGTCCCAGGCTCCGCCGGCATTGGCCATGAAGATCGCCTGATACAGACCGAATATCGCGATCGAGATCAGGTATCCGATGAAATAAAACGGTTCGACGAATGCAAACGCCAGTGTAGCAAAGAACACAGCTAAAAAGATGTTGAGCATGCCTTTCTGCGCATACTGGGTGCAAATCTGCACTACCTTCTTGCTGTCAGCCACCGAAGCCTTCTCAACGCCTTCGAGCCTGATGTTGGCTTTGATGAACTCGACAGCGCGATATGCGCCCGTGGTCACCGCCTGCGTGGATGCGCCGGTGAACCAGTAGATCATCGCCCCGCCGGTGATGAGGCCAAGTACAAACGGTGCATGCAGTAGCGAGAGCTTCTGCACGTTGCTGGTGAGCCCGTCGGTCAGCGCCATAATGATGGAGAAAATCATCGTGGTTGCGCCGACCACAGCGGTCCCGATCAGCACCGGCTTGGCTGTCGCCTTAAATGTATTGCCCGCGCCGTCATTGGCTTCGAGCAGGTGTTTGGCGCGTTCGAAGTTGACGTTGATGTTGAAATCACGCTTGAGCTCGGCCGCTGGCACGTTCTCGATCAACGAGAGCTCATACACGGATTGTGCATTGTCGGTGACCGGACCGTAGGAATCGACCGCGATGGTCACTGGTCCCATTCCCAAAAATCCGAACGCTACCAACCCAAACGCGAATACCGCAGGCGCCAGCATGCTGGCAGCCTCGGCCAATCCGAAGGTGCTGACGTAATAGCCGATGCCCATCAGGATCACCATGGACAAGCCCAGATAGTAGCCGGAGAAGTTTCCGGCAACGAATCCTGACAGAATGCCTAGCGAAGCGCCGCCTTCCTGGGCTGAAATAACCACTTCTTTCGTATGCCGCGATTCAACCGAGGTAAAAGCTTTCACCAGCTCCGGGATGATTGCTCCAGCCAGCGTTCCGCACGAGATGATCGTAGCCAGCTTCCACCACTGGGTAGAATCCTCACCGATCAAGGGAATCATCAGATACGAGATCAGGTAGGTCAGAGCGATCGACACCAGCGACGTGATCCAAACCAGCGAAGTCAAGGGCGATTCATAATTCATCTCATCCTTGCCTTCATAACGCGCTTTGGCAATCGCGGCGTTCAGGAAGTATGCGACCGCGCTGGAGACCAGCATCATGATGCGCATGACGAAGATCCAGACCAGCAATTGGACCTGAACCGTCGGGCTCTTCACGCCGAGCAAAATGAACGTGATCAGTGCGACGCCGGTCACGCCGTAAGTTTCAAATCCATCTGCCGATGGCCCGACAGAGTCACCCGCGTTATCGCCGGTGCAATCCGCGATCACGCCAGGGTTGCGGGCATCGTCTTCTTTAATCTTGAAGACGATTTTCATCAGGTCAGAACCGATGTCGGCGATCTTGGTAAAAATTCCCCCTGCAATTCGCAGCGCCGCCGCGCCCAGCGATTCGCCGATAGCAAAACCGATGAAGCATGGTCCCGCGTAATCGGCCGGCACAAACAAAAGAATGAATAGCATGATCAGCAGTTCCACGCTGATCAGCATCATGCCAATGCTCATTCCCGCCGAAAGTGGAATGCGGTAGAGCGGATAAGGCTTACCATGCAGACTGGCAAATGCCGTCCGGGAATTAGCAAAGGTGTTCACCCGGATTCCAAACCAGGCCACGCCATAACTGCCGGCAATTCCGATAATGCTGAACAACAGAATCATGGGAAGCGTGGTCGAGATCGGCTTGTTGGGGACCGGCGCTAAAAGACCGAAGTAAAGGACAATAATGACGGCGATGAAGGCCCAAAGCAGCATTAGGAATTTGCCTTGGGTGGTCAGATAGGTTTTGCAGGTTTCGTAAATCAGCTCGGAAATTTCGAGCATCGAGCGATGGACGGGCAGGTTTTTCAGCCGCGAGTAGATGACCAGGCCGAATCCCAAACCGAAAATGCAGAAAGCGATCCCGATCAGCAGCAGATTGTGCCCGTTCATGCCTCCCCAAAAAGTGACACTCGAAAGGTCAGGCAATTTAAGGTTGGCTTCGCCGCTCACCTGTTCGGGCTGAGCCAGGGCAGCGGACGCTGCAACGGTAAGAAAAAGAAAAAGGGCTGCTGTAGATTGGGCGATGCGGTGTGTTTTAGACGCAATCCCGTGCAAGCCGATGCGCATGGAAATTCCTCCGATTTTTGACGTACCACGATGACTACGCGTTCAGGCCGATTCTGTGCGGTGGTATTCTCGCTCTAAACTGACAGAACTTGAACCTTCCGCATCCGAACACGCTTCCACCGCAAATGAAGGAGTGCTGATTTGGCCGCGTCGGACAATTCGTGCGTTCCGCCTGCAGGTGGGAGCTGAAAACCTCCCTCGACAGACTCGCACAAAACTAGCTTTTATAGCATTCGGATGGGGCCAGCGTCAATGTTATGAGGCGATACTATTTGCATGGGACTTTGGCAACTCTGAAGTGCCATTGTGCAAATTTATGAAATGCGCTTGGCTGGCGTTCTTTCGCAGGT
This sequence comes from uncultured Acidobacteriota bacterium, assembly GCA_963838785.1. Taxonomy (GTDB): domain Bacteria; phylum Acidobacteriota; class Terriglobia; order Terriglobales; family Acidobacteriaceae; genus Gp1-AA145. The sequence continues at coordinate 767,621 of CAWISI010000001.1, forward strand.
TATTATTCTGAGTACACCTCTACCCGGCAAATCCCTGATCTTACGTTTTCTCCGCAGTGCGGGTGTGTGTGCAGACCCCGGGTGGTAATCGTCAAGCAAAAGTGAGGAGCGGCATTTGAAGACAGGCAATACTGCCGTCGTAGTCGGTGCCCAGTGGGGCGACGAAGGCAAGGGCAAAATCGTTGACGTGCTTTCGGAAAGATTTTCCGTGGTGGCACGATATGCCGGTGGGCACAATGCCGGTCACACCGTCATCATTAATGGGAAGCGCTTCGTATTGCAGCTCGTTCCTTGCGGCGTGCTGCGCCAGGCTTGCCGGAGCGTGATCGGCAACGGAGTGGTGCTCGATCCCATCGCATTCCTCAAGGAAGTGGCAGGTCTTAGAGACGCCGGCGTTAAGGTGGATGGCAATTTGTTTGTCAGCAATCGCGCTCAGGTGATTCTGCCATACCACCGGATGATCGAACTGGCCTCAGAAAATGCGCCCGGTCGAGTGAAAATTGGCACTACTTCGCGCGGAATCGGCCCTGCTTACGAAGACAAGGCTGGCCGGCGCGGATTGCGCGTGATCGATCTTCTCGACTTGGATCTGCTCAAAAAGCACGTGGAAAATGCCTGCCGCGAAAAGAACATGATCGCGCACGCACTCTTCAACTCCGAGCCACTCGACGCTGACAAAATGTACGAGGAGTACGCTGAGGCTTCGCGCAAACTTGCGCCCTTTGTTTGCGACACGGCAGTGCTGCTGAATCGCGCAATCGCCGAAGGGCATTCGGTGATGTTCGAGGGAGCGCAAGGTACGATGCTCGATATCGATCATGGGACTTACCCGTTTGTGACTTCATCCAGCGCGATTTCTGGCGGGGCGGTGATCGGAACCGGAGTCGCGCCGACGGCTATCGATTCCGTTATCGGCGTTACCAAAGCTTATTGCACGCGCGTCGGCGAGGGACCATTTCCGACTGAGCTTTTCGACTCTGTTGGCGATGACATCCGCAAACGCGGAAACGAATTCGGCGCAGTTACCGGGCGCCCGCGGCGTTGCGGGTGGCTCGACCTTCCGCTTTTGCGCTACTCAGGCATGATCAATGGGACCTCGTGGCTGGTTGTAACCAAGCTCGATGTACTTGACGAGTTGGAGAAAATACCGGTCTGCGTGGGATACAAGATCAATGGCCGCAACACCGAAGAAATTCCAGCTGCTGCCGGCGAGTGGGACAAGATCGAATGTATTTACAAAAAACTTCCCGCGTGGAGAGCCACGACCAAGGGCATCACCGAATTACAAAAACTGCCGAAGGCGGCGCGTGAGTATCTGGCCTTCATTGAGAAAGAAACCGGCGCGCGCATCGGCATGGTTTCAACTGGCCCCGGCCGTGAAGAAACAATTTTTGTGGACGAATTCCTCAGCCAACTGCAGACAATGGCAAAAGCCGGCTCTCGATCAGCGAAAGTCGCTTTGAAATAAGAAAGGGAAAGAAGATGGTAGTTCTGGCAGTCACCTGGATGGCGAAAGTTGGAAAGGAATCGGAAGTCGCAGATATCTTTTCGAAGCTAACTGCCGAATCTCGCAAAGAACCCGGATGCGCTATGTTTCAGGTGCATCGCCACCGCACCGAGCCGCGCCGGTTTTTCATCTATGAGCAGTACAAAGACGATGCGGCCCTGGAATCGCACCGCGGCACGCCGCATTTTCTGCAATACGCAAAAAAAGAATTACCCAAGGTTGCCGATCGGACAGAAGGACAACTGTATGATCCGCTCGGCTGAACCGCAACGTCCCAAATCTAAAGAATTCCTACTGCGCCAGTTCGTATCCTGCAAAGAAAAAACTTAGCTCAAAGCGAGCTGTATCTTCGGCATCAGATCCGTGAATGGCGTTGTGCTCAATGCTCTGCGCCCATTTCTTGCGAATCGTGCCTTCCTCAGCGTTCGCCGGATTGGTGGCGCCCATGAGCTTGCGAAGATCGGCGATGGCATTTTCTTTTTCCAGCGCCAGGGCCACGATCGGACCGCTCGACATGAAGTCGGTGAGCGAAGTAAAAAAGCCTTTATTGGCGTGGACCGCGTAGAACTGCTCGGCCTGATGCTTGGAAATCTCAAGCATCTTTATCGCCAGAATGGTGAAGTGATTTTTTTCAAACTGCTCAATAATGTCGCCGATCGCGTTTCTGCGCACGGCATCGGGCTTAACGATGGTGAGAGTGCGTTGCAAGGTTTTCATAATTGAAGGTGTTAAGGTTCCTTAGTGATTTAAGCGTTCACTCGGCTTCCCATAGCAGAGCTACGGTTTCGCCAATGTCGGCAGGCGATGTGCACATACGAATCCCTGCCGCCTCCATGGCTTTCATCTTTTCCGAAGCGGTGCCATGGCCGCCGGAGATAATCGCACCCGCATGGCCCATGCGGCGTCCGGGCGGCGCGGTTTGCCCGGCGATGAAACCAATTACCGGCTTTTTCATTCGTGCCTTCACAAATTCGGCCGCGGATTCTTCAGCATTGCCGCCGATTTCGCCGATCATTACCACCGCTTCAGTCTGCGGATCGCGGTTAAATAAGTCGAGCGCATCGGTAAAGTTCGTTCCGATAATCGGATCGCCGCCAATCCCAATGGCGGTGGATTGTCCAATGCCGCGGGTGGTCAGCTGGTAAACGGCTTCGTAGGTAAGAGTGCCAGAGCGTGAAACAATTCCGACCGGCCCTTCCAGGTGAATACGCGCCGGCATAATCCCGATTTTGCATTTGCCGGGCGAAATAATTCCTGGACAGTTCGGTCCGATCAGACGGGCTCGGCGGGTCTGCAAAAACTCCCAGGCCCGTACCATGTCGAGAACCGGAATTCCCTCGGTGATACAGATGATCAATTCGATCTCAGCGTCGGCGGCTTCCATGATGGCGTCGGCAGCAAAGGGCGGGGGTACAAAGATAACCGAGGTGTCGGCTCCGGTTTTGTCCACCGCCTCCTGGACGCTGTTGAACACCGGAAAACCTTCATGCGTCGTGCCACCTTTGCCGGGAGTAACTCCGCCCACGATCTTCGTCCCGTACTCCGCGCAGGCCTTGGCGTGAAACGTCCCTTCGCGTCCGGTGAGTCCTTGAACGATTACGCGCGTTGATTTGTCTACCAGAATGCTCATTTGTCTCTTTCGAAACCTCGGAACCAAAGCCGAACATCGATACCAGTTACTCTGTGTCTTCCTCGGTGAAACTTTGTGTCCTCTGTGGTTAGGTTTTTGCAATCCCAACAAGACCTAACCACAGAGAACACAGAGTTTCACAGTGGAACTTCCACAGAGGAAATCTTATGCTGCGCGAGCTGCTGCCACCACTTTTTCGGCAGCGTCTTTCATCGTCTCCGCGACAATAAAGTTTAGGCCTGATTCTTTCAGGATTTCCCTTCCCTGCTCCACGTTAGTTCCCTCAAGCCGCAACACAACTGGAAGCTGAATTTTCGTTTTGTTGGCGGCCTCAACCACTCCTCGCGCCAACGTATCTACGCGCAGAATGCCGCCGAAAATATTTATCAGCACGGCTTTCACATTCTTGTCGCTTAACAAGATTTCAAACGCGTGCGTCACCTGCTCGGCATTGGCCCCGCCGCCCACATCCAAAAAATTCGCTGGCATTCCGCCCGCATACTTAATGATGTCCATTGTCGCCATCGCCAGGCCGGCGCCATTCACCATGCAGCCCACGTTTCCGTCGAGCTTGATGTAATTCAGGCTGTACTTCGAGGCCTCGACTTCAAGCGGATCTTCCTCGGTCACGTCGCGCAACTCTTTCAGCTCGGGATGCCGGAACAGTGCGTTGTCATCGAAATTCATTTTCGCATCCAGCGCAAACAAGCGGCAATCCGCACAGGTAATAAAAGGATTAATTTCCATCAGTGAAGAGTCGGTTTCCTGAAACGCTTTGTATAACCCCGACATGAACTTTACAGCCTGATTAATCTGCTCCGGCTTAAGTCCCAGGCGAAACGCCAGCTTGCGCGCTTGAAACGCTTCCAGCCCCATGCCCGGCGTGATGTACTCCTTGAGAATCGCATCGGGATTTTCTTCCGCAACCTGTTCAATCTCCATGCCGCCCGACTTCGATGCCATGAATACGGGCTTGGCCTCCGCGCGGTCAATCACGATTCCGAGATACAACTCTTTTTCGATGGGCAAAGTTTCTTCAATCAATAACCGGTTGACGGTCCGTCCTTCGGGGCCCGTCTGGTGGGTGATCAGCGTCATGCCTAACATTTTGGCGGCCAGATCAGCAGCCTCTTCCACCGATTTTGCAATCTTGACGCCGCCGCCTTTGCCGCGACCCCCGGCATGGATCTGCGCTTTCACCACCACACCGCTGGCGCCCGCTTCGAATAGTGCTTTCGCGGCTCTTTCAGCCTCGTCGCGGCTTTCCACCATCTCGCCGCGGGGAACTGCCACCCCGTATTTTTTGAGGATTGCTTTAGCTTGATATTCGTGAATTTTCATTTTGCTTCCCGAATCAGGCGGGCACGCTTGCGGCTAAAAAGTTGCAGCAAACTTTAAATTCTATTAGAAGGCCGCCGGATCGGTAAAGCGAGGCGAGAGCTGACGCAGACAAGTGTCTCTGTGAAGCCTCCGTGCGACCACCGTGTTCCTCTGGGGTTAAGTTTTAAAAAAGCTTAGCCACAGAGGTGCACTGGGTTGCACAGAGGTACACAGAGATTTCAAAACTTATTTCGGGAGCGTGGCCGATCCACTGATCTTGAACGATCCCGACACGCCCGCCGTTTTCGGCAAGCCTTCTCGACTGACCGGCTGGCCGCCTCCTGCCCAGACCTGGACCGTCCCTGGCGCAATTCGTCGCATGCCGCCTTCGTCAACAAAACTCAGGTTACGATTTGGAATCGTGATTTGCACTTTCTGAGTCTCTCCGGCTTCAAGGTGCACCCGCTTAAATCCTACAAGCGCCCGAAGCGGCGCGCCTTTTGCATTCGGGTGGGTCAAATAAATCTCCACAACTTCATCGCCCGCCATTGAGCCTGAGTTCTTCACATCGACGCTGGCGACGACATCATCTTTCGCTCCGGCCGAATTTTTGTCGAAACTCAAATTGCTGAAATCAAAATCGGTATAGCTCAACCCATAGCCAAACGGATAGAGCGGCTCGCGAGTGAAATACCGGTAGGTTCGACCTTTCATGTCGTAATCGTCGAACGGAGGAATCTGATCGACGGACTTATAGAAAGTAAGCGGCAGCTTCCCGCTGGGCGAAAAATCTCCCGCCAGCGCCTCCGCCACAGCGGTCCCGCCCTCTTCGCCCGGATACCAGGCCTCGACAATCGCGGGCACGTGCTGGTCAGCCCAGTTCACGGCGAGAGCACTGCCGTTCATCAAGACCAGGACCACGGGCTTGCCACTCGAAGCCAGGCTTTCGAGCAATTGCTCTTGCGCCTGCGGGAGGACAAGACTGGTGCGATCGCCGCCCGAGAAACCCTCAATATGGATGGGCATCTCCTCGCCTTCCAGCTCGCCGGCTAATCCGAGCACGGCGACGATCACGTCTGCCTTACTCGCGATGTCCGCGAAATCGTTGGCCTCACCGGGGCGATGCCAAACCAGCTTCGCCATCCCCTCGGTATCCTCTTGCGAGCACTCGATTTTAATTGAGTAAGGATGTCCGGCCTCGAGGTGCAAATTTTGTTCTCGAGTTTTGCTGGTATCGCTATACGACGATTCGCCGACCAGCTTGCCATCGAGCCATAAATGAAACCCGTCCGTGCCGGTGAATCCGATTTGGTAGTCGCCAGTTGCCGGCACCGTCAGAGTTCCCGTCCAACGCACCGAAAAGTTGTCCGTGATCTCCGCGCCCGCACCGCTATGCCAGGTGAAATCGATCGCCGGATCGGTGCGCGTGATCACGGGCTCGCCTTGGAGCGTAGTGCCCTTGAAATATTCAGCGCTCAGCCCAGGCTGTCCTGATTTATCTTTCAAATCCTCAGAAGGAATAGGTTTCAATAGCGGCCCCGTCAGTGAAGATCCTCCGGCATAGAGAACCGTGGAGTCAGCGAAGCGCTTGCGGATTCCATCCAATATAGTGACCGGCTTTGACGGCGTGCCATTGTAATTTCCCAACAATGGATCGACGCTGTCAGCGTTCGGCCCGATAACGGCGATGGTCTTGTATTTCGTACCCAGGGGCAACAGGTGATCAGAATTTTTCAGCAGCACCAGGGTTTCCCGTGCTGCCTTGAGCGCGAGCTGGCGGTGAGGCTCGGTGTCGTTTTCGGCAATCGTAATGTTTGCATATGGCACGGCCGACGGCGGGTCGAACATTCCCAGCTTCATGCGCGCAGTAAAAAGTCGCTTCACCGATCGGTCGATGTCCGCTTGCGGAAGCAGCCCTTCCTGCACTGCTTTCAACAACGCATCACGTTCTATAACAATATGCTCCTGCGGCCAGGCGCAGATGATATCCATGCCGGCTTTGACTGCATCGGCCATTCCCTGCTCCATGGTCTTCGTATAGTGATGACCTTGGGAAATATCGCTGGCTGCACCGCAATCGGAAACTACATAACCTCCAAAGTGCCAGTCGTCGCGAAGATGCTCCTGCAGCAGCATTGGCTGGGCGCACGCCGGCTTCCCATCGATCGCGTTGTAAGCGCACATCACTGATCCGGCGCCCGCGGTCACTGTGGCGCGAAATGCAGGCAAGTACGTATCTTCCAAATCGTGATCTGAAACTTTTACATCTACAGTGTGGCGCGTGGGCTCGGGCCCGCTGTGTACCGCAAAATGTTTAGGGGTGGCAAGCGCTTTGAGATATTTTGCATCATCACCCTGCAATCCAGTCACATACGCAACGCCCATTTGCGCCGTGAGGAATGGATCTTCGCCGTAGGTTTCCTGGCCACGTCCCCAGCGTGGATCACGAAAAATATTGATATTTGGCGACCAGACGGTGAGCCCGTGAAACCAGTCGCTGTAGCCCTTTTCCTTGACTCGTTCGGAGTACTTGGCGCGAAACTCGGTCGCGATAACACCGGCTTCCTGATGCAGCAGATCAGGATCGAATGTTGCTGCCAGACCAATCGCCTGCGGAAATACGGTTGCGTATCCCTCGCGCGCAGCGCCATGCAAACCCTCACTCCACCAGTTGTACTCAGGAATGCCAAGCCGGGGAATCGCCGCCGCGGTGTGCACCATCTGTGAAACCTTTTCTTCGAGCGTCATGCGGGAGACCAGGTCGTCAACGCGTTTGTCGATCGGCAGATCTGGATTGCGGAAGGCCGCATTCGCCAAGTCAGCACTGCCCTGCTCTGGCGTGCCAGGGTTTGCATTCTGTGCAAAGCAAACGGTTGTGATATTTAGAATCGAGAGAAGAACAACAACAAAAAGACCTTTCTTCACGGGCAAACTCCTCACACAAATTTTTCGGGCAGGACAGCAAACCTCAAATCGAGATCACAATGTTTAAAGACCATCCGGTCATTTAACCGCACAGATAAGGTAAGTGCGGTATCGCTTCTACTTAGCGCACCAATTTACCCTAAATCGCCCGATAGACCAAAATTTGTGCTTGCGAGGTATGGCCGTGAATTTCAAACCGATTTACTGTGCGCTGCTTTTAGTGGCGACTTCAGGAATTGTTGCCGCCCAGGATAACTCGAATTCCGAAAACGATAAGCCATCCTTCGAATCGCCGGGCATTCAGATGATTGCGGAGACCACGCAAGCAGTCAATTATCGAAAAGGGGCGACCACTGCGGTTGATTTCAAAGGCACCAGCCTGATGCCCGAGTTCACCGGCAAAGCCAAGATCATGAGTAAACGAGCGCTCACCGATATTCATGTAGACCTGGAACATTTGCAACCGGCGAAGTCGCTCGATCTGGCCTACCTGACCTATGTTCTTTGGGCCATCAGTCCTGAAGGTCAAGCCCGAAACATTGGTGAGATTGTTCCTCACGACGGCAAGGCGTCTTTACACACTACTACCGATCTGCAGGCTTTCGCGCTGGTCGTTACCGCTGAACCGGATTTTGGAGTCAGCCATCCCAGCGAAATGATCGTGGGCGAAAATGTTGTCCGTTCGACCACTCAAGGACAGGCCGAAGCGGTGGATGTTCATTACCAGGCCTTCCCCAGGGCAGCTTATGTATCGCAGGTCAATCCGGTGCAAAAATCGGTTTATGGAGAGGACAAAAAAGCGCCGCTTGATTTGCTGGAGGCACGCAATGCGGTCCGCATCGCTGGCGACGCCCACGCCGAGCAATACGCCCCCGAAATGTTGAGCAAGGCCGAGAAGCTTCTCGATCAGGCTGAAGATTATTATCGGCGCAAGCAGGGCACCAAACCAATCGCCACGGTAGCTCGTGAAGCGGTGCAAACCGCCGAAGAAGCTCGCGTGAATTCCATCCGCTCAGAAGACCAGGCAAGGCTCGAACGCCAGCGTAAAGAGAACGAAGAACGGGTCGAGAAAGCCCGCGCTGACGCCGAGCAGGCACAACAGCAAGCCGAGCAAGCGAAGCAGCAGGCTGAGCAAGCTCAACAACAGGCCCAGCAGGCCCAGCAACAGGCACAGTTAGAAGCCCAGCAGCGCGCGGCCGCTGAACAGCAACAACAGCAAGCGGAGCAGCAGGCCCAACAGGCCCAACAGCAGGCGCAACAGCAAGCCGAACAAGCGCAGCAACAGGCGCAACAAGCGCAGCAGCAAGCACAAGAGGAAGCACAAAAGCGGGCTGCCGCCGAGCAACAGCAACAACAGGCTGCTCAGCAGGCGGAAGAAGCTCGTCAGCGCGCCGAACAGGCTGAACAGCGAAACCAGCAACTCGAGGCACAGCAGGCGCAGGTCAGACAGCAGCTTATGTCACAACTCAATCAAGTGCTGCAAACTCGGGACAGCGCTCGCGGCCTGATTGTCAGCATGCCCGATGTTCTTTTCAGCACGGGCAGCGCGGACCTGAAACCTACAGCGCGTGAACGCCTTGCAAAAGTGGCGGGAATTCTTATCGCTTATCCTGACATTCACGTGGAAGTCGATGGCTACACCGACAGCACTGGTAGTGTGATGTTCAACGAGCAGCTGTCGCAGCACCGGGCAGGATCGGTGCAGTCATATCTGGTCCAACAAGGTGTGCCGTCGGCGTCTATTGATACCCATGGCTTTGGGCAGGCGAACCCGGTCGCGTCGAATGACTCAGCGGCAGGAAGACAACAAAATCGGCGTGTAGAGCTCGTAGTCAGCGGAAAATCGATCGGAACAGAACAATCGGCGCCATAGAACCTCTGTGTTAATTCCTCTGTGTTCCCTTGTGCCCTCTGTGGTAAAAGCTTTTCTTTGCGGAAAGAAAACCTACGACAGAGAGCATAGCGTCACAAAGAGTGCTAAAAGCTTTTCTTTGCGGAAAGAAAACCTACGACAGAGAGCATAGAGTCACAAAGATGTGATCACAGAGGAATTCGATTCGCCTCTTCTTTAATTCTCTTCCAGGCTCGCTCAACGTGACGCTCAGTCGTGTTGGTTTGCCCCACGCACATCCGCAGAGTGATTTTGTTATGAAGCCTGGTGTGAGTCAGATAAAGGTCGCCGCTGTTATTCAGCGCATCCATTAATTTCTGGTTGGCATCATCGCCTGCTTTTAGGCGAAAGCAAACCAGATTCAGTGGTGCGGGAGCAGCAATCACAAATCTTTCATCGCATTGAACCCAGTCTGCGAATTGTTGCGCCAGGCGAACGTGTTCGCGAATGTGGAACTGCAAGCCGTCCATTCCGTAATATCGCAACACAAACCACAACTTCAGAGAACGGAAACGCCGTCCCAGCGGAACCTGCCAGTCGCGGTAATCAATGACCGCCCCAGACTCGCTGGCCTGGTTACGTAAATATTCCGGCAACACGCTGAGCGCCTGGACGAGCGCCTTGCGATCGGCCACATAAAAGCAATCGCAATCGAAGTTGGTAAACATCCACTTGTGCGGATTGAAGCAGTAGCTGTCGGCGAATTCCAGGCCGTCGTGCAGATAGCGAAACTCCGGGCACAACGCGGCAGTCCCGGACATTGCGGCGTCAACGTGAAGCCAGAGATTATTCTTGCGGCAGATTTCGCCGATCTTCTCCACCGGATCGATCGCATTCGAGGAAGTGGTGCCGACGGTGGCGCACACAAAAAATGGTTTCACTCCCGATTGTTGGTCTTTTTCTATGGCTGCGGCCAGGCTTTCTGGTTTCATCGCGAAGCGCTCATCGACTTCGATCAAACGCAAATTTTCGCTGCCGATTCCCGCAATTTTCACCGCTTTTTCAATCGACGAGTGCGCATGAGCTGAGGTATAGGCCGCCAATTTTCCACGGCAGCCTTCCTTATTCGAACTGAAATTCGTCGCCCGCTCACGCGCCGCCAGCACCGCGCACAAAGTGGCGCTTGACGCCGTGTCCTGAATTACCCCGCCTCCAGTTTTTGTCGAAAGGAATTTCTCAGGCAGTCCCAGCGCTGGAACCAGCCAGTCGAGCACGCAGGTTTCAAGTTCTGTGCAGGCGGGACTGGTCGCCCACAACATTCCTTGTACACCTAATCCTGACGAAAGCAGATCGCCGAGAATCGCCGGGCCGGAAGCATTGGACGGAAAGTAGGCGAAAAAGTTCGGTGACTGCCAGTGCGTGATGCCCGGCAGAATTAATTTCTCGACATCTTTTAGAAGACCAGCAAATTCTTCTCTCTTGGCCGGCGCACTAGCCGGAAGCGATGCGCGAATTTCTCCTGGCTTCGCTTGCGAGAGCACCGGGAAAGATTCAATGCGCGAATAGTAATCCGCTATCCAGTCGATGACTTCATGTCCATGCCTTCGAAATTCATCAGCCGACATGTGGAAGGTTTCATCAGACGCCGCTTTGCCGACACTCGGCATTTGCGATCCAGATTTACTCATTTTGTAAGTTTAAGCCAGCTGGCCGTAGAACGTACGCGTGGCGTACTCGATGATCACTCGCCCAGCATGCTGGTGGAGATCGAAGATGCGGCGCAACTCGCGCAGCATAGGTTCATGATTCGGATGCCCTGGCTGCGGCGCGTATGAAGAAGACATAAGCCGCCCCTCGACGCCCTCGTAATCGAAGACCTGTTGCGAATCGAAAATCCGCTCTTGAAATGAATACGGATCAAAGAACTCGCTGACTACTGTGTGCTCATGGCGGACTTGGTTGTAATCGGTCCCGTAACGCAGCAGCAATTCCTCGTAGTCGCGAAGAAAAGGCGTGCTGTCCGTCTTTCGCTCGTTCCAGACCAGGACCGCCCAGCCGCCAGGTTTCAGAATACGCGCGAACTCCCGGCGTGATCGCTTGCGATCGAACCAGTGGCCGGCCTGTGCCGCCGTAACGAAGTCAACGCTGCCTGATGGCAAGGTAGTCGCCTCGGCCGTCCCCGTCACGCTCGTGAAGTTAGGGTACGCGGCGAGAAATTCTTCGCCCGCGCGCCGCATCTCGGAATTCGGTTCGACCCCAAAGACTCGGTTTCCATGTTCGAGCAACAGTTTGGTGAAAATGCCGGTTCCGGACGCTATGTCCGCGACGATCGAATCGCGAGTGAATCCGCAATCTCGCCCCATGGTTTCGACGATCTGCTTTGGATACGAAGGCCTGAAACGGACGTAGGTATCAACGCGAGAAGAAAAGCGGTGAATCGATTCGACCATGATGTGAAAACGTTCGTGTTACTCAAGCCAGGGATATTTTAGTCCGCGGTAAGCCAACCAGCTTGACCACGGCTGCAACCTACCGGCGAAATAAGCGTTGCTCATTACAAACGAAAGTAACCTACCACGTTCTGCGAATTCATCGGATCATAAAGTGTGCCTACGCTTGCCAGCTAGGTTATACCCCTATGCCTCAGAAGATTTTAGACGTTCTCCTCCTAGGCCGTTGTTCGCATGAATTTTCCTGGCCTCGCCGCGCGGCTGACGGCGAGTATTACCAGGTATGCCTGCTCTGCGCTTCCGAGTTTCGCTACGACTGGGCGACCATGCGTCGTACCGAGCGCCTGTCAAAGGATGCGAGCTCCGGCGTCTCCAGTAAGCGACGCGCTCATTCGTCGTCAAACTGGGTACCGCGCGCCCGCCGGATCAAGATGGAAACCCCGGTCCGATATCGGGTGAAAAACCTCGGCACCTGGAATGAAGGGATAATAGAAAATTTGAGCCAGTCAGGCGTGCTTATCGGCGGCCAGCAGCGCTTTCCAGAAAATACTCTGGTCGAGATGGTGTTTGAAATGCCAGAGGCTATTTCTGGCCAGAAGAACAGCAAAGTTCTCTGTCAGGGTCGCATCATTCGCATGAAAAGCAGCCAGGCAAAGGAACCCGAGCTTCAGTTCGCCACCTCAATTCTTGACTACAAATTCATCCGTTAGTCTCGACCTGTACTGACAGTCCGGATTTGAGAAATTTTTGTTTAAAAATCCAGCCACTCAGCATCTAAACTGCCAGCGATCCGCCATTCAATTTCTGGAGTCAATATGAAAGCCAGACTTTCCAATCTTTGGCGAGCGGCAGCTTGCGCAGCCCTGCTTGCTCTTTCTGTGGCCTGCGCGAAGGCTCCCAACGACGCCAATGTCGTCTCCGATGTCCAGGGCAAACTCGCTGCGGATTCTGGATTACAGAACAAACAGCTGACCGTTCAATCATCGAATGGAGTGGTCACGCTGTCGGGCACCGTAGATAATGACGCCCAGCGCGCCGCCGCCACCAAGTACGCAGCCAGCGAACCCGGCGTGAAAACGGTCATCAACAATTTGCAGATTGGAGCGAATGTCGCTGCCGCCTCACCCGCGCCTGCTCGGAGCCAGACCAAAGCTTCGTCTAGCCCAGCGCCAGAGCGACCCGCGCAGAAATCTTCTCGCGCACACCGGCGCCAGGCACACAACGAGCCGCAGGAAGTCGCGCAAAATGAAAACCTGCCAGCGCCTCAGTCTGATCAGCCAGCTCCGCCCGCGCCAGATCCAGTTGCAGAGGCGCCTGCCGCTCCCGCTCCGCCGCCCGAACTGGCTACGGTGACCGTTCCCTCAGGTGCGGCAGTAGTTGTGCGATTGATCGACACCATCGACAGTGCAACCGCTCAAGTAGGTGACGTTTTCCACGCCACCCTCGACGCTCCCATCTCTCTCGACGGAGACGTCGTAGTGCCACCGCATTACGATGTTCAGGGTCACGTAGTCAACGCTCAGTCTTCCGGAAAATTCGCCGGGCAGTCGTTGCTGGTTTTGCAGCTGGACCGAATCAAGGTTGGCGACAGGTCTTACGACGTTCAAACCGATCAATTCACGGAAAAAAGCAGCGCACGCGGAAAGAACACCGCAGAAAAAGTTGGAGCGGGTGCAGTGGCCGGCGCAATTCTCGGCGGCATCTTCGGAGGCGGTAAAGGCGCTGCCATCGGATCCGCTGCCGGTGCGGGCGCTGGCGGAGGCGTTCAAGCAGCCAGCAAAAAACCTGACGTCAAGTTGTCGTCAGAAAAAATATTGACTTTCACTCTGCAAGCCCCGGTTACTTTAGTACCCACTACACAGCCGGCGCGCGAAGGCCAGAAGCTCGATTCCAAGAATTCGCAGTAAAGCTTTGCAACTTTATTGCAGTTCACATGCGCAGCCTCGAAGCTGCGCTAATTTTTTGTCCAAACAGGTGTAGCTGATTTCGGAATTCATGCTACATTCGGATTATTAAGTACGCGCTGCTCGCGTCTTCATTTTGCCCGCCACTCGTCGTCCGGGCACATGGAAAACCTCTACAATCCGATCCTCAGATTTCAACCACGCTGGTCCGACCGCGTCGCCTGGTACGGTTCGGCTTTGGCTGCGTCCGCCCTTTCATGGTGCATCTGGTGGTTGTCGCCAATCATGCATCAGGATCCATTTGTAATCTTCATTCTCGCAGTCGTATTCACGGCGCGCTTCTTCGGATTCGGACCTGCCGTGCTCTGCACTTTCAGTTCTGCGTTAGTGCTCGACTACTCGATGTTCCGCCAGACATTTGGCACCGCGGTTTCGGAGAATGAATTTCAGCGGCTGGGCGCTTTTATTTTGATTGCAGTTTTCGTTGCAGGCCTGGCGCGGCAACGCTCGCGGGCCGAGACTGACGCCGACGAAGCCCGCAGGCGGATGGCGGCCATCGTCCAATCTTCGGAAGATGCTATCGCCAGCTTTACCGTAGACGGCATCGTTACCAGCTGGAACCGCGGCGCTGAAACCCTATTCAGATATAGCGCCACAGAGATCATCGGCCGCCCCATATCCGTACTTGTCCCTCCTGACCGGCTGGAAGAATTTGCAATCAACCTGTCACGATTGAACCGCGAAGAGCATGTGCCCAGCTATGAGACCGAGCGCGTCGACAAAGATGGTGGTCGGGTGATGATCCTGCTCTCGCTTTCCCCACTGCGAAATGAGCAAGGAAACCTGGTGGGAGCTTCCGCAATTGGGCGCGATATAAGTGCACAGAAACGCACCGAAGAGGTTCTGCGTAGGAACGAACGCCTGGTCACTGCCGGCAGGCTCACTGCGGCCATCGCTCATGAGATCAAGAATCCGCTTGAGGCGCTGACCAACCTGGTTTATCTTGCCCGCCAGGATGTTGCCGGGCGCGAGGAATATCTGCAACGCGCCGAACATGAAATCGGCAGGCTGGATTCAATCGCGCAACAGGCGCTTGGGTTTGTGCGCGAAACTTCATCGCCCGAACAAATGGATGCGGGAAAAATTCTTGATGAAGTGGTTCAGCTCTATTTACGAAAGCTCCAGGTGGCGCACATTACGATTGAGAAAGAATGCGCGGAGGATCTGGAGATTACTGGCTATCCGGGAGAACTGCGCCAGGTTTTCGCTAACCTGATTCTTAATGCCATCGACGCCATGAACGGAGGCGGCAGACTCAGATTGCGCGTACAACGGGCACACGAATGGTCTGGTGATCGTCGTTCAGGAATACGCGTGACCTTTGCCGACACCGGGAAAGGTATTAGCTCCAAAGACTTACCCCATATTTTTGAACCTTTCTATACCACCAAGAAAAACCAGGGCACAGGTTTGGGCCTATGGCTGGCTTACGGCGCGGTACAGAAACATGGCGGTTGGATGCGGGTTGCCACCCGGACCACCCCTGGCCTCAGCGGGACGGTATTTGCCGTTTTCCTTCCAGATTCTCCTGCAAATGCAAGCTCACGAGCCGCTTAGACCAACTCTCGCTCCACTTATTGTCCTGAGGGTCAGTGACTTATGTACTCAAGAATGCCCCGCCTATAGCCCCTATAATCGAGCAAAGTCGCGTTAGTTACAGCACTTGGAGATCTTGTGGAAACGCTGATTGCAGGGATCATTTTCGCGTTCGGGCTGGCTTTTGGCAGCTTTCTGAACGTCTGGATTTATCGTCTGCCGCGCGGCCTTTCCATCGTCCATCCGCGCTCAGCATGTCCTCATTGCGGCAAGCCGATTGCTTTTTATGACAATATTCCGCTCCTCAGTTGGCTGATCCTGCGTGGCCGATGCCGAAATTGTTCAGCGCATGTCACCGTCCGTTATTTGATCGTTGAATTATTGACCGGCGGCATGTTTCTTCTTTGTTATTGGAATTTCGGACTGAGCCTGGCAGCCCTCAAATGCGCGATTTTCGGTTTCCTGCTGCTGGGGCTGATTTTCACCGACGCGGAAACACATCTCTTGCCGGACAAAATGACGTTGACTGGGCTTGTGATCGGACTGGGGTTGAGCTGGTTTGTGCCGGTGAACGATCTGTTGTCGATGTTGCTGCCGGGATTTCTGCAAATTCCGGTGAGCCCAAATATTTCCGCCCGTTTGTTTTCAGTGATGGATTCTGCTTTGGGCGCAGCGGTGGGCGCGTCCTTCTTATACGGCGCCGGCGCAATTTATCTTCGCGCTCGAGGCGTGGAAGGAATGGGCTTCGGCGACGTCAAGCTGATGGCCATGATCGGATCCTTTGTGGGCCTTCGACTGACCATCCTGACCATCTTTGCCGCATCACTGGCGGGGTCAGCCTTCGGCCTGTCAACCATGCTTGCGGTCTGGGTCAAGAGGACAAAGCGTCGAACCCACACTTTACATGAGCCCAATTCAATAGCCCGTAAACGCGCCTGGGGATCGGCTGTGGTCGCCTTACGACGTTACCAGATGCCTTTCGGCGTCTTTCTGGGCAGCATGGGATTAGCAGCATTATTGTTCGGACAGCGGTTTCTGCACTGGTACTGGGGATAAATTTTCCAACGGAGAACAACATGAAACGAGTGATTCTTGCTTTAGTGGCGGCAGTTTTCGCGACGATCGGCCTGAGCGCGGCAGCGGCGGCGCAAACCTCGTCCCCGTCACTGGGAGATTATGCGCGCTCGGTACGGCAGACCAAATCGCAGGATATAAAGACTTCGCCAAAGGTATATGACAATGACAATCTGCCCTCTGCCACCATCAGCGTAGTAGGCGGCGCTTCGAAATCCGGCGCGCAGCCCGGAAACGACAACGGGGGCGGCGTACAGTCGACTAACGGCCCGTCCGCAGCCGATTCGAACAACGAAAAATCCGCCGACCAGAAAGAAAAAGTCAGCCCTGGCCAATCACTGCAGGACCGGCAGAAAGTATTCGACGGGTGGAAGTCACGCATTGACGATCAAAAGAAAAAGATCGACCAGCTAGCCCATGACCTTGACAGCTATCAACACAATTCCACGATGGCGCAGGTCAGCGTCTGGCCGCAAACCCAGCAATATGGGGAGAAACTCGCAGAGAAACAGAAAGCATTGGACCAGGCAAAGGCGCAGCTCAGTGATCTGCAGGAGCAAGCCCGAAAGGCTGGCGTTCCGGCGTCTGTATCCGAATAGCTTCAGCCCGACTTTTTCAGTCTGTTGATCTGGCGTGCGTGATGTCTTCCATGCAGCCAGTGGAATTTTTGCCATTCCCTGGCGGTGAGTGGACCGAGGACGGGGTGCTCGGCGATCTCCTTGCCTCGACCGTACTCACGGTCGCATTTCCCAATCACTAACTCCATGCGTTGGATATTCTCAAGAATTTCCGTAGTCAATTGCGGAACAGGGGTGCCGACAGGTAGCACCCCAACCGGCGATTTACGACCCGAAGGTATGTATCCGAGCCAGATCACGATGCGGCGCGGCCACCGTTTACTTTTCCGGTCGACGCTTCCCGGCTTTCCTGCTGCCAGACAGCGCTCGCAGTTTTTGATGGTCCCGCGATATGTCTGGTTCAAGTGGTCCAGGATTTCGGCCGAACTCCACTTCCCCTCGGGGTGGCGCGAGAGATCTTCCGTCGACATTCCGTCGATGGCTTTCGCCAACTCATCTCGCAAATCGCTAAGCTTTGAGGTCACGTCTAGTAGAATGCTTGCCAGCTACTCCAGTCGCAAAATTTATTTTTAATGAGGGACGCCACATGAAAAGGCTTGGGTTCATTTTGCTGTCGCTTGCGATTGTTTCCGGCTGCACATCGCCGCCCGCCCAGCAGGAGCAGAAGCCGCAACCGCCGGAATCCAACACCGGGCGCAGCGCCTTTCAGCGGCTGTATGTGGCGGCGCGCGGATGGGCCAGCGATGCTCGTCCGTACCAGCTTCAATCGCAGATTTTTGGAGACGACAAGGGGACCGACGGCAAGGCTCCCATCTGGCGCGCAGCCTTTGCCTCTGCGGCCCAGCATAGTTCGCGGCCGTATGTCTGGTCTGGCGTGGACTCTTCTGACGCTCCAGCACGCGGCGTCACCCCCGGCTCCCCGGACAGTTATGTGCCGGGAAATACTTTCGACGTTAACTTTCTGAAAATTGATTCCGACAAAGCTTTCGAGGTAGCGCAAAAACATGGCGGCGATAAGATCAAGGACACTCCGGTGACGTATCTGCTGCAATGGGAACCTGGCGAAAACCATCTCTTGTGGCATGTGATTTACGGCGCCAGTCAGAATGACGCCAAACTTGTAGTGGACATCGACGCCACCACGGGGGAATTTAACCGCAAAGAAAAATAATCGCGATGTGGGTCGCGATTGCTTAAGGCGTTGAGCGCATGAATACCAAGACGACTGAGTTCGATCTCGGTTGGTAGGCGCTCGCGCTATCGCCCCAGCGATAATCTGTGCCCGTCGCATGAATATCCGCAACTCCGGTTAAGCGGTAATGATCGTGTACGTACTTGTCAGCCCAGGAGAAGATGAGCCCTTCCGAATGCTGATGCGGCAACCACGAACTCCTAACATTGACCCATACCAGGGACTGCGGCCGCGAGGCTTCGATTTCGCTGATCATCTGTTGCTGCATTTTTAGGGCGTACTTCTGTTCCTCCATAAGCCCATAGGTATAGATGTAGCCGGACGCGGAATGCCTGTGAGCATACAAATAAATCTCTGGTTCGGAGCCGAGTACCGCAATGGTGGAATTTTCAGCAGTGTTCCGGCGAATGTAATCGGCGATTGGAAGCGCCTCAGGAAACGGATTGCCGCCATAAATCTTCCGGCTGATCGTAGCGGGATCATCTTTGAAGAAGAAATCCCTTTGCGCGTAGAAACCCCATCCCAATGCGGCGACCAAAGCCATCACCGGCGCGAAGCCCCAAATTCGCGATTGCCGGCCAATGACCTTGACTGTCGCGGTCACGCCCAAGCCTGCCAGAATTGCGATTGCAGGAAGCATGAGGATGAAATAATGCTCACGAAAAAAAAGTCCAGGGCAAACCGCCAGGAATGAAAAGAGCAAGAATCCAAGCACAAAAAAGGCATGAGGTCGCAGTTCCTGGTCCCACATGAATGCGACGGCGCCGACCCCCGCGATGAGCCAAATCCAGACGGCAGGTCCGATAATTGCCGGAAATGTGATGGCCAATAAATGAATCCCGTCACTTAATCCCCAGTTGGTTACGTATTGCGAGGCGTAGGAGACGGTCCAAAACCAGAATGTCCTGAACACTCCGGCTCGCCACAACCACAGGCATGTAATGACGAAAGGCAATGCCGCGCCGCCGGAGAACACTCCGAGCTTTCGTGCGATCCGCTTCCATTCGAGGCCATTTTTCAGCTCGGTGCTCACTAAATAAAGAGCGCCGAATATCGCCAGCAGCAACCCAGGCTGCTTCATCAGGAAGGCTAATCCGAAGAAAACTCCACTTCCGAAAAATAGCCACCCGCCATCTTCATCCAAAGCTTTGAGCAGCAATACAATTCCCGCCATTGCCATCAGCACCACGAAATGAGTTGCGTGCCCGGCGAAGCCCAGCACCGTCGGACTAACTGATAACACGGCGTAACTTGCTCCCGCGCAGGCGGCGGCCGTCAGACCAGCCAACCGCAGCGCCAGCAGAAATACCAACAGCACTGTTACCGAATTAACCACAAGCAGGCCGAGATGAACTCCTGCCGGAGTCTCCCCGAAGACCGCCAGAATCACCGCATATGCCGCATAGGTGCCCGGCAACTTCATGTTGTAAGCCAGCTTGTAAGGCGGAACGCCTTGCAGCATCAGCTGGCCGGCGTAGGCGTACTCCCCTTCGTCACGTTCGAGGGGGATATTGCGCAGGTGGAAGCGAATAGCACAGTTGAGAACTAACACGAGGGCTATCACTGCATAAGCGCCGTAACGGAAAGCAGGCGACGCCACAACAGACCCGCCGGGACCGCGATCCGCGTCACGCTTCATGTGGTGTGTTTTCGCCTGGCTAATTTCAACAATGCTACTCATGTCAAGATCAGTTCTGAGGACTGTCTTTCGAAGTGCTTCGCCGCACCAGTCGCCGCACCATGGGTGAGCTCAACCGGAAGAGATAGTAACGTTCACTATCTGACGCTCCGAACGCAAACGGCAGTGGCCCGTAAAAAGATGAATAAAACCCGGCCCCATTCCTCCAACGCATAGTGGAAAGCGGCTGCGTGAGGTTGATCTGCAGCAGATTGGTTGAGGCCACCAGTTGAGGATTGGGCATTATGTAGGCGTCAGCGTTGTTCTCCGGAACAACCAGAAGGTCGCCGCGTTGCATGTCCGTCTTGAGAAAATCTACGGGTCGAAATCCCAGCAGTTGCATGTAGTACTGAAAGCCCCAATGTCCCTGAAACCAAACAGTCCCAGCCTGATGTTCGGCTTGCTGGTGTATGACCGCGGCGGCTTGTTCCGCCGAGTTCGCCCAATCGGCATCGGCTTTTGCCAACCAGAATGAGACTAAGCCAGACAGAACCAGGGCCAATGCGACTTTGCGCTGCAGTTGCGGTGACGACTCTATATGGATTTTGTCCAAGCGACGCGCCATCAAAATTGCAGCGGCTGGAATTAGAGGAAGAATAGTTCGGGCGTTGATCGTCCAATTCAGAAAAGCCGCAAAAACAAACGTACCCAGCACCCATAATCCAAGAAACAGTGAATCTGAGTCGCGCCAACTTTTAGTTTCGGCGCAAGCCATCCACAAAATGAAGCTTCCGGCTGCGATTGCCAGCGTGAGCTGGACACCAGTCGTCAGCCAGTGCGTACCCAGGGACTGGCGCACAACTTTTTCCGCGTAGGGACCAAAACTCACCCAGCCTCGTATGAGCGCGACGGCGGATAGAGCTCCAAATGCCAGCCCGCCGGCCAGTTTGCGCCAGCGCCAAAGCATGGGAGCGAGAACCAGCACCGAGAAGGTGCATCCTCCTACAAAGCTCGCGCCAATTAACGCGCTGGTCAGAGGAGATGCTTTGCCGTTGATTACCCGTTCCGTGCGCGCGAAATCCAGCGCATCAGAAAACATGGCGTGCCCGTACAAGATGGTGGTCCACAGCTGATAGGCCGCAAGCGCGACAATGGGCAACACCAAATAAATTGCCCACCAACCCAGCCGTCGCTTCCGAACCAGTGAATACGCAAGCAGCAGCGGCAGAAGGCAGATGCCGAAATATTTAGTCAGCGCTGCGAGGCTTAACAGCACGCTCGACGCAATCAGATAAGACCGCCTATCCTCATCCAGGCCTTCGATCCAGAACACCGACGCCCAAATCCAAAATGCCAGCATCAGCACGTCACACATCACGCTGCTGGCAGAGACCAGTACCCCCGGGGTCAACAACGCCGCCAATGTGGCAATCAGCGGCGAGCGCGTGAACCGCATGCTCAAACGATATGTACCCAGGACGAGGGCAAGCGCGGGCAACAAAAATCCAAGGTGCAAGGCTCGCTCTGACCAGCCTGCGATCGAACCGATTGCCGCCGCGTAATAGCAGGCCAGCGGAGGGTTCTTGGTGATCTCCGACATGGGCTCTGAATAGTTGTCCCAAACTACACTGAAGCCGTAAGGATCTAAAGGATGCTTCTGGATCTGCTGGCCGGACCACACGAATAAAGGATCATCGACGTGGAACGCGCGGCCGGAGAAAGGTACCAGGCAGAGCAGCGTGACGGCCGTCAGCAGGACATAGGAATGCTTGCTCGACCAGTTTGCTGACAAATTTTTCTTTGTCTGGCTGGTTCCATTTGTCATCGCGATGGGAGAATCCATTTCGCTGTATATCACTGACTCTACAGTAAAAAGATCACCGCGCCGCCGACAAGTCCCGTGCTGGATGCACGGAAGTAATACCAGTCATGGTTGAGATTTCAGGGAGGTCCGGCCCCGTCCTTTAAACGAGGCCGGCGACAATTTGCCTAAGAAACTATTGCCGGCTGGCAACCGCGCAGTGCTGATCGAATGCACGGGTCAACTCTCGTGCCAGGTCGGCCGCATCACGATGCTCGATATCGCTGCGCTGCATCATGTGCACTAACTTGCCGTCGCGAAACAGCGCCAAAGAAGGAGAAGATGGAGGGTAACCCGTAAAGTAGGAACGAGCACGCTCTGTGGCCTCCAGGTCCTGCCCGGCGAAAACGCTGAAAGCCCGATCGGGACGGGATGAGTTCTGCAAAGCGGCGCGCACCGCCGGACGCATCCGTCCCGCGGCACAACCACAAATCGAATTTACGATCACAAGTGCGGTTCCCTGCTGAACTTGCATCTCGCGATCTACATCGCCCGCGGTTTTTAATTCCGCAACTCCAAGGCGAGTTAATTCCTCGCGCATCGGAACAACCATCAGTTCTGGATACATTGTTCTCCCCTGTTTAACTTGGTGTGGTTCCATTCTACAATCGCTCGGCGGAATCCGCCTAAACTCCGCCAGCGCGATCACTCATCGCGCCTGCGCTTGCTCCGCGGTAACCACTAAAGGCACATCAACCGTCCCGATTCGCCGGCTATTTCTGTCAACCACTCCCAATCGCAAAGTGTACTTTCCCGGCTTAACTTCGAGTTCCTGATGCGCCGGGATGTAAGAGCGCATCGCATTCTGATAGCTGCTGAGTGAGACCGAAGCATCAATTTTGTCGGAACTCTCGCCACCATTCTTGCCGTCTTTGTCCCAAGCGACCGCCATTAAATCGATGGCGACATGTTTTTGTTTGTCCGGAGTGTCCACGAAACTTACATCCTGGGGATCGATGGCATAGTCGATGCGCACTGTCTTGTGAGTGGCATCTGGAGGCAATACCTGCACCTTCAGCAACACCATGGTTGAGGTCGGCGCCTCAGGATGCATCGCATTTGCGAATAGCAGCGCAATCTGATCGTCGACGGCTTTACCTTTAATCGCTTCCGGATTGGCGACCGCATAGTAGCCGCGCCGGTAGGTCAGCTTTGTGCCGGCCTGCGTAGTCTTCACCTCCAGCTTGCGGTATTTCCCATCCCACTTGCGGTTCTCCGGGGTGTAGGCGAGGGTGTAGTAGTTCTCGCCTTCGTCCATACTCTCGGTGAGGGCGGCTTTGATGTCATTGCTGCCGTAAAATGCTTTGCCCCCGGTTTCGCGAGCGATATCACTCATGGCCTCATGATCATCCCATTCCATGGTGATTTGCCGCTGCGCCATGTGGCCGCGGGTGTCATTCAGCCTTCCAATCGATCCGTATGTTCCCCCCTCGGTGACGTCGATTCCCGTGCCCGTGCTGATCGTGCCCCGGATGTCAATGGGATAAACCGAGATCTGCGACGCGGTTAACAAGGCAGCCGTCTCCCGGATGGGAGGGGCTTTGACCCGGACATCCTGAGTACGAGTGCTGTCGAACAAACCTTCTTGCGCCTGATCGGATACTGAATTGGTGGGCGCAAAGTTGGGCCCAAATCTTATGGGGAACTCCGCCGAGAGCCACAACAGGTTCTTGCGTCCTGGATACGCCGAGAGGGAACGAGCCAAGCTCTGCAACGCAGCCAACGTCATCTCCATTCGCAAGGTTTGTTGATAATTCTGTTCAGAAATCAATGCGTGCATAATGCCCTGTACCACCGGCGCTATGGGCATCGCCGTGTTCTCAGTCGATTGGCTGCCCGGTGTGGGCCCCGCTGCATTGACCTGCAAGTTGGAAGCGCTTATTTCGTCCGCTTGCCGCTCTTGTTCACTTGTGATCAAGGGCGACGTCTTCCGCAATAATGTCGTGGCCGCGGCCGCCAGAGTGTCCGAATCTCCGGTGTAACCTTGGATCATTGTCAGATGGGTACCCAAAGCAAATAAAGCCACGCGCTGGCCAGGAGGCAATGCCTTCAGGAATTCAATCATCTGTTTGCGGGTGTATGCCTGGTCCTGCACCTGGGTGTTGAGTACGTCCATCAACACAACCGTGATGGGACGCTGCGGGTCGGCGACCTGGTAATTGGTGTATTGATTCGGCGGAAGTTTGAAATTAGCTGCGGGACTGGACGGTGCGACTGACGCCTGATGTACGGCGAAACCTGCAAGCTTTTGCGGCTTGCCATCTTCCAGAATAGTAAAATCTGCAGGCTTCAGTCCGGGGACAAAATGACCGGCGTGGTCCACAATCACGACATCCAAAAGCACCTGATGGGTTTCGGCGTGGAAAGTAGCAGCCGGGGCTGCGTTAGAGTCGGTAGAATTCTGTGCAATGCCTGGCGTGGCCGCCCCGAGTGACAGCACCAGGCAGAGCACCCAGGGCCTGCCCACAATCAACTTCATGGTCTACTCCCGATCCCAAATTTTATTGTATTCCCGGTTTCGTGCTTGTCAGGAGAAAAATGACGCGTCGCCGCTGGATTGCTGACGAAGTCTTCGGGAACCGCGCCGCCCTTACCGGCGATCACGCGCACCATCTGGCGCAGGTGCTGCGCGCTCAGATTGGGCAGGAGTTCGATATTGCTCTAGGAGCACAAGTGCGGCACGGCAAAGTCGTGAGCGTGCATCCGGATCGCGTTGAATTTGAGCTGGGTGCTGCGATCGCGCAATCGCAAGGAGCCGAAATCACAGTTGCGATTTCCATCTTCAAATTTGATCGCATGGAATGGGCGATTGAAAAATGCGCGGAACTCGAAGTGGCGCGGATCGTACCGGTTATTGCCGGACGAACCGAGAAGCATCTTGCCTCGGCGGCGGCGAAGCGCGTAGAACGCTGGCGGCGCATCGTGCAGCAGGCGGCAGAGCAATCGCGACGGAGTTCGCCGCCTGAAATTGCCGAACCAATCAAATTCAAGGAACTACTCGCTCTCACGGGCGAGACGAGAATTGTCCTCTCTGAAGTGGAGCAGGACATGATGTTGAAAGATGCCATTCCACAAGTCGCGAACTCTGTCCTGCTGGCATTTGGTCCGGAGGGTGGCTGGACGGAAAAGGAACTCGCGGCTTTTTCTGAAGCCAGGTGGACGTCAGCGTCGCTGGGTAACACGATCCTGCGAGCGGAGACGGCGATTATCGCGGCCGTCGCAGTAGTCGCCTCAGTTCTGCAATGAGCAAGCCGGGAGGGCACGGCTTCAGCCGTGCCGCTGTCTCATCTTAAAGTCGCGCGATTTAGTCGCGCCCTGATTTTCCACTCCCGCTAACTCTGCTATTCTCCCCTCAATGGCTGTCTCGAAGGGTGCTTCCAGTTCCAAATTCCAACCAGATCCGCAACAGCGCGAGGCCATCGAACATGTAAGCGGTCCTATGCTGGTGCTGGCTGGCGCCGGGACCGGCAAAACTACCGTCCTCATCCGGCGAATCGCCAACCTCATTCGCCAGGGCCATGCTCATCCGAATGAAGTTCTGGCCTTAACTTACACCAACAATGCAGCTGACGAAATGCGCGATCGCGTTGAGGCTGAATTGCGAGGTTCAGACAGCAAAGGCCTGCAGGTTGGAACGTTCCACGCGTATTGCAATGAGCTGTTGCAGCGATGCGGACGTGATTTTAAAGTTCTTGACGATCAGCAGCTGTGGATTTTTCTTCGCCGTAATATCCGCGAGCTCAAATTGAACTTTTACGTTCGCGCCGCCAGCGTGGGCGAATTTCTCAGAGACCTCCTCGACTTCATGCGGCGCTGCCAGGATGAACTGGTAGGGCCGTCGCAATATAGCGCCTACGTTGAGCGCATCGATCGCGGCGAACTGCCCGTACCCCGCGTTCACAAATCAAAAAAAACCAAGGAACTGACGGAAGAAGAAGTCCGCGGACGCTGCCACGAACTTGCGTTCGTCTTCGAGAAGGTCGAGCGCATGCTGAGCGAAAACAACTTCGGCACCTTCGGCCACATGATTCTGCGCGCCCATCAACTTCTATCCGAAGATCCGGCATTGCTCGCAAGCGAGCGCACCCGCGCCCGGTTCATTCTTGTCGATGAATTTCAAGATGCGAACTTCGCTCAGATCAAAATCCTGCAGCAACTGGCCGGCGAAACGCAAAACATTTTTGCTGTCGGCGACCCTGATCAGGGCATTTACCGTTTTCGCGGCGCATCCAGCGAGGCATTCGAACTTTTTCAAAAACAGTTTGCCGATTCGAAATTGGCTGTTCTCAACAAGAACCGGCGCTCGACTACGCCTATTTTGAAATGCGCGCACGCCATCATTTCCCAGAATCCGCAATTCTCACTGCAATCCGCTACCGGCACCTATCACCGAACGCCGCTCATTTCGGCACGCGACGAAGAAGACGCGCTGAAGGCGGACAAGAGGCTTCCGGTGCAAGCGGTGATGGTCTCTGGCAACTTCATGGAAGCGACCGACCTGACATCAACCCTGATGGAGCGCCGCCGCCAATCCCGTTGCAGTTGGAAAGACATCGCAATTCTTTACCGCTCGCATATCCACAGAGACGACTTGGCAGCCGAACTGGCCAGGAACAACATTCCATTTTCGATTGAGGGCCTGGACGTCCTCGATACCCCGGAGGTCCGCGACCTGCTCGCCTGTCTGGGTGCATTGGTCTCCGACGCCGACAGCGCCGCGCTATTTCGGATGTCTGCGCTAACGCAGTTTTCTATCGACCCTGGTGAATTGAAAAACGCGATCAAAGCCCTGCCGCGTGATACCACGGCGACGATGGCGCTGGTTCTGGCGCGCGTGAATGGAGGACAAGCCGTCATCCAGGCTTTGCGGCAAGCGCGTAGCGAGACCGCAGGCAACAAAGTTTATGCCGTCCTGCTGGCGCTGGTGCGGGTTTTTCAGCTTCCACGCGGCCAGGCAGTCGATGCGCTGTTGCGGTTTTCGAATCAATGGGAGAAATCTCCTATTACTCAGACCGGAGAACCTGCCGAGTTCCTGGAATATCTGGATTACTTCCGTGAAGCCCGCGGAGCGATTTGCATTCCCCCGGCCGACGACGAAAACACGGTGAAGTTGATGACTGCGCATTCTGCCAAAGGACTGGAGTTTGACCACGTCTTCATCCTTCGCGCGACCAAAGGAAGTTTCCCGACCTATTATCGCGAGCCGCTGATTGAAGTCCCGACCGAGCTGCGCAATTCAACTTCGGCCGGCGCCGACGAAAAAATGCTTTGCGAGCAGGAAGAGCGCCGTCTGTTTTATGTGGCGATGACCCGCGCGCGTGACACCTTGAACATCTACGCACAATTTGGACGCGGGCAGACTGACAAGACGCCCCCCGGATATATGCGCGAGATGCTGAAGGACCGCGAATTGAAAGGCTGGCTGGCCGATCGCACATGCCGTGAATTCCAGACCGATATTTTCGCCGCTGCGCAGGGGCCGTCATCACGGCTGGAAGAATGGGTCGCGATGCCGCCGGCTGCCGATCTCTCAGCATCGTTGAGCGCTAGTTCGATTCAGCATTATGAAACCTGCCCTCTGCAATTCAAGCTGGAGCGCGAGTGGCGGATTCCATCTGAAGCTTCGGGCGCATTGCAGTATGGCGGCTGCATCCATCGCGTGCTGCTGATCTACTATGACTCGGTGCGCTGGGAGCGGGCGCTGACTGAAGATGATCTGATCGACCGCTTTCGCATGGAGATCGCCAACGCGGGATTTTCCGATCCTTACCAGCGTGGGTTGTACGAAGAGAAAGGGATTACCGAACTGCGGGCCTTCGTCGCGGCCTCACTTCAGGCCAAGCCCCAGGTGCTGCACACCGAAGAAGGGTTCAAAGTAAAGATCGGGCCGACAACGCTCGCCGGCCGGATCGATCGCATCGATCGCGCAGCCGACGGTGCCGTTATCATCACCGACTACAAAACCGGAAGACCCAGGTCGCAGGAGGACGCCGACGACAGCCTGCAGCTATCTCTGTATGCATTAGCCGCCCGCGAAAAATGGGGATATCACAGCGAGAGGCTCGTCTTTCATAATCTCGATGGCAACTCGAGCATCTGCACTCAACGCAGCGACATTCAATTGGATGAAGCCAGGCTGCACGTGGAAGACATAGCGGATCGAATTGCAGCTGGGAAGTTCGAACCAAAGCCGGGCTATCACTGCTCGTGGTGTTCGTATCGCAGTTTGTGTCCGAAAACTGAAAAACGAATTCCGGAATTGCTCGCCGTCGCCGCCACTGAACGAAACTGATCCCGCAAAATCTTCTGCCGCAAAAAACTTTGGGGACGCTTTCGCGTCCCCAGGTTTCTACTTTGATCAGGCCCAATTAGTGTTTCTTCTTGGTGGCCTTTTTTGCTTTCTTTTTGGTTGCCATGTTAACTATTCTCCCTTCCATTGTTCATGGATCGATGCAACGGTCTTTTGTTGCGACTGTTTGAATGTATAGAGTCAATAAAAACCGAAGTCAAGCAAAAAATGAAGCATGCGAAGCGGTGGAGTAGGTGAACGAAAGTCACCAAGACTGGTCGCAAGAATTTTTTCGATGAACCGCCGCACGCTGATCACAAAAAATGTCGCGGTTTGAATTCCGCACCACGCATTTTCGTTTTTATCTCGAGTGAAATTCTCCAACATTCGAAATGTGAAATCCAGCGGCAGCAGCCTGCTGCAGGTCGTTCTTTGCTTCGCCCAGCGACTATAATTTAAGAGGAACATTA
Organism: uncultured Acidobacteriota bacterium; assembly: GCA_963838785.1. Taxonomy (GTDB): domain Bacteria; phylum Acidobacteriota; class Terriglobia; order Terriglobales; family Acidobacteriaceae; genus Gp1-AA145. The sequence goes on from CAWISI010000001.1 coordinate 795,866, forward strand.
TCACAGGAGTTCGCAAATGACCGCTAAAGATCAAGTCGTAATCATCTCCGGGTGCCGCACGCCGGTGGGGAAATTTCAAGGCAGTCTGTCGGATCTGAGTGCAACTCAACTCGGCGCTATCGTGGTGCGTGAAGCGGTGAAGCGCGCCGGAGTTGATCCTGCGCAGGTCGGCGAGTGCATCATGGGCAACGTCGTCTCCGCCGGACTCGGACAAAATCCCGCGCGGCAGGCGGCGATCTACGGCGGATTGTCGCCCGAGGTGGGTGCCATGACTATAAACAAGGTTTGCGGCTCCGGACTCAAAGCGGTGGCGCTCGCCTCGCAAGCCATTCAAACCGGCGATAGCACTTTAGTTGTAGCCGGGGGTATGGAATCGATGACCAACGCACCTTATCTTCTTCCGCAAGCGCGCAAAGGATTGCGCCTCGGCGATTCGCAGATCGTCGACTCCATGATTCGCGATGGTCTGTGGGATGTTTACAACGACTATCACATGGGCATCACCGGCGAGAACGTTGCCGAGAAATACGGCATCACCCGCGAAGAACAAGATGAGTTCGCGGTGAACTCGCATCGCAAAGCGGTTTCCGCAATTAAAGAATGCAGATTCAAATCGCAGGTGGTTCCGGTTGAGCTTCCAGCAAAAAAGAAAGGCGCAGCTCCGGTTATTTTTGATAAAGACGAATCGCCCCGCGAGGACACGACCATCGAAATCCTGCGCTCGCTGAAACCGGCTTTCAAAAAAGATGGAACGGTGACGGCCGGCAATGCTCCGGGAGTGAATGATGGCGCGGCCGCCGTGGTTGTGACCAGCGCCTCCAAGGCAAAAGAACTTGGCGCCAAGCCGATGGTCCGCATCATGGCCCAAGCTACCAGCGGAGTCGAACCCAAATGGGTGATGATGGCCCCCGTGGGCGCGGTGCGCAAGATTTGGGAGAAGACGGGATGGAAGAATGAAGATGTTGATCTTTACGAGTTGAACGAAGCCTTCTCGGTGCAGGCGCTGGGAGTGATGCGCGAACTCAACCTCGATCCCAACAAGGTGAATGTCAACGGCGGCGCGGTGGCGATCGGTCATCCCATTGGCGCGAGCGGTGCGCGCGTTCTGGTGACGCTCATTTACGAAATGATCCGCCGCGATGTGCACCGCGGAATTGCGGCGCTGTGCTTAGGCGGAGGGAATGCGGTGGCGATGGCGGTCGAGCGGTAATGGTTGACTGTAGCTAAAAAGAGAAAAGCACTCTGTCATCTTGAGCGAAGTGAATGGACTCGCTTGCGAGTCCATTCAAGCAGTCGAAAGACCTGCTGTCTGCGTGCGCCGCCAATCTGCCAGACGAATGAGGTTTGGCGCCGGCAGAAAGCAGGTCCCTCGACTTCGCTCCGGATGACAGACTGAGGTAGTTTCACTAAACGCTTCCCTCTTCCTTTTCGCCGGTGTTCTTTGCCGGGCTCAGGCTTCGCCCGTCGCTGGCGTGATGAATGTCAATCCTGCCATTCACGTTGTTCAATCTGATGGTTGAGCCGCCGCCGCCCAGCTCGCCGCGTAAGTCGTGCCCTACGAAGCGATGATCGTTGGCGTGCAGGCCGAAGTCGTTGTCGATTCCGCCACTGACGGTATTGGCTTCAATGCTGGCCTTCGCGTCTGATGGCAGGGTCAAATCGATGCTGCCGTTCACCGATGACAATTCAACATCGCCCGCGGCTCGTTCAAATTTTGCATCCAGCTCGCCATTGACTGTGTTGAGCTTGGCTCTTCCGCCCAGTCCTTTCGCGCTCAACATGCCGTTCACGCACGAAGCGCGGACTTCGCCCTGCACTCCGGCCATGTCGAGCGATCCATTCACCAGCTTGATCTCATCCAGCTTCGCCTGGCGGGGCACGGTCAGGGTGTATTCGACCGACGCGACATCGTGGTGGCCGCCCCAGTCATCTTCTTTGGCGAAATGCGTCTCGATCGAAATGGAATTGGCGCCGGCGTTGATCCTGATCTCCGTGTTCTTCAATTCTTGATCGGTATCGGCGCGCTTCACCGCGTCGACTTTCACTTCGTTCTGGTCCCATGCGGTGATATGCACCGCCCCGTTAATGTTCTGCAGACTGATGCGGCCGTCAGCCGACAAGGGGTAAGTGTGGTGGAATTCCTCCGTGACTCGGCCTTCGTTGTCATCCCGCGCATGGGCCAGAGCGGAGTTCAGCATGATCGCCAAAAACACGCCCAGGATTGCGCCTGTCCAGGTGGCCAACCGTCGATTGCGTCGCATAACGTCCTCCATGATCGGTTAGACGGAAGACGGCGGGAATGGTTAGGCGGCTTTATCGGCCAAGTTCGGGCGCCGCTTTGTTCCGGCTTCCGAGATCACATAGGCGATGAGAATCGCCATCATCGGCTCGATGGGATGGCGGTAGCGCGAGTGCGGATAAACGAAGTAGTAGATAGCGGGATAACAAAGCATCAGCCAGAAAAAAAGCCCCGCGCCGGGTTGGCGTTTACGCAACGCCCGCCCCAGCCCCCAGAAGGCAAGAATCGACGAAGCCAGAAAGGCGGAGTTATCCACCAGTGCCGACATCTCGGACGACCGCGGGCGACCGCCCCAGTAATAAACAAAACGCTTGAAGCTGATCCATGCGAAGCGCGCGTAATCGGCGCGGATAAATTCCATCGCCTGGCGCTTGCGTTCCGCAACGTAGGCGATCTCGCCCATTTCTTCATATTGCTTCAGCGCCAACGCATTCTGAGTGGGGTGAAGATAAGACATCCAGGTTCCATCCGCGCCGGGACCGTTGCCCAGGCGAAGCTCAGCGCCGAAATTCGAGCGAATGAAAATGAACTTGCCGAAGGTTTCATAGTTGCGGACGAGCCAAGGCGTAATGGTCGCAAAAAAGAAAGTTGCCGCCAGCGCCACGCCCACCAACGACTGCTTCCCTGTTTTGCATCGGTGGTACCACGCCCATAATCCGGACGCCGGCAGAAACGTAACCAGCGAAGTATTGGTCAGCACGGCCACGCCCCACAGCAAGCCGAACCCGACCCAGGGCGTGGCTGTCTCTAAATTTTCCAGCTCCAAGGTCAGCCAAAAGATAATCGTCAGTAAAAATGCCGCCAGGCTCGTCTCCCAAACCCAGCGCGTGGACCAATACATCACCGTAGGCAGCAAAGCCCAGGCCCATGCGCTCCAAACACCGACTTTCTCGCTGAAGCATTTGCGCGCGATCAAAAAAATAGGAATGCAGGTCAGCGCCGAAAAAATGCTGTTGATGGAGAGGAGAATAAAAGCCGACGCATGGGTATAGATTCCACCCAGTTTAAAAACCGCGGCAATCAAATAAGGATAGAGCGGCGGCTCCCACGCGGTCGCGCCAGTTGCCGGTCCGAAGGGATCGGCAAATCCTCGTCCGGTCGCAATGGCGTGGCCGATCCTTCCCATCTCATAGCCAAAGCCGAAATAATTCTCGTCAGGTTTGACCTTGTAGGTGTGGGCGATCAGGATGTACGCCAGCCGCAGAGCGAAAGCGATGCCGACCATCCATAACCAAGAGGTACGCGCCCTCGACCACCAACCGGGCAAACCGCCTCGATCTGAAATCGCTGTGTTCTGAACCGAAGACGAGACTTGAGCCATGCCAAGTCTAGCTTCTCACAAAAGAGCGGAGAGACTGGTTAACTGGTTTGTCCCGCTTCAGTTGGAGATGGAGAAAGCGTTCTTCCGTTGAGATAACGGAGCGAACGCGCAAGGAGGAACGGAAGAAGTTCACTCCAGAAAAAAAAGTCTCCATCCTGAGGTAGCACCTTTTGGACAAAAGTGCCTTTTTGAGCTGTGTGAAGGACTGGGCCTGCGGCCACCGGTGTTCTGCCGTTGACAGAAAGAGCTGTTCGAACCGAGCCGCCGCTTTTCAGTCCCAAGAGCGTCCCGACCCCGCCAAGTAAAAGCCACCCGGTTCTTGCAAGCCTACTCAGTCTGACTTGTGCGGGTCACGAATGCCTGTCCCATCCATCGCGGAATAGTCAGCCCATGCCGATGGCGCGAGTTCGTCGAATCTACAGTTGCGGAAAGGATTGTTGAGACAGCTCAGGTGAACATCAAACGCCCGCTTCACGGACGTACCCGCGGAGTGCACAACGCAAGTTTCGAGCTCATTTGCGGGAAACTTAAAAACGCCGTGACTAACCCACACCCGATAGTCCTGACTGCTACAAGGGCCGCCCCTAAAGCTCGCCGTGTCACTCCGAGTCCCGACGCCGTACCCGAGGGGAATCAGCTGCCGATAGGCATTGTAGTCTACGCGTTGCATCCTGTATTCCCAGACCCCCGTGCTGCTCATATAGAGCTTTCCGTCTCGAACTTCAAACTGCGCACCCACGACCCACGAACGGACTCCGATGTAAGGAAGAGTCGTATAAAAAAATCTTGCCTTTCTGCCTCGTAACGGAATCCGTGGAAGCTTCGTCATGATCCGCAATAGAAACCAGCAATCCCGAGGTGTGCATGTGGTCTGGGGTCTCCGGGGGAAGGTCATGTTCCCGTGGTCATCCACCACGGGGTGGTCCAGATCAGGAACTCGAGGCAGCAATTTCCTTTGCATAGGGGTGCCCCCGTTGCGAATCAGGATGTCCCGAATCTCAGGAAAGCCGGCGGTTGCGAAGTCGAGAGATCTTAGGTCAGCAAAAAACGCCTCGGCTCTACGACGCTGATAGACCGAGTCGAGATATAGGAATAGCCAGCTACCAGCAATCGACACGAGGATCAGTCGAGCCACCCAGCGCAAGGTGGCGCGAAATCGAGGGTGGGTATCAGTTCTTTTTGAATAGGTATCGATCACATCAAATAGTCTAGACCCCACCGAAAGTCCCTAAGTTCCCAGCACAAGTGGCGAAAAGCAAGCGATTACATTCACGATTCGGGTCTGGTCTGGTTAGGGCTGTCGGAATCAGAGCCAAAGCGCATGTTGAGAAAACTTCAGGTCGTTGCGGGGCCACAACTAGCCTGCCAGGTGAACGGATGCGGGCACTACGGGGACGCAAATTGCTGACGGATTACCCGGAGGGCTCATCGAACCCGTGTCAGCAGCGCTAGTGGTTCTTCCCTCGCGCCGGCAGGCTGACGAGTGAAGTCATCGGACACGTTACCACCATGCCTTGAGAATTCCCGGCCCGCCGGGGCGGAATAATATTTCACGCTGAATCAGTACTGGTTCGATTGCTACAGGCGGGGAAGGAGGCAAAAAAGTAGCCCATCTCCGTCGTTAACTTGCAGCGACGGGGATGGGCCGCTACGCTTGCCTGTAGCGATTACAAACCTATTCCTCGGAAACACCGGCCGAAAGCGTCAAGGTACGCCACTCTGGATTATCTTGGCGAAGTGTGCTCAGAAAATTGACACAAAGCTCTCGCCAACCCTAGACTCTCACCTCAGAGACCGCCATGGCGTATGTGAAACTAACCACGCAATCGGAGCTTCCCGGAGATGGCGAAGCCAAAGAGTTCGAACTTGGCGGCAAAGTGATTTGCGTCGCCAACGTAAATGGCACGATCAGCGCCATGGATAACGTCTGCCTGCATATGGGCGGCCCGCTGGGACAGGGCTTCATCGACGGCAACAAAGTTGTGTGTCCCTGGCACGGGTGGGAGTACGACCTTAAGACGGGTGAGCTAGCGGACGATCCCGAATCGAAGCTGGCGGTTTATCCGGTCAAGACCGAAAATGGCGATGTGTTGGTGGATATCTGAATAAATTCATCACAAAAGAAACAGGCGGCGACCGGAATAAATGTATCCCGGGCCGCCGCCTGAAAAATCAACCCTTAGCGGGTTGCGCCCTCTTTTGCACTCTGTACCGCGCTTACAAAAGCGCGTGCATCAGCGTTCGGTACCTCTACCGCTCCGGAAAGAATGTCCTTGAAAGGAACATCTTTCCCGTACCAGTCTCGGGTAGCCTTTCCATCTTGTTGCAACTCCGCGCCGTTCAAAGATGCGCCGATGAAAGCGCCCTTGCTCGCTGAGTAAGTCAGAATTCCGGCTTTGTAACCGGCATCAGCTGAGGCCGACCGTCCGACCGGTCCGGCAGCCGCTGAAACATCGGCTCCAACTTTGATATGACCTTGGAGCAGATCGTTCATTCCCTGATCATTCATAATGAACATCACCAGGTCCGTGCTCTTGCCGCCGATCTGTGGTCCCCAGCTGATTCCCGACACTGAAAATGGCGCCGGTGCGCTCCAGCTGCCATTGCTGGTTCTGCACGTCGCCACTCCGGTTCCATGTTCGCCGCCCACGATGAACGCGCCCTTCACCAATTTCGGAATTACAGCCACGCACTTCGCACCTTCGAGCACTTGATTAGGAACCCCCTGATCCGGTGCTGCGGCGGTCACGTGTTGAATGACTTCGGCTGACCTTTGCAGTTCGCCCTCATTCTTGGAATCTTCGTCTGCTGCCCAGCACATCGCGCCCAGACACAGCACTACGACAATTATCGATTGCCACCTCATAGTGTTTACACCCTCCTGTGTTTTTATCTTTCCAGTCGTACTTTCGATTCCATCAACCCCGCTGCGGTTATCCTTCAAAGTACCTATCCAGCAGTGCTGGCCAGAGCACAAGATGAAGGCCTCGCTTGTAATAACCATTTCAGACGACTTAGCGCCACCGGGCTAACCAACGTCCAGAAAAGTGCATTTGAAATCTGTACCGCAGCTGGAGTTTGGTAGCGAAGAATCACCTATCTCGGCTGTGATTTGAGGCGAAATTCAACCCGATGCCGCGCTACGAGAAGGGGAAAACAAAAAGGCCACCCGGCAACAGGGTGACCTTCTCTTTAAGGGAGAATAGTTCCAACGGAGGGTAAATGCCGTCAAAACTTTCTGGCGAAATCTTATGAGCCAGAAACTAGGGTGTCAAGCAAACTTTCAATAAATAAATCGTTTATTTTCAATGGCTTGTATAATACTTGTAAGAAATGCGGAAATGCTTCATTTTGAGACAAAAACCCGCTTCTAGAGTTTCAACTGGCATCGATTGAAGAACTTACGCTCTGCCAGCCGGCTTTTCGGTGGTATCTGAAAGGTGCAGGGAGATGAATTCAACATCCTCCGCACGATCGAACACCCTCCCCGGCAGCAGGCGTTTGATTGCCAAGCGGAAGCCGCCGAAGGCGATCCCGGCGACGATCGAAATACCACAGACAATTGCTGCCAGCAGAATCACGCCCACAATTAAATTCGCCGCATTATCGCGCCGCGTGAAGTTGGTTCTTTCGTTCCAGGTCACATCAGCGTCGTAGTTCACATCGGCCATCAGTGATTTGGCATCGCCCACGGAAACCGGACCACTGGCCAGAACCAGAATCGGTCCAGTGCGTTTCGCGGCGACGATCGAATCCAGCTGGTGAGACTGTTGCGCGGAGTTAATCTGATTCAATTGCGAGATTGCGATTTGCGGGGTCGGATAACTGATCAGCACTAACATCGCATGCGCGCCTGAAAGGTCGTACCCGCCCAGCACAACTTCGGCGCCTTTATCGAAGTTAACGTAATTGGACGGTAGCGGGGATCCGTCGGCTTCCAAAGCCAGTGGCCCGACAATGTATTTCGCAGTGTTTCCTATGTAAGCTTGTTTCGGAAGATATGCCGGAAGTCCCGGCAAATTGGCGGTCGAACCACCGGGAATAGGGAGACCACCCGCCAGCTCACGCAATTCCGCAGCCGACATGGCCGAGAGTTGCTGAAACACTGCATCCACCAGGATATTTCCTCGATAAAAAAGCACGCGTTCGTTTAACGATGACCCTTGATCGCCGATCTTCTCGTTCAGCATCTGCGGCATCTTGTAAAAGGTAAAGGCACCGTAGGCCCCGCTGGCATCCTGAAAGCGCGCAGCTTTGATCTTGAGCTTGCGACCGTCATCGCGAGTGTAAGTCGCGCCTTCAAAATCGGTGAAACCGTATTCCTTCAAAACTCCGGCATTGGTAGGGTCGGCGACCTCTGGATTACTGCTGGCTTGCGCCGCCTTAGTGAGATGCCACCCGCCGAAAGCCTGCGGCAAAATGGCAGATGGAGTGGTGACTCCCGCGCCGAAACACATGGTTGCGAGGGCGAATTGAAAGAAGAAAACTGGGACGAATCGGTGTGATCTCATGAAAACAAGTCGGCGTAGAACTCCCAATAGTTAGACTACAGAGCAGGGGGGAAAGTTTCCACTCGAAGGGCTAATCGGCCGACGATTTCTCCATCTGGCTGGCCACCTTCAGACCGCCCAGGCCGTCGATATACCGCGAAACTCCGCGATAAAGAGATTCCGCAATTCGCTGCCGGTACTCGGGAGTCTTGAGCCGGCGCTCGTCGGTGGGATTACTCAGGAAGGAAATTTCCGCCAGGATCGAAGGCATATTGGCTCCAATCAGCACCACAAATGGCGCCTTCTTTACTCCACGGTTGCGCTCGCCTGGATTTTTGACGGCCAGCCCGGTATGCAGCGCGCCTTGCACGTCAGAGGCAAACTCCCTCGATTCCTCTATCTTTTCTTTCAACGCGATCTTCTTCACTAAATCCTGCAGCTCATGGATCGACTTGTCGGAGGCGGCATTTTCGCGGGCGGCAACTTCCAGCGCCTCGGGCGATGAAGTGAAATTCAAGTAGTAGGTCTCCACTCCGCGTGCGTCTGGATCATGGCTGGAATTCGCATGCACCGAAACAAACAGGTCAGCCTGTTCCTGGTTCGCAATCGCGGTGCGGGTCTCGAGCGGAATAAAAGTGTCATCGCGGCGCGTGTAAACCACCTGGGCCCCGAGCCGAGCGGACAACAATTTGCCCAGGCGCTTGCTCACATCGAGCACCAGTTCTTTTTCCAGTAACCCATGAGGTCCGATGGTGCCGGTGTCGTGGCCGCCGTGACCCGGGTCAATGACAATCTTGCCGATCTTCAATCCCAGGGTTCTGATCAGTGACCGGTCGCCGTCCGAGGTGGGCTGAGCTTCGCGCATCGGCCGCGCCAATGCAACCTGAGTTCGCCCATGCTTGGACCTCGTGAGCTTCGAAGACCGATCCGATGTCGATGGCCTTTCGGCCGGCTCTTCTGTGGGTTCACTTGGCGGATCGTCGGCATCGGCTTCGACGATAACCTTCCGGGGCGCAGGCGAAGTCTGGTTGTCCGAGGAGGCAGTTAATGACTTGTCGCTGGCACGAACAGCTTTACCGTCTACGTCATCGCCGCTCCGGCTGCAGTCACCGCTCGATTTGGAATCAGCGCAAGCAGTCTCGCCCGCGGGAGAGTTCCCTTGAACATCAATCACCAGGCGCGGCGGGTTCGCCACTAACGAAGCGCTGAAGCTGGCCTGGCCGTCAGTCTCGATCACAATACGCGCCAGCCCAGGCTTGAACTGCGCAATTCGCACTTTTTTGACTCGCCCGTCATCAACCGTCACGCTGGATCCCATCAACCTCGGAGCAAGCCGCGCATCTTTCAGGTCAAAAAATATCCGGTCCGGTCGATCGATGCGCTGCGATTCGAAATGGACCTTCTGATCGAGATCGACAGTAATACGTGTATGGTCAGCCGCGGATGTGTGCTTAATGGCACTGATCTTGACAACCTTGCCGGGAGTTTCCTGATCTGCGGATTCAGATTTTTCGTCGCTCTGGTTTTGGGAACTTTCCTCGATTTGGTCGCGGTCATCTTCCTTATCCGGAACCGGCTGCAATGATGCCAGCTCCGCCCGCGCTTCTTTCACCAGGTCGCTATGCTGATAGCGTCGTAAAAAATCTTCGAATGTGGAACGGGCGTTAGCGTCATCGCCCAGGTCGTTCTTGTAAATTTCGCCAATGGCGAGCAGGGCTTCCATGCGATGCTTGCTGCCGGGATATTCCCGTCTGAGGAACTTGTACTCGCGGACCGCCGAATACAACGCCATATCGTCTTTGAAGTGCCGGCCCATTTCTGCCGTCAACTCGGCTACGATGAATGCGCTGCCATCAGCTTTGCTGGAAGTCGGCGCTTCGAAAACGATGCGCCGGTAGGATGCGATTACTGTCTGATATTCGTGGCGAGTGCGAGCTTGCGCCGAGCGCCCATTCAGAGTTTCGCGTTGCGACTCTGCCTTGTTGAATTGAGTCTCAGCCCATTTCTGTGACTGATGAGTTGCGGCATGAGTCAACGCAGGCGCCAGCATCAGGCATACCAGCGGCGCCCAGATCCATCGCGACACACCTGAAGCAGGCCGGCCTGCAAAGCCGGACGCGTGCTTCACGCTTCGGCTGGAAGCGATACTTTTCAAGTGTCAGTCCCTGAGAGTTTTCAGTCCTGCACTACTACAACAAATACCCTACCTTAAGATGCCTCAGTCGGTGTTGCTGATGTAAAGTACACCCCTCGAGTCACGCTGGACCCGCACCGGTTCCCGCGAACTGCTGGGCAGAAAATAATTATTGCCCATACTCCCGCCGTAAAGCTGCGTTATGCGCTTCACATAGTTACGCGTCTCGGCGTAATGCGGAATGCCCGCGCTCCGTGCCACCGCTCCCGCGCCGGCATTGTAAGCCGCCAGGCTCAACCGGACATCGCCGCCATAGCTATCAAGCAGGTCCTTTAAATGGCGGACCCCAGCGTCAATGTTTTCCTCGGGGTTGAAAGGGTTGGTCAATTTCATCTGCCGCGCGGTCTGCGGCATGAGCTGCATCAGCCCCATCGCTCCCTTGCGTGATACTGCATTGGGATTGAAATTCGACTCCACCTTCACCAACGCGCGCACCAGGTTCGGATCTACATTGTGGCGATCGGCGGCTTTGTTGATCGCCTCATCGATCTCCTTTTGTGTGAACCCATTTCGCGGCGCGGAGTTTTGCTCATTCTGGGGCTTGTCCAGGTATTGATCTACCTCGGCAGCGGCAGATTTCGCCGCCTTGACATTGGCGTGCGGAACAGTTTTCCAGCGACGCTCGGTGGTGCTCCAGAAAACCAGTTGGTTGCGCTGCGACCGGAAGGTTGGTTCCGAAGCCGGCGCAAGCCCGAGCCGGGCTTCGCTCGAATGGTGCGCACTCGCACTCACCGTGTCATTCACATAAATTTTGTGGCCGGAATCATCGGTTGTAGTGGTAATGGTGGCGTTGCTCGCGGCCGAAACACTCGGCGTGAGCGAAAGAAAGGCCGCGATCGCGGGGCTTACCATGAGTGCGATTTTCAGGCTTTTGCGCATACCGGTTCAGTGCTCTTCGCAGGCATAGCACCACCCGCGCCTACCATAACCGGAACCTGACGGAGAATTCCTACCAGAGTAGGTCAATTATAGGTTTGAGCTGCCGGAACGAGCAATTACCGAAGAGCACATCGAACCACGATGGTAATTTAAGGTAACTTTATTAAAATCTATGACTTGCGGACGCACTCGCAATCTGCTGATTACAACCAACTTAGCACGGGAGCAGTCAAAATTGGCGCTTTTCGCGTGGGATTTTCGGCTCCCCATCCCAGTGCTTATATCCATTTAATATACCGGTCTGGTTGAAAGCTCCTCCGCCCCTCATTATTCATCTTGGAATTGTTTGACGAGGGCACGAAGGTTCACGAAGAAAATTCAGGCCGTCCATTCGAGGCTTCTCTTATTGCCTTGGCTTTGACTTATCTTCCTTCGTGACACTTCGTGTTCTTCGTGGTTCTTGTTTTTTCAACCGACTTGATCACATCTTCTCGGTCATCCCTATTCACAAAGCGAATTTCTCATATTTGCAAGTTCCTGCCTTTCTCACCGGCGGACCAGCAAGTCGCCTTTTGTTTTCATCGGTGCGACAGTTTTATTTATCCGCCCCATAGATTTCTTTTTTAAAAATTTCTCTGATCGCACCAAAAGAAACAATCAATTGGACAGCGGCTTCGGAAGCCAATACTTTCTCAGCCACTAGCTAGGGCAGCGGGACGTTCCAGAAATCAAGCACTAATAAACATTTCCCGTTCATGCGCGCGCAACTCAGGATCGCTAAGCGATCAAGCTTTAAAAAGGAGAATCGACATTGCGCATACGATTATTGTTACTTTCCTGCCTTCTAGCAGTGATGGGCTTACCTGCAATAGGGCAGACGTCTTCCGCTGACCCTCAGAGTGCGGCAAGCTCCGCACCCGCGGACAGTGTGCCTACACCGCCTAAGCCGGCCGACCCAGCTCCTCTTCCCATGCCCTCAATGGCCGGGCCACTGCAGACCGCCGTTCCTCATGAAGTCGAGGGGGGAAAGCTGGCTGTCACCGGCATTTTGACGGGCATCGGCTGGAGCGAAGGAAATCACGTTGCAGGTGATGACGCGACGCACTATGACATCAGCAACGCACAACTTTTCGTTCAAAAAACCAGCGGCTGGTGGCAATTCTATTTGCAGGGCGGCGCCTACAACTTGCCGGCAATAGGCGTTCCATTCCTATCGACCTCTGACACGATAAAAGACATTTACGGGCCGTTCCCGCAGGGCTATGCCAAGTTCGTTAAAGGCAATTTCAACCTGGAAATTGGCGCGTTGCCAACCCTGATCGGGGCTGAATATACCTTCAGCTTCCAGAACATGAACGTCGAGCGCGGCCTGCTCTGGGGCCAGGAAAATGCTATCAACCGCGGCATTCAGCTGAACGAAACTTACAAAAAATGGGCTCTGGCGCTGAGCTGGAACGACGGTTTTTACTCTAACCGTTATACCTGGCTGACAGGTTCGGTGACTTACACCCTCAACCCCGCCAATAGCCTGGCTTTCGTAGGTGGCGGGAACGCCGGATCGAACGCGAAAAACACGCTGGCTACTCCTCTTGCCCTGAATAATTCCCAAATCTTCAACGTCATTTACACCTACACCAAAGGAAATTGGGTAGTGCAACCGTCTTTGCAGATCACCGACGTCCCGACGGATGCAAAGATCGGCATAACTCAGGGCGCGGGCACGCGCAGCGGTGCGTTCTTGTTGACTTACAACTTCAAGCATGGATTTTCATTAGCGCCCAGGCTCGAGTACATCTCGACTACGGGAGGCATCAGCAATGGCGCGGTCAACTTGCTATATGGTCCGGGCAGCGGCGCATTCTCGATCACGGTGACTCCGACTTATCGCAAGGATTCATTCTTCATTCGCGGGGATTTGGCGGTGGTTCACGCCACCAGCATGACGCCAGGTTTCGGCTTCGGAACAAGTGGTCAGAGCGCAACTCAACCGCGTGGCGTTCTTGAAGCGGGTTTCATGTTCTGATCCCAAGCGGAAGGAGCGACATGTCGTAGGCAAGGTTTCGTGGTACAGCCGCGAGCAAGCGGCTGAACAATACGCGGGTTGGTTTGGAGCGCGCAAACTCCTGCCATGACCACGATGGTTTTTCAGGCCAACCCGCACCAATTTTAGAGGAGGAACATCCACGTCGATGGGTCCAACGCCAAATTTGAACTCCCCATTCATTTTCAAGGCGCAAGTTGAATCGCAGGCGAGTGCCTGCCGTCAGGGAACTCGAAAAATGATTTGAGGTTATGCAAGTTGCAAGTTCGCAATTCGGCAAAGGAGTTTCGATCCAGTGGTTCAGTCCAATTCAATCCCGAAGAAGGAGTACAAAGCATGAACGCAACCACACGGCGAGAAAGGCACCTTTCGCTATCGGAAAAATACTCACGATTACGTAACCGCCTGCGGGATCCGCAGTGGCGGCGGTACGGAGGCGCACTGCTGGGCGGCAAAGCTGCTCGGGGTCGGCGTTGTTCTCCTATTCATGCTTGTGGTCTCGGGTGTCTTCTTCACCAGCGTTCACGCGCAAAGCCGGCACTCCCGAAGTAAAAGCAGCGGACGTCGTCAATCCCGTGAACACCAGCGTGGACTCTGGTGGCGGCCTTTCTGGTCTTCGGGATGCAAGTCGGCTTCACCATGCTGGAGGCGGGCTTTTGCCGCTCTCGCGAAACCGTAAACGTGCTGGTCGAATGCGTCGTGGATACTTGTCTTTGCGGCATTCTCTTCTACGCCATCGGCTTCGCGTTCATGTTCAGCCACGGCAACGGATTCATCGGCTATCACTGGTTCTTCCTGCAAAATGCGCCCGCCACCTATGAAAGCACCGGCGTAGCATTCCTGGCGGTCTGGATCTTCCAGTTCGCCTTTGCCGATACCTGCTCAACCATCACCTCGGGCGCCATGATCGGACGAACCGGCTTCGTCGGCGACTTGCTGTACAGCATCTGCGTCACCGGCTTCATTTACCCGATCATCGGGCACTGGGCCTGGGGACCGGACGGCTGGCTGGCCAACATGGGCAGCGCCGGGAACTTCTTCCCTTCACTGGGCATAGGATTCCATGATTTCGCCGGATCAACCGTCGTCCATACCATCGGTGGATTCATCGCCTTGGCCGGCGCGATCGTTCTCGGGCCGCGTTTGGGGCGCAAGTTCAAGCGCGATGGCGGCGGCCCTATGCTGCCGCACGATCTGACGATCGCAGTCAGCGGCGGACTGATTCTCTGGTTCGGCTGGTACGGGTTCAATCCCGGCAGCACGCTCTCGGCGATGGATTTTGTCGGCATCGGCCGCGTGGCTACCAACACCACCCTGGCCGCATGCGCCGCCGGACTCACATCCATCCTTTATGGCTATTTCAAAATGAAAACCTGGGACGCCAGCTATACCACCAATGGTTTTCTGGCTGGCCTGGTGGCAATCACTTGTCCCGTGTTATTGGGTCAGTCCAACTGGCGCGGTGCTGCTTGGCGGGATCGCTGGAGTGCTGGTCATTGTGGCGGTGGACGCTCTTGAATGTCTTCGCATTGATGATCCCATCGGCGCCGTTCCTGTGCACGGCATCTGCGGCATCTGGGGAACGCTTTCGCTGGGTCTATTTGCCTGCGGTCAATATGGAGCAACCGGTCCAATCGCTCCCGACAACTCCGCGCCGTTGCAAGGACTGTTCTACGGTGGCGGAATGCAGGTGCTCAAAGCTCAGTTCATCGGCAGCGCCTGCATCACCCTCGCGACCTTTGCCGTTGCCATGGTGGTGATGTACGTGGTCAACGCCATGGGTTTGCTACGACTGCCTGAAGAAGCGCGAACTTTACGGCATGGACCTGCACGAGCACGGCATCTCGGCTTACCCCGAGTACGTGATCTCGGCACTGGGGGCTCCGGCGGGCATGGCTCAGGAACTGCCGCTGCATCACGCTAAGACGAGCACGGTCACGGCAAAGCCACTCACACAAGTTGCGGGTTAAAAGCTTGTGCAACGGAATATGAACTGGAGGCGGAACGCGTCCGTCCCAGTTACTTTAGAGGTCGCAAGAGGAGATCAGATGACAAAAGTTGAAGCAATCATTCAGCCCAATCGCTTCGAGGCGGTAAAGCAAGCCTTGATCGACTCGGGCGTTGAAGGCATGACCATTTCAGAGGTACGCGGCCACGGACGACAAAAAGGTCACAAAGAAAGCTATCGCGGGGGAGAATACAGCGTGGACTTGTTGCCCAAGGTAAAGCTGGAACTGGTATTGCAAGATAACTTGGTACATTCCGCGGTCGACACGATTCTCAAGACCGCAGCCACCGGCAAGATCGGAGACGGAAAGATTTTCCTCTATAAAGTTGAGGAGGCAATTCGAATCCGCAATCAGGAACGGGGAGCGGCCGCGGTTTAGTTTGGGTGAATTGTGAATGTGGGAAGGGCGGGAGTGGATTTCGGCTCCCGCCATTTTCTTTTCACTGGCGTTGCCGTTAAACTTGGTGACTTATGATCACCCCTACGCAGCCCAATTTTAATCTGGTTAATACTCCCGAATATCGCGAAGCCTACGCCAACAGCGTGCAGGTCCGAGTCAGCGTCTGGGACTTTTTTCTGGTCTTCGGCACCATGCAGCAGCAAACGGAGAATCAAGTCGAAGTGCGCAACTTTCAAGGCGTCTATCTAAGCCCGCAACAGGCGAAGGCGCTGGCGTCAATTCTCCATCAGAACGTGACCAACTACGAAAGCACCTTCGGCGAGATCAAACTCGATCCGCATGTGCAGGCGCCCGGCCCCATACACTGAAGCCCTGGCCACTCAGACCCAACTCGGACCGGCGCGGACTGCAGGATTGTTTGCGTTTTTCGCGGTTGTGCTCATAGCCCTCCACGGCCCGCTGCTGCGGCTTCCCTATTTCTGGGATGAAGCCGGATACTATATTCCCGCTGCCCGTGATCTTTTTTCCGGTTCTCTAATTCCCTACTCCACGCCATCAAACGCCCACCCTCCGCTGGTGATGGCCTGGCTCGCGCTGGCTTGGAAAGTTTTTGGCCAGAGTCGAATTGTGACTCGATCCGCAATGTTACTGCTCGCGGCATTTTCTTTATTGGGATTTTTTCGTTTGGCGCGAACGCTTGCGAACTCGACTGTGGCTGCTTGCAGCACCTTCCTGGTTGCGATCTATCCGGTGTTTTTCGCGCAGAGCTCGCTGGCGCAAGTAGATCTCCCCGCCGCAGGCTTGATCTTCTGGGGGCTAGAAGCCTATTTCCATCGCGATTTTATGGAGGCACGGGCGTCCTCGCCCGTGCTCCTCTGGTTTTCCCTAGCCGCGTTGGCCAAAGAGACTGCGATCCTGATTCCCGCGGCGCTCATGTTGTGGGAACTTGGCGGGAGGTTTATATCGAGAAGCTGGTCCTCAGCGGCTAAAGCCACGAAACAGGAAGCGCCGAGTATCGGCACGACTGGAAGTCGTGGCCTTCCCGGGCATCGCGATGCAACTCCCCCTCGCATTCGCGAGATCTGGCGACTTTTGATACCCGCCATCCCTCTCGCATTCTGGTATGCCTACCACTACGCCCGCACAGGATTCGTCTTCGGCAACCCGGAATTCTTCCGCTACAACGTGCAATCAACATTGCACCCTCTACGAATTCTGCTCGCGCTTCTGCTCCGCCTCTGGCAAACATTTGGATATCTCGATCTCTACGTCCTGACTCTGGCATGCGTGGTCGCAATGATGTTCCCCCCGACCAAAGATGCTTTTGGCGAACGCCGGCGAATTGCAATCCCGGTTCAGTTCGCTTTTCTTTCCATTACGATTGTCTATCTAATTAGCTTGTCGATCGTCGGAGGCGCAGTGCTCGCGCGCTACATGCTTCCGATAGTCCCTCTGGTGATCCTGGTTTGCGTCTCAACTATCTGGCGGCGGCTGCGGGCGTGGAAGGCCGTAATCGCGGTTATCGCTCTGGCATTCGTTTCTGCGCTTTTTGTAAATCCGCCGTATGGATTTTCGCCCGAAGACAATCTTGCCTATCGCGATTACATTCGCCTGCATCAGCACGCCGAACGATTTCTCGAAGAGAGATATCCCAACGCTCGAGCGCTCACAGCGTGGCCCGCGAGCGACGAACTCACCCGGCCGTATCTCGGTTATGTTCCTAGGCCGATACGGGTGGTCAAGATCGAAAACTTTTCTGCCGAACAAGTGCTCTCCGCCGCAGACGCCCGCTCGCGCTTCGATGTGGCGTTGGTGTTCTCCACCAAGTACCAGCCGGGCCCTACAATCTTCGACCGCTGGCGTACGTGGCAAGAATGGAAGTCGCGCTACTTCGGCTACCACGTAGACTTAACACCCCAAGTCGCTGCTTCGGTGCTGGGCGGAAACGTGGTGTATGTCGAGCGCCGTCGCGGCCAATGGGTTGGGGTTATTGAGATGGAGAAAATCGAAGAGGCGACGCTCAAGCGCTTTAAACATATTTTCCAGGCAATTGAATGCGACGAAGGTAATATGGACTATTGGCCCATGGCCAAGTACGACTCGACTCGAAAAGAACGACAATCGGAGAAACCGAGACCTCTATGTGCAGCGCGAACTTTTCGATGAAGCACAAACGATTCTTAATATTGATTTCCATGTTATTCCTGCTGACAGTTGGCTCTGTACTGGCATTGGCCGAGGCAGATCCACACCGTCCTCCTTGCACTTCAGCTAGCTGCAAAAAAGTCAAGAGTTTTCTCAAGGCGAAGTATTGCGGTAAGTCCCCTGCCGGTAACGGTCCAGACGATGGCTGCGAAATACGTTTCTCTGTGAAGCAAAACAAGTCGGTTAAAGTGATCGCAACCTTCGATTGCAAGTGGAACGAAAAAACGGAGAAAGCAGACTGCAAGCAGGAGGGGGAGCCATCTTCTGAATTGCGAGAGCTCTTGGTTCACAAGATGCACACGCTTGGATTACCCGCGAAGGACGACGGCAACATCTTCTTTACGGTCTGGCAACCGAGCGGATCCGCTTGGCTGCTCGCAGAAGCTAACTTCAGGAGACCATAGGACCGACCTCTCGCTCTGCCAAGTAATTAAGATTGTCGACCGCAGTTCCCGTGGACATGTTGTTAGGAAAGTGCAATTTCAAAAGACTGATTCAGATGTGCCCAGGGTTACGACATGGTCCCCAATTGATCTGGCGGACGCCGACGGAGATGGACCTCTAGACGTAATCTTGGAAGGCGATGCTTAAGAAAACCACTGGTTCGATGTAGTCAGTATTCGAGATGGTTCGGTTCACACGATCTTTTCTGGGTTGGGCTATTACTTATAGAAAGTGACAAATTGATGTGTTCAGCTCACCCCAGCAGATGGCACGAGTGCGTCTTCACGATCAGCCACACTTGCCGGCCCGGGGTTAGCTGCAGTGAATCCCGTGCGGCCAGCGTCAAATGTACCGACATCTCGACGCCGCAATCCACTCGGGCGACGACGATCATGTCCCGCTGCCATAGCGAAAGCAGTTTGCCCGGCAAAATATTGCGTGCGCTTAGCCCGACCGGAGCAGACGTCGCCAGAAGAACGTCTCCCGCGCTGATCCCCACCCGCAGCTTCGATCCGACTTCCGCCCGCACCAGCGGCGTTTCTAATTCAACCTTGCCTAAGCCAACCCTGCACGTCATGGTGCCGCGATCTTCGTGGATTGAGGTCACTTCCGCGTCAAACACATTTTCGAATCCCGCCAACTGGGCTACGGTCGCGCTGCGTGGCGCCGTCATCACCTGGTGCGGCGTGCCTTCGGCAATAATTTTCCCTCGTTCCAGCATCAGCATTCTTTCGCCCAGCATGAAGACTTCGTCGCGGCTGTGAGTCACGTAGAGCACCGGGATCGGCAATGCCTGAACCGAGCGGCGCAGGTCATCGGCGATCTTCATCCTGACCGGCAAATCGAGCGCGGCCAGCGGCTCATCCAGAAGTAAAACCGACGGCTGTGTCACCAGCGCCCGGGCCAAAGCCACCCGCTGGCGTTCTCCTCCGGAAAGCTCTGCCGGACGCCGCGCGCGCAGCTCTGAAATACCCAACGATTCGAGAGCGACTGCAAGCCGAGTTTTCGGTCTTCTGCCCTCAGGCCACCCAATCCGTATGCAACATTAGCCTCCACGCTCAAATGAGGGAATAATGCCAAATCCTGAAACACATATCCGATTTTTCTTTCCGTAGGGCTGAGATTGATCCCTTCCTCCGAGTCGAACAATACCTGGGCTCCAGCGGCGATTCTGCCTTGATCGGGATGCGCCAACCCAGCAATGCAATCGAGCAGTGTGGTCTTCCCCGCCCCCGATGGCCCAAATAAAATCGTGATTCCCTTCTCCAGCGCGAACGCGACATCCAGTTGGAATCCGCCATCTTCGCTGGTCGGCGTCCGGCGCACTCTCACCTGCAGCCCCGACCCATAGCTCGAATCCGGAGCCGTACTTGGGTTCGCGCGATTTAAAGTCGTGGCCATAAGCTCCAGAAACATCGATTGAACGAATACACGATCGACAGCAATACAAATGCAATCGCCAGCAGCACTAGCGAAGTGGTGTTTGCGGCTGCGTAGTTTAAATCCTGCACCTGATCAAAGATGTTGATCGATAGCGTGCGGGTCACGCCGGGAATATTGCCGCCCACCATCAGCACAACTCCGAACTCCCCGATGGTGTGCGCAAAGGTTAGAGCGACTCCGGTTACCAGACCTGAAAGTGACAATGGCGCGATCACCCGCCAGAAGGTCCGAAATTTTGAGACGCCCAGCACCGCCGAGGCATTTAGCAAACGGTGATCCACAGCAGAAAACGCAGCCGCAAAAGGCTGCACCGAGAAAGGCAGGCTGTAGATTACCGATCCGATCACCAGCCCCTCAAAGGTGAACGCCAGAGTGTTGCCGGTCATCGATTGCCACCATCGACCGAGAGGGCTATGCGCACCTAGGGCAATCAGCACATAAAACCCGAGCACGGTCGGCGGCAGCACGATCGGCAGCGCCACAACCGCCTCGCACAGAAATTTCCACCGCCAGCGTGAGAAGGCGATCCAGTAGGCGAGTGGCAACCCCAGCAACAGCAGCACTGCGGTCACAATCAGCGCCAAGCGAAATGTCAGCCAAAATGCCTGCCAATCCATAAGCCAGAACAGTGTAATCGTTTCGCGAGCATTCCTTTTTCAATTCGGGACAGTCACGTCTCCAATGTTCATTCGTCACAGATGTTTTGCCGCGGGAACACCGTAATATTCGCGAGAACCCAGGCCGGAGTTACTCAAGAAAGCCACATGGAAATTCAGGAAGCATTAGAGGTCATACGCAAACTTGCCGACGGCATTCACCCAGAAACCGGCGCAGTGCTACCCGGCGATAGTCTTTACCACCATCCGCAGGCGGTTCGGGCCATGCATCGGGCGACGTCGCGCTCGAATTTCAGGCAGAGCGCGAACGCGCCAAGAATTTTCTGCCGAAGAATGCTGGCAAGGCCTGGTCGCACCAGGAAGACGCGCAAATCTGCGACGAAATACGCCGCGGGTTCTCGTTCGAGAAGATCGCCCAAATGCACAACCGCACCAACGGATCGATCGTGGCGCGACTGGTGCGCCTGGGAAAAATCTCCACTGGACCGCAACCGCGCAAGACAGCATAGAACCCAATGGACTCGATTCAACAACGCGTTCTTACGGTAGTCACAATCGAGTGCGATGTAAGCGGGATTTCGTCCGCACAGCAATTGGCGCCAGACTCAGGAACGGACCCGAGTGATTTCCGGAAGAAGCCAGCCGAGAACAGGCCCCGAAAGAAGTGGCAATCGGCCGGACGCAAGATTCGCGGAGCAAATTCAGCCGACCTACGGGCACACGCCGTCCGGCAGAAACTGAAAATGCGCCTGCTCCCTTCTGCGAAGTCTGCCATGACCCCCGGGGCATGGAATTCAGTGGGGCCAAGCGCGCTTCCTTCTGACGCCAGCGGAGCTGGGCTGCAAGGATTATGGATTCGTCTCCGGCCGGGTCACGGCAGTCGCCATCGATGCCAACGACCCCAGCGGCAACACGATTTTCGCCGGAGGCGCTTACGGCGGAGTATGGAAGTCGACAAATGCGGGCGCTCTCAGCCTGACCCCGTCTTCCATACCTGGCTCCCACTTACCGACAATCAAGCGACCCTATCCATCGGCAGTATTGCAGTACAGCCGCAACTGTCAAACCCAAATCCCGCCACCAGTGTGATATTGGCTGGCACCGGCGAGACCGATAGTTCGGCGGATTCCTACTACGGTCTCGGCATCCTGCGATCAGGCGACGGCGGCCAAACCTGGACGCTGATTCGCAGGACGGCACCGGCACACATTCCTTTGCCGGTCTCGGTTTCAGTCAGATCGCATTCAGCACCGCTAATCCGAGCCTGGCGGTAGCAGCGTCCGGCTCATCTTCCGAAGGAATCGTCGAGGGATTAGAAAATCCGGTCGCCGTCAATCGCGGTTTGTATTACTCGACAAACGCCGGAACTGATTGGCAAGCCGTTGACGTGAGCGATTCGGGAGTGAGTGTCACTTCAGCTTCGGCGACTGCCGTGGTTTACAACCGTGCCGCGTCGAAGTTCTACGCGGCAATTCGCTTTCATGGATTTTATTCTTCACCGGATGGGATCTCTTGGACGCGTCTTGCAACCCAACCCGCCGCTGGACTTACCTCCGCAGCCTGTCCACCTTTGGCGGCCTCTCCAAGCAATTGTCCAATCTACCGTGGAGAAATCGCGGTCGTTCCCAGTCGTGCTGGACCAAACAATCTCGGCGAAATGTATGCGTGGTACGTCGACGCCAACTCTGTCGACCAGGAAGCATTTGGCAAAGCCTGGATGGCGGCTCGACCTGGACCCAGATCAATGACTCGGGGATCACCAATTGCGGCGATCTTTTCGGTGGGTGCGGGACCACGCAAGGCATCTTCGACCTGACGCTGGCCGCAGTTCCAAATGGCACCGCAACCGATCTCTATGCCGGCGCTATCAACATTTATAAGTGCACCATCACCAATGCGTTCCCCACCTGCAACGGCACCGGCAATAACGCTTTCATGAACTTGACCCACGCTTACGGGTGCAGTGATATTGCCAAGGTGCATCCCGACCAGCACGCCATGGATTTTCTGGTCGCGAACGGAACCTCGCTTATTTATTTCGCCAACGATGGTGGCATCTATCGCGCGCTGGACGGCTACAGCGGATTAATTACAGGCACTTGCGGCCTCACCAACCAGTTTGACAGCTTGAACCAAACGCTCGGCCCGCTGATGCAGTTCGTTTCTGTTTCCCAATCTTCGACCGACGCCAATCTGATTTTCGGAGGTACGCAGGACAATGGCGCTCCCGCAACCGCGTTTTCCCAGAGTGGAGGAGCTTGGGTCAACGTTAACGCTGGCGATAACGGCTTCACCGCGATCAATCCGGCAAACGAAAACGAATGGTTCGTTGCCGCGCCACCTGACTCTGCATCCGGCGTAAATCTGTTCCGATGCGACAACGGATAGTTGCCACTCGTTGGACTTCCAGAACGATCAGATCGCGGACAGCAATGCTCTGGGCGGGGACGCCGGCGCTTTCTATCTGCCGTTCGTCCTCGATCCCCAGAATTCTTCCGAATTGATTTTAGGCACCTGCCGAATTTGGCGCGGTCGCAACTGTGGGCGGAAGTTTTTCTTTGATCAGTCCTGATTTTGAAACCGGGGGCACCGGCGCCTGCACCGGCAACGAGATAAATCTCGTCCGCACAATTGCCGCCGGAGGGCTCAAAGATTCGAACGGCTTTTCGCAGGTGATTTATGCGGGGACCAACGGCGAGGGCCCACTGATTTCAACCACTCCGATTGGCGGCCATGTTTGGGTCACTACGAATGTTGACGGCGGTCCACCCACCTGGAACGATGAAACCCAGGCGATTAATCCTCAAGGCTTTCCCATTTCAAGCATCACACTCGATCACGCCGATCCGCTGGGCAATACTGCCTACGTTACGATCATGGGGTTTCACACTTCGCATGTCTGGAAAACCACGAATGCCGGGGTCTCATGGACAGACTTCACCGCAAATCTGCCCGATGCTCCCGCCAACGTGATCGTGGTCGATTCCGGAGCATCGCTTTCAAATGGCACGCTGTACGTCTGCACGGATGTAGGTGTTTTCGCCAGCA
Organism: uncultured Acidobacteriota bacterium; assembly: GCA_963838785.1. Taxonomy (GTDB): domain Bacteria; phylum Acidobacteriota; class Terriglobia; order Terriglobales; family Acidobacteriaceae; genus Gp1-AA145. The sequence continues at coordinate 819,255 of CAWISI010000001.1, forward strand.
GCACCGGCAGTCGCCAATTGGGCCGAGGTTGGGAGGGCGGCCGTCCCGAATGGATTTCTTCCGGATGTCGCCGTGACCTCGCTGCAGATTTTCAACTCCGGTGGCCTGAAGCGCTTGCGGGCTGCAACTTATGGCCGCGGCATCTGGGAATGGAACCTGATCACAACGCCCGATTTTCAGATGAACGTCGCGAACAATCCATTGACCATCTTTGCCTCGCAAACTGCAAATTTCAGCGGCACTAATTTCGCACTCAATGGATACAGCGAGCAACGTCAGTCTGAGTTGCACCGCCGCGAGCCACGAGCCCGCCGCAGACCTGCGCAGCCAGTCCGGCTTCAACGCTGCCCACCGCAAGCGGGGCAGGCTTTACTCTCAATGCCGGCGGCGCCGGCGACTACGCATTCAACTTCACGCGGCCGGGAACTGACGCAGCCAAGCTGACTCACGATTTTCTGCTCAATTTGCACATCGTGGATTTCTCGTTAAGCGCGCCTTCGCCTGTCGAGCTTAAGCGTCGCGCCCGGAGGCACAACGTCCGCGGCCTCGTTTTCAGTTTCTGCGGCAGGAAGTTTCACCGGTTCGGTAGCGCTTTCATGCTCCAATTTGCCTACAGGAGCGGCGTGCCAGTTTCAGCCATCGAGTTCGGTATCGCCAACCAAAACTAGTCCTGTCCCGGTTAGCTTGTAAATCTCGACATCGTCTGCCACGCCACTTGGCACTTTTCCCTTAGCATCACCGCGACCACGCAGGCGCGCCCGCAAAGACGCCAACCGCTTACTCTGGTAGTCAGCACGTCGCCCGACTACAGCCTGAGCATCAGCAATCCGTCGCTGACTGCTTCAATCAATTCGTCCGCTCAATTCAATGGCACGCTTACCGCATTGAACCGATATGCCAGCAGCGTCGCTCTGAGTTGCGGAACCGGCGCTCCACCAACTTGCACAGTCAATCCTGCGAACGCCACCCCGATGAGTGCCGGAACGCATTTTTCGGTGATGGTTTCAAGCCACGTTTCGCAAAGCTACAACTTCAACGTCAGCGGAGTTGGAAATGATGCTGCCGGAATCTCACACTCCGCTCCAGTCACTTTCACTGCGATCCCGAGCCAGACCTTTGACTTCACCATGGGCATAAGTCCCGCAGGCGCATCGGAACCCGCCGGACAGCCTGCAATCTTCAGTCTTGATGTCAGCCCGACTAGCGGGTCATTTCCCAGCAACGTGAGCTTCGCGTGCTCGAAATTGCCGGCGCTGACCACTTGTGGATTCAATCCATCGCAAGTCGGTTCAGGAAGCCAGAATTCTGCTGTGACCTTCACGCTCGCCACAACCGCCGCGATCCCCGCCTCCAGAACTTCAATGTCGCCATCACATTTTCTTTAATGCCCCGTTGCAGGATTATTTCTGCTGCAACGACCAAGGCCGCGAGCTGGTACCGCCGGCGCGGGTTTGCAATTTTGGCTCTCGTTCTAGCTTCAAGCTTGTTTCCTGTGGCGGCGGCCTGCAAGGCAATGGCGGCGGCGGAAGCGGAAGCCCCGGCACTCCTGCCGGAACTTACATCATTACCGTGACCGCAATCTGCGGAGCGGTCGCACACACGTCGCAGGTCTCGTTCACCGTCACTCCCTAACCCGTGTGATATCTTCGAGCTTCATTCACAATTAATTTTGCGCCAGCGGAACGCGGGCACTCAATTCCTGACGCCGTGCGCCGCAACCGGAGGACGTCATGGGCAGAGATTTTTCCACAAGTCGCATTGCCGTACTCGGTGCCGGGAAGATGGGCGGCATCCTGGTGAAGGCATTGGTCGATAAACACCGCGTTGCCTCGACCGGGTGCGTGCCACCGTCGCTCACGAAAACCGCGCGCATGAACTTTCCCACAAGCTGGGGATAAAGGTCACAACTGACAATCTTGCCGCAGTCGAGGGCGCGGACGTGATCTTTGTTTGCGTGAAGCCCCAGGTTGTTCAGGAATTGATGGAGCAGATCAGCGACAAAGTTTCCGCCGAGCAGTTGGTGATTTCGGTCGCGGCTTCGGTGCACACTTCACAGATCGAAGCCGCGCTAGGCGCCGGGGCTGCCGTGATTCGCGCCATGCCGAATACGCCATGCGTTCTGGGCCAGGGCATGACCGCAATCTGCAAGGGACAATATGCGAAACCCGAGCACATCGAAGCTGCCGCAGCCCTTTTCAACGTCGTCGGGCGCACCGTCGTAGTGGATGAAAAACATATGGATGCGGTGACCGGGCTGTCTGCCAGCGGACCAGCCTACATCTACATCATTCTCGAATCGTTGGCCGAAGCGGGAGTAAAAGTGGGATTGCCGCGTGACATTGCAACCCTTCTCGCGGCGCAAACCACTCTGGGAGCGGCGACCGTGGTGCTTGAGACTGGCGACCATCCGGCGCTTTTGAAAGATGCGGTGACTACTCCCGCGGGCTGCACGATTGATGGGATCATGGAACTGGAAGAAGGCAAACTGCGCGTGACATTAATCAAAGCCGTCGTGAAGGCGGCCCAGAGGGCGAAGGAATTGGCACAGGGATAGCACAAAAGAGGTGGCGTGGAGACTTTCATCAACAATCTGAGAAATCGACGCCACGACAGCAGACTTTGGTCAAATTCTTCCGGAATTCTCCGCTTTCCGAAGCGGAGCTCGACTTCGAGCGCATGCCTGATTCCGGCCGAGACATTTCGATGGAATAGAGAAGTCAATGCCTCTTAAAGAACTGCACAGCGCGTTCATGCTTCTTGGCTGCGGCCAGCGATGAAAAAGTCCCGAGATTTTTTCTCTTCCCGGTCTTCGCATCTTTCTTGCGCGAGTACAAGCGGAATTCACCTGATTTCAATTTTCTAATCATGCCGTAAGAGATGCCGGGGCGCGCGGTGCGGGTTGGCGAATGGGCGCGCCAAATGTGAGGATGTCGAACACTATCCTGCGGGATCGTAGTTCAAGTTCTGTCCCAGCCACCGTTCGACCTCGGATAGGCTCATTCCTTTGCGCTCACTGTAGTCGGCGACCTGATCACGGTCAATCTTGCCCAGGCCGAAATAACGGGATTCGGGATGCGCAAAATAAAGGCCACTTACGCTCGATCCAGGCCACATGGCGAATGACTCGGTGATCTGAATTCCTGTATTTGCGCTGACATTCAGTAAATGCCAGAGCGGGCCTTTCTCCGTGTGGTCCGGGCACGCTGGATAGCCTGGCGCAGGCCGGATTCCGCGATATTTTTCATGCACAAGATCTTCGTTGCTCAAATTTTCTGCGCAACCGTAGCCCCACTCTTCGCGCACCCGTTTGTGCAGGCATTCGGCGAAGGCTTCAGCCAGGCGATCCGCGAGGGCCTCGGCCATGATCGCGTTGTAGTCGTCGTGCTTCGACCGATACGAGTCGCACAATTCCTTTAATCCAATTCCGCTGGTGACGGCGAATGCACCGATATGGTCGCGAAGTCCGGTTTCTTTTGGCGCAATGAAATCGGAGAGCGAGCGGCACGGCTCGCTGCCTTCACGGTTTGCTTGCTGGCGGAGGAAATGGAAGCGTTCGATTACTTTTTCGCGTTTTTCGTCAGCATAGAGCTCAACGTCGTCGCCCACTGCGATGGCGGGAAATAATCCGTACACTCCGCGCGCAATCAGCAGCTTCTTTTCAATGATCACGTCCAGAAGCGCATTGCCTTCGGTGAATATTTGACGCGCTTGCGCACCTTGCTCCTTATGGTCAAAAATACGCGGATAAACGCCTTTCAATCCCCAGGTGTGGAAGAACGGTGACCAGTCAATGAACTCGCGCAGCGTTGCCAGCGGAAAGTCATGGAGGACGCGCACACCGATAAAACTTGGCGAGGGTATATCCTCGGCACGCCACGTAATCGGGGTTCGTCTCGAGCGGGCAACCTCAATAGAGACGACCGTTTGCTTGGGCGCAGCATGCGCCTTACGAAGCGCCTCGTAGTTCGCGCGGTGCTGCGCCACAAATGCTGGCCTACCTTCTTCACTCAGAAGACTGGTCGTGACCGGCACCGCCCGGCTGGCGTCAACGATATGGACGACCGGCTCACTATAATGCGGCGCAATTTTAATAGCGGTATGCGCGCGGCTGGTGGTCGCTCCGCCGATCAGCAAGGGTAATTTGAAACCCTGCCGTTCCATCTCACGCGCCACGTGGACCATCTCGTCGAGAGACGGAGTGATCAGTCCGCTGAGCCCGACGATATCCGCGTTTTCCGACTTGGCGCGTTCAAGAATCTTTTCGCATGGCACCATCACGCCCATGTCGATGACTTCATAGTTATTGCAGGCGAGGACGACTCCAACAATATTCTTGCCAATATCGTGAACGTCGCCTTTGACGGTCGCGAGCACGATTTTCCCTTGCGCCTTCACCGACTCGCCGGCCGCGACGCGCGCTTGCTTCTCAGCTTCCATATAAGGAGTGAGGTGCGCCACCGCTTTCTTCATCACTCGCGCTGATTTCACCACCTGGGGCAAGAACATCTTCCCCGCTCCGAAAAGATCGCCCACCACTCCCATTCCATCCATCAGTGGTCCTTCGATCACCGCTAGTGGGCGCCCCAGCTTAATGCGGGCTTCTTCGGCATCGGCCTCAATATAAGTATCGATTCCCTTCACCAGGGCGTGCGAAAGACGTTGCTCGACCGTTCCCTCGCGCCACTCTTCAGCCTTCTTTTCAGTCGTGGCCTTGCCAGCGCCCTTCAGGGTTTCGCCATACTCCACCAGACGTTCGGTGGCATCGGGCCGACGGTTCAGCAGCACATCTTCAACCAGCACCTTCAGCTCGGGCTCGATCTCTTCGTAAACTTCGAGAATCCCGGCATTCACAATGCCCATGTCCATACCAGCGGCGATGGCGTGATAGAGAAAAGCGGAATGAATGGCTTCGCGAACGATGTTGTTGCCGCGAAAACTAAAAGAAATGTTGGAAACGCCGCCGCTCACTTTTGCAAAAGGCAGGCTCGCCTTGATCCAACGGGTGGCATTGATGTAATCCACCGCGTAGTTGTTATGTTCCTCCATGCCCGTAGCAACAGTAAGAATATTGGGATCGAAGATTATGTCTTCCGGCGGAAATCCGACCTGATCGACCAATATCCGATAGGCGCGCTGGCAGACGCGGATCTTGTCTTCATAATTCGCAGCCTGACCCTGTTCGTCGAAGGCCATCACGACCGCCGCGGCGCCGTATTTCAAGATAGTTGCCGCGTGCTCGCGAAACTTTCCTTCACCTTCTTTTAGCGAAATCGAATTTACGATGCCCTTACCTTGCAGGCACTTCAGACCTGCCTCGATGACCTCCCACTTCGAGGAGTCCACCATTATGGGGACCTTGGCAGCTTCGGGCTCGCTCGCCAAAACCTGCAGGAAGCGGGTCATGGCGGTGACACCGTCAATCATGCCTTCGTCCATGCAAACGTCGAGCACGTTCGCACCGTTCTCAATCTGTTGCCGGGCGATGCTTACCGCCTCTTCATACTTTCCATCTTTGATAAGCCTGGCAAACTTTGGCGAACCGGCAACGTTGGTCCGCTCGCCAATCATGATGTACACGCCTTGCTGCTGCGTAAAGGGTTGCGAGCCAGAGAGCCGTAAGGGTCTCCAGGTCGACACCTCCGCAATGGAGCTCTCTGCCGCGCTCACGCTCGACTCTCAATCTCGCCCGGGCGAGCGGCGGATACTTCGGTGAGTTGCGCACCAAATTTTCGCGGAGGCTGCCCTTCGAGCGCTTGCGCGATCGCCGCGATATGCTCCGGAGTATTCCCGCAACAACCACCGGCAATGTTGATCAGTCCACCATGCGCAAAGCTGGACAGATAACGCGCCATGTCTTGCGGCCCCAGATCGAAGCCGGTCTCTGAAAGCGGATTCGGTAAACCAGCATTGGGGTAAGCCGAGACCGCGACATTCGCCTTCTCCGAGAGTTCCTCGAGAAATGGATACATGAGATCGGGCCCGAGAGAGCAGTTGAGTCCGATTGATAATGGCTTCACGTGCCTCACTGCGTTCCAGAAAGCCTCAGGGGTCTGCGCGGAGATCATAGTTTCGCCCCCCCGTCCGACGGCCGCGGAGATCATGACCGGCAACTCTTTACCTTGTTCATTCAGTACTTCACTAATGGCGACGAGTGCCGCTTTGGCGTTGAGTGAATCGAAGATTGTTTCAACCAGCAGCAGATCCACGCCGCCGGCAATCAGCGCGCGCACCTGCTGCGCGTAAGCGGCTTTCACCTGATCGAAGGTGACCACACGGAACCCTGGATCGTCGGCGTCGGGCGAATTCGAAAGAGAAACGGTGAGCGGCCCGATAGCTCCGGCTACAAAACGCTGACGGGAGGTCGAGGCTCCGACACGGTCGGCCCATATACGGCACTGCTGCGCCGACTGTTCATTAATGTCCCAAGCCAGGTTTTCGAGAAAAGGATCGCCGATGATCTTCGAGTAAAACTCAGGATCCTTGCGACCGCCGTGCTCCCGTGGATCTTTGACAAAAAATTCGCTCTGCGCAATGCTCGTCGCGCCGAACGTATTTGTCTCGACGATGTCTGCGCCAGCTTCCAAAAACCGGCGATGAATGTCGCCAATCATCTCTGGTTGAGTCAGCGTGAACAGGTCACCATTGTTTAAAAGGCTCTTCTTGGCATCCTTGAATCGCTCTCCCCGAATGTCGGCTTCTTTCATCCCGTATGTGCGGATCGTCGTACCCATCGCTCCATCGATGATGGCGATGCGCTCTTCGAGAATCTTTTCCAGGGGATGGAGTTGGGTTTTTTTCATGTCGTTATTGCCGTCGTGGGTTGTTCGTCTTTCGTCGTTGGTCGCTGGTCGTTGGCCCACAAACCATCCCACGGCCTGGGTCGCACGTCGCCGGCTAAAATCTCAGAACCGAAAATTTCCCGTACGCTGAAGCTCGGCTTAAAGGCGCGCTCAGTTGCACAACGACGCGCGGCCAATCGCCATCGACTGGTGTTAATGCACAAACGCCGGCCCTTGCTTTTCACAGGGGGCCGGCGTGAACTTTCGCAAAATTATCGAACTCTAAATCTCCTCAACTCGCCAACGACGCACGACCGACGACGTGTCTCACTCTCCTGGAGCTACTTGCGCCGGCGCACCGCCGGCAACTTCTGCGGAGTTGAATACCGGGTTCGCTCCCAGATGCGCCGAACTTGCAGCCAGCAACTGCTCCTTGCGATAAATCAAATTGGTAGCATTGAAGGTCGCCAGCTCAAATCCGTGTCCGTGTGTAATCGCGTCAGTCGGGCAGGCCTCCACGCAATATCCGCAAAAAATGCAGCGGTTGTAATCGATGTTATAAACCTTGGCGTAACGCTCCGCGCCGCTCACCCGTTTTTCGGCCGTGTTCTCTGCTGCCTCGATATAGATGCAATTGGCCGGGCAGTTGGCTGCGCAAAGAAAACAGGCCACGCACTTCTCCAGCCCATTCTCATCGCGCTGCAAAACGTGGACGCCGCGAAACCGTTCCTGAAACTTCGCTCCCCGCAGCGGCCCCGGGCCGTCGGGATAGTTCTCCACCGTGGTCGGCTGAAACATCTCCATGAAGGTGATGCTCATTCCCTTCGCGATGGCGGCAATGTTCTTAATCACGGACATACCCATTAAGTATAGCAAGCTGGTCTTCTACAATTAAGGCGCGAAAAGCCAAATCTTCTAAACTCGCCCGATTCGCGAACAAATTCCCGGTGACTGACATGAACCGAGCGTGGCTTAGGGAGATAAAGTGATGATCGTCAGACCCGCCTCCATCGCCGATTTACCCCGGCTTACCGAGATCCACAATTATTACGTGCAGAACACGCACATCGTGTTTGACGTGCGGCCATTTTCGCCGGAGCAACGCGTCTCATGGTTTAACGAGCACACTGATAATGGACGCCATCGCATACTCGTCGCCGAAGACGGCGATGGAAAAACCGTGGGTTATACCGCCACCGGATCGTTTCGCAGCAAAGAAGCCTACGAGACAACTGTCGAGGTAAGCATCGCCTGCAGTCCTGAATCAGTGAAAAAGGGCGTAGGCACTCAGCTCTACCAAACGCTTTTTTCCTTGCTGGCGGAGGAAGATATTCACCGCATCGTGGCCGGAATTGCGCAGCCTAACGAGGCATCGAACGCTCTCCATCAGCGCTTTGGGTTTCAAACAGTAGGGACGTTCACTCAAGTCGGCCGAAAGTTCGGCAAATTTTGGGACGTTCTATGGATGGAAAAATCGATGTCGGCCTAGTCAGCGAAGCATTTCGGATCCAATCAGTTAGCCTCGCATTCCGTCATTCCTCACTGGTCGACTACCGTCCTCGCAACACGCATATTACAATTATCAGTCGTCCCATCTTTTCGACGGCAATCCATTCCACTGCACTCATTGGAGGAGTCATGAAGCTCACCCCGGGCAAGCTTGCGGGTTTGAAACGTGTATCTGATAAGCGCGGCGTAATCGCCGCCGCCGCCATGGACCAGCGCGGTTCGTTGCAGAAATCACTTGCCAAAGAAAAAGGCGGAGATGTCACCGACGCGATGATGGAAGAATTCAAGTCGCTGGTCACCGAAGTTCTCACGCCGCATGCCAGCGCAATTCTGCTTGATCCCGAGTGGGGATTGCCCGCTTCCAAGCGCCGCGCCAAGAACGCCGGCCTGCTGCTTGCGTATGAGAAGACTGGATACGACAAGACCGGCCCCGGCCGACTGGGCGACCTGCTGAACCACTGGTCGGCAAAGCGACTCAAAGAGGCCGGCGCGGACTGCGTGAAGATCCTCCTCTACTACACGCCTTTCGATCCGAAGGACGTCAACGATCAGAAGCACGCCTGGGTTGAGCGCATTGGCGACGAATGCCGCGCGAATGACATTCCGTACTTTCTCGAATTCGTGGGATACGACGAAGGCACCGACGAAAAGGGCCTGGAGTATGCGAAGAAAAAGCCGCACATCGTTACCGAAAGCATGCGCGAGTTCAGCAAAGATCGCTATGGCGTGGATGTTCTGAAAGTGGAAGTGCCGGTCAACATGAAATTTGTCGAGGGAGTGAAGTGCTTTGGCGGGCAAAAGGCATACATCAAGAAGGAAGCGATCGACTTATTCCACAAAGCTGCCGGGGTTGCTACCAAGCCGTTCATTTATCTTTCCGCCGGGGTGAGCAACGCAGAATTCAGTGAAACCCTGGAACTATGCGGAGAGAGCGGCGTTAAGTATAACGGCGTGCTCTGCGGTCGGGCCACCTGGAAAGACGGCATTGCAATTTACGCTAAGCAGGGAGCGGACGCATTCCGCAAATGGCTTGAGACCGAAGGCGTGAAGAACATTGAGAACGTGAACCAGAAACTGAAAACCGCAACATCGTGGTTTCCGATCTACGATGTGGAACCGGCGATGGCGGGAGCCTAAGATTTAAATAACCTTTAACCGCCAGGGCACGACGTTACACGAACGAAACTTCTCGTGTAACTTCGTGCCCTGGTGTTTTAGATCGTGATTTTAAGCTGCGCTGGGCCCGTGGGCGTCAGCGGCATCGCTCTGCGGCGGTCGTGTAATCAGCGGCAAAATGGCACTGATCAAGACGATGACCGCGATCACGTGCAGCGCCTGCGAATAATGTCCGGTGCTCTGCCGAATGTGCGCGATCAAAGTTGGCCCTAGCACGCCGGCAAATCCCCAGGCTGTGAGCATCAATCCATAGATCGACCCCACGTTGGTCGGTCCGAAATAATCGGTTGCGAACGCGGGCATGGTGCCAAAGCCGCCGCCGTAGCAGAGCAGTATGATAAAGGCCAGCGTGGTGAATACGCCGAAGCCGGAGACGTGCGGCATCATCCAGAACAATACCGCCTGAACCAGGAACATTGAGAAGAACACGGCCCGCCGGCCGATGGCGTCTGAGAGCCACGCCCACAGAAATCGTCCCGCACCATTAGCGATGGAAATAATGCCGACCATACCTGCCGCCACCGCGGCGGTCACATGAGTGATCTCCTGCGCCATGGGCGCGGCTTGCGAGATGATCGAAATTCCCGCGGAAGTATTCAGGAACAGCATGGCCCAAAGCGCGTACCATTGCCATTTTCCCAGGGACTTCACCTAGCGTGTAATCGCGGGCAGTGCGTTGCTTGGCCTGTGCGGCAGAAGGTTGCCATCCCGCTGGTTTGAAATCCGGCGGCGGATCTTTCATGAAAAGTGCCGGAATTGTCACGGCGAAGAGATAAGCGATTCCCAGAATCGCGAACGTTTTGAGAACTCCTACAGCTCGCTATGAGGCGGCTGGCGACCGGAGCAGTGATCAATGCGCCGGCGCCAAAACCAGCAACCGCAATTCCCGTGATCATGCCCCGCTTATCAGGAAACCATTTCACCAGCGTGGCGACGGGAACGATGTAACCGAGGCCAAGGCCAATGCCTCCCAGGACTCCGTATGAAAAATAGAGCCAGTACAAGTGCCCGCCTGAAAAGCTGGCCAGAAAAACACCGAAGCCGTAGAAAATGCCGGCCGCAATAGCGACCTGTCGCGGCCCGGACTTTCTCATCCACAAGCCGCCGACAAATGCCGCGAATCCCAGCATCAGTATGGCGATGGTGAAGGTGAGCGTGACCTGCGAAATCGTCCAGCCGAAAGCTTTGGTGAGCGGAATCCGGAAGACGCTCCAGGCGTAAACGGCGCCCAGTGCAATCTGCATCACCACACCGGCGGCAGCAATGCCCCAGCGGTTAGTCGATGCAGACGAAACCGGCTGGTCCTGAACCACTCGGGGACGTGTCGAATCTGCCATGATCGGCTCCTTCGATCCACACTGTAGTTTAATGCCGCCTTAAATCTGTCTATACTTCTGCGGACGTAGCCTTCTCGAATCAACAGTCTGCGGCCAATAGTGTACGCGAACTTTGATGCTCGTATTGTTAATAGAAGGTTAATGAATTAGGCGATTCAGCCAAGCTCGACGGAACAAACTGGCAGCGGTTGGCGTACTCTGATGTGTAACCTTGATTGCGATTTGGGTTCGCCTGAAGGCAAGTCGCCATCTCGTTTTCATGAGCCGGGGAGAAAACTTATGCGCAGACCAATAACTTTTCTTTTGGGATTGTTGATCACCATCCTTGGTCCCACAATCAGCGCCACCGCACAGAGCGAACGGTCCGGCGAATCCATGTCTCTCGCCATAACGTTCAGCGATGGCCACCATCAGAACATTCCGCTCGATGAAATCTCCCGAATCGAATTCAAGTCCAGCCCGCTTGTGATTTTCAAGGATGGCCGCCAGCAAGAAATGAAGAACGTTGCCCGCATTGAGTTTTCCTCCGAGACGAAAGATTTGCCATTCGGACGAAATCGTTTCGTCGGCAAATGGGAAGTTGGTGTCGGCACTTTCGGTGGCGGGCATTTTTTTATCACGCTCGAGCCAAACGGTGAGGCGCGGAAGACTCTCGGCTCCAGCCACGGGACATGGGCAGTAGTCGATGGCGAGGCGCGCATTAACTGGGACGACGGTTGGCACGACGCGATTGTCAAGGTCGGATCCACTTACGAAAAGCGGGCCTACGAGCACGGCAAGACGTTTTCTGACGAGCCCTCAAACGTGACCGACGCGAAAAACACCACTGCTCAGCCGATCTGAGCAGCCCCCAGCCATCAGCCGTCAGCCCTCAGCCGTCAGCCATCAGCCATCAGTCGTCAGTCGTCAGGAAGAACGTTAGAAGAGCCTGACATCAGTTGCCGAATCGGCGAACCGCGCACGACAAATGCTTTTCCCTGATGGCTGACGGCTGATGGCTGACGGCTGACGCCTAAACCAGCATCCATCCGATTGAAAATGTAGGACTCCACGGTCCTTCGTTGCTACACTCTCTGCGTGCCGGACGAACTTTTGTCTCCGTCGGCGCGTATCCTTAGTTGCACACGGTTTGGGGCTGGTCTCTAAAACAGCTGTCAGCCTTCAGCCATCAGCCGTCAGGAAGAGCGTTCACGAGAACTCGACATCGGGTGTCGATCGTCGGACTTTCGCGCAGCAAATGTTCTTCCTGATGGCTGACGGCTGATGGCTGATTAGCTAAGTGTCCTGATCCGCAAACGATTTCCGGGGAGCAAGTCTTGGAAGACGCCCAAGTGGCTGCTTTGCTGGTCCGTCGCTGCGTTGCCGGCGACGCGGTCGCATGGGACGAGATCGTTCAGCGGTATCATCGTCGTATCTATAACATTTGCTATCGATTTGCGGGATCGCCCGACGACGCCCAGGACCTGACCCAGGAGGTGTTCATCAGAATGTACCGGACACTGAATTCCTACGACGTCGGTCGGGGCGCGTTCATGACCTGGGTCACAACCCTGACCCGAAATCTGCTGGTCGACCATTTCCGCAAGACCAAGCATGATCGCCTTACCGATTCTCTGGACGCTCAGCCTCCGACCATCCAGATGCCATGCCGCTGAGCGACCGCATTCCGGATGAAGGCCCGCGCCTGATTCCGGCGTCCAAAGCCGGGAAACCCAGGACGCGGTACACCAGGCTTTGCAGAAACTTTCTCCCGAGCTCCGGGAAGCAGTGATTTTAAGGGACTTACAGGATATGGATTATCGTGATATCGCCACGGTACTAAAGGTACCGGAAGGCACAGTCAAATCAAGGATTAACCGGGGCCGTGCGGAACTTGCGCGCCTCCTACAACGTACATATAGGCAGGTGATGTGATGCCAGGCAAAGAAGATAACCGGATGAGCTGCTCGGAATTCGACGCGCTGCTCAGCCAGGCCATAGATGGCACCTTGGCCGGCGAAAAACTCGCATCATTCGAAGCTCACGGACGCGTGTGCCAGCTTTGCGGCCCATTGCTCCATGAAGCCGAGGCAGGACGTTCCTGGCTGAAGTCGTTGGCCGAAGTCGAGCCTCCGGCAGGAACTGGTCACCAATATTTTGCTGCGCACCAGCGGGGTGGTTCCGCCCAGCGTCATGCCGCAGGAAAATTGGAATCGTCGTCATGGATGGGCCGCCTTCGCGATTGGGCTGGCGTCATCGGTTCCCCATCGTTGCCATGGCGCGTCAGCCGCGGTTTGCGATGTCATTCGGGATGGCCTTCTTCACTTTGTCTGTGACGCTGAGTCTGGCGGGAGTTAAATTGAGCGACATCCGGCACATGGATCTTCGGCCCAGCGCTATCCGCCGGACTTATTATGAAACCAGCGGCCGGGTGGTGAAGTATTACGAGAACATTCGCTTCGTTTATGAAATCGAATCCCGGGTGCGGCAGTTCAAAGAGGCTGCAGCCCCGGCCGAACAGCCGGCTCAGCAGCAGAACGACAACGAGCGCAAGAACAAGACCAAGAACGATAACAGTCGAACAGCCCGAACAAAAACAGGAACGTAATAACTACAGCCGGGAGGGGAACCAGCCTGTACTGTGCTTCCCTTCCCGTATACAGGGGACCTGAACCAGCGCGCCTTTTAATTGTTGGCGTAACAGAGCCAACTGTAGTGTCGGTGATCACTTGCAGGAGGTTCTCATGAACTGCGCTAATCATCCACAATCGCCGATTGCGGCTTACTGCCGCACTTGCGGCAAACCGCTGTGCACCGCCTGCAGTCGTCCAGTCATGGGCGTCGTTTACTGCGAAAACTGCCTTGCCCACCGAGTGGGCGCAACTGTGCCGCCGCCATCGAATCCTTCTCCGCAATCAAGTTCGTTTCAACCCGTGGGTTCGTATGCCGCTGGAGCGGTTCCTCCGCGAACACCTCGAAGCGCTGGCCCGAATCCCGGACTTGCCGGAATACTTGGCGCAATTCCTTTTGGAGTTGGCGCCATATATAACGGCCAGTACACAAAGGGTTTGGTTCACCTGGGGATTTTTGTAGCGTTGGTTGTTGCCTTAAGCTCAAACCTTGCCGACTACTGGTACATCATTCTCGGCATTGGAATGGGCTTCTTTGTGGTCTATCAGATACTGGACGCGATCCATACCGCAAAGGCGATCCAGGCTGGCCGACCCGCGCCAGATCCATTTGGCTTCACTTCAGCCTTTAGCCCGGGTGGTGATTTTGCAAATCCCGGGCAGCCTCGAGATTTCGCGAAGAGTGTACCCACGGGTGCGGTGGTTCTGATTGCCCTCGGCATACTTTTCCTGCTGCATAACCTGGGATTCTGGTTCCTTCGCGCCGACGTGCTCGGGCCGTTGGTCATGATTGCCATCGGTGTCTGGCTGCTGGCCCGTCGTCTCGGCTCACCCGGCGGAGTTACAGCATGTGGCGCTCGCGGACTGATGGGGCCGGCTGTGCTTATGACCATCGGAGCGCAGTTCCTCTTGGACAACCTGGGCATCGCTTCGTTTGGACGAACTCTGCCCGTGCTCTTGATCGTGATCGGAGTAGTGCTGGCGGTGCAACGGACTGCGCATCATTCCGGCGAGGCCTATACCGCTCCGGCCGCAACCGGGTTTAACGATACAGTGACCCCTGCCCCAACAGCAGAAAATCCAGTACCACCCTCGGAGGTGAAAAATGGTTAGCGCCACGCAAGTGCCTCCTCCGCCGGCGCCCCCGATCCGACCACGGCCGCCGCGATCACTGGCCGGCCCCGTCGTGCTGATCGTGATTGGAATTTTCTTTCTGCTGGGAAACCTGCGCGTTCTCTACTGGCATGACCTGGGCCGCTGGTTCGCCCATTACTGGCCGGTGCTGCTCATTCTTTGGGGCATCATCAAACTAATTGAATACCAGCAGGCCAACCGCGCTGGAACTCGTTCTCCTGGCATTGGCGCGGGTGGAGTTTTGCTGGTCATCTTTCTGGTGGTCGCTGGCCTGATCGCGACCCAGGCTTACAACTTCAATTGGGCCCGAGATTCGCGATCAGATGCATATTGAGACCGGTGACGTTCCCTGGTGGGGACACACCTACGATTACAGCTCCGACCTGGTACAGGCTTTTCCTGCCGGAGGCAACTCTGCGGGTATCCAGCACGCGGGGTGCAATCAACGTCAGCGCATCGAGCGACAGCCAACTGCACCTTACCGTTCATAAGCGCATCAATGCCGAAAGGCAAGAGGAAGCCGATAAGTGGAACACGCAGACCCAGCCGCAAATTAACGTAAGCTGGCCAGACGGTTACGTTAAAGGCCAACACTCAAGGATCGGGCGACCATTGGGTGAGCGACGATCTGGATATTGCCCTGCCCCGCAAAGCATCAGTCGTGGTCTCCACGACCCACGGCGATATCAGCGTAATGGGACGGGACGGAAATGCCGAGATCAACAGCCAGAACGGTGACGTGTCGGTCACTGATTTGAACGGAAGCCTTACCCTCGACTTGCAACACAGCTCCGCGCGGATTTCACAGGTCTCGTCGGACGTGACCATTCAGGGCCGCGCCAACGACGTTGCGATCGAAGACGTAAAGGGCACGGTCCATCTCGACGGCGACTTTATGGAGAGCTTGAAACTATCGCGCATCGCCAAGCCGGTCAGTTTCAAATCCACTCGCACAAATATGGATCTTTCGCAGATCAACGGCTACATCAATCTCGATTCCGGCGATCTGGAAGCTACGAGTATTGTCGGGCCTTTCCGCCTGCGCACCCGCTCGAAAGACATTATGCTGAACGGGGTTTCAAACGATGTTCATGTCGATAATGAGAACGGCGCGGTGGAAGTTCACTTCAATAAGCTTGGCGGGCTGGATGTCAGGAATGCCAAGGGCGACATTCGAATTTTTGTCCCCGCGAAATCAGGTTTTCAACTCGATGCTCGGGCGCACGATGGAGAAATCCAATCTGATTTCAGCGATTTAAAGATCAATAACGGTGACGAAAACTCCTCCGCTACCGGCGCCGTGAATGGCGGCGGCCCGCGCATGACAATTGAAAATTCGCACGGCAACATTGAGATACGAAAAGGAACAGGCGCGACAAAAGCAGAAAATTTAGAACGTCCTGAACGCCCGGAAAAACCGGAGGCGCCGGAACCGACAGAAAACTGACCAGAACCTCTCGATGGCTCCGTGGTAAAGTGACTTTCTCCGGAGGTCCTGTGACGCAGACTGCAGCGCCTGATTTTGCCCAGCTCAAATCCCGCATGAAATCGATGTGGACGGCCGGAGATTTTGGCCAGATTGCCAATTACTCGGTCCACGCCGGGGTAGATTTTGTGGCCCGCACCGATATAAAAGCCGGCGCACGGCTTCTGGATGTCGCCTGCGGCACCGGCAACGTATCGTTGCCCGCAGCCCGCGCTGGCGCCGCAGTCACCGGCGTCGACATTGCCCCGAATCTCCTTGATCAGGCACGCAAGCGTGCATCCGCAGAGAATTTGAACATACGCTTTGATGAAGGCGATGCCGAAGATCTGCCTTATCCAGAGGCAGAATTCGATATCGTGCTCACCATGTTTGGCGCCATGTTTGCGCCCCGCCCGGAAAAAACTGCCGCCGAACTCATTCGCGTGTGCCGTCCCGGAGGATTGATCGCCATGGCCAATTGGACTCCGCAAGGCTTTGTCGGCAAGACCTTTCAGCTCACCGCAAAAATCGCGCCCCCTCCTGCCGGCGTGGTTCCCCCGGTTCTATGGGGCGACGAGGCCACGGTACGGCAGCGCTTTTCGCAAGGCATTTCGAAGCTGACACTCGTCCGGCACACAGTAAATTTTGATTATCCCTTTGGCCCGAAGGAAGTGGTTGCGTTTTTCCGCCAATATTTTGGGCCAACGCAGGTGACATTCGCCCGGCTTGATAAAGCCAACCAGGAGCTGCTCGCCTCCGAACTCGAAACAGCCTGGATCGAAAATAACCAAGCCACCGACGGCACCACAAAAGTTGAGGCGGAATATTTAGACGTGAGAGCCATTCGCGCGTAGGCTCCCAAGCTGTGTAAGCTTGAGTGGTTCATGAGTTCATCATCCCCCACTGCCGAAGGCTTTCGTCTCATCTTTCGACGACCGGTTATTCCACTCGCGGAAATCGCATGGCGGTGGGCGTGCGCTGCCGCTCTCTGGTTTCTGAGCGCAAGTTTTCTGGTGCAATACGCCGATTCCCTGCGCGCCAATAAAGTTGACCGATTGCTATTAGGCACGCACCAGCCGGCGCTGATATTACGGGCCCTTCATCGCATTGCGCACGGCAGCGCTTTGCGATTTACTGCCGGCGGCATCGTTCTCGCAATCGGTTTGGCCATCGCCTGGATACTTCTATCGTCGCTTGGCCGAGCCGCAACCTTGAAAGCCATGATGGCCGAACTCGGCATCATCTCGCCGCCAAATCCTCGCCGAGGCATGACTTCCCCATTGTTAGGATTGAATTCGCTGCGTATCGCCACCGCTCTGGCCGCGATTGTAGGGGCATTCGGGACGGTCTTTATCGCAAGTGGTGTCTGGGCCTCGACGCACTTGTCTACCACTGACTCGGCCCGACTCTGGCTGGCATTGCTATTTTTGGTTTGGACAGCCTGGGCGATGCTGAACTGGCTGCTCTCGACCGCGGCCATTTTTGTTGCCACAGATCGCATGGCAACGTTCCCTGCCATTTCCACGGCGGTTGGATGGTCTTGCGACCGGATGGGGTCCGTTCTCGCCGCTGGAATCTGGTTTGGCCTGATTCGTGGCGGCGCATTCCTGAGCGCGTGCGGCGCGGCGTTGACCGTCCTAAGCGTGGCGCAGGTCCTTGGATCCGTGCCAACCTTGTTCCTTGAATTTCTGATCGTCGCAATTTATTGTGCGGTCGCGGACTGGCTCTATATCGGCCGCCTGACCGCGTATCTTGCAATAATTCGCGGCGGCGATGCACTCGATTTGCCGGAGCCGCAGTTGCCGCCGCGATTGGTTGCGCCAGATGCACCAGCTTCGATCGATCAAAGCGAATTGATCCTGAGCGACGTTCCGCTGCTCGCAACTTAGCCTGCGCTTTACATGACACTTCTGATTTGAGAAACTCATCCGTGGAATCCCAATCAATTGTTGTCCTGGATTTCGGGGCACAGTATTCGCAACTGATTGCCCGCCGGGTTCGCGAGCAGAACGTCTTTTCCGTTGTCCTTCCCTGCACCGCGAAAATCGAGGAAATCCGCAAGTACTCTCCCGCGGGAATTATTCTGTCCGGTGGGCCTTCGTCCGTATACGACAAAGACGCTCCCGTGGCCAATTCTCGTATCTTCGGCTTGGGAGTTCCGGTTCTCGGAATCTGTTACGGCCTGCAATTTATGGCGCATGTGCTGGGAGGAAAAGTTCGCGCCGCCAAGCACCGCGAATACGGCCACGCGCAAGTTGAAGTAGTCGCTGACTCGCAATTGTTCGACGGCCTGCCGCGAAACCTCGATGTATGGATGTCCCACGGCGATGAAGCCCTGGAATTACCCGCCGGATTCCAGCTAGTTGCGAAATCGCCCAGCGCTGTAGCTGCAATCGAAAACACTACGCGACAGTTGTTTGCCGTGCAATTCCATCCTGAAGTTCGCCACACCAAATTGGGCACCGAGCTTCTTCGCAACTTTATTTTGTATATCTGCCAGGCCAAGCCAACCTGGACGCCGCAGCACTTCGTTGAGTCGACGGTCGCTTCGGTTCGTGAAACCGTCGGCGCCGGAAGGGCCATCTGCGCCCTGTCCGGTGGCGTAGATTCAGCGGTCGCGGCCACCCTGGTCGATCGTGCTCTTCGCGACGGTGACAACTCCAGGCTCACATCGATCTTTGTGAACAATGGAGTTCTGCGAAAAAACGAATTCGAAAAAGTCCAGCAGAATTTGCGCCAAAAACTTGGACTGCACGTGATCGCGGTCGATGCCACCGAGCGTTTTCTGTCAAAGCTCGCCGGCGTCACCGATCCGGAAAAAAAGCGCAAGATCATCGGTAACGAATTCATCGCAGTGTTCGACGAAGAAGCTCGGCGCATTGAAAAAGAAGAAGGCGAAGTGGAGTGGCTGGTGCAAGGCACGCTTTATCCCGACGTCATTGAATCGGTCTCGGTGCGCGGACCGTCACAGGTCATCAAGTCCCATCACAATGTTGGCGGATTGCCGGAAAAGATGAAGCTGAAACTCATCGAGCCGCTGCGTGATCTTTTCAAAGATGAAGTTCGGGTCATTGGGCGCGACCTGGGAATGCCCGAAGAAATTTTGCAGCGCCAGCCATTTCCCGGTCCTGGCCTGGCGGTCAGAATTCTGGGCGAAGTCACTCCCGAGAGGCTCGCCATTTTGCGCGAATGCGATGACATTGTCGTGAACGAAATTAAGAAAGCCGGGCTCTACGCGAAAATCTGGCAATCGTTTGCTGTGTTGCTGCCTGTGATGTCTGTCGGCGTGATGGGCGATCAGCGAACTTACGCCTGCACTTGCGCCGTCCGCGCGGTGCATTCGGAAGACGGCATGACGGCCGACTGGGTCCCCCTGCCGCATGAAGTTCTCAAAACCATTTCCAGCCGGATTGTGAATGAGGTGCACGGCGTCAATCGCGTGGTTTACGATGTGACCTCGAAGCCGCCGGGCACAATTGAGTGGGAATAGTTGATCGGTCGGCGGGCAATTTCGCCCGTCAACAACAACTTCCTGTTTCCCTAAATCTTTTTGTAATCTAGAATTGCTGCGCTTCTAACCTTCTTACGATTGTCGAGTCTAACCGCTATGAAACTTGTCTCGCTATCGCTGTGCGTGTTCCTGTTTTGCGCGGCATCAACATTCGGCCAGTCCAATTCTGCTGCACCGCCTGCACTGCCATATTCACCCAGCTTGAATCTGGATTCCATGGACCGTTCCGTCGATCCCTGCGGCGATTTTTATCACTACTCGTGCGGCGGCTGGCAAAAGAAGAACCCGATCCCGCCTGATCAAACTTCGTGGTCGGTTTACGGCAAACTGTATGTAGACAACCTCAACTTTCTGCGCACAATTCTCGAGCAGGCGGCATCCTCAGGTGGCACCCGCGATGCTGTCACCCAAAAAATCGGTGACTTCTACGGCGCCTGCATGGACGAGAGTGCTGCCGAAAAGAGAGGCTTGTCGGGTCTTCAACCGACGTTGGATGAAATTGCAAAATTAAACTCTGCGGCGCAGCTTACTCCGTTAATTACTCGGCTGCAGCAGACTTTCAACAAGATTTTGTTCGACGGCGGCTCTGAGCAAGACCCGGACGATTCTGACAAAGTGATTGCAGGCTTGGATCAAGGCGGCCTCGGCCTGCCCGACCGCGACTACTACACCAAGGACGACGCAAAATCCAAAGAGACTCGCGACCGCTACGTCCAGCATGTGCAGCACGTTTTCGAACTTGGCGGCGACGACGCAGCTACGGCAAAGGCGAATGCGGATACTGTCATGCGCCTGGAGACGGAACTGGCCAAGGCTTCCCAGACCCGCGTGGCGCGCCGCAACCCGTACAACCTGAAACACAAGATGAGTCTTGCGGAAGTCAGCCAGCTGGCGCCGGCGATCGACTGGAAGAGCTACTATCGCGATGCCAGCTATCCTCAGTTTGAAACCATCAATGTGAACTCGCCAGATTTCTTTAAAGAAGCGAACACCTTGCTCACGTCGGAACCGATTGCCAACTGGAAAACATATCTGCGGTTTCACGTTATCGATTCCGAGTCGCCATTCCTGTCATCGAAATTTGTGGATGAGAACTTTGATTTTTACCGCAAATATCTTCGCGGCGTGACCGAACAACAGCCGCGATGGAAACGCTGTGTCGCCTACACAGATCGCGATCTTGGCGAAGCCCTGGGACAGGCTTACGTGGCCCGCGTGTTCTCGCCTGAGTTGAACGAAAGAACGCGCCAGATGGTGGTCAACATTGAAGATGCAATGGCACAACGCATAGCACAACTTGATTGGATGAGCCCGCAAACCAAGCAGCAAGCGATCTTAAAACTACACGGCATTCGCAACAAAATCGGATATCCGGATAAATGGCGCGATTACAGTTCGCTCACCATTGTTCCGGGAGACTTCCTTACGGACGTCGAACGGGCGCACGAATTCGAGAGCCGACGCGACATCAATAAGATCGGCAAACCAGTTGATCGCAACGAATGGGATATGTCTCCCCCGACGGTAAACGCTGACTACAGCCCGGAGATGAACGACATAAATTTTCCCGCCGGCGTGCTGCAACCTCCGATCTATGACGCCAAGATGGATGACGCACCGAATTATGGCGACACCGGAGGCACCATCGGCCACGAACTGACTCACGGCTTCGACGATGAAGGCAGCCAGTTTGATGCGAAGGGAAACCTGCGAAATTGGTGGACCAAAGAGGACCGCGAAAAATTCGATTCGAGAACTAAATGCGTCGAAGATCAATACGCTCAGTACGTCGTGGTCGATGATGTGCACATCAACAGCGCCCTCACCCTGGGCGAAGACGTGGCCGACCTCGGCGGCGAAATATTGGCGTTTGTGGCATGGAAAGGTGAAACGAAAGATAAGAATTTGCAGCCCGTGGATGGCCTGACCCCTGAGCAGCGCTTCTTCGTCGGGTTCGCACAGTGGGCCTGCTCGAACGAGCGGCCGGAAGACTTACGGCTACGCGCCGCCACCGATCCTCACTCGCCGGCGCAAGATCGAATAAATGGTGTAGTGGTCAACATGCCGGAATTCTCTCAGGCTTTTTCCTGTAAGGCAGGCCAGCCCATGACTAAGCCGGCAGACAAGGTGTGCAAGGTCTGGTAGCAGGCGAACGGCGCGCTCATCCGCAGGGGATAGAGCGCGCCATCGAGAAAGTTTTATTGCTGAGCGTCAGCCGTGAGCGGACCAACCGAATCCCTCACCGAGCCAACGGGGCGGCGAGAAGCATCTGCAAACGGAACCGGAGGCCGCTGCTCCAGCGTCCCTAACAATGGCGTATCGTGCACTGCCGGATCCAGCGAGATAAATTGATTATTGGCGCACATGTTTTCGATCATGCGACACTGCCTCGAAGTCAGCACCTTTACCGGCAAATGTTCAAAATGACGGAAAACCCAGAGTAAGTACAGCCGTTGGGTAAACGACGGGTTCAAATATCGCGGCCCGAGTGGAGTCAAAACCCGCAACACACCTGAAAACAACTTTTCAAGCCACATGAAACCGTTCCCTAGAGGATTTTAATTAGCGACGAAGGAGGCGCTGCAATTCCGAGTCCATGAATTATGCCTCGAAATCGCTCCATTGGGAAGGGCCGCAGGTGAAAATTTTTATAAGCGCGAAAAGTTTCTGGATCACAGGAGCGCGAAATCCGCTTCTGGTAACGGATTAGCTCGAATTCGATGAATGCCGATCATGAAATCCCGCGCCGGACAGGGCTTGCGCGTGCGCTGTCGAAATCTGGCTTCTGCTCGCGAACCCAAGCCCTCAGTTTAATCGGGGAGGGCCGTGTACAGCTGAACGGAAGTATGACCCGCAATCCGGAAGCGCCGGTCCGGCTTGGCACCGACCACATTGAAGTCGACAACTCACAAATCAGTGCGGCGAAACGTATTTACCTCATGCTTAATAAGCCGCGCGGCCTGGTCACGACGCGCCATGACGAGAAAGGCCGCGAGACCATCTACTCCCTGCTTCAGGGTGGGGGAGATTGGCTCGCTCCCGTTGGACGGCTGGATATGGCCAGCGAAGGCCTTCTTCTGCTGACTAACGATTCCATCTGGGGCGCGCGGATCGCCTCTCCTGCGACACACATACCGAAAACCTACCATGTTCAGATCAGCGTGATTGCGGACCAGGCGCTCCTCGATCGTCTAAAGCGCGGTGTTGGTAGCGCGAGCGATCGGCTCGTCGCTAAGAATGCCACCATTTTGCGCCTTGGGAAAAGAAACTCCTGGCTGGAGATTGTGCTGGAGGGGGGCAAGAATCGCCACATCCGCAGAATGCTCTCAACTCTTGGAATCGAAGTATTGCGCCTGGTGCGGGTGTCAATCGGCAGGGTTGTGCTGGGGAGTTTACCCAAAGGCAAGTGGCGTCCACTCACTGATGAAGAGAAGGAAGCACTGGCAGAGAGAAGCAATTCGTAGAGCGACGGCTTCCATGTGATTTTGGAGCGACGGGGCTTTCTGGGCGTCACCCGCGGGTCAACGGATAATTTTTCTCCCGCCACTCTCGCACTCCGCCATCCATCGACCGAACATTGCAGTAACCCATCTTCTGCAAATTGTCGGCCGCCATCGCGGAACGAAAGCCCCCACCGCAGTACAAAATCATAGGAGTCTTCACCTCCGGAACACGCGACTCGATGTCGCGTTCAATGATTCCCTTGCCGAGATGAATCGCCCCGGGCAGATGATCTTTGGCGAATTCGCTCTCTTCGCGAACGTCAACTAACAAAACTTTTTCGCCTCGATCAAGCCGCTGCTTCACCTCATCCACCGTGGTCTCCGTAATTCGCGACTTGGCATCGTTGACGATCTCTAGGAACCGTGGGGTGTGCTGCATTGTCCTCCTTCTTGTGTCAGAGGTTATACGCCTCTATTTTCGAAAATCTCCCTTTGGATATCAACCGCGGATTCCGCGATTCCGCCCTGTTTTCCAGATAATTGCCATGGAAAGTCAATAATGTTGATGGACGCGCGCTCGTTACGAGCACCCGATGCCGAAGTGGCGAACAATGAATATTGCGTGAATGACGTTCGCGCTACGCAACCTCCTGCTACTCTGGTTCATCGAAATAGGCGTCAACAGTTGTATTTCGGGAGTATACCCGTAGTGATCTCGCCTTCCAGGTTCTTACCCTCTCATTCAAAGTGGCTTCTCTGCGCGGTTGGTCTTGCTGGACTACTCGTTCTCTCGGGATGCGGAGCCGGATCGACCACCGGAAATAATCCTTCAACCGGAAGCTCAGGCCAGAGCGGCAACAATAGCCAAGGCAGCGGCAACGGAAGCGGAAGCGGCAGCGGTGGGGGCCAATCCGGAGGAAGCGGTGGAGGGCAGAGCGGTGGAGGCGGGGGTGGAAGCACTCAAGACCAGTTATCGATTACCCTCAGCGGTTCCGGGCAAGGCACGGTCAGCAGCCAACCCTCGGGCATTAATTGCGGAACCACCTGCAGCGCAAGCTTCGATGATGGCACGACCGTCACGCTGACGGCTAGCGCGGGTGCAACCTACACGTTCACCGGGTGGTCGGGAGCTTGCTCCGGAACCGCCAGCTGCACCGTTGACTTGAATACCGCGTCGAATGCGGTAACCGCCGCGTTCAGCGCCACCCCGCAAACCATCCAGCACGTGATTTTCATGCTGCAGGAAAACCGCACCTTCGACCACTATTTCGGAATGCTGAATCCATATCGCGCCGCCAACAACTGGAACGTCGGCGATGATGGGAACACATACACGGTTGATGGAATTGATGACAAGCTCGCGACCATCAGCAATGTGAATGATGAAGGGCAGACTTTCAGCTTATTCAAGCTGGCCAGCACCTGCATCGATGATGATTCTTCGGCGTGGCTGCCCAGTTACGGCGACGTGAACCGCTACGACTTCCTGCTGGACCGGCCGATACTCATGGATGGATTCGTCCACACCGCTGAAGGTTATGCGAAGTTCTGCGCCCAAACTGGCAGCGGATGCACGGGCGGTCAGTTCACTGACACTGCAGGCCAACGCGCCATGGGCTATTACGACCAGACCTATCTGAATTATTACTATTACATGGCGTCGCAGTTCGCGATATCCGATCGCTGGTTTTCACCCGTCGCCACTCATAGCATACCTAACCGCATCGCCACGCTTACGGGTGGCACGACACAGGGTCTGGTGCGAGATCCCGGAAATGAAGACCATCTCAACGTCGAGTTGACCATGCCGACTATTTTCCAGAAGCTGGATAGCGCTGGGGCGTCATGGAAGATTTATTATTCGGTCACCCAGGATCAATGTCTCACGGACGATGATGGCGACTGCGGCAATGGCGCCGCCCCCAACAAGTACCCGGCGACGACTTTTACCTACTTCAAGTATCACGAGAAATACTTATACGTTAATCCGAGCGGTGCACCTTGCACCGCCCCGACCCAGAATTCCGGAGCCGCGGTGGGCGACCCGAGCAACAGCTTCTGTATCGATACTTCCCATATTGCGCCGCTCAGCCAGTTCTTCACTGATTTATCTACCGGATCATTACCCGATTTCGCCTGGATCGAGCCTGGCTACAGCAACAACGACGAACACCCCGGCTCCGGACAGTCGATTCTTTCCGGACAGGCGCAAGTGGCAAAAGTTTTGAACAATTTCATGTCCAGCCCTTCTTATGCGACATCCGTATTTTTCTTGAGCTACGATGAAGGCGGCGGCCCTTATGATCACGTGCCGCCCGTTCCCGGCCATACCAACGACTTTACCGATGCCAGCCTGGGAGTGACCACCGACATATCGAGCATCGCGGTCAATCCGGATTCATATTTCCCTTGCGTTCCTGCCGGTGGCACGCCGACATTGCATTGCGATCTGAAAAGCAATGAGCCGGGCGCCAATCCGGGCGATGCTCCCGCGCAGCTCGGTTTTGCCGCTCAACTGGGCTTCCGTCTGCCAAACATGATCATCTCGCCTTTCACGCGGCGGCACTACGTCTCCCACACGCCGATGGATCACACCGCCGTGATCAGGTTCGTGGAGAATCGGTTTGTCGGCCCAAATGCGACTCTCACCGCGCGCGATGCGGCGCAACCGGATTTAAATGAGTTTTTCGATTTTGTGAACGCACCCTGGCAGCAGCCGCCGACACCCCCTGCGCCGGTAACTACTAAGTCTTTAGGGCGTAGTACTTGCACGGCCGCCAGCATGGGGCCGTGAAGATCACGCCTTCACATTGATTGCTTCGGTTTGCCCCTTGAAGGTGCAGTCCTGCGGATTCTTGTCATCGCGCAGTCCTAGAAAAACCGGCGCCCGAAGCTTCAGTCCGCCTTCGGAAGTTTCATGCGTCCACTCGGAAAATTTCACTTCGGCGACCCGCACCGGTTTCACCCAATGCACATTTTTGGCATCGACGGCGCCGGTGAAAGGGCTCTTCTTACTCTCAATCTCTCTTAACACTTCGAAGATTTGCTTCAGAGTCGCGTAGTTGAAGCCCGTTCCCGCATGGCCCACGTGGATCAACTCCTTCTTGTCGTTATACAGACCCAGCACGAGCGAGCCAAAATATTGCCGCGAGCCTTCGGGACTGGTGTATCCCCCGACCACGCAATCGGCCGTCTGGGTTATTTTAATTTTCAGCCATTCGCGACTTCGCCTCTCCTCGTAACAGCTATTACATTTCTTCGCAACGATGCCCTCGAGACCCTTTTGTTTTGCGGCTTGGAACAAGGCCACGCCTTGACCGGCATGATGATCGGAGTACCGGACCAATTCTCCTGATGGAAGAATTTGTTGCAGCACCCGCTTGCGATCATCCAGACCTACCCCTCGCAGATCGTATCCATCGAGGTAGATGAGATCGAAGACGTAATACAAGATAGGCAGATCGGGACGCGCGGCCGCCTGCCTGCCATGCGCTCGAATTCCGGTTCGTTGCTGCATCAGGCTGAATGATGGACGGCCGTGTTCATCGAGCACGACCACTTCGCCATCGAGAATCGCGGATTTCGCGCGCACCAGTTCTGGCAATTCACGCAACTCCGGATAGCGAGGACCGAGATCGTTTTGGTTGCGCGAGACCATTCGCACTTTCCCCTTCTCGATGAAAGAGATCACTCGATAGCCGTCCCATTTGATTTCAAACAGCCAGTTAGGATCGTCAAACGGATCTTCCGCAATGGAAGCCAGCATCGGCTGAATTGCCGTAGGCATAGCGCGTTTGGCCGCGCCTTCCAAATCTTTGACTAACGAAGCGCTGTTGGAAACTTCGGGATCAGCCTTTGCGGTTACCTGAGCTTTTTTTTTTGCTCCGGTCTTTTCCGGTTTGTCTTTAGCTTTCGCGGCGGGCTTCGGTGGTTCGGCTTTTTGCTTTCTTCGTTTATCCAGCTTGGCGATGCTATCCGCCAGCCAAGCAGCCTTCACTCCGCCGCGGGATACTTTCTTGCTACTGGTCCACTCCGCCGAGTCTTCGTCGCCCGCGATCTGCGCCATAGTCTGGCCGCTCAGCACCGATGTGTCGTATTTTTCGATATTAAATTTTTCATCGACATACTTGTCGTGCTTCTTGATCATCAACCATTCATTGCCCTTGCTTCCGGGACGCCGCGCTTTGATGTGAATGAGCGCGAAGTCGCCGTTCAATTTTTGCCCTTCAAGCGAAATTTCAGATCGCCTTTTTTGATCATGGCAACCGCCTCAGCTTCGGTCCCGGGCAGGTATTCGCCTTTGACGGGGACGGGAGACAGCGGCTCCCAAGTGCCCACGTCCCACACCATCACCGTGCCAGCGCCGTAGTTGCCCTCAGGGATGGTCCCCTCAAAATCAAAATATGAAACCGGATGATCCTCAACTTGCATGGCCAACCGCTTGTCGGCGGGATTCAGCGACGGGCCTTTGGGAACGGCCCACGACTTCAACACACCTTCCATTTCCAGGCGAAAGTCGTAATGCAGTCGCGTGGCGCGATGTCGCTGCACCACAAACCGATGGCCTTTGCTCTTCTCAATTTTCGGCGGAGGCTCTGGAGTTTCCGAGAACCGGCGTTTGCGTTTGTATTCCTCTAGAGGCACGAGGATATTGTAAAGAAAGAAGGCCAGAGAAGCGCAACGGTTGCCTCTTGCGAGTTTCGAGTTTCGAGTTTCAGGTTTCAAGGTTTCAGGGTTTCCAAGAAAAGGACTGGCAATCGAAACTGGGCTCGAAACCTGAAACTTGAAACTTGAAACACGAAACTTGAAACTCGATACTCCCTTGACGTTGCGATAGATTGTTTCCATGCAGCGTGAGTATCCTCAGCAACCTCTAGTCGGCGTTGGCGCAATCATCGTTGAAGATGGTCGTGTCTTGCTGATCAAGCGCGGCAAAGCTCCCTTGCTCGGCGAGTGGTCGATTCCCGGCGGAATGCTCGAACTGGGCGAGACGTTGCGGCAGGGAGCGGAACGCGAGGCGCTGGAGGAGACCGGCCTGGTGGTTCGCGCTGACAGATCTGCTGGGCGTGTTTGATCGCATCATTCCCGACGACAGCAAGCGCACGCTTTACCATTACGTGCTGATTGATTTTTTATGCCGCAAAATTTCCGGGGACGTGCAAGCTGCGGGCGACGCATCCGAGGCGCGCTGGTACAGCGAAGAAGAAGTGAAACGACTATCGTTGCCCGAAGAGACACGAAAAATAATCCAGTTGGGATTCGAAAGAACCCGTTAAAACGGGACGAACCCTAATCAATCTTCGTTCGGTTCAGCTTCCGACTCAACCGCGCCTGACATCGGCTCATTTAATATCCGGCTGGCTTTGCTGAATTCTGCCGGTTGCACCATCAGCTTTATTCCGCCAAGCAAGTTCGAAATAAACCAGTCCATACGGACCATGTTTTCATCAGCCAGAAAACATTCAATCCCTGAAGCCTGGAGCCTGCCTTTCGCCAGCAAAGCTTCCGGCACATCACGAAACGCGCGGAGTACGACCAGGTGTCGTCTTTCCGGCACGCTGAGCTGCGGAGATAACTCCGGTTCGGGAATCTCCAAGTGACGACGATCCAGTTCATCTTCGAGAGCCTCCCACGCCGTATCGCTCAGAGCTGAGGATTCTTGCGCAAGCTTGAAGAGCTCACCGTCGCTCATTTGCGAATAGCGGCAAGCGAAGACTTTATAGTCCTTCTGAGATTCGGATGAACTCACGGGAAAATAATATCGGGATCGCCCGCCAACGTCCAAATAGAACGGCCCGCAAGTTTTAAGCTTGCGGGCCGCCCGGCGGACTGTTTGGGATTGACCAAGAGGTGGTCACTCTAAGTACCCCATCGCGTTAATCTGCGCGGGGACAGTGGCCTCTCTAGCTAACTCCGGGCCCGGCGTGACCTAACGCCGAGTGGAAACTCCAAACTCACCGGTCGAGTTGCGAAGCACTCAGAGCAACCGCTCTAAGTCTCAGCCACCTCACCTGGTCTTGTTGCACATCTACCACTACAGTCAGAACTTGTCATCAGACCACCTCCTTTCCGGTGTAATCGCAGAATAGTACACAATGAACTCAGGATCAAGCGGCAGGGAATCGGGGAAGTCAAGATTCAAGTTTCAAGACCAAAAAGCTTCAACCACAGAGGGGCACCGAGGCGCACAGAGGAACGCCACAGAGAAAGGCAAGTTTATGCCCTCTGTGGCGTTCCTCCGTGATACTCAGTGCCCTCTGTGGTTAAGCTTTTAGCTTTGGCTTTCGAAACTAACCTTGAAATCTTTACTATGATGAAAGCAGCTCATGAGTTCAGCGTACATTCTCGGCATCGAAAGCTCGTGCGACGAAACTGCGGCTCGGTGGTCCGTTCCGGCGAAGAACTGATTTCGAACGTCGTCGCCTCCCAGATCGCCACTCATCAGCCATATGGCGGCATTGTGCCCGAGTTGGCTTCGCGTGAGCACCTGCGCGCCATTGTTCCCGTAATTCGTCAGGCTCTGGCGAGGCCGGTAAAACCTACGAATCGATCGATGCAATCGCGGTCACTCAGGGTCCGGGTCTCGCAGGCGCTCTGCTGGTAGGAATCAGTTATGCCAAGGCGCTGGCGTTTGCGTTAGACAAACCTCTCATCGCGGTCAACCACCTCGAAGGGCACATTCATGCGGTGTTGTTGGAGGAGCGACAGAAAGGCAATCACGAATTACGATTTCCTGTGCTGGCGCTGGTCGTTTCCGGCGGACATACACATCTTTATCTGGCGAAGCTGCACCGCGATAGCTGGTCGTACGAAAACATCGGCCACACCCGCGACGACGCCGCCGGCGAGGCTTTCGACAAAGTCGCCAAACTGCTGGGCCTCGGCTATCCTGGCGGCCCGGTGATCGACCGCCTGTCCACGCATGGCGATCCCAAGGCAGTGAAGTTTGCCACGCCGCAGCTCAAGCATCCCGATCGGAATACTGCAAAGCTGAAAGATGCTCACGTGGGCTCGGGCGTCACACCCGGAGCGGGCGTGCGACTCCTCCGCACGCTTCGATTTTTCTTACAGCGGAATCAAGACGGCTGTTCTTCGCCACGTGGAGACCCACGGATTGAAAGACTCGATTGATGCCCGCCGCAAGACCTTGGCTCAAATCGCTAAACCGAAGCTGGAGGATTATCTCGCCAACTCAGACCAGCAGACTCTCGATCTCGTCGCTTCGTTCCAGACGAGCGATAGTGTCGAGACCTCGTGGCAAAAACTCTGGCCGCGGCTCGCGAATACGACGTCGCAACATTATTTGTCACCGGTGGAGTCGCCGCCAACAATGAATTGCGCCAGACCTTCGAACAGGAAGCAGCCGCCGAGGGAGTACCGGTGTACTTCCCTTCCCGTCCGCTCTCAACCGACAATGCGGCCATGATTGCCGCTGCGGCTTATCCGAAATTTGTGGCTAAAGATTTTGCCGCGATGGATTTTTCTGCTGAAGCGGGGATGGCGTTGAAGTAGACAGAATCAGCTCTCAGCGTGCGAGTGATCTCGATGCGTATCCCAAGATGTCGTCGTCACGGCCGTACGCCTAATCGTCCGGGCCGAACAAGAGTAGGTCTAACTCCGCCTCTTCCAGCTTGCTCTCTTCAATCTGCATGTCTTTGAATTCGCTGGATTCGAAGACTTCGCCGCATTCCAGGCACTCCACAAATTCGGCGTCTTCTTCGCGGGCGACTACTCTTACACGAGGGTGTTTGCACTTGGCCAGATCGTTCGTCATCGCAGGAGGTTGGGCAGGGCGGGATGTGGTCATAGATTCCGGACTATCGCTTTCTCGGGCCGGACCGCCCCGAGCAGACTCGCGCCGGAATTGGCCGTATTTTTATCGCCGACGCAGGTAGCTTGTCAAGCACAGAATGATCGGCGTGAATGTGTGTAAAATTTTGCTCAGGAGAGCCTATGACCGTTGATGTCACTAACGTGGTAGAGAACGAGTAGCACCAAGCAGCCGAGTGATGTAAAACTGCCAATCTACCTGGACAATCACTCGACCACTCCGGTCGATCCGCGCGTGCTCGAGGCGATGCTTCCCTATCTGTCCGAGAAATTCGGCAATGCCGCCAGCCGCAGCCACTCCTTTGGATGGGCCGCCGATGAAGCGGTCGAGAAACGGCCCGAGCGCAAGTCGCAGCCCTGATCGGCGCAAGAAAAGATGAGATTGTTTTCACCTCCGGCGCGACCGAGAGCGACAACCTGGCGATCAAAGGTGTCGCCGAAGCCTATCGCAGTAAAGGCAATCACATCATCACCGCGTCACCGAACATAAAGCGGTGCTCGATTCCTGCAAGCGATTGGAGAAATACGGCTACCGGGTGACCTATCTGCCGGTGCAGGAAGATGGACTGGTTGACTTGGACGAACTCCGCCAGGCAATGAGCTGATGCCACCATCCTGGTCACCATTATGGCCGCGAACAACGAAACCGGAGTGCTGCAGCCGATCGCGGAAATCGGAAAACTCTGTCGCGAGCGCGGCGTCGTCTTCCATTCAGACGCGGCTCAAGCCCTGGGGAAAATTCCGATTGATGTGGTCCGGCAAAATATCGATCTGCTCTCGATATCGGCGCACAAGGCGTACGGCCCCAAAGGCGTGGGCGCACTTTATGTTCGCGACGGAATCAGCATCGTATCCGACCATCGACGGCGGCGGCCATGAGCGCGGCATGCGTTCGGGAACACTGAATGTTCCAGGAATTGTTGGACTGGGCAGGGCTTGTGAAATTTGCCGTGAAGAGATGCCGCAGGAATCATGCCGCATCGCGGGATTGCGCAACCGCCTTCACGAAAAGATCAAAGCCGGACTGGACGAAGTTTACGTCAACGGTTCGATGGAACATCGGCTGCCGGGAAATTTGAATATGAGTTTTGCGGGAGTTGATGGCGAAGAATTAATGACCGCCATCGACGACATCGCAGTTTCGAGCGGAGCAGCCTGCACTTCGGCACACATCGAGCCATCGTATGTGCTGAAAGCTCTGGGCGTTTCAGACGAACTGGCGCAAAGCTCGATTCGCTTCGGCATAGGGAGATTCAACACCGAAGCCGAGATCGATTACGTGGCGGAGAAAGTCATTCACGCCGTGCAGCAACTGCGTGAACTGCGCTAGTTTTGGTCTGGAATATGAATCTATCGCGCCGTCGCCGGAACCGGCTCTTCCACACTGGCTTCCCGCAAAAACTTCGCAGCTTCTTCCGGCGGTGTGGGATTGATATAAAACCCCGTGCCCCACTCAAAGCCGCCAACCTTCGTCAGCTTGGGCACGAACTCAATGTGCCAGTGGTAGTGGTCGTTGTTCGAATCCTGCGTCGGCGAACTGTGGATCACCAGGTTGTACGGCGGGTCATCCAGCACGCGGTTGGCTTTGTTCAGCAACGTGCGAATCGACTTCGCCAGATTCTGAAACATGCGCGACGACGAATTCTCAAACGCCGACTCGTGCTGCTTAGGCAAGATCCAGGTCTCGAAGGGAAAGCGCGGGGCATACGGCGCGATGGTCAGAAAGTCGTCATTCTCGGCGACCACCCGGATGCCGGCTTCCGTTTCCTGGCGAACGATATCGCAAAAGACGCAGCGTTCTTTGTAAATGTAGTACTGCTTGGCGCCTTCGATTTCTTCCGCCACGTAAATCGGCACCACCGGCAGCGCGATGAGTTGCGAATGCGCGTGCTCCAGGGTGGCGCCGGCCGCTTCGCCGTGGTTTTTGAAAATCAGAATGTATTTCAAGCCGGCGGTCTTTTTTCAAATCAAGAATCCGATCACGAAAGGTCCACAGCACGTCTTCAATTTTTTTAGGCGTCATCGAAGCCAGCGTCGCATTGTGCTCGTTGTTTTCAACGACCACTTCGTGCGCGCCGACGCCGTTCATCTTGTCGAACAAGCCCTCGGCCTGACGATCAAGATTGCCCTCGATCCCGAGCGCGGGAAATTTATTGGGCACCACCCGCACCGTCCAGCCGGGCGTGTCACGCTGCGGCTGGCCGCCATTCTGATTGGGGCGATAGGCTTGAATCTCCGGCGGGGTCTTGGCTTCGTTTCCGTAACAGAAAGGGCAAAATCCGCCCTTCATCTTTACCGATTCACGGGTAAAGTCAGTGGGGCGCTTGGCGCGGTCGGTTGAAATAATTACCCAGCGGCCGACGATGGGGTCTTTTCTGAGTTCGGGCAAAGATTAAATCCTCCACCCGCTGCCATCCGGGTTAATCCATTTTACGATGAGAGCGCCGCATTCTGAAATAGCTCGAAAGTCGGCGCCCCATCGACGCCCTCGTAATAAACCGTGATCACATCAAAACGCCACGTCGGCGCCTGGGGAAACTGTCGTCGCGGAAGCGAATGCAGGTAGTCGCGAATCACCACTCGCAGATCTCGCCGCTTCTTGCGATCGACCGCAGCCTGGGCCGGCTTTACGTCACGCGTGGTGCGAGTCTTGACCTCGATGAAGCAGAGCACGTCTTCGCCACGGTCTTTCGCCCACCCAATCAGATCGATCTCGCCGCGATGCCGCGCTGTGCGAAAATTTCTCGCCACCATTACGTAACCTTTATTACGCAAATAAAAATAGGCGTCTTCTTCTCCGCGACGGCCGGTGCGGAGGTGAGCGGGGACCTTCTGGGCGGCCAATTTTTTGGCGGCCAGCCGGTCGAGTCCGCGTAACAGCATTTGCGTGATGCGGGCAGCGAGCATGCGAACTTCAAAACCTTTAACCACAGAGATAACTGAGTTACACAGAAGAACGCCACAGAGTCACAACCTCTGTGGATGTGCTTCGTGTAACTCCGTGCCTTCTGTGGTGCAAGCTTTTTTCCAGTCATAACCATCGACCAGTCTTCGAATCCCATCTTTCAGGTGCTCTACGTAAAAGTTAATTAACAACCCAACTTGCTTTCCACTCAGTCGCATGTAGGAAAGCAGCTGAGCTTTGTGAACGGGATTGATTGCTTCGACACACTTAATCTCAACGATGACGCGGCCTGCGACAACGAGATCAATGCGATATCCAAGGTCGATCTTCTCGCCCTCATAAATGACCGGCAACCCGACCTCACTGGAGACACTGATTCCTCGTTTTCGAAGCTCGTGGAGCATGCACGCCCGGTAGGCGCTCTCGAGCAGACCAGGCCCGAGAGCAGTGTGAACTCTCATTGCCGCCCCGATAATCTGGCGGGTGATTTCATTGACTGGAGGAGTGATTTGCTGAGGCACTGCAGCCATGCAAGTGCTATATCACAACGCGAGAGGCTATTTCTGTGATGTCAGCACGATTCGTGTTGAATTCCGCTTTTGCGGTTCCGATTTGGGCAAAGTCAAAAGCTTAACCACAGAGAACACAGGGTACACGGAGGAATGCCACAGAGCCGGGTTCCTCTGTGGTTTTACTCCGTGGAACTCTGTGCTCTCTGTGGTTATGCTTTTTTGCTTTAATACCCGGCAAGGCTAGAATCACACGTTCTTAAACAACTCCGCCCGCGGATCTTCCGGATTCAGCTTCGCCAATTCGCGCAGTAATTCTTTGGTCTTCTCGTCGCGCGGCATGGGCACAGTCACTTTCATTTCGACGATCTCGTCTCCGCGCACGCCTTCTTTGGTCGCCGAGGGCACGCCTTTTTCTCGCAGACGAAGCTTTTGTCCCGACTGCGTTCCCGGAGGAACTTTCAGCAGCGCGCGGCCATCAATGGTCGGCACTTCGATCTTCGCGCCCAGCGCGGCTTCGGTCGCGGTGACCGGCACGATCACATAAATGTCGTCGCCGTCGCGGCGAAACACCGGATGACTCTCCATGCGGATGATCACGTAAAGATCTCCGGGCTGGCCGCCATGCGTTCCGGCATTGCCTTTGCCTGCAATGCGAATGCGCTGCCCGTCGCGCGTGCCCGCCTTGATGCGGACTTCGAGCGGCTCGGTGCGATTGACCATGCCTTCTCCGTGGCACACCGGGCAAGTTGAAACATTTTTGCCGGTTCCATGACAGCGCGGGCAGGTCACGTTGAACTTCATGCGGTTGGCGCTTTGCTCGATCGTGCCTTTGCCTTTGCACTGCGGGCACACGCCCGGCTGCTCGATCACGCCATTCCCGTGGCAATTCGAGCAGACGTCCTGGCGCGTGATGTTCAGGCGCATCACGCCGCCGCGAATCGCCGTCCAGAACGGAACGTTGACTTGATATTCGAGATCGCTGCCCGGCTCCGGGCCTTCCTGCGCGACCGCGCCGCCGCGCCCGCCGCCGAACATGCTGGAGAAGATGTCGCGAAATCCGCCGCCACCGCCGGTTGAGGTGGTGCGCTGGCCGCGCGCGCCTTCGAACATGTCATTGAAATCGAAGCCGCCGAAATCGAAGGGAACGCCTTGGCCCTGGCCGCCGGCTCCGCTTGTCCGCCAGGAAATCCGCCGAAGCCGCCCGCTCCGGTTGGGCCGCCACGCGCGTAAGCCTCGGCGGCCGCGGGATCGATGTTGTCCGAATAAAAGCCGAGCTGGTCGTAAATCTTGCGCTTCTTGGGATCGCTGAGAACGTCGTTCGCTTCCGACAGCGCCTTAAATTTTTCTTCGGCGACTTTGTCTCCGGGATTAACGTCAGGATGATATTTGCGCGCAAGTTTGCGAAACGCTTTGCGGATTTCGTCGGCCGAGGCCGACTTCTTTACGCCGAGCGTTTCGTAATAATCTTTTTTGGTGGTGGTAGCCATCAGTGTGTGTCTAACTAAACTCTGTCATCCTGAGCGAGAAAACCATTCGCTTGCGAATGGTTTTTAAGTCGAAGGATCCCCTGTTTTCTAAACCCGGCAAATGACGTGTCAGGGAATCCGCTCCACGCTTTCGTTTTGGAGATACCCTTACACGCCGCCCTCGCTTCAGTCCTGCAAGGGGTCCTTCGACTGCGCCGAAAATTTGCTGCGCAAAGTTCCGACTCCGCTCAGGATGACAGTTCTAATTACGATGACAAGCTTGTTTCTGCTTCCAGAATACCTGGCTTTTGATACTTCGCCGCATCCACATACACCGGAATGCGATTCACTCCCTCAGACGTAGGCGCGAAAACGTACCAGCGCTTCTCCTGTTCTACGAATGCTAAAAAATAATCCTGTTCTTTAACTTGAACTGCAATTCATTTTCCCCTTTACTCGAAATCTAAAATTCAAGCCACGGATTTCCACCGATTCTCACGGACTTAATCTGATCCGTGCTCATCCGCGTTGATCCGTGGCCGAGAAGTTCGCCGAGTTTCACTCGGCCGGACGGGCGAGGCGCCCGTCCCCACGCTGTGCATTCGCCGATTCGCACGAGCTAGACAGCTGAAAGCTAAAAGCTGACGAGCTTACTTCTTATCCACGTCCACGTACTCGGCGTCGATCACGCCTTCATCTTTCTTGCCGGCGTCACCGTTGCCGCTTGGTTCTGGACCGCCCGCGCTGCCGCTCGGCCCTGCGCCTCCGCCCGGAGGCGGAGTCTGCGCCTGCGCCGCTTTGTACATCTGCTCGGCCAGCTTGTGCGAAGCCTGGGTCAGCGTCTCGCGAGCCTGGTCCATCTGCGCTTTGTCGTTCGACTCCAGCGCTTTCTTCGCGTCGGCCAGCGCGTTCTCGACATCCGCCACGATCGGAGCCGGAAATTTTGTCTCCCTGCTCCTTCAGCATCTTCTCGATCTGGTAAACCATCGAGTCGAGCTGGTTCTTGGCGTCGATCGTTTCGCGCTGCGTCTTGTCTTCGGCCGCGTGCGCATCGGCGTCTTTCGCCATGCGCTCGACCTCTTCTTTCGACAATCCCGAAGACGACGTAATCGTGATCTTCTGGTCTTTGCCGGTGGCCTTGTCTTTCGCCGTCACGTTCAGAATGCCGTTCGCGTCGATGTCGAACGTCACCTCAATCTGCGGCACGCCGCGCGGCGCCGGAGGAAATCCCGTCAAATGGAACTTGCCCAGCGTGCGGTTCTGCGCCGCCATCGGCCGCTCGCCCTGCAGCACGTGCACTTCAACCGACGTCTGACTATCCGCCGCGGTCGAGAACGTTTCCGTCTTTTTGGTCGGAATCGTCGTGTTGCGCGGGATCATCGGCGTCGCCACGCCGCCCAGAGTTTCAATCGCCAGCGTCAGCGGAGTCACGTCGAGCAGCAACAGGTCTTTCACTTCGCCGCCCAGCACGCCACCCTGAATTGCCGCGCCGACTGCCACCACTTCATCCGGGTTCACACCCTTGTGGCCTTCTTTGCCGAACAGTCTCCTTCACCAGCGCTTGAATGCGCGGCATGCGCGTCTGTCCGCCGACCAGCACCACTTCATTGATCTTGCTGGCGTCAACGCCCGCATCTTTCATGCACTGCTTCGACGGACCAACCGAACGCTGAAGGATGTCTTCCACCATGCCTTCGAGCTTGGCCCGCGTCAGCTTCTTCACCAGGTGCTTCGGACCGCTGGCGTCCGCGGTGATGAACGGCAGATTGATCTCCGTCTCCATCGTGGTCGAAAGCTCGATCTTGGCGCGCTCGGCTGCATCCCGCAGACGCTGCAACGCCATCTCGTTGCCCTTGCCGCGCAGGTCAAGGCCTTCGTCTTTCTTGAATTCATCGATCAGCCAATCGACCAGCCGCTGATCGATGTTGTCGCCGCCAAGGTGCGTGTCGCCGTTGGTGGCCTTGACTTCAATCACGCCCTCGCCGACTTCGAGAATCGAAATATCGAACGTTCCGCCGCCGAAGTCGTACACGGCGATGGTTTCGTCTTTGCCTTTGTCGAGCCCGTAGGCCAGCGCGGCCGCCGTCGGCTCGTTGATGATTCGCTTTACGTCGAGCCCGGCAATCTTGCCCGCATCTTTGGTCGCCTGCCGTTGCGCGTCGTTAAAATACGCCGGCACGGTGATGACCGCCTCGGTCACCTTCTCGCCGAAATAATCTTCTGCCGCCTTCTTCAGCTTCTGCAGAATCATCGCCGAAATCTCGGGCGGGGTATATTTCTTGCCCTGCGCCATG
>CAWISI010000002.1:0-896985 GCA_963838785.1 uncultured Acidobacteriota bacterium
CGGCTGCTCTACCAACTGAGCTACGTCGGCTCATAGAGTTACGGACAATCGTTGTTCCGAGTGTCCCAACGTTCGAGAAAATCGGCATGTCAACGGCATTAGCCGCCTCGTGCCGACAGCCATCTTGAGAATATCACTCACGGAATGTTCACGGGAAGAAGTGCCCTCAGCTTCGTCCTGCTACCGTTTGCAGAACCAAAGCTCTTTACCCGTTTCAAACGGATGTTGTCCGGCGATTCCATGCTCTCGATTCTGATCTGACCTCGGAACGAGATTGCATCAAGAGTTCCGCCTATTTTGACGGAGTGTGTCTCTATAATTTCTTTCTTCGAGGGATACTCAACGAGGTGTTCCACCCACTTCCCTTCAGCGGTCAGTTCCTTTCTTGCGATGCGACCAGAAAGCGGTATGCCTCCATCATCCGGTGCTCCCTCGTATACGTACAGGAGAATGTCGGCAGTGGAATCGTTCTTCTCATAAATCGCCAACTCATATCCAAGAAGATCTCCGCTTTCTTCATGTGCGAAGGCGTTTGAATAAATTCGCATGTGGGCAATTTGGACACATGAAGGCGAGTTAGGGCCGACCGGAGGGTCTTGTTGAGCTCGCAGCAATCCTGACAATCCAAGTATGCAAACGATTGCGCCCGCGTTTCGTGCCTTCTTCGCAGCTCACCTCGCTGGAATGTGATTCGACACACAGCTAACAGGAACAACGGCGTCCACCTCGGAGCCTTAATTATTGCTGGCATTCGAGTCGACTTACACAAACGTTGATTTATTTGTTTTCGTAGGCACCGTCTTCTGTGGCGTTCTCAATCGGTTCGACTCCGGTTTCCTCCGGGCCTAATTCATCCTGCCGACGAAGACCGCTGACGATTCTGGCAATTACTTTGTTGTCTCTAAGCAGTGCTCCAACACTGTACGCAACGCCCGAATAAAACGGCACTGTCACGACCATTTGCTCTGTAACACGGACAGGGTCTGACACACCGTTCCAAAAGTCCGAAAAAGTCGGCATGTGCTGTTGGATCACAAAGTAATAGGAAAAGCGAGACCAGAGATCCGCAGAAGCGAAAACAGATGTGTGAGTGCCGGTGAAGATCAAGAGTTTATAGGCAAGGATAATCGTCGGCACGGCCCACGCCCACGATGAGAGTTCCTCAAAGTATCGAGAAACGACAAAACCGGCAACCAAGGCTGGAATAACGCTGATTAGCTCCAAATGTTGTAGCCAGTAGTCTGCACTGGGTGTGCCCGACGAGATTCCGATCAGAGGCAGTACCCACATGAACCAGCGACTGAGTAACCAAGGCCCGACGTGAATGCCGCACACAGCAGCAGCCGTCGTATGAAATGCAAACGAGCCTATTGCCCGAATTTCGGGTCGTGCCAACCCGCCGGGTTGTGCACCATCTTCCGTCTGGTTCGGCTGAAGATCGTATCTTTTAAGCAGACCTTCCCAGTGTGGAAGTACCATCGAATATAACTGCCATGCGAGAGCTATTCCGCCTGTTACGTAGTACGGCCATAGCGATGGGCCGAACTGATACAAGCCCGAACGAACCATGATCCAAATGGCTGCGATTAGAAGGACGGTAATCGTGAGGTGGCCAAGAAAAACCGATCCACTCAACCTAGAGCTGTCCCCGTCCATGATGGGCGGAGTATAATCCCGCTCCTGTTGTCCGTCCATCTCCGCTAGATTCGCCGGAAATCTTCATCACCTTACGCAATGCCAACCACGTTGGCCTTGTGAACGTTTATCTTCGCAACGGGCTTGCAGAGTTCCGCTTCGAACCTGCCCGTCGCCTCGACCGACTTTTCGTCAACCCGCTTAATATAACTGGCACGAGTCACTGAGATATCGCTGTGCCGCAGGATTTATTTAAAGGTCAGGTCATCGACGCCGAGAGCACGAAGGTGCGAAGCCAGTCGGTCGGCTGCTCTACCAACTGAGCTCATGGCCAAGCGAGCCGCTAAAAAAAATCGGCAGTGCCTCAACTCAGTTAATCTCTGAGCTGACGTTTCGGGCGTGTGACGAAGGCTACGGCCTTCGATGAGGCGGAAGAGCTCCTCGGCGAGGTTAGTGGCATGATCGCCGGCCCGCTCGAGGGCTTGCGCCATGAGAAGCGCGTCTGCCCCGTGCTCCATATTTTTGCCGGCCTCGCTGTGCACGTGCCTGCGAAAAAGAGATTTGTAGGCCTGATCGATTTCCCGGTCAGCTCGCAGCACGTAACTGGCAGGCTCCAGGTCCCGTTCAACAAAGCCTTCGCGAACCCGCTGCAGCATATTTGTGAGCACGTCCAACATTTCAATGAGCTGATCGAGATCTGATTTTGGCAGGCGGTTTTCCAGGTTGTGAGCGCGCTGCGCTATTCCCCACAGCAGGTCGCCAATACGTTCGAGGTCGGTGCTGAACCGGAGGCACGCCAGCAATTCGCGCGCTTCCAGTTCGCCCACATCGCTTATGGCGGAGGGAAGCTGCTCATCGATCTGCTGCTCTATGCGATCGAGTTCCTTCTCGCAATCTCTCACCGCAAGAAAGGCGAGGCGCGAAGCGTTGCCCAGGAACTCCTTGGTGTTAAGTGCGGCGTCGCTGGCAATTAAGCAGGCTCGCACCGCCATCTCGGTTAGCTCGTTTTCGCCCCGAGGAACGGGTTGAGGTCGTTTTTTCCGGGTGCTGCTTTTGCGCGATGCAGGCTTCGCCATATTTCTGCCTGTAAGCAGTTTATTGCGA
Source organism: uncultured Acidobacteriota bacterium (assembly GCA_963838785.1). Taxonomy (GTDB): domain Bacteria; phylum Acidobacteriota; class Terriglobia; order Terriglobales; family Acidobacteriaceae; genus Gp1-AA145. The sequence goes on from CAWISI010000002.1 coordinate 2,740, forward strand.
AACCCTCGAACGCGAAACCAGAGTTAGGCGGGGCCGCATATCAGGCGGCTTGCGGCCGAACTTTTCCAGGTTCTTCCGTCGCTGGTTGTTCGGCAGCCAAAACATACACCGGGCGGCGATAGGTGAGTTCGATCAGATGCCGCGCAGCTGCGATGTGCTCCGCCAGCGGAGTCGACTCGACATAACCTTGCGCGCGAACTGTGATCACCGGATCCGAACTTTCGATCTGCAGACTTCGTATTCTGCCGTCATACTCTGAGTCGCAAGCGCATGCAAGCCTCAGAATTCCCGCGAGTACTTGCACCGTGCGCTGCCTCGACGGAGAGAGAGCTGCGAACCCGCTCTGGGTGACCATGGGCAAAGCTCCGCGATGGTAACGCGTAACCAGCGCTGCCAGGCGCAAATCGCCCGCCGTCCAACCCAATGGGGGCGATAATTTTCTCACCAGCCGCGCCGATATTTTGTGATAGCCGGAATTTGATTTTGAACGTCCTACGTCGTGCATCCATGCGGCTGCGGCCAGTATCCAGCGATACGAATCTCGTCTCGGTCCGCGAAATATCCCGCCCATCGGCAGTCCGTCATACAGTTGTAACGCGAGGTGCGATACCCGCCTTGCATGGCCAATTTTTGGATCGAGAAAGCCTGCCCAGATTTTGAGCCGCTCAAAGCCGAGCGAGCCTGCACTCCGGCTCATTGGGAAGTGCTTTCCGCCAGAGCGTCCACAACGATTCTTTGCCTATCATTCTGTCGCGGTAGAGAGCCAGCCGTTGATTGCGCTCCTGCTGTATGCGGGTTCGCCACATCGCCCGAGCCACCGGATCGGGGAATGCATGAACCCGAATTGCGGTTTCCCATACCACGTCAAGGTCGTGAATGTCCCCGAGAACATCCTGGATTTCTTTGAGCTCCGCACTCCATGCCGCATGCATGGCAGGCAGGAAATTTTCCAGAGTGTAGCGAAAGCGTTTGACTGCGATGCGAAGGTCATGGAAACAGACGTTGGTTCGATTACGCAATGCGCGCACGTGCAGATCGTGAGCCTGTTGCCAGCGCTCCAATGCGAGGTGAGCGAATACCGGGCTGTCCGGCGGAATTCGTTGCGCGCGAGCCGGTAACTTGGCAGACCAATTTTTCCATTGCCGACGGTCGAAATTTTGCAACGCAGTCAACGCGTTTTTTTGCGCCGCTTGTTCCCGAATCTTTAGAAATTCAGTCAAAGTTCTGCCTGAAATATCGCTCCGGCGGCGAAAGCTTCTCCAGCCCACTCCATCATGACGTGTACATCGCGAAGCTCGCCCAGGCTCCCGAACAATTCCTTGGCTGAGCGCCGCATCTTCTTCCATGCAGGGATCACGATCGAAAATTCTGATGCCATCAGCTAAAGAGCGGCAACGGCGCAAGGCGGTGCGCAGATCGTGAACCGGATCCGAGCTGAGGTCTTGTTCTGCCTTTGCGCATTGGTCGAACACCTCTTCCATCCAGTGGTAAGCCCGACACGCTTTTCTTTGTCCAGGATTGCGGATGTGGACATTTCATCTCTACAGATTAATCTCTACAGATTAATCGATCTCGAAACCAAGATTGTGGCGCTGCAGGCGCGACTGCCTTACCGTCAAAATTCCAGATATCCTCCGACTGCACGAAGCGCCTCCGCCCTCGGTCCCGTTCGCCGGAAGGTAGCCGTCGATGGCGCGCAAGGATTCCCACGCCGCAGCCGTCAACCCTGGATCAGAGCTGACGATTTCTTTAATCATCGCCCAGGCAGCCAGATTGAGGGCGCCTTCAGGAGCCGGGCCCATCGCCAGCGAAACCGAGCACTGCGGGCAAAAACAGATTCGGCGTGCGGCCGATTTTTGCCGCGGTCTTACCCCAACGGTTTGCGCGAAGACGTAGACCGCCACCGACTTGTTTCCGGGTTCGAGCTCCCGATTGCAGCGCAGGCAAGATAGGTTTTCCAAAAAACGCTCCCTCGCGATGGTGTGACCGTAGAAGAAAATATTGCGCCCGCAAATAAATGGCGGCAAGTATGAAGAAGGATGCTGCGAACCCTTCGCAGGAGATGAATCGGCCTAGGGCTGAGAATCAAGCTGTGCTCTAGGCAGAACCAGTTCAGTAGTGCACTCTAACCTCGTGAGTACTACGAAGTTGCAGTTGATTCAAAAACGACCGCAATCAGTGCTTCCATTGACCCATGTCCTGGGTCCTTCGCGCGACCGTGAACAGGTGGCCGCCGTTTGCTATAGAATTCGAAAACTTAAAATCGAGTTTCTGCTGGTGCGCACGCGCAAAGGGCGTTGGACGTTTCCGAAAGGCGGAGTGGTGGGAGGACTGACTCGCGCACAATCGGCTGCTCTGGAAGCATTCGAAGAAGGTGGAGTTCATGGCCGGATCGAGCAAGCTTCATTCACCCGGTACGTTCTCCGCAAACGGCGATCGTCGCAGCCAGCCGAGGTTGCGATTGAGGCGTATCTTTGCGAAGTTTCCCGGCTCGGCGCGCCCCAGGAGGCTAATCGAACTCCGACCTGGTTTGCGGCAGAGAAAGCGCCATCGCGTTTACAAGAGGGACGAACCGCAGAAGATGCCGGCGAACTTGCTCGGGTTATCAAGCGGGCTGTGAGTCGAATCAACCGACTGAGCGAGCAAAACGGAAACGGGGACCGCGCCCCGATCGATCCAATGCAGAAAGTGAATTTCGAAGCTCCGCAGAACCCGAGCGGACGAGTGGTTACCCACGTTGCCCTGTTGCCCCCGTATCTGCACGCCAAAAGTTCAATTTCCCGGCCACCATCGGTAATTGAATTCGAAGCGGACACTCGGAGGGTCTTGCGACTTGGTACCGGGCGCATATCCATGCGGGTGCCACCACGTTAGTTCGCCTCTTCTAGAAGCCAGGATCTGCTCCAAGCGAAGTCAAAAGGTTTCCACCGTCGCTCATCCCGTGTCTTCAATGCAAAAATTGAAATTAGACCGCGTCTTCCACAGCAGTTCACATTCTTTGCACCATGCACGTTGCAATGTTGACATAAAAGGTTCCCGCTGGCCGCACTTTCCTATTGCGGAGAGAAGCTCGGGCTTTCGATAATACGCGTAGTTTCACAACAGCGTGTATCTATACAGCCGAGAAGATCTCATCCGAATTCTGCAGGTCAGCGCGCGACAGCTGCTGGCGTGGGAAAAGGCCGGGCTGCTGGCCAGCCGCCGAGAGTTATACCTTCTTTGATCTTCTGCAGGTAAAAAAAGTGCGCGACCTCTGTGCGCGCCGGGTGCGCCCGGTGGAGATTCGGCAATCATTGGTGGCCATGCAGGCGCAGGCAGAGGGCATGGACAATTTGCTGCTGGAGGCAAATGCCTCTACCAGCGGGCGCCACCGGGTCGCGTTCAGGCACGAAGGCAGGCTGCTGGAGCCTATCGCTGGGCAATTCATGTTTGATTTTTCGCCGGGGGAAAAGGTCATTGCCAGCGTTCCGGTAACTAAGGGTTCCGCAGTGCCGCGAGAGCTGGCGGGAGCCGATGTCGCCGAATTATTTGCTCGCGGAGTCGCGCTGGAAGACGATCCGCGAAACCAGCTCCAGGCGATTGCGGCTTACGAGCGGGTTTTGCAACTGGACCCGGAGCATGCGGCGGCGCACATAAACCTGGGCACGCTCTATTACAACCGCCAGGACTATCGCGCAGCGGAAGACCATTATCGCGAGGCCCTGCGGATTGATCCGCGGTATGCGTTGGCGCATTTCGATCTGGGAAATGTCTTGGACGAAACCGGCCGAATTAACGATGCGGTCGAAAGCTATTTGACTGCGCTGCGTCTGGCTCCTACCTATGCCGATGCTCACTACAATCTTGCGCTCGCCTACGAAAAGATGCGCGAGCCGCGCAAAGCGCTGAAACACTGGCAGGCTTATGTGAAGCTGGACGCGACCGGTCCGTGGTCGACCCATGCTCGCACCCAGATCAAACGCATACTTAAAACTGATCCCTTGAAGCTGATCGTCGGCGGAAGTTCCGCTCTGCAAGCGCAAGACTAGCGCTTCCTGCTTTCCCTCTTCTACCCGGTGTAAAATTTCTATCGCTGCTACGAAAGGAAGTTATATGCCGGAAACTGCTCTGCGGGAGCTGACCGCGACTCCTCTGACCTCGCTCTCTGAGGATGAAAATTTGTTTCGTGAGAACGTGCGTCAATTTGCGGAGGATAAGGTCCGTCCACTGGCCAAGGAGATGGATGAGAAGGGCGTTTTCGATAAATCACTGATTGAACAGTTTTTTCAGCTCGGGCTGATGGGCATCGAGGTGCCGGAGCAGTACGGAGGCGCGGGCGGGAAATTCTTTGAAGCGATTCTCGCGGTAGAGGAACTTTCGCGGGCCGATGCGTCCGCCGGCGTCGTGGTCGATGTGCAGAATACGCTGGTCAACAATGCGCTGGTGCGCTGGGCGAACCCCGAGCAGAAGAAAAAATATCTGTCCCGCATGGCTGCAGACACGGTGGGAGCATACGCGTTGAGCGAAGCCGGCTCCGGATCAGATGCTTTTGCGCTGCAGACGAGGGCGGAGTTGAAAGGCAGCGATTACGTTCTGAACGGCCGCAAGCTTTGGATCACCAATGCAAAAGAAGCCGGAATCTTTGTACTTTTCGCGACCGTTGATCCATCGGCTGGATACAAAGGGATTACCGCTTTCATTATTGAAAAAGAATTTCCTGGCTTCACCGTCGGGAAGAAGGAGGACAAGCTGGGAATTCGCGCTTCGTCTACTTGCGAATTGATTCTGGAAGATTGCCGCGTTCCTAAAAGCAATGTGTTGGGCGAGGCTGGCAAGGGTTACAAGATTGCGATCGAAACGTTGAACGAAGGCCGCATCGGCATTGGCGCGCAGATGCTGGGCGTCGCGCGTGGGGCGTGGGAATACGCGGCCAAGTACGCGCAAGAGCGCAAGCAATTCGGCAAGAGCATTTCTGAATTTCAGGGAATTCAATTTCAACTGGCGCAAATGGCGACAGAGATCGAAGCTGCGCGGTTAATGGTCTACAACGCTGCCCGCATGAAAGATGCCGGAATGCCGTTTGTGAAAGAGGCTGCGATGACGAAACTTTTTTGCTCGCAGGTGGCCGAACGCGTGACATCACTCGCAATTGAGATTTATGGCGGAGCGGGATTTACCAAAGATTATCCGGTCGAGAAATACTGGCGTGATGCGAAGATTGGCAAGATTTACGAAGGCACGTCGAACATGCAGCTTTCGACGATTGCGAAGCTGGTGATAGGAAAGTGAAAACAAGTGCGGACACTGTGCCCGCACCCAAACACTCGCGGGCGAGGGCGCCCACGCCACACCACACCCTATGTAATTTTTTCTCCGACCGATTTTGCCTGGAGAACAGCAGCAGGTAATCCGGGCCGCCCGCCTTCGAATCCGTTCCCGACATATTGAAGCCGCCGAAAGGATGCGCGCCGACGATTGCGCCCGTGCACTTGCGGTTGATGTAAAGATTGCCGACGTGGAATTCGCGCATTGCCATTTCGATTTTTTCGCGCGAGCCGGTGTAAACCGCGCCGGTTAGACCGAATTCGGTGTCGTTGGCGATATCGAGCGCCTGCTCGAAGTTGCGCGATTTAATCACCGCCAGCACCGGTCCGAAAATCTCTTCCTGCTCGAGTTTCGATTTCGGCTGGATATCGGCGATCACAGTTGGTTGAATGAAATAGCCTTCGCCTGCGTCAGTCGCGCGATTGCCGCCAGTGATCAGCCGCCCTTCGCGCTTGCCGATATCGATGTAGTTCATGATCGACTTCATCGATCCTTCATTGATGACCGCGCCCATATTGACGTTAGTTGCGGGATCGCCGATGGTGAGTCGCTCGACGCTGTCTTTGAGTCGTTCGAGGAATTTGCCGTAAATGCGTTCATCGACGATGACGCGCGAGCAGGCAGAACATTTTTGTCCTTGAAATCCGAACGCCGCGGCGGCAACGCCATTCGCCACCGTCTCCAGATCGGAGTCGGCATCAACGATGATCGCGTCCTTGCCACCCATCTCAAGGATGGTGCGCTTGATCCAGATCTGGCCGGGCGCTACATCGGCAGCAACTTTGTTGATTCGCAGGCCGACTTCGCGCGATCCGGTAAACGCGATGTAACGGGTCTTCGGGTGCGCGACCACGGCGTCGCCGAAACTCGCGCCCGCGCCGGGACAGAAGTTCACCACGCCTTCGGGCATGCCCGCGGATTCCAGAATCTCGATAAATTTCGCCGCAATGGTCGGCGAATCGCTGGACGGTTTAAGGATGACAGTATTGCCGCAGACGATCGACGCCAGCGTCATTCCCGCCATAATTGCGGCAGGGAAGTTCCACGGGCGGAATTACCGCTCCCACGCCGAGCGGCACATAAAAGAAGTGATCGATTTCGCCCGGCAATTGCACCGGAGCTTTTGCGTGGCCAAGCCGCTGGGCCTCGCGCGCGTAAAATTCGCAGAAGTCGATGGTCTCGGCGATGTCGGCGTCGGCCTCGCCCCAGTTTTTGCTGACTTCGTAAACCAGCCACGCCATCAGCTCGAACTTGCGCTCGCGCAGTATGTCGGCCGTGCGGAACAGCAAGAGACACGCGCTCTTCCAACGGGGTGCGGCTCCAGTGCTCGTAAGCCTTCAAAGCGGCTTGCATGGCGGGCTCAACGTGTTCCTTGCCGGCTTTTTGGTGAATGCCAACAATTTCCGATGGGGCGCGCGGGATTCAGCGAACGGATCTTTTCCGCCGTCTTTACCCGATGACCTCCAATGATCAGGTCGTACTCTCGACCTAATTGTCCGTGGACCTTGTCAAGCGCGGCGCGCATCTGCCGTGCAACATCCCACTTTGTAAAATCCAACATGGGTTCATTGCGAAATGAGCTTTGCTGTGCGCGGGTGCGCGGACGAATCGGAGCTTCAACAGTTGCCATGGATTGCACCTCGGGAATGATTTGGCGGTAATGCTCTATTTTATACCGTCGCCGAGGATCCTCTGGCGCAGGATCGCCGGCGCAGTTGAGCTATATTCGTTTTTGACCTCTATGCGAGTGACAATTTTCGGAGCAACCGGAATGTTGGGCAAGGCACTGATGCGCCAATGGAGCGGCGACGATGTCACCGGCCTGGGCAGCGCTCAGGCCGACATTCGATCTCCCGACCAGGTGGATAAGGTCGTGGCCGATAGCAATCCTGAGTGGATCGTCCTTTCGGCCGCTTACACCGATGTGGACGGGTGCGAAATTAATCCAACGCTGGCGGCGGCGGTAAACACGCACGGGCGCGGCGAATGTGGCCAAGGCGGCTGCGAACTCGCGCGCGAAGCTTTTATTTGTCAGCACCGATTACGTTTTCGATGGCACGAAAAGTACGCCCTACGAGGCCAATGACCCGCGCCATCCCATAAATGCTTACGGAAAGAGTAAGGCGGATGCGGAAGAAAAGATTCTCGGCTTGCTGCCCGACGCATGCATACGTGCGCACGTCGTGGCTATTCGGTCCGGGAGGGAAATGCTTTCCAGATACGATTCTGAAGTTGGCGGCGACTCGCTCTGAACTTGAAGTGGTGAATGATCAGCGTGGAAGCCCGACTTACACTTTCGATCTCGCGGACGCAATCATCAAACTTTGTCATGCGGACGCGAAGGGGATTATTCACGCCACAAATCGCGGAGTATGTTCCTGGTATGACTTTGCGGCCGAGACTCTGCGACAGGCGGGATCGAACACTGTCGGTTCGGCCGACCACCAGCGATAAATTTGTCCGTCCCGCTCCCAGGCCGAGTTATTCGGTTCTTTCTGACGCGAGCCTTATCCGCCTACGGAATCAAAATGCGCGCTTGGCAAGACACGCTGCCAGATTATCTGCGTGAGACGTTCAGCGAGCGGTAAGTTCAGTGTTGGCGCCAGGAAAAATCGGTTTGACCGCAAGATGCGGATATTTTGGATTTTGCTGCCGCACGTAATCTGCAGCCATGAACAATACAATTCTCAGCGTCGAACAACCAAGACAGTTGGATATGAAAAGCGTCATCGAAGACTCTCACTGGCAGGCGGTGCTGGGCCGGGACGGCGCAAGCGATGGCAAATTTGTGTTTGCGGTCTCTTCAACCGGCGTTTACTGCCGGCCATCGTGTCCATCCAAGCGACCGCGAGCGTGAAAATGTGATGTTCTTTCGCCGGCCGCAGGAGGCGGAAACTGCCGGATTTCGCGAATGCCTGCGCTGCCGGCCCAAAGCTGTTGCGGGAAATCCGCGGCAGGAGTTGATCAAATCAGTTTGCCGCTATATCGAGCTGCATCTGGATGAGCCGATCACGCTCGCGCGGCTCGGCGCCGAATTTCAGCAGAGCCCGTTTCATTTGCAGACGAACTTTCAAGGCGGTGCTCGGAATCACGCCCAGAGAATATGCGGATTCGTGCCGCATGCGGGGTTTCCGGCAGAAGCTGAAGGCCGGCCATTCGGTCACGCGAGCGATGCATGATGCCGGATATAGTTCGACCAGCCGGCTTTACTCGCGCACATCGGCTGAGTTGGGAATGGAGCCTGCGAAATATCGCCGAGGCGCGATCGCTGCACCGATTCGTTATTCGTTCACTGACTCGCCGATCGGACGCATGTTGATTGCAGCAACCGACAAAGGAATTTGCAGCATTCAATTCGCAGATTCAGAAGAAGAACTGGAGCAGGGACTGAAGCAAGAGTTTCCTTTTGCCATAAGGCGGCGCGACGATCAGGGTATGGACAAATTGGCGCAACAAGTGGTGCAGCGGATTGGCAACTCCGAACCGTTGCCTTCGCTTCCGCTTGACATTCAAGCCACGCGCATTTCAGCGCCGGGTGTGGTCTTATCTGCAATCCATCGGCTTCGGAAAAACCAAATCGTACTCCGAAGTTGCGAAAGCCATCCGGCGCCCGTCGGCGGTTCGCGCGGTTGCGCGAGCGTGCGCCACCAACCCGGTGGCGATCGCAATCCCGTGCCACCGTGTGCTTCGCTGCAAATGGCGACTTGGGAGGATATCGCTGGGGACTGCAGCGCAAGAAGGCGCTTCTCGAAATGGAATCGCCTGACGCCGATAATCCGGCGCTTAAATCAGCGCCAGGCATGGTTCAGTGTTCGCCTTTCGTTTAGCGGAGTTTGACAATTCTTTACCCACCTTGATCTCCTTGCGTGATTGAATGATGATCAGGGAATCGGTGAAAAACTTCGAATTGTAAACTTGCGCTTTCGTGCCGCCTGCGGCTTTGCCTTGAAGTGTGGATTGTTGGCGCTATTCGGGGTAAGTCTGCATTGGCGCCGACTGCATTTGCCAAGGCGGTAGGTACGGTCAAGTCGATGGCCGGCAATTCAATTGTATTGACCACCGATAGCGGAGACGTCACCGTAACTTTCGCCGACTCCACTCGCATACTTCGCGCCTCGCCCGGCCAGACGGATCTCAAGAGCGCTACCCCGATCCAAGCTTCTGACATTCACGTGGGAGACCGGATGCTTGCGATTGGTCCGACTGGGGAAGGGAATTCGGTTACGGCATCGACCGTGATCGTGATGACGCAAGGCGACATTGCCGCGCGTCAACAGCAAGAACGCGAGGAATGGCGCAAAGGCGTCGGCGGAATTGTGAAGGAAGTTAATTCGGGCGGGGGCATCATTACGCTGGCGAATGCGCTGGTGTCATCAGGCAAAGCCGATCGTCATTCAGGTCTCGCCAACCACTATTTTCAGGCGCTATTCACCAGACTCGGTAAATTTTGATCGAGGCCAAGCCGGGTACATTGGACCAGATCAAACCTGGGGACCAGCTGCGCGCGCGCGGCGCACGAAAAGCGATGACGGCAGCGAATTCACTGCCCAGGCAATTGTCTCCGGCACATTCAGAGAATATAGCCGGAACGGTGATCTCAACCGATGCTGCGAACAACACCGTCACGGTAATGGATTTGCTCACCAAACATCCGGTCACTCTCAAGATCACAGCGGATTCGCAAATGCACAAATTGCCGCCGTTTGTGGCTCAAAGGCTGGCGGCGAGATTGAAGGGCGGCGCTGCGGCTGCGAACGGAAATACTGAGAGCGGGGCTGGGGAATCTTCAGCAACGGGCACCGGCAGCAGGCGCAGGGAACGGACAAGGCCGAGGTTCAGGAAATTGGCGCGGGCAGAATGGTGCGGGCGCCTCGCCCGACGCCGCAGGGCCGTGAAGGCTATCGCCGCGCCAGCGGGTCACCGGACTTTCAGCAGATGCTGAGCCGCATGCCGGGCGTGAAAATTTCTGATCTGCAAAAGGGAGACGCCGTAATGCTGGTGGCAACCGAAGGGAGCGCCAGCTCTGCGCCGACGGCAATTACGCTTGATTGCCGGCGTTGAGCCGATTTTGACGGCTGCCCCCAGCGGGGCGGCGGCGACCATCCTTTCGCCTTGGAATCTTGGCGCGTCTCCCGGCGGTGCCGAAGGCGAGTGAAAATTTCCTGAGGAAAAAATTGAGAAACTCACTGCTTATTATTTTAATTGCGGCGGCAACTGTGCCGGCATTTGCGCAAGCGCCGACTGCGACCCTGAGCGGCAAGGTGCTCGACCAAACCGGCGCGGTAATTCCGCAAGCGACCGTGACCGTGACCGCGCCGGGCGGCAAGCAAAGTACAGCCACCACTGATCAGGGCGGAGGCTTCGAAATTCATGCGCTTCAACCCGGTACTTACAGCGTCGCCGCCACTGCGAAGGGCTTCGCGCCGCTTCAAAAGCCGGGCGTGGAACTGGCTGCGGGCCAGAAACAGACACTCAACCTCGCGCTTGCAGGTCCAGGTGCAGGAAGAAAAGGTCAACGTCGAATCGGAAGGAACTCAGCTCGACGTAGGCGCAGCCTCGAATGCCAGTTCTCTGATCATTAAAGGTAAAGACCTGGAAGCTTTGTCCGACGATCCTGACGAACTGCAGAATGAACTGCAGGCATTGGCTGGGCCCGCGGCTGGTCCGAACGGCGGGCAAATCTATATCGACGGATTTACCGGCGGCCAGCTTCCGCCAAAGTCGGCGATCCGCGAAATTCGCATCAACCAGAATCCGTTCTCCGCGCAGTATGACAAGTTGGGTTACGGCCGCATCGAAATTTTCACCAAGCCGGGCAGCGATCATTATCACGGGCAGTTTTTTTTCAATGACACCAATGCGGTGCTGAACTCAAAAAATCCGTATGTGCCGACCAGGCCGGACTACAACTCGGACATGTTCGATGGCAACCTGGGCGGCCCGATCAGTAAGAAGGCATCGTTTTTTCTGGATGCGTCGCGGCGTAACATGGACGACTACTCCGCAATTCACCCGGTTAATCCCGACGATGTCTTTGGCCCGCCGCTGCTGGAATCGATTGCTAATCCCCGGACTCGAACCAGCATCAGCCCGCGAGTCGATTACCAGCTCAGCGCAAACAATACCTTGACCATGCGTTACCAGTTGACTCACGACGGGGAGCTGAACTCCGGCCTGACCTCGTTCTCTCTGCCTGGTCCAGGCCTATAACGTGAATGAGACGGAACACACGCTGCAAATCAGCGACACCCAGGTTTTGGGCCCGAAAGTGGTCAACGAAACGCGATTCCAGTTCCAGCGCGAAACCAACCATCAGCTGCCCGCTGGGCTTGGGCCCGACCATCGAAGTGCAGGGATTTTTCACCAGCGGCGAAAACTCCGAGGGTCTGGTGCGCACGACGCAAGATAATTACGAACTGCAGAATTACACTTCCGATCACGCATGGCAACCACCTGATCAAATTTGGGGCCAGGCTGCGCGGGCATTACGTCGGCGGAATCGACGGACGCGAATTTCAATGGTACGTTCATTTTTTCTCCGATTGGCGGAAACTTTGTTGCGGCGCTGCAGGCTTACGCAGAACGCAGCACGCGGGAAATTGTCTGTCAGGGCGAGTTACAGCCCGCAGAACTGCCCGTCGCAATTTTCGATTACCACCGGAACTCCGAATGTGAGCGTCGGCTGGTTCGACGCCGGACTTTATGCGGAAGACGAGTGGCGGGCGAAGCCGAACCTGTCTCTCACTTATGGCCTGCGCTTCGAATCGCAGAACAACATTCACGACCATGCGGATTTTGCCCCGCGTTTGGGCGTAGCGTGGGGCTTGGGGAGCAACGGGAAATCCGCGCCGAAAACCGTGCTCCGAGCCGGTTTCGGCATCTTCTACGACCGCTTCGGTTACAACCTGGTACAGGAAGCGGACCTGCTGAATGGAGTCACGCAACCCAAAGTCACCATCAGAAACCCCGACTTTTACTCGAACCAGCGCCTCGCAGCTTCCGCCGTACAGCCAACTCGTCAACCTGGCCGGCGCTTCGCCGACGATGTATCAAATTTCGCCCGAACCTGCGTGCTCCCTACACAATGCAGAGCCGCCGCCAGTATCGAACGCCAGGTTACAAAGAACGCAACCGTCTCGGTAACGTATCTGAACTCACGCGGCGAGCATGCTTTTTACATCGACAACATTAACGCGCCATACGTTCCAGGCGGGATCACTCCCAACGGGACCAGCCAGAATATCTACCAATACGACTCGGGCGGAATCTTTCGCCAGAACCAGCTGATCGCCAATGTGCGGGTCAATACCGGCCGCCGAGTTTCGCTGTTCGGCTTTTACGTTTTGAATTACGCAAATAGCGACGCGAGTTCCGGAGGCAGTGCGGGCGGCTTCTTTTCCAGCGGAACTACATCGGAAGCGAGTTTTCTTTCCAACCAGTACGACCCGCTTGCGGATTACGGGCGCGCGGCTTTCGACGTGCGTCATCGGGTATTCGTCGGGCGGCAATTTCTCTTTGCCCTACTCATTTTCGCTGAGCCCGTTTGTCATCATCAATTCCGGGCGAGCCCTACAACCTCACGACCGGTCAGGACAACAACGGGGACTCGATTTTTAACGACCGCCCATGGTTCGCGGGCAGCGCGACCAACGCAGTTTGCACCTCGCGAGCGTCTTTTTCGACGGTTAGACAACGGCGCGAGATCGGTGCCGGTGAACTACTGCACCGGCCCATCCGACGCGACTTTAAATCTGCGCCTGAGCAAGACGATCGGATTTGGTCCCGAAACCAAAGGTGCGTCCTCAGGCGGAGATCGAGGTTACGGCGGTCCGCATGGCCATGGAGGCGGTCTCGGCCCCGGGCGGCCTGAGCGGAGCAGGAGGAAGTAATCCCTTTGGAGGCCATGGCGGTGGTGTCAGCCGGCGCTACAGTCTTACATTCAGCATTGCGGCGCGCAACCTGCTGAATACCTTCAATCCTGGGCCGCCGGTTGGGAATTTAAGCTCTCCATACTTCGGTCAATCGATCAATATTGCCGGCGGACCCTTTGCCTCCGCATCCGCGAACCGGCGCATCGATTTGCAGGTGAGGTTTTCTTTTTAAGCCGTCAGCCATCAGCCGTCAGCACTCAGCCATCAGCTAAACCCAAGATTGTCAGACGCAAGATGATGGAATCACCTGCCGGTGGGATTAATTAGACGCTGTTCCTGAGGCTGATGAGCTACTTACAGTTCACTCCTACGTTCGGCGAAAGCGAAGTCAGCACGCTCTGGTTGGGATAACTATAGGCGCCGCCCAGCGCGGTGGAAGGCGTCTGAAACTCGAACCACTGCAAGAGCGCTTCGTTCTGCGGATGATAAGTCGTGCCGCCGGTCTTAATAGCGCACGGTGGATTCCGGCAAACCTTCAATCGCGTCGCCTACTTCGAGATCATTCTGGCAGTTTCCATTTTGCGAAAGCCACCACGGCGTGATGCCGTGAATTCCGTCGCTGCCGACAAATGGATCGTTCAGACTTTCGGTGACCTCATGGCTCAACGCCGTGACGTCTTCGAATCCCGGGCTGAACAGGCCGGGACTGATCCAGCTCGAGTAATTCAGCACGTAACGCTTCTCGCGAAATCCATTACTGGCATCGCCCGGCTCGTAATCATAAGTATGAAACCCAAGCACGCAACAGTGGTTGGGATTGCGATTCAGATAGAGAAAAGTATTAGGAAAGAAAAAAGTGGCGATGCTTTTAGTGCTGATGTCGCCCGCATGTTCGGCTGCGCCGATCGGAGTGGAATCATCCTTCACCGTTGCCGGAAACAGCCGGTTCGAGAATACGTCAATATCTGCCAGCACGAAGGCGCAGCAGGAGCCGTCGCGATTCAAAGCGAAGTAGTATGACGCCGCGCGGAATGGAAAGCGTGCGAGCCGGCTTCAATGCAGGTTTCAGCAGCGTATGCCAGTCGTATCTCATTACGTTGTTGAACTCGGCGCGCTGGACCGCGTCCGAAAACTGGGTGGGCACTTCGCTGCTGCTGTAGTCTGCGCGCTGAAAAATCGGAGAATTCATAACTGCATTCACAAACGGCTCGACCGAGTAATGCAACCTGTGCCCGTTCACAACCCGAACGCTCCCGTCATAATCCAGCAGGTCCAGGGATACAGGAACGATGGGTGCCTCGAAGGCTGTAGTTCCGCCGAGTTCGGGGCGGCCACCAGCAATTGTATAAAGCCACCTGCGTTGCGGAATTCCTGACGGTCCCAACGCCGGGCGCGCGAAACTCGCCGTTAAAGCTCTTGATGGAATCGATGCCAGCGAAACTGCGCCGGCGATGAGCGTTGAATTCGGCGGTCCGTCGTTGCGATGACCGCGCGGCGCGAACACGGTAAATCCATGATGGGCGCTGGAAAGTGTAGGCGCAAGCTGGTCGCGGCTCTGCGCGAACGCTGAACCTGCGCCTAAACCGAAAGACCGAGAAATATACAAGCTGGAAAGAATGCCTTACCCCTGCGCAAAACCGTCACCGCCTCACACCAAGTTACTTGGATGCGCAGAGACTTGCAAACAATGATTAGGTCAATTTTCGGTTAATTCGCGGCGCCGGTTTGCGTGGCAGCGGGCGCCTCGCACGTCAACTTCCGAGTCATTCCGAACGATTGGGTCCATATGTTGTTCATCAAAGGAATGAATTACTTAGGCCTGCGTGATGGCTCCCTCCGACGCGGAGTGAACCAATGCAGCATATTTCCCGAAAACCCCGGTCGCAAACCGCGGCTTGGGTGCCTTCCATTGCGACATCCGGCGCTGGATCTCGGCATCGCTGATTTCCATTTCCAGCACTCGCTGATTGACATCGATACGAATCATGTCTCCTTCATGCACCGCCGCGATGGGGCCGCCCAAAGCCGCTTCAGGGGAGACATGGCCCATCATCAGGCCACGGGTGGCGCCGCTGAATCTGCCGTCAGTCAGCAGCGCAACCGACTCGCCGAGTCCCTCGCCCACAATCGCTGCCGTCACCCCAGCATTTCGCGCATGCCCGGTCCGCCGCGAGGGCCTTCATTGCGAATCACGACCACGTCGCCAGCCTTCAGGCGCTTTCCAGTGACCGCGCTCATTGCTTCTTCTTCGGATTCAAACACCCGGGCTGGGCCGCGCTGGCTCAGCCGTTCGTGTCCACTGATTTTGGCGACGCAGCCTTGCGGCGCCAGATTGCCGCGCAGGATAACCAGGCCTCCGCTTGCTTTGAGCGGCCGATCGAGGGGAGCGATTACTTCCTGATCAGGAGTTTCGACGGCGGCTGCGGCTTCTTCACCGATGGTTTTACCAGTCACGGTCATTGCACCGGCATGAAGTTTTTTGCCTTGCAGCAAACGATTCGCGAGCAGGCGAATTCCTCCGGCGCGATGCATATCGGTCGCGACGAACCTGCCCGAAGGGCTTCAGATCGCACAACAGCGGCGTGCGCTCGCTGACCTTCTGAAAGTCATCGATCTCAAGCGGAACTCCGGCTTCGCGCGCGATGGCCAACAAGTGCAGCACTGAATTCGTGGATCCACCGCTCGCGGCAACCGACGCAATGGCATTCTCGATGGCATCGCGCGTGAGAATATCTTTTATCTTGGCCCCGCGTTTCAACAAGTCGAGCGCCAACTCGCCGCAACGGAAGGCAACTTCATCTTTGTGCGGATCGGTTGCGGGCACGCTGTTGTAGCCCATAGGAGAGAGGCCGATCATTTCCATCACCGTCGACATGGTGTTGGCGGTGTACTGGCCGCCACAAGCGCCGGCCCCGGGACACGCGACATTTTCCAGTTCCTGCAGATCGGAGTCGCTTAATTTGCCAGCAGCGTTCGCGCCGATGGCCTCGTAAACATCCTGAATGGTGACATTTTTGCCGCGAAAATTTCCCGGCGCGATGGTGCCCGCCGTAAAGCACGAGGCCGGGCAGATCGAGACGAGCCAGCGCCATAGCGGCGGCGGGAATTGTCTTGTCGCAGCCAACAATACAAACCACGGCGTCGAACAATTGCCCGCGGCAAACCAATTCGATCGAGTCGGCGATGACTTCGCGGCTCACCAGGGAAGCCCGCATTCCTTCCGTGCCCATGGTCTCGCCGTCGCTGATGGCGATGGTGTTGAATTCCATCGGAGTGCCACCCGCCGACGCGAATGCCTTCCTTTACCTTCGCCGCTAACCGTCGCAGGTGAAAGTTACACGGCATGGTTTCAATCCAGGTGTTAGCGACGCCGATCAGCGGCTTTGCCAGATCTTCGCTGGTGAAACCAATGGCTTTGAACATGGAGCGAGCGCCGGCGCGGTCGCGCCCTTCAGTGATGAGACGGCTGCGATGTTTCGGATCCATAGGTTTAGAAGATTACGACAGCAGCCAGGGAAAGCGAAAGCCGCGCCGCTGCTCGAAGTGACCTGCATTGCGGAAATTCCGGTAAATGCCCGTACTTGCCGGGCTGTTCTTTCGAGCATCGATTGTCCGAGGTCATTGCACCATAAATTGAGCAACTTGCATTTGACTGATGGGCATCGAAGTTGGGCGCTTATTAAAAAAGCGCGAACTTGGTATGAACTTTTTGTTAAAACTAGGCGGGATTGGTTGTGCTCTGCCTGGCAATTGCGAGTTGCGGCGGCGGCGGTGGCACGCAAACACCAAGCGACCCACCGTCGCCAGCTCCGCTCGTCATCGGTGCCGCGTTCAGCGATCAAACACCTGATGATTGTGGTGATGCAGAACGCATCCTTCGATCACCTGTTTGGCACTTATCCCAGGTGCGAATGGGCTGAATTCTGCCCTGCCCAGTTACCAGCAGGTGGACCAGGCAGGAAATACGATCACTCCGCAGTTGCTGGCCAATCTGAGTCCCGACCGACCTGAATCACACCGCCACCAGTTATCAAATCGCCTTCGACTCCGGCAAGATGGATAAATATGCCTTCGAGAATGGCGACGAATCGATGGACTATTACGACAACACCAGCATTGGCACCGCGAACGACGGCCAGCAGTTCGGGGTGAATACGCTCTGGAATTACGCGCAAACAGTATGCGCTGGCAGATAATTTTTATGCCTCCGCCATGGCCAGCGAGCCGAGCAACATGCTCTACATGACGTCGGCTGGTGTTGGGACGGGCAGCGACCCCTACGGCTATCCGCAATTAGACGCCTGCAGCGCAGCCCTGTATCAACAGAACCAGGGCATCGGCGCGACCATCACCCCCCCGCTGACTTACCAGAACGTGGGCGACCAACTTTCGGCGGCGAAAATTTCATGGGCTTGGATGCATGAGTATTTCTCCAACGAGCAGAATGGAACCTGCATGCATTATGTTCCCCAGGAGAATCCCTTCCAGTATTTTCAGACGACGGCCAATTCCGCCAACGTCCAGAATTTCTCGCTCGCGGATTTCGAATCGCAATTATCTGCAGGGACTGCGCCGTCTGTGATGTGGGTGAACGCCTCACCGGGGCACAGCATGCATCCAGGGCAGGGGAATATCGCGAACGGCGTCGAGTGGCTCGACAATTTGGTGCAGGCGGTTAAAGGTTCCAGTGCGTGGTCCAGCACCGCGATGATTGTGATTTGGGATGAGAGCGGCGGCTGGTATGACCACATGGCTCCGCCGCAATTGAATGGGACCATCGGCCTGGGTGCGCGGGTTCCGGTGCTGGTGATCTCGCCTTTGGCGAAGACCAATTACGTGTCATCGCAGCAAATGGATTTTGTTTCGGTTTTGCGCTTCATCCAGTGGAATTGGGCGCTGGGAACATTCGCTGACTCAGGTCAATCGGCTCGGGAAGCCTTGAGCGGAAATATCTGTGACTTGCTGACCACGACTTGCTCGAATCCGTAAAAGATTTGCTGCCCGACGATCAGGCCATGGCAGCGCTAGCGCTTTTGCCGTCTTGCCCGCCGAGGCCGGCGGATGAGCGCTCGGCAATCCGGTTGAGGGATCGAGCATTTCGGCGCTGGGCGCGCCTACCCGAACATCTATTACATCCACAATTGCATACCAGTCGCGGCAGAGTTGGCCTATCTGCTTGCTATTTACGTCCAGCAAAAGATTGGCGTGATGGCCGTTCCCATTGGCTGAGGCTTGCAGGTAATGCACATCTAATGCGCGGCGAGAAACCGCGGTCAGAATGCGCATCAGCGTGCCTTGAGTGTTGCGATAGTGAATGTGAAATGCGTGCATAAGCGTCTTCTCCCTACTTCCTCAGTTACGATCCAGCTCCGCTCGATGGACAGCCGAGGGCGGCTGTCTCCACACAAACATCGCTAATTCTTCTTCGAACAACATCTCTGACAGCGCCGCTCCTGCCGGAACCATCGGATAAACATTGGCCTCGGGTGCGCAATCAAACACCAGCAACTCCGGCTCCGGCGAGCGCAGAAAACGCTCGAGCGAATCTGCGGTGTCGCTGGTGACCGGATATTCGCGCATGACATCTTCCTGCATGCGCACAGCATTGATGCGATACGCTTTGGCGATCTCCACAAAATCAGGGTTGTCGCTCAAATCGGTCTCGGCATAATTCCGCTGATAGAAAAGCTGCTGCCACTGCCGCACCATGCCCAGATATTTGTTGTCGATGATCACCATCTTGATCGGCAGATTCAGGCGGCGCACCGTGGCCAGTTCCTGAATGTTCATCTGAAATCCGCCATCGCCGGAAACGCAGAGCACGGTTGCATCTGGCTTTGCAAGTTGAACTCCAACCGCCGCCGGCAAAGCAAAGCCCATCGAACCCAATCCGCCGGAGGTGATAAATCCTCGCGGCGAGGCAGAGCGATAGCGTTGCGCCGCCCACATCTGGTGCTGGCCTACATCGGCAATGACTACGCTGTCTTGCGGTCAGCCGGCTGAAAAGCTCATCGAGAAAGCGAATCGTGGGCTGCGACAAGTCCGCGCGGATCGAGTTCCGCGCGATCTTCGCCGCAAGCCACGGCTCTCCATTCATTCCAGTTCGGCAACTTCGACGTGCGCAGCTTCTTGTGGAACGCCGGAATGGTCTTCGCAAGATCTCCAATGATTGGAAGTTCGCATGCGCGCACCCGATCGAGTTGCGCCGGATCAATTTCAAAGTGCACGATTTTAGCATGCGGCGCGAAGCGCGTGGGATCGCCGGTGACCCGGTCATCCAGACGCGCGCCGAAAACCAGCAGCAGATCGTTTTCATGCAGTGCCATGTTCGCGGCGCGAGTGCCATGCATGCCGACCATGCCCAGGTAATAGGGAGCTTCCGGCTCAACCGCGCCCAGCCCGTGAACCGTGGCGAAGGTCGGAATGTTCAGATCATCCAGCAAACTTCGCAGTTCCGAAATCGCTCCCGGAAAGTTTCGCTCCCGCGCCGACCAGCGCCACCGGCTGCTCTGCCTTCTGCAGCAACGAAATCAGCTTGTCGCTAAAAGCCGCGTCTACCGCGGAATCGGAAGGGCGCGGCATGCGGCGTGAACTTCACCGGTCCGGCAAATTCCATTTTTGCTTTCAGAAAATCGGTTGGAATATCGATCACCACCGGCCCGGGCGGCCTTCGCGCGCCCAATAAAAAGCTTCAGCAATGGCCGTCAGGAATTTCGTCGATGGTCTGCACCAGGCGGCTCCACTTGGTCAGCGAAAGCGTCACCCCGAAAACATCGGTCTCCTGAAAAGCGTCGGTCCCGATCAACGCGCTGCGCACCTGCCCGGTGATGCAAACCAGCGGAACCGAATCCATTTTCGCGTCGGCGATGCCGGTCACCAGATTGGTCGCGCCGGGCCCGCTGGTGGCGATCGCCACGCCGACTTTTCCCGTGGCGCGCGCATGGCCTTCTGCCGCAAAAACCGCGCCCTGCTCGTGCCGCGTGAGCACGTGGCGAATGCCGCTGCCATCCAGCGCGTCATACAGCGGCATGATCGCGCCGCCCGGATAGCCGAAAACCAGGTCGACGCCTTCAGCCCGCAGGCACTGCAAAACGATTTCCGCGCCTCTAAGCATTCACAACCTTCTTCTTTTCGGTCGATTCAGCCTTGTGCGCCTGCTTGCTGGAATCCTTCTGCAGCCAGGACATCATGCCGCGCAGTTGCGCTCCCACTTCTTCAACCTTGTGCTTCTTTTCTGCTGCTCGCAGCGCGGCGAAGTTCTTTGCCGCCAGACTTGTTTTCCGCGATCCATTCACGGGCAAAAGTTCCGGCCTGAATGTCGGCAAGAATTTTCTTCATGGCCGCGCGGGTTTCGTCGCCCACAACTTTTGGTCCGCGAGTCAGGTCGCCGTACTCGGCGGTATTCGAAATCGAATAGCGCATGCGATCCAGGCCGCCTTCGTAGATCAGATCCACGATCAGCTTCATTTCGTGAATGCACTCGAAGTATGCGATCTCGGGCTGATAGCCGGCTTCGATCAAAGTCTCAAAGCCTTTCTTGATCAGCGAAGTCAGGCCGCCGCAAAGCACCGCCTGCTCGCCGAACAGATCGCTTTCCGTTTCTTCTTTGAAGGTGGTTTGCAAAACGCCGGCGCGGGTGGAACCAATGCCGTACGCGTAAGCAAGCGCCAGTTCGTGAGCGCGACCGCTGGCATCCTGCTGGATCGCGATCAGCGCAGGAACGCCGCGGCCTTCGGCATAAACCCGCCGCAACAAATGGCCCGGGCTCTTGGGCGCGATCATCACCACATCGACATCGGGCGGCGGAACAATAGTTTTGAAATGAATGCTGAAGCCGTGCGAGAAGCCGAGAACTTTGCCCTTGGTCAGGCCCGGTTTAATGGCTGACTCGTAGAACTCGGCCTGAGTCTCGTCCGGAGTCAGGATCTGAATCCAGTCGGCCTTCTTCGCCGCTTCTGCGGGAGCCAGAACCGTGAAGCCATCCGCCTGCGCCTGCTTGGCGCTGGCGCGGGTCGGGTCAAGTCCGACGATGACGTTGATAGCCGCTGTCGCGCAGGTTCTGCGCCTGGGCATGGCCCTGGCTTCCATAGCCAAAAATTGCGATGGTCTTGCCCTTCAGGGCAGAAGGGTTAGCGTCATGCTCATAAAAAACAGTGGCCATTCAGGCATCTCCTCAGTTGCTGCGTTGAAATCCGAAAACCGACCGACCGTCCGGTCGGTATTCAATAATGCTAACCGGCATGGCAGTCTCCGCTCATGTCAAGAGCATGCTTTAACGCCGAGCTTCGCCTTAATTTCGCTTCTGGCGCCGTGCGGCTCAGATACGACGGGGATTAAAATGAGAAGCTGAAATAATGAAGCTAGATCATTAGGAGGGTAGGGATCGATGGCCACGATCCGCATAGTCCTCCCATTCCACCTGCGAAATCTGGCGCATGTCGGTAGTGAGGTGCCCTTGCCGAAGTTGAGGGCGCGGTTACCCAGCGTTCGGTGCTCGACGCCCTGGAGGCGATTATCCCATGTTGCGGGGCGCGATTCGCGACCATGACACCATGCAACGCCGGGCATTCCTGCGTTTTTTCGCCTGCGAAGAAGATATCACCCACGAATCACCGGACGCGTCCTTACCCGAGGCTGTCGTTTCCGGCAAAGAGCCATTCATCGTGATCGGCGCCATAGCTTGCTGGTGGCATATAAAATTCAATAAAAATCCTGTACTTGTGTCGATTTCCCCTCTCCTCGTTCGACGTGATAATAGAGCGAGGATTCCGAAGCGATTTCAATCCGAGAGACAAGCTCCAATACAAATAAGGAGAATTACGATGCGAGTCATGGTCATAGTAAAGGGCGACAAGAATTCCGAAGCCGGTGTCCTGCCTGACAAGAAGCTCTTCGAGGAAATGGGCAAGTTCAACGAGCAACTGGCCAAAGCTGGTGTGATGCTGGCGGCCGAAGGCCTTAAACCGACCTCAAATGGCAAGAAGGTGAAGTTCTCAGGCGCCCACGAAAACCGTGATTGACGGCCCGTTCACCGAGTCGAAGGAAATCATTGCCGGTTTTTGGTTGTGGCAGGTGCGGTCGATGGAAGAAGCGGTCGAGTGGCTCAAGCGCGCTCCGTTCGACGGTGGCGCCGAGATCGAACTCCGGCCGGTCTACGAGTTCGAAGATTTCGGCGATGCTGTAACCCCGGAAATAAAAGAGCAAGAAGAACGGATTCGGCAGCAGGTGGAGAAACAGAAGGCGTCATAAAAATTGTGTGTTTCTGTGTCGATTTTCGGGTCTCTTAATCGACGTATTCATAGAGCGAGGATTCTTGTGCGGGCGAGAAACTCCCGAGAATCCAGCTCGCAAAACTGAACTAAAAAATTTCAAGGAGAACACCAAATGCGATTCCTGAGTATTTACAAGCACGAAGAGCGGACCACTCCCGCCTACCGCGGCGGAAATGGAAACTATGGGCAAGCTCGTGGAAGAAGGATTCAAGGCAGGCTGGCTGCTGGCGACCGAAGGCTGCTTGCCGTCGGCTTTGGGGGCGCGCGTCCGGCGGTCGAATGGCAAATTGTCCGTAACCGATGGTCCATTCACCGAGGCGAAGGAGGTAGTGGGCGGTTTCGCAATCTTAAAAGCGAACTCGAAGGAAGAGGCGATCGAGTTGGCCAGAAAGTTTCTTGCAGTCGCCGGCGAGGGAGAGTGCGAGTTGCGCCAGCTTTACGAAATGAACGGCGAACAGGCGGACCAGGCGAGTTGTCATCAGCCGGAGGAGGTTGCAGCAACCCGCTAAAACGTGATGTGATCGGTGGCAGTGACTGCCACCGATATACATCGCACCATCGACGCGGTCTGGCGGATGGAATCGCCAAAGCTGATCGCCGGACTTATGCGTATCGTCCGCGATCTCGAATTGGCTGAAGATCTGGCGCAGGACGCGCTGGTTGCTGCGCTCGAGCAATGGCCTGACGGCGGGCGTGCCGGATAATCCCGGCGCCTGGCTGATGGCCACCGCCAAACATCGCGCCATTGATTCTTTCCGCCGCAATCAACTTCTGGTCCGCAAGCACGAAGAAATTGGCCGCGACGTCGAAATCCGGCAAATGGCCATGCCAGATTTCAATGCCAACCTCGACGACAACATCGGCGATGATTTGCTCGGGTTGATGTTCATCTCATGTCATCCCGTGCTGTCTACCGAAGCCCGGACCGCGCTTACCCTTCGCCTGCTCGGAGGTTTGAAGACAGATGAGATCGCGCGTGCATTCCTGTTGCCGGAGCCGACTATCGCGCAGCGAATTGTCCGCGCCAAGCGAACGCTGGCGGATGCTCGCAGTTCCATTCGAAGTTCCGCGAGGCGCGGAACTGGTGGACGCGGCTGTCATCGGTACTTGAAGTGATTTACTTGATCTTCAATGAAGGTTATTCGGCGACCGCGGGCACCGACTGGATGCGTCCTGCGCTTTGCGAAGATGCGATTCGGCTCGGCCGTGTTCTGGCGGAACTTGCTCCCCAGGAACCCGAAGTTCACGGCCTGGTTGCGTCTGATGGAAATTCAGGCTTCGCGCGCCAAGGCGCGAGTTGGGCCCCACCGGCGAGCCGATCTTGCTCTTTGATCAGGACCGGGGTAAATGGGACCAGTTGTTGATTCATCGTGGACTGCTGGCACTTGGAGCGATCGGAAAAACTGAACTCCGAACGCGGCCCATACACCGTCCAAGCCGCAATCGCCGCCTGCCACGCGAGAGCGCATACTCCTGAAGAAACCGATGGGGTGAGAATCGTGTCAGCTTTACGATGAGCTGGTGGAACTCGCGCCGTCGCCGGTGGTGCAGCTGAATCGTGCAGTTGCCGTCGCCATGGCTTCAGGTCCGGCAGCAGGTTTTGAATTGACCGAGAAGCTCACGGCGGAATCGTCGCTGAAGAATTATCATCTGTTGCCCAGCGTGCGCGGCGACCTGCTGACCAAGCTGGGACGTCTGGCTGAAGCCCGCGCCGAATTTGAGCGTGCAGCCACGCTGACGCAAAATGTGCGCGAGCGCGAGTTGCTGCTTGCCCGGGCGGAGAAGCTGACCAAAAGCATTGATTGATCTTGTGATACGAAGCAGTCCGACTCGTCGCCAAAAGCAATTTGACCGAATCAACCAAAGTCGACGTGGCGGGCGTGGGGCTGAATGCTACTGACACGATTATTTCCGTGCCTCGTCATCCTGATCGTGGTTCCAAAGTCGAAGTCGGATTCGGTGAGCGTGTTGCCTGGCGGACAAGTGGCAAGCGCGGTCATTGCATGCCAGCGTGGGGATTAAGAACCCGATACGTAGGGAAACTCGGAGACGATCCTGCTGCCGCACTTCACCGCCAGGAATTTGCGCGCGCTGGAGTCGACGCGCAAATCATCACCGCTCCGGAATGCGCCAGCCATCAGTCGTTCATTCTCGTTGATCCAAGCGGCGAGCGCACGGTTATTCGTCGTCAGGATGAAGAATCTGCTGCTTCAGCCTGCTGAACTCAAACGCGAATGGATCTCCAGACGCGCGCGCGCTTCTCGTGGATGGATGTGACACCGCCGCAGCTACAACTGCCGCAAACTGGGCACGCGAGGCGCAATTCCCGTGATTGCCGATTTCGATGAGGCTTATCCAGGAATCGAAGAGCTGATGAAAAATGTTGACTATCTTATCGTCAGCAAAGATTTTCCGCACGATGGTTTGCGGTGAGAGTGATCTCAAGAAGTCTCTTCCGCTGCTGCAGCGCCGTTTCAATGCCGGTTGGCAGCGGCGACGCTGGGATCAGATGGGGTGCTGGCGTGGGACGGCAAAGATTTTCATCACGCTCCCGCGTTTCGAGTTCCGGTCGTGGACACGACTGGCGCCGGCGATATTTTTCACGCAGGTTTTATTTATGCGCTTCTGCAAGGATGGCCATTGCAGCGCCAACTCGATTTCGCCTGTGCCGCTGCCGCGCTGAACTGCGCTGCCAACGGCGCGCGTGGCGGGATTCGGACCGTGATGAGATCGAAAAGTTGATGGCGCACGGCGTCTCGTTATCGCCGGATCGCAAATCGCATGAAGCTCCGAGCGTGCTCTGGAGAGCGATATCTTTGTAGGATGGTCATGCGATTGATCTCCTGCGCAGTGGCAAGATAGGATTTACAACGCATACGAGGCAAAAAAATGCCGAAGCCGAAATCCGGACCGCTCTTGACGCCGCGCGACGCCGCCCTGCAACTCGGCGTTAGTTTCCCGACTATTAAGCAGTGGATTTACAAAGAGAAAATAGGAAGTGTGCGCACTGCGGGCGGACATCATCGCGTACCCCAGTCGGAAGTTGACCGTTTGCTTTTTCGGGTCCGCGGCAAAACTGCTTCGGAGCGCAAAGACGTCATTCGCCGGGTAAGCGGGCGCAATCAGTTAGTTGGAAGGGTCGAGGAAGTTCGTATCAGCGGTTTAATGGCGGAAGTTACGTTGTCGATTGGTGGCCAGCAGATCACCTCGATCATTACCTCGCGGTCGGCGCGGGAGATGAATTTGAAAGCGGGCCAGACTGCTGCAGCGCTCATCAAGGCGACCGAAGTCATGATCCTGCGCGTCTAGGCCGAATCGCAACCTTCGAATGTCGATCGCTAATTCTCAATGCTGCAAAGAATCGCGCCACTCGCGCGGGTAACTTATATAGGACGCGTCCAAAGCACTGACCGACTGGCACCCGAGCAGGCGCATGGTGCGCTCGAAATCTTTCTTCAAAATCTGGATTGCGCGCTCAACGCCGGGATGCCCAGCGGCCGCGAGGCCGTAGGCATAAGCGCGTCCAACCAAAACCGCACGCGCTCCAAGGCAGAGCGCCTTCGCGATGTCGCTGCCGCGCCGAACCCCACCATCCATGAGGACCTCGACCTGATTGCCAACTGCCGCTACGACTTCGGGGAGCGCACGGATGGTCGGCGAGACCGAATCCAGTTGCCGGCCGCCGTGATTTGATACCACGATTGCTGAAGCCCCCTCGTCCACCGCCCGCCGCGCGTCATCGGCGATGAGCAGGCCCTTAATCACAATCGGACCCGGCCAGCACTCCCGAATCCAACTCAGATCTTTCCAACTTACGGCGCCGCGTGACAAGGATTCGCTGACATTCACCATGTCCAGCGGGCCCTTGCCGGGCACTACGACATTTTCCAGCTTGGGCACGCCGCCATCCAGCAGGAATGCCATCAACCATCCGGGATGAAGCAGCAGATTCGGCAGAAATGGAAGTTTGGCAAACGCGCCATTTCCAAGGAGTTGAGGAACTCCATTCCGCGGATCGCGCTCCCTCATTCCGGCGACCGCAGTATCGATGGTGACCACCAGTGCACTGAACCCTGCCTTCTGTGCTCGCGCAATTGCGCCTTCAGCCGCCGGTCTGCCTCCAGCTAAATAAAGCTGGTACCAGGCAAAGCCTTTGGTCCCCGCCTTCACATCTTCGAGTTTGTGGCCGGAAATCGTAGACAGAATGTAGCCGGTGCCGGCTTCTCCTGCGGCCCGCGCCGCTGCCACTTCGCCTTCGGGGTGCATCAGCCGGCTGTAACCGACCGGCGCCAGCATAGCGGGAAAGGAAATTTGGTTGCCAAGAACCGTGGTGCCGAGATGGCAGGTTTCCATGGCAATCGCCTGATGTGGCCTGAAGATGATGTCTTCAAAGGCCCGGCAATTTTCCCGTAGCGTGATTTCCGCATCCGCTCCGCCGTCGAGGTAGTCGAAGACCGCCCGGGGCACACGCCGTTTCGCTATACGCCGGAGATCAGCGATATTGAGCACTTGCGAAGAAGATAGTTTGGCCATTTTGGTCGGCGTGAAAACAATGAAACTAGCAGCATCGGCGAGGTAGACGCAACTTTGAATATTTTGCCGGATAAGAGAATCGCTTTTGAAGGAAGATCAGGTTCACTATACTTTTTTGTCTGCACGTTAAAGTGAAAGAGAGAGGACCATGAAATACCGGGCACTGGGCCGTACTGGGTGGAAAGTTTCGGAGATTAGCTTTGGAGCGTGGGCGATTGGTGGATTTTGGGGGCATGTCTCCGACGAAGATGCGATGAAGACGCTGCACCAAGCCATTGACAGCGGGGTCAATTTTATCGACACGGCAGACGTATACGGTGACGGCCGCAGCGAACGCCTGATTGCAAAACTAAAGAAGGAGAGAAAAGAAGAGATCATTGTCGCCACCAAGGCGGGGCGGCGATTGCCCAAGCAGTTAGTCGAGGGCTACAACCGGCAGAATCTGAACGCCTGGATCGACGATAGCTTGCGGAATATCGGAGCAGAGACCCTCGATCTGCTGCAACTGCATTGCCCGCCGACCGATGCTTATTATCATTCTGAAATTTTCGCATTGCTCGATGACCTGGTGAAAGCGGGGAAGATTCGGTATTACGGCGTCAGTGTGGAAAGGGTGGAAGAGGCACTGAAGGCGATTGAATTTCCTAACGTGCAAAGCGTGCAGATTATCTTTAACTGCTTTCGCCAACGTCCGGCGGAATTGTTTTTTCCGCAGGCCCAGCAGAAGCAGGTGGGTATTTTGGCGCGAGTGCCGCTGGCCAGCGGCATGCTGACCGGAAAGCTGCGGCGTGATACGTCGTTCCCAAAAGACGATCACCGCAACTTTAATCGTCACGGCGAAATGTTCGACATGGGCGAGACGTTTTCCGGAGTAGATTACGAACTAGGACTCGAAGCCGTCGAGGAGATTCGCGGGCAAGTGCCGGCCGGTGTCTCTATGAGCCAGTTCGCACTGCGTTGGATTTTGATGTTTGACGCAGTGTCGTGCGCGATCCCGGGTGGAAAACGGCCGGAGCAGGTTGCAGATAATTGTCGAGCTTCAGGTTCAGCGCCACTTTCTGCAGAGGCCATGACGGCAATTAAGCGCATTTACGACGAAAAAATTCGCGCCGCAGGTCCATCAGCGCTGGTGATTTTCGGCGAGTCATCGCAAAAGTCATTCCGGCCAAATGCTGAGCGCCGTGTTCGAGAGTATCTGTTTCTGGGTCGCCTCGCTGAGCGATAGCGCGCGAAAGGCATCGAGGTTGTCTTTCACTTCCGGTACGCCCGGCCCGGGCCAGTCGGTCCCGAACATTGTTTTCTTGGCGATTTCATCGATGCGCGGAAAATATTTCAGCAAAGCCTTTGGTGGAATTCCGCTGATGTCGAGAAACACATTCGGATGACGGCGCAATAAAAAGAAAGCGGTTTGCATCCAAAGCGGCCGGCCACCGTGGGCCAGAATAATCTTCAGCCTGGGAAAATCGACAGCCACATCATCGATGAAAATCGGGTCGCCGTAACGATTGCGTGCGCCGGGAAAGATTGATGTTCCGGTGTGAAACATAACCGGAATGCCATTCGCTTCGGCGGCGCGATAAATATTTTCCAGTTCCTTAACACCGTTCAGATAATCGTTAGGAAAAAGCAACTGGTGGGGTGGATGAATCTTGATCATTCGCAGCTTCAGCCGGAGCACCTGTTCGATGTCCGCCCCAATGTTGCGCGACTGTCGAGGATGCAAGCCGCCGCAGGGAATCAGGCGTTTCGGGTCAGCCTTCACGTAGTCGGCAATGAACCGGTTCACTTCTTCGGTGAATCCCGATCACCTCCGGCGCAACATAATTGATCAGCACTGCGCGGTCAACGCCGGCCGCGTCCAGATATTTAAGGAATGATTTCGGGGACCGGCTGAATTCGGCGATCTGTTCAAAATTCGGCCGGCGCTGCTTCATCAGTTCCAAAGCCTGCGGCCGGAACATGTGCAGCGGTTGGATGTGAATATGGCAGTCGGTGATCACAGTCTTGGCTCTCTGGCTGGGGCTCTGGCTTGAACTTCCGCCACTTGTCAGTGTAAGCTTTGAGTGACTTTCTGTGGAAAAACGCCTCGCCCAGTCGGTCTCGAAGTACCCAATAAACGCTGACAGCGCTCAAGTTTAGCGGAAGTGGTGGAATTGGCAGACACACCATCTTGAGGGGGTGGCGCCGAAAGGCGTGGGGGTTCAAATCCCCCCTTCCGCACCATATTCCGGCGCCAGTTCAGACGAATTCGTTCAGCAAAGGTTTCATTATTCATGATCACACTTGTCACTGTGCTTCACATTTTCGTTTGTTTCTTCCTGATCATTGTCGTGCTGCTGCAAAGCGGCAAGAGCGGTGATATTGCGGCTGCGTTCGGCGGGCAGGGAAGCCAGACTGCATTCGGCCCACGGGGCGCGGCGACTGTGCTCACCAAAGCCACGACTTGGTGCGCGGTGATCTTCATGCTCACGTCGATTACGCTTTCGATTGCGGCCTCGCGAAAGACTGGGGTGAAGTCGGTGTTCCAGAATTATCCGACGGCTCCGGCGAAATCCGGAAGCGCTCCGGCTCAAAATGTGCCGGCGCCCGCTCCAAAGAAGTAATTGCGCCGAGACTGCGCTGAGCATTAGCCGCAGTCTGCGGCTCAGAGCTAACAGCTAAAGCTACTCCCCATGATCCACGAAATCCTTCCCGTCGGGCCTTTGCAATGTAATTGCTCGATCATTGGTGACGATGTTTCGCGCGAAGCCATGGTCATCGATCCGGGCGACGATATTGCCGACGTGCTGGCGATCATCAAGAAACACAATCTGAAGGTCAAGCAGATCGTCGTCACCCACGCGCACATCGACCACGTGGGCGGAGCGATGAAATTGCGCGCCGCAACCGGTGCGCCCATTCTGCTGAATCAGAATGACTACGCGCTTTTGAAAATGCTCGATCTGCAGGCCGATTGGATCGGAATGGAATCGCCGGGAAAAGTAGAGATCGATCACAGCCTCAGCGAGCAGGACACCGTTCAGGCCGGATCGCTGATCGCAAACGTTATGCACACGCCCGGACACACCGAAGGCAGCATCTGCCTTTACTTTCCGGCAGAGAAGAAATTGATTGCTGGGGACACGTTATTCGCCGGCAGCATCGGACGCACTGACTTACCCGGCGGCTCGTTTGAAAAAATTATGCGATCGCTGCACGACAAAGTGCTGGCCTTGCCCGACGAAACCGTCGTTGTGCCGGGACATGGGCCGGTCACGAACATCGGCGCTGAACGCGGGCGAATCCATTCTTGAAGAATCTATAACTGCAGTCTTGCGCCGTCCGGCAGCGTTCACTCTCCACGACGTTCTAACAAGATATGCTCCCGGCCCTTGCTGACCGCGAATCGAACGGCAAAATTCTTTGACAACGAATCCCGCCTTCAGGGCTTTCAAAAATGCCTGCCGGGTGGCCAATCTCCATTCGCGCGCCCGCGGCGGATCTGAGTGTTCCATTTCGCCTATCTCGCGGGGAATTTCGATCGCAACTCTTTGCCTTGAAAGAAGCGCCGGGTCGCCTTCCGCCGGCCTGCCATCACCATTGAATCGCACCAGCGGATCTAAATGTTTCAGGGTGTCCAGGACTTCGGCGGATTTGTCTTTTCCGTTGAGTTTTTCTTGAACCCTGCGCATCGCGTCAAGCGCCACGTCACCCACAGCCGGTCTGTTCCGTTGGTGTGCAGGTGGCTCGAAGTTTGCGGTCCATAGAAATCCGGACGATAGCTATCTGAAATTACGCCCAGCTTGCTGAAATTAAAATGCGCATTCAGGCTGCGTAAAGGATCAAACGTCCACGTGATTTCATGTGATTCCCATTGCCAGAGCGCGCTCGCGCTGCGCCAGTTTCAAGCGATAGCCCACTCCGAGATTCGCGGTGAGACGGACGTGACGCCAGCATGTGCGAGTGAAAGCCCACCCTTCCATGCTCCAAGCTGGGAAAAGCCAACGCAAATCCCACCAGTTCTCGAGCCTCGAAGGCGCCAAGCACCATGCTGCCTGCAGCTTTTAAAGCCACCGCGAGGGTCAGCGGGGTTACATCAGCGTCGTCAAGCCCCCACACCTCTTTCTCCAGCCGCAAGCATCGGTTCGAGATCGGCAATGGTTTCGAGATCGCGGATAGTGATCAAGGGTTGAGCCATGAGCTTCTGAATTGTTACAGCGATTGGCCGTCCAATATACCCGAGTGGTCGGCTATTGCCATTGCGATCCTAATTGAACCGAGTTTCTCGCCCAATCAGGTAAATTTTTGTAAACATCTGATGACAACCGACTTCAATGCACATCCAAAGCATGTGGACGCGCGGCCGTAGTGTGAGCATTTTCTATCCAAATTATTTAACATGACTGAATCTTCCGGGGCGGAGGCCAGTGACTCAATGCTTTCTGATCTGCTGAAAACTAAGTGGACTTCTACGCGATTGGCAGTCCTCTTGGTTCTGCTGCTATTGCCGGCTTTTTTTACGGCGTGTTCGGGATCCGGTTCTAGCACCTTCGAAGGCCCGCGCGAATGCTCCGCAGGCGGTGCAAGTCACTGTCGCTCCCGCCGTGCGGCAGGATCTCCCGATTTACCTGACCGGCCTGGGTTCTATCGAGGCTTATTACACCGTCAGCGTAAAGAGCCGGGTGGACGGCCAGCTGGTTGACGTGAAATTTAAAGAAGGCGAGACCGTCAAAAAAGGGGCGCTGCTGGCGGTGATCGATCCTCGGCCTTATCAGGTCCAGCTGGATCAAGCGCAGGCGCAGCTGTTTAAAGATCAGGCGTCGTTACGCGACGCCAAGCTGAATTATCAGCGCTACAAAGACCTGTTGCAGAATTCCGGCGCCATGTCGCAGCAGCAAGTCGACACCCAGAAAGCCACCGTCGATCAACTCGACGGCACAGTGCGCAACGATCAGGCAACGGTTGAGAACGCGAAACTGAACCTGGTCTATTGCCACATAACCGCGCCGGTCGGCGGGCGCATTGGACTTCGCCTGGTGGATCCCGGGAACATCGTGCATGCCTCTGATACCAATCCGATGCTGGTGATTACAGAGCTCCAGCCTATCACTGCAATTTTTACCCTGCCTGAAGATCAGCTGCCGACAGTAGCGCAGCACATGCACAAAGGCACTCTCCAGGTGGATGCTTACAGTCGAGACGACTTGACGAAACTTGACACCGGAACATTGCTGACCATCGACAACCAGATCGATCAGACCACCGGAACCGGCAGGCTAAAAGCCATCTTCGAAAACAAGACCAACGGCTTGTGGCCGAATCAGTTCGTGAATATTCACTTGCTGCTGGAAACGCAAAAGAACGTGACTGTGGTTCCTTCCGCCGCGGTGCAGCGCGGGCCGCAGGGCAATTACGTTTACGTCATGAAGCCCGATAAGACCGTTGAAGTGCGTAATGTGAATATTCCGGTGACACAAGGGAACCTGAGTGAAATCGCAAGCGGAGTTTCCCCGAACGAACTGGTCGTCACTGACGGCCAGGACAAGCTGCAGCAGGGAAGTCACGTTGAACCGCACACGCAATCCGGCAGGCACTGCAAAACGCGCAGAGTTCCAAGCCCAGATCCGAATCCGCTAATGCCGACCCCACGAATCCAATTCGCAGCAGGCCCAGCAAGGTCGGCGCGGAAGCGGCTGCTAACAACGGCAATCAGAATCGCGGGACTGCTTCCCAATGAATCCGTCGCGGCTGTTTATTCTTCGTCCGGTTGCCACATCGCTGATGATGGTTGGCGTCCTGCTGGTTGGCATCGTGGCGTACCTGCAACTTCCGGTTTCAGCATTGCCGGAAGTCGACTATCCCACAATCCAGGTCATGACGTTTTATCCCGGGGCCGACCCTACGGTCATGGCTTCATCGGTGACCGCGCCTTTGGAGCGGCAGTTCGGGCAAGTGCCCGGATTGAGCCAGATGACCTCGACCAGTTCGCTGGGCGCGTCAATCATCACCCTGCAATTCAATCTTGATCAGAACATCGACATCGCTGAGCAGGAGGTGCAAGCCTCCATCAATTCGGCAGGCACTTATCTCCCCGTCGATTTACCCAACCCCCCAATCTACAGCAAAGTGAATCCGGCGGATTCGCCGATTCTTACGCTTGTCGGTCAGTTCCGATACGTTGCCCTTGTCAAAAGTCGAGGACCTTGCGGATACCCAGCTGGCGCAGAAAATTTCGCAGGTGACCGGCGTCGGGCTGGTTTCGATCAGCGGCGGACAGAAGCCCGCGGTCCGGGTGCAGGCTAATCCCACTGCACTGGCTTCTTACGGTTTAGGGCTCGAGGACATTCGAACCGCGCTGGCGGCAGCCAACGTTGATCAGGCAAAAGGAACGCTGGATGGCCCGCGGCAATCTTTTACCATCGGCGCCAACGATCAACTGCTTGCCAGCGCGCAGTATAAGCCGATCGTCATTGCTTATCGCAATGGGGCTCCGGTCCGACTGGATGCCGTGGCGAATGTCACTGACAGCGTGGAGAACACCGATCAGTCGGCGTGGATGGGCCAGGGATCGGTGCTTTCGCCGGCGGTGATTGTGAACATTCAGCGCCAGCCGGGCGCGAACATCATTAGCGTTGCCGACAAAATCAAACTACTTTTGCCGCAATTGCAGGCTTCGCTTCCGGCGGCGGTGCGAGTTTCGATTCTCACCGACCGAACTGAAACCATTCGCGCGTCAGTAAAGGATGTGGAATTCGAACTGACCCTCACCATTGTGCTGGTGGTCCTGGTGATCTTTCTTGTTTCTGCGGAATCTGCGCGCGACGATCATTCCCAGCGTTGCCGTGCCCTTGTCGATTGTTGGAACCTTCGCGGTGATGTACCTGCTCGGGTACAGCTTGAACAACTTGACGCTGATGGCTCTCACGATTTCAACCGGGTTTCGTGGTCGACGATGCCATCGTGATGATCGAGAACATTGACCGATTCCTCGAGGCCGGCGACTCGCCTCTGGATGCGGCATTGAAGGGCGCAGGGCAGATCGGGTTCACTATCGTTTCTTTAACGGTTTCGTTGATCGCGGTTTTGATTCCATTGCTCTTCATGGGAGATATCGTAGGCCGTCTGTTCCGCGAATTTGCCGTCACGCTGGCGGTGACCATTCTGGTTTCGGCTTTCGTCTCGCTCACACTTACGCCCATGATGAGCGCGCGCTTGCTGAAATCGAAAGCTGACCACAAGGAAGGCCGCTTCTATCAATGGTCGGAGCGGATGTATGAACGGGTGATTGCAGGCTACGGCCGGACCTTGAAATTTGTATTGAAGCACCAGACCACCACCCTGCTGGTCACGGTTGCGACACTCGTACTCACATTGCTGCTCTACATAGTGGTTCCGAAAGGCTTCTTTCCGGTTCAGGATACGGGCGTGATTCTCGGTATTTCAGAAGCCCCGCAAAATATTTCTTTCAGCGCTATGTCGCAGCGCCAGCAGCAGCTTGCGCGGGCCATTTTGAAAGATCCTGACGTACTGAGTCTCTCTTCATTTATCGGGATCGATGGTACTAACCTGACCCTGAATAGCGGGCGCATTCAGATCAATCTGAAACCACGAAACGAGCGCAGCGCGACTGCCTCGGAAATCATTCGCCGACTGCAGCCGCAGCTTGCGAACATCGAAGGCATCACGCTTTACATGCAGCCGGTGCAGGACTTGACGGTTGAGGACCGGGTCAGCCGTACCCAGTATCAGTACTCGATGGAAGACGTTGATGCGCAGGAGCTGGCGGTGTGGTCGCAGAAACTGATTCAACAACTCAGTTCAGCGACCGCTTTGCGCGATATCGCCAGTGATCAGCAGAATGGCGGGCTGCAGGCAGACCTGGTGATCGATCGCGATTCGGCATCGCGCCTGGGGATTTTGCCGGCGCAAATCGACAGCACTCTTTATGACGCATTCGGGCAGCGTCAGGTTTCGACTATGTATACGCAGTTGAATCAATATCACGTGGTGCTTGAAGTGGATCCGCAGTTTCAGCAGGATCCCCAGTCGCTGGATGATATTTACGTAAAATCGAATACTGGCACGCAGGTCCCGCTTTCGGCATTCAGTCACATCGAGCGCACGAACGCCACCTTGGCGATTAACCATCAGGGCCAGTTCCCGGTTGTAACTTTGTCTTTCAACCTGGCGCCCAATGCTTCACTGGGCGAAGCCACCAAGGCAGATCGATGCCGCCGAGCAGGCGATCCACATGCCGGCCAGTATTCACACCAGCTTTCAGGGAACCGCCGCGGCATTCCGCAACTCGCTGTCGAGCGAGCCGCTGTTGATTCTGGCCGCAATCATCACCGTGTATATCGTGCTGGGAGTTCTGTACGAGAGCTACATTCACCCGATCACGATTCTCTCGACTTTGCCGTCCGCCGGAGTCGGAGCGTTGTTGGCGCTCATCATCACCGGCAACGATCTGGGCGTTGTGAGCTTGATCGGAATCATTCTTCTGATCGGCATCGTGAAGAAAAACGCCATCATGATGATCGACTTCGCGCTTGAGGCTGAGCGCGACGAGCACAAGCCGCCCGAGGAAGCCATCTACCAGGCGTCGCTGCTGCGCTTCCGCCCCATCATGATGACTACCATGGCCGCGCTCTTTGGCGGCTTGCCTCTCGCGCTGGGCACCGGCACAGGCTCGGAGCTGCGGCATCCGCTGGGCATCACCATCGTCGGCGGATTGCTGGTGAGCCAATTGCTGACGCTTTACACCACTCCGGTGGTTTACCTCTGGTTCGACCGTTTGTCCGAACGGTTCTCACGGTTCGGATTCCGTCACTTTCAGGAACAACCGGCAGCGGGGGATTAGCAATTGAGCGTCTCGTCTCCATTCATCAAGCGGCCGGTCGGCACCTCGCTGCTGACCATCGGGCTCCTGCTTGCCGGCATTATTGCTTTTAAGCTCTTGCCGGTTGCGCCGCTGCCGCAAGTCGAATTTCCGGTGATCCAGGTGGGCGCGTCGCTGCCGGGCGCGAGTCCTGAGACTATGGCTTCGGCCGTAGCCACTCCACTGGAGCGGCAATTCGGCCGCATTGCGGGCATCAACCAAATGACGTCGACCAGCCAGATCGGCTCGACCGGCATTGTGTTGCAATTCGATCTGAATCGCAATATTGACGCCGCAGGTCGCGACGTGCAGGCGGCGATCAATGCTGCCCGCAGCAATTTGCCGTCGTATTTGCCGGGCAATCCCTATTACCGAAAAGTCAATCCGGCCGACGCTCCGGTGCTGATTCGTTTCGCTCACCTCGGATACCTACACCTTGCCGCAAATGTACGACGCTGCCGATTCCGTGCTGGCACAGAAATTGGCGCAGGTGAGTGGCGTGGGACAGGTTTTCGTCGGTGGGGCAGCCCAGCCCGCGGTGCGTGCGGAAGTCAATCCGAATCTGCTGAACAAGCTGGGCATCGGCCTGGATGCGGTGCGCACCGCTCTCGGAGCCGCTAACGCAAATAGCGCCAAGGGCAGGGTAGCGAATGCAATCAATGCCTGGACGATCACCGACAACGACCAGATCAAGAAGGCTGATCAATATCAGTCGCTAATCGTCTCCTATAAGAATGGCGCGGCGGTAAGGCTGAGTGACGTGGCCAACGTGTCAGACTCGGTTGCCGATACCCGGGTCATCGGGCTTGCGGCGCATGGGACCAATGCCAAGGACGCTCAGGGCAAGCCTGCGGTGCTGATTATTATTTTCCGTCAGCCAGGCGCGAACATCATCGACACCGTCGACCGCGTCTATGCGCTGATGCCGCAATTGGCTTCTTCAATTTCGCCCGCGATCCATCTCGACGTGGTGATGGACCGGACGACCACCATTCGCGCCTCGGTGCGCGATATCGAAATCACGCTGATCATTTCGGTCTTTCTCGTCATACTGGTGGTGTTCGCGTTCCTGCGCACTGTCCGCGCAACCATCATTCCCAGTATCGCCGTGCCTCTCTCGTTGATCGGGACCTTCGCAGTGATGTATCTGCTGCATTACAGCCTCGACAATCTTTCGCTAATGGCGCTGGCGATTTCAACCGGCTTCGTCGTAGACGATGCAATCGTGGTGCTGGAAAATATCACCCGCCATCTGGAACATGGGATGACTCCGGTAGCCGCGGCTTTCCAGGGCGCTCGAGAAATTGGATTCACCGTGCTTTCCATGAGCACTTCACTGGTCGCGGTCTTCATTCCCATCTTGATGATGAGAGGGCTGGTGGGACGTCTGTTCCGCGAGTTCGCGGTCACGCTCAGTATTGCGATCGGAGTTTCATTACTGGTGTCGCTGACTACGACCCCGATGATGTGCGCGCAGATCCTCAAGCCGCTCGGGGAGGAAAAGCACGGATGGTTCTACCGTGGGTCGCAGGCGGTATTCGATCGCACCCTCAAAGTTTACCGGGGCAGCTTGAGTTGGGTTTTGCGTCACCAGTTGCTGACGCTGATCGTAACTATTGGCACCATGGCTTTAACCGTCTATCTCTACATCAAAGTTCCTAAAGGATTTTTCCCCCAACAGGACACGGGCCGCGTGATGGGATCGGTGCAGGCCGACCAGGACATTTCCTTTCACGCCATGCGCACAGAAAATGGAGCAGTTCGTCAGCATCGTAATGCGAGGACCCGAATGTGCAAACCATTGTCGGTTTTGCCGGGGGAAATACCGCCGGAATCAGGGCCGGATGTATATCACCCTCAAGCCAAAGGGCTCGGAGCGAAAGACTGACTGCTGATCAGGTGATAGGGGAATTACGCCGCAAAGCTGACGGCGGTGCCGGGCGCCACTCTTTACATGCAGTCAGCCCAGGATCTCACCATTGGTGGCCGGCAGAGCCAGGCCCAATACCAGTACACGCTTCAGGGAGAGGATTTGACTGAACTGGACTCCTGGGCCCCGCGTCTGATGCAGAAGTTGCGCACGCTCAAGGAATTGCGCGACGTAAACACAGATCAGCAAGATCGGGGCTTGCAGGAGACTGTAATTATTGATCGCGATACCGCTTCTCGATTAGGGGTCTCGCCGCAGGCGATCGACAACGCGCTTTACGACGCTTTCGGGCAGCGCCAGGTCTCAACAATTTATGAGCAGCTGAATCAGTACCACGTGGTGATGGAAGTTGATCCGCAATACCAGCAGAGTCCAGCGGCGCTCGATGCAGTTTACGTGGGAGCGACCACCGGCAGCATGATCCCGCTCTCCGCCATCGCGCACTTCGGTCCGGCTAATACCGCGCTGGCAGTAAACCATCAGGGTCAATTTCCCGCTACCACAATTTCATTCAACCTTGCGCCCAATGTTTCGCTTGGCCAGGCGACTCAGTTGATTGAGCAGGCCAAAAATGAAATCCAATTTCCGGCCACCATTCATGGCAGTTTCCAGGGAACCGCGGCAGCCTTCCAGGAATCGGTCTCTGATGAACCTGTACTTATAGTTACTGCTTTGCTCACGGTGTATATCGTGTTGGGAATTTTGTACGAAAGCTTCGTCCATCCCATCACCATTCTGTCGACTCTGCCATCTGCCGGTGTGGGCGCGCTGCTGGCATTGCTGGTGACCGGGCGCGAACTGAATGTGATGGGCCTGATTGGAATTATTCTCTTGATCGGCATCGTCAAGAAGAACGCCATCATGATGATCGACTTTGCCCTTGACGCCGAGCGGCGCGAGGGTAAAGCCCCGCAGGACGCAATCTTTGAGGCTTGCATGTTGCGCTTCCGCCCAATCCTGATGACCACCATGGCTGCCCTTTTAGGTGCGTTGCCGTTAGCGGTTGGGACCGGAGTCGGATACGAGCTGCGCCAGCCACTGGGGATTACAATCGTGGGCGGCCTGATTTTGAGCCAGGCTCTGACCCTTTTCACCACGCCGGTTGTCTACCTTTACCTTGATCGCATGCGCTGGGCCTGGCGGCGCAAGCATCATGCTGCTCCCGGACAGATTGCTCCTGCCGGCAGCCAGGCCGATTAATCAACTTCCATTTCCGAATCGGGTTTTTCCCGGTTACTCCGGTTACTTGCGAAGCGAAACTCCATGGTTACCATCAAGGAGTAGCTGACACTCTCATCCGGAGTTGACATGTCGAAATATCTCAAGATGTGTGTGGCTGTGGCAGTTCTCGCTCTCGCTACCACACTTTGGGCTCAGGATTATCAGGTAATCTCCGTGACCAACGGAGGCACTATCAACGGAACCGTAAAGTGGTCCGGTGCCATGCCACGTCTTACGCCGGTTGCGATCAACAAGGATCCATTGATTTGCGACCCTAGCTCTCAGAAGACTCGCGATCTGGAACGACTTATCGTAGGCTCCCAGGGCGGAGTAGCTAACACTGTGGTTTACCTAAAAGACATTTCGAAGGGCAAGGCGATGGATTTGCCGCAACAAAGGCGGTTTCTCGATCAGAGGCACTGTCGATACGAGCCGCATATTCTGCTGGTTCCGGCCGGCGCCGAGCTGCAGATGAAAAGCTCTGACGCCACCTTGCACACCATCCACATGGATGGAGCGGCGACCTACAATTTGCCGTTCCCATTCACGAACCAGTTGGTTACCCGCTCGATGTCAACGGTTGGGCTGGTTAACTTGCGATGCAACGGCGGCCACACCTGGATGAATGCCGAAATGTTTGTAGTGCCGCATCCCTATTACGCGGTCACCGATGAGAGCGGAAGATTCGAGCTCTCGGACGTGCCGCCGGGCGAATACCAGATCGTTGCCTGGCACGAAGGGTGGACGGTGACCCGTCAGGAAGGCACCTTCGATGTTCTGACTGAGAAACGGGTGGAGCGACCGGTATTTTCAGAGCCGCGAACCTGGCAAAAGAGTGTTAGCGTTCGGCCAAATTCCGGAGCAGTAGTCAATTTTGTGATTTCTGAGAAGTAGGCAATTTCGATCCGCCTGCTCGACTGCCAACGCCTTTACTTTAGTACTCATAGGTGACTGGCTTGACGCGGAAGCACGATTGGACGCGAATTCCTGTTTTCAACAGGTTGACCACATCATCTTCGTTCGTCCTATGACCTCGGTAACGTGCACCTGTGACCTCCTCGAATTACGCTAATAACTAACATCGGGAGGGTGCTATTCCGAGCAGCGGCACAAGTAGAGGGGCGACACAGGCGTCAGCGCGTCCATTTATCCATAGTCTGAATATCCTTGTTAAGTATGTTCGCCTTTATGGATTCGACCACAAGCGGACCCAAACACAATTTGAAGTTGCCTGGGCTGAACTGAAAGATTCTCTTCCCATAGGAAAGGGAAGTTTTGTGCTGGGAGTTTCGGGCGAGCGGTTGCTGCTGGATGGCGTTGCCATCGAGACCGGGCAAGCCGAGCGCGGTTTCGCCCAGCTCCTGACCGCTTCCGGACTCGCCAGCATTCAATTTTCCAGTGACGTAACTCCCGAAGAATTTGAAAAGCTGGTGCGGGCTTTCGCCTTCAACGGGGCTAAAGCGCAGGATTTAGCCGACCAGATCAAGAGTGCCTTTTCCGACAACCGAGGCAACATTCGCATCAATGAAATTAAGTTTGTGGCTTCTGACGCGGCATCGGTGAATATGACGGCGGCGGCACAGATCGTGGCGCAATCGCTGGGCCCCGAATTCAAAGATTGGCTTAACGATCCGAATAAATTGGTGCAGGTAATTGCAGCCGCGGAGGGATCACACAAACCCAGAGCCAGTGCTGAAAAGCGCGGCCCAATGGAGAGTGGAAGCTGGAGTGATTCTCCGTTCCTGTTGAACAGCAAAGAGACTCAGCAGGCGTTGCAATTGCTCACGCGCTTCGGAGAATTGGCTTCTGTCAAATCACCCAAGCCGGAGCAGATTGGATCAGAATTAGATCGAGCGGACGAAAAGATCAAGAACTCCGTTCTTACGCTGCTTGATGAACTGTCGAGCGCCGGTCCTGACCCTAAAAGCGCAAAGCCTCTGCTGATGCGCGCTGCCGAGCAACTGGCGATTCGTTATGCGCTGGAGCGCTTCGAAAGCGGCGACCTGAAAACCAACGCGGTCCACGAAATTTTGGAGCAGATGAGCCAGCAAATGGGGAATCTGCGCAAGATTCTCGAGATGCACGAAGCCAAGATGAGCAAGGCCGGCATCATGGTGGAGTCGCACTCGGACATTCTTGATCGCACGTTCTGGTCTGAGCTTCCTGAAAGCAGTAAGAAGAAGGCATTGCAGTCTGAAGACGCCGCCTGTGTGCCGGCCCGCAATGTGCGGCAATACGTTGAACTTCTACTTGAACGTGGGGACCGCGAGAGCGCTTCTGCCATTCTGCTGAATTACGCAGCCTCGGTAACTTCGAAAGACCCGGAATACCGCTCGCGCGTGGCCGACGGCATTTCTCAACTGGCCGACCTGTTTGCGGTATGCGCGTCAGGGGTGCTTGGTGAGACCACGCAGAAGCTGGGTGATGCGCTCGCCAGGGAAGCCAATCCAGAAATCGAAGCTCTATTGAGCGCTGCCTTTGTTCGCTTGAGTTCCGAAGCTGCGCACCGCAAGCAATACCGCGCCATAGCGCAAACATGCGAAGCCATGGAATATGTGGCGAACCGCAGGCCGGCACTCGAAAGAGATCTCCGCTCCCGCATTGGAGTCGAGGGCCGATTGCCTGATTTCATTGAAGATGCGCTTTCGCAAGCGAACTTCAATCCTGATTTGGTCGGAGTTTTGCGCCGGAACTCTAAAGCTTCAGCTGAGCATCTGGCGGATCGTTTCTTCCGCTCCATGAAGCGCGAGGAGTGTGACCGCATAGTAGAACTGGTGAACGAGCTTGGCCCGGGAGCGTATGAATATTTGCGGGAAATGCTAAGCAGCGGCCCGCAGCGGCAGGCAGTTTCGTCGGTTGGCCTCATGAGCCGGCTGGACGTGCCTGCGTTACTGGAGTTGCTGCCGTCACGGCTTAGCGAACTCAACCGCTTTTATCACGATTTGATCGTGCGCCAGATCGCATATGGAGCGGCAGGCAATCGTGGCCGGACGCTGCTGGAGATACTCGAAGTGCTCGATCCCGCGGTGGTACCCCAGGCGCTGGATGAAATCGGAATGAGCGGCGATCGTAGCGCCGCGCCGCCATTGATTGTTATGGCAGGCGCTGGTGAAGCCCAGGGGCGATCTCCTTTGCTACAGCTGAAGGCCATTGAAGCGCTGGGAAGATTGCGCGAGCCGGAAGCAGTGCCGGTACTCAAAGCTCTGTTTGAAGCGAAAAGGATGTTCAAGTGGCAGCACCACCGCGAACTGCGAATTGCCGCAGCGCAGGCGCTGGCGAAGATCGATCTGCGCTATGCCACGCAAGTGATGGCCGAGAGCAGCCTCGAGCCCGGTGAACTGGCAATCGGCCCGCTCGATTCGGCGCCGGCTTGTCCCTGGGTAAGGCAACGGCGTTACGAGCGCATCATCCTTAAGCG
Organism: uncultured Acidobacteriota bacterium; assembly: GCA_963838785.1. GTDB lineage: Bacteria > Acidobacteriota > Terriglobia > Terriglobales > Acidobacteriaceae > Gp1-AA145. Next base: position 45,146 of record CAWISI010000002.1, read on the forward strand.
AGCTGTACCGGCAAACATAAGCAGCTCCTGGGGAAAATCGCAGATATCGGTCCACGAACTCAGTCTTGGGGGTGGCATGGGTACGAAATCGGACACCTTGCGAGTAGGGTCAGACGCGGACCTGCAAATCATCGTGGGCATGAGCAAAATCCGCGCTCAGGTCGTGCTGAGGCGCGCACATGTGAATGAGGTCGGGTTCGAGTTCGTGAACATCGACTTGGAGAGCCGTCATCGCCTGCGGCGTTTGTTGATGGGCTCGCTAGAGCACGGTCCCGGATTCCGCGGCAGTAAGGGTTACGGTCGCCAGCAGCAGTAAAAGACGCCGCCGTCGCCGATTAACTTAAGATCGGCGTACGCGTTTCGCGATTTCCTCGATAGCAGAATAAGGATCACGTTTGTGTTCCGCCACCTGCGCTGCTAACCGGGACAGTTCGTCATCTGGCATCTCGGCGCGTGCTTCCTGCAACAACGTGTCTCGCAACATCTCGAGCAGGCGGACTTTCCAGTTCTGTATCCTTCGCTGCGAAATCAATCCTTGTTTTTGCTGATGCAATTCATAGCTGCGAATGGCCTCGGAGAGTTCGTTAATTCCACGTCCTTCGCTGGCAACCGTTTTTACAATCGGCGGCGTCCATTGATCGGCGCGAATTGCGAGAGACTGCATAGCGCGAATTTCCCGCTCGACCCGCTCCGCCCCCTCATGGTCCACTTTGTTGATTACGAAAATGTCAGCAATCTCCATGATCCCGGCCTTGATAGTTTGCACATCGTCGCCCATTCCAGGAACCAGAATCACCACCGTGACATCAGCCAGTCGAACGATATCGATTTCGTCCTGGCCGACTCCGACGGTTTCGATCAGCACCAGATCGCGGCCGGCTGCGTCGAGCACCAGCGCCACGTCGGCGGTTGTCCGGGCCAATCCGCCCAGCGAGCCCCGCGTGGCCATGCTGCGAATGTAAATCCCGGGATCGGAAAAATGCTGCTGCATGCGAATGCGGTCGCCGAGAATTGCGCCGCCGGTGTAGGGGCTGGAAGGGTCGACGGCGATGATGCCGATGGTGTGCTTCTGTTCGCGATAATGCTTCGCCAGTTGATCGACCAGCGTGCTTTTGCCGGCGCCGGGGGCGCCGGTCAGGCCGATGGTGCGAGCCTTTCCGGTGTGAGGGAATAATTCTTTGAGGAGTTCAATCCAGCCGGGAGCGTGGTTCTCAACCGTTGAAACAGCGCGAGCAAGTGCCCGAAAATCGCCGGAGCGAAGATCAGCTATTGAAGTTTGTGTCACGCGATTCAAGCTAGTAAGTGTAAAGCAGGGGCAAAACAATGGCGAAGCACTATTGCGGATCAGGCTTAGCTGTTTTCCACTGCGGCAAAAAGGTAATAATAAAAGCCTTACCGATGGGGTACCAATGGTGTACCGATAGTATGATAAAATCACCTTGAGAATGTCCAAGCCAAGCACAAGCCGAAAAGAAAAACGGACTTTTTCGCTGTCGCGGGAATCTTTGCATTTTCTGGAATCGATACGGAAGAAGCAAAAAAGAGCGTCGGTCTCTGCGGTTTTGGATGAACTGATCGCCCAACAACGGCGCAGTCAGGAAGCTGATCGTATTTCCGCTTCCATTGCCAGTTACTACAACTCGTTGACGGACAATGAAGTGACAGAAGATCGCTTATGGGGCCAGTTTGCCGAAACTCAGTTCCCTGACGAGCCATGATCCGATCTCCTCTTCGTGGCGAGATTTGGTTTGTCAAGTTGCCTGCCGACCCTGCCGACAAGCCGGCTCGGCCGGTCGTAATTGTCTCGACTGATGCCCGCAACCGGCACCCACGTGCAAGTACCGTTTTAGTCGCACCTCTTTCAGGATCGGTGGAACGAGATGTCGTCACTCACATTCCGCTCTCAGCAGGTGAAACCGGATTGTATCCGTCCGTCGTGAGATGCGAGGATATAACGGTGATGCGGAAAGAGTCTTTGCTTGAGCCAAAACAACAACTGCGTACCCTATCTAACTCTCGTATTTGTCAAATCGCTGATGTACTGCGAATCGCAATGGGATGCCCAAGGCTTTGAAGTTCGTTTATTCCTTCAACAACTGCCGGGCTATCACCAGCCGTTGTATCTCGCTGGTGCCTTCGCCGATGGTGCATAGCTTCACATCGCGATAAAACTTTTCCGCCGGATAATCTTTGATGAAGCCGTAGCCGCCGTGAATCTGCACGCCCTCATTGGCGCACTTCACCGCGACTTCGCTGGCAAAAAGTTTCGCCATAGATGATTCCAGCGTCGTCTTCATTCCCGCATCTTTCATTGCGGCGGCGCGGAAGGTGAGTAGCTTTGCAGCTTCGATTTCAGTTGCCATGTCGGCCAACTTCCACTGGATTGCCTGAAAGTCGCTGATGGCGCGTCCGAATTGTTTCGCTGACGGGAATAATTCAATGCCGCCTCATAAGCCCCTTCCGCCATTCCCAGCGACAAAGCGGCGATCGAAACCCGGCCACCATCGAGCACTCGCATAGCGTCGACAAAACCTTGGCCCTCGGTGCCGAGCAGATTCTCCGCCGGCAGAACGCAGTCTTCGAAAATCAACTCGGCGGTGTCACTGGCGCGCAGCCCGAGCTTGTCTTCTTTTTTCCCCGGACGAAACCCCGGCGTGCCTTTTTCAACGATAAACGCAGATAGGCCGTGAGTATGCGCGGCACGATCAGTCACAGCGACGACGACCAGCACATCCGCATAATGTCCGTTAGTGCAAAAAGTCTTGGTGCCATTCAGCACCCAGTTATTTCCTTTGCGGACCGCGGTCATGCGCGCGCTGCCGGCGTCCGATCCGGAGGATGGTTCTGTCAATCCCCACGCGCCAATGAAGTCGCCACTCGCCAGCTTGGGAACATATTTTTTCTTTTGAGTTTCGTTGGCCGCCAGAAAAATATGGTTCGAGCAGAGCGAAGTGTGCGCCGCAACGATAATGCCGACAGAGCCATCCACGCGCGAAAGCTCTTCAACGGCGGTGACGTATTCCACGTAACCCATTCCTGCGCCGCCCAACTCCGAAGGGAAGATCACTCCCATCAAACCCAGCTTGCCAAGTTCCTTGATAGTCGAGAGCGGAAAATCGCCGGCTTCATCCCATTTGCGCACATGGGGCGCGATCTCGCGTTCGGCAAATTCGCGCACACTTTTCTTGAGCTGCAGTTGTTCTTCGTTGAGCTGGAAATCCAAAGGATACTCCTCTGACCAAGGAGTAATTACACCACAGCCGGCCGGGCTAACAAAAATCGCAATGCCGACCGGTTGGTTACGTCCGGGTAGCAGCGCGTTTGCCGAATATCTTTCTCGCCATCCACACCGGCGCGACGAAAACGTGTGCCGGATTGGTAAGAAATGCCGGCTTGTTGCCTTCGATGAGATGTCCCAGCCAGGCCAGGGCAAAAGCGGAAGGAATCAGAAGCAGCGCGATGATCCAGTGAAACCAGACGACAATGACGGAAGAGAATCCGACGGGAATTGCAATCAGGTGCAGTGCGCGGTTTACCGGGTGATTATGTGCGCCATCGTAATGCGAGTAGAGGCCCATTGAGTGTCCTCGCTTTCGGGCCGGATTATACCGCGGAATCGACCGAAATGAAGCGCTCAAAAACTTCATTGGAGAGCATTCTGCCCTTCGCGGTGAGGCGAATTGTCGGCAGCTTCTTTTTCGAGGAAACCTGCATTCGTCAAGTTCTGAAATTGTGTCGTTATAGGCACCGACCTGATTTTCGCCAAATTCCAATTTTACGGTCCGCAGATCAACTCCGCTGATTCAACCGCAACCCAAGAAAGAATGCTTCCTGCAATGCGTCTTCTGAAGATACAAGTGTGTGTTCCTTGACTGGCGCCGGCAAGATATTTTTCCAGCGAATCAGAATTTGAGAATCGGACCGCAGAATCCTCGTCTGCCGAGTGCAACATAGAATGCGCATCGACCCCAAATCCCAGATACGGTTGTCGTGTCCAATATTTCAGATTGTGTGCGGATTCAAACCCGGCGCGCGCGAAGTTTGAAATCTCGTATTGCCGGATTCTGGCAGCATTCAGGCGCTCATCCGCGATTTCATACATGTCGGCGGTGAGGTCTTCGTCGGGAACGAAGTGTGCGTGATAATTTTGTCCCCCGGCAATCAGTTCGCGCCCCAATCTGGAATCCTCATCGACTTCGAGCATGTAAATGCTGGCGTGCGGAACTTGTAAGGAAATTAATTGGTTCAGCGACGCTTCCCAACTCTCGCGGGTCTGGTGCGGCAGTCCGGCAATCAGATCAACATTGATGTTCGAAATTCCCGCCGATCGCAATCGAAGCAACATCTTCGATCACCATCGATCGCTTGTGTACCCGCCCGACTGAAGCGGATTCGTGATCGTCAAACGACTGCACGCCCAAACTCACTCGATTGACTCCGCACCGATGGAGCCTATCGAGGCCAGACGAAGTCAAAGTCCCGGGGCGCATTCGACTGTGATTTCGGCTGCGGCCGGCACAGAGAAATTTTGCCGAATGGTGACAAAGATGCGTTCCAGCTGTGTAGCATCCAGAAGCGTGGGAGTACCGCCGCCCAGATAAATTGTGTCGACGGCGCGGTCGAGCGAACCGCCCATCTGGTCGAGCAGTTTGGTGCTGCCTGCTCAATCTCGGCGCACACTGCCGCAACGTATTTTTCGAACACTGCACGCGAAAAAACATCTGATGCGAAATTGCAGTAGCTGCACTTGGTCTTGCAGAAGGGGACGGAAATGTACAATCCCAGCGGCATCTGTATGATTATCCCACCTGCTTCGGTCGCCGCTAGCCGACTTGCGGAGACATGAGTACTTCTGGGCGCACTGAATTGGGGAAACTGGCAGGAACCAATCGCAAGATCGAAAGGAATGAACACCAAGTCCCCGCGCGCTATTCGGGCAAATTGCATCATAACGTAGCGCACATCAACCATGATCCCTCGCGTAGTGATAACTGGAATGGGCGCGGTCAGCCCAAATGGAATTGGTAAAGAAGCCTTTTGCCGCGCGGTTCTTGCCGGGAAGTCCGGGGTGAAGCGCATTTCGCGTTTCGACTCCTCTAATCTGCGCAGTACACATTGCCGGCGAAATCCCTGAATTCGATGAGTTGGCCTGGGTTGAAGCCAAAGAGCGCAAGCACGTTTCCCGCGTGGTTCCGCTCTGCCTGGCCGCCACTACTGAAGCGGTGAACGATGCCGGCCTCGACATGGCCGCGATGTCGGTGGAGGAGAAGCGCGAGATTGGGATCGTGCTGGGGACGGGCGGGGGGGCCCAGGAATTTTCTGAGCAGCAGTACCGGCTGTGGCACAGCGGCAAAGAAAAGCAAGTAAGTTTGTTTTGCGTGCCCAGCGGCACCATGGGCACCATTCCGAGCGAAATCAGCATGCGCTTCGGATTTCGCGGGTACAGCCATGTGGTAACCGCGGGCTGCACTTCTTCTACCGACGCCCTCGGCTACGCCTACCAGCACATTCAGGCCGGAGTGCAGCCCCTGTTTGTCGCCGGCGGCGTGGATTCGCCTATCACGGAGGGAATCGTGAAAGGTTACACCATGATTCGCGCCTTGACGCAGTCATGGAACGATCAGCCGGAGCGGGCATCGCGTCCATTTTCCGCCGATCGCGACGGCTTTGTTCTTGCCGAGGGTTCATGGATGTTTGTTCTCGAAGAATACGAGCATGCCAAAGTCTCGCGGGGCGCGGATCTACGCGGAGATTACCGGCTATGGCGCCACCTGCGAGGCCTACCATCGCGTGCGCATGAGTGATTCACCCGAAGAGCCGGCGCGCGCCATTGAGCTTGCTCTTGACGAAGCCGGCATCGGAGCGGCGGATATTCAGTATGTCAGCCTTCACGGTACCTCAACCGAAATGAATGACCGCGTGGAAACGCGGGCGGTGAAGCTGGCCCTCGGCGATCATGCTTACAAGATTCCGATGTCAGGACTGAAGTCGCAGATCGGTCATGCGCAAGGTGCGTGCGGATCGGCCAGTGTTGCCTCCACATTGATCGCGATGGAGCACGGGCAAATCCCGCCTACCATCAATCTGGAAAATCCCGATCCGAATTGCGATCTGGATTACGTGCAGGACATTGGACGCAAGGCATCGATTGAACATGCGATATGCAACTGCGTGGGCTTCGGTTCTAAAAATTCGGCGCTGGTATTAAAGAAGAGCGCGTAAAATTTCTTCTGCAGCGTCCATTCCGTCTGCCTGAAATCAGTGAGCGGCCCTTCAATCCTGAAATTGTTACTGTTCATGCTGGCTCCGGCGCTTGCAGCCGCGCAAGTCGAACCTGCAGCCTATTTGTTGCGCATGGAACACACCAGCCTTGAATCCCACGAATGCGTGCTGCTGCAGGAGACAGGCTTTTTTCATTTGGAAGCTGGCAGCGGCGATTCCACCCGGGTCTTTGAGGGAACGTTGAATGCTGACGGGCTGCGCCGAATTCAAAGCGATTTGCACAACTCCGAACTTGAATCGTTGTCGCAGGAACAAATACAAGAGCCGCTGATTCGCAGATCAGAATTCCTTCGGCTTGAAGTGTTGCGCGGCGATCACTGGCAGGAACTTACTTTTCGCAGTGCCGAAAGCCAGGAGCCTTATCGCCGACAGTTGCAACCGCTGGTTCGCTGGCTGGATGATTTGCATAAAGTACAGCACAAAGAATTGTCAGAAGATGCGGGAAAAAATAATTGCTTGCCGCCCGGCAAAATTGCGCTGAAGAAACGAAGCGCCCAAGCGTTGTCTGAGTCCCCGGCCGCCGCCGGCAAGCAACTCCATGCCGTTCGGATCATCCGATCCCGCAGCTGCGAAACCTGAAACCGTGCCGGCTTTGTTGCAACTATCTTCCCTGAGCGTGAAGTCGCACATAGCAGAGCAATCCTGCGTTCTCGTGATTGCGAACGGGTTTTATCGCGCCGAGGAGCAGGAACAAAAAGAGGGAAGCAAGAAGGTAGGGACGAGAATCACCGGAGGGAAATTCGCCCCGGAAGAAATTTCACAATTGCAGCAACTCCTTAACGATCCCGCCATAGCAGCAATTCATCATCGAAGGACTTCGCACATGACGTTGCCCATGTCCGGCGAAATGCTGAACCTGCAAATTTACAGAAGCTCAAGCGTGCAGGACATCGTTCTTTCCAGCACTTTCAACCGGCGGGACGTACCGTTTTTCTATTCCGGCGATGGCGATATCAGCAGCGCTCAGCCGCTGCTGAAATTTGTGACTGAACATGTGTGGACTGCCGGATCAGGAAGGTTGGATCCGAGTTTGCGGAACGATTGCCAAAGCGCGCCTTGAGTGAGCGCTAAACGATTTTCGCGACTAGATCGTAATCGTGAGTTTCCGTTATCTGGCATCGATAAAATTCGCCGGCCACTGGAATCGTACCTTCCGGGACGTCGGCGATGTAAAGTTTGCCATCGATTTCCGGAGCGTGCATGGCGCTGCGTGCCTTCGAGAAGCAGGTCGCTTTCTTCCGACGGGCCTTCGAGCACTACATCGAATTGCTGGCCTCGCAACTTTTTTTTCTGCGGCGGCTGATCTGCTTTTGGATTTGCATCAGGTGCTTGCGGCGGCGCTCGATTTCGCGCGGTGACAACTTTTTCATCCAGCGAAAATGCGGCCGCGCCTTCCTGATCGGAATAGGAAAAAGTTCCCATCCAATCGAACTCGGCTTCTTTCACGAAGCCGCACAGTTCCTCGAAGTCGTTCTCGCTTTCGCCGGGAAATCCGACGATAAATGACGTGCGCAGAGTCACAGCCGGGAATGGTTTTGCGCATCTTTTCGATGGTCCGCAGAAAAATGTCTGCGCCGCCGCCGCGCTTCATCCGTTTCAGGACCGGCGCCGAAGCGTGCTGCAGCGGCACATCCACGTAAGAGCAGATCTTTTCGTGACCGGCGATCGTGTCCAGCAGGCGCTGCGTGATCTTGTTTGGATATGCGTACAGAAACCGCACCCAGCGCAGGTCTTCGATGCCTGCGAGTTTCTCCAGCAGCAGCGCCAGGCCGTCCTTCAATCCAAAATCTTCGCCGTAGCAGGTCGTGTCCTGGCCGATCAGCGTGATCTCGCGCACGCCCGACTTGCGCCAGCCGTTCGGCTTCCGCAATCACGGATTCAAATCGCCGCGACCGAAATTTTCCCCGCAATTGCGGAATGATGCAGAACGCCGCAGGGATGATCGCAGCCCTCTGCGATCTTTATGTAGGCGGAATATTTCGGCGTGGCCAGCACGCGCGGCGTGGCTTCGTCGTATAAGATAATTGGGCAGATCGGCAATGGCGCCGTCCCAATTTTCGCGCGAGAATCGTCCGCTGGCGGCGCGCGCATCGCCTTCCGGACGCGAAGTCAGAATGCGAAATGGTGAATCGCTCGGCGTTCGCGGGACGCGTGCCGCGATGCCCGCTGCGGCCAGAATGTTTTCCAGTTCGCCGGTACCAACTACAGCATCCACTTCCGGAATATTTTTGCGAATGTCGTCCCGAAAGCGCTCAACCAGGCATCCGGCCACAACCAGCTTGCGCGCCTTACCCGATTTAAGCCGCGCCATTTCGAGAATCGTGTTCACCGATTCCTGTTGCGCGCTCTCGATAAACGAGCAGGTATTGACGACGATGACTTCAGCATCTTCGGCGGATGGATACCAGTTCGGCCCCTGCCGCGAGCCAGCATGCCCATCATCACCTCACTATCGACAAGGTTTTTGGGACACCCCAGGCTCACGAATCCAACTTTAGTAGGAGTAGATTCTGGCCGTTCGAGGCTGGTTACAGATGAGGATTTTGACGACATGCAATCATTTTATTTTAGCATTCTGATCACCATCCGACGTGCGATCAGTCAATCCGTGACGAGTGAGCTCCGATCGGCGACGAGTGGCGCGGTCATTGGCTTTAGTCGATTGACAATTTAATCGGCCTCGAATCGCCGACATCGATTGGGCAACTCATAGCAGCTAAAAAGGTTGACAGTCGCAAATCGGCAGTGATAAAAGTGCCGGCACTGACTCAGCCGCTTGATGTGTGCCGGAGCGACGTGCCACCTCGCTGCTCCGAAAATGAATGAGCGTCCGCCCGACGCTAAAAATTGTGGTCATTGAAGGAACTCTATGCGTAGCCTACGAAGTGTTGCCCTTCTTTCCCTGATTCTTGCCGCATTGTCGTCCTGGAGCCAAACCGGAACGTCAACTATTCGTGGAACCATCACCGACCCGAATCAGAGGGTGATTTCTGGAGCAAGGGTCAGCTTGATTGATACCGCGACGAATGCCGTGCGCAACACGAAATCGACCGACTCAGGGTCATATGTTTTTGATTTGATCACTCCCGGAAAGTATCGGATCGAAGTTGACGCTAAGGGTTTCAAGAAGAAGCTGGTAGAGAACGTAAATGCATTAATCGGGAAACCCACCGAGGCAAGCGTCGTTTTGGAAGTGGGCTCGACTTCTGAGACAGTCGAGGTTTCTGCAACTTCTCAGGAAGCGCTCATCAACACAGAAGACGCCACACTAGGGAACAATTTTAATTCGCTGCAGATTACGCAATTGCCTCTTGAAGCGCGTAACGTTGTGGATCTTCTAAGCTTGCAGCCCGGGGCCACCCGTGAAGGATATGTGACCGGAGCTCGCGCGGATCAGTCCAATGTCACGCTGGACGGGGTAGATGTGAATAATGCGGTGTCGGGCAATGCCGAAATTCCCCGCACTACGAACAGCCTCGTGATTGGTGGTCTGGATACCGACCGTGGCGACATAACCACAGGCCCTGTTCTGCGATTGAACGCCGAGTCCACGGAAGAGTTTAGAGTCACGACTGCCAACGGGAACGCCAATCAAGGCCGGTCGTCCGGCGCCCAAGTCAATATTGTCACGAAGTCTGGTAGCAACTCGTGGCACGGGGCGGCTTCCGAGTTTTACCGATCGCGTGGATTCGCGGCCAACGATTGGTTCAACAATCATGCTACGCCGCAAGTTCCTGTCCCTCCATTACAACGGAATACATTTGAGGGCGCGCTAGGCGGACCCGTCATCAAGAACAAGTTCTTCTTCTTTTACGATTATGCCGGTCGACGTGATGCAGAGAGCCAGAGCGTCGCGCGAACCGTCCCCTTGGCCAATATGGGTCAAGGATTGATGAACTATCAGTACTGCACTGATGCCGCCTGCAGCAGCACCCAACAGGCTTCTTTAAATCTGACTCAACTTCAGCAGGCATATACTACGACCGGAATCAATTCCACTGCGATATCCACTTTTGCCGCTGTTGCAGCCAAATATCCTGCAAACGACACCACCACGGGCGACCAGTTAAACACCGGGGGCTTCCGCTTCAATGCACCAACCCCGGTTCATCTCAATGCGAATGTGGCGAAGTTCGACTTTAACCCCACGACTAAGCAGAATGCCTTCGTGAGGCTGCAAGTGCAGGATGATCACCAGACCCTTCCACAGTGGCTACCTGGAACAATCTCGCCAGTGGTGTGGGAGCATAGCTGGGGCTTGGCGGCGGGTCATACTTGGACGCTATCAAATAATTGGGTGAACAGTTTCCGCTACGGGCTAACCCGGCAAGCGTTCACCAAGGAAGGCGACAGCACCACCAACGACACTGATTTCCGATTTGTCTTTCAGCCCAATGGGGAAACTCATACGTCGGAACAAATCATCCCGGTCCATAATTTTACCGATGACGTTTCCTGGATCCGTGGAAACCATACGATACAGTTCGGCGGCAACGTCCGTTTAATCACTAACTCGCGCATTGACTACACGAACGCTTTCGATTTTGCTGAAGAGAACCCCGATTATTATTCTGGCGGTGGCCAATCAGTCGTCACTGCGTTCCAGAATTATCTGGTTGCAAATCACTTGCCGGGAGGGGTTGGTCCACAATCACTCTCCAATACGACCGAGGTACTTGAGGGCGCAGGCGCTCTGATCGGACGACTGACTCAATACAATGCGGACTTTACTTTTGCCAAGAGCGGGGCGCTTTTGCCAGCGGGTGCTCCAGCGGTTCGCGATTTCGCTACCCAAGCCTACGACGAATACATACAAGATACCTGGAAGATTCATCCGAGTCTGACTCTCACGGTGGGGATGCGTTATAGCCTTGAACGACCGGTATACGAGACTAACGGCTTCGAGACGCAGCCCACGGTGCCCCTGGGACAGTATTTACAGGATCGCGCCGACGCCGGATATTCGGGGTCGAACTACTTTGCGCCAATTACGATTAATAAGTCCGGACCCGCCAATGGGGGCAAGCCGCTTTACAACTGGGACAAGAATAACTTCCAGCCGCGAATAGCTCTGGCCTGGTCACCCGACAATGGGAAGACCTCGCTTCGTGGAGGATTCTCAGTAACCAATGATTATTTCGGCGAAGCTTTAGCCGTGGACTTCGACGTGAATAATGCACTGGGTTACGAGCAGCAATTCCAGGTGCATGCGAATACGTTTAACATTTCCAGCAACCCTGCTCCCCTGTTTACCGCGTTCGGACAGGATGTCCGCTCACTGGTTCCGGTCGCCGGCGGAACCGTGCCCACGAGTCTGGTATTGCCAGCGACTGCCCCTGTTTTTGACGGCATCAATAATTTCGGCGAACAGATCCAACAATCACTCGATTCCGGGCTGCATTCGCCCACCGAGTACGTCTGGAATTTTACGTTGGAGCGCGAGTTGCCCAAAGGCGGCCTGGTTACGGCTTCATACATCGGGCGATCGGGGCGAAGCCTTTTACTGCGGCATGATGTTGCCCAATTCACAGACCTGCGGGATCCTAAAAACGGCGTGGACTGGTATACCGCGGGAACGGCACTAGAGAAGCTGAGAGCGAAAGGCACTCCCATCTCGCAGATACCCGCTTTGTTGCCAGCCAAGATTAATCAGTATTTCAATGATATGTTCCCCCCAAAGTTAGCGGCGCTTTTGGATAATTATGAGGGGCTACCGTGCGACTCAACTCAGACACAGGGAGGATTCGATTGCAATTGGTCGAACGCCCAAGCCTTTCTCGGCTATCAGACCCCGAATGTCGGATTTTTCTCAGGAAATGACTGGACCGATGTTCAGGCCGAGATGGATCTCGCATTTGCCGCCGATGGTTTCCGACCAGATTCATGCAGCCGCAATATGGGGCGCTATCAACATGGTCCACGGTTGGAAACTCAAACTACAATGCATTGACGCTCTCGTTCAGACAGCGCCTGAGCACCCTGGTTTTCGATTTTAACTACACATGGTCCCATTCGCTGGATGATGCTTCGGGTCTGCAATCAGAATCAGGCTTTGGTAATAATGCAACAAACGGGGCGTTTGTTCTCAATTCGTTTCGACAGGGCGAGAACTACGCGAATTCGGATTTTGACATTCGGCATAATATAAATGCGGATGTTGTCTGGTCCCTGCCGTTTGGGAAGGGCCACGCAATTCTGGGAAATGCTGGGAAAACAGCAAATGCCCTATTGGCCGGATGGGAGCTTTCGAGCATCTTCCGATTCAACACCGGGCTACCTACAGGTGTGTCTCCATCTGACCAGGAACAATGGGCAGCTAATTGGGAGGTCCAATCGGATTCTACCCCTCTAACGTCCATCAGCAGCTGTCCGAACAAGGCGGCGAGTTCCGCCCCTAAATTGTTCGGCACGTGCAATGTGACCCAGGTTTACCAAAGTTTCCGCAATGCTTATCCTGGGGAAATCGGCCCGCGAAACTATTTGCGTTCTCCAGGCTATGTAGACGTAGATCTCGGACTTTCAAAATCTTGGAAGATGCCCTACAACGAAAATCATCAGCTGCAAGTGCGTTGGGATGTTTTCAATGTGACTAATACCCAGAGCCTGACGGGCATTGCTGATTTTGCAGTGGCACAAGATCCAGGCCTGAACCAGCTTAGTCCGCCGCCAGATTGGTCGAATTTCACTCAAATCCAAGGCCAGCCGCGGGTTATGCAGATTGGCGCGAGGTACTCGTTCTAAACCTCAACCGGGAAAAAAAGGCTGCGCTACCGAGAGCAGCCTTTTTGCTGGAAGCAACAGATGGAGGTCGTTCATTCGCCTGTTCCCACCCCTCCATACTTTTGCAGCCACTTCAACTCTTCGCGCACTTTGATTTTGCCGTGCCAGGGATTTTTGTCGAGGCAGTGGCCTTCGCCGGGGAAGATCAGCAGCTCGTTGGGAATGCCGAGCGAATATAGCGCGTGCTCGAGCAGATAGTCTTCGAGCACGGCGACGCGGATGTCATCGGCGCCGGCGACCATGTGGGTGGGAGTGCGGACTTTGTCGATCTGGAAGATGGCGGCTTCGTCGTGATAGCGCTGCGGGGCTTCCCAGGGGCGTCCGCCGAGGAAGTAGGCGTCGTCGAAGGTGGTGTCGTCATTGCCCCAGTTGCCGACGTGCTCGACCGCGCCCGCGCCGGTGACAGCGGCTTTCAAGCGCGTGGTCTGGGTGATCAGCCAATTGGTCATGTATCCGCCGTAGCTGTAGCCGCCGACGGTGAGCTGATCGGGATCGGCGATGCCGTCTTTTACCAGCGCATCCACGCCTTCGAGAATGTCTTTGCCGGGACGCGAGACGATTACCGGAACGATCTGCTCAAGAAATTTGTCGCCGTATCCGGATGAACCGCGATAGTTGGGCTCGAAGACCAGCCATCCATTGGTGGCGGCGAGAGTCCGCCCACTGGTACCAGTCGGCCTCGAAGTGGTTGCCGTCGGCGTCGGCGGGGCCGCCGTGAATGAAGGTGAACATGGGAAGGTTCTTGGCCTCGAACTTTCCCGGAGGATAGATGAGCATGCCTTCGACCGTCGTGCCGTCGTCTGCCTTCCAGCGATAGGGCTTGCCTTGCGGGAGATCGCGCTCGGTGAAGAGTTTGTTGAAAGAGGTGATCGGGCGCGCGTGGGTTAAGTCGGCGGAGCTGTCGGCAAAATAGACTTCCTCCGGCTTGCCGAGCGAGGAATACACGAATGCGACGTGCGGAGAATGCGGGCTGGTGGAGATCGAGGCGTAGGTGCCCTTCCAGTCGCTGATCTGATGGAATGACTGCTCGGGTTTAGATGTGGAGTAAATCTGAACTTCGGTCCCAAGCCGCGCCGATTCGAGGATGTTGTCGCCGGTAACGGCGTAATGGTCCACCGGCCCGACAAAATCTTTTCCCCATTGCTCGATCTTGCCATCGCCGCTGTCAACCCAATAGAGGTGCGGCTGCAGGTCGCGATAAGGGCCGGTGACGTCGCCGACATCGATGGTGAAGAAAATGTGGCGGCTGTCGTTGGCCCAATGCAGATCGTGTTCTACTGCCTGGTTATGGGTGAGGCGGCGGGGTTGAACTTCGCTTTTCGAGTTCGCGGGCGAGGGCGCCCGCGCCACACTGGAAAGGTCAACTACATAGATTTCGTAGTCTTCAAATTTTTCTTCTCGCTGGTTGATGGGATTGGCCATGAACGCGAGCTTGCTGCCATCGGGCGAGGTCAAAAGTTCCTCAACACGAAGAGGGGATGTGGCGATGGCATGGGTGCCCGGAGTGGTCACATCGGATTCTTTTCAGCTTTTGTTCTTGCTTTTGCGCTCGGCGCGGCGGCCTGATGCGTCGCCAGTGCGTCGCGAACAGTCCAGCGCGAAAATCGTGTCGCCACGCTCGGCGGTCCGATACTGCACCACATCTTTCCATTTTTTGCGGTAGTCGTCTTTCTGGGCTTTGGTCCAGGGATCGCGGGTCGCGAAGTAAAGCGTTTGCGAATCGGCTGACCAGGAGAAGGCATGCACCTCTTCCTCTCCGCTGGTCACCGCGAAAGCCTCGCCGCCGCGTGGATCGATCAAATAAAGCTGGTCGACGCCTTCGTCTTTCTTGCGAAGTCCTCGGAGTCGTCATCTGCATCTGTCGGCATCAGATTTTCGGTCGGACAGAAACGCGATCCAGCGGCCATCCGGCGACCATTTCGGCTCGGTGTCATGGCCCGATTGCGTCAACTGGATCAGCGAGCCGCTTGTCGCCGTCGTCGCGATACAGCCACAAATCCTTGCTGAAAATTTGCTGGTCCCAATCGGCGCGTTCGGTGCCGATGACGACCGAATTTCCATCCGGCGATAACTTCACCGACGAAAAACTGACAGAGTTAAAGAACTCGTCGAGAGTTATTTTTGGTTTGTTTTGAGCGAAGGTGAATGTGCCGATTGAAAGCGAAAGAACCAGCAAAACAACTTTAGGGGATTTCATAATTTGGGGACGAACACAGGTTTATACATCAGCAGGGAAGTGGAGGCAAACCCTGGCGACGTCCACTGTACGGGTATTCACGGCCGTTTTGTAAACGGTTCCGTCCTTCATTACAAATTCAACGTGCTGCAAGCGCTGTAATGTCATTGAGCGGATTACCAGGAACAGCAACGATGTCGGCGAAATATCCCGGCTTGAGCGCGCCGATCTGGCCTTCCCAGTCCAGCAGCTTTGCGCCATTCGTCAGGTCGGCTTGCAGTGCGCCCAAAGGCGTCATGCCGAATTTCACCATCAGCTCCAACTCGCGGGCCTGCGTGCCGTGCGGAAATGGGCCAACGTCAGAACCCATTGCGATCGGTACCCCCGCCGCCAGCTGCTTGCGGAAGTTCTGCGCGTGCAGATCAAGAATGGCCTGTTCCCTGGCGCCCGTTCCCGGCGTTAGCGGGTGCGATGCGAAATATTCCTGGATGGTGAACGTCGGCACGGCGAAAATATGTTTCTCGTGCATGATTCGCATGGTCTCGTCACCGATCTGAAACGAGTGATCAACCGATGCAACTCCGGCCTGCGCAGCGTACAGCGCCCCCGGATCGCAGGTGGCATGCACCGCAACCCGTTTGCCGACCCGAGCCGCCTCGTGTACCGCCGCGCTCAGTTCGGCTTCGGTGTATTGATACGGCGCGGAAAGAACTCCGTTGTCGACCGAATCCGCGCCGGTCTCATAGATTTTCGTGAAACTCGCTCCCTCTTTGCCCTGCTCGCGCATTACTTCAATTAGCTGTTCGGCGTTATTGGCGAAATCGGCATTTGGAAGAACGTGCTGCGCCGGGTTGAAACCGATGGCGTCTTCATGGCCGCCGAGAATGTTGATGGCATTGCCGCTGATCCGCAGCCGCGGCCCCGGAATTTTCCGCTGGTCGATGGCATCACGCACTGCGGTATCGGCGGAACCCGCGCCTTCGGTTCCCATGTCGCGCTCGGCGGTAAACCCTGCCATGAGATCATCGCGCGCGGCGAGAGTTGCCATGATCGTCCGCTGCGGAACCGACTCCTGAACCGTCTGCAAATCTTCCGCTCCGGGATGCAGGAAAAGATGCACATGGGCGTCGATCAATCCGGGCAGCAGAGTGCGATCGCCCAGATCGATGACCGCCGCTCCCGGCGGACGGTGAACCGTGCTGCCGGCTTCGACGATGCGTTCGCCTTTAACCAGCACTTCGCCGGGCGATAAAATGCGGCCACTCTCAATATCGAGAAGCCGCGCGGCGTGAAGAACGGTGACATCAGGAGAAGAATTCTGACTCCAACTCACTCCCGCGGTTGCGATTACCAGGGAAACAACAAGTGCAAGGTCAAGGCGGTAGCTGATCATGTTCGGCGATGGCATGGTATCACTAAGAGACAGGACATGGAGCGCAATTTTCGCATAGAGGATCGGACGCGGTGAGCCGTCGGGCATGCGTCATCGGAGCTGGACCAAACGGGCTGGCGGCTGCAATCGTGCTCGCGCAGGCAGGTCTGCGGGTTGACGTGTTTGAAGCCGAGCCGACCGCGGGTGGCGCGGCGCGGACGATGGAGTTGACGCTGCCAGAATTTCGACATGACTTCGGGTCAGCGGTATACCCGCTGGGTATCGGGTCGCCTTTTTTTTCATCTTTGCCGCTTTCTGAATATGGGCTGCAGTGGATTCATTCGCCGGCACCCGGTCGCTCATCCTTTCGATGATGGCACGGCGATTGTGCTGGAGCGCAATCTCGCAGATGCGAAGTCGGCTCTCGGTGGAGACGGAAAGGCCTGGGGCGAACTGGTTCGTCCCTTTGTGGAACGGTGGCCGGAGTTCGCTTCCGATACGTTAGGCCCTGTTACTCGCGTACCTAAAAATCCGTTTCTGATGGCGCGTTTTGGAATGGATGCGTTGCGGTCGGCACGTAGTATCGTGTCCCGGTTTCGAGCGGAGCGAACCCGCGCATTATTTGCGGGCTTGGCGGCCCATTCATGCCTTGGGCTGGATGACGTTCTTAGCGGAGGGTTCGGTATCACGCTGGCGATTGCGGCACATGCGGTGGGTTGGCCAATCTCGCGGGGCGGGGCACAATCTGTCAGCAATGCGCTTGGCGCTCATTTGCAAAAGCTGGGCGGTAAGATCAACACTTCATCGCGGCTTGAAAATATAGAGCAGCTGGCCAGTTACGATTTGCAGTTCTTTGATGTAACGCCGCGACAGCTGCTTGCACTGGCGGGGAGCCGATTATCCGAAGGCTATAAACGCAAACTCCAGCGCCTTCGTTACGGCCCCGGAGCGTTTAAGGTCGACTACGCATTAAGTAGTCCAATTCCGTGGCGGTCAGCGGATTGCTTGCGGGCGGCCACGGTCCATTTGGGCGGCAGTTTCGACGAAATTGCCCAGTCGGAAGGCATCGTTCGCTCCGGATCCCATGCCGATCGTCCGTTCATCCTGCTGGTTCAGCCGAGCTTATTTGACGCTTCCCGAGCGCCGACCGGGAAGCACACCGCATGGGCTTATTGTCACGTCCCTAACGGCTCTACACAGGGCATGCTGCCCAGGATCGAGCGTCAGATTGAGCGCTTTGCCCCTGGATTTCTCGATTGCGTTCTGGCGCGCAGGGTATTTTCGCCAGCCGACCTGGAGAGGAAAGATGCCAACCTGGTGGGTGGCGACATCGGCGGGGGCGCCCTGGACGCCCGGCAGTTTCTGTTCCGCCCCACCTGGCGGCACTACAGTACCTCCGACCCCGCCATTTACCTCTGTTCGTCCTCGACCCCTCCCGGCGGAGGGGTGCATGGGATGTGCGGCTTTCACGCGGCCCAGGCGGCGCTCAGCAAACTTTAAGTTGTGCAAGTCCCAAGTGGTAACCGGGGTAACGCTGCCGGCAACCGGCGCATATGGTATAAAACCAAAGAACAAGCCAAAAATCAGCGGACTGCCAAACCTATGCCTGCGCACAGTTTGCGCGTGGAAGTCAGGTGCAAAATGTCCGACATTTGGGGAGAGTCTTGAGTTTCATCAACTTCGCAGCCCGCGAGATTAACTGCAAGATCGTTTATTACGGTGCGGGCCTTGGCGGCAAGACCACGAACCTGCAGTACATCTACCAGAAGACCGCCGAACAGCAAAAAGGCAAGATGATCTCGCTCGCCACCGAGACTGAGCGAACCCTTTTCTTCGATTTTCTTCCGCTTGGATCTCGGCTCGGTGCGCGGCTTTAAGACCCGCATTCATCTTTACACCGTTCCCGGCCAGGTTTTTTATGATGCCAGCCGCAAAGCTGATTCTGCGCGGCGTGGACGGGATCGTATTTCGTGGCCGACTCGCAGCAGGAGCGCATGGACGCCAATGCCGAGGCGCTCGACAACCTGATGTCCAACCTGAAAGAGCACGGCTACGACTTCAACAAGATTCCTTACGTCCTGCAGCTGAATAAGCGCGACCTGCCCAATATTCTGCCCGTAGATACCCTCACCAAAGAACTGCGCCGCAAAGACGAACCAGTGCTCGAAGCTGTGGCCTTCCAGGGACAGGGCGTATTCGAGACCCTGAAGGAAATCGCCCGGCAAGTGCTGGTGGAGCTGAAAAAGGGCAGCTAATCCCAGGGCACCCGACTGCGCTGTAACTGAAAGATCACTTGGCCTTTTGTTCCGCGATCCATTTATCAGTACGCTCTTCCAGCATGTCCAACGGGAGGGTTCCGCCGTCGAGCATTTCATCATGGAAGGCGCGAATATCAAACTTCGGACCCAACTCTTTTTGGGCCTCGATCGCGCAGCTCTCGAAATTTAAGTTGTCCGAGCTTATAGCTGAGAGCTTGCGCCGGCCACGCAATATAACGGTCGGTTTCCGACTGGATGGTAGGCTCATCTACCGAGCCGGATTTCCGGAAAAACTCTACCACCTGCTCACGCGACCATCCTTTGGAATGAATTCCCGTGTCCACCACCAGACGCACCGCGCGGAATAGCTCAGACGAAAGGCGTCCATAGTCGGAGACCGGGTCCTGATAAAAGCCAACTTCTTTGCCAAGCTGCTCGGCGTACAAAGCCCAGCCCTCGACATACGCGTTGAAGCCAAGACTATGCAGCCGAAATTTAGGCAGTCCGGTGAGCTGCTGTTGCACTGAGAGCTGCATGTGGTGCCCAGGGATACCTTCGTGATAGGCGGTGGCTTCATCGTCGATCAGCGAGCGCTCGGCGAAATTTGACGTCGCGACAACCACGCGGCCGGGGCGTTTACCGTCGGGAGTGCCGGTTACGTAATGCGTGGCGGCGGCAGCCTGGAAGGGCGGAATGGCCTCAACAGTGACTGGAGACTTGGGCAGCAGGGTGAAGAGCTCCGGGAGCTTCGGCTCCATCTGGGCGATGTAGTGGCGGAAATCGTCAAGGATCTGTTCTGCAGACTTGGGAATATATTTTTGATTGGTCTTAAGCGAAGCGCGAAATGAGGCGAGATCAGCGAAGCCTTCTTTTTTCGCGATCGCCGTCATTTCGCCCTCGATGCGAGCCATTTCTTTCAAGCCCAGCTCGTGAATCTCGTCCGGCGTCATGTGCGTGGTGGTGCGAGCGTAAATATCATTTTCGTAACGCTTCTCTCCGTCTGGCAAAGAAGTGACGGAGAGCGCGGTGCGGCCTTTGGGCGCATATTCAGTGCGCAGAAATGAAGAAAATTTCTTGTAAGCAGGCAGCACATCCTGGTTTACCGCTGCGTCAATCTCGTCCGTTAACCGCTTCTGGTCCGCTGCGGAAATACTCTCCGGGTATTTCTTGGTCGGCAGCAGAAATGGATCGGCAGCCACAATCCCGTCACATTGCCCGAAAAGTTTCTCGGCAATGAATCGAACCGGCATGAGCTGGTCACGCATTCCGGCGCGCAGCACTTCGGTGGTTTGGCTCAATACCAGCGGAATCTGGTGAAGTCGCGCAATGTAATCCTCGTAGTGTTTGACCGAATCGAAGGGGACCGAAAGTGGCAGATCGGCAAGGCTGGTATGGATGCCGTTCTGCTGGTTGATCGGCATCTCGTACTCTTTCAGATCGAAGTCGGCAATGCGTTGTTCGAGCACGCGAATCAGCAGATCATGCGAGAGCTGGTCCTGGTCGGAAAAACCGGTAGTGGGAATCGCCTTCAGCTGCGCCAGGAACCGTTCGTCAATCTGGTTTCGCCCGACAATAGCGGCCAGCGAGCGGTCGGCGAGCTTGTCGTTGTAACGGTAATCGCCGAAAGCCAGTTGCCCGCTCGGGAAATGCGCGCAGGTCAGATTCGTACTGTTCGTCGAAAAGCGCATTCTGCGCCGCCACGCGATCGGCAGCGGGTTTGAGATCTTGCGCGAAGACCGCAGTGCACATCATTATCAGGGTTAAGAGAGCCAAGGGTAAGCGCATAGAGGGGTAGCGTATCAAAAATCAGGTGCTTTGGATCGCGCTACAGACTGGGGCAGAGGAGTTTTCCTCATTTTTTCCCATATAATCAAGAGATTCACAATGGCGAATTTGGCTGACATAGTCGCGGCTACGCGGCACAAAGTGAGCGAGTGTCGCTCGAACGCGGACTTTGGCCAACTGGAGCGGCAGGCGGTTGCGCACGTCCCGCGGGGCTTTCGAGCTGCGCTGCGAGTCGTCGAGCGAATCGGGCGTTGCCGTCATTGCGGAATTAAAGAAAGCTTCGCCCTCGCGAGGATTGATTCGGCGTGATTTCGATCCACGCGAAGCTGGCGAAGGAGTTGGAAGCCGCGGGTGCGGCTGCGCTTTCCGTGCTGACCGATGAAGAATTCTTTCAGGGATCGCTGGAGAATTTGCGCATCGCGTCCACTGAAACCAGACTGCCTTGCTTGCGCAAGGATTTCATCGTCGATGAATTCCAGATTCTCGAGGCGCGAGCAAATTGCGCCGATGCGATTTTGCTGATCGTGGCGGCATTGTCGCAGAAGGAACTGACTACGCTGAAGCAGAAGGCTGAAGAGTCACGAATTGGATGTGCTTTGCGAAGTTCATGACGAAGCTGAACTGAAGCGCGCGCTGGATGCGGGCTGTGATTTGATCGGGCATCAACAGCCGCGACCTGCGCACGTTCAAAGTAGATTTGGGCGACAGCCTTCCGGCTTGCAGAACACATGCCTGAAAATGTGCTCGCAGTTGCCGAGAGTGGGATCGAGAGTGGGGCTGATATCGCGCAATTGCGCTCCGCCGGGTACGGAGCATTCCTGATCGGCGAAACTTTGATGAGAGCGCAGAAGCCAGGCGAGGCGCTGAAATCGTTGCTGGTAGAGGCGAACGCAGCGTCAGCAATTGCTCGATGATCTGCAGCGTTTGTAGATGGCGCTGATGTGTCGGTTCTGGCCGAACTCATCGGAGCTTTCCGATAGCGAACAACCGTGAAGACTGACGACCGACGACTGCTTTTATGACTTGGGTCAAAATTTGCGGCATCACGAACCTCGAAGATGCTCTGGTCGCCGTTGAGGCCGGCGCGGATGCGGTGGGATTTGTCTTTTACGAAAAGAGTCCGAGAAACATCAGTCCGGAAGAGTCGCGCAAAATAATGGATGGAATTGCCCGAACAAATCGAGAAAGTGGCGTTCGTCGTAGTCGAATCATACTTTCGATTCCGCCATCGATGTTTGCGTGCGACTCACGCCGCGGGCTGACTGCGATTCAACAACATATGGCTTTCCCCTTGACATCAGCCCAATCCAGCACCGCAACAGGTCGCGGAGCTTTTCCCCGGCGTTTCAAATCGTTTATCTCTCTCCCCGCCGCACTGGTGACCGCTAGTGAACAGGGAATGACAAGTCTGGTGAATAGACATTTGCGCCGTTCATAGCCAGATGCCGACAACACTTTCGTCCAAGCGGGTCTCATGGAGACTTATTTCTAGATTCGGGTAATTCATCTCAGCCCGGCGGAACCGGCAAATACGTTCGACTGGAACAAAGCAGTTCCACTGGCGGACGAATGCGTAAGGGCCCATTCAAACTAGTGGTCGCTGGCGGCCTAACTCCTGAAAATGTAATCGAAGCCATGGAGATTCTTCACCCCTGGGGCGTGGATGTTTCCTCCGGAGTCGAGGCGAAGCCGGGGAAAAAGGATCCGGATAAAGTCAGAGCTTTTGTGAAAGCTGTGCGCGAAGCGGACAAGGCGAATTCAAACTAATGGCGACTGCACCGATCACGAAAAAACGCGGTAGGGAATACAGGTCGTGGTTCCCACCTTTCGAAAGGCGCGAAAGGTGGGGCATCCAAATCTGGCAAAGCCGCCAAAGCAAAAGGTCCAACCTTGGTTGATCAGCCCGGTCGCTTCGGCCCATGGGGTGGCCGATACGTTCCTGAAACCCTGATGGCTGCGCTCGAAGAACTCGAACGCGAATACGAGCGGGCGAAAAAAGATCCGCGTTTCAAGGCGCGGCTGAACGAGCTGCTGAAAACCTATGCAGGACGTCCTACTCCGTTATTTTTCGCGCGCCGGCTGTCCGAGAAACTTGGCGGCGGCAAAGATTTATTTGAAGCGCGAAGACCTGCTGCACACCGGCGCTCACAAAATCAACAACTGCATTGGCCAGGCACTGCTGGTCGAGCGCATGGGCAAGCATCGCGTGGTCGCTGAAACCGGCGCCGGACAGCATGGGGTCGCAACCGCTACGGTCTGCGCGCTGCTTGGCTTTGAGTGCGTCGTATACATGGGCACCGAGGACATGCGCCGCCAGGAGCTGAATGTCTTTCGCATGCGACTGCTGGGCGCGGAAGTTCGCGGCGTCGACTCTGGCTCGCTGCACTTTAAAAGATGCCATCAACGAAGCCATGCGCGATTGGGTTACCAACGTTCGCACCACGCATTATCTGCTCGGCAGCGTGCTGGGCGCGCATCCTTATCCGACCATGGTCCGCGATTTCCATAAAGTGATCGGACGCGAAGCGCGCGCGCAAATCATGAAAGCCGAAGGCAAGCTTCCGGCCATGATCATCGCCTGCGTCGGCGGCGGGTCGAATGCCATTGGGATTTTTCACGAATTTATCGGCGACAAGAAAGTGAAGCTGGTGGGAGTCGAAGCCGGTGGCCGCAGCGAGAATTTGGGCGATCATGCGGCGCGCTTCCGCGGCGGATCGCCGGGCGTTTTGCAGGGAACATATTCGTACGTTCTGCAAGACGAAGCCGGACAGATCGCGCTCACGCACTCAGTTTCCGCCGGGCTGGATTATCCTTCGATCGGCCCAGAGCACGCATGGCTCGCTGATTCCCATCGTGCCGAATATGTAGCTGCCTCTGACGCCGAGGCGCTCGACAGCCTGCAAGCTGCTGGCGCAAACCGAAGGGATTATTCCCGCGCTCGAATCGGCGCACGCGGTGGCTGAAGTAATTAAGCGCGCGCCACAGATGAAGAAATCGGAAGTGGTGATCGTGAATATCTCCGGGCGTGGCGACAAAGATATTGGGATAATGCGAGAGAATCTGGCTTTCAGGCGCGTATGTCGATTAAATGGCACCCTGATAATCTGCTTTAAGTGAATGCTTGTGAATTGAGATCATTCGATCGTAGATCCTCATGATCGCCGATCCAGAACCACAAGTATCCAGCCTCGCGCTTGATGGCGAGCGCTCGGTATTTGAGCGTAACCCTCGCCGACCAAATTTCGCTGAGCACGACGGTCGCCTATTTTCTTGAATTGCAAGGACGGATGATTAGGATGTTGCTTCAAAAGAGCAAATTGTTTGTCGGCACGTTCGACGGACTGACTGCGGAAGCGCATGGTATCTGCATCCAAAAATCTGTGGAGGCATGGTGCTGCATTGAAAGCTAGAGCGGCCTTGTCCGGCTGTTCTTTTCGTCGTCTAATGCGCGATCGATCGCGGAGTCGAGGCGACCTGCAGCTAGATCTGCCTTGAGTCTGGACGTCGATTGGCTGTGGATAGTGTTCCTCCAGCCAGGAGTACAATTCCTGGATTTCCTGAAGAGTAAGCCCTTGGATTGCGCGTTCGATTTCCTTAACGGTGCCTGATGCCATAGATCACCTTTGATTGATTATCATAGTAGCTCCGATTTCGAACATGCCACTGAGTTTCAACGGCAAAGCCCGCTCTCGTCGCCTACCTCACCTGCGGCGATCCTGACCTGCGCGTGACCCGCGAAGTTGCGCTGGCAGCGATTTCTGCGGGCGCCGAAGTGATCGAGCTGGGTGTTCCGTTCAGCGATCCCGTGGCCGACGGTCCGGTGATCCAGCGGGCCAGCGAACGCGCATTGAAAAACGGAGTTGCGCTTTCGGATGTTTTGAAAGTGGCAGCTGAAATCCGCCGCGAAAGTGATGCCGGCCTGATCGTCTTTACCTATCTCAACCCGATTCTGCGTATGGGCCTGGAAAAGTTTGCCGCGAAGGCTGCTGAAGCTGGAGTCGATGGCGCTTTGATTACGGATCTGCCGGTTGAGGAAGCTGACGAATATCTGCAGCCACATGCGGAAGCATAACCTCGCGACCGTCTTTCTTGCCGCTCCCACCAGCACCGATGCACGACTGAAGCGGATCGCGGAACTTTCAACCGGCTTCGTGTACGCAGTTTCGCGGACTGGAATTACTGGCGCCCGCAAAGAACTGCCTGAAGACGCGGAGAAACTGGTTCAGCGCCTGCGCAAATTTACCAAGTTACCTATCGCCGTTGGTTTCGGAATATCTGCGCCCGAGCAGTTCGCCGCCGTCGGCAAATTTGCCGATGCCGCGGTGGTCGGCAGCGCCATCGTGCAGACAATTGAAAGCAATCCCGGCACGGAAGCTGAAGTCTGTGGCAGAATTTATAAAACAGCTCTCAGCCATCAGCGGTCAGCCATCAGTAAAATCTTTAAGTAAGACGACGGGCAACCGCGCAGTCTGACGACGTGGTGTATCGCTGAGAGCTGAAAGCTAATAGCTGAGAGCTTGGTTTCATGGACATCGCTGATTGGCGGCGGCAAATTGACGAGATCGATCGCAAGCTGGTGGAGCTGATCAGCCAGCGTGCGCGTGCAGCCCATGAAATCGGCAAGTTGAAGCGTGATATCGGCATGCCAATTTATGAGCCGAATCGCGAACGGGCAGTCTTTGAAAATGCCCGACAGGCAAATAAAGGCCCGCTTCCGGATCGCGATTTGCTGCGCATTTACGAGCGCATCATGGACATCATGCGCGCGATCCAGAAAGAAGAAATTGCTCCGGATCCGGTCGCATCAGGTGACGGGCTCGGCGATACGGAGATCGATCCAGAGGTAAATGATTAAAAGGCAGCTCTTAGCCATTAGCTTTTAGCTAACGACGGCGACGGAGCTAAAGGCCCAGAGCTAACGGCTAAAAGCTAACTATGATTGTTGCAATGCAGGAGACCGCAAACGAAGACCAGATTCAGGTGGTGGTCGAACACCTGATTGAGCTGGGATTCTCTGTTCACCGCACCACCGGCGAGCGGCAGACGATTCTCGCCGCCGTGGGCGCGCGTACTGACTTCGACACTCGCAACCTGGAAGTGCTCAGCGGGGTGATGGAAGTCCATCGCATCAGCGCGCCGTATAAGCTCGCGGGACGCAGCTTCCGTCCGCAGGGCACGATCATCGAATTCCGCAATGGCGTGAAGGTGGGCGACAAAGATGTTGTCGTCATGGCTGGGCCATGCTCGGTCGAATCGCGCGAGCAATTGTTTACGGTTGCGGAGCTAGTCGCGAAGGCGGGAGCACGTGCGTTGCGTGGCGGGGCATTCAAACCACGTAGTTCGCCGTATTCATTCCAGGGGCTTGGACTCGAAGCGTTGAAAATTCTGCGCGAGGCTGGAGATAAGCACAACCTTCTGGTGATCAGCGAAGTGATGGAAATTTCGCAGATCGAAGTCATGCTTCCGTATGTGGACATTCTGCAGGTGGGCGCGCGCAACATGCAGAATTTCAATCTGCTTCGCGAGTTGGGAAAACTGAAGACGCCGATTCTTCTTAAGCGCGGCATCGCGGCCACGATCGAAGAGCTTCTGCTCTCCGCCGAATACATCATGGCCGGCGGAAATTACAACATCATCACTTGCGAGCGCGGGATTCGCACTTTTGAAACCTACACTCGCAACACGCTCGACATCTGCGCGATTCCGGTCATCCATAAACTTTCGCATCTTGCCGATCGCTTCCGACCCTTCGCACGGAACTGGTTTGCGCGACAAAGTTGCTCCCATGGCGCGAGCATCCGTCGCCGCCGGAGCCGACGCGCTGCTGATCGAAGTGCACCACAATCCTGACAAAGCATTGTCTGATGGCGCGCAGTCACTCTACCCGCAACAGTTCACCGAACTGATGGAGTCGCTGAAGATGATCGCGTCTGCGGTGGGAAGAAAGATCGCTTAGGAATTGAATCATTGAGTCATTGAATCATTGAGTCATTGAAGCTAATGCTGGCGTTTTTTAATGATTCAATGACTCCAATGATTGAATGATTCAATTTTCGCCGTGTCCATTCGCCAAATCACGATCATCGGTACCGGCCTGATCGGCGGGTCACTTGGGCTGGCGCTTCGGAAAAAAGGTTTTGACGGGAAAGATCATCGGCTGCGATCAGCCCGATGTTCTGCGACTGGCAAAGAAAATCGGCGCCATTAGCCGCGGAATTCCCGATCCAATAAAAGCCTGCCACGGCAGCAACCTGATTGTGCTGGCCACGCCGGTAGCCACGATCATCGATCTGATTGAACGATTGGCGCCGCATCTCGATGCCGACGCGCTAGTCACCGATGTGGGCAGCACAAAATCGGAAATCGTTACTCGTGCTCAAAGAGCCTTTGGCAGTCGCGCGCCCGACAAGATTTCTCGCTGGCCATCCTATGGCGGGAAAAGAAAATTCAGGAGATCGAATTCGCCGACGCGGATTTATTTCGCGGCGCAGTCTGGTTCCTTACGCCACAGACCGGGCAGAATGTCCGCCGGGGGTTGGCCGGCGAATATGTTTCCTGGCTGAAGAAAATCGGCGCAGAAATCGCCGAGATGAAAGCCGCAGGAACACGATCAGCTTTGCGCCTGGATCAGCCACGTTCCGCAATTTATTTCTACTGCGCTGGCGGCCAGCCTGGTCGAGGAATACGGAGAAAATGCGCCGGTGCTCGAATCCGGCGGCCGCGCTTTGCGCGAGATGACCCGCATCGCGGGCAGTCCATATTCGATGTGGCGCGACGTTGCACTCACCAATAAGCAGCCCATCGCGAATCGCATTGCTCAAGCTTGAGCAGCGTCTGGCGCACATCCGCGAGAACCTCGACAGCCGGCAACTGGAACAAGAATTCGACATCGCGCACCGGTTAAAAAAGCCGAATTCACCACGGAGTCACGGAGACAGGGAGAAGATCAAGAAAAAGAAGAAAATGAACAGAAGTGAGAGGCGCGTCCGAGCTGCAAGAATTGATTTTGTTCTGACTTTCCTCCGTGCCTCCGTGTCTCCGTGGTGAATCTGCTTTACAATTTTCTCGATGAACAAAGTTGTTGCCAACGCCGACGAAGCTATTCAGGATCTTGCCCGACGGCGCGACCCTGATGATTGGCGGCTTCGGGCTGTGCGGTATTCCGGAGAATCTCATTCGTGCGCTGGTGCGGCGCGGCACCAAAAATCTGACCACCATCAGCAATAACGTTGGCGTCGACGGCTACGGCATGGGCCTTCTGTTGGCTGCTGGACAAATCAGCAGGCATTTCGGCAGTTATGTCGGCGAAAATCGTTTGCTCGAGCAGATGGTGCTCGAGAAAAAAATCGATCTCGAACTGGTGCCGCAGGGAACATTTTCCGAGCGCATTCGCGCCGGCGGTGCAGGCATTCCAGCATTTTTCACTCCTACTGGCGTCGGCACGCTGGTCGCCGAAAATAAAGAAACTCGCGAATTCGATGGACGTACTTATGTGATGGAACGCGCGCTCAAAGCCGACTTTGCTTTCGTCAGAGCGTGGAAGGGCGACAAATGGGGGAATCTCGTTTATCGCAAAACTGCGCGAAATTTTAATCCCATGATGGCGACCGCGGCGAAGATTACGATCGCTGAAGTTGAGCATCTGGTGGAAGTGGGAGAACTCGGCCCTGACCTGATCCACACCCCCAGCATCTACGTGCAAAGAATTTTTCAGGGTGAGATGTACGAGAGAAGGATTGAGAAGAGAACCCTGAGAAAAGCAGTGGTGCAGTGGCTAGCCTAGTTGCTTTCGACGCTCTTTTTGGATTGAAGTTTTCAAAATGCCGCAAAATACTAAGCCCGCCAAGGATCACGACAAGCGCGAGCGCATCGTAAAGCGCATCGCCGCTGAATTGCGCGATGGGTTCTACGTGAACCTCGGCATCGGCATGCCCACTCTCGTTGCCAATCATGTTCCGTCAGGGATGAACGTTGTCCTGCAGAGCGAAAATGGAATGCTCGGCATCGGGCCGTATCCGATCGAGGGCGAGGAAGATCCCGATCTGATTAACGCCGGAAAAGAGACGATCAGCGAAATGCCCGGCACCTCTTATTTTTCCAGTGCCGATTCTTTCGCAATGATTCGCGGTGGCCACATTGACCTGAGCGTATTGGGCGCGATGGAAGTTGACGAAGAAGGCAGCCTGGCAAACTGGATGATTCCCGGCAAGATGGTGAAGGGCATGGGCGGCGCAATGGACTTGGTTGCCGGCGCGCGCCGCGTGGTCGTGGCCATGGAGCACACCACGCGCGAAGGCCAGTCCAAAATTTTGAAAAAATGCACGCTTCCGCTGACCGGGGTAAGGGTTGTCGACACCATCGTCACCGAGATGGCGTACATTTCGGTGACCCCGGCCGGACTTGTGCTCGAGGAAATCGCGCCGGGACTGAAGTTTGAAGATGTGCAGCGCGCGACCGAAGCCCCGCTGATTGCGAGCCCGAGAATGAAAACTATGCCGCAGTAACCGCCGCACTCGGACCGCTCAATGCTTGGTCAGTTCCATCGTCCAGTGGGCGGCGTTGACCGGGTTAAGGGGGATGACCATGGTCGTCCCCGGAGGCGATGCCTCAAATCTCGAGGCATACTCCTGAAAATGCAGATCCGCAAAGCTGGGATATCGCCAGTCACGCACGATTCCAAGCGGCAGCAGCAACAGCACTACCTGCGCAATCCGGCGAGGTATCTTGCTGACGCTGCTCGCGATCCAGGCCAAAGCCGCGAGAAATGCGATCGAGGGCAGGAAGAAGTAGCGGTTGCCGTGACCGGGAAAGCTCAGCAATTCCCACTGCGGTTGCGGAAGAATTCCAGGAATCGGGCGCGCCAGGCTGAGTGAAAGAACAGCCATCGCGAATAAAATAAGCAGCTTCAGTTCAACCGGCGCATAGCGCAACGCATAGATCAACAGCGCTCCGCCAATCACCAGGGCAAGTATTTCTCTCTCAAAGACGTAATTGGGGAAGTGCCTGAAGGCCATGTGGAGCACGGTGATGTTCCCCACCAAAGGTTCAAGAAACATTTGTCCGCCAATAATGGCCACAAAGCGATGAAACGTCGCCCCATTGGGGGCCTGCGGGCGGGCATGGGAAAAAAGAATCACGGAAGCCTGAACAGCGGCGCCGGGAAGTATAGAGGCCAGGGATGCGAGCGACCAGCGGTCTCTTCGCATCCACCAAACAATGGCCGCGACCAGGACCAGTAAAACGCCAACTGGGCTGTCGAGAGAAATCAGCACCAGGCAACTGAGTCAAACAGTCGCCACTTCCAACCTTTCGCCGGGAGAGCTATCAGCACCAGGAACGCCAGCAATGCCAAATGCCACTGGACGGTAGTGGCGTTGGCGTTCACTTCGTAGCTGTTTGGGCAGACCAAAATACACGAACGCCATCAATAATCTGCTTAGCAAGACCGATGTTGGAGAACCTTGAGGAGAGAAAAAAGCTGGCGGGCAAAATCTGTATGACGATCGCGCATAAGTTCATCACCAGCGGGGCCAGAGAGAAGGGAACCACTAATGCGATTAATCCGCAGAGTCGCGATGCCGTGTGGAAATACCCTCCCAGTTCATCCGGAATCAGCAGACATCGCAAACCAAAATGGTAAGCATCGGCATACCAGCGTTGGCCGTCTTCCGCCCAAAATTGTGCGTTGAGGATTGCATCTGGGCGACGGGAAAAAATGATGAGGAAGCCTGCCAGCGAAAATGACATGTGAAACAGGACTGCAAAATTTGCCGGTGCTTCCATCGCAGAGAGTGCCTGGACCCTTGCGCGGATGCCAGCCAATCCGTTTGGCAAAGTCTGACCGGCAGTGCGGCGGCCAAAGCTGTTCGAGGAACGATTGGAATCTATAGCCATTGGGCGTTCCGCGACAAGGAACCACTGCTCATTTTTTGATAAGTGTCATTGTCCACGGCGTAGGGTTGATCGGGATCACCATTTTAGTGCCGGGAGGAGCGGTTTGGAATCGGCGAAGCGTATTCGCGGAAATGCATATCGGTAAATGCAGGATAGCGCCAGTCGCGGCGAATTCCGACAGGCAAGCATAAGCAGTAGACCAACACTGCAGAGCCGCAAGGCTCGATGTCCCGCCGAATCGGCAATCCACAACAAGACGCAGCCAAAAACGCCAAAATTGGCATGAAAGAAGTATCGGTTGCTGGTGCCGGGGAATCGCAACCACTCCCATTGCGGTTGCGCGGGAGTGCCTGCCAAGTGGCCGTGCCAGGCTCAAAGCCAATATGCAAAAAGAAAAGACAATAAATAACTTCAGTTCCGCGGGTGCATATCGGAGGGCGTAAAGCAATATTGCCAGTCCCGCTCCGGTCGCGACAGCTTCAACACAAAGCAAGTATCGCTCCGGATACCGAAGTGCGAAATGTAAGACGGTGTTTTTTCCCACCAGCGAAGCGAGAAATATCTGCCGTCCAAGAATGCTGACCAGCCGGTGAGTGTTTGCGCCATTCGATGCGTGTTCTGCGCGCGTGAGAAGTCAGCACCACAAAGGCTTGAATAATGGTGCCCGGCAACAGCATCGCAAGCGAAACCATCGTCCAGCGCTCGACGCCGAATCCACCACAGAACAGCAGCCAAGGGCGCAAGTAGAAGTCCCAATCGGGCTTTCGACCGAAATCAAAACCAATGCATGCCGCATCAAAGGTCCGCCACTTCAGATTCCGCGACGGCTCCGCCAGCAAAACCAAGACATGCTAATAGTCCCAAATGCCATTGCAGATTTGTGACATTCGCGTTTGTTCCATATGAGTTCGGAAGACCCAAATAGATCAAAGCTTGCGATCAGACGTTTCCATAAAGGGATGGCTGAGAATCGGGAGGAGACGAAAATAGTGACCGGAAGTATTTGAACCAGGATGGCGCACAAATTCATAACCAATGGCGCCCGCGAGAATGGAAAGATAAGGACAATAAGGCGGCCAGGCGGGGAACGGTATGGAGATATCCGCCAGCCTGGTCTGGAATGAGCAGGCATTGCAATGCCGAGATGATAGGCGTCGGCGAACCATCGCTGGCCGTCCTCAGCAAAGAATTGCGCATTCGTGATAGCGTCCGGGCGCCGTGAGAAGATCAGTAAAAACGCCGTCAAAAAAACGATCAGATGAAATATGGTTGGCGTGAAAATTCTTCGAAGTGATTGTTTCCTGGTGCGAACCGGTACCACAGAATTCGGCGGCAGCAAGTTCTGTCTGCTCTGCGCAAATGCGCTGCGTTCGGAGGTCATAAGTCGGCAGTTTACCCACCAGATGCGACGGACGATTTAGCGCGTGAAAATTGCTTCGAACACATCCCGTAATGCGGCTGCCGGTATATTTGTTCGTCATTCAAAGCCAGCATCCCGAAGTCACCCTGGGAATACAACATCGTCAGGCCGCCGCAACAGACGAGTCCATGCTAGCGGAACACGTACAGGTTGCCGTCCATGACGCCTGGCATCTGAAAGAATTGGTCTTCGTACTTCATATTGCTGGCAGCGACGTTCTTGTGCCTCTTCCGTTCTCCGGGCGCGCGTTCTCCAACGACGATCCACTTTTCATTTGGACGGCGCAGCACATCATCCAACAGCCTCTCAATCCCTATGGGTTCGAAGTCAATTGGAATAAGAACACGGCTGCGATGTCGGACGTGACGCAGAACCCGCCACTGGCTGCGTATTACATGGCGGCCGCCGGAAAAATTGGCGGTTGGTCGGAGCGTACTTTGCATCTTGCCTTTCTATTGCCCACGATTGCGCTGGTGCTTGGCGCTTATCGCCTGGCGAAGAGGTTCACCGGTTCTCCCGGGATTGCGGCAGTGGCGACGTTCGTCGCTCCGGCATTCTTAGTATCCAGCATGCAGCGTAATGTGTGATCCCATGATGCTGGCGCTCTGGATATGGGCGGCCATTTTTTGGATTGAGGGTATCGATTCCGACAGGCCAGTTTTTCTCGCGGCTTCGGTCATTTTGATCGCCGCCAGCGCGCTGACGAAGTATTTCGGCGCGGCCCTGGTTCCTTTGTTACTTTGTACATATCGCTCGCCCGGCAACGGCGTATCGGTTCTTGGGCCTGGTATTTGATGTTTCCGGTTGTTGTTCTGGTGGGATACGAATTCGTAACCGTGAAGATTTATGGCCACGGAGCTGATGGCCGCGGCAGCACAGTTTTCGCGAAATCATCGTTTGTGGACCCATGCCAGCAAAGGGGCGCGAACTCTGATGACGCTCAGCTACATGGGAGGCAGCGTTCTGCCGGCGCTTGTTATTGGCGCCATTTATCTGGTCGAGAAAGCAAATCGCCTTAGTGATGCTCGCGAGCGGTATCGCGGGAATTTTCATCATGCGAGGCTGGGTGCGGCTTGGGTTGACTGCCGGTAGTCCACAAGCATTTGCCGCCCGTAATGAACATTGGGTGATCATCAGCATTCAGCTCATTCTTTTTATTGCCGGCGGAATTTCTACTCTGGCTCTGGCCATTGCAGATTACCGACGGGAGCGGGATGCCGACTCATTGCTCCTGCTGCTGTGGGTGGTAGGTACGTTCTGGTTTACCGCCTATTTGAACTGGACCGTCAACGCGAGAAGCATATTGCCGATGGTGCCTGCAATTGGAATTCTGCTGGCGCGCCGGTTGCGAGAAGCGCTCCCCAAATCCGACGCGGCAATTCAAAGCGTTATTCGTTGTCGGATTGTTGGCATGTGGTCTTGTCGTCGCTCTGGCTGGCCCGTGCCGACACCGATGCTGCAAACTCGGCGCGAACCGCAGCCTTTCTCGTCCACCAAAAAACGGCTGGGACTACCGATGTCTGGTTCCTGGGACATTCGGGATTTCAGTATTACATGCAAATGTTCGGCGCTCGTCCTTATGACTGGTCGCATCCGCAAGCTAAGCCAGGCGATTTTCTCGCGATACCGTATTCGAAAGTCTGGCCCGAAGACGTTACATCCGAATTCCGTGGCTCACGAGAAAACATTGAGCTGCCGCTGCAGCGGCGTACGCGAGCACAACGTCGTCGGAGATCGGCGCCGGCTTCTATCATTCTTACTGGTCGATATTGCCTTACGCGTTCGGGCCGGTTCCGGCAGAGAAGTACGCAATCATCCGCCTCAGGCGATGAGATTCCCTATTGCATTCTATCGTGAGGCCGCAGGAGAATGTCGCTTCCTTGACTTGGCCCGTTTCCCGCCAACATAATGAAAGGTTCGGCTCATCTTCATCTAAAGAATTAAGGGACGGCTTGGCATCAGCTTCCGAGTTCAACCAGCACAACAGTTAAGGGCGGCGTTGCTCCACTGCGGGCAGGTCAAGGATATTCGTTTTTTCTGCGGCGACTGCACTCGCTCACCGGCATCATTCCCATCGGCCTGTTCCTGATTGAACACTTCTTCTCGAACGCCTTTGCCACCAAGGGTCCGGGCGCATACAGCAAACAGGTTGAATTCCTGAGCAGCTTTCCGTTTGTTGTGGGACTGGAGTTGTTCGGCATCTGGCTGCCGATTTTGTATCACTCGCTGTACGGTTTTTATATCTGGTATCGCGGCGAGAGCAATGTTGCGGAATATCCGTGGGCCGGGAACTGGATGTATTCGGCGCAGCGATGGACCGGCGGCAATCGCATTCTTCTACATGGTCTGGCATACCTGGCATCTGCGTTTCAGCGGCGTGCATTTGCTGACCTATCCGGGCTCGGCGTTTGGAAAAGTTCAGAACGAGCTATTCGGTCATCCGTGGGCGATTGCATTTTATGCCGTGGGAATAATTTGTGCCTCGTGGCACTTTGCTTATGGGTTGTGGCTTTTCGCGGCCAAGTGGGGGATTACGCAAGGTCCGATTGCGCAAAGACGGTGGGGATATGTTTGCGTAGTTATTGCGATCGGATTTATGGCAGTCGGCGCAGTGACTATGTACTCGTTTCTGTCGGTTCGGCAGCAGCCTTTTAAGCCGACGGGAAATGAAATGGATTCGTTCACCATGCGCTGATGAATGCGATCTCACCACGGAGACACTGAGACACGGTGTAGATCCGTAAATCTTCGTGTGTTTCTCCGTGTTCAGAGCTCTGGGTGAGGGTTTATTGAAATGGCAATTAATCCAAAAATCATCGTCGTGGGTGGCGGGCTCGCTGGGCTTTCAGCCGTAATCAAGATCGCTGAAATGGGCGGCGAGGTTGATCTTTTTTCCATCGTTCCGGTCAAGCGTTCGCACTCAGTTTGCGCGCAAGGCGGAATCAACGCCGCGAAAAATTTAAAAGGCGAAGGCGACTCCACCTGGCAGCACTTCGACGACACGGTTTACGGCGGCGATTTTCTCGCCAACCAGCCGCCGGTCAAGGCCATGTGCGAGGCCGCGCCTTCGATCATCGACCTGCTCGACCGCATGGGCGTGCCATTCAACCGCACTCCGGAGGGTCTGCTCGATTTTCGCCGCTTCGGAGGAACGCTGCATCACCGCACTGCTTTTGCCGGAGCCACCACCGGCCAGCAGCTTCTCTATGCTCTCGACGAGCAAGTGCGGCGCTATGAATCCGAGGGCAAGGTAAAGAAATACGAGTCGTGGGAATTTCTTTCGGCGGTGCTGGATTCGCAGCGCATCTGCCGCGGGATTTGCGCCATGGATCTGCATTCCATGGAAGTGCGAACTTTTCCGGCGGACGCGGTCATCATGGCCACCGGCGGCATCGGCGCGATTTTCGGCAAGAGCACGAATTCCGTTGTCTGCACCGGATCGGCGCAGTCGGCGCTTTATCAGCAGGGATGCTATTACGCCAATGGCGAATTCATTCAGGTGCATCCCACATCAATTCCCGGCGAAGACAAGCTGCGCCTGATGTCGGAGTCGGCGCGCGGCGAAGGCGGACGCGTTTGGGTTCCCGAAACTCTTGGCGACAAGCGCGATCCGAATTCAATTCCGGAAAAGGACCGCTGGTACTTTCTCGAAGAGTGGTATCCGAAATACGGCAACCTGGTTCCGCGCGATGTTGCGACCCGCGCGATTTTTAAGGTGGTCTACGAGCACAATCTCGGCATCGACGGCAAGCCGATGGTTTATCTCGACCTCACGCACATCGACCGCGCTACGCTCGATCGCAAGCTCGAAGGCATTCTGGAAATTTACGAAAAGTTTGTCGGCGACGACCCGCGTACCACGCCGATGAAGATTTTTCCCGGCATGCACTACACCATGGGCGGCCTGTGGGTTGACTTCAATCAGTCAACGAATATTCATGGAATTTTTGCCGCGGGCGAGTGCGAATATCAATATCACGGCGCGAATCGTCTGGGAGCGAATTCGCTGGTCTCTTGCATCTTCGGTGGATTTACCGCCGGACCGAACGCCGTACGCTATGCGCGAACCAGAAAGCGGCCACGAGCAATGGCCACTTCGACTGCAGAGCGCAAGCGTCAGGAAGAAATTAATGCCGGGCTTGATGCAATCTAATGGCAAGGGCGACGAAAATCCATTCCGGCTTGTGGCGCGAACTCGGCGAACTGATGACCAAGGACTGCACCGTCATCCGCTACAACAAAAATTTGCAGCAGACCGATGCCAAGCTGGTTGAGCTTATTGAGCGTTTCGGCAACGTGAATTTGAGCGACCGCTCAATGTGGGCAAACACTTCGTTCGTCTTCACCCGCCAGCTGTACAACATGCTGCAATTGTCGCGGGTGATCGCGCAAGGCGCCCGCATGCGGGATGAATCACGCGGCGCGCACTACAAACCTGACTTCCCCGAGCGCGACGACAAGAACTGGTTGAAGACTACGAAAGCCTACTTCGCTCCCGACGCTGACGAACCGAAGTTCGAGTTCGAGCCTGTGGATGTGAGTCTGATTCCGCCGCGAGGCGGCCAGCGAAGTATTGATCTGAACACAGCTCGTGCCCTACATTCCGACCCGAACACGCTAACCTTCCAAGAGCTTCGTGAGCTTCTGCCTCCCCGCCTACATCCCTTGAAGACCCTGCTGCTTGGCGTTCCTCTGCTGAAACTGTTGTGGCGCCTGATTGTGGCTTCGTCAAGGTTTGTGAGCCTTCGAACTCTACCCTGCACAAAACCTGTGAACCACAAGGGGCTACAAAGTTTCACGGAGCAGAAGACCACATGAGTGGGAGCGAAATTGCTACCTGGGCCGTTTACCCCAGCGTCTGCACTTCCACACTCAGCACCGCCGGCAAATCCCGCACAATCGGATTCCAGCTGTCGCCCGCATCGGCTGAGCAGTACACCTGGCCGCCGCTGGTGCCGAAGTAAATCCCGCACTTGTCCAGAGTATCGACCGCCATGGCATCGCGCAGAACGTTAACGTAGCAATCTTTCTGCGGCAGGCCTTTGGTTAGCGGCCTCCCACTCGTTGCCACCGCTGCGGCTGCGGAAAACGCGCAGCTTGCCGTCATGCACAAAGTGCTCCGAGTCGCTCTTGATCGGCACTACATAAATCGTCTCCGGTTCGTGCGAGTGAACGTCAATCGCAAAGCCGAAATCCGTCGGCAGATTGCCGCTGACTTCTTTCCATTCGTCTCCGGCGTTGTCGCTGCGCATCACGTCCCAATGCTTCTGCATGAAGAGCACGCCCGGCCGCTTGGGGTTCATGGCGATGTGGTGAACACAATGTCCGACTTCGGCGTTGGGATCGGGAATATATTGCGAGCGCAGGCCTTTGTTGATTGGCTTCCAGTTCTGTGCCGCCATCGTCAGTGCGGAACGCACCTGCCGCCGAAATCGCAATCCACATGCGCTGCGGATTGCTGGGATCGAGCACAATAGTGTGCAGGCACATGCCGCCTGCGCCCGGCTGCCATTTGGGGCCAGTGCCGTGGCCGCGCAGGCCGGAGAGTTCTTTCCAGTTTTCTCCGCCATCGGTCGAGCGAAACAA
The DNA here is from genome assembly GCA_963838785.1 of uncultured Acidobacteriota bacterium. Lineage (GTDB taxonomy): Bacteria > Acidobacteriota > Terriglobia > Terriglobales > Acidobacteriaceae > Gp1-AA145. The sequence continues at coordinate 82,699 of CAWISI010000002.1, forward strand.
CGCCGCATCTTCCACTCCGGCGTACACCGTATTGGGATCCGAGAGCGATGGCTCAAGATGCCACACCCGCTTGAACTCCCACGGATGCTGGGTTCCGTCATACCACTGGTGAGTGGTAAGTGGCTTGCCGGTTTCGGCGGACGTGTCATAGGCAAATTTATTGCTGGCAGCTTTCGGCGGGCCCGGCTCGGGCTTTTGTCCGGCAGGCGTTCCGGGCTGGTGCCAGGTCTTACCGCCATCATCAGAGCGTTGAATGCATCTGTCCAAACCAGCCGCTGGTTTGCGAAGCGTAAATACGATCCGGGTCAACCGGCGATCCCTTCAAGTGATACATCTCCCAGCCCGCGAAATGCGGCCCGCTCACGTCCCATTTTTCGCGTTTGCCGTCTGAATTAAGAATGAATGCGCCTTTGCGCGTGCCGACCAGAACTCGTACTTTGCTCATCACTAACTCCTCACATGAATTGAAATGAAATTGTGTGAACTCACGGCCAAACCCATTGCCCGTTAACTTGCAGCGGCCGCGGGTCATTTTTTTCCCAGCGCCGCCGAACTTCATTCAGCAGCGCCTCACGATGCGCCGCCATTTTTTCAATCGCTGCGCACGACGCTTCTGTCTTCTCATGCCGCGCTCCCCAGATCAGCAACTCCAGCAGCACCGGTGCGAGGTCGATACCTTTTCGCGTAAGTCGGTAATTTACCCTTCGCCGGTCGGTCTCGTCCACCTTTGTCGCGATAATTCCTGTGGATTTCAACCTGCGCAGACGGTCCGACAGAATATTCGTCGCCACGCCTTCGCCGGCGTCCTCAAATTCTTTGAAAGTTCGATAGCCGCGGACCATCAGATCGCGAATGATCAGCAGCGACCAGCGATCCCCGACCATCTCCAGCGAGATGCTCACCGGGCAGCCGGAGCGGCGTTTTGGCTTCGCTTCCGCGGCATAGCCGGAAACGATAACAAATGTGACTTGCAAAATGCAAGTAATATAACGCAGGCCACGCAGGGCGGAAGCCTCACCCAAGAGCGGATTCCCGGACCTGCACGAGAATCAGTTTAGTTTTGAACTCGGTTCTGAGCCGGAAGCAGGTATTCGCCGATCAGCGTTTCCACGCGCGACCACACATTAGGATCGCATTCAATGGCAATGTGTCCCTTCAGGAAGTGACGTGCGAACCAGGGATAGGTCGGAGCAGGACGCAGGCTGTTTCTTGTAGTCGAAACGAAAGTCGCCGAGAATTTGGGTCTGCAAGGGATCGGCGGGAACAATCTCTGGCAGGCCGCGCAGCACCCCGCTGGACTGATAAAAGTTTACCGCGCGCTCTACATTCGCGGGTATAACGCGATCGTCCTGCCCGCGTTTGGTGATGCTGTCGACCTGAATGGTGAGCAGAACTGGAATTCGCTGCTTTTGTAACTGGCGGGCCAGTTCAACTACCGCCGACGCGCCCCAGCTGTGGCCATAAAGAATGATGCGCGCCTGGCGTCTCTCGGAATCCGAAATGCCGCCATTGCCATCGCTGTCAAGCCACTTCAGGACCGCATCATAAGCATCTTCCCCGCGGTGATTTTCGAAGATGCCCACATGCGCGCGGCCAGCAGTACCCAGTGCGGAGCTTCTCCGCCAACTGTACTTCTGCATGGCGGGCATCGTCGCGATGGACGAATCCTCCCACAAAGCCGATCACGATGGCCGGGCTGGCGGTCGCCTGTGGGGTGATTGGTTTGGTAGCAGTCGCGGAAAATGCGGTTCCGCAAAAAACCGTAAACAATAAAAGAACAGCGGAGGTAAAACTCGGGAAGCGTGTTGCTGGCAGGGAGTCGGCGTTGGTGTGATTGGCCGTGCGGCTTGGTGCGCACCGAACGCATGTATCCCATTTATCAAGATGCACTCATCGTGCCAAAAGGCGCATCGGCCTGGAGTCCTTCGGAAGTTATTGAATCATAAGGTGATACCGTTTTTCCGTTCGCCCACCCCATGTCTCACTCAGAGAGTTGCTGCGCTGAATTTTTGCAGCGAGGTAAGCACTTCAATTCTTTACATGATGGGTTTCGAGTTTCAAAACCCTACAAAAGCTTTAACCACAGAGGGCACCGAGTACCACAGAGGAACGCCACAGAGAAAGGCGGCGATCCTGGTTTGTCGGTTACTAAAGTTGCAGGCAGCCTCAGAAGCTCCTATAATCAAACTGTACCGAATTAGTCCTATATCCAGAGTAGAGCTTTGTTTCCGGGGTTTACACACGATGATCAGGCTGGGCAAATTAACCGATTACGGGCTGGTTTTGATGAGCTATGTCGCCAAGGGCGGCGAACAGGGCCTGCACACCGCTCGTGGGCTGGCCGCGCAATCCAAGCTGCCTTTGCCGACTGTAAGCAAGCTTTTAAAGGTTCTTTTGCAGAACGGATTTCTGGTGTCGCACCGAGGCACTCGAGGCGGCTACAGCCTGGCCCGCCCGGCGCAGGAAATTTCGGTCGCCGAAATGATCTCGGCGCTCGAAGGCCCAATCGGTTTGACCGAGTGCACGACCGACGTCACCGGAATATGCGACCTGGAGCCGTCGTGTCCCATCAAAATGAATCAGAGAATGATCAGCCAGGTAGTTCGCGGGGCGCTTGAAAAACTGACCCTCGCCGACCTGATTCATCCATTGCAATTAATCGCTATTAGAGATGAGCGGGGAAAACTTGTCCCCGGCATCAGCCGAATTTCCGGGAGTACTCAATGAGCACGAACCTTGACACAATTCGCGATCTAGCCCAGCAGGAATACAAGTGGGGCTTCATCACCGACATCGAAGAAGAGCGGATCCCGAAAGGTCTGAGCGAAGACGTCATTCGCCTCATCTCGACCAAGAAGCAGGAGCCCGAGTTCATGCTGGAGTGGCGCCTGAAGGCGTACCGCCATTGGGCTGCGCTCGAGAAGGCTGAAGCCGAGCCCAAGTGGGCGAATGTGCATTATCCCGCGATCGATTACCAGAACATCGTTTACTACTCGGCGCCGAAGCAGAAGGTGAAACTCGAAAGTCTGGACCAACTGGATCCGGAAATCCTGCGTACCTACGAAAAGCTGGGCATTCCGCTGCAGGAGCAGAAGATGCTCGCCGGAGTCGCAGTGGACGCGGTGTTTGACAGCGTTTCGGTGGCGACCACATTCAAAGGCAAACTCGCGGAGCTGGGAATTATTTTCTGTTCGTTCTCCGAAGCGGTGCGCAATCATCCTGACCTGGTGAAGAAGTATCTGGGTTCAGTGGTTCCTTATACCGACAATTTTTTTGCTGCGCTGAATGCGGCGGTGTTCAGCGATGGGTCATTTGTATACGTGCCGAAGGGCGTTCGCTGTCCGATGGAACTGTCGACTTATTTCCGCATCAATGCCGCCGAGACTGGGCAGTTCGAACGCACATTGATCGTTGCCGACGAAGGCGCTTCCGTCAGCTATCTCGAAGGTTGCACTGCGCCGATTCGCGATGAGAATCAGTTGCACGCCGCGGTGGTCGAGCTGGTTGCGCTCGACAACGCGCAGATCAAGTACTCGACCGTGCAGAACTGGTATCCCGGCGACAAGCAGGGCAAGGGCGGAATCTACAACTTCGTCACCAAGCGCGGCAAGTGCGCGGGCGTGAATTCGAAGATTTCATGGACGCAGGTCGAAACCGGATCTGCGATCACCTGGAAATATCCCAGCTGCATTCTGCAGGGCGATAACTCGGTCGGCGAGTTCTACTCGGTTGCGCTGACCAATAATTATCAGCAGGCCGATACCGGCACCAAGATGATCCACATCGGCAAGAACACGCGCAGCACGATTGTGTCGAAGGGCATCTCCGCCGGGCACGGGCAGAACACTTACCGCGGTCAGGTGAAGATCATGAAGGGCGCGCAGGGTGCGCGAAATTACACGCAGTGCGATTCGCTGCTGATCGGCGACAAGTGCGGCGCGCACACCTTCCCGTATATCGAGGTAAGGAACTCAAGCGCGCGCATGGAGCACGAAGCTTCGACTTCAAAGATCGGCGAAGACCAGATGTTTTATCTCCGCCAGCGCGGATTGAAGGCGGAAGATGCGGTGTCGATGATCGTGAATGGATTCTGCAAGCGCGTGTTCCGCGAATTGCCGATGGAGTTCGCGGTCGAAGCGCAAAAGCTGTTGAGCGTAAGTTTGGAAGGCAGCGTCGGATAAACGACAGTCTGTGCGCGCTGCGGGCGCCTCGCCGCGAACATGAGATTTGCGGGCGAGTGCGCCCGTCGACTCCACTGCAAATGAAGTACAGGAAACTGAATGAGCTTATTGGAAATTAAAAATCTTCACGTCAAAGTCGATAACCACGAGATCCTGAAAGGGATCGACCTGACGGTAAACGCCGGCGAAGTGCACTCCATCATGGGGCCGAACGGCTCGGGCAAGAGCACTCTGGCGCAGGTGCTGGCGCGGCGCGAAGCTTACGACGTGACCGAAGGCCAGATTATCTACAACGGCAAAGATCTGTTGGAGATGAAAGCCGAAGACGCGGCTTGTGAAGGTGTTTTTCTGGCGTTTCAGTATCCGGTCGAAATTCCCGGCATCGGCAACGCGTACTTCATGCGCTCGGCGCTGAATGCCATCCGCAAATATCACGGGCAGGATGAAATGGACGCGATGGATTTCCTGCCACTCTTCCGAGAAAAACTGAAGCTGCTCGAAATGGATGAGAAGCTGCTGAATCGTTCGGTGAACGAAGGATTTTCCGGCGGCGAGAAAAAACGCAACGAGATCCTGCAAATGGCGCTGCTGGAGCCGAAACTCGCGGTTCTCGATGAGACCGACTCCGGTCTCGACATCGATGCGCTCAGGATCGTCGCCAAAGGCGTGAATACTTTGCGCAGCCCCGAGCGAGCGATGATCGTGGTCACCCACTATCAGCGCCTGCTGAATTACATCGTGCCCGATTTTGTTCACGTGCTGGTGAATGGGCGCATCGTGCGGTCCGGCGGCCCTGAACTGGCGCTTGGAACTCGAAGAGACCGGATACGCGGTCCCGGCATAGAGGAATAAATGAAAAGTGATTGCTGCAACTGAACAACTCGGAACTTATCTGGAGAGCTTTACCGAATTCCAGAAGCGTGCGGTCGGGACGCGAGCTGCCCTGGTTGCGAAAGCTGCGTGAAAGCGCATTCGCGCGTTTCTGCGAAGTTGGATTTCCCACCACTCACGATGAAGACTGGCGCTTCACTAATGTCTCGCCGATCGCGAAGACTTCATTCGAATTGTCGCGCGATGCGAAAGTGACGAAGCAGGAAGTAGAGCAGATTCGGCGTTGCCGGTCTTGGCTGTCAGCTTGTATTTGTGAATGGGCAGTTTTCGCGCGAGCTTTCAGCCATCGGGCAGCTGCCCGCAGGCGTCAGCGTAAACAGCCTGGCGGAAGAAATCAGCGCCAACTCGACTTCCGTGGAATCGCATCTTGGCCGCTACCTCGATATTCGGTCGCGACGCTTTTTCTGCGTTGAATACTGCGTTCGCCGAAGACGGCGGCTACGTCCACGTGCGCCGCGGCGTCGTGCTCGCCGATCCCATTTATCTTCTGTTCATTTCGACTGCCAGCGATAAACCGCTGATGTCGCATCCGCGAAATTTGATCGTGATCGAGAATGAAGCGCAGGCGACGATTGTCGAAGACTACGTTTCGATTGGAGAGACTGCCGCGTTCAGCAATACCGCAACCGAACTTATCGCCGGCGAGAACGCAATCGTTTCGCATTACATGATCGAGCGCGAGCACCGGCAGGCATTCAATATTTCTACGCTTGCGAATTCAGCAGGGAAGAAGCGCGAATGTTTCATCGCACTCGGTCCTTCTCGGCGGAGGCCTGGTGCGAAACAACGTGCATCCTGTGCTGGCCGGCGAGGGCGGAGAGTGCCTGATCAACGGGCTGTTCATCGGCAACGGGCGCCAGCATCTCGACAACTACATGCAGGTCGAGCATGCCAGCCCGCATTGCGCCAGCCGCCAGTTTTACAACGGAATTCTTGACGATCACGCGCACGGCGTTTTCCACGGCCGCATCATCGTTCATAAAGACGCGCAGAAGACCGATGCCAAGCAGACCAACCGCAATCTGCTGCTCTCAGATGATTCGCGCATCGACACCAAGCCGCAACTCGAAATTTATGCCGACGATGTGAAGTGCACGCACGGCGCGACCATCGGCCAGATCGAAGAGAACGCATTGTTTTATTTGCGCTCCCGCGGAATCGATGAAATTTCCGCGCGCAAGCTTCTGCTGTTGGCTTTCGCCAACGAGTGTCTCGACCGTATGGTCGCCAGGCGTCGCGCGCGATCACGTGGAGAAGTTGATCCACGCGCATCTTTTGCAGATTGCCAATTCGGTGAAACCGCTTTCGACGGTTGCACGGAGCGAAGACCTTGGCAGAAATGTGGAGGAGATCGGGTGACCACTGCTGCAAAAATTCCTTCGGCCGAATCCAGCAGCCACACGCGCTCGACCGGCGCTGGATTTGACGTGGAGAAAATCCGCCGCGACTTTCCGATTCTGGCGCGCGACGTCCGCGGAAAAAAGTTGGTCTATCTCGACAACGCCGCCACATCGCAGAAGCCGCGAGCCGTCATCGACGCGATTACGCGCTATTACGAGCAGGAAAATGCCAACATCCATCGCGGCGTGCACTTTCTTTCTGAACTGGCCACGTCGAAGCATGATCGCGCGCGCCAGGCGGTGCGCGGGTTCATCAATGCGCGCGGATGTGAAGGAGCTGATTTTCGTCCGCGGCACCACCGAGGCCATCAACCTGGTGGCGCAAACTTACGGGCGAGTCAATGTTGGCAGCGGCGACGAAGTGCTGATTACCGCGATGGAGCACCACTCCAACATCGTGCCCTGGCAAATGTTGTGCGACGAGAAAGGCGCGAAGCTGCGGGTTGCGCCCATCAACGACGCTGGCGAACTTATTCTCGACGAATTCGCAAAGATTGCTGACCCCCCGCACGAAAATCGTAGCCGTCGCCCATGTTTCAAACGCGCTGGGAACGGTGAATCCGCTGGCCGAGATTATCGAACTGGCGCACAAGAAAAATATTCCTGTGCTGGTCGATGGCGCTCAGGCCGTTCCGCACATGAAAGTTGATGTGCAGGCACTCGATTGCGACTTCTACACGTTCTCCAGCCACAAAATGTTTGGGCCGATGGGCATTGGCGTTCTGTACGGAAAGGCCCGTCTGCTGGAGGCCATGCCGCCATATCAAGGCGGCGGCGACATGATCAGCTCGGTCACTTTTGATAAGACTATTTACAACAAGCTGCCGTTCAAGTTTGAAGCTGGCACTCCAGACGTTGCAGGCGCGATTGGCTTAGGTGCGGCGATTGATTATCTGAATGCAATTGGAATCGACAAAATCGCGAAATACGAACACGAAGTGGTGAGTTACGCGGCCGAAAGACTTGTCAGCGCTTTCCGGCGTGCGCCTGATTGGTACCGCGAAAGAACGCGCCGGCGTGGTGTCGTTTGTGATCGAAAACGTTCATCCTCACGACGTCGGAACGATTCTCGATCAGGAAGGCATTGCTATTCGCACCGGCCATCACTGCGCGCAGCCGATCATGCAGCGTTTCGGAATTCCCGCCACCGCGCGCGCTTCGTTTGCGTTTTACAACACCAAAGAAGAAGTCGATGCCCTGGTGAATGGCATCATCAAAGTTCAGGAGGTCTTTGCCTGATGCCTGAACTTCGCGATCTTTATCAGGAAGTGATTCTGGAGCACAGCAAAGCTCCGCGCAATTTTCACGAGCTCGCCCACTCCAACCAGAAGGCGGAAGGTTTCAATCCGCTGTGCGGTGATCACTTCACGGTTTACGTCAATGTCGACGGCGACTCCATCCAGGACATCGGCTTTCAGGGCTCAGGCTGCGCCATCTCAAAAGCGTCTGCGTCGATGATGACCCAGGCGGTAAAAGGGAAGAGCAAGGCCGAAGCGAAAGAATTATTCGACACCTTCCACAAGTTGGTCACGACGGGCGAAGCCAATGGCGATCGAGAAGATCTCGGCAAACTGGCTGTGTTTTCCGGCGTCTCAGAATTTCCCGTTCGCGTAAAGTGCGCAACCCTCGCCTGGCACACTTTGCAAGCCGCGCTCGAAGGCAAGCAGGAAAAAATTTCGACGGAATAACGCGGAGTAAGCAATGAGTTCCGGCATCCACGCCAACCTAAGTCGAACTTGCGAGGTCATCGAAATTCCCAGCGGCGCCGTCAGCACTCTGGCGGAAGGCACGCCGGTAAGGATCATGCAGTCGCGCGGCGACAGCTACACGGTTTGGACCGACTACGGCCAGATGTACCGCATCGACGGCAAAGACGCGGACGCGATCGGCCAGCAGGCTCCCTCAGAGAAAGCCGTCGGCTCCAGAAGACACTCGTGAGTTCAACGAGCAAATGGTCTGGGACATCTTGAAGACGGTTTACGACCCGGAGATTCCCGTCAACATCGTCGATCTCGGGCTGATTTATTCCTGCACGATCGCGCCACTTGACGATGAAGGCAAGAAGATCGACATCCAGATGTCGATGACCGCGCCCGGCTGCGGCATGGGCAACGTGCTCAAAGGCGACGTCGAGGCCAGAATTTCAAAGTTGCCTTCGGTGAAGGCGGTTAATGTAGAAGTAGTTTTCGATCCTCCCTGGGACATGAGCCGCATGTCTGAAGCTGCTCGTCTGCAACTCGGATTCTGATCTCAGAGCGAAAACTTCTCCGCGTACCTCGGGGTTCACGCTTTTTGCATGCAGCTTCTAAAGCTTAGCATTCACACCTAACGTAAAATCCAGCCATGGCATCGCGTCCTCTTCTTCTCGGACATCGCGGCTTGCGTTCGCGCTCGCTCTCGGTTCGAGAGAACACTATCGCCGCGTTCGACCTGGCAATTGAGCACGGCTGTGACGGTTTTGAATTTGATGTGCGGCTCGCGGCTGACGATCGCGCTGTGATTTGCCACGGCGGCCGGTTTGCCGGAATTACAATCGCTCGCACTGCGTGCGCAGGTTTGCGGGCTTTGCCACTTCTAGAAGATGTGCTCGCTCGGTATGCCAGCCGCGCGTTCCTCGATATCGAACTCAAAGTTCCAGGTCTCGAGTCTCATGTGCTCGATGCGATCGCTGAATTCCGGTTCCAGCATGGCTATGCCGTTTCCTCATTCCTTCCCGAAGTATTGGTCGATCTTAGAAGGCGAAGCCAGACGGTCTCGCTGGGAATCATCTGCGAGACCCGTGAAGCAATTAAGTGCCTGGCGAGAACTGCCGGTTGAGTACGTGATCGCGCATGAGCGGTTGATTTCTCCGGTATTGATCGCCGACGTGCATCTTGCCGGGAAGCAAGTATTCGCCTGGACCATAAACAAAAAGGCATCGATGATACGCCTGGCTAGCTGGGAAGTTGACGGTATCGTCTCCGATAAAACCGAGTTGCTGGTGGCGACCGTGCGCTCTGCGTAGTTGTCGCTGACGATTCTGTCGGAAGCAATCCTTTGGTGCTTTGAAGGCTCCCGTCTCAGCCGTTGGCTCGGGCCACGAAAAAAATTGCCAATCCATATGAAACGAACATCAGAGTCAGATAGACCTTTGCCATGGAACCTGAACCTTTGAATTCTTTCCATGCCAAAACTCCCCAGAGTGCCGCCACCATCGGAGCTGATTGGCCGATGGCGTAGGAAATCGCGACTCCTGTCAGACTCGCTGCCACCAGGTTGAATACGGTTCCTATCCCCCAGACGAATCCGCCGAATAAGCCGAGAAGATGTCCTGAGAGTGGCGCATGAAATAATCCGCTGAGGCTTACCGGTTCCCCTACCAGCGGGATGTTTCATGAAGTAAATGTTCCAGATGAAGCACGAGAGCAGTGCGCCCAAGGTCAGAAATACTGCGGCACTGTAAGGACCGAGTCCCTGGCCGTGAGTCATGGCGCTAGTCATGAATGGCGCCCACAGGCCCATCAAAACGCCGGAGACGATGCAGGTGACAGGCTTTTTCTTGAAACGACTCTGCCGGCCGCCTTCAATCGGCCGTAGGCTTTGCCGTCGAGAATTACGGCCACCAGCGCACAGGCTACCCCAATGGCAAGCAGTCCCGCGTTTCCTTTGGGCTGCAGGCCGTAACTCAGTACCACGCCGACCACTAGCGCGATGCCGATTGAAATCGGAAAAGCGACGGCCAAGCCAGCCATGTCGATGGCGGCAACCAACAGCAGATTCGCCAAGTTGAAGAGCGCCCCGCCGACGAGTGCGTAAGCAATGTTCGAGGTATCCGCTGAGCGGATGTTATTAATAGGCTGGATGCGTCGTGTCCGGTGCTGCCCATGGTCAGGCCGAGAATCACTGATACGACGAAGATGCCAACCGCGTAATCCCAATAAAAAAGTTCGAAGCGGTAATTCTTTACGCCTTTGTAGGTGTTGGCCCAGGATCCCCAGCAGATTGCGCTGGTGATCATCATCGCCAGAGCAATTCCCAATGTTTGCGGCGTGTACATTTATTCCTCCCCAAGTTACAATCGAAGAAAAGTTCCAGTGACCGCTCGCTGATCGCCTTCTACTTGCCTTGAATTCGCGAAACAAAGAGTTTCAGGAAGCGGTGTGCATCCACATTAATGCAAACTTTCGCGTTCGGCGCCACACGATCAACCCCTTCGATCATGTAACGGTCTCCATGCAACACGTTGTGTTCAACGTAGCCGTGGCGGTTGGCGACGGTTTCACCGCGGGTGAACTCGCCGCGAGTTTCAACGTCTACGTGCATTTCGGGAGCTTCGACCAGCGTGGAGTCAATTGCAACTCCTACCGCAAGCGGATCGTACATAGGAGTTCCGTCTGAGCCGAACTTCGCGGAAAGGTCCAGTAAATATTTAGCAACACCGTGAATGAAATCGTTTACTGGACCGTGCGTGCTGCCCAGTTGATCGACATATTGCTTTGGAAAGCAAAGTCTTGTCACCGACATCGAGTCCCACCATCGTCAATGGCCAGCCGGCTTGAAAAACGATCTGCGCAGCCTCGGGATCGTTATAGATATTGGCTTCGGCGGAAGCGTTCACATTGCCGCCGGAAATTCCACCGCCCATGATGATGACTTCTTTGACCAGCGGAACGATCGAGGGATCTTTCTCGACCGCGAGCGCGATATTAGTCAGAGGCCCGACTGGAACGAGAGTGATCTCATGCGGAGAAGCGTGGACCAGCTGGATAATCAGATCGGGCCCGAAGCGGCCGTCTACTTTGCATTGGCTGGGCGGGAGCTCAATATTTGCCAGGCCGTTCTTGCCATGCCAGAACTCGGCGGTGATCAATTTCTGAAAGAGCGGATGCTGCGCTCCGGCTGCAACCGGAATGTCGCAACGATGGGCGAGTGAAACCATTCGCAGTGCATTATCCAGACCCTGCGCTGCGGTCACATTGCCGGGAACGACGGTGATGGCCCGCACGTCCAGCTCAGGGGAATTAAGCGCCAGCATAAGCGCCATCGCGTCATCGGTGCCGGGATCGGTATCAAAGATGATTTTCTTGGGCGCGGCAAATGCGGCTGCGGCCAGAAGCAAACCAAGAATCAAGGCAACAGTGAAACGAGCGGCTCGGGCGCACGATTTCGAAGGTCGCAGGGTCTTTTTCTCCGGATATGGATTGGCAACCGAGCCTAGCGTCAGGTGGAAATACTGTCAAGGGTGAAGTGATGTGTTTTGGATCGTGCAACACAGAATCGATTGATGCAACTGCGATTAAAAATCTATTTCCGCCCGTCTGCCGTACAATGCAGAACATGGCAGTTGAGAAATCCCGGCGATTAGCCGTGGCCGACCGCTCGGCAAATTCGCTTCCGGAGAAATTTCCGCCCGCTTCGGTTTCCGAGCCGCCTTTGCCATGCTGGCGGGCAAGCCGCTGCGACCGAATCGCGGAATTCCGTTGAACCTCGATTGGGTGGGCCAGGTGCGAGTCAACACCAGCGCGGTCGAGCGCCGAACGCAAACTCACACTGCGCGCCGCACGGTAAAAAAAGAATGGCAGGCAGCGTGGCTGCTACGCGCCATCACCTGCATGGATTTGACCACGCTTTCCGGAGACGACACCGACGAGCGTGTGCGGCGCTTGTGCGCCAAAGCGCGGCGGCCTCTGCAACAGGAACTGGTTCATCAGCTCGGAATTGAAGAGTTGGATATTAAAGTCGCCGCAGTCTGCGTCTATCACCGCTTCGTGGAAACTGCGCGGCGCGCGCTGGAGGGCAGCGGCATCCGCGTGGCCGCGGTTTCTACGGGATTTCCCGCCGGGCTCAATCCGATTGAAGAACGAATTGCCGAGGTTCGCCGTTCAGTTGAAGCCGGCGCGCAGGAGATCGATATCGTCATTACCCGTGCGCTGGTCTTCGAAGGCAAATGGCAGGAGCTTTACGACGAAGTTGCGAATTTTCGGCAGGCCTGCGGCAGCCGCTCACATGAAAGCGATTCTGGGTACCGGCGATTTGCTTACCCTTCGCAATGTCGCTCGCGCCAGCCTGGTGGCGATGATGGCGGGAGCGGATTTTATCAAGACCTCTACCGGTAAAGAAACCACGAACGCGACGCTTCCCGTTTCGCTAGTGATGGTTCGCGCGATTCGCGAATATGCGCAGGAAACTGGCATGGCGGTGGGATTCAAGCCGGCCGGCGGAATTCGTACCGCTAAACAATCGCTCGAATGGCTGTCGCTGATGAAGGAAGAACTGGGCGTGCCGTGGATGAAGGCCGAACTTTTCCGCTTCGGCGCCAGCGGATTGCTGGGCGACATCGAGCGGCAACTGGACCATTATGTCAGCGGGCGCTATTCCGCCGATTACCGCCATCCGATTGCATGAGGGCTTAACAAACCGATGAGCATCGCTGAAAAATTCGCGACCATGGAGTACGGGCCCGCTCCCGAAGATCCGAAAGAGGTTGAAGCATGGCTTGACCGTCATGGCCGGCGATTCGGTCATTTCATCGATGGAGAATGGCGCGAGCCGGGCGAAGGAAAGTTTTTCGATTCGGTTGATCCGTCAACCGGCGAAAAAATTGCGTCGGTCGCGCAGGGGTCGGCAGCGGACATCGATGCCGCGGTCAAGGCCGCGCGAGGAGCTTTTCCGAAATGGCAATCTTTGAGCGGACATGCGCGAGCGCGTTACCTATATGCCTTGGCCCGCGCGATTCAGCGGCACTCGCGCCGTCTCGCGGTGCTTGAAACCATCGACAATGGCAAGCCGATCCGGGAAAGCCGCGATATCGATATTCCTCTAGTCGCGCGTCACTTTTACCACCATGCCGGATGGGCGCAGCTCCTGGAGTCGGAATTTCCCGGCTAAACCGCCTGCGGAGTCGTCGGCCAAATCATCCCGTGGAATTTTCCCCTGCTGATGCTGGCATGGAAAATTGCTCCGGCAATTGCTGCGGGAAACACGGTCGTTCTGAAGCCGGCAGAGTTTACGCCACTGACTGCGCTGGCGTTCGCGGAAATCTGTACTGAAATCGGACTGCCGCCAGGAGTGGTCAACATCGTTACCGGCGATGGCTCGACCGGCGAGGCTTTGGTTAAACATCCGGATGTGGACAAAATCGCCTTTACCGGTTCGACGGAAGTCGGACGCGCCATTCGCGCGGCAACCGCCACCAGCCACAAGCGGCTGTCGCTGGAGCTGGGTGGAAAGTCGCCTTACGTCGTTTTCGAAGATGCCGATCTCGACAGCGCAGTTGAAGGACTGGTCGATGGCATCTGGTTCAATCAGGGGCAGGTATGCTGCGCGGGATCGCGACTGCTCATGCAGGAAAGCATTGCCGAGACGCTGATCGCCAAAGTGCGCGAGCGGATGAGCACACTGCGCGCCGGCCCGCCGCTCGATAAGGCTATTGATATCGGCGCGATCGTCGCTCCGGTGCAACTGGAGCGCATTCGCCGTTTGGTCGATCAGGGAGTTGCGGAAGGAGCGGAATGCTGGCAGCCGCAGATCACACTTCCTTCACGCGGCCTTTATTATCCGCCGACTTTGCTCAGCAATGTGCATCCCAGCGTCGGTTGTGGCGCAGCAGGAAATCTTCGGGCCGGTGCTGGCCGCCATGACCTTCCGCACTCCATCTGAAGCGGTGGAGTTGGCGAACAATACTACCTACGGGCTGGCGGCGTCGGTGTGGAGCGAAAGTCTCAACGTGGCTTTGCAAGTTGCGGCACAAATCAAAGCCGGAGTGGTGTGGGTGAACTGCACCAATTTGTTTGACGCGGCTTGCGGATTCGGGGGCTATCGCGAAAGCGGTTACGGGCGCGAAGGCGGAAGAGAAGGAATGCGCGAGTACCTGGAACCGGTCTGGTTCAAGAATGCCGCGAAGTTGCCGGTGAACCCGAAGCAGGAAACGAAGAAGCCTGAGCGAGGCCGCCTCGGTTCCGGGGATTGATCGTACGGTGAAACTTTATATTGGCGGCAAACAGGCCAGGCCTGATTCCGGCTACAGCATGGAAGTGCGCGGCGCGAATGGACAATTGTTGGGCGAGGCGCCGTTCGGCAATCGCAAAGATATTCGTAACGCCGTAGAAGCTGCTCGCAAGGCGACTGCCTGGGCAAAAGCGACGGCGCATAATCGCGCCCAAGTCCTCTACTATCTCGCGGAAAATTTGTCGCAGCGGCAGGATGAAATCGCGCAACGGCTGGCCGCTGCGGTCGGAGAAAAACAGGCCGCAGCGGAAGTCGACTCTCGGGATCGAACGAATTTTTACTTATGCTGCCTGGGCGGACAAATTTGACGGCAGCGTGCACAATCCGCCATTTCGGACAATTTCCATCGCCATGAACGAAGCCATCGGAAACATCGGCATCGTGTGTCCGAATGAAGTTCCACTGCTGGGATTTTTGTCGCTGGTGATGCCGGCTCTGGCGGTCGGGAACACAGTCGTTGCAGTGCCTTCGGAGAGCTTATCCGCTGATCACTGGCGATTTGTATCAGTTGTTCGACACCAGCGATTTGCCGGCGGGAGCGGTCAATATCGTGACTGGCCCGGCGTCGCAACTCATGAAAACGCTGGCTGAGCACGACGACGTCGATGCCATCTGGTCATTTACGGACGAGGCCAGCGCCGCTGCGGCCAAGAAATATTCCATCGGCAATTTGAAGCAGGTCTTCACTAACGAAGGCCGTGTTATTGATTGGTTTGACCCGAAACAGGCGGAAGGCCGCTGGTTCCTCGATCACGCAACTCAGGTGAAGAATATCTGGGTCCCGTACGGAGAATAAAACTTCCCGACAGCCGGCTGTAACTACTCCGCATCTACTACGCAGCGAAATCCAATGGTGCCGGCGCGATCGCGTCCCGGTGACATCAGCAGATATTTCTGGTGCTCATCCAGACGGTAAGTTTGGGGAAAATACCAGATCGACCCCAGCGGCTGATAAGCAGCTCCTCCGCGCAAAATTGCCGCCCGCGTGTGCTCATCGCGGTATTCGTCAGTCCACTGCGAGATGTTGCCTTCGAGATCTAAAACTCCGAACGGGCTTGCTCCCTGCGCAAAAGAGCCGACGTCGGCAAGTGGATGCAGCGCCGGCCCATGATCGGGCGGCGGCAAAAATTCCGGCTTCCAATCATTTCCCCACGGATAGAGACGGCCATCGTTCGATTGTGCTGCATACTGCCACTCCCATTCATGGGGCAGCCGTTTGCCTGCCCACGCTGCGTAGGCCCGAGCATCTTCGATTGAAACCCAGGTCACCGGCTTGTTCGCGGACCCGTCCGGATAAGTTCCGTTCTGCCAGTTGCGCAAGAAATTATGATCGTCGGCCGGATGATAGTTGCTCGCGTCAAGAAACTTCTTGAACTCGCGCATTGGTCACCGGCTCGCGGTCGATAAAAAAGCTACGCAGATGAATGCGGTGCCGGTGCGTGCGTCGAGCGATGTCCTCCCACGGATATTGGACGTCCACTCCGGGATCGTTGCCGCCCTCGATTTCAATGCCTCGTACTTCGAAGTCATAATCGGCAGCGGGAATTCGAACCATGCCGGAGGGCGCGCCGGTTGCTGGTTTGGTCGCCGGGTTGTCGACGATTTGTTGCGGCACCGCTTTCCAGTTTCGCGAATAACTGCTGAGTGGGCGTTTGGACCGATCAGCCATAAAAGCCAAAAGTTTATTTACTACTTAGTTTGGTTCGCTGGGTGGCCAAAACTGCGCCAAATCCCCGGCCTTCGATGGTGAAACTCAGTGTCGCTGAATTTTCTTGTATGATCGGGTTGCAGCTCTTTGCCGTTCCACAGATCGTAATAGCGTTCGCTCGCGCTGGTGAGGAACGGTTAGCTGTTCTCCCACAGCGGCGTATTCGTTTCGATTCACCATCGTCCACAGCGTGCTTTCCTGAGTCGGAAATTTGCTTGCGAAAACTCCCGGCTGAAGGGTTGGGGTATGCGGCTGCCAATCCGCGCTTCGCTAAATTATCCGCGAAGGTCCGCTCGATGCGGGTAAAACGCAAAATTGCCTCTGCGTCATGTTCGGTGGTGCCGTACCAGAATCCCCAAAGATTTTCGAGCGATGCATAACCTTGTCCGTTGAAAAACGCGTGCTGCAAGCTGTCAGTCTTGTCTCTGGTGAAGCGATCGGTAACGTTCACCATGTGCCGCGGTTCAAGCCACTTTGAGCGGCTCACCATGGGAACAAACGGATATGCCTGGCCTTCCCACGCCACCCAGTCGTTCCAGGCGATGTTGCTCCACTCCAGGGATTGATCGCGCTCATCAAATTGCGGCTCAAGCGCAAGCGGATGTCCGATGGCATCGGAGGCGCGGCGATATTGAGCGGGCACGCTCTCCAGAGTGTCGAAGTTTATGCCGTCGGCTCCGATGTCTTTCAGCAACTGAGAAAGTGCCACCCATGCCGGAGTGCCTTCCTCGCGTGTTCCGGTGTCCCAGGCCAGAGTTGGGAAAAATACTTTGATATTGCGATCGTGAAATTGCTGAACCATCTTCCGAAGGCCAGGAATTCCACCCGGCAGATCGCGCAGTAAGTCGAACTGGTTTCGATCGTCGACTCCGATATTCGGATACACATGCCAGATCAGCACGGCATCGATCGGTCCCAGGCGGCTTTCAACGTCTGATAAAAATTTATCTACGGTGTACTCCTGCTTCTGCGGGTCATAAAAAGATCGGTCCCAGATGAGCACCTGCACTTGCGAGAAAACGTGCTGGGTCCATTCCAATTCCGGACGCGCATATTGCGAACCGTCGTAGCGCAATCGAGTCAGGCGATCGGTGCGCCAGGCTTTCAAGCCTGACAGCCAGCCGTCGGTATCTGCGGGAGATGATGGCCCGGGAAAGAATGTATCTTCCGGTTGCGGGACCGCTGGAAGGTTCATGACGCCAGTGGGAGAAATCAACCCGTGGCTTGCTTTCCACTCGTCCGCGAACACCAGGCAGGTCACGAATATTAAAAACCCTATTGCGGCGATGAACGTGCTCCGGAGCAGTTTGCTAAACCGATAGGATTTTTTCAAAGGCGTATCCCCGAGAATTTTCTGAATCGCCGAATGTATTGTTCGGAAGCAAATATGTCAATCCACCAGTGCGGTTTGACAGCCTTCAATTGCGATCACTAAACTCGTGACTCCAGAACGTCGATTCGAGCCGCGGAGAAGCTCACAATCATGGCGAAGCGCCCCCGTATTGTCGTAGTCGGCAGTGCCAACATTGATCTGGTAACTTACACCGACCGGTTTCCCAAGCCGGGCGAAACCATCTTCGGAAATAACTTTGATTTAGGTTTCGGCGGGAAAGGCGCAAACCAGGCGGTGGCCGCAAAGCTCTGCGGCGCGGACGTTTCTATGGTCGCGCATGTGGGAAGCGATCTTTTTGGTCCGGCGACGATCAAGAATTTTCAAGCCCTCGGGATCGATGCTTCGCACGTAAAGCAGGTCGAAGGGGTGTCGAGTGGGGTGGCGCCGATCTTCGTTGATTCCGCCGGTCAGAACCGTATTTTTGTGGTGAAAGGCGCGAACGATACCCTCAAACCTGCCGACGTCGAGGCTGCAGCGGACCTGCTAAAGAGCGCCGACTGCATCGTGATGCAATTTGAGATCCCACTGGAGACGGTTTATTACACAGTGCAGTTTGCGCGGAAAAATAAAATCCGCTGCCTGCTGAATCCGGCGCCCGCGCAGCCTATTCGACCTGAATGCGATTGCCGATCTGGATTATTTCGTCCCCAACGAAACCGAGGCTGAGACCATCACCGGGATTCCGGTCCGCAATCTGGACGATGCCAAGAAATGTGCGCAGCAGTTCGTGGCGTCTGGAATACGACGCGTGATAGTTACGCTCGGTGCGAATGGCTCGCTTCTCGCCGACCGTGAGCGAATGCAGCACGTCCCCGCCTTTGTGGTGAAGACGGTCGACAGCACCGGTGCGGGCGACGCCTTCATCGGCAGCTTCGCAACGTTTCTGGGCGAGGGGATGCCGGAAGTGGACGCGGTTCGCCAAGCCAATCTCTATGCGGGTCTTTCCACGACGAGTGGAGGAACTCAAAAGTCATTCTGTGATCGTGCGCATTTCGATCTTGAGTGGGGTGTTCGCGGCAAATCGTAAGCGGTATTTCACTCCCAAACTCGGCAGCTTCGCACCCCAGACCGAGCAATAAAAATCTTGACTTCGTATGCGGTGCCCTAGTATACGAATCATCTACTCGCATCCGGGTACATTAAGCCTTTCATTACTGCGCGATGTTCCACAGAGGGGGGCGCATGTCTGCCAAAAAAGTGTTGTGGACGGCCTTATTCTGCTCGTGCGTACTGTTCTTGTGTCCACTGGTCTATGGCCAGGCGAACGGGAGTTTTTCCGGGACGGTAACTGACAAGACCGGTTCGGTCGTTTCCGGAGCCAAAGTCACTGTTACTTCACAGGGAACCGGGGTTGCGCGCGAATCCACCACCGACAATTCCGGTCACTATCTGGTCCCGTTGCTTCCGGTCGGCGACTACACCCTGCGGGTTGAATCCGCCGGCTTTCAGACCGTCGAGCAGAAAAATGCCCGCCTGCAGCTCGATGAAAGCCGCGAAGTCAATTTCACCCTGGCCCCGGCATCGGTGAGCGAAAAAGTGGAAGTCAACGCGTCCGAGGTAGCGGTTGAAACCACGAATGCGAGCCTGGGTCAGGTCATCACTTCTCAGCAGGTGGCGGAACTTCCGCTGAATGGCCGCGACTTCGTGCAGTTGGCGACACTGACGCCAGGCACGGTGCAGGAAACCAACCCCAACAGCTTTTTCAACGGCGGTCCCAGCAGCGAAGTGTCTGCGCGCGGAACTTTTTCGCTTTCGGTTGGCGGCTCGCGTGCCAGCAGCACGGATTGGCTGCTCGATGGCAATGACAACAACGAATTGACCGCCGGCGGAATTGCTATTTTGCCTTCCATCGACGCGATCCAGGAATTCAAGGTTCTTACTTACAATTATTCGGCGGAATACGGCACGCGCGCGGGTCCGACCGTCTTGGTGACCACAAAATCCGGATCGAACCAGTTTCACGGATCTGTATTTGAGTTTTTTCGCAATACCGATCTGGATGCCCGCAGCTATTTCGCGGCCACTCGCGAACAATTCAATCTGAATCAGTTTGGCGCCGCATTGGGCGGTCCGATCAAGAAAGACAAGACCTTCTTCTTCCTCGATTACCAGGCCAAAGCAGCAGCGCCACGGAACTCCGTATGTTGGATTGGTGCCGACGGCTGCGATGCGAACTGGGGATTACAGCCTCGATCCGTATGGTGTGCGCGACCCAACTTCACACAGCGATGCCCACGACTATCCGGCGGCTAATGCGGATGGGTTTGGCGCTCTGATTAATCCGTATACCGGCACTCCCGCCAGCCCCAGTCGCTCCTGTGCGATGGCGCGGTAATCCCATTCCCGCCGGTGCCGGAGGCGTCCAGACAGGTGGAACGCCTTGCAACAAATTCCCTGCGAACATGATCGATCCCATCGGCCAGAAGATGATGAATCTGTTTCCCCTGCCCAACGCGTCGAATCCGAGCGGAGGGTACAACTATGCCGATGTGCCGGTACGCAAAGTTGAACGAAGGCGAATTTGATGTCCGCGTAGATCACAATTCTCGAGCAAAGACTCGATATTCGCGCGCTTCAGTTACGATCAGGCAACGTCGTTCATTCCTGGCGGCGCTCCCGGTTTTGCCGAACAGAACGCGTTTGCCAGCACGCAAAACATCACCAATCACGGACGCAACGCGGCGATTTCGGAAACCCACATTTTCTCCGACCGGACCATCAATCAATTCCAGTTTGGATTCAATCGAATCTTCAATCACATCCTCTCCTTCGGCGATCGTACCTGCGAGTCCGCGAAACTTG
The DNA here is from genome assembly GCA_963838785.1 of uncultured Acidobacteriota bacterium. Lineage (GTDB taxonomy): Bacteria > Acidobacteriota > Terriglobia > Terriglobales > Acidobacteriaceae > Gp1-AA145. The sequence continues at coordinate 103,060 of CAWISI010000002.1, forward strand.
GCATTCAGGGCGCGGACTTGGGCTCGGCTTGCGATAGCTACACCGGCTTGCCCGCGACGCTTACCCAGTCCACAACAGATTGCATGAGTTGCAGTTTCACTTCGACCCAGCTGTTCGGCGGCTACTACAACCTTGGCGATCGCGGGTTCGCTCCATTTCAGGGTGGAACCAACGTATTCTCCGTTTCGGATGCGATCAACATGACCCGCGGCAATCACAGCATCAGCATCGGTGGACAGGTTCGCGCCAACCAGATGAACGTGCTGACCAACGGTTTTCAGGATGGATATTTTCTGATTTTCGGCGGCTATACGGGTGATGCTTCAGCTGATCTGTTGACCGGAGCGGTCGGCGGCGGGATTCACGACCAAACCTTTAAGGGGCCACAACCGGCCGGCGCTGGAAGTTATTCCGTCCCTACGTGCAGGATGATTGGCGGGTAACGAAAAACCTGACCGCAAATATCGGCCTGGCATGGGCGATCGTGACGCCTATCACCGAGGCTGAGAACCGTCAGGCGAACTTCGATTTCGTGACCGGGCAATTTTTGATCCCGGGCCAGACTTCAGATGGCAGAGTTGGCGTGCAACTCGACAAGACCGCATTAGAGCCCAGGATCGGTCTCTCCTGGAAACCCTTCGGCAGCGGAACCACGGTCGTTCGCGCCGCCTATGCCATCTTCCACGATTCCTCGTGGAACCAGGGCGCCCAGGGGCTGTGGCAGAATCCGCCGTTCTACGCCGAGTCGGACAACTTCTCTGGACTTTGCCCCTTTGGCGATACCACCAGTAATTGCGGACTGGCCAGGACATTCTTGCCGGTTTTCACCGAGTCCGCCTAACCCGTATCAGTTCCAGGGAACAATCCAGTCACAGGATACGAATTTCAAGCAAGGGCGGGTTCAACAATTCAACTTGAATATCGAACACCAGTTGCTCGGGAATCTCGTGTTGACGGCAGGATATGCCGGATCGCGAAGCTCGCACATTCTGGTGGACGGCGTGAACTATGAACGTAATGTCGCCCTCCGGGTGCGGCACCATTCCCGGCTACACGCTTGGTTGCGGCCAGCCCAACGTACCGTGGTCAGCTCCGACCTTCCCCAACGGCCCGCCGGTCATCGATAACATTACCGATACAGGGTCGGCCCGTTATGACTCTTTCCAGCTTAAGGCGGAGACCAGGAGCAACCGGCACGGCATTTACGCCTTGATCTCCTATACCTATGCCCGCGCGCTGGATTCCGGTTTCCCCGATGGCGTCGGAACCAGCACGGGCGCGACTTATTGGCCACTGCCGGGAACGCAGAAGGCCGATTGGGCTTTATCGCAGATCGATCTCAAGCACAACCTGAGTGCCAGCGTGATTTATGATCTGCCGTTTGGTAAAGGCAAGCAGTATGGCAACAATTGGGGAAGCGTCGCCAACACCGCGCTGGGCAATTGGGAAGTCGACGTGATCGAGAAAGTTACCTCTGGTTTTCCGGTTTTCATTTACAACAGCTTGGATGACTCGGGGGTGAACTTCAACCAGGGCGGCAACAACTATAACCGTCCCGATCAGGTATGCGACCCCAAAGCCAGTAGTCCCAACGTGTCGGAATGGTTTAACACGCAATGTTTTGTGCAGGCGCCTGGCGGAGAACTGGGCAGACGCAAGCCGGACGCCGGTCTATGGGCCTGATTTTGTAAATACAGATTTCTCGTTGATTAAGCACTTCATGCTGCCTTACCGGGAAGGCATGCGGCTGGATTTCCGAGCAGAATTCTTCAATTTGTTCAACCACGCTCAATTTGGACTGCCGGGTGCGGATATTTCCACCGGGTCAACCTTCGGCGTGATCAACAGCACAGTGAACAATCCAAGGGTTATGCAATTCGCCCTGAAGTTGGAGTTCTAGGGCCGGCCTCCGCACAGATACGAGAAGCGAGAGATCGCAATTTTTTTCAACTCTACTCTCGTATCTGTCCGGTGCCTTTTATTTGATATTTAGTTGAGGTTAATTCTTTCAGCGCGAATGGCCCACGGCAGTGGAGCTTTTGCGTGCTCACTCCCATCTCGGCGCCAAAGCCGAACTCGCCGCCGTCGGTAAATCGAGTGGAGGCGTTCCAGTAAACTGCGGCGGAGTCTACCTTGCGAAGAAATTTGTCCGCATTGATTTCATTTGCAGTGACGATTGCCTCGGAGTGTTTGGTGGAATATCGATTGATATGTTCGATGGCTTCGTCAACATCAGACACGATGCGGATAGCCATGCACAAGCGCAGGTATTCTTCACTCCAATCTTGTTCGGTTGCCGCCTGAACCCCCGGCGCAATTCGACGTGTCTCTGCATCTCCACGTAGTTCCACTCCAGCGTCTGCCAACCTGCGGGTAATCTGCGGAATGAACTTCGCCGCTACATTCTTCTGCACCAGCAACTTTTCCGCTGCGTTGCAGACTGATGGACGCTGAGTTTTTGCGTTGAAGATAATGCGATTCGCCATCTCAAAGTCGGCCGATTCGTCGACAAAAATGTGACAGTTCCCGGCGCCGGTTTCAATCACCGGAACTAGTGCATTTTCCATCACGTGTGCGATCAGCCCAGGGCCGCCACGCGGGATCACTACATCAACCAGGCCGCGGGCGCGAATAAGTTCCTGCACGCTGTCGCGGCTGCTGGAATCGAGCAACTCAATAGCTCCGGCGGGAATGCCATCGACTCCGGCCATGATCTCGGCCAGAACCTGATTGCTGGCAAAAGCTTCCTTGCCGCCCCGAAGCACAACTGCGTTGCCGGTCTTCAGGCAAAGAACTGCTGCATCGACGGTAACGTTGGGCCGCGACTCATAAACAATTCCCACCACGCCCAACGGCACTCGAACTTTGCGGATCAGCAGGCCGTTGGGGCGGGTCCATTCTTCGAGGACCTGGTTGACCGGATCGGCCAAGGCGGCAACCTCTCTGACTGAGGCCGCAACTTCTGCAATTCTCTCCGGAGTCAGCAGCAGACGGTCACGCATTGCGCCGTCGAGATTGGAGCGTTGAACGTCTTCGTCATTAGCCCGCAGAATTTTATCGGAATGTTTTTCTAGCGCATCGGCGATTTTTAGGAGCACAGCGTTTTTCTGCGAAGTCGACAATTGCGCCAATACGGTCGACGCCAGACGCGCCCGTTCCAACCTTTCGCGGGTCGAGAACGCAACGGCAGCGCCGCCCGCCATCAGACTTTCTCCTTCTTGGGTGGAAAATATGTTCCCGCTTTGCGGGCGATTGCTTTCGCAATGGCCTCAGGATCGTGCCCGTTGACGATGGCGACGTTCACCCCTGCATCACTAGCGCTTTTAGCGGCACGTAGTTTTGATCGCATTCCACCGCGCCCCAGCTTGCCGTGGCCGTTGCAGAGGGCTTCCATATCGGGCGTCAGCTTGCGGATGGTACGGACCAGCTTCGGGCGCTTGCCATTTGAAGCGTAGAAACCATCGACATCAGTAAGCAACAACAGCCAGTCGGCTTCGACCGCCGCCGCCAGCAGTGCGCTCAGTTCATCGTTGTCGCCGAATGCCCCGACCAGCTCACGCACGGAAACACTGTCATTCTCATTGACGATCGGCACCACCCCCAGCTTCAGCAACTGGTTTAACGTGTTCTGCAGGTTCTTGTAGCGCAGCGGCGAAGTGAAATCGTCGTTTGAAAGCAGCAATTGGGCCACAATCTTTTTGCCAAAGAATAATTGCTCGTAGGTATGCATCAGCGCGCTTTGGCCGACCGCGGCGCAGGCTTGCATTAAAGGAACACTGGAGGGTCGTTGGTCTTCGTTCAAACCGAGATTCGCCATGCCCGATGCAATCGCCCCCGAGCTGACGATCAGAAATTCGTGCCGGCCCAGATCGAGTTGATCCACCAGCGAACGCAGTTGTTTGGTATCGATCCGTCCGCCCGGAGCGATGAGGCTGGTTCCGACTTTGATGACCAGGCGCATGAGTGATCCACTTACTTTAGCAAGCAGAACGCTATTCCCGCATGGATTCTACGAATCTGCTCAATAGGCGAAAGTGATCCGGCTTTGCCTTGGCGCGCAACATCTGCGAAACTGACCACTTGAATTCCGCCAACCCACAATTCGAATACGTACCCGAAATGTCTGCAATTGCGCGCGAAGCCGGCGCGCTGCTCATGCAGTTCTTCGATCGTCATATAAAGATTGAATACAAAGGCGATGCCGATCTGGTCACAGCCGCCGATCGCAAATCAGAGGCGCTGATCCGCGAACGGATTCGCGAGCATTGGCCCTCGCATGATGTTTTGGGTGAAGAAGAAGGGTTGCGCGATACAGGAAGTGAATTCCGCTGGTACGTCGATCCGCTCGATGGCACTACAAATTTTGCTCACGGGTTTCCGGTATTTTGCGTGTCGCTGGGTCTGGAAAAGAATAAGCAGATGATCGCCGGCGTTTGCTACGATCCCACGCGCGATGAATTGTTCTCGGCGGAACGAGGCAGGGGCGCTTATCTGAATGATCGAGCCATTCAAGTTTCGAGTATTTCGAAACTTGCGGAATCGCTCTTAGCCACTGGCTTTCCTAGCCATAAGCGTCATAAAAATCCGAACATTTATTTTTATCATCAGATCACATTGCATTCTCACGGGGTCAGGCGAGCGGGATCGGCGGCGCTGGATTTGTGTTCGGTGGCATGCGGACGCTTCGACGGATTCTGGGAGTTCAACCTGAATCCGTGGGACACTGCGGCTGGCGTGCTGATGGTGGAAGAAGCCGGCGGCAAGGTCACCGACTTCAGCGGCGGCCCGTTTCAATTGAACAGCCGCGAAACTGTGGCTTCCAACGGGACTATTCACGATGCGCTGGTAGACGAGTTCCAGAAGATTTTTGCGGGACGCGGGCTGGAAGCGCTGCCCGATCCGAGGGAATATGCGAAGAAGAACTTAGTCGCCGGTCGTCGGCTGTCGGTCGTCGAGAATTCGCGAGTCACAGTTTTCAGAAAAAGATTGCGATCGTGGTGGCAGGCAATCGTGATTCTCGCCCTGCCCGCTCTTTCTGTCCAGCCGCCCGATGCCGCGTACGTCCAGTCTTTTGAAAAGTGGAAAGCTGAATTAGTAGATGATCTCAAGCAGAATTGGCTGGTGCTGGCAGGGTTATTCTGGCTGAAGCCGGGTGCGAACACCTTCGGCAGCGCGGCCGACAATGCCATCGTACTTCCATCAGGGCCGGATCACGCGGGCGTGTTTCAACTTCAAGGCCAAGCGGTTTCGGTCGAGCTGCAAAAAGGCGCGCAGGCCAAAATTGGCGGCGAATCGCTGGCCCAGGCAAATCTGCAAGCCGATATCACCGGAAAACCGACCGTCATCGAGATGGGCAGTTTGCGCATGTATGTGATCCAGCGCGGCTTGCGGCTTGGGAATCCGGCTGAAAGACCTGAATAGCGAAGCCGCACGCAATTACGCCGGACCGATTTTCTTTCCTCTGGACATGACTTATCGAGTCACTGCGACGTTCGTTCCATCTGACGGTAAGAAGACCGTCGATGTCCCCAATGTCCTCGGGGATGTAACTCCGACGCCGATTGCCGGCGAAGTTCGGTTCAAGCTCAATGGGCAGGACCTCACGTTGACCGCCTTAAGTGGGGATCCGGCAAAAGGTCTCAGCTTCGTGATGGGAGATTTGAGCGGCAAAACCGATACTTATCCCGGCGGCCGATTTCTGGACACCGACCCGGTGGTGAATGGCAAAGTAGTACTCGACTTTAACCGCGCCTACAATCCGCCTTGCGCGGTGACGCCGTATGCGACATGCCCGCTTGCGCCGAAGGAAAACCGGCTCCCGGTCGTGGTCTCAGCGGGAGAGAAGTATGACCGGACGCATGCGCATCACTAAGAGCTGTCAGCTTTCAGCCGTCCAGCCCTCAGCTAAAAGCCGCTACGCGCGCTGTTATACAGACGGTTGGATCTATCAATTGCGCGTCCTGCTGAGGCGTAAAATAGGGTTGGGGCACGAGGCGCACAGTGATCGAGGCATTATTGAACCGAAAAATCGAAAAGCGGCCGCAAACGGTGCGGCTGCAGGGACGAATTCTTTTTCTCACCGAAGACCCTGAGTTGATCAAGCGTCAGCTTGCTGGGGAAGACCTGCCCTGGGACACGAAGAATCCGCAGAACAATCCCAAGCTGCGTGACGATATTTCGACCGACGAAATTACTCCTGCCCACATTTGCTTCTTCTTCGACGAAACTCTGGGCGAGTTTCCTTACACCGGGCTGAAGTGCGGAAACGAAGTGCCCATTCAGCGTGGAGATGTGAAGCGCGGCTGGCTTTGTTGCGGCGGTCAGCGGCAAGCGGCGCGGCAAGGGGTCGAGCCGCGAGCAGTCTCCCTATGCGGAGTTGTGTGCCGGCATCAAGCTGGTGATCGCGGAGAATATTGAGCGCATTTACAAGCAGAATTGCCAGAACCTGGGCGTGCTCACTTCGACAGATTTTTCGCTGATCGACAGAATTCGAGCCGGGCAGGAAATTCCGCTGGCGCAATTCACCAAAGACGAAGACGAGATCACGCGGCAGATTATCGAGTACGGCGGGCTGTTTCAGTTCAATGTGGCGCGTTTGCAGGGGAAGGTTTCATTGCCGGAGATTGAGACTGAGGCCTCGGTCCGATGACGATGGCAGAGAAGATTTTCGCGCGGCACATGATTCGATCGCAGGGATCGAAAATGCCGAGCAGAGCTCGGCAGGACAGCCGGGGGCGGCTGTCCCCACACAGCCTGAAGTGAGTGTCAGGCGGTGAAGCCCGGCGACTCCGGTTTTGCGCGCACCGATTTGCGCTTCAGCCATGAGTACGTCACGCCCATGGCGGCAATCTTTTTCGATCAACTGGTGGGGCGCGATGCGCCGGTAAATGATCCGAAGTCGGTGCTTTTCTTTCGCGATCATCTGACATTTCTTGACGAAGTGCTTTCCGAACAGAAGCGCAAGATGGGCTTGCTCGATCTGGCGATCCCAACTCAAGATGAAGCAGAGCGAATTTGCCGAACGCAAGGGCATTCGTCTGCACGGTGAACTCAAAGATCGCAAAGGCGCCGAGGGAATCTGCCACTCGGTTGTGCTTGAAAGCTACGCGTTGCCGGGGCAGCTGATCGTCGGTTCGGACTCGCACACGCCGCATTCGGGCGCGATTGGCTGCGTGGCGTTTGGCATTGGCACAACCGACGTTTTCAATTCCTGGATCACAAAAGATGTGCGGGTGCGCGTGCCGGAGTCAGTGAAGGTTGTCATTCGCGGCGAAGACATCGGCGAACGTGACCGCGAAAGACTTGATCCTGAAAATTCTCAGTCTCGACTATGTGCGCAGCGGAAAAGCTCTGGCCAAGGTCATTGAATACTCCGGCGAAGCCATTGAAGAGCTCAGCGTGGACGAGCGCGCCACCATGACCAACATGGCGGCGGAGATCGGCGGATTCACTGGTATTGTGGCGCCCGACCAGAAAGCGGTGGACTTCCTGGTCGAGCGGCGAGCGAATGAACCGTGAGCGAAGCGGAGAAAATGATCGATCGACTTGCACAGCGATCGCTGATGCCGAATACGCGCAGGTGATCGAACTTGACGCGGCAGAGATCACACCGATGATCGCCACCCCCGGCGACCCTGGAAATGGCAAATATATTCGCGAGCTGAATACTCCGGTTCCGGTTGAGCTGGCCTACGGGGGCACGTGCACTGCCGGCAAGAACGAAGACATGGATATGTATGCCCGGGTGCTCGCAGACGCAGTGAAGCAGGGCAAGCGCGTGGCTGATTCGGTGCAGTTTTTCATTCAGTTCGGATCGCAGGAGACGCGCGACTACTGCATTCGTCGCGGATATCTGGAAATTTTCGAGAAGGCCGGGGCTCACACTATTGAGCCGAGTTGCGGCGCCTGCATCAATGCGGGGCCGGGCGTTTCCACGCGGCCGGACCAGGTTGTGATCAGCGCCCAAAACCGCAATTTCCCCGGCCGCAGCGGGCCGGGGCAGATGTATCTGGCCAGCCCGCTCACAGTCGCGGCCAGCGCGATGCCGGGTTATATCGTGGAATACGAACCGAGCGGGCAGCGGGAACTGGTATCAGCGTAAGACCCCGCAATCTCATCTGGGGAGGAATCCATGATCGCCAGAATCTGGCACGGTTATACCAGTCCCGAGCATGCGGACGCCTACGAGGCGATGCTGAAGCCGGAACCTTTGCCTGGCCTGGGCAAGATTAAGGGCTACCGCGGCAGCTACGTGCTCAGGCGAAATTCAGGTTCCGAAGTGGAATTCATCACAATTCTCCTTTGGGATTCCATTGAGGCCATCCGTGCCGTTGCCGGCACCGATTACGAAACGGCGGTCGGTCCCGGAAGCCACGCCGCAAAGTTCTCAGCCGCTACGACGCCAAGGCCCTGCATTACGAAGTCGCTTCGATGCACGGAATCGCAGTTTAATTTCGGAGCCCGCGCAGTTCGCGGCAATGCTGTGCCCTTACCATCAATTCTTGTTAGAATTGATGTTTCCGTTATAACCAGCAATGATTCAGGAGAAACCTACTCATGGCCTATGTGATTGCAGAGCCGTGTATCGGCACCAAAGACGCCGCGTGCGTGGACGCATGCCCGGTCGATTGCATTCATCCTAAAAAAGAAGATCCGAAGTTCGCTGGCGAAGAGATGCTTTACATCGATCCCGTCGAGTGCATTGATTGCGGCGCCTGCGTGCCGGTGTGCCCGGTGTCGGCGATTTTCGCCCTGGATGATCTGCCGGAAAAGTGGAAGAGCTATGCCGAGCGCAACGCGAAGTATTTCGGACGATAGCCTTTAGCTGTCAGCTGTCAGCCGTCAGGTAAAGCTGGAATTGTTCTGGCGGAGGGAATCAGGCGCGATCCTCGAGGGATTGCGCCTTTTGCTTTTGCTGAGGCTGACGGCTGAAGGCTGACGGCTCGAAGCTGCTGTATCCTGCTCACATGCCGCTGAAGGAATCGGAAGCCATCGTTCTGCGGACCTATCCTTTTCGCGAGTCTGACCTGCTGGTCACGCTTTTTACCCGGCTGGAGGGGAAGGTGCGGGGAGTGGCTCGCGCGGCCAAGAAGTCACGGCGCAGATTCGGCGGCGCGCTCGAGCCCTTGACTCATGTCAAAGTCACATATGAAGACAAGGAGCGGCAGGAACTGGCGCGTCTCGATGCCTGCGAAGTGATCAGTTCGCCGCTTGACCTCGGAAGTGAGCTATCCGCGGGCGGTTGCGCTGGGGCACGTGGCTGAATTGCTGGACGAATTGTCGCCCGATCGCGAGGCCAACGATGCAGTGTTCCGGCTCGCGGTATCGGTGGTCCGGCGCAGTTGCGGGGTAACGAAATCTGGCTGCCGGTGACATATTTCGAACTGTGGATGGCCCGGTTGATGGGCTATTTGCCGGACATTTCCGAGTGCCTCACCTGCGGGCGTGCGCTGAATGGGAGTCGCGCATATTTTCACGCTTTGGCCGACGGACTGATTTGCCCCGAGCATAAACGGCTGGCGTCGTCGGAGATGTCGGCGAGAGTCGCGAAAACTGGCCGGCCAGATGCTACGGCGCCGTTGTCTGAAGTTGCGAGTCGCGGCGATGGCCGGCTTCTACGGGTAGCGGACTTGAGAAAATTTCTGCTTGCAAACTCTGGAGCGTCACATTGAAAAGAAGCTGGTTACGCGCGGCATGCTGGAGAAGGTGACCGGCTAGCTTCGCGCAACGTGGTGTAGCTGACGGACGCCCCTCACATCCGATACAATTGGGATTAATTCTCCGCCTGCATAGCTACTGAGACATTGCATCTCGTTTGAACTTCAGAGCTGGCTAGAAGCTAGCGGCCAGGAGCAGCCTCATTCGGAGCCGATGAAGCCAGCGCAATCCAATCCGCTGACTTTTCAGGAACTCATCCTGCGCCTGCAGAACTTTCTGGGCGGAGCGGGGATGCGTGCTGCAGCAGCCCTACGACCTGGAAGTTGGCGCGGGAACGATGGCGCCGGAGACTTTTCTGCGCGTGCTGGGGCCGAAGCCGTACAAAGTGGCTTATGTGCAGCCGTCGCGGCGTCCGGCCGACGGGCGATACGGCGAGAATCCCAACCGGCTTTACAAGCACATGCAGTTGCAGGTGATTCTGAAGCCGCCGCCGGAGAATGTGCAGGAGCTTTATCTGGAGTCGCTGGGCGCGATCGGCATTGATCTGCGCCAGCACGACATCAAGTTCGAAGAGGACAACTGGGAAGTCGCCGACGCTGGGCGCGTGGGGCATGGGCTGGCAGGTGATGCTCGATGGGCTGGAGATCACGCAGTTCACTTATTTCCAGCAGTGCGGCGGCGTGGATTTGTTTCCGATTTCGGCCGAGCTGACTTATGGCCTGGAACGCATTGCGCGCGTTTTTGCAGGATGTGGATTCGATTTACGACATCGTGTGGGCGCGCGATCCGGAAACGGGGCAGCGAGTGACGTATGGCGACGTGCGCCTGGCCGACGAGTTGCAGTTTTCGGTTTACAACTTCGAAATGGCCGACGTCGAGAAGACCTGGAAGCATTTCGACTTGTGCGAGGCGGAGTGCAAGGGGTTGCTCGAGAAATATGCGAGTTTCATGAAAGATGGCAAGCCGCGGCTAGTGTCGTCAGACAACGGAGAAGGGAAGACTGAAAAGCCGGCGAGCGAGGCAAAGCAACGATTTCCGCTGTTGGCGGCTTATGAGCTGTGCCTGAAGTGCTCGCACCTGTTCAACATTCTCGATGCGCGCGGAGCGATTTCTGTGACCGAGCGGGTCGGAGTGATTGCGCGGGTGCGGGCGCTGGCAGTGGGAATCGCGAAGGCATGGGTGGATCAGCAGACGCAAAGCGAATCGACGGCGCCAGAAGAACCTGAACCTGTGGCACGCAAGAATTCGTCCAGGAAAAGTGAGCCGTTGCCGGTCGGATAGAAAAGCAAAAGCGCGAAGGGAGCTTTACTTCGTGGAGCTTCGTGTCCTTAGTGGTTAAAGCATTTCTGATTAGAGCATCGAATGCCTGATTTTTTACTAGAGATCGGAACTGAAGAAATTCCCGCGCGGATGATCGCGGCTGCGCGGGAGGAGTTGCGCGCCGGGTTGGCGATCTGTTGACGCGGGAGCGACTGGCTGCGTCGGCGAAATATCCGGACTTTGACACACCTCGCCGATTGGCGGTGCTGGCATCTGGAATTCGCCGATGCGCAGCCGGATGCGACCGAGCAGATTAACGGGCCCTCGGTTAGCGTTGCGTATAAAGATGGCCAGCCCACTCCCGCGGCGCATGCTTTCGCCAAGAAAGCCGGAGTCGAGGTTTCGCAGCTAGAACGAGTGACAACTCCCAAGGGCGAATACCTGTCGCGCAAGAATCACGAACAAAGGCCGCAGCCGCCGCCGAAATTCTGGCGGAGAATGCTTCCCAAAGAAATTTCCTCGATTTATTGGCCAAAGAATATGTACTGGCGCAAGACCAACGAGAGATTTGTGCGTCCGGTGCGCTGGCTGGTGGCCATGCTCGACGACCAGGTCATTCCGCTTGAGTTCGACGGAGTTACGCGCGGGCGCGAATCGCGCGGTCATCGAATTCTTGTCGAGTGGGAACGTAACGATTCCCCGGGCCGGAGCTGAATATGTTGAGGCCTTACGCTCGGCGAAGGTGCTGGGACAGGGAAGAGCGCGAACGACAGATTCGCAAAGCGCTGGATGCCGCGACGCGTACGATTCCCGGCGCTCGCTGGCGCGAGGATAAATCATTGCTCGACACCGTGGTGAATCTTACCGAGTGGCCTTCGGCTATTCTGGGCAGCTTTGATCGCAATATCTCAAGCTTCCGGAAGAAGTGCTGGTCACGGTGATGCGTGATCATCAGAAATATTTTGCGCTGGAAGATGCGACAGGGAAAGCTGCTGCCGAATTTTCTTGCCGTGTTGAACACCGACGGCGATCCGCAAGGGCTGATTCGGCACGGCAATGAGCGCGTGCTGCGCGCGCGATTCAACGATGCCCGATTCTTCTGGCAAACCGATCAGAAGAGTCCCTCTGCGCGAACGTCTGCCATCGCTGAAAAACGTAACTTTCCAGAAAGACCTGGGCAGCTACTACGCGAAGACCATGCGCGTACAGCGGCTGTGCAGTTGGACTTGCGAACTTCTCCGCGACGCCGGCTTGCAGGTGCGGCCCGGCGTGGTGCACAAGGCGGCATGCCTGGCGAAGACCGACCTGACGACCGAACTGGTGAAGGAGTTCACGGAATTGCAGGGAATCGTGGGCGGACTGTATGCCAGCGTGCAGAACCTCGACCACGGCATGCCCGACGAAACTCGTCAGGCAATCGCAGCAACCATCTATGACCAGTACAAGCCGCAATCGGCGGAAGATTCGGTTCCGCGAAAGATTGAAGGCGCAGTGCTTGCCATTGCCGACAAAGCAGATACTATCGCCGGCATGTTTGCGCTGGGCTTGCAGCCCACGGGATCGAAGGATCCATTTGCGCTGCGGCGGCAGGCGAATGGAATTGTGAGGACGATTGCCGAGCACAAACTGCCGATCGGCGTTGGTCATTTCTTTGAACTAGCGCGCGAAACTTACAAAGGAAGTGAAGCGGAGAAAAAGTTCGCCGGCGGAGTCAACTACGCAGGAATCGATTCGGGCATTTTTCCGCGAGCGGCTGGAGTTTTATCTCAAAGATCAGTTGGGTTACAAGTACGACGTGGTGAATGCGGTGCTGGCTGCGGGCGCGGACGACATTGTGGACGCGGTGGCGCGGGCTGAAGCGGTGTCAAAAGTGCGCCGCATCGCCAGAGTTTCGAGTCCATAGCGGTCGCATTCAAGCGCATTAAGAAACATTCTGCGGCAAGCTGAAGAGAAAGCGGAGTCAGATGCCGGTTCGAAATTCGAATGCCTGCAGCGAATCCGCTCATGAAGAGAAGGAGCTGGCGGCATCAGATTCCCGAAATTGCGCAAGGCGGTGAAATCGCTTCAGCAGAGCGACAGCGATTATTCACGACGCTCTGCTGCTGAAATATCCCGCATGCGCGCGCGCAGTGGACACGTTTTTCGATAAAGTAATGGTAATGGTTGAGGACGAAGAGCTGCGCGCCAACCGGCTGGCGCTGCTGCAGACGTTGTTGCGGGAATTCTCTACGATCGCCGATTTCTCGGAAATTGTGACCGAAGGGAAAGCATAGGAACTGCAGCTGGTTCACGTGGGGACAGCCGCCCTCGGCTGTCCAGTTCGGCAATGCCGAGCGCAGTGGCCAGACCGGGGAAACATTGTCGAGCTAGGGCTCGACAGGACAGCCGAGGGCGGCTGTCCCCACGTTAGGAAACAGGTTAAATTTCTTACAAAAGAGGGACAGCACTCATGGCCACATGACGGTTCCAGAAATCGAAGTTCAGCGGTGAAGAGTCACAGAAGCCGGCAACCAAATACGTGTACTCCTTTGGCGGCGGCAAAGCAGATGGCAACGGCAAGATGAAAGAAGAGCTCGGCGGCAAGGGCGCTGGCCTCGCCGAAATGACCAACGCCGGCCTGCCGGTGCCTCCGGGATTCACCATCCAGACTGAAGCTTGTCGCGAGTACATGAAGCATGGCGGCGTTTCGTCCGAAGTGGATCGCCAAATGGACGAAGCTCTGCGAAAGCTGGAAAGCCTGCAGGGCCAGAAGCTCGGCTCCGGCGAAAACCCGCTGCTGGTCAGCGTTCGCTCGGGCGCGAAGTTTTCCATGCCGGGCATGATGGACACCATCCTGAATCTCGGACTCAATGATCAGAGCGTTGAATCGCTGGCCAAGCGAAGCAACAATCCGCGATTTGCCTACGATTCGTATCGGCGATTGATTCAGATGTTTGGCAGCGTCGTGCTTGAGATTGAAAAGTCTGCGTTTGAAGAAGTTTTCGACGGCAAGAAGAAACAGAAGAAAGCCAAACTCGATACCGACCTCGATGCGAAGGCGCTGAAAGAGGTCATCGCCGAATACAAGAAGGTCGTCAAAAAGCACGCCAGGCGTGACTTTCCGCAGGACCCGCACGAGCAGCTGGTGATGGCGCGCGATGCCGTGTTTCGCTCCTGGCAAAACGATCGCGCCAAGCACTACCGCCGCATCAACAACATCGACGACATGCTGGGGACCGCGGTTAATGTGCAGGCGATGGTTTACGGCAACCTGGGCGATACCAGCGGCACCGGCGTCGGCTTTACCCGCAATCCGGCGATCGGCACCAAAGAGTTCTACGGCGAGTTCCTGATCAACGCGCAGGGCGAAGATGTGGTCTCTGGCGTCCGCACCCCGGTTCACATTTCGCAGCTCGAAAAGATCATGCCGGATGTCTACCGGCAACTGCACGAAATCACCACGCGACTCGAAAAGCATTATCGCGACATGCAGGATTTCGAGTTCACCATTCAGGACGGCAAGCTGTACATGCTGCAGACGCGCAACGGCAAGCGCACCGGAATCGCCGCGGTGCGAGTTGCGCTGCAAATGGTGGACGAAGGACTGATCACCAAAGAGGAAGCGATTTTCCGAGTCGAACCGAATCAGCTCTATGACTTTCTGGTTCCGCGGCTGGATGAGAAGAACAAAAAGATTGAAGTTCTCGCGACCGGACTGCCCGCATCTCCGGGCGCTGCGGTCGGCCAGATTGTTTTCACCGCCGATGAAGCGGTTGAAAAAGCCGGTCACGGCGCGAAAAAGAATCCGGTGATTCTGGTGCGCGCTGAAACTACTCCTGAAGACATTCACGGCATGGAAGTCGCGGCGGGAATTCTGACTTCGCGCGGTGGCATGACCAGTCACGCGGCGGTGGTGACCCGAGGCATGGGTAAGTGCTGCGTTGCCGGCGCGGGCGACATTCACGTGGACGAAAAGAAGCGCGAGATGCAGGCGAAGGGGCAGACCTTCAAAGCCGGAGATTGGATCTCGCTCGATGGCACGACTGGCCGCGTGATCAAAGGCAAACTCGATTCGATTCCGCCGAAGGCCGACGATCCGGAGCTGTTGAAGTTCATGGGATGGGCGGAGCCGTTCCGCACCATGAAAGTCCGCGCCAATGCTGATATTCCGCGCGACGCCATTCAAGCGCGCGCATTCGGCGCTGAAGGAATCGGTCTTTGCCGTACCGAACACATGTTCTTCGGCGAAGAGAAGCTTCCGCACATGCGGGCCATGATTCTCGCCAACACTGAAAAAGACCGTCGCGCGGCGCTGAAGAAGTTGCTTCCGCTGCAGCGCAAAGATTTCGAAGGCGTGTTCCGCGCCATGGACGGGTTTCCGGTTACGATCCGCACGCTGGATCCGCCGCTGCACGAGTTCCTGCCGCGACGCGAAGACTTGATGGTCGAGATCGCGGTGCTCGAAGCCACCAAGCCAAAATCACCAAAGCTCGGCGGATTGCGTAAATTGCTGCGCCGGGTGGAAGAGTTGCACGAGTTCAATCCGATGCTCGGTCATCGCGGCTGCCGGCTTGGGCATTACCTATCCCGAAATCACCGAGATGCAGGCGCGCGCGATTTTCGAAGCCGCCGTGGCAGTGGCGAAGCAGGGCGTGAAAGTTTATCCCGAAGTGATGATCCCGCTCACGGCAACGTTGAAAGAAATGGCGAACCAGGCGGCGGTTGTAAATCGCGTAGCGCAAGAAGTATTCAAAGAGAAGGGAACGAAAGTCGAGTACATGGTTGGCACCATGATTGAGTTGCCGCGGGCTGCACTGGTGGCGGACGAGATCGCCAAAGAAGCCCAGTTCTTCTCATTCGGAACCAACGATCTAACCCAGACGACGTTCGGCTTCTCGCGCGACGACATCAACAAGGTGCTGCCGACGTATCTTGCGGAAGGGATTCTGAAGCAGGACCCGTTTGCGGTGCTCGATCGCGAAGGTGTCGGACAGCTGGTAAAGATGGCTACTGAACGAGGCCGCAAGACTCGTCAGAACCTGAAGGTCGGAATCTGCGGCGAGCATGGCGGCGAACCATCGTCGGTTGAGTTCTGCTACCAGACAGGACTTAATTATGTTTCCTGTTCGCCATTCCGCGTGCTGACAGCTCGATTGGCGGCTGCGCAAGCTTCGGCCAGTGACAAGTTGAAAGTAGAAGGCGGAAGAACAAAATAGGGACAAAAAATCAGAGGCCGGATATCTCCGGCCTCTGTATCACCTCACTACTTCATCGTGAATTTCAGCTTATCCAGATAAACGTCATAGGTGGTCCCGTAGCGGTTGCCATCGAGTTGGTAATTGATGGTAATGCCGTTCCATGAGCTTGAAGTCGGCGGTTCCGTGTGGTTGATGGTTGCAGTCTTGCCATTCAGCGTAATGGACTTGAACAGCAATTGATTGTGACGAAGTCCGTTCTACGCTGAGCACGAGGTGGTTCCAGGCTCCGCTAATGGGATTGCAGGGTACACCCGTGGGCAACCACTTGTGATTGGCGTCGTCATAAATATCCCACTGGTGGCCGCCGGCGATCCGGCACTCGTGGCCCCAGATGTAGGATTTCCCCTCAGTGAACTGGTTGATATCAAATTCCATGGCTTGCGACACGCTGGCGTCCTTCACCCAGAAATAGACGTCATAAGTGAAACTGTGCAAGCTGGGATTCAAAGTGTGCTTGGTGTCCGCCAACCTTGCGATGAAAAATCGCCGACCAGGTGGTTGTTCCAGAGCACATCACCCCACTGGTAGTTACCACCGCCATAACTGGATTTGGTGGAAAGCCCATCCATTGAGGGCGAAGTGGCATTTTGAGACCACCCCCATTTCAGCTTCGGACCGGCGGAGGTGCACGTCGAGCAAATTCCCCAACTCGGCGGCAGTAACGCATATCCTGTCCAGCCTTTCTGACTTTGAAGGTCCGAGAAAGACATGCCGGATGAGGGGGAAGGATTGCCCGACTGAGGAACCGGTGACGGTCAGACTGACCTTGGCGAATGATGACCAACCGCAATTGTCAGACTCCTTCACTGTGACGTAATAATTTCCGGCGTTTAGCGTCAAGACTGGTGTCGAGACTTGATCCCTTTACTGAGTAAGCCGGCGAATTCGAAGTGGTGTAAATGGCAATTTGCGAAACGCCCTTCGAACACGCCGGAGAACTGGCTGATGGCCAGAAAGTGAACTGGCGAGGTTGTGGTTGCAGTTCCGGATTTTGTAACGCTGGCTTTGCCCGGCGCTGAAACCCAAATACCCGCGGTGGCGGGCAGCGCGGCGATGAAGCACAGGCACACCATGGCAGAGAGTTTCCCAATTCTCATCACACATCTCCAGCAAATGGTTTTGATTCGCTGCTATGCTGCAGCTTGATTGGGGAAATTCTATGTTTTCAGCTACATAGATCAAACAAAAAACTGATCTGAAAAGAATCGAAGGTGCAGGTTTTGAGGCCCTACCCTTGATTATCGGGATGGAGCTTGTCCTTTTCGGGAATGGCTGGAGCTGGGACGCAACTTTCAAGGCCAACGCATAATGCTCGATGCTATTATGGTGTCCGCCCCTACCCGCACCGCGCTAGAAACTGGGCGATCAGAACTCGACTTGGGGCTTTTCCATGAGAACAGGGGCTAACGCCGGATCGGATCAGCTTTCTCCCATCAGGCGAACGGATGCAGCGATCTCCGCGGCCATTCAGATGTGCAGCCAGGAACTGGCGCTCGATAATTTTCCGAATGATTTGACCAGAATGCTGTACCTGGCTTCGCTCAGGGATTGCAACAGCGGCCGATATCTTCATCCTGAGCTCTCTCCGAGCATTGGAATCGAAGAGGCCGATCACGCGCTGAGTCTGTGCCATGACCAGATTTTCCGGCGTTTACTTAAGGCGCCGGTACATGATACGCGCTGCAGTTGGAAGAGTACATCCGCTATACCCGGGCTGAGAGGAGCGTCGTTTTAGCTACTTGGCGCTCTCTGCAGGCATACCGATCGACAGTCCCAGTAAATTCGTTGCAGGTGTATGCGGATTTGTTCTGCCTGAATATTGAGCTCGCCTTGACGATCCTGAATGACTCGCGGGCCTGGGCAGAGGCAGGGACCTAGGACGCAACCTCGCGTTTCATCGACATCTCGAACGGCATCCATGCGTGCGTTACCCGGCCCACAACATTCGCTTCTCGTGGCATCTTGAAGCGCCGGATCGGCTGTCGGGATACCGGATGGGGAACCAGAATCAGCTCTCGACCGTCTAGCTGGCACCAGCAGCAAGTATGCCCGTCGGTATGCCAAATCAGATAAATGGGCCGCTCGCGCAATGAGCGCCACGCAAACACCCTCACCGAATTTTGTGAGGTATCGATCTGCACAATGGACTTCGAGGGCAGCAGATCTCCCATGCTGTCATCGTTCACCCCGATCACCGCATAACGATAGCGCACGGGATCGATTTTGGTCTGCAGAATCGATGGCAAACACGCGGCGTCCTGCGGCCGTAGGCGGAGAAGGGTCGTCTCCTGGACATTCAAATTGGTGTCGAAGGTCAGAGCGAAGCGGAATGGCGATTCGTTATTGGCTGCAGCGTGAAGACTTCTGTGGGGCGAGGGCCGAGTGCCGATTCGATCGCGTATTCGTTAATTTCTTTGGGATCGATTCCGAATAAAAGCAAGAGTTCATTCAACGGGACCTTCAGCGAAATGGCAAGGCTGAAAAGTTTGTGAATGCTGGGCACGGAACCTGCTTCGATGTCGGCCAGAGTTGAGTGGGGAACGTAAAAATCACTATTGCGTTTTGCGTCCGCAATGGTTCGCGTAATCCGTTCCACGTCACTGGGTTTAATGAATCGTTCCTCGCGTAACGCCCGAATGTATTTTCCAGCTTCCATTTTCTTAACCTACGGGATTATTCAGTGCACGAACTCATGAACGAAATCTAAGACTTGAATGCGACGTGAACTAACAGCATATCGACGACAATGCCGATCCTCCAGACTCATGCCATCGCCCCGCCAGGGGCGTACATCGAATCCAACAGATGCTGATAACGCACGTCGAAGGCAGGAAGGACCACTGTCCAGGACGGGAACAGCCACTTCAGATATAAACAACATCGTGCCAAGATGAGGTTTAGCCGCAATTGAAAAGCGCTGCCGATTATCTGATCCATCTTCGCGGCTACTTCGGAATCGTTTTTGATTTTTGCCAGCCGCGCCCGTTGCATTAGCATTCCGGTATTATGATCGACCAGGCGCAGCATTCGCAATGCTATTCGGATTCGCTGCCGTTCAAAAGCAGCAAATTGAGTGGCGGTAAGATATTGACGCAGTTGGAGTTCCTGGTCGGCGTCGAGGAGAACTCTAAAAATCTCAACGTCAATCTCAAAGGGACTTTGTTCCTGCTGGACTCGTGCTGCGAGATGCGCATTGCGCAGAAGCGAATACCCGAGACCCAGGGCCAGTGCAGCTACGGCAAGGGTTAGTAGCGTCGATACCATTGGTTAAGGTAACTGCCTACCACGTTATTCCATTCCGCCAGATTTAGCTTTGGCAAGTACTCTATCGGCAAGCGCCGCGGGGACGGCAGCAGATAGATGGCCCAAATTACGATCGCCAGAGTGTATGCGATGCTGTTAAGTAGTGCCATCGCAGCGTGTGCTCATGAAATGCAAGTGCGGTCCAAACTCGAATGCAACCAAAGCTAACGCCGAATATACTCCGAATCCAGTCGCAATTCCCACCGATTTGTCGTGCCAGCTTAATCCCAGGCGCGACATCAATGCGGTCACCAATATTAATAGGAAGCTTGCAAAAATCGGACGGAGCGTTCCTCACGGATGACGAGATCATAAGTAGGCTCGTTTCCTGCGCCGGGCTTGGCCGAGACCAACAGCAACAAAGCAATCGACTGCAACCATGGCGCTCAGAATCCAAACGGCATTCGCAACAAATCGGGACGAAGGGGTAGAGGGCAGAATATGTCCCAGTACTTCAAAGATAATCAGCAAACCTAATAACACGGCCACGGCTTCGCTGCACCAATAAATGAGAGCGTAATGATTGCCCCTGGTGTCGAAAAATAAAAGCACGGTCTGGGTGAAGACTTCGAGAAGGGTGTAAGCAAAAAAAATGGGGAACGTTGACACCAGTCTGCGCCCCAGCATGCTAAGGGCAATGGCGGCTTGGAGGACCAGGGAAAGAACCCACAGAATCTTGATGACAAATAGGGAATCTCGTGGGCCACACTGGCAGATTACTCTGAAAACAGCTGGCCCACAAGACTCGTTCGAACATGTGCTCCGGTCAAAATGCCCAGAGGTTATTGGCCGGGGCAATGTCCAGGCACGCAAATTGGCGGCGGGCGGAGCCGTCGGCAAATGACGCGGTTGACATTGCAAAAGTTAACAGGATTGCTGCGATAAATAAGCGGCCAAATTTTTTCATTTCGGTATCCCCTCGAATGTGAAGTTGCGTGTTGCTGGGGAAACACTAAGTGCAAGTTTCTGCAGCTGGGTTCTATGTTCGAAAATCGCGCGGTTGGCGTTGTGGAGCGGGGTTGCGGTTTGCGTGTGGGGTTAAGTTTGTTCGTCGGTAAACCGACGAACGAATTCGCGACCCCGATTACGGCCGTAGGCGAGAGACGCTCGTCGCAGACAACAAGCAGAGTCAATCACGCAGGCCCGCGGGCAATGGCAGGTCTTCTCACCGCGTCGGGAAAGCGACGAACCCCTCCGATTTCTCCCAATTTGTCAGACGAAAGCTATGCTGCTCAGACGGTTCCGCGATGCCAGCTCGGCAGATAGCTTCATTTCCGGAACAGAGAGGAGGCGTTCAGGATGGAATCTATCGACGGTCTTAAGTCAACGGCGGACCTGAAATCGACACGTCGTCACCCCTATGTTGCATCCGGAATTAAGCACCTAAGTTTGGCCGGCCGCGACAGAATTCACTTTGCGGCATTCGGATGGGAGCGATCCGGATGTTCGACTCATGATCCGTTGCGTGAACGAGCTCCACGGTGAAAAGGGCTCATGAATCCTTACGCGTATCGAGACTTCCTTAGATGTTCATCCGCTGCAGGCTTGCATTAATGGATGGGCACCTGGGCTGCGGCAACGGAATTGGCCCGTGCGCCGCTGGAGAGGTCGGCTTTCTCTCCATCGGGATTCTCCGCGTATAAGACATTCAGCGGCAATTCCAATGGTTGCGCAGACCGAATTAAGCAGCTCTTAGTTCGAGCGGGGCTGACCGCGTCTCGTGCTTCGGCTTTGACCCGCGTTCGATATGGGGTTGACACTCCCTACTTCATTCCGCCGACTTTCCTTTACAAGCAGAGGACGGGAATTACTCCACACATCTGTCAGGTTGTCGCGCTTAGCGAGCTCACCGGTTATCGCTTCGCGGACTTGATGAGCCTGTTCGGCTTCAACCTGAAATTGATTCTTCCCTTGCAGCTTGAGATCCATAATGAACGAACCGCGATTGTGACCCCCAGCCACCCCTTGGGAACCCGGAATACAACTTCGCTTCCAGAAAACTTATCGCTGCGAAAACCCGACCGCCGATATTTTTTTGCGAAAGTTGGTTGTCGTGACAACGTGGTTTTCCCAAAACTCTTTCCGGGCAGCGTAGTTCGAGCCGATCGCCGGTATGCTCCAGAAATTAGCGGCAGCGATCGAACTAAAGATCTGCTTTGGCTGGTGGAGCATCCCGGAGGGCTTGCGTGTTGCCATGTGCAGCGGCTTGACGCCCGCCAGATCGTTCTATTACCCAACCGCCCTCCATTAACCGCATGGCCCCTGCAGCTTTCAAAAGAAGCACGAATCCTTGGCCTGATAGATCTCGAATTTCGTGCGCAACAGGCGCCGGCGACTCGAGGCCAGCCCTCGTCGAAGTAACTCCGATATTCTCGCAACCGTTCCTCCCGGCAGAGATGGGATGAATCTCTCTACGTTATTACGGGGTTCGCGGGCGCGAGCTGGACTAACTCTCCGTGCCGCTCATCAGATGACACTGCGAGTCGCACACTTGCTCCACGATCGAAACTACCGAATTCCGCTAGGTTTGCTGTCGGATTACGAAGCAATCAATCGTCCGCCGAGGCACATCGCGAAAATCATCAGCCTCTGCATTGTTTACGGTATCGATTTGTGGGAGCTTATGGATGCCTGCGGCATCCATATTGATGATTCCGGGAAAGCCCCACTTTCCTCAACGAGCACCGGGACAGCGGTGATCACGAGACCTCGAGCTGATCGGGTAAAGGCATTCGGCGGTAATTTGCAGAGAAGTTCCTTTGACGCGGCTTAGCACCTTTCGACGACGAGAGGTGTCGCAACCACGTCAATGCCAAACAGTGCAGGGGATGGCAGCGGACTGACGTCGCCGCCTGGCATCGTTCTCTTGGAAGCAAAGCCCTGTAAACTTTGGTGCCGAAGAAGGGACTCGAACCCCCACACCCTTGCGGGTACATGGACCTGAACCATGCGCGTCTGCCAATTCCGCCACTTCGGCAAGTGAGTACTGATCGGTGCGGCCAAAACCGCCTTGAAGGAAGAGAGTACGGCATCTATTCTTACAAGGCATGGACTGAGTGTCAAACCCCGGCGCAACCGAGTGCGCACCAAAACCTAAAGCTTCTGTATCGAACAAAGAAAAGGCAAAAAGATGTCAGAAAAGCCTGCCTCTAGACAAAAAATCGAAGGTCAAAAATCTAAAGCAGATTCTCAGAAAACAGTCACCAGGCTGCGTTCTTTGGCGCACGACTTGAGCAATTCGCTGGAGGCGATCATGCAGGCCTCATACCTGCTCAGTCAAGCGAAGCTGGAGGGCGAAAGCAAGCGCTGGGCGCAGTTGCTGGACAAATCGTCGGAAGAGGCGGCGAAAATCAATCGCGAGATACGAAGGCTGCTGCGTTCGATGAACGAGGATCAGGGTAGCCCATAGGCGATTTGGCGGAGCCATTACGAAACGTGGTCTAAAATAGTTTCTGGTAGCACACAAGGAGAAAGCGATCTATGGAACGTAAAGCCAGTGCAGTTTGGAAGGGTGGCCTCAAGGATGGCAAGGGTGAATTTTCAGCCCCCAGCGGAGTATTTTCTCATGTCCCGTACTCGTTTAAAACCCGTTTTGAAGACGCGCCCGGCACGAATCCGGAAGAGTTGATTGCCGCCGCACATGCTTCCTGTTTCTCCATGGCGCTTTCGGCACAATTGGGCGCCGCAAATTTTACTCCTGAAAGCATTAATACCACCGCAAATTTGAAGTTGGATAAGGTTGAGTCAGGCTTTGCCATCACCGCAATTCACCTGGACGTCAGCGCGAAAGTCCCGCAACGCGGACGAAGCCGGGTTTCAAAAAGCTGCGGAAAATGCCAAAGCGGGCTGTCCGGTTTCGAAGGTGTTGAACGCGAAAATCACTATGACCGCGAAGCTCGAACGCTGATTAATAGAAATCCGAGCAGCTTAGATAATATCCGCACTGCGGACACTTAAGTTTGCAGCGGTCGTCCACCAGTCGTTCGGAACAATTGGGACAAATTTGCGAGGAATGGGGCGAAGCCTTAGATTCGGCGTTGCCGGCCACCCAGGATCGGCGGTTAGTTTCCTGGTCCAATGTTCAGCAACTTAGCATGGGCCGGTTCTCGCCTGCAACCAGAGATATGGTCAGCGGGGCGGAATTGCCGGAACGCCTGGTGGACGGGCGTGCAGGGGATTTTTTGAGTCTTATCCCGCTCAGAATCATCTATTTGGACAGCCTGCCTATGTGGATAGTCGCATTAGCCCTGCGCCGGCCCTACACGTTTGTGGTGATGGCGCTGCTGATTCTGATCCTTAGCCCCATCGTCATCTGACCGCACGCCCACGCGACATTTTTCCCGAGATCAACATTCCGGTTATCAGCATGGTCTGGAACTACACCGGGCTTGTCGCCCCAGGACATGGCGGACCGCATCATGTCGATCACCGAGCGCGGCACTGACGACCCGGTCAACGATATTGAGCACATCGAATCGCAATCGCTGAACGGGATTGCGGTCGTCAAGATTTTTTTCCAGCCCACGGCCAACATCCAGACGGCCCTGGCGCAAGTGACCGCGATTTCGCAGACCGTGATCCGGCAGTTGCCCGCCGGGCACCACGCCCCCGCTGGTGATCACAATATTCGGCGTCCAGCGTACCGATTCTGCAGATCGGCTTGAGCAGCCAGAAGCTCTCCGAGCAGCAACTCTAATCGACTATCGGCTTGAACTTCATGCGCACCCAGCTGATCACCGTGCCCGGTGCAGCGATTCCATATCCCTACGGTGGCAAGCAGCGCGTGGTGTCCAGGTCGACATCGATACGGCAGCATTGCAGGCAAAGCATCTGACGCCGGTCGGACGTAGTGAATGCAATCAGCGCGCAAAACCTGATCCTGCCCTCGGGTACGGCAAAGATCGGCCCACTCGAGTACAACGTAGAAATGAATGGCAGCCCGCAGACCGTCGCGGAGCTGAATGACATGCCGGTCAAGACGGTGAATGGCGCGACAATCTATATTCGCGACGTCGCGCACGTGCGCGATGGATTCACTCCGCAGACCAATATCGTTCGGCAGGACGGCACGCGCGGCACGCTGCTTAGCGATCTTGAAGAACGGCGGATGCCTCCACGCTCACAGTCGTGGAGAATGCGGTGCAGCAATGCTGCCGCAAATCGACCAAGACACTGCCGACAGAGCTGAAGATCAAGCCGCTGTTCGATCAATCGCTGTTCGTCCGGGCAGCGATTCAGGGCGTAGTTCCGCGAAGCTCTGATCGCGGCTTGTCTTACGGCGGCGATGATCTTGCTGTTCCTGGGCAACTGGCGCAGTACGTTGATTATCGCCATCTCGATTCCGCTGTCGATTCTGGTTTCGGTCATCTGTCCTGAGCGCACTGGGCGAGACGTTCAACATCATGACGCTGGGAGGCCTGGCGCTTGCGGTCGGCATATCTGGTGGACGACGCGACGGTGGAAATCGAAAACATCGAGCGCAACCTGCACATGGGCAAGGAGCTGAAGCAGGCGATCCTCGATGGCGCGCAGCAGATCGCGGTGCCGGCGCTGGTTTCGACCTTGTGCAATTTGTATCGTGTTCGTGCCGATGTTCTTCCTGACCGGCGTGGCGCGGTATCTGTTTGTGCCACTGGCGGAAGCGGTGGTGTTCGCGATGCTGGCGTCGTATCTGCTTTCGCGAACGCTGGTGCCGACGCTGGTCATGTATCTGATGCAAGGACCATGAACACGATGCGCACAGAAGCCAAAGACCAGCAAACTCGGCACGTTTCAGGAGGGCTTTGAGCATACGGTTTGAAGAAGCTTGCGCGGATTCGTACCAGCAACCATGGACTCGAAGTAATGCATCGAGCATCGCGCGGCTATTCGTTGTCATCGTTCCTCGGATTTTGCCTGGCTCTGCGGGCTTGGTGTTTTTCCTGGGCCGCGACTTTTTCCCCAGCCGTGGATGCCGGCCAGATTCCGTCTGCACGTGCGGCGCGTGCCGGGCTGCGCATTGAAGAAACGCGCGCGCCTGGTGGATCAGGTCGAGCAGGAGATCCGGCGCGAAGTTCCGCAGAAAGAAATCAGCGACGGTGCTCGACAACATCGGGCTGCCATACAGCGGCATCAATACGTCTTACAGCAACAGCGGGACGATTGGCACCTCGGACGCGGAAATTCTGGTTTCCTTGACGCGAAGACCACCGTCCGACGGAAGAGTACGTGCACAGGTTGCGGGAGAAACTGCCGCAAGTATTTCCCGGAGTGGAGTTCTTCTTTCAGCCAGCGGACATCGTGAGTCAGATCCTGAATTTCGGATTGCCTGCCCCGGTCGATATCCAACTGATCGGCACCGACTATGCAGCAGAATTATCTACATCGCGCAAGAGATCGCGAACCAGTTGCGGCACATTCCGGGCGCGGTCGATGTGCACGTGCAGCAGATGATGAACAATCCGACGCTGCTTCTCGATGTGGATCGCGTGCGCGCGCAACAGGTCGGAATCACGGAGCGAGACGTCGCGCAACAACCTGCTGGTCTCGTTGAGTGGCAGTTTCCAGACCTCGCCGACGTTCTGGCTGAATCCGAAAAACTGGCGTCAGTTATAACGTCGCGGTGATGACGCCCGCAGTATCGCATGGACTCGATGCAGGCATTGATGAATACGCCCAGTAAGCAACGGGACGGCGCACTCCGCAGGTGCTGGCGAATCTGGCCACGGTGAAGCCAGAGGTGACGCCGGCCGTGGTCAACCATTACAACATGGCTCCGGTGGTCGACGTTTACGCCAGCGTCGATGGACGCGACCTGGGCGGAGTTGCGGATGACATCCAGAAGATCGTGGCTCCGTTCCAGAATCAATTGCCGCGCGGAACCGCACAATGATGGTGCGCGGCCAGGTGGAGACCATGCACTCTTCTTTCAGGGGGCTGCTGTTCGGCCTGGTGATGTCGATCGTGCTGGTTTACTTGCTGATCGTCGTGAACTTTCAGTCCTGGCTGGATCCGTTCATCATCATCACCGCGCTGCCGGGCGCGCTGGCGGGGATTCTCTGGATGTTGTTCTGTAACGCACACCACTTTGAGCGTGCCCGCGCTGACCGGCGCGGTCATGTGCATGGGCGTGGCGACCGCGAACAGTATTCTTGATGATCTCATTTGCCCGTGAGCGAATGGACGAGGGCATGGACCCTATCAAAGCTGCAGTCGAAGCCGGTTATACGCGCATGCGTCCGGTAATCATGACGGCGCTGGCGATGATTATCGGAATGTTGCCGATGGCGATGGGATTGGGCGAAGGTGGCGAGCAGAATGCGCCGCTGGGCCGCGCGGTAATTGGCGGATTGCTGTTTGCAACCATTGCGACGCTGTTTTTTGTGCCCGTAGTATTCAGCATCTTTCACGGAAGAAGGCTGAGACGCGCAGAGGCTGCTCAGAATCAAAGCTAATACATAGGCTCAACGAGGACCGCGGATGGATCAGCAACTCATGACGGAAGAAAAAACCGAAAAGCACCAGGCTGAGCACCGCCAAACCAGGAAGAAAGGCTATCTCCTGGCGGCAGTTCTTGGCTTTATTTTCCTCGTAATTGCTCTCGTCGGCGTCACCATTCGATTGTCTGAGCGGCGGGCCTTGGCCAAAGAGACCGAGGAGATCGCTGTGCCCTCGGTTGACGTCGTGCATCCCGAGCCTGAACCGCCGCAGTCAGAGCTGGAGCTTCCATCCACCCTCCAGGCATACATCGAATCGCCGATCTATGCTCGCACTACCGGCTATCTCGCGCACTGGTACAAAGACATTGGCAGCAAGGTCAAGAAAGGCGAACTGCTGGCTGATATAGAAACTCCGGAGGTTGACCAGGAGTTAATGCAGGCGCGCGCCGCCCGTGACCAGGCTACTGCGCAACTCAAACTGGCTCAAACGTCAGCGAAGAGATGGGAAAATCTCCAGAAGATGGACGCGGTGTCGCAGCAGGAGACCGATGAACGATCCAGCACCTATATACAGAACGAGGCAAGCCTGAATGCCGCAAACGCCAATCTGCGCCGGCTTCAGCAGCTGGAGTCTTTTAAACACATTTACGCGCCGTTCTCGGGTGTGATTACAACTCGCAATACAGATATCGGCGCGTTGGTGAATGCCGGCAACGGTGGTCCCTCACAGGAGTTGTTCGTCATATCGCAAATTGATCCGATCCGAATTTATGTGAACGTGCCGGAGGTGGATTCGCCTTCCATCCACAAAGGAGTCAAAGTTGATATCGAGGTATCGGAACTTTTGGAGAGCATTTCACGGGCAGCGTAGTTCGCACCGCGGACGCGATTGATCCTGCGACCCGCACATTGAACACTGAGATTGACGTGCCCAACCCTAAAGGCCGGTTATTGCCCGGCTCCTACGCGCAGGTGCATCTGGCGCTCAAGGAACAGGTCCAGCGCCTCACGGTGCCGTCAAATGCGCTTTTATTTCGCGCCGAGGGACCGCGCGCCGCGGTCGTGGGAGCGGACAGTAAAATTCAGCTCCGGCCGGTCGCGATTGGAAGAGACTTCGGAAACACCGTCGAAATCCTCAGCGGCCTGCAGCAGTCGGATTCGATCGTGGTGAGCCCCAACGACTCACTGGAAAATGGGCAGCCTGTCCGGGTAGCGCAAACCCAGGGGCAGCAGCCGCAGGGGAGCGCACATAAGTGATCTCTCGCGTGGTCGTGATATTTCTGCTGGCTATTCCCTTGTTCGCAAAAGGGCCCAAGTATCAGAAGCCGAGTTGTAACCACTCCGCCTGGTTGGCAGACGCCCGCTCCGTGGCACCAAGCCTCGCCGCTCGATTCGCTGCCCAAAGGCGCATGGTGGGAATTCTTCGGCGATGCTGAGCTCAATCAGTATGAGCTTCGCGCAACCGCGAACAACCAGACGCTGCAGGCAGCGATCGCACGGCTATCCGAGGCGCGGGCTTCGGCCCGGGTTACGGCGGCTGGTTTGTATCCCGAGCTGGATGCGGGCGCTCGCGCGACTCGGGAAAGGCTTGCGGGAAACCGTCCCGTGAATGGCGCCGTAATTCCACCCATTCCGGTTACGCAAAATGAGTTCACGATTCCCTTCACTCTGAATTACGAGATAGATCTTTTCGGACGAGTGCGGCACAGCGTTGAAGCCGCGAATGCTCAACTGCAGGCCTCAGCCGCAGATCTCGAAAATGTGCGTTTACTGGTCAGCTCAGAGCTGGCAGCAGACTATTTTCAATTGCGTGAACTGGATTCGGAGATCGCGGTAGTGCAGAAGGCGATCGCCTACCAGCAGCAAGGCTTAACACTGGTGAATAACCGGCATACCGGCGGAGCGGCTTCAGGACTCGATGTCGCCCAGCAACAGGTTGTCCTCGACTCATCGACGACGCAGCTGTCGCTGCTGCAGCAGCAGCGATTTCAATATCAGCATGCCTTGGCCATGCTCCAGGGGCTCGCGCCGGCGGAATTTGTGGCCCCAGTGAAGGGGCTGGTGACGCAGCCACCCCCAATTCCGATGATCCTGCCTTCCGAATTGCTGCAACGCAGGCCCGATATCGCAACCGCAGAACGCCAGACTGCGGCGGCAAACGCCCGAATCGGAGTGGCCCGGGCTGCGCTGTATCCCAGCATTTCACTTGGGGGAAGCGGCGGCCTGGACAGCATGGCCATCGGATCTTTGCTCAATGCGCCGAGCTTCTTCTGGTCACTGGGGCTTTCTGCCCTCGAACCGGTGATTGCCGGGGGCCGTAATCGCGCTCAGCTGGATTTCGCCAAGTCGGGATATCAGGAACAGGTGGCTAATTACCGGGAGACGGCTCTGACCGCCTTCCAGCAGGTCGAAGATGCGCTCTCTGGACTGACTACCCTGGAAGCCGCATACGACTCTCAGCAGCGCGCCGTGGCCGACACTGAACGTTCCCTGCAGCTAGCCAACGCTCGGTACTCCGGCGGGCTGGTAAATTACCTGGACGTCATAACCGCCGAAGAACAGGCTCTCTCGAATGAACGCGAGGAGACCCAGCTGCTAGGCCAGAGAATGACAACTTCGGTTTATCTGGTGAAGGCCCTCGGAGGCGGCTGGGATAGTTCGAGCTTGTCTTCAGTAGGAGTAAAGCCAAGTCTAAAGCAGGCGGTTCAGCAGTAACCGCTCAAGCGCTCTTCGCAAAGAAACGACGGGCGAGAACGCCCGTCGCTCCACAGACCAATTTTTTTGAGAAAGATTCCTTGGTCAGAAGCCTGGCATGAACGAATAGCCAATCGAGATCGCGAACCGGGAAACATTCGCGCCGTTGAACTCTACGTTGTTGTGCACGACGTAATAGTGGATTTCCGGCCGAATGAAGGCGTTTCCCCAGAAGTAATAGCGAATGTCGCCACCCAGATGGAAGGCAAAGTGGTTGCTGCTCTGATAGTTGGTACAGGAGGTGAATCCGCAGCTGTAGTAGGGAGTATAGAAGCGCAAATCCTCGCCGCCGATTCCGGCCAGTAGATCGCCGCCGAACTTCTTGCCGAACTTGCTACCGTAAACCGCGTCGAAATCATACAGAATCGGCCGGTAAGGAGCCTGAAACAGGAAGTTTGTTCCCGCTTCCGTGTACAGGGCCTGATGGGCCCGCCACGCAACCTCGCCTCCGAATCCGATGTGGTGCTTCAAAATAAAAAACCCGCTGAAGCTGGGGTATAACCCTCCGCTCAGCGAGGGGAATACGTCGCCTGAACTGTCTGTCGAAACGCTCGGCGCCTTGACCGTGCCGAAACCAAAGGCTCCATGAAACTCCTGGGCCTGCGCGCCCATCGCGAATAACAGCGCGGCGGAGAAAACACTGAGAAGGGATAGCTTTTTCAAGAGGATCTCCTGATCGAGATTTTGATCCACTACCTGATGATTCTGTAACCCGGAACTTTCGTTATAGTTCCGGGTTAGCCGGCCGGAACATACGTAGCACCGAGTTACCCTTGCTATTTCAGGTTCGATGCGGGCACCAAGGTATTGGTTACGCACCTGCGTCCGGATCACAACCGAGTGTGTACCGTTAAGGCTCGTCAGGCCAAGCCGGCGCCTACTGCAGGCTCAGGTAGCGCGAACAGCTTGCTACCCGGCGAAGCCCCATCGCCCGCCAAGCCTTCGAGGACCAGGTAAGCTGCTTAGCATCAGCCATTGATTCCGGCCCTCCGACTTCGGGATCGTGATGCATCCGAAAGACCTGGCGGCCGAAGTACCACCCCACCACTCCACCGATTACCACATCGGAAGGGAAGTGTTGTTGCGCAGTCACCCGGGTTGCGGCAATAACGGTGGCCAGGCCGTACACCGCAATCCGGGTAGCCGGGCTCGGATATTCGTGCGCAATTACGCTCGCGATTGACCATGAAAGCGCGGCGTGCTCGGATACGAACGACAAGCGATTGCCTGCCGGACTTCCCGAAAAAAAATCGCCATCTTCGCTTCTGACGTAGGGTCGCTGGCGTTCTGTGACGATCTTGAGCGCATAGGTGACTACAGTGGCGTCAATAGCAGCTTCTGCCGAGAGGATTCCCGTTTCCCGCAGATGAGGTTTGTTGGCAACGCTTCCGAAGATGTAGGCTGCGCCACCGGCGCCGATTAATGAATACAGCCCGTAGTCTGAGACGTGGCGGCTGAAATTGAGCTGATTGGTTTGGTTCGGGACTTGGTTCGAAACCCAACTGTCGCTGGCGACAAACGCCGCAGCGACTCCGGCAGCGGGGAGGATCCATTTCAAGTCCTGCACGCGGAGACGTGTCGGGAAGGTCCAAAACTGCTTCTGGTCCTCCGCCACATGCTTAAGAAAAGCCGTTCCCAAGCGATTATCGTTATCCGACGATGGCGCCAGGTCGAAGTTTCGATCCTGGGTGGCGCCAGCCCTCTGGCCGGCCCAGGGGTCGCTGCTGTTGTATTGCGAAAACTGCGCCTGCGCACACAATGGCATCCACATCACAGCCAACAGGCAGCCGGTGAAGGAGGCGGTACGGAGCATTCCCCCGACTTTTCCTCGATGGCCAGTCTCTGACTTCGCAGGAGTGTGAAAGCTGTAAAACCTGCAGGGCATCTTTCTCATATCGCCTCTCCAGGCGCGTTTGAATGACAACTTCGGTGGATCTGGTATTTACTCGCCGGGAAACTTTGGATGGATAGCTGCTGGAGGGAGTTGCTTACGACTTTGCCGCCCGAGGCTTTGCGGATCTCCAGAACAACGCCGTCGTGAGGCGGCTAGCCTTTGACGCTGATTTTTGAAAAAGACAGAATGGCGGTACTGGCTCGTGGGGTACCCATCCAGGTGGCGGGACGAAAAGTGGTAAGAATCAACATACTCTTCAACTCGTGAAGCTCTTTGGGAGTTTCAGCACCGGAGAGAATTCGATAGTCCTGGACCCGGCCGTTTGCGTCGATGTAAGCCTCGATCACCAGCGAGTCCTCGCCTAGAGCGCCCATGGTAAATCCGAAATTACTGGGCTGAAGTTCCGGATCGGTCGCAAACATAAGCGGCACATCGGAGGCATTAGCGTGAACCGCGGGGGGCGAAGTCAGCAACCCAATCACTACCCCAAACACCAGAACGGTCGCAACCAGCCCGGTCGTCGCGGGCACCATAAACGCACGCAGGGCATTTTTCGCGTGCAGGATAAATGCGCTGAATGGTGGATGGTGGCGCCGTGCGGCTTCGTGAGAAATAGCCAGACGCAGCTTTAAGGAGAGATCTTCCGGCACATACGCAGGGCCAAGTTGAGCCAATACCGATTGAGTGTGGCGAAGCGCTTGGAATTCACCTTCGCAAGCTGGGCATTGCCGCAGGTGCCGATCCAGCGCCTGCATCTGCTTCCCAGTGACGGCGCCGTCGAGGTAAGTAGAAAGCATCGATTTGGATTGTCCGCAGGTCACGATGCTACCCCGAAATGTTTGCTACAGGAACGCGAATCGCCGACTGTATTACGAACAACTTTGGCCGGACTAAGTCCAAGCTCAGGTCCGACCTCCCGCACGTATTCGTTCAAGCGTTTTCTGAGCGCGTCGCGGCCGCGCGTAATACGTGACTTCACGGTTCCCAGCGAGACCTGGGTGATCTCGGCTATCTGGTCATAGGAGAGATCTTCAATGTCCCGCAGGACGACCGCGGTACGATAGGGCTCCGCCACTTGCCTGAGCTCACCTTCGACCCGGAGCTGGATTTCGTGGTCCGCGACCGTGTCAAACGGCGACTTATGACGATCTACAAGCGCCATGCTTATTTCTGCCAGCGGACCGTTCTGCGAGCCATCCTCGCTCTGCTCTACCGAGGTCTCTTTGGATTTGTGTCTAAACCACCAGCGGCGGCGATTCGAAGCTTCATGTATCGCAATACGATAGATCCACGTCTTCAGGCTGGATTCGCCGTGGAAGTGCTTCATCCCGCGGAATATTTTTAGGAAAACTTCCTGCGTTGTATCGGCCGCGTCGGCCGGGTCGGTGAGAATGCGATAAACCAGGCTGTAAACCGGCTGATGGAATTCACCAACCAGCCACGTGTAAGCGTCTTCCGATCCGGCTTTAAGTTCCTGGATCAGAGCCGATTCCTGCGCGCGGATTCCGATTGCGCCTGCTAAATCGCCCAAGTTGGCCGCTCCCGCCATTCCTGCCACGGTGCAACTCCCATTATAATCCAGGCGCAATTCCTGGCCCTGAGATGTTAGACCCCGAAGACCTTCGCCAGGTTCCAGAAATCTAAGTCTCTGGCCTGCTATCAATTAGAGGCTACTGCGGCTGAGACTGGGACGAAGGGGTGGTGGTTGCCGCCTTTGGCTTGGGAGCGGGCTTTCTTATGCTTGACCGGCTTCTTTTCTGTTGCCGGCTGGGTATCATCGACGATCGTTTTCTTGGGCGGAATTTCGGCGCGAGCGGTTTGCAATGCGGTGCGCAATTCTGCGATTTCTGACTCTTTCGCGTTTGCAACCTTGTCCATCCGGCCCGCAAAAGCTCGCCGCGATTCTTCGAGCGCGCCCAGATCTCGATTCAAGGATTGAAATTCTTCTTTATTTCCAAATGCTCCGGCGGATTCGGTGACCGAACTCATCACATCGTAGAGCGCATCGAGATTGCGATAAACCTTGAAAGTGACCGCCGCGTTTTCGGGCGCATTTTTAAGTTCGTTGATCATTCCCGGCAGCGCCGACTGCAAGTTTCTCTGAATGGACTCGGCATCGCTCTGGCTCTGATGCTTGGTGTTCGAATCGGTCTTCCACTTTTCGATCCGCAAATGCGCGAGATCGTCCTGCGTGGACTGCGACGTCTGCAGGAGCCCTCCCAACAACTGGTTTAATTCGGAAATCGATGAATAAGAAACTGGAGGCGCGGGAGCCTGTGCCGCGCATAGGCCGACGCACATGATGATTGCTAAAGCGACAGCATAGTAGCGATAGTTCATAGTTGGTCTCGTCAAGTTGAGAATACTCATTTTCACAGCTTTCGCAACCTGCCGCCACAGGGCGATGCCGATTGGCTGGATATTCCATGTGATCACGTTTTCTGTTGTCGGGTTTGACTAACCCGGGCACGTGCGTAAGAATTGGTGAGCACCCCACACTTGAATGGGCCTGTGGCGCAGCTGGGAGCGCGCTTCCATGGCATGGAAGAGGTCGTCGGTTCGATCCCGACCAGGTCCACCAATTTCCAACCCTTTTCGTTGCGATCGCTCGATCAGGTTGATCACACTTTTCTGGTAAGAACTGCGCGAATGCGATCGCCAACGATCTGCATCTTCACCGGGCTGCATCATCCAAACACCAACTACAAGCGTATTTGCGTCCGCTGGAATGCCCTGGTTGGGTTTTTGCCCCGTGTTCGGGTTCAGTTCGATCGACGGGGTGCCGGTGCGTAAAGACTGCACGATCTGTTGTGTGGTAAGCCCGATTACCTGCGGGTCGAAGCGTATGAGGAGATGTGGAACGTGGTTGGCGATCTTTGGCACCACGATTTCCGTTTTGACCGAAGGAATGCCCTTCACCGCAGCAGCAATAAGATCGACCCTTTTCTGGTAGTCGCCTTGCATCGACTCCTCGGTATGCGATAGCACCCAGTCGACTGCCGCAACCATGCCAACAATCTGTTCCTTCGCCACCTTCATGCCGCGTCCAATGCCTTCTGCCGGGTTATTGTTCTCCTGCGCAAGATCGGTCAGTACCTTCCTTCCCAGTAGCAGTCCTGCGTTTTGTGGACCTCGGATTCCTTTACCGCCTGAAAATGTCACCAGATCGAAGCCCATGCCGGTGTACTTCCACAGATTCGAAATCGGTGGCATATCGGCAGCGGCGTCAAGCAAGACACGGGATTTCGTGCTCGTGTGCCACGCGCAGCCACTCTTCCCGCCCGATTTGCGCGGTTCCGGCGATCCCATCTTCTTCTTCCGCAGCGTTGAAAAAGTTCGTCATGACCGCATTGCCTGCTCCGCATGCGCGCTTAAAGTCGTCGAGCGTGACCACCTCCGTCACGCGCGCGCCGCAAAGATACATGCAGCGGTCATACTCATAGCGGTGTGCACGCTGCACGATCACTTGATTCTTTTTGCCGTCAAGTTGCTGTGGCATATCAAAAATACTGATGTTGTTTGCATGCTGGATGCAGGCGGCAGTCGCGAGGCTGATGGCTCCGGCTGCGCCCGAAGTGACTACGGCTCCTTCGCACTTCAGCCGCTGCGCAATGTACTCACCCGCCTTCTGCTGCAGCTCATGCAGCCGGACAGGATGGAGCGCGGCCTTCTGCACGGCGGCCAGCACCTGTGGCGGCATGCACGCAGCGGTTAAAGTGGTATAGGTGCCGGCGGCATTGATAATCGTGGGGACTCCGAGCTTCGCATAATAGTCCGCGCCATCTGACTAATGCCGATGGCGATGAGGGAGTTTCAGCGGACGAAACCAGAGGTGCCGCGCCCAGAGCTGCGCTGATCCCACTAATCCAGCGAAAGAAGCGACGGCGGGAGAGAAGTCCTGCTTGAGATTCAGTCAATACTGACATGAGTTCAGCTCCTTAGCTATTCTGCGACAGTATTCTGCGACGAATCGGCTTTCGGATCTAGGCGTCCAGTTCAGCGCCTTCTTACTGCATTGTTAATTGTGAAGTTTATATTAGATCTGCCGGTCCAGGAGCTCGAGAGGGCAGAATCGCGAATTGAATTATGTTACGAGGCAATCCCATGAGAAACGTTCTTCGCAAAGCCGCTCTATCCGGCGCGCTAATTTTTGCTTCAACTGGATGGCTCCTCGGCGCAGGAAATGAGAGTGGATCGACATTCTGGAGCCGACAGCGGGCGCGTTGCTCGGCCAGTTCTACGGCGCCGGCACTCTGGCCCAGACCACGGCGAAGCTCGGGCGGACACCTCCTGTTCACCTGACTTACTACGCGTGGGCCGCCGACTGGACCGGCGCCGTCACCAAAGCGGACCTGGCCGCTGGACGCA
Source organism: uncultured Acidobacteriota bacterium (assembly GCA_963838785.1). Lineage (GTDB taxonomy): Bacteria > Acidobacteriota > Terriglobia > Terriglobales > Acidobacteriaceae > Gp1-AA145. The sequence goes on from CAWISI010000002.1 coordinate 138,951, forward strand.
TCCCTCTCGTCAACTGGGAGCCCCACAAGATCGACTTCAACAAGATCGTCAACGGAAGCCTCGATGCCACGATCGTCGCGCGTGCAAACGGCTCGAAAGCGCTCGGCAAAAAGTTCTTCCTCGACTTCGCAGCGGAGATGAATGGGGACGAGGCGTGGGGTGGCAACAATGCACCTTTGTACGTTGCCGCTTATCGACATATTCACGACATCTTCGTTGCTGCGGGCGCTACCAACGTGATCTGGGCGTGGTGTCCGAATGTCACGGATATCAACGGAGGGAATAAAAATACGATGGACTATTACCCGGCGATGCCTACGTCGATTGGACCGGCGTCGATGGATACAACTGGGGTACTAAGAATGGCGGCTGGCAGACTTTCCGACAGGTTTTCCAGGAAATCTATCCCCTCCTGGCAGCCAGGAAAAAGCCGATCATGATTGGGGAGATGTCCTCCGCTCAAGTGGGCGGGAGACAAAGCCAAGTGGATCGATGAAATCATTCCCACCCTGCGCACGAATTTCCCACTCATTAAATGTGTCGTTTGGTTCGACATCAATAAGGAAGCCGATTGGCGGATCAGCTCGTCTCCCGAATCCGAAGCGGCGTTCATTCGCATGGCAAAAGATCCTTACTTCAATCCGCAGAAAATCCCCCCGATGATAATCAGCGCAGCCAGCGCCACCGTCAGGCCAACAATCGTGAGTTTTTGCTTCCACCAGGGGCGAGTTTCAGCCAGCCGGTAAATAACATTCAATGAAACCACCACGGCGCTCATTCCCCCCGAAGCCGACCAGAGAGCGCCGAGAATACCGGCGGCAAGCTTGATTCCGCCGCTGGCTTTAAATGTTTGTGACACCACGCTGCGGACGAGGTCGGCGGCGCCCCCAGGAGCAAGCCGGCTGATTGAACTCACGATGGTTTCCTGCAGTTGAGAATGAGCCCCGGCGATTGCTGCAATGAGAGAAATCAGAAAAAGAAACATGGGGAACAGAGCGAGCAAAAAATAATACGAAAGGGCGGCGGAGCGGGTAGAGAGCTCGTCGTCGCCTATTTTTTTGATGCTAAGACGTACCAGCGACAACGGGGTGAGGCCGCCGAATTTCCATAAAGAAGGCATCTGGATCACGCCGCGCGGAAGCGTTTCCTTTCCGTCCTAGATCTCTGGGGTCAGGAATTAATCGAAGCCCTTAAGGCTTCAGTGCTGGGTGAGGAGAAAAAGCTTTTCATTGCCGAAGACAAAAACGCTAAGCGGCTTTCTTTTCTCCGCAGGCTTTGCTTCGGGATGTCCACGACTTGCGCGGCGGCGTGTTCGATCTGAGCGTTGATTTCTCCGCCCAGAAGAAAAGAAAATCCGGTTACATACAGCCAGATAAGAAGAATCATGACCGCGCCCAAGGAGCCATAGGTGCGGCTGTAGGTATTAAAAAAATGCAAGTAGGCTCGAAAGCCAAAGGAAGCAGCGATCCAAAGAAACACTCCGAATACCGAGCCGGGTGTGATCCAGTACCAGTGCTGCTCTTTCAAGTCGGGGCCGAAATAATAGATGAGCGAAAAAGATAAGGCGATGAAAGCGACGGCCACCGGCCACTGGGCAATTTTCCAGAGCGAGCAATGCCTCATTATGGAGCCCGTAGTAGCCACCGATGGTGCTGGCCAAGTAGCCTCCGGCGAGGATGACTACCAGGGCAATGATGATGAGTATTGAAATTGCGATGGTGAGCACAAGCGAAATTGCGCGGACTTTGAACAAGGAGCGCATTTCTTTAACTTCATAAACGCCGTTGAGACCGCTAATCATGGAGCTCATCCCGCCTGAAGCAAACCAGATTGAGAGCACAATTCCGAAAGTAAGTTTGCCGTTGCTGGCGCCTTTCATGACCTCGCGCAACGGTTATGTCGACGACCTGCGCGGCTGCGGGGGGAAGAACGGAATAAAAATAAGAAACCAGATTCACCCGCATCGCGCTGCCTCGGGACGCAAAAAGACCGAGAAGCGAAAGCAGGAAAATCAACATCGGGAACAGCGCCAGCACTGAATTGAAAGCCAGATCCCCGGCACGGCCGATGAGATCATCCTCGTTGATTCCGGTTAACACTTTCTTGGCCAGCTGTCCAACTGAAGGCCGCCCAAGTGCCAGACGGTGGAAATCTGCTCCCCGGTGCTCAAGCGGGATATCAGCCATGGGCCTTGGATTCCGCGCAAAAGCTTCGCCGTTGCCCTGAAAAATAATGTCGAGAGTTGCCGGAAGGAAGAACGGTCGCGAACGATTAAGCGGCGTCGTCTTCGATTTTGATTCGTAAGGACTTCAAAAATTTAAGGTCCTGATCGCTGACTTTCAGTTCAGGATTACTGGAGAGAGTTGTGACCATAGAGGTCTTATCAGATTTTTCTCCCGGGCGGCTGACGCCGATGGTGGCTTCGAGCACCAGGAAAATATCGTAACCGCCGTCTTTGATCCGGGAGACCACATCAGCGATCTGCTCAGAATCCGCAAGGGATTCATTGATCGCTTCGCCCAATTCTTTCATCAGATGCTTAAGTTGCTGGTCCACGAATCCCCCGGTTTTGCCTAAAAACCAGACTCTTAGATGCGGCACCCATCTCGGGCTTACGCTTGCCTGCCGCCTTGAAAGTATTCTAAACCCGGGGATTGGTAAAATCGAGTAGCAAATGGGAAACATCTCGACCGGCCGCAAACTGGGAATCGCAGCGCGCATCGCAGGGCAGCAGGTTAAGCACACTCGGACCTATGCGCGCTGTCCTGACTGGGGCGCGGACGACATTTCGCCACTTCACCGGGGTTATCGGGCAGCTCTGGTTGGAGGTCACGGGCTTTGTTTTTCTTGCATTTGCGGTGGCGGGATTGGTGGGAACAGTGAGGGAATATGGCGCCTACCACGCGGGTAAAGCCCCGGCATCCAGAGTAGCTGCCGCTGTGGGGTTCACTTTGATGTTCGGATGGTTTGGCGTTAGTTCTTTCTTACGATCGCGCAGAAAGAAATAATTCCATGCCGCAAAATCCCAAAGCGCCAGCCGCGTCGAGCGATCCTGAAACCTCTTCGCATATCCCGGTGCGAACGCTCTACACCCCTGCAGATCTTGAGAACTGGAACTACGACCAGCAGGACGGCTATCCCGGCGATTTCCCATACACCCGCGGAGTGCAGCCGGCCATGTATCGCGGGCGGCTCTGGACCATGCGGCAGTATGCGGGTATGGGCGATGCGGAAGAATCCAACAAACGTTACAAATATCTGCTGGCCCACGGCACCACTGGATTGTCGGTAGCGTTCGATCTTCCTACCCAGATCGGCCTCGATTCCGATCATCCTCTGGCGGTTGGGGAAGTGGGAAAAGTGGGAGTCGCGATCGATTCGCTCGAAGACATGGAGCGATTGTTCGACGGAATCGATCTCGCCAAAATTTCCACGTCCATGACCATCAACGCAACCGCGCTAATCCTTCTGGCGCTGTACGTTGCGGTCGCGCGCAAAAAAGGTGCAGATATCCGCAAGCTCTCTGGCACTGTGCAGAACGATGTGTTGAAGGAATACATTGCGCGCGGAACTTACATTTACCCGATTCCGCAAGCCATGCGGCTGGTCACAGATTTATTTGCGTGGGCAAATGACAACGTGCCGGAGTGGAATACGATTTCCATCTCTGGATATCACATGCGCGAGGCCGGAGCTACCGCGGTGCAGGAAGTCGCCTTCACGCTCGGCAATGGCAGTGCCTATGTCGAGGCCGCGCAGAAAGCCGGGCTTGACTGTGGACGTATTTGCTCCCCGGCTTTCTTTCTTTTTTAACGCTCACAATAACTTTTTGGAAGAGGTTGCGAAGTTCCGCGCTGCCCGGCGCATGTGGGCGCGAATGATGCGCGAGAAACTTGGCGCAAAGAATCCGCGCTCGTGGATGCTGCGTTTTCATACACAGACCGCGGGTTCAACACTAACGGCGCAGCAGCCGGAAAATAACATCGTGCGTACCGCGATCCAGGCCATGGCGGCGGTGCTGGGCGGCACACAATCACTGCACACCAATTCATACGATGAAGCTTTGTCTTTGCCGACCGAGCAGGCGGCGCGAATTGCGCTGCGAACCCAGCAGATTGTTGCATTCGAATCCGGCGTGCCCAACACCATCGATCCGCTGGCGGGATCGTATTTCATCGAGTCATTGACCGACGAGATCGAAAAGCGGGCGTGGGATTATCTCGAGAAAATCGACGCCTTGGGCGGAATGTTGAAAGCCATTGAGCGCGGCTTCGTGCAGCAGGAGATTCAGAATGCTGCGTACGAACAGCAGAAGTCGGTTGAGAGCGGAGAAGCGACGGTGGTGGGCGTAAACCGGTTCACGCAGGAGAGTCGCGGCCAAGTGCCGATCCAGCGCATCGACGAATCGTTGGAGCGCAAGCAAGTGGAGCGGCTGCGAGCTTTACGCGCGAAACGGAACCAGGCAGAGTGGAAGAACGCAATCGAGATGATTCAAACCGCCGCTCGCTCAGGCGAGAACCTGATGCCGAAGATTGTGAATGCGGTCGAGGCGCATGCCACGGTTGGAGAAATCTCCGATGCCATGCGCGCGGTTTTTGGTGAGTACCAGGAAACTGTGGTGATCTGAAGCGCAGCCTTCTTATTCTTCTTCCGCAGAAGCGTGATATCCACAAGCTTCGCGGCAGGAGGGACAATACAGAAGCCCATCCTGGCAGAGGCGGATGCCCAATTGGCTTTGGCAATTGCAGCAATATTTCTCGCAAGAGCACTTCGATTCAGACATTTCGCATTGCAGGCAAAGATAGACTTTGGCAGGTCCTGAGCTGGAGGTCATGGTGTAACTCTATGCCGCGGCACCGCAAGCTGAAGAAAGTGCCCGAGGTAACTAATAAAACTCAGGCCTGACAGCGCCGATGGATCACCGCCGAATGCTTCTGTTTCCCCGCCGTCGCCGACTGTTGTTCCCGATACCAATCCACCGTCCTCCGTAAGCCTTCCTCAAAGTCGACGGTGGGTTTGTAGCCGAGGTGTTTCTCAGTCGCGCGATAAATCAGCCAGCGAATGCTTCACATCACCCGCACGCTCGGGCTCGTATTTAACATTGCCCGTGTAGCCGGTAATTTTTTTCAGTAAGCTGAAAAGCCTGATTCAGATCAGCGCGCTTGCCGGTTGCCACATTGAACATTTGCCCGGCGGCTTGCGAGGCTGGAGCTTTCATCGCCAGCAGGTTCGCATCTACTGCGTTTTGAATGTAAGTGAAATCGCGGCTCTGGGCGCCGTCGCCAAAAATCGTGGGCGGTTCGCCATTCAGCATCTGGGTGATGAACTTCGCCAGCACGCCGGAATATGGTGAAGACGGGTCCTGGCGCGGTCCGAAAATATTGAAGTAGCGCAGGGAAACGGTTTCGAGTCCATAGCAGCGGTAGAACGAGGTCATGTAATATTCGCCCGTCAGTTTGGCCACAGCATAAGGCGAGTTCGGATTCGGCAGCATCGCTTCATGTTTGGGAAGCGTGGGCGTATCGCCGTACGCCGACGAAGATGCCGCGTACACCACGCGCTTCACCTTGGCGTCGCGGGCAGCGATGAGCAGATGCACGGTGCCATCAATATTTGCGCGATTGCTGCCCAGCGGATCGAGCACAGACTTCGGAACTGAGGGGATCGCGGCTTCGTGGAAAATGTAATCCACGCCTTGGCAGGCGTCTTTGAGCGCGTCCAGGTTCAGCAGATCAACTTCGCGGAGATCGATTTGCCGATGATCTCGTCGAGATTCGCCCGCTTGCCGGTGGAAAAATTGTCGACGCCGCGAACTTCATCGCCTTGGGCGAGAACGGCGCTCGCCAGCGATGAGCCGATGAAGCCGGCAATTCCAGTGATCAGGTAAATGGCCACGATTCAATATACCTAATGTGAGCTGGTGTGATCGGGTGCCAAAGGTAACGTACTAGCTCATCCCGGAAACACCAGGATCAGAGCCGAGTTCGCGCGATGCCGAGGAGAAATTCTGGGTCGCGCTTCGAATTTCCTGCCAGAGTTGATCGCGGCCCGCCCCGGTGCGCGCGGAGTACGGCACCACTCGCAATCCGGGTAAGCTGCGGGTAAATGCGTCCATCGATTTTCGCAGTGCATTGCCGGAGAGTTTGTCGGCTTTGGTCCCTACCATCAGAAACGGCCGATTGATGGAATTTAAAAATTCCAGAAGCTCCTGGTCACTGGCCTGCGGCGGAACATTTAAATCCACCAGCGCCAGGCAGAGAGCAAGGCAGCGGCGTTCTTTTAAATAGGGATCGATAAATCCCGACCACTGGTCGGCGATCTCGCGCGGCACCCGCGCATAGCCGTAGCCCGGCAGATCGGAGAAAACCACCTCTGGGTGCGGCTTTCCCGGCCAGCGAACTTCGAAGAAATTGATCGCCCGAGTGCGTCCGGGCGTCGAACTGGTCTTGGCGATTTTTGTTCCCAGCAGGGAATTGATGACGCTCGACTTGCCCACATTCGAACGCCCGAGAAACGCAACTTCCGGGACCGCGGAGCGGGGAATTGGTTCGGCGCCAGCGCGGAAGTCATGAATCTGGAGAGAACTCGCACAATTCAGTTTCCGGGTTCCCGACCGAAGTTGCAAGTCGCAGGCTGTCAGTCCAGGCCCAGCGGACGCTTATTATCGACGTCCTTCTCGCTGATGGGCGATAGCGATTCCGCAGATGGAGAATCAGCGCAACCACGATGCCGATTCCGAGACTGATCGCGAGGAACACTCGATAGGCAGGAAATCCGATCAGTACGGCGATCATGATTACAGCAGCAATCGCCAGCCCGGTCGTGCCTTTTACGTTAATCGACGTGCGCCTGAACATGGCAACAATAATGAAATTGTAGTGCGGCGCCGAAAGCTTGTGTAGAGGGTAACAAATGAAAATGCCGCGAGAAGAGAGCTGGATGGGGTGAAGGAGTACCGTGTGGCGCGGACACTCCTGTCCGCGAGTAGCGTCCCTCTCGCGATTACTGGTGTGCCGACGGGACCTTCTGACGGGGCGCTGAGCGGGATGTCTGCGAAGCGTCGCCGGAATATCGACTTCAGGCAATGGCTGCTCCAAGGCGATAGCAAGCACCTGGTCCATAGTCTCGACGAAGTGCAGCTTCATGGCACTGCGCAGGTTCTCGGGAACCTCGGCGACATCTTTTTCATTTTCTTTGGGCAGAATCACTTCGAAGAGCCCTGCTCGATGCGCCGCCAGAAGCTTCTCTTTGAGTCCACCGATGGGAAGAACTTTGCCGCGCAGGGTGATCTCGCCGGTCATGGCAATGTCGCGGCGCACCGGAATCTTGCTGAGCGCGCTGGCGATTGCAGTTGCAATGGTGATGCCGGCAGAAGGACCGTCTTTCGGGATCGCGCCTTCGGGCACGTGCACGTGAATATCGAAGTTGCGATAGAACTCGCGCGTCAGGCCCAGGCGTTGCGCTCGCGAACGAGTGTAGGACATCGCGGCGTGCGCTGATTCCTGCATCACGTCGCCCAGTTTGCCGGTCAGGGTCAGCTTGCCTTTGCCGTCAACTACGCTGGCTTCGGTGCTCAGGATGGATCCGCCGACTTCAGTCCACGCTAATCCAGTCACCAATCCGATTTCGCTCTTCTCGTGGGCAAGCGTGTCGCGGAACTTGAGCACGCCCAGGAAATCGTTCACGCTCTCGGCGGTAATGGTGACGGTATAGTTCGCGCCTTCCTTCACAACCTTACGCGCGACCTTGCGGCAGATGTTGCCGATCTCGCGCTCCAGGTTGCGGACGCCGGCCTCGCGCGTGTAGTTGCGGATCAGGGTAGTGATGGCGTCGTCTGTGACCTTGATGTTTTTTTCGTTCAGCCCAGCCTGCTCCATCTGTTTCTTGACCAGGAACTGCTTGGCGATTTCGACCTTCTCCGCCTCGGTGTAACCGTGCAGCCGCAATACTTCCATGCGGTCCTGCAGGGCGGGAGGAATCGTGTGCATCACGTTGGCGGTCGCCACAAAGAACACCTGCGACAGGTCGTATTCAACGTCGAGATAGTGATCGACGAACATGAAATTCTGCTCGGGATCGAGCACTTCGAGCAGCGCGGCCGACGGGTCGCCACGAAAATCCATGGACATTTTGTCGACTTCGTCGAGCATGAAGACCGGGTTCTTGGTGCCGGCCTTTTTCATCATTTGGATAATCTGGCCGGGCAGCGCGCCGATGTAGGTGCGGCGATGGCCGCGGATTTCGGCTTCGTCGCGCACGCCGCCCAACGACATGCGGACGAACTTGCGGCCCGTGGCTTTGGCGATCGACATTCCCAGCGAAGTTTTGCCTACTCCGGGAGGGCCAACGAAGCAGAGAATCGAGCCCTTGGGATTCTTTACCAGCTGGCGCACGGCGAGAAATTCAAGAATGCGTTCCTTGATTTTCTCCAGCCCATAATGATCTTCGTTCAGAACTTTTTCAGCGCGGGAGATATTGCGAATTTCCTTCGACCGCTTCTTCCATGGAACTGCCAGCAGCCAGTCCAGATAATTGCGCGAAACGGTGGACTCGGCGGACATCGGCGGCATGGCCTCAAGCTTCTTGAGTTCCTGCATGGCCTTTTCGCGGACATCTTTCGACATGCCGGCTTTTTCGATCTTCTTCTTCAGTTCGTCGAATTCGCTCTTCTCGCCGCGGCCCAGTTCCTTCTGGATGGCCTTGATCTTTTCGTTGAGGTAATACTCTTTCTGCGCCCGCTCCATCTGCCGCTTGACCCGCGACTGGATGGTGCGGTCCATGTTCAGTTTTTCGATTTCGATATCGAGAACGTCGGCAATGCGGGTCAGGCGCTCGGCAGGATCAAAAATCTCCAGCAGCTCTTGCTTTTCTTCAATCGAGAGTTGAAGGTTCGCGGCGATGGTGTCGGTCAGCTTGGCCGGATCTTCCATGCGCACCGCGGCGATCATGGTCTCGTAGTTAAGCGATTGGCAAAGCTTTACGTATTGCTCGAATAACGTCGTAACCCGCTGCATGGCAGCTTCGAGCTGGGTATTGGTTTCGACGGTGTAACGGGCCAGGCGAACTGTCGCCTGCATGAAGCCTTCGGTGTCGATGATCTGGAGAACCTTGGCGCGCTCTATGCCTTCGACCAGGACTTTAATGTTTCCATCGGGGAGCTTGAGACTCTGAACGATGTTGACCACAGTCCCAATCTGATAAATCTCGTTCGCCTTGGGCTCATCGATGCTGGCGTCGTGCTGGGTGGCGAGAAAGATCTTCTTGTCTGAGGCCAGCGCTTCTTCCAGCGCGCGAACGCTCGATTCACGGCCCACCACGAACGGCGTCATCATATGCGGGAAGATGACCACGTCCCGGATGGGCATCATGGGTAGTTTTCTGGTCTCGAACTTTTCCTTGGGTGTGGTCACGAAAAATAAGCTCCTGGCTATTAGCCCTTAGCTCTTAGCCTCAAACATAGTCTATCAGTCTGTTGGCGCCGCCACGAGAAAGCTAAGAGCTAACAGCTAAAGGCCAAGAGCCGTTTACCCAGCCTTCTCCATCATAGTAAGCGAAACGTTGCGTTTTTCAACCATTTCGCGCGTGACTTCGAATTCTTTTACTTTCTTCTGGCTAGGCAGATGGTACATCAGATCAAGCATGAGCTCTTCCAGGATCATACGCAAGCCGCGGGCGCCAACCTTGCGCACCATGGCTTGACGGGCGATCGCACGGAGAGCGTCCTCGCTGAATTTGAGGCGTACATTCTCAAACTCAAACAGGCGCTGGTACTGCTTGACGATGGCATTTTTGGGCCGGGTGAGGATTTCGATCAGGGCAGATTCGTCGAGGTCTTCGAGCACGCCCACCACAGGCAGTCGGCCTACGAACTCCGGGATAAGTCCAAATTTGATAAGGTCTTCCGGCTGTATTTCGCTGATCAGCTCAAAGCTGCGCTTACGATCAGCAACCACGTCCTGCAGCGGCTGATCTTCTTCCGCTTTGAATCCGAGAGACTTTCTTCCGGCGCGACGGCCAATGATCTTGTCCAGGCCGACGAACGCGCCACCGCAGATGAAAAGGATGTTGGTGGTATCAACCGGGGTGAATTCCTGGTGCGGGTGCTTGCGTCCGCCCTGGGGCGGCACATTGGCGATCGTGCCTTCGAGGATCTTCAGCAGCGCCTGCTGCACGCCTTCGCCGGATACATCGCGAGTGATCGACGGATTCTCGTCTTTGCGCCCGATCTTATCTACTTCGTCGATGTAGATGATTCCGGTCTGCGCCCGGCCTACATCTCCGTCGGCCGCCTGCAGCAGCTTCAGGATAATGTTTTCAACGTCTTCGCCGACATATCCAGCTTCGGTCAGAGTGGTTGCGTCAACAATGGCGAAGGGAACATCCAGCATGCGCGCCAGCGTCTGCGCCATCAGGGTCTTGCCCGTCCCGGTCGGGCCGATCAGCATGATGTTCGATTTGGTGAGCTCAATGCCGTCGCCGGTGCGCTGCCGGTTCATGTAAATGCGCTTGTAGTGGTTGTAAACGGCGACTGCCAGCTTCTTCTTGGTTTGTTCCTGCCCAATGACGTACTCGTCGAGGAAGGTCTTGACCTCTTGCGGCTTGGGCAGTTGGTTAGGAGTGGTGGCTGCCGGGGTCGCCGCGCGGTCATCTTCCAGGATGGAATTGCAGACTGCTACGCACTCGTCGCAAATATAGGCCCGCGGGTAATCGCTGGGAGAGGAGATAAGCTTGGCAACAGCGTCCTGCGATTTATGGCAGAACGAGCAGCGAAGAATTTCTTCAGTTCCGGTCTTGTTTTTCACTCGGCCCCACTCCTTTTAGTTGCCACTTCTGGCTGGCTTGTTTCCTCGGCCATGCCCCGCCAGATCGTCGCGCCGAGAACTTTCCAGAAGTACGGTCGGCGAAAGGCCGATCATACAACCTAGCGGGTCTTGTAGATGATATCGTCAATGATTCCGTATTCCTTTGACTGTTGAGCGTTCATAATGAAGTCGCGCTCAACGTCTTTCTCCACCTTATCCAGCTTTTGCCCGGTGTGCTTCGACAGCAACTGGTTCGTAATGTCGCGCATGCGCAGAATTTCTCGCGCATGAATATCAATATCGGTCGCCTGGCCTGAAAGCCCACCCATGTGCGGCTGGTGAATCAAAATTCTTGAATTAGGCAACGCTAATCTCTTCTTCGGTTCGCCCGCCGCAAGCAGGGTAGCCGCCATACTGGCTGCCTGACCTATGCATATTGTAGTCACGTCGTTCTTCACATACTGCATTGTGTCGTAAATTGCCATACCCGAAGTAATCGACCCCCCGGGCGAATTTATATACAGCTGAATGTCTTTTTCGGGATCTTCCTGCGCCAGAAAGAGCATTTGCGCGATGACCAGATTGGCGACGTTGTCGTCGATTGGCGTGCCGATAAAAATGATGTTGTCGCGCAGCAGCCGCGAGTAAATGTCGTAAGCCCGCTCGCCCCGCCCGGTTTGTTCAATGACCATGGGGACCAGCATCATACGTGCGTCTTTCTCACTCACTTCTCACACTCCTGCCCGGAAATTCCGGGATGTGGGGGGATTGAATCGCTCCGTCTAAGCAGATTGACGATACAGGAAATCGAGGGCCTTTTCGTTGCGGATCCTGTCCCGGATTCTATCCAGCGCTCCATCACGTGTCAAACGTGCGCGAATCGCATCCGGCGCCTGATTTGTCTGCTTCGCAAGCGCATCAATCTCGTTGTTAATTTCTTCGTCGCCGACTTCAATTTTTTCCTCTTCCGCGATTTTTTCAAGCAGCAATGCAGCCTTAACTTCCTGAACCGCCTGATCTCTTTGCCCGGCGCGCAGGCGGCCAAGGTCCATTTTCTTCATGTGCTTCGGCGCTCATTCCCTGAGCAGCCAGCGCGCGCAATCCCCGGTCGAGCCGGAGGTCAACCTGATGCTCCACCAGCGCCTCCGGAACTTCGAATTCATTGCGCCGGATCAACTCCGCGAGCAATTTGTCTTTGGCTTCGCGCTCGGCGGTTTGCTTGCGTTCGTGCTCCATGCCTTCGCGAATGCGTTTCCGGACTTCATCCAGAGTGGCGAACTCGCCGACTTCCTTGGCGAACTCATCATTCAGCTCAGGCAAGATTTTTGTTTGATCGCGTTAATCTTGACCTTGTAGCTGAAAGTCTTGCCCGCGAAGCCGCTCATCAGAAAAGTCTTCGGGATACAGCACATCAAAAGTGCGTTCCTCGCCCGGACTGGCTCCGCGCAGGTTCTCGGTGAATTCCGGCATAGTGGTCTTGCCGCCAATTTCGACCAGCACGTCATCCATGTGCACGGGCTTGGTTCCCGATTCCTGGTTCTTCGGGGTGCCGTCGAGAGAAACCTGAGCGTAGTCGCCATCCTGCAATGGTGCGTGCCTTCGATCGGAGAGAACGTGGCTTTCTGCTCCTGCAAACTCTTCAGTGACTTCTTCAACTTCTTCGTCGCGTCACTGAAATTTCGGGATGATCGGCGCGCAGCTCTTTGTAGCCCTCCACTTTGATCTCGGGCATCACTTCAAAGCTGGCTTTGAAGTGCATCGGCTTCGCCTGTCGTGGGCATGCAGATCGGTGACGCGAGGCTGCGAAATGGGAATGAGCTTCAGTCGCTCAGCTTCTTTGCGGAAGTACTTCGGCACCAGCGCATCGATCACATCGTTCTGAATGTCCTGGGAGAAGCGCTGGCGAATGATGGACGCAGGAACATGTCCTTTGCGAAAGCCAGGAATGCGCGCCAGCTTCTGATATTTCTGGATCAGCACCTCAGTTTCACGCGAAACTTCCTCGGGAGGAATTTGTACTTCAATTTCGCGTTTGGTGCTGGTTACGGTTTCGGTTGGGCTCAAAGTTTTACCTTTCTAAGAAGGTCGGCGTCGTTGGTCGTGCTTCAAAAAGCCGTCGTGCGTCGCACGCCGTTAGTCGTACGTCGTGTTCTTTGGCCAACGACCAAATTCCTGAAAAGGTCGCACGACTGGCGACGGACGACGCACGACCATTTCTCACTCCGTCGGCGCGTAATAGCCGTGCCGGCTGTGAACTTTCAATCCTTTGTGTTCGGCCATGATCTCAATAGTGCGATAGCGGCCATCGTGTTTGAAATCTTCCGGGCGATAAGCCAGCGCATACTGACTACGCAGATCGGCCTGTATTTGTGCAAAAGCGTTGGCCACGTCGGTCACCTGAAACGGCTCAAACCAGCGGCCGCCGGTGGCGTCTGCGATCCGTTGCAGGATCTTGTCGTATTTGCCGCTCTCGGAATAACCCGGAAAATTCGTGCTGATCGTATAAACGATCACGTTGGCGCGCAAAGCCATCTCGATGGCTTCTTCGCGAGTCGAGCGGCTGGAGTTGTCTTCCCCGTCGGTGATCAGAACTATGGCTTTCGAACCGACATCGGCTCCGATGTATTCAGCAGCCGTTCACGACAGGCGTAAAAAATCGCGTCATATAACCGGGTGCTGTTGCCGGGACGCAGGCTGCGTATGCCTTTCGAGAGTAGCTCTGAGTTGCCGGTAAACTCCTGAGTGACCTCCAGGCTGGAATCAAAGCCGAGAACAAATGCCTGATCGTACTTAGGCCGGATGGTTTGGTTAATGAACTCAATCGCGGCTTCCTGCTCGAACTTGAAGCGGCCGCGAACCGAGGCGCTCGAATCAATCAGCAGGCCAACCCGCAAAGGCAAATCGGTTTCGCGGCGGAAACTGCGAATTTCGTTCACTGGCCGCCCATCATCTATCACCTTGAAGTCTTTCTTGCTGAGGTCGCGCACGTAATGGTTGTGCTTGTCGGTCACTGTGAACACAACCGGGACCTCGTTTACGTTTAGGACAAAGGTGGAGTCGTTACGAGTTGATGGAGCATCTGAGGCGTCGGAATTCGAAGTCGTGCCCGAGCCCTCCGATACTTGAGGAGCGCCTGGCGGGGCTTGCTGGGCGGAATTCGAGTCAGGCGGTGTATCCGAAGGGCAGTTCCTGCGAGCGCGGCTCGCCCTGAAGGCGCGGCAGGTGCCTGCTGCGGCCGCGTCGTTTGTTTTTGATTGACGGCCGAAGGAGCAGAGGGCAGATCGCCCGGCGTCGCAGCCTGATCCGTGTTCTGGGCAAGCAGCAGGCACGCTCAACAGAACAGCAATCAGGACAATACAAATTCGACGGAACTGGTACATGGATGTCTCATTATAGACGCTTCTACGCGGATGGACCGGGTTCCAGACGCTCGCAAAAATTCCTCGAGCGGTTCCGGAACAGGACTCGAAAAGCTGAGGGGCTCACCGCTGCGCGGATGCTCAATCTCCAGCTCGGCCGAGTGCAGGAAATTCCTCGACAGCGAAACCGGCGGTCCGGATTTGCCGCGAATCTCGCGGGCCGCGCCATAGAGAGCGTCGCCTACTACCGGATGTCCGAGAGAGGCCATGTGAACTCGAATCTGATGAGTGCGCCCGGTTTCGATTTTCACTTTGAGTAAAGTGAATTTGCCGAAATCCGATTGAATACGCCGCTCAACAAAATATTTGGTGATGGCTTCCCGCCCGCCGCTGCGACGGGTGGTCATGCGGGTGCGGCGAATTGCGTCGCGGCTGATAGGGCTGGAGATCGTGCCTTTATCAGCCTTCACCCAGCCGTGGACTAATGCAATGTATGTCTTCTTAACTTTCCGTCCGGAAAACGCAGCCGATAATTTACGGTGCGAGAGGTCATTTTTTGCGACAACAATCAGGCCGCTGGTTTCTTTGTCGAGTCGGTGTACGATTCCCGGGCGCAGTTCGCCGCCCACGCCCGATAGCGCGCCGAAGCGGTGCAGCAGAGCATTGACCAGGGTTCCGCGATTGCGATCATCGTCATTCGCTCCGGCGCCGGCATGCACCATCATTCCAGCTGGCTTATTGACGACGGCGAGATCGTCATCTTCATAAACAACATCAGCGGGATTTCTTCAGCCGATTGCGCGCAATGGAGCCCGTTCAACTTCGCCGACGATTTCAATCTGTTCGCCTCCGCGCAACAGCAGCGAAGCCTTGGCAGATTTCCCATCGACCAGAACTTTTTGCTGCGCGATGAGCTGCTGGATTCGCGAACGGCTGGATCGGGAAGTTGGGGGACGAGGAAGTGATCGAGGCGGCGACCGGCGTGATCGGCACCAACTACGAAATTTGTTTTCGTTTCCAGACTCAAGCTATTCGCTGTCATTCTGAGCGATGCAGGTTCTTGGGCGATTGAAGGCGCTTTGATCTTCGCACAAAGATGCATTGGAATTGTGATTGTCATCCCGAACTCCTTCGCCGGAAGCGGCGGAAAGAGGGACCGTGAGAGCGATGCCACGATCGCGGACGTTGTAGGGGCATTCCCGATAATGGTGCGGCAACCGGCAGCATTCTGCCGTCCCGTCCACTTTCCTGCCTGTCGCGAGCGCATCGTAAGGTCCCACTCCTGCGCTCCTTCGGATCGCAGGTCAGGATGACAATGTTTGAGAAGGACGTCGAAACGCGGGTTTAGCGGGTGGCGGGGGCCAAAACAACTTTAGGAGTTGGGCGCAGGTACCAGATAATTCCGCCGGTGAGGACCAGGCCGATAGCGATGAGTTGGGTCCCGCTTAAAACTCCACCGAAGACCGAGCCTCGGCCGGGATCGTCGCGAAGAAATTCGAGAAAGAACCGGGCAATGCCGTAAAGAAAAAGATATGCCCCGAAAATCTGTCCGTCGAATTTCTTGCGCTTGAACATCCAGGTAAGGAGAAAGAAGATTCCCAACTCGACTGCGGATTCGAACAATTGCGTTGGTTCGAGCGCATGTGCCAATGGGGTTCCGACCAGTTGTTCGGCGAGCGGATTGGTGAAGGTCACGCCCCAGAAGTGGTCGGTAGGCTTTCCGTAGCAGCATCCGGCGGCGAAGCAACCGAGTCGCCCTATCGCGTGTCCCATGGCGAGGCCGGGCGAGAAGGCATCGCAAGTGGCCAGAGCGCGGCATATGATGCTTGCGCAGAAACCACGCCGCGACGATGAAGGCCCCAATGAGTCCGCCGGAAAATATGCCCCCAGCCTGCAAGGTAGCCAGGCTGAAAATTTCGCGCGGATGCTGGGTGTAGTAGCTCCAGTCGACCAGGAGATAAAGCAGCTTCGAGCCCACGATTCCTGCGAGAACCACCGCAATGCCAAAATCCCATGCGTTCTCAGCCTTAATGCCTTGTCTGGCGGAGTTCCGAACGCTGATCCAAAGCCCCACCAAAACGCCAGTGGCAACTAGGACGCCATAGGTAGGAATTGAAAAGTGGCCGAATTGAAAAAGTCTGGGAAACACGTATTTAGTTGGATGCAGGCTCGAGACGAAAGCTGCTAAGTCAGTTTACAGCAGACGTAGTCGGAGGGTCCGTGAGCGATATGGAGATGTTACACCAATCATCACAGGCATCCTTCGAGTTGATGGAAGATCGAAATCTTTTTGAGTGTGTCGGAACCGTTCGTGTCGGGAACTTCGCCCGGTGCCTTCGGATTGAACTCGAACGCAATGTACAAATTATTTTCGCGGCAAATTAATGGGACGATTTCCCCCGAGATTCTTACCAGATCGTCCCATCCCGCGCCGCGAAGGCTGACATATTTGCCTCTAAAATTCGCGACACAACACATTTGCGTGAACTTAGTTCCATTGGCTTGGAAATATCGCTCTACCTGCATACGCTTCATTCCCGGTTTTAAATCGGTCGCGTATTCGTCCAGAGCGGCTTGGTAGCGTCTCTCGCGGTGCGCCGCCTCATGCGGGTCTCGAATATGGAACGCGAACCCAAAACCGCCGCCGATCAAAGCCACTGCTGCAGAGATTGCAACAATTGTTCGATCGGCGGATGGTAGGTCAGTTGGGAAAGTTGTAGAAGAACTCTGCATAGAACAGAATTGCAGCGATGTATGAAATTGCGACCAGGCACCAGAACGTCTTCGGCTCTTTGACGCGGTATACCAATCCCTGACCACGGGTTATGGCTGTGCCTGTAAACGTTTCAATGACGGCTACGAGCAAGAGAAGACTTCCCCAGAAAAAGGAAGGATTCATGAACAGAGATGCAATTCGATCCTCCATTTGGAGGCTAGCCCACCTTTCCGCCTTATGCGCCACCACTACTGAGGTTGCCCCGGCCTTTGCGCTTTTCAAAGGCTGGGGATTTCTGCCGCTTGCGCTGAAAAGCTTTGTCGTGCGCAGACCTTCAGTTTCGTCGGCTCCTGCTCCATCACCAGCACCGGTCCGCGCTCCCCATAGGCATAGCAGCGAAAACTGCTCCACGCCCACAGCTCCGGCTCCAGCACCAATCCGCGTCGCACCGGATTGCGATGAATATACTGCAATTTCTCGCGCTTCTTGCTTTCGTTGCGGACCACGAAATCATAAAACCGCGCCTGCCACACGTGCCCGGCTTCGAGGACTTCTTCCCACAGCCGGGCCTGCTCCGGCAGTCTTCGCCGGCGCAACTCGGTCAGTACGCGGCGGGCAAAACGCTGCTTCAGCACCTGCATAACCGTAGATTGCGTCCCGCGCTCCGGCTCGCTGATCAGTACATGCACATGCTCGGGCATGACTACGTATCCCGCCACCACGAAACCATGCCGCACTCGCACCTGCTCCAGAATTTCGAGGAATAAGTTCCGCCGCCGCGGACTTCCGAGGATAGGCCGGCGATGGTAGCAACTGAAGGTAATAAAGTGCAGGTGTCCAGTGCCGCAGTACCGATGCAGGCCCAAGGCATGAGGGAATGGTACTCGCCACAGAGTTGGCATGTCTGTGACCAATGAACATGGCGCAGACATTCGAAATACCCCAGCCTTGAAAACCGCAAAGGCTGGGGCAGCCTCAGTTGTGGTGGTGCATAAAGTGAAAGGCTGGGCCAGCCGGCCGGAAGTCAAACTAGTTTCCTTCGTGAACCTTCGTGTCCTTCGTGGTTCAAGGGTCTAACGCATTAACCACAAGGGTCTAACGCATTAACCACAAAGGACACGAATGTTCAAGAAGGAAAAACAATTCGGGGAATTTGCAGGGAGCGAAAACTAAAAATTGAGAGCCGACCCACTTGACCGTGTGACGGGCCGAGAATGAACCGTCGGTAGACGTTGGAGCCCTCCGCGACCTTTTAGGCCTCTCCGCATGGCGGAGCATGGCACACCAGATCAAAAAACGAGTCAGGCCCCGTTCATTCAAGCATTGGTTCAAAAATCGGTGACCGCCATCACCAACCTTGCAGGTCGGCTTTCATTTGGGATGCTAGGCGAAACTCGGTCAAATGCGCAAGAGGGGATCGGCAAAAAGATGGTACTAAGGTTGCTGTCGGAAAGATCGAAGACTGGCCACGGATTTACACAGGTTTTCACGGATTTTAATTTCTTTTAATCAGTGATGATCCGTGCAATCCGTGGCGTAGTTGCTACTTGCTCTGTGGACGGCTGGCTGGCGGAACGATTCCGTTCATCCGCAAATACACAACCATCTGGCCGTAATGGTCCATCGGATGGGCGCAGGCGAAAGCCCCCCAACTGAGTCGCGGCATCTTCATGTCGACCAAATAAAGTTATTTCGTCCAATTGGTTCTTGTCGCTGATCGAACCCAGCGCTTTATGCAAATAGTCGAAAGAGTCATTCAGAAATTTCATGATCTCAGCTTTGCTCTTGACGTTAGCGGGTCCTTTTTCCTCACCTGTATCGACGGGCGGTTTTTCCTGCAGGATGGCGGCGCCGAATATGTAATTGACCGCGGCAACGTGCTTCACTTGTTCCGCGAAGGTGCGAACGCCCTTGAAATCGCCATTGGTTGGCGCAAAGGAGTACTTGTCTTCCGGCATAGCGTCGGCCGCCGCCACAAATTCACTTTTGGCGATATTCAGATCTGCATTCAACGCTTCGCCAGGGGTTTTTGCCGCCGGCTGCGACCCCATTTGAGCAAATACGGATGCTGAACAACATACGATCACAAAAATTCCAAGCATTGACTTCACACAACGCATAACGATTTCTCCTCAGATTGAAAGTTGTCTTGCCCCGGAAAAGCGATGCTGAAAAAATTTATTGGCTCGGCACCGAGGCGGCGATTTCCGGTGCGCCGAAGGTCAGACGAAACCGTCGCACTGTAGCCAGCCCGGCGATCAGAGTTGCCGCCGAACAAAGCATTGTAGTCGGCACACCATATTTTGTCGCCAGCGCGCCCCAGCCTGCGCTGCCGATTGCCATTCCGCCCTGCAATACAAGCAGGTACATTGAAATCGCACGGGCCCGCATCCAGCTGGGTGTCATGATTTGAGCGGCTACATTCAGGCAAGCCACGATGCTGATCCAGGCCATTCCGCCGAAAAACAAAATCGCTGCCAGCCAACCAAAGCTTTGTGTCCGTCCTGCGGCGAACGTGGCTAGAGCGAATAAACCGATTGCGCCCGCGACCAATCCATCGACCGAAAGCTTTATCCGCAGTCGAGGTAGAAGAACCGCGCCTGTCAGCGCTCCCAGGCCAAACACACCGAGCAATAAGCCATATCCAGAAGCTCCGTAAGGGCGAGCAATAATCGGCAGCAATGCCAGAACCGAACTTGCGCCGACGCTGAAAACTGCGGTGCGAATGAGTACGCAATGCACGGCAGGTGCGGTGCGTACATATCGAAGTCCGGCGATCAGCGACTCTGTTATGCGACTTTTTTTTGCGGGCTCAAGATTCGGCCGCTTCCATCTGTATAGGAAGAGGATCACGCCAAAGAATCCCGCGGCATTCATCAGAAACGCAACTCCTGAGTTTGTAGCTGCGATTACGAAGCCGCCCAATGCCGGCCCCACCGCACGCGCAACATTAAAGGCGGCGGAATTAAGTGCGACCGCGGTCGCATGATTTCGCGGAGAAGCAACTTCCGGCGTAATCGCCTGCCAGGCGGGATCGTTAACCACTGCCCCCAATCCGAGCAAGAATGTGAACAGCACCAAGAGCCACGGAGTCACGTAGCCAAGCAGTGTGAGTATGCCGAGCGAAGCGGCAGCCGCAACCATCCACGCCTGCGTTGCCAGTAGAAATCGGCGGCGGTCCACCATGTCAGCCAACGCGCCGGCAGGAAGGATGACCAGAAAAACCGGCAGCATGATCGCCGCCTGCACCAGTCCGACCATGAAAGGGGACGAGGTTAGCTGAGTCATCAGCCAGGCAGCGCCAACCATCTGCATCCATTTGCCGATATAGGAAATGACCGCGGCGATCCACAACGAACGGAATAGCGGTTCGCGCAACGGTGCGAGCGCAGAATTGCTCTCGTGTTCCTGCGGCCGTGGGTGCGCCTGAAAGTCGGCCATCAGCTTGCCTTTATTTCTGCAGCTACAGGCAGGGCTGCACGAAATGGCCAATCGTGGTATCGCCAGGCTCGCACCATGTACAGAAGAATTCCCACGATCAGAATTACAAACGCGTAGCGAATTTCTCTCAGAAAATCTTTTCGCGCCAGCAGAATGTAGGTGAAGCCAAAGATCGCCAATAGGGCGGGAATCGGATAAAGCCACATTCGGAAGGGGCGCGTCATATCAGGACGCCGGACTCGCAGCACGATAATGCCGACGGCTTGAAGAATGAATTGCAGCAGAATGCGAATGACTACCAGCGCCGAGATTACTTCCGCAAGCGAGAAAAAGCAAAATAGCAGGCCGGCGCCTCCCAGCGCCAGAAGTGAGACATGCGGAAAACGGTACTTGGGATGGATTCGCGAAAAGACTTTGAAGTAATTTCCATCCAGCGCAGCCGCATAAGGCACGCGTGAGTAGCCGAGCATGAGCGAAAAAACCGAAGCGAATGCGGTCCACATGACCAGTACCGTCACCAGGTTCGCCGCCCATGGTCCGTAAATACGCTCCATGAAAGTTGAAACCACGTAGAGCTTGTTGTTGGAATTTGGCGAGCGCAGCATCTCATGCCAATCAACCACGCCGAGAATGCTGATATTCATCATTAGATATAGACAGGCCACCAGAAAAATCGATAGCAGGAGCGCGCGAGGGATATTTTTCGCTGGATCCTTGACCTCGTCACCAAGAAAGCAGACGTTATAGGCTCCCCAATAATCATAGGTGGCGATCAGCATGGCCGATCCCAGACCGAGCCAGAAGTTTTTGGTTAAAGTGAACGCGCCCGGCGGGAAGCTTAAAGCGCGGGCCATGTTGAAGTGCGTGAATCCTGCAAAAATGATCCAGGCAATGGTGCCCATGACTCCAAACCAGAGAAACTTAGAAAGAAATCCTATATGCGTGATGCGGCGGTATAGCAGCAACACCGCGACGAGTACGATTCCGATGGCGATGAAAGTTGTGCCGGAAGCCGCCCAGTGAAACTGCAGGTTGCCGAGCAATGGCAGGTGCAGATTCCAGTAACGAGAAGCGTATTGCTGCTCCAGGCCAGGCAAGAGATAAGAGGTGTAGCTGGCGAACCCGATTGCGCCCGAGGCGATCGACAACGGCGCGCTGAAAGAAAGCTGCCAGATAAACAAAAACGAAACCAGTTTTCCCAGACGATTTGGCCCGTAGATTTCGCGCAGGTATTGATAAGACCCTCCGGAGCCGGGAATGGCGGCGCCGAGTTCTGCCCAGACCAGGCCATCGCATGTGGCCAGTAGCGCGCCGATCACCCAACCCAGCATCGCCTGCGGTCCACCCATCGCGCTGACCACCAGCGGAATGGTGATGAACGGCCCCACGCCGATCATGTCGATCATGTTCAGCGATGTGGCGCCCCACAGGCCTATGCCGCGAATGAGCTTGGGCGAGGGCTCGGATTGAGAAAGTGCAGACATTTGATTAAAGCGGCGAGCATGAGCTACCAGCAAGCGCCTTTTGTTGTCAGGTTGCTGAATGCTCACGGCTCGCCGCTCACAGCTTACGAATGGTGCCCCGCGCTAACCAGATTCACGAACAGACGAATCGCTCCCGGGCACTCCCGCAGGCAACTGACGGAAGAACGCATATCCGGTAAAGATGTAAGTTCCTTTGCCGTACTTCGCCACCAGCAGGCCGCCCTTCTGGTCAGGTTCATTGGGATCGTGGCATGACAGCAGTGGTTTGAAGTGATCGTCCCACTTGTCCATAAAATAAAGCCCGCGCTCCTGCACCCAGCCGTCGAAATCTTTCTGCGAAATTTGGTTCGGATAATGAAACACGCGGATCGTCCGGCGCGAGAATTTGCACTGGGGCTTCTTCGACCGAAACCCGCGCCCGGCTGAGTTCGGCGGGATACGGAGTGAGGTGCTCGCTATTGAAATCCGAAATGCTGTTGTTATTTTGCACGACCAGAGTTCCGCCGTTGGAGACGAAATCCAGCAGCTTCTGATTATTCGCGACCAGCGCTTTCTGCGTGTCATACGCGCGTACGCCGAGAACGATCGTGCCGTATTGCGCCAGATTTTCTGTCGCCAGCTGGTCGGCGGGGACCAGCGTTACATTCATTCCGATCTGCTGCAGCACCGTCGGAATGTCGTCGCCCGCGCCCATGATGTATCCGACTTTTAACTCATCCGGAACTTTCACATCCACGATACTGATGCGCTGCACCGCGGGTTGGAAGTAATAGAACGATCCAAGATCTTCGCGCGTGACCAGTGTGTAACCCTCGGCGTACGTGGTCTCACCTGCATTCAGCGTTGCTCGTATTTTGGTTTTGCTTTGCTGAAGATTTTGAGAGAGCGCAGTGAATTTAAAGTCCTGCTTATCTCCGCGTTTGGGCAGGCTTACTGGTTGACTCTCGGGCTTAGAACTCCAGGTTGCGGGCAATTCAAGATGTAAAACGCCGGCCGGCGCTCCGTGAGATTTGAACCGATACCCACTCCGGCTGTCGTGCTGTTTCCTTCGGCGACTGGTATCACACGCTGCGGCGGTTCGATCGCAACTGAAAAGGCCGGCGTTATCGCTAGCGCCCTTTTTTGCAAAGCGCCATGCTTTATCCTTGAACGGCACCTCAACGTCAGAGGAGATGGTTCCTTCCGGAGCTGGTCTGGCCTTCTTCCTTAAGAAATCCGGTGCAGGAGAATGGAATCGGCCATGGCCGATGATTTCAAAATCGACTGTCGCGTGCAGTGGTTCCGGTGGAAAAGGAAGAGTTGCAAAGGCCTCGTCGTCGATTTTATTGATGGCCTCGGTTTGAGGATCGTCGCGGTGCCAGTAGGGTCGAGTAATCGGCGCATCTGGCGGTACCTGAACTAAGAAGTTCGCATAATAATCTTCTCCCGGCCCGATCGTAGTCTGGTCGGCATGAGTTTGGCGTACCCAGTCGGAGTGATTGAGGGTGGCGTTACCGATAGTCAGCCAGTATTTAGATCCATTGTGCAGCTTGGCAACGACCTCGAACTTCTGACCGGGAGAGACATCAGTCAGCGCTTCTGATTCAGGAGGCACCGGCGCTGCAGGGCCCTCCGGCGGGGCAACGGTCACGTCAAAAGTCAAGCCCAGCGCCAGGTTAAGCGCAGTTTCAGCTTGCTTTTGTTTAGTAGAGACAGATTGAAGCAGTGCGCTCTTGTCGTCTGGCGAAAGATTGCTTTCATCGATTCGATCGACAATCGATCCGAACTGCTCCACGTCGTCCGAGAGATCGCCGACGGAATCTTTAAGGTGATCGGCGAGCTTCGCAAGTTCCGGCTTTAGCCACGGAAACTTATCTTCTTCTCCCGAGCTTCGCTGGTAAAGCCGGCAGGCTGGTGTCAATTCCATCGAACAGATCTTTTTCGTGTCCGCTGGCGTCTTTGGTATTTGCCAGTGCGGAATCGACCAGTTTGTAAAATGCAAAACGCGGGCCGGCCGGTAGTTTTAAGTCTCCCAGGCCCTGCGATTCCTGGTGCCGTAATCCTTCAATTGCAAACTGAGAGTACGACATCCCCAAGCACCGGGTCTTCTTCACCTGTATTGAGCTTGATGGTGTAGTTTTCATCCGCGCATGTGGTCGCGCCGAAGCCGCACACATTGCCTATATAAAGCTTCTTCGGTTGCCAGGGTTGAAGGCCTTCCTTGAGTTGTTCCGGGAAGCGGTTCGGATCTGCCGGCAGCACGGAACGCTTCTTTAGTGAGAATTGCGGATGCCTGATGATGGCCGTGACCGTCGCGGTCGGTCCCGGAGAAGCGCGCCATCAGCACGTCAGGCCGGAATTGGCGGATGACACGAACGATGTCTGCGAGCGGAACGTCGTGACCGCCCCACTTTTGAAAAGTTTCTTCGGGCGTCTTCGAGTATCCGAAATCGGCAACGCGGGTGAACCGCTGCTCGACTCCGTAGTAACGATCAGCCGCCAGCAACTCCAGCGTGCGCAGAATGCCGAGCTCATCAGAAAAGGTGTCGCCGGTTTTATTCTGTCCGCCCTCGCCTCGAGTAAGCGTGAGCAGAAGTGTTTGCACTCCCTTGCCCCGTGCTTCAAGCGTCAGCAGGCCGCCATCCTCATCGTCAGGATGGGCGACCACCATCATCAGGCGACCGGTAGTTTGCAGTTTGCGGAGCTCTTGCTTCAGGCCCGCGGTGCCCGTGTCCTGGGGAAGCGGGATCGAGATTATTTGCGGTCGTCGACGCAGAAGGGGTTTGCGCGATGGAGGTGAGAGTAAAAAAAAGAACTAATATCGAGATCAGCAGGCGATCGTGTCTTAGTAGACCAGACTTCCGGGCTTACGGTTCGCATATTTGTACGAGACTGCTATTTTCGTATGGGAGCAAAAATTTATGTCGTCCTTGCGGACTCGGGTCGAACTTGCCGCTCCCCAGCACTCACGCGCTGGGCTAATATGTGCTTGCTCCTTCGGAGCTTTGTAACAACTTCTGCACTCATGCCGCCTAACGGTTTCGGGTTTTTTCTTTCGCGCTGAATGCGCGACGGTTCAGGCGTGATCTCTGTCTGGCTAAGGACTTCATTCTCTGCTGCGAACTCACGGATTATATTCCCGATCAAACTGTCGCCATCTATATTGTTAACCTCCACGGTCAGCCACTGGTTGGCGTCATGGCGTCCGATGAGCTTCATCTTGAGATAATTATCGGTCAGCGCTTCTGTGCATATTCCGTCTCCAGTTTCAGAGATTACGTTAAGGGTGATGGCCTCAATCTTGTGGCCCACAAACTTGCGCATGAAAGCCCGCTTTTTCTCGGCACGCCAACTCCCGCAGAATTCGATTTCGTTCTCGTGCCATGTGCACTGGAACTTGATTCGGCATGCCGTCGGCTGGGGTTCCTGGGCGGGCTGAAAATGTGAAGACGTGCAAATACGTGAATGGCAATTCTTCGATCATGCGGCGCGTCTCTTCAAATTCCAGATCGGTCTCGCCGGGGAAGCCCACCATCACGTCTGCGCCAATTGCCGCCGTAGGCATGGCGGCGCGAATCTTTTCGATCTTCTCGCGATAATGCCACGGGCGATATTTGCGGTGCATGCGGCGGAGCACGGCATCACTGCCGGATTGCATGGGAACGTGCGCGTGCTTTGCGATTCGTGGAGAGTCTGCCATCAGTCGGATGAAGGAATCACTCCAGTCCATGGGTTCGACCGAAGAGATGCGTAGCTTTTCGAGAGATGTTTGATCGAGGATCGCGCGAACCAGATCTTCGAACTTCGGCGGGCGAGGGCGCCCGCCCCACATGGTCTGATCTTGGAAATCGCGGCCCCAGCGACCTAGATTGATTCCGGAAATTACCACTTCACGATAGCCGGATTCGACCAACTGATTTACTTCACGCAGAACTTCATCCAACTTCAGCGACCGGCTGCGGCCACGCACTGACGGAATAATGCAAAACGAGCAGCGATTATTACAGCCATCTTGAACTTTCAGATTGGGCCGCGTGCGCTGGTTCGCGGAATCGAATACCGGCGCGGCGATCAATTCGGTGTGAGCAAAAATGTCGGAGACGAAAACTGACGGGCCGAATGACTCCGATGCGCCGGTCAAATTTGAAAGACGAACAAAATCTGCTCCCGAGCGGTCCTTCTCAGACTGCTCGCGCAAAGCTATTTGTGCCAAAGTGTTCTTGTGAGAGTTGCCGACGACGGCCGATACTCCCGGCAACGATGCAACCTCATGCGGAACGCGCTGTGCGTAGCAGCCGGTAACTATTACTTCGCAGCCGGGATTGTCGCGCCGAATGCGTCGAATTGCGGCCCGAGCGTCTTGTTCGGCGGAAGCTGTTACAGCGCAGGTATTAAGCACTACGAACTGCGCATTTCGCGGATCATCCGCCCGGGCGAGGCCGTGTTCCCGAAATTGTTCTTCGATAGCCGCGCCGTCCGCCTGAGTAGCTCGACAACCGAAATTTTCTACGTAAAAGCTGGACACCCCACTATACTAGCGTATGTAGATCGCAAGGTTTTGCCGAACCACTGATCGATCTGCAGTTCGTATTCGAGGCAATCATGAAGCGTAAGATCCTGCTGGTCGATGACGACGCAACTGTGCTGCTGACCCTGAAGGCAGTACTGGAACTGAATCAGTTCGATGTGCAGACGGCCACCTCGGCGGCTGAAGGCATCGAGAAACTGATTTCAGGCGAATACGACATGGTGATCACCGACTCGCGCATGGAAACCGATGACGCCGGCTTCCACGTAATTCGCGCCGCGCGGCAGCAGCGCTACAATCCTGCGACCGCCCTGCTAACCGCATATCCGCCGCGCAATATGGAAGGCAAGCAGAACAGCGCTCAATCGGTTTTGGTCAAACCAATAGGCACTCAGGGATTTGCTGCGGCAGATCGAGGCGTTGCTGGTGCAGCACCAGGACGAAAAACAGTCGCGGGCACGGCTGGCACACTACGACACTGCGTCCTCTCAGAAGGAACAAAAGGCCGGCTAGCTGCGACCGGCCACAGACCGCACGCTATTCTTTTTAAGAGTTCAGGCGCTCGCCGCCTGACGGCGTTCCCGGAAACACTCTCGGCAGAATACCGGACGGCCCTGAGTGGGTCGGAAAGGCACAGTCGTTTCCTTACCGCAGTGGGAACAGACTGCAGTGGTTTCAACTTTTGGGCGCGATGGGAAGCCCTGCCTGACGGGTATCGCGCCTACCGAAGCGAGGCGCTTGGTTTTGCAGGTCTTGCAGCGCTTGGGTTCGTTTTTGAATTGCTTGTCGTGGAAGAAAAGCTGCTCACCCGCGGTGAAGACGAAGTCCGCACCGCAGTCAATACAGTTTAGAGTCCTGTCGTGGAATTCCATCCGAGAGCTCCTTTGGCCCAGCACCAAGGGCACACTTCATCGTGCCCATGTGTGATTGTGCCCCCCGTGTTTCCTTGCTACCCCTTGGGTTCGGCCCTCCGCACTGGGAAGTGTGCGGGATACAGTCTAAAAGTCCCGGCAGGAGAATAAATATTAGTATAGAGTCTCTTAAAATATAGGTGTGAGAGCCATAACCTGCAGGTTGCGGCTCTACTGTTATTCCTGCGCTTTGACGTTGTTTTTTGCGGCTGCGTTTGCGGGCCAGGGCTTCCTTCAACTCGCTTCTTCTCGCCCGGCTTCAGGTAAAAGGAGTGACGCTGCACTACTGTAATGACGTCTTCCTGCTGCACCTTACGCTTCAATCGACGAAGAGCGTTTCCAGCGACTCGGCTTCTTGCAATCGAACCTGCGCCAACTAAACTACACCCCCTGCTCGTCCTTATTGAACCCGTCCTTTATTGCAATTTAGCCGCATAAAGTCAACAAATATCTGATTTGTCAACGGCGAAGTCTTTAGCTTTTCACAGTCAAGCCAAGTCCTTCCTGGTTCAGAAACCCAGACGCAGCGCGAACTGAATTTGCCTGGGCGCATATGCATTCGTGGCGTGCATGAAGTTGGTCGGAACCTGATAATAGGCCGGGAAGTAATTGATTCCAATAATCTTAGTTCCGTAATTGAATTGTGCGGCGTTGCTCACCGCGCCATCGCTGGTCAATTGAAAGCGGCTGTTTAGCCGGTTGAGGAGGTTGAAAGACTCGGCTGTGAACTCGAGCTTCCAGCCATTTTTCGAATACATCCGTCGCGCGATTCGCATATCGGTACTTGCATAATCCGGGCCCCACAAATGAGTTGCGGCTGGCTCCGGGTAAGCGGTCATTGCCATAGTTTCCGTCCTGATTTGCATCTCCCTCGACGGTGGCGTCGACCGGCCGGCCACTGCCGGCGGTAACCACTCCAGAATTTTTCCATCCCTTGCTGAGCTTGCCCAGCCAGCCTTGGCCGCCGTTCAATGCGCGAGGTTCGTACATCCAGGAGAAGACGAAACGGTTTCGCTGATCGGTTACGCTACTCGCCTTCTCTGAATTAGGCGCATAAGAGTTCTGCACGGTTGCAGGAACGCCCGCGACCAGCGCATCCTGTCCGTCGTCTATCGCGTGCGCGTAGGTATATCCCAGGCGGAAATACAGGCCGTGAGTCATCTGGCGTCGAATAGAGATGGTCGCGCCATGGTAGAAGCTCGAAGCCGCGCTCTCATAAACATCAATTGATCCAAGCTGCGGAATCGGTCGGACTAGAGGATTGATGCAAGGTGGATACGGGCAAGTGAAAGAAGTTGTGTTCTGCAAGGTCGCAAAACTATCTACGGTTCCGTAGCCGAGCAAGTTCGCTCCGGATGCGTCATAGACCGGGTACTCAACCACCGTCGGGCGGCGGTAAATTTACGTCGCGGGCGCGGATCAAGTCCTGACCGCGCACGAACGAGTAGGAGATTTCTCCCACCACACGATCGGCAAGTTCACGCTCCAGGCTGACGCTGACCTGATGGACCTCGGGCGAGCGAAAGTTGTGGGCGAAAGCGGAAATATTGGTTTGGGCAAATTGCGTGAGGTTGGTTGGGACGGAGCAGGAAGTAGCTAGGAGCGCGCAATTCACCAATGAATACGGATATTGCGGGAATACTTGTTGGCTGTAATAGTTCGTCTGATTAAGAAAGATCGAATTGGGCGTGAGGCCATTTTGAGTTTCGATGGTGGAATTGTAGATTTGCGGAATTCGCGGATAAAACAATCCATATCCCACCCGTGCCACCAGCAGGCCGCCGATCGCCGATTGAATACGAGATGCCCCACGCGTGGGCGCAAAATCTTTGGGATTGAACGGCACTTTGCCGGAATCCGGCCACAACGGATTCGTCTTTAGATATTTGGTGCTGAAAGTTTGCAGATCGTAGCGGACCCCCAGGCTCACGTCGAAGTGATCGGTGACTGCGAATCATGTCCTGGGCGAACGCCGCGTATTCATTGGTGTCGGGGTGGCTGGTGGCCGATCCAAAATTCTGAACGTAATAATGTGGGACCTGCGTGCGCATAGGCGCGAAGCGGAGTGAGTTCCAGGCCGCCCAGCATGGGCTGAAAAGTGAATGGATTGACGCGAATCGGATCGAAAATAAACTCGCCGCCAAAGTTGGACGGGAAAAAGTCATAGATTTTCGTGATGCAGCGCGTCACCACCAAATTTCCACGAGTGCCGCGAACCTTCGCGGCTATTGTTTCTGCAAAATGCCCGCGATTTTCATGCGTCTCTCTCGGCAGGATCGCTGATCGTCCAAACCCGTCAAGAATGCCAGGAAGGCGGGTCAACGGCGTAGTCGAATTGGTTTGCGACCATTGCAGGTCACGGGAAAACTGAGCTCGCAGGTGGCTTACCGTCCGCCATGAAAGCGCGCTGGTGAGAGACGCAGTAGCGGTTTCAGTTTCGACATTTTCGATTCCGTTATCCGATATGCCATATGTGGTCAGCGGGCTGGATGGATCCATAAAAACATTGTTTGCTCCTGAATACCGCGAGGTATTGAGCCGCAGTGCCAGCTGGTTATGCGGTGAAATATTGACATCGAGTTTTGCGAAACCGGCATTGCCCAACAGCTTTGGAAGGATAAAGGCCTGCTTGCATTGTTAGCTGCGCGGCGGCCGCGAAGACGAGGGCTTGATCGTCAGCCTCGAAATCGCCTGGGGTAACAGGCCCCGCGCCCAGTTGCGGGACCACGCTGGCGCCGCCATTCACGAAGCGCACGACCGTTGGCTCATGAAAGATGTGTTGATCGTATCCGGCAAAGAAAAAACGCGATTGCGCTTCAGCGGACCGCCCAGAGTGAATCCGAACTGTTGCTGTTGATCATTGGGTTTGATGTTCAGCTCCGGATCACGCGCATCGAAGCTGCTGTCGCGCAAATAATAAAATGCCGTGCCGTGAAGCTTGTTGGTCCCGGATTTTGTGACTACATTGACTACCGCGCCCCCGGTGCGGCCGGCCTCCGCAGAGGTAGAATTCGGCGATACCCGGAACTCCTGCACCACCTCATTCGAGAACTGATAAGGCGCGCGGTACCGGCCCCGCGCCTGCGCAAAAAAAGCATTGTTGTTGTCGCCGCCATCGACCAGGTAGCTGGTTTGAAATCCGCGAATGCCACCGAATGACAGATCACCATTCGAGGTCGAATTTTGTCCGCGCGGGTCCGGTCGTCGCTTGCGACGTCAGCAAGACAAGATCGGTAAACGGCGGCCGTTTAAGGGAAGATTGAGAATGGCGCGCTCATCAATCACGGCAGACGAGCCGCGCGGTTCGGTCTCTACTGCGCGCGGCTCCGCCGAAACCGTGACATCTTCGTCGTGATCCGGCGATCTGAAGCTTAAATTCGATTTCGGTCACGCCGCCAAGTGTCACCCGCAAGAAATGGGCTGAGTTGCGGCGACATTTTTTCAGCGGTCACGCGCGCCGAGTAGTCGCCCGGCGGCAGCAGCCCGAAAGCGAATCGTCCTTCCGCGTCGGAAGTTTGCTGGTAGTGAAAGGCAGTCGAGTTATTAACCAGCGCGACGGTTGCGCCCGACAATCGCTCCGACCTGAAGGGTCGAGCACGATGCCGCGAACCGACCCGGTTGATCCATCCTGCGAAAGACGGCAGAGCGACGAGAATAATAAGATCAAGACAACAGACAAGCCTGGCGCGCCGCATGGAATCACTCCGTTCAGGGAAGTGAGTCCGGCCTCGACGGGAGACTCATCTCATATACCACGAACCGGCGCGCGAGTCAGTGACGTACGAGCAAAATTCTTGTGCCGCGTTCCGCAACGGGAAAATTTGTTAGGATTTACAACTCGGCAGCTTGGCACTTAGCGCTTGAGCATATGAGCGCGTACTGCGATGGTTTGAAGCATCGATCGCGTATGCTCATGCTCAAATGCTAAATGCCGAGTGCCGAGTGCTGAGTGCTTCTCATGATCCGCTCCTATAAAGGCATTTCGCCCACTATCCCGAGTTCGTGCTACGTCGATGACTCGGCGCAAATCATCGGCGACGTCGTTCTCGGCGAGCACGCCAGCGTGTGGATGAACGCGGTGCTGCGCGGCGATGTGCACTCAATTCGTGTCGGCGCGCACTCGAACATTCAGGATTGCAGCGTGCTTCACGGCATGAAGGAGCAGTACGGCGTCTTTCTCGGTGAATACGTCACCGTCGGGCATACGGTTACATTGCATGGCTGCACCATTGAAGATCGTTGCCTGATCGGCATGGGATCGATCATTCTGAATGGCGCGCGAATCGGCGCCGGGTCGATCATTGCTGCGGGGACTTTGATTCCGGAGAAAACGATCGTTGAGCCGGGTTCGCTGTGGATGGGATCGCCCGGAAAATTTCGCCGCAAGCTGGAGCAGAAAGATCAGGAAAGCATCATGCGCTATGCGAATAATTATTTGGGATACAAAGAGGCGTATCTGGCGGAGAGGAAATAGAAGTCAGCTCAGCATCAGAGTGCCCTTTGAGCCACAATCGGATCAATCGGGCGATTGAGCCGCCTCGCTTCATTTATATTCAAGTGTCATCCTGAGCGGAGTTGATCTTCGCTCGCGCGCGAAGATCAACGCAGTCAAGGATCCCTGCAACTCGGATGGCAATGGCTCGTCAGGGAATTCTCGCGTGACATTCAGTGCGCAGGTAGAATTCCCTGAGCGTCCGTGCCGATGAAACTGTTGCGGGTCCTTCGACTCCGAAAATGCTTTCGCAAGCGAAAGCATTTTCTGCGCTCAGGATGACAGTTTTGTGGTTGTGGCTAGAGTACTGAACTGACTAACTGCTGACTGACTCATGATCAAAGCTGTCCGAGGAACGCGCGATCTTCTTCCGCCGGAAACGGCGCTGTGGAACTTTGTCGAAGCCACAGTGCGCGATGTTTTTCGCGCCTACAACTTCCACGAAATTCGCACCCCGATTTTCGAGTCGACCGAACTCTTTGCCCGTGGAGTGGGCGAAGAGACGGACATCGTTTCGAAAGAGATGTACACATGGAAAGATCAGGGCCGGGCAGAGAGCGATAAAGGCCAATCGCTTACTCTGCGTCCCGAAAATACCGCCGGGGTTGTGCGCGCATACATCGAGCACAAACTCTGGGACCGCGGTCTCAACAAGCTTTTCTACATCGGTCCGCAATTTCGCCGCGAACGCCCGCAAAAGGGCCGTTACCGCCAGTTCTATCAAATCGGCGCGGAGGTCATTGGGCCCGCGACGTCGGGAAGCGAGTCGCCGGCGCGCGATGCGGAAATTCTCGAACTTCTGGCAACGTTGCTCGACCGGCTGGGAATCACCGGTTGGCAGTTGGAGCTGAATTCCATCGGGTGCGCCAACGATCGCGCCGCCTACAACGAAGCTTTGCGGAAGGCGCTCGATCCGGTCAAAGACAAAATGTGTTCGGATTGCCAGCGTCGCGCCGTGACCAATCCGTTGCGCGTGTTTGATTGCAAAGTTCCCGAGGACCAGCCGATCATCGAGAAGCTGCCGCGCATCAGCGAGTTTCTCGATGAACCCTGCCGCCAACACTTTCAGCAGGTGCAGGAAATTCTGAAGTCGGTCGGCGTCCCATTCACACTGAACGACAGATTAGTTCGCGGCCTCGATTACTACACCCGTACAGCATTCGAATTTACTCACGGAAATCTGGGCGCGCAAAATGCAATTCTCGGCGGCGGGCGCTATGACGGGCTTTCGGAAGGGCTCGGCGGCCCGCCTGCTCCCGGCATTGGATTTGCCATCGGCGAAGACCGGCTGGTGATGTCGCTCGGCAAAACTCCGGAAGATGTGCTGCGCAAGCCTGACGTTTATATTGCCCCGCTCGGCGCCGGCATGAATAAGGAAGCTGCGCGCCTGGCGCGTGAACTCCGCCAGAGCAATATCGTGGTCGAGCTGGGAGACGAAGGTTTCCGCCTGAAGAAATCTCTTGAGACCGCCAGCAAGTTGGGTGCGAAATATGCGCTGATCGCGGGCGAGAATGAGCTCAGTACGGGTTTGTTTGCGCTGAAGGATCTTGCGAGTGGCGAACAGGCTTCGGTTCCACGTACAGATCTCGCCGCCAAAATTCGCAACACATCGGAGGAAAAATGAAATCATTTTTGTTGCTGGCATGCGTTCTCATTTTCTGCGCGGCTTCCTTCGCTCAATCGGCGCCGCCATCCGGCGATCCGGAGGCCAATCGCTCATTGCAAAATCGCGAAGCCGTCCTCGAAGCAGTAGAAGGCAAAAGATGTAGCGGCCTTGGATAGCTTGCTTGCCGACAATTTTCGCAGCATCGACTTGGCTGGTGATATTGGCAGCCGGCAGGAAATGCTGGGCTAGGTGCAGGAAGGATTTATGAAGGATTTTCTTTTTTATGAGCCGCAAGCGTTTCGAATCGACAGCGACTCGATATTGGTTTCATACAATGTGGCGATCACTTTGTCTGACGCCGCGCATGAAGGAGTTGGCGCGAAGATAACCTGACCTGGCCCCGGTACTCTAGGATTTCTGATTTGTGGGTGCGTCAGGGCGGCGACTGGAAGCTGAAGTTCGAGCAGACCACGCCGGTGCGGGCAATGTACTGAGATCGAATGCCGAATTTGCCCAGCAGCTAAAGGATTCAGAGAAGAAACCGAACTGAATCGGGATCAGGGGAGTGTTCAGGCCGGGTCCACCGAGAGTACCCCAGAGCCGATTTCATGTTGAGTCATTTTGTAGGGCCGGACATCGATGTTCGGGCAAGCACGTACCGGATCTATTGAAGGTGCTGCGCCCCTGACAATTGTCACTGCTCCGGTATGACGACCTTCACTTTTAATGCAAAACTTCAACTGCGATCCTTAGTTAGCAAAATCTCAAGGAGAACGCTATGACGCGAAACGCACGTATCACTTTCTGCTTAAGCATGGTCCTTACCTCTGTTATGGCAATCGCTCAAATGAGCGCGCCAACTCCGGCGCCAGAGCTTAAGAAACTCGACTACTTCAGACAGGAAACTGGACGACCGAGGCCACCATCGAAGACGGGACTCTGGGGGATACTGGCGGAAAATTCCTGACAACCCCATTTATAATCTCTGATTCGGCCCACAGACAGATCGAGCCTTTAGCCATCAGCTTCCAGCTGTCAGCCAAGGCGAATCCGCATCTAGATTGAGCGGACGACTGACGGCTGATGGCTGACAGCTACTCTGAAAGGCAAAGCTTGCTCGACTTTTTAGGCGATTTAGAACGCACACATATGTGCGGCGCTCTCCGTCCCTCCGACGCGGGAGAAAAAGCTGTGCTCATGGGATGGGTGAATCGCCGCCGCGATCTTGGCAGCATCATCTTTCTTGATCTGCGCGATCGGACTGGGGTGACCCAGGTCGTATTGAATCGCGAGCTAAATCCGGCTGCGCACCAGAAGGCCGAGCAACTGCGCAACGAGTACGTGATTGCGGTCACCGGAAAAGTAAAACGCCGCGACTCCGACACCGATCAACAAAAACATTCCCACCGGTGAAGTCGAACTGGTTGTCGACGAGCTGCGCATTCTGAATGAATCTAAGCAGCCGCCGTTTCTTCCCAGCGAAACCGTTCTGCCGAATGAAGAGATGCGGCTGAAGTATCGCTACATCGATCTGCGCCGCGAGCCATGCAGTTCAACATTGAAATGCGGCACAAGGTTTCGAAGGCGATCCGCGACTATCTTTCCGACCAGGGCTTTTTCGAAATTGAAACGCCATTCATGACGCGATCGACGCCGGAAGGCGCGCGCGATTATCTTGTGCCCAGCCGGGTGCAGCCGGGAAGCTTTTATGCTCTGCCGCAGTCGCCGCAGATGTTCAAGCAGATCCTGATGATTTCGGGCTTCGACAGATATTTTCAGATCGTGCGCTGCTTCCGCGATGAAGACCTGCGCGCCGATCGCCAGCCGGAGTTCACGCAGATCGATCTGGAGATGACTTATCCGCGGCCGGAATCGGTTTGGGCGGTGGTCGAAGGATTTCTCACTGCGGCGTTCAAGGCTGCGGGGCACGAAATCAAGACGCCATTTCCGCGCATGAGTTATGACGAAGCCATTCGCCGATACGGCAACGACAAGCCCGACCTGCGTTTGCCCGCGATGGTCGATGCCCGCGAAGCGTTGACCGATCAGGAGTGGGAAGAACTGGCGGCGAAATTCCGCATGCGCAAAGACTTTCCGCTGCAGGTCATTCGCATTCCGAAGGCCGGCGATATTTCGGGAACCGAGCGGCGGACGATTGGAACTTACGGCGCCTATCAACATGTGCAGGGGCCGTCGTTTGTGCAGTTGATGACCGACCCCAAGCGATTTGCGAAAGATTATCCGGGGCTTTCAGACAAGATCATGAGCTATGCGGCAATCGAGCCGGATGATCTCTGGCTGTTGGCGGGCGCGGCTAATCGCGAAGAGAATGCTGCGGTCATGGACCAGAGCCTCCAGCATTTCTGCGAGAAGTGCGGATTCCTGCGGCTGGATCTGGCGCAGAAATATGCGTCCAAGCACAAGGCTTTTGAGAAGACCGGCGACCCTGAAAAGGACTTTCGTTTTCTCTGGGTTTCAGCGATTTTCCCATGTTCGAGTGGGACAAAACTGAAAAGCGCTGGAATCCGGCGCACCATCCCTTCACCTCGCTGCATGAGGAAGACATGGCCAAGCTCGAAGCCAACATCGATTCGGTGCACGATCCCAAATCGCCGCTCGGCGAGATTCGCGCGCTGGCCTACGACGTGGTGCTGAACGGAACCGAGTTAGGTTCGGGCTCGATCCGTATTCATCGCCAGGACATTCAGGCCAAGATTTTTCAGGCGCTGGGCATGAGCGACGAAGAGGCGCGAGCGCGTTTCGGATTCTTTCTTGGAGGCGCTGGAGTATGGCACGCCTCCGCATGGCGGCATCGCGCTCGGCCTGGATCGCATTGTGATGATTCTGGCCGGTGCGGAAAGCTTGCGCGAAGTGATTCCATTCCCGAAGACTGCGCGCGCGGTGGATCTCATGGTGGACGCGCCTACTCCGGTGAGTGAAGCGCAGTTGAAGGAACTGGGAATCAGCACCCGCAAATCCTGATTCCCGCTGATTGTAAGACCGGGCGAGCTGATGGTGCGGTGGTACAAACTCGCGTCGTACTCGCTATCATCCAAGAATGGAATCGATCGCGGCATTCATACTCGCTGGCGGGCAAAGCTCGAGAATGGGGAGCGATAAAGCGTTCCTGGAGCTTGCCGGCAAACCACTGATTGTTCGCGCACTCGAATTGGCGCACAGGTTGTTACCGACGTCCGCATCGTCGGGGACGCTAAGAAATTTGCTCCATACGGTCCCGTAGTCGAAGATGTCTATTCAAATCGCGGCCCTTTGGGCGGGATTCATGCGGCCTTTGCTCAATCAGCAAAAAGAATGCAATTTGATGCTGGCGGTAGACCTCCCATTTGTGCCAGCACAATTGCTGAAATATTTGTTGGCACGGGCCGAATCATCCGCAGCCACGGTCACTGTACCGTCGTTGAATGGATTCTTTCAGCCGCTTTGCGCCGTGTATCGCAGGCAGTTTCTCGCCGCTGCAGAGCCTCGGCTGGCAGAAAATCGAAATAAGATCGATCAAGTGTTTCGCGAGATTCCGCTCTGCATCGTTTCTGAAGCTGACCTCGTTGAACATGGTTTTGATGGATCCATATTTCGGAACCTGAATACTCCGGAAGACTGGCAGCAGGCCACTAAGGAGTTTGCAGAGAATTCACGCCGGAAATGTCGAAATCGCCGCCGCGTATATGATGAGCACAACTTATATGGCAGATGAAGCAGGCAGCAACAGTCTCCCCGAAATTATTGCAGGTGCCGCCGAGCCGAGCCCTGCGCCAGTTGAGCAGCCGGAAGACAAAGGACCGTATATTGAATTTCGCCACGTCTCGAAAGCATTTGGCGACGAACATGTTCTCAGCGATGTCAGCTTCGAGGTAAATACCGGCGAGACCGTGTGCATTCTTGGCCGAAGCGGAGTGGGAAAGTCGGTGGCGCTGCAGCACATTCTTGGTTTTCTCAAACCTGATTCCGGCCGCGTCATCGTCGCCTACGAAGACATTACCGATTATTCCGAAAAAGAGCTGGAGCGAATCCGGAAAAAAGTCACCATGGTATTCCAGAACGGAGCATTATTCGATTCCCTCACGGTAGGCGAGAATGTGGCGTTTCCGTTGCGCGAGCGCGGAGACCTGAGCGAGGACCAGATTCTGCAGATCGTCTCTGGATTATTGAATATGGTCGGCGTAAAGGAAATGGCCGACCAGCTTCCCGCCGAACTTTCAACCGGAATGAAGCGTTCGGTTGCGATTGCGCGGGCGCTGGCCTCACAACCCGAATGCATTCTTTATGACGAACCCACGACCATGGTAGATCCGCTCATGGGACAATTGCTCGGCGATCTGATGAAGCGCCTGAAATTTCAGCTTCATCTCACCAGCGTGGTGGTCACGCATGATATGCGGCTGGCCAAGAAATTGGCGGATCGCGTCGTATTCCTCCACGAAAGCAAAGTACTTTTTTTCGGGACCTATGCAGCCATGGAACAATGCGCCGAACCCATCGTGCAGGAATTCCTCAAGCTGGATGAGTTGGACTTGGGCGCGTAAAGCTAGAATCCCGCGCGGACAAGCTTTCTCAATCGTGATCGAGCTCTTTGATTTCTCTGCGCCGATCATTTTCTCCACGTATTTTGCGATCACATCCACTTCCAAATTAACCGGGTCGCCGGGCTTGAGCGAGCGAAGATTTGTGACTTCAGCGGTATGCGGAATGATGGCCACTGTCACGGTGGTTCCATCGATCGGCTGCGACCGTCAGGCTGATGCCTTCAATAGCCAACGAGCCCTTGGCGACCATATAGCGCGTGAGTTCAGAGGGCACGGTGATTTGCAAAACGTAGTCGCTGCCGTCGGCGACTTTTTCAAACGAAATCACGGTGCCAACGCCGTCAACGTGGCCTTGCACCACGTGTCCGTCGAAGCGGCCATTGGCGCGCATGGGGAGTTCGAGGTTGACCGGCGATTTTGATTTCAGCCGGGAGAAAGAAGTGCGCCGCCAGGTTTCCTGTGCAAGGTCGCAGGTAAACGACGACGTAGATATCTCAACCGCGGTAAGGCAGACGCCGCTGACTGAAATGCTGTCGCCCTGCTTCAGTTCTTTAACCAGCTTTGATGACGCAACAGTTAATCGGCGGTTCTGGCCGTTAATGTCGATTGCGGCCACTTGTCCGAGTTCTTCAATGATTCCGGTAAACATAAGGCGGGTTTCAAGGCAATTTCGCAAGTTTCAGGGTTTCAGCTTTCAGGTTTCTGAATCGCAAGCGAGGTCTCATCGGCATCTGATCTCCGACAGAGACTTGAACCCTCTATCCTCAATCCAGATACGGATCCCTTAAATAACCTTCTACCGCAAAGTCTTCGCCAAAGCGATGCAGGCGCAGCCATTTCAACTGGGCGGCTTCGCTCATTTTCCGAAAGCCCGGCCCGGCGGCAAACGGCACCGATCCCGTACCGGCCAAAATCTTCGGTGAATAATAAAAAAATATTTTGTCTGCCGTTCGCGAAGCCAGCGCCGCCCAGTTGACCATGGCGCCGCCTTCAATCATAACGCTGGTGATTTCGCGCTCGGCCAGACGCCGGCAGATGGCTTGCAGTTCGGGCCGCCCGTCTGGTCCCGCAGAGGCAACTTGTTCCACTTGAATCCCGTGCATCCCGCAATTGCTGCTTTCTTTTCTCCTCGGCGAAAGAACAGAAGACCAGCACGTCATTGTTCGCGGTTTGCACAATGCGAGATTCCCGCGGCAGTCGCAGATGCGAATCCACAATTACGCGCAACAAGGGCCGTCGCCGCGGAAGCCCACTGCGATCGGTGAGCAATGGATTGTCCGCAATCACCGTGCCCACACCAACCAGAATTGCATCATGCTGGTGTCTTAGTAGCTGAACATGAGAGCGAGCTTCGTCACTGGTGATCCAGCCACCAGTGGGACCGCTCGCGGGAAGCTCTGCGGCTGGCTAGTTCTTCCGGCGGTGGCGCAATCTTGCCGTCCAAAGTCATCGCGGCTTTCAGTGTCACCAGCGGCAAACGGTAACGGATGTATTTGGCAAACGCATCATTCAACGGGCGGGCTTCTTCTTCGAGAATGCCAGACGTCACCTGTATCCCTGCTTGCCGCAGCTGCGCAAATCCGCGTCCGCTGACGGCGGGGTTTGGATCGGCTGTGCATGCTACCACGCGTTTAATTCCAGCCGCGATCAGTGCTTCGGTACAAGGCCCGGTTCGCCCATGATGGCAACAGGGCTCGAGATTGATATAAAGAGTCGCGCCACGCGCCTTTCTCGCCGGCCTGCTCCAACGCCAAAACTTCGGCGTGCTTCTTTCCCTCATAAGTATGAAAGCCCTCGCCCGCAATATTGTTTTCACCGTCGACTAGAACTGCGCCGACATTGGGGTTCGGCGATGCAAGGCCGAAACTCTTTTGAGCAAGCTGCAGAGCTCGACGGAGATATTTCTGATCCAGCTCTAGAAGATGAGTTCTGAGATTGCATTCATC
This sequence comes from uncultured Acidobacteriota bacterium, assembly GCA_963838785.1. Taxonomy (GTDB): domain Bacteria; phylum Acidobacteriota; class Terriglobia; order Terriglobales; family Acidobacteriaceae; genus Gp1-AA145. The sequence continues at coordinate 178,756 of CAWISI010000002.1, forward strand.
AATCAGGAAATCAGGAGATCAGCGAATCCACGAATGCCTTAGGATCGAATCGCAAAAGGTCGCCGGCTTTCTCGCCGACGCCTACATAACGAACCGGCAAACCCAATTCGCGCGCGATGGCCACCACGACTCCACCTTTCGCGGTTCCATCGAGTTTGGTGAGCACTACTCCGGTTACCGCGGCCGCGTCGGTGAACAGCCTTGCCTGCTGCAGACCATTCTGTCCCGTAGTTGCGTCGATCACCAGCAATACTTCGTGGGGCGCGCCGGTAATCAGTCGTTGCGCGGTACGTCGCATTTTTTCCAGTTCTGACATCAGGTTGGTCTTGGTGTGCAGGCGTCCCGCGGTATCAACAATCAGGCAGTCGATGTGGCGCGCATTGGCGGCTTCCAGTGCGTCATAGAGTACAGCCGCCGGATCGCCGCCCGCTTTCGTACGAATGACTTCCGTGCCGGTGCGCTGCCCCCAAATTTCCAACTGCTCGATCGCCGCTGCCCTGAAGGTGTCGGCCGCGCACAGCAGCACAGTTTTTCCTTCGGCGCGCAACGTCTGGGCCAGCTTGCCAATGGTGGTTGTCTTGCCGGTGCCGTTCACTCCAACTACCAGCACAACTTCCGGAACTCCCTCTGGCCTTTCAACGGGAGGCGTATTGGCCGAGTTCAGGATGGCCAGCAGCTCCTCTTTGAGCAGGCGTTTGAGTTCCGCCGCATCTTTGATCTGCTTGCGGTCGGCTCGCTCCCTCAACTTCGCGATCACCTGATGAGTGGTGGCAGATCCCAGGTCTGCGCCGAGCAGGCTCCCTTCAAGTTCGTCCAGCGTGTTGCGATCAATCTCCTTGTTAAATGCGACAACTTCATCGATCCGCTCACTGAGATTTTCGCGAGTGCGGGTCACCGCCTCTTTCATGCGGTCAAAAAGGCCGGCCTTCTTTTCAGTACTGCCAAAAAGGGTCTGAATCATGAATTCTTCAGCTCAGGAAGGATACGTTTTCATTATAGCGGCGGCAGCGACGGAGAGTGATCAGCGGAAGCGGCTAGACGCGGTCCATTTCGATTGCATCATTCGCAGGCGGAAAAACCATGCTTGCAGGGGCGGCTTCGTTCGAAGCGCCGGCCGCCATGGCCACCGCGTGGGGCACCTGGATTTCGCCGCGCTGGAACACTGCATTCAGGGCTGCGACCGCATCCTGGTCAAGCCGCTTGCCGGAAAGAGAATGAATTATCCGCAGCGCTTCGTGGCGAATCGTGCGCCTTCTGATAGGGACGGTTTGTGGTCAGGGCGTCGAATGTGTCCGCTACCGCAATGATGCGAGGCAGCAAGGGAATCTGGTCCCCTTTAAAACCGTGGGGATATCCCCGCCCATCCAGAGACTCGTGGTGAAGCTCGATACCAGGAATCATTTCTTTCAGCTGCGCGACCGGCCGCAAAATGTTGGCGCCTTTGGTGGTGTGGGTCTTCATAATGGTGAATTCTTCTTCGGTCAACGCGCCTGGCTTTTTCAGGATGCGGTCTTCAATACCGATCTTGCCCACGTCATGCAGCTGCGCCGAGACTCGCAGAATCTCGCAAAAATCTTCCGGCAGGTCCATTTCTTTAGCGATCTGCAAAGAGTATTTGGTGACGCGATCAGAGTGGCCGCGCGTGTACGGATCTTTTTCGTCGACCGCGCCGGCCAGCATTTGAATCGAGTTCATGAACAGCTCGCGGTTTTCGGCGGCGGCGCGCTTCAGGTCGAGGATGAAATGCTCCAGCTCGCCTGACATGAAGTTGAAAGTGGATGCCAACTCACCGATTTCGGTGCGGCTCTTGAGTTCCACGCGCTGCGAAAAGTCTCCGCGGGCAATTGCGTGGCTGGACTCGGTGAGAACTTCCAGGGGGTTTGTAATCCGGCGGGCAGCGATAACTCCGACGCCGATGCTCAGCCCAATGGCGAACATCGCCAGGAACCGCTCCGAGCGCTGCATTTCATAGACGCTGCTATAGGCTTCATCGCGCGGCTTTTGCACGATCACCGCCCACTCCAGATTAGTAACCGGGCTGTACGTGCCCAGCATCAGCCTGGCTTTTTTCCCCGTTCCGATGGTGAATTCATGGGTCGCCGCCACCATCTGCGCTCTGCCGCCCTGCTCGACGAAATTGCGCACGATCTCAAGATTGGTCATGTCCTGTCCGGTTGCATATTGAGAGCTGGTGCCGGCGACCAGGCGGCCCTGGCTGTCGACTACGTACGGACTTAATCCTCCGCCTTCGATTTCCTGCAGACGGCGGATCAAAAATCCAAGGTCGACTACGGACGCGATCATGCCGAGAAATCGGTCCTGGTACTTCACCGGTGTGCTGACCAGCATCACGGTGCGCGCCGATTTGCCGCTGCCAACCACCAGCGGCTGCCCGTTGTAGGCCCGCGAATCCCGCGAAGCCGCATAGGCCTGTTCCAGTTCACGTTGCAGAAATGCGTCCGGTTCGATTCTTCCGGCCGAGATTCCTTTACCTTCGGAGTTCAGCAACGTCGCATAGTCAAGGTCCTCAGACGAAGAAACAAAATTTTCGAGCAGCGCGCGAAGTTCAGGCGCCTGCACGTGCTCGCCCGTCAAGTCTCCGCCGCTGGCAATCTGCAGCGCCGAAGCCAGGTTTGCCTGCATCAGCCGAAATGAATCCTGATGCTGCGAGATGTCATCTGCAATCGATCGCGTGACCGTGTTCTGAAGCAGGCGTTCGTTGGTGATAAGCCGGTCGCGATTAATCGACTGGACCTGGGCCGAGTAAAAATACATCGGCACCACGCTGATGAGTACCAGCACACTCAGGATTACATACAGAATAGGGATGCGGGTTGGAAGAAATTTGGCGCCCAAGTGAACTTGCCTCCGTACATGCACACGAGTACCAGACGGAGTCCTACCTCAAATTTTACTTTGGAAGGGATCGCGGCAGCAGGCTCTTGGTGATTGTGAGCCGTTACCAAAGTACCCCAAAGGCACGTCGCTGGCGGGGTTTACTGCGCCTTGGCCGTCAATCCGTCTCCCGCCTGGAACTGCGGCTCATCAGAGATTGAATAGCCTCCCGCGGAGGTTTGCCTTCATTGAGCACGGCATGCATCTGTTCGGTAATGGGCATCTCTACCGCGTGCGCCTTGGCCAGCTGGACGGCAGCATTGGTTGTAAAAATCCCCTCCGCGACCATGCCATGCATGCTGGCGACGATCTCCGGCAGCTTCCGTCCGCGTCCCAGCTCCACGCCTACGCTGCGATTGCGTGATAAAGCACCGGTACAAGTAAGCACCAGGTCTCCCAGCCCTGCGAGCCCGGAAAGCGTTTCACTCCGTCCGCCGCAGGCCACCGCCAGCCGGGTGATCTCAGCTAATCCTCGGGTGATGAGCGCCGCTACTGAGTTGTGTCCGAGATTCAATCCGTGACATACCCCGGCGGCGATGGCGATGACGTTTTTCAGTGAACCGCCCAGTTCCACTCCGACCAGGTCTTCATTGGTATAAACGCGAAAACCAGGATCGCTGAATTCGCGCTGAACGATGGTTGCTAATTCTTTATTCTGCGAAGCAATGGTGATCGCAGTTGGATCACCCCGCGCTACCTCGGCGGCGAAAGTGGGTCCGCTCATCGCTCCCGACATGGCACTCAGTTCGTCTCTCGCCTGCGACCTGGCAAATAACTTCACTCATGCGCAGCAGCGTGGTTTGTTCTAAACCTTTGGTGGCGCTGACAATCAGCGCGCCCGGGCGCAGGTGTGGAACCATCTGCTCAAAAAGCGCGCGGCAGTGCTGAGAGGGCATTGCGGTTACGGCGATTTCAACCGCCTCCAATGCGTCGGCGAAGTCGCCGGTCGATTTGACGCTGTCAGGAATTCGCTCGCCCGGCAGAAAAACTGAATTCATTCGCGTCGTATCGATGGAATCGCGCACTTGTTTTTCGAAGGCCCAAAGTTTCACTTCATGCCGATGAGAGCGGCCGAGCACGATCGCAATCGCAGTGCCCCATGCTCCAGCGCCGATGACTGCGATTCTGCTCATTTGTGTTCCCTGAACTTCGGCTCTGTGCCTGCCAGTAGCCGCTGCATGTTTGGTCGATGCTTCAGAATAATGAGAGCTGAACCCAGCGACAAAAGAAGAATTTGCGGCAAATTTCGCGCCTCATGCAAGAGGAGTCCGAAAAGCGGCAGGAAAACCGCCGCCGTGACCGAAGCCAGTGAGACAAATCGAAATACCGCGAGCATGATCACGAACACCGCCATCGCCAAGCAGGATAGCTTTCGGTGTGAGCAAAACGAATGAGCCCAATCCGGTGGCTACGCCTTTGCCGCCGCGGAACCGCAGCCACACAGGAAAGATGTGGCCGCATGACCGCTGCCAGGGCGGCGACGAATGCGGCGCGTTCGATTACCAGGGCACAATGTCAGTGCAATGTAAACCGCGGCCATTCCTTTCAGGACGTCAAGCACCAGTGTCAGAATTCCCAAGGCTGGCGAAGTTCGCGCAACATTGGTGGCGCCGATGTTTCCACTGCCTGTGGCGCGAACGTCGGCCCCACGAAACCACCGCACCAGTAAATATCCAAACGGGATCGATCCCAGAAAATATCCTGCGGCCGCGCTGATGAGACATGGGATTCATGCTTACGTGGTTGAGCCTTCGAGGTTGAATGCGCGCGATCTTTGTATATTGTGAACCCTGGCTCGAAAGCTGGCTGCGATATAAAAAGAATTCGCGGGCGGTCATGCTACCAAATTCGGGCGCAGGACGTTTGGCGAGAAACTCTTGCAGCTTCGCAAACTGGCGGTTCGGTTTATCGCCTTTATGCCGTCCCGGCGCGCCTGAGCCGCCTCGGGCTCGCGCCAACGTCAAATGCGGGCTGAAAATTCGGTTCTCCTTAGCGATGCCGATTTTCTCCAGGGAATCATCGATCACTTCTGGCCAATTTTCCAAGTGCGTCGTCGGCCTGGATTCCGACCCAGAAAACTCGTGCCGCGCGTGGCGTCGGAAAGAAACCACAGCCGCTGAATCCGAGCTGAAATGGTCCGCTCTGCATGGTTCGCAGCGAGGTTTCGATCTGATGACACCATTGCATCCGGCTGCTCGCCAATAAATTTCATAGTTACATGCAACGACTCACTGCTCATCCAGCGCGCGTCGGGAGCGTAGTTGCGAACCTCTTGAATGAACTCGAGAATCCGCTCGCGGATTGCCGAATCCAGATCGAGCGCAACGAATGTCCGCATTGCCAGTTGAGCATAGCAAACCACACTGTGACGCAGACATCATCAAGTAAAATGGCTTCTGCTTCAATGAAATGAAGGCTTCTGAACTTATCTACGACTGGAATCGCGCGCTCCCGCTTACGCTCATTCCCCATAGCGCGGTTTCGCTGAACGATGAAACTCTCCGCGACGGCCTGCAGTCGCCTTCGGTGCGCGATCCTTCCATCGCCGAAAAGATCGAGATTCTGCATCTGATGGAAGCTCTCGGAATCAACTCTCTCGATCTCGGACTTCCAGGGGCCGGGCCGCGAGCGGTCGAACACGTTGAAGCTCTGGCGCGCGAAATCGTCGGGCAGCGCATGAAGATCACAGCCAACTGCGCCGCGCGTACTCATGAGAATGACATCCGTCCGATTGCGGAAATCGTGCAACGCACTGGACTGAAGATCGACGCGGCAACATTTATCGGATCGAGTCCGATCCGCCGATATACCGAAGGCTGGACCGAGGATTTTCTGCTGCAAACAACCGAAAAGGCCGTGAAGTTTGCCGTGGGCTGGGACTTGATGTGATGTATGTCACCGAAGATACCAGCCGCTGCGATCCGGATATGGTGAAGCGGCTGTATTCGACCGCCATCAATTGCGGAGCGAAAGCAATTGTGGTCTGTGACACCGCGGGTCATGCCACTCCCATGGGCGCGTATGCGCTGGTGAAATTTGTCATCGATGAAGTCGTCAGGCCCTCGGGCGAAAAAATTCGCGTAGATTGGCACGGACATTGCGATCGCGGTTTTGCCGTCGCAAATTCTATGGCGGCGCTGGCGGCGGGCGCCGATTGCGTTCATGCCTGCGCGCTCGGGACCGGCGAGCGCGTCGGCAACACGCAGATGGACCAGATGCTGGTGAATCTGAAGTTGATGGGGATTTCACCGTGGGACCAGCAAGATCTCACCAGGTTGAAGGATTATTGTGAAGCGGTGTCACGCGCCACCGGCGTGCCCATTCCTCCCAATTATCCAGTGGTGGGCGAAGACGCGTTTCGAACCGCGACCGGCGTGCATGCCGCCGCGGTGATTAAGGCTTATAAGAAGAACGATGTCGAGCTCGCGAACGCAGTTTATTCCGGCGTGCCTTCGCAGTTGTTCGGAATGGAGCAGGTCATCGACATCGGGCCGATGAGCGGCAAATCGAATGTGCTCTTCTGGCTGGAGCGGCGCGGGATTGCACCTTCGGATGAAGTTGTGGAGCGGATTTACAAGCGGGCCAAAGCATCGGACCATACCTTGAGCGAAGCCGAGATTCGGGAGTGCGTGAAGGGCTGAGATCAGATCAGCTTCGCCGGACTTTCAGTAATGCGATGCTAGTATCGGGAAAACTTACGGTCCCAATTGTTGCGCTTCATACGCCACGCTGCTGTTTCCTGCGGTCGCACTACCCAAGGACTGCGATATTGCCTGACGTCACTACCGTTGTGAGAGCGGCGCGAGGCTACTCCGTTGATGTCCGAATGCGCAGTCGATTGCGATTCGGCGAGAATCACCGGCATACTCGGTTGTGAAGTCTGCGTTTCTCCCGCCCAGATGATCGGCTGGTTTCCCGGCATTCGTGCCAATGTATGCGAGAAAAGTCACACTCGCTCCGAGCACTGGATGCGGTGGGCTGGACATATCGACCGCCCGAACCTGCAACGGCTGAAAGTTCTGCCCGGGCGTCGTAATCTGCAAAGTGCCCGAGACCGGCTGCAATTGCAGCGAAGACGTCTGCACCATCGTCGCATTCAATACCTGGCACGGAGTATTGCGGGTGCGACGCAAACACTCACTCGGACCGAAGCCGCCAGCGAGCTGACCTGCAGGTTTACGGACGCGTTGCCATTCGAGTCGGTCGAGCTGGACGCGGCGCTTAACGTCCCGGTGCCTCCTGTAATCTGAAAACTCAAACTTGTGCCGCTGACGGGCGTGCCATTAGAAAGCAGGCGCGCAGCTACCGGGAAGCTCACAGTTGCGCCCTGAGCGATCCAAAGCGGCGGGGTCATCAATACCAGGTCGAGAGATGAAGACGTTCCCAGCAAAGTGGTTTGCACTTGTTGCGGATTGGAATACGATGCGGGCGCCAACTTTGCCGTAAGCGTCAATACTCCCGCCGACAGCACCGTCATGTAAGTGGAAGCCACTCCGCTCTGGTCGGTGAATACGGTGCAGCTGGCTGCGCCTGCGCATGCTGACAAACCGACTGCCGGAGTAGAACTAAACTGCACGCTGGCGCCGGCCACAGGCGTGACACCGTCTGACGCCACTACGAGAACCGAAAATGGCGATAGGCGCTTGTCCGCCCGCCGGCAGTGCCTGGATTCGCCCCCGAGATCATCTTGATCAAATCAGTGGGGCCGGCGCCCACGGTCAGAGCATTGCTCATGGTCGAACTTCCGCCGGAAGCTCGAATCCTGCAGCGCGAGATTGTAAATTCCGTCCGGCGCGGCTGGGCTGTCGACCAACAACTGGGTTGCCGATGAGGCAAGCACAGACGGAGCAGCGGCCCCAATCTGGACGGCAGTATTCGCCTGCAGGCCCAAGCCTGCGATGGTAAGCGGAGTTCCTCCGGCGACACTGGCGCGGCCGGGGCTCACGTTATCGCCGTACAAGTACCCGGGCGTTGTAGTTGTAGTCAGGCCGGCCATCGCCGCGATAGTCGGCGATTCCCACGCGAAAGGCGGCGCTCTGCAAGATTTGCGCGTCCAGCCGCGTTTCTCCCGATACTGTGGTGTTGAACGCCGACGGAGTGTTGGCGGGCGCCGGCGATGTACCTGGATCGGCCAGGGCCCACATTCCAATTACCGGATCGGCCTTAGATTCTGAAAGAAGGTGCGAGTCGTCGGTCGCGTTCACAATCACCGAAAGCGTGCGATTGGCCTGCGCCGAAAATTGAAAAAAGTCGGCATCGCCATATCCGCTGAGCGTCCCAGCCCAGTTCCCAGAAGTCGGCAGCTGGGCTGGGGATGCATAGCTGGTGGCACCGTACGCAGGCGTTTTTTGGACTGCGCTCCCTTGCATCAATATATTCTGCGTGACGTCACCGCCAAGGTTAACGGTCACAACAATTGGCTGCGCGGAGCCGGAAGGTTGGACCTGCGAAGAGGAACCGTAAGGCCCGGCGTTGGTGGACCATAATGGATCGACGGCCTCGACCGTCAGTTGGTATTGCGCGCTGGTTGCTCCGTTCGGAATCTGCAACCCTCCGAGATCGAAAAAGCCTTCGAGAGTGGGATCGTTGGATCCGAATCGATTGAAATTCTGACCGGTGCTGTCGAGGTATCCGGTGACCACATTTCCGGCGTTGCCACAAAACAAGAATCCTGAAATCGAAGACGCGACGGCCGTTCCCGATGGCTGACCCGTCGAAGGATCGATCCAGCGTGCCACAACATTTACTCCTTGCATCGGCTGGCCGGCAGCTCCCTTGCTGTCCGTGAAGTAAACGCTGCCATGAATGCGGGCTGTGGCCTGCACAGAAGACTTTTTTCCCAGGGAAGTTCGCGACGTTCTGCGCGGTAATTGGGTAGAGGCGGGACATCGCGGCCTGATCGTCCATTTTCGGCTGCGCCGGATTGACCGTTCCATTGTTCGAATAGCAATTCGCCACCGGAACGCACAAAGGCGGATCGAACTCATGCATGACCGGAAAGCCGGCGATTTGGGCAGCCGTAGCGGCTGGCTTTCCGGTCACCACGTTAAGGTTGGCTTGCGACCAGTCGAGTCCGAGAACCCGACCAATCAGCCGCACCAGGTGATACTGCAGGTCCGGCAATTGCGAAGAACTCTGGGCGCAGTTGCCATTCAAAACAATAAGTGCATGCAGAAACTGCGCATTGGTGCCGAAGTTATCAATTCCACCGAATGCTGAATTTTGCGCGCAATACGCGGCATTGCTTGCTCCCGCGCCAAGCAGATCGTCAGTAACGGAACCGTCCTGGTCATAGACGATGCCGATCGGCGTACTGGTTGCGGTAGGGGCGATATCGGCAGGAGTTGTGATTACCCCGCTCGCGACCGAGAGGTTTGAACCGCTGACGTCTTCAGCCAGTTGTCCTGAGTGGGTTGCCGAAAGCGCGGCAGTAGGGACCGCCGTCCACATGCTGAATGCGTTCGCCACAAAGGTGTCCGCGCTTGCGCCGGGAAGGAGCGTGCTGAGGTCGCCCTGATCGGTGTAATAATTTAGGCTTCCTTGTGACCAGATGAGCGGCGAACCTGTCGCGGAAGGATCGAAATAACTTGCTCCGGCGACGTAGCGCCGGGCCTCCAGCACTGGGCCGTGCTCGGTCATCAGCAAGAATCGTCGCTAACGCAAGATCGGTTTCAGCACTGCACTATTCCTTCTCCGCTTCCCGAATGGTCGCAACGATCTCGCCGAATTTCAATCGTCGCGAGGCGGCTTACCGATAGGCGCTTTTAGCGATCACCCGCCCAGTGCGATCTACAGGGAAACGGCCGGCGCCGCTTCCTACGGGGCTGGTGAGTCCCAATTTGCTCGGGGGATACAAGAACAGTAGAACCCGTTCGCCGGGATGATAGCGCTCGCCCGACTGCCACAGTCCTGCCCATTCATTTGATCTCGATCACCTGCCCGCGGCTTACACCACGGATAGCTTGATCCACGCGGAACCGGATTTCGGTAGTCGCAAGAGCGCTGGATGAATCGGAATTGCGGTGCTCAACTTGCAGAACGGTTCCGGAAAAAATCTTTGCCGAATCGCGCAAGATCGGCCACGACACCGGCAGTTGGACAGCCGCGGATTCGACAGCGGGGACGTTTCGATGGGGAAGCTGGATCGGTTCTTCTGCCGCAGCGATACCGGAAGCCGCTAGCAAGATTGCAATCGCGAAAAGCGGAGCGCAACTCGACCTCACAGTCTGGAGGCCGCGCTCTGACGGGAGCAGCAAGAGTATATCGATTTTTTCGGGCGGTTCTGTGACGGATGTCACACGCAGGCTGTGATCATTGAACACACGCCGGGCAATCTAAAGCGCGATCAGACCTTCGATACCTCGTGGTCGAGGAAATAAACCGAATCAAATGACTGACCAAGCCCTAACTTTCTTTCAGGAATATTTTTTGCGCGGAGAGATGCGCGCCGGTCAAGCAGCAGCAATCCTGACAAGAACGCCCAGAACATCATGCTGACGGAAATTGCGAACGGGCCCGTATACTTCCTGGAAATTCAACCGCGGAAGCAGCAGGATATAGGAGTATTTGAGGATTTCGGAAAGCAGTCCCATGACGATTGCGGCCGGCAGCACTGCCTTCGCCGGAACTTTACCATTCGGCAGCAACCAATAGATCAGAAAGAAGATGCCCATGCTTGCGACGGTGGCGAATACTTTCGCGGTCATAAAGTCGAGGATCCGTACCAGAAAAAATTCGTGGCCGAAGGCCAGCATACGAAGCAGGAAAAGATTACCAGCGCTCAGCGCAATTGAAACCAGTGAAAGAATTCCACAGGCAAAAGCCAGTCCCAGGGCAATGATTTGGTTTCCCAAATAGGAACGGTTATTGGGAAAACGCCATACCCGGTTCAGCGCAACTTCCAACGGCATAAATATCCCGGTCGAGGTCACGAGCAAAATAAGAAATGATGCCAACTGCGCGCTGTTCCTCGCGGCCGCCAACGCAGTCAGGTTGCGAATTACAAATTCCTGCCCGGCAGGGACGTAGTCTCTCAGCAATTCCACGATGATGCGGTACATCGTCCGAGAGTGGAAAACGCGCAGAACCAACGTCATCAGCAGCAGAACAAAAGGAAAAAATGACAGGATTGCGTTTGCGGCAACTGAGAACGCAAAGGTGTGGACTTCGGTCCGCAGCAGATATCTAACGGTCGAAGTAGTCAGCCGGCGATAGTACCGGAAGCGGCTCGCGTTTAGTCTTTGTGCCGCTTTCCGGCTTTTCCGTCAGCTGCGGGCTGCAGGCTGAGCTGCTGCACAATCTACCAATCTTATCAAACACTTGCCCGTGATCGACCCCTCCTCAATTGGAACTCGGGTACAAGCCAAACCGGGCTTCTTAATTAAATCGATTTAAATGCGCATATTTTTCTTGCCATGACGGTAAGTTCCTGAATAATATTTGGTGCTCACTGCCTGAACTTTGGGGCAGTGAGTGTACGGAATCCGGGCGGATGTTTTGTGTCACGTCGTCGAAACTCGCAAATGGGTCATTGCTCTGGTGATTGGGGAAGCGTTTTCCTCATGCCAGGGCTTTTCTCTTTTTGAGCCGACTCAGGTGTAGCAAGACGCCACCTGTATTCAACCTGCTCCGGTTCCTTCAGGGGGGAAATTGAGGCGCGAGCCTCACGAAGAACCTGGGCAAATCTTAGCGAATGGCTGAAAGGAGTAACTTAGTGAGAGAGAAGGGTACAGTAAAGTGGTTTAACGGGGCCAAAGGATACGGCTTCATTCAGAGGTCTACGGGTGAAGACGTTTTCGTTCACTTCTCCGCCATCCAGGAAAACGGCTATCGCACTCTCAATGAGGGCGAAACGGTGGAGTTTGACTTGCTGAAGGGACCAAAAGGGTTCCAGGCAGCCAACGTCAGCCGTGGATAGTCAACCCTAATACAACAACGTGTGTTGGGGAGCACGGATCGAGCCCCGCATCCACTTGCAGACCCTTCCAGGAACGCTGGAAGGGTTTTTCAGTTGTTGCATCCCGCTTTCGCGTCCACTTCAGTCTTTACCCGATGGAACTTCAACCAACGAGATATTTTCCTTTCGCACTTGCTCATTTATTCCGGCACGTCTTTCGATGCGATCTGCTTCCAGACAGCCAATTGCTGTTCCAAACGACGGTGTAGTCCTTCGAAGACCGACATTTCGGACTCCGTCGGCGCTGCATCTGCGCCCTCGATCGTCTCTCGGAACGTGTCGTACTCCGCATTCAGCATGTTGGGGTAGCCCAAGTTGCCTTCAGAGCTCTTTCGCTTCACCTGAATGAGTGCCTGCTCGACCGGCGCCATCTTGTTATTCAGATCATCGATTGCGGCGATGATCGGCTGGTCTTTTCGCCGGACTTCCGGAAGCGTCTCTCGACCACTTCCAGCTGAGAGCGGACGCCGCGAATTTGATTTACCGCGACATGCAATGCTTCGATGTCATCCCGCACCTTCATCTCGAGGTCACTCTGTTTCTGCAAGTCGGCTTCTGCAACGTGTACCCGAGGATCTAGCTTTATCTCCGCCGGAACCGTTTGGCTTTTCCATCGACCGTTAATTTGAGCTTGTAAGTGCCTGGGAGGACGATTGGTCCCTCCGGGCCCATTCCCGGCATAAAATGCGACCGGAATTTCTGTCGGGCTTTCATAGCGTAGGTTCCATGGAAAGCGATGCATGCCAGCCTCGGCCGGTAATAGCTCCGGCGGTTTTTCGAGGTCAGGCCACTCCGGTGGTTGCTCAGACTTATTACTGGGTTTGCTGGAATAATGCCGTACAGGTTTTCCCGAACTATCCAGGATGTCCAGAGTGATTTCATCCTTGGATGCAGCTTTCAGGTAATAACTGACGATAAGCCCGTTCGGAGGATTCTCCCCAACCGGCCCATTTTTATCCACTTGCTCGGGAAAATTCATGCGATAGGTGGGCGCTGGTTGATAGAGGATCATGTCTTGGGTTGCCGCTGGGAAGTCAGCTCTCGCAGCGGGCTCACATCATCAAGAATCCAGAATGAGCGGCCATTGGTGGCGACCGCGAGATCGTTATCCTTCACGATCAAGTCGTAGATCGGAGTGGTCGGAAGATCCAGCTGCAAGGATTGCCAATGCATCCCGCTATCGAAAGAGACGTATACCCCAAGTTCGGTTCCAGCGTAGAGCAAGTTCCTGTTCTTCGGGTCTTCGCGGACGGCGTGGACGTAGGCGCCATCGGGAATGCCAGCGCTGATCTTTGTCCAGGACTTTCCGAAGTCGGTGGTCTTATAAATGTAAGCGCGCAAGTCGTCGTTCTTGTGGCGATCGACTGCAGCGTAAGCGGTGCCGGCATCGTGCGGAGAAGCCTCAATCAGACTGATCAGGCTCCATTCTGGCAGAAGAGTTTTGGATGGCGTGACATTGGTCCAGTGCTGGCCGCCGTCCCGAGTGAGCTGGATGAGCCCATCGTCAGTGCCGGCCCAGATCAGATTCTTTCCGACCGGGGATTCGGCCATCGTAAAGACCGTGTCGTAATATTCGATGCTGGTGATATCCAGCGTAATCGGACCGCCTGAGGGCTTCTGCTTGCTCTTGTCATTGCGGGTCAGGTCGGGACTGATAGCAGTCCAGCTGTGGCCCTGGTCGGTGCTCTTGAAAATACTTCAGCGCCCGCATAAATCTCGTCGGGATCATTGGGCGAGATCACAATCGGGTAGGTCCACTGAAAGCGATGCTTTAGATCTTCGGCTGCCTGGCCGGATCTGTCCAATGGCCACGGAGAAACATCCTGCGCCTGCTCGGTGCGCTTATCGAAGCGGGTCAACACTGCGCCGTTGTCGCCGGCATACACGATGTTCGCATTCCGCGGATCGGGAGCGATGTATCCACTTTCTCCGCCACCCACCGAGTACCAATCTTTGTCATTGATGACCCATTGACTGGTATCGCGGCTGGCGATCGCGATTGAGCTGTTGTCCTGTTGCGATCCGTAAAGGTAATACGGGAAGCGGTTATCGGCGATAACATGATAGAACTGCGCGGTTGGCTGATTATTTTGCTGCGTCCATGTGCGTCCGCCATCAATTGAGATGGTTACGCCGCCATCATTGCTGTTTATGATCCGCTGCGGATTGCGAGGGATCGATCCACAGTCCGTGATGATCGCCGTGCGGCGCCGGAAGCAAGGAGAACGACTTGCCGCCATCGGTGGAGCGAAATAGACCCGTGTTGAGGACGTAAACTGTGTCGGCGGATTTCGGGTCGGCGAAGATGTGAGTGAAGTACCAGGCGCGCTGGCGATAGCGCTCATCACTGTTGATGAGACTCCAATGCTCGCCGCCGTCGTCAGAGCGATACACTCCGCCCTTCTTCGATTCGATCAAGGCATAGATGCGATTAGAATCGCCGCCAGAAACGCTGATGCCAATGCGCCCCATAATCCCATCGGGAAGGCCGTTGCCCTCCAATCGCTTCCATGTAGTGCCGCCGTCGATGGATTTATACAGTCCGCTGCCCGGGCCGCCGCTATCCAGGCTGTAAGGCGTGCGCATGACCTGCCACAGGCTGGCGAAGAGAACGCTCGAATTGTTGGGATCGAAAACTATATCGATGCCGCCGGTGTGATCGTCTTTGTACAAAACCTTGTCCCAGGTCTTGCCGCCGTCGCGAGTGCGAAAATGCCGCGCTCGGAGTTAGGGCCATAGGCATGGCCCAGAGCGGCGACAAATACGATATTCGAATCTTTGGGATCAACGATGACCGCGCCAATGTGCTGGGTGTCCCGCAGGCCAATGTTCTGCCAGGTTTTGCCGCCATCGATCGACTTATATACGCCGTCGCCATATGACATATTGCCGCGAATGCAAGCCTCACCCGTACCCACGTAAATGACGTTATGGTCAGAGTCGGCTACCGCAATCGCGCCGATGGAGGACGTGGATTGGTGGTCGAAAAGCGGCTTCCAGCTGACGCCGGCATCGGTCGATTTAAAAACTCCGCCGGCGACGGCGCCAAAATAATAAGTCTTGGGATCACCGGGGATGCCGGCAACTGTGAGCACCCGGCCGCCGCGAAAAGGACCAATGTTTCGCCAGTGCATCGCGCCGAAAAGTTTCTGCTCATAGATTTGTGCTGTGAGAGAAAGCGTCAAGAAAACAAACGCGAGCACGAAACACAGTTTTCGCACGAGGAAGAATCTCCTAAGGGGAAAGTTGCGAGCCACTCATCTTACTCGCAACAGCGGGAAAGCTCCACGTCAGGGGACTTCGACGGAAACAAGATCGCCATCCATCTTGCCGCCGGCGCGGTAATTCAGATTGACGGAAATATTTTTCCAGGAGCAGGAAAAGTCGGAGGCTCCGATTATGGCCAACGATTTGTAGTCGGTGGTGCGGAACTTCAGAACTCGACTGCCGCGTAAAACCGAAAGCACCGCCGCCGGAGGCTTCGAGCAATCCACCGAAACCAATGTGGCCTTCAGAAACTTGACCGGTCGGTTATCGATCGAGGTTTTCACATTTACGGGGCTGGAGGAACTCGCGGGCTGGTCGTTGTCGGAATCTTCGTCGTCATTTTTAGCAGCCTTCTCATTAGACGCGGCGACCTGGTTCGATTTCGCGGAGGCCCCGGCTTCTTGCGGGAGAACGCCATACTTTTCAAGGAATGGCAGGTCTTCGAGATCTTTTGCTGCCGCGCTCGATACATTCGGATCCTGGCTCAGCTTCAGACGCTGCAGTATCTCGGTCGCATCATCGAACTTCTTCGCGGCCTCATACGCGCGCGCCAGCCGCAACTGATATTCCTGGTCGCGCGGGCTGAGCTGCACTGCGGTTTTCATCGATTCCACTGCCGCGTTGCCGCCGCCTCCCGCCAGCCGCGCCCATCCCAGCATGTTGTAGGCCTCGGCGAAATCGGGATACTCGTCGATGACGATGTGCAGGCTTTCCATCATGTTTGCCAGAGCCTTGCAACCCGTGCGCCCTTTTCGCCCGAGTGATAACTGGCCAGCGCCATCCCGAACCGCGTCCAGGGATCGTTCGCATTGAGTCTGCACGGCGGCATTCAGTTCTTCGAAAGCCTGCTTGGTATCGCCTTTCTGAACGTATACCCAAGCCAGCGCGCGATGCGCTACAACAGTTTCGGTTTTCGGATCGGCGATTAGTTTTTGCAGTTGATCAAACGCCTGCTGTCGCCGTTCTGGGATGCGAGCTCCATTTCATCCACCAGCGCCTGCGCTTCTGGAATCGGTAGAGATTTCGTGCTGGTACCGACGTCATCAACGGAAAAAGGCAGCGCAGTTCGATAAGCGCCTCGCGGAATCGGGGGAGCGTGTTGGCCGCTGGGCATCGTCCAACGCAGTAAAGAACGGCGCCAGCGAATGGAAGTAGGCTTTCACCTCCTGATCGAGTTGCGCCACCGGCATTCCAAACGCCTGTTGAATTGCCTGATCGACCGGCATTCGCTGGATTTCAACCAGGCCGAAATATTTGCCCAGCTCGGACATTTTGTCTTTGTTGAGAAGGTAGTGCACCAGGATCCAGGACTGCGCATAGAAAAGCGTATGGTGAGTGCCTTCCTGGCCGTTTGCGGCGCGGTTCTTCATGGTCAGCAGGTCCGGCCATGCCAGCCAGACCGGATTCTGCAGTATTTCCGTAAAAGACTTCGAATTTGTTGATTGAACCGGGTGGCCGAGAATGTCAGTCCGACTGGAGGGAGCGAGCTCCGGGTCGCTGCCGAGTTCGGCGTTTTGGCGGTCAGATTCAGGGAAGCGAAATACTCGGCGAAACCTTCATCGAACCAGGGCGGCGTCGGCGGATAGTTGCAGTCCAGCATGTAATGCGCGAACTGATGCTCGACCGCATGCCAGCTGTCCGGCTCGAATAAATTCAGCACCACGAAAATTCGGTCTTCGCCGGAGAGCCAAAAGCCTGGTGCAGTGGTGGGCTGGTCATTCACCAGCGGCGCAAGCTTCGCGTAATTCTTGTCGCTTGCGATGGCGATGATCTCGATCGGCTCGAGACATTCGCAGTTTACTTCGCGACAACAACTGCCCGAAGATGCTCCGCATCTGCTCGAAGTGCGCTGCAACATCATGGCCGGATTTCTCGTTCGCGTCGGTGATTACGAGGAAATGATCCGAGCTGACGCGCAGCCAATGCTGGTCGGCAGCGTGAGCTGGAAGCGTGGTGATAGCGAGAAAGAGAGCAGTAAGAAGATTCGAAATGTGCGAGAGACGCAGACCATTGTGCGGCTTCTCAGGCGATGCTAGCACAGCCAAAGCAAGGACATTGCACGTTAGGGAATTACGTATCCTGTAAATCTGAACATCACCATGAGCGGTACTGAATTTATGTCCTGTCCGCCCGCTTGCAGCGGCCCTTTCATCTTCCAATGTGAGTGTCATCCCGAAGGGACGCGCTTAGCGCGTCGGAGAGGGATCGTACGCAGCAGTAGCGGTGGCAGCGGCATCGACGGGATGAAAGATGCTGCATGCAGCAAATGTAACGCTGCAAATGACGGGCGCTGCACCTGGGGAAAAGGTGTGTTTCAGGGATGGCTTCAGCCGCTGAGGGTTCACGGTAAAGGACGCATCTTCCACCTTGAGTGTCATTCCGAAGAGACGCGCTTAGCGCGTCGGAGAGGGATCGTACGAGGCGATTACGCTGGCAGCGGCATCGACGGGACGAAAGATGCTGCATGCAGCAAAATGTGACCCTAAAAACGCCACAGGCGCTACCCATCGACGCACAGTCCCTCTCGCGCCCGCTTCAGCGGGCGCTTTCGGGATGACACTCACCAGAGCAGCTATCGGGCTGTTTGGGCTGCTCACTGTCGATTTGGCGTCAGCAGCGCAACCCGACCACCAGCACTTCGAACCGCATCGGCGGCTTCTACGACATCTCCGAAGTCGGAATCCAAATCGCCTGCTACGTAGACTGTCCAATCTGCTCGCGTTCGAAAGGACGCTGTAAGGGCCGGCGAAATCTTGCAAGCGGGAATCACATTACCGTTTAGATAGTCTCGACCTTTGCTGTCCACCCGAATGACAATCGGCTGAAGCCATGGATCGAAGGCACGTTTTTGCGAGCTGGGGGAAAGCAGGTGAACGTGAAATCCAATCGATTCTGGGTTCCCGATAGTCGTTGCGACCCAAGCCCGACGACCGTGCAAAACACCGCACCACTGGCCAGGATTCCGAAAGGAGGCATTTCGTGAAAACGCCGCTTAAAGCCAACCCTGCGAACCATGTTTAATTAGACACCGGATAGCGGGAGGTGTCCGGCAACGGGCCAGCTCATTGACCCGGCGGAGCCCCTACCACGCTGGCAACATTCGTAGCCACATTCTTGAGTTCATCTCCACGGAAATATTGACCCTTGGCAGCCTTCATCTCCGGCATGGCGATATAGGGCTTGCTGTAATCGTTATTGGCATTCCAGAAGAGGAAGCCGACGCCGCCTTTGTTCTTGGCGGTCAGAACCTGAACTTCAATGTACTTCGGCGAATAGGTTTGAGTGCGCCAGGCGAATGCCTGCAGCCATGGGCGGATCACCACGCCGCTGCCTTGGGTGATCTTCTCAAAGCGGTCCATGGATTCGCCGATGAAGTGCTCTGGTTCGTCACCGGGCCGGGCGATGTTGTCCATGCCGAAGAAGTGCGATGGGTAAATCATGGGCGAGAGCACGTCGCAGAACTTGGCCATGCGAACGATGTCCTGCCCGGTGTGGTTCAGGTCAACCTGCCGCTGCCAGGCCATGATCCCGAATACATCGAGCGAAAGCAGAACGCCCTTGGGATGAAGCGTGGTATAGGCACGGCGCAGGAAGTCCGCAATCACCTCAGACCGCTGCCACTCGGGATGCGATTTCTGGAATGAGAAGCTTGCGTCTTTCTGGTCGCCTTCGGCAGGGAAGCGTACGTAGTCGAATTGAATTTCGTCTGCCCCAGCCTGGGCTGCGGCCATCGCCAAGGCTATGTCATATTCCTGGACTTCGATTCGCGAAGGGTCGGTCCAGACCAGTTTGCCGTTTTCGCGCCAGGGCTGTCCGGTCTTCTTAGACTTGATCGCCAGTTCCGGGTGGGAAACCACTAGGCGTTCGTCACGGAAAATGGCGACTCTGGCAATGGCGTGCATGCCTTGCGAGTGCAGGAAGCGAACGTACTTGGGCACATCGTGAATGTAGGTTTTGTGTGCGCCCAGCAGCGGGTGCTCAAAAGGGATGTTGACCGTTCCATCGCTGTCTTTAATGTCAAAAACAACCGCGTTTCCGCCGGCGTCATGCCAGCGCCGGACGATCTTTATTCCCTTATCGCTGGCTGGCCATCAATCCAGTCAGATAGATTGCGCGTACTTCAAAGTCTTTAGGGACCGAGATGGATTTTTCGAGGATCGGGCTGTCGATCACTCCGGGAATGGTCAACTGCTGCCCCGCCTTCAGGAAAGTGCCATGCACGTCGGCATTCGATCCGCGGATCGCCTCCGCCAATTCTGACGACGTGAGGTAGGAAGTCTGGCCCAGATAATGCCGGGCTACAGAGATGACTGTATCTCCGCGGCGAGTTTCGTAGAACGTTGTTCCGGGCTCCGGCAACTTTGGCGTGGGGCTTTGGCTGGTGACAGTGGTTGCCGTCGCGGGAACGAATTTCGCCGTTTGCGGTGCGGCGGCCGCTTTCACGGTGCGAAGGTGCATCAGGCCAAATCCGAAAGCAGCCACAGCCAAGAACTAGATAGAGGTTAAGTTGGCGGCGGTGCAAGTTCTTCTCCAGAGACATCGTTTTGTTCGATGCTACTGATGCGGAATTCTGATAGCTAGTTACGGCAGACCACGAACGTCGGAGAAAGCTGCCCGCTCCAGACCTTTTCCGGCCTTGGGAATGACTCGGTTGACTGTCGGCGGCAGAAAGCCCTCGCAATTTGACGCCGACCGACCCTGAAAGCTAGTCTGGTTCTTTTTCCTGCGCAAAACATTTCCGTTTACACGATTTCACTTGCTAATGTAAGTGTCTCTCTCGATGCAACCTTCGCATCTAAACGTTGCAGAAGTGAGGTTTGCGGACTTGGTCCGGAGTTGGCGAGAAGGTTGCTCTAAAGGTTCACGGAGCAGGTTTTGAAAATTGACAAAATTTGTCACTCCGGGGAACGCAATCGAATCCGCAAGCCAGAGTAAGGGAGCTAGGCGCCAGTATGAAGACAATTGCCAGCACAGTTCTTGATCCTAATCGCCGGAGCGGTGATGCCCGAGACTTTGAAGGTGGGCTCCGGCGCAAAATCGTTGGCCAGGACGCGGCGGTCGAAAAGGTCGTCGAAATCTATCAGATGTTCCTGGCTGGCTTGAATGCTCCGAATCGTCCGGTGGGAAATTTGCTCTTTCTGGGCCCGACGGGTTCCGGAAAGACTCGCGTGGTGGAAGCGCTCGCCGAGACGCTTTTTGGCGACGCGCGCGCCTGCATCAAGATCGATTGCGCCGAATTCCAGCATTCTCACGAAATCGCAAAGCTGATCGGCTCGCCTCCGGGCTATCTCGGTCACCGCGAGACCCATCCCCTGCTTACCCAGGAGGCCCTCAATCAATGGCATACGGACAAGCTGAAAATGTCGATTTTGCTGTTCGACGAAATCGAAAAGGCGTCTGATGCGCTTTGGCAGCTTTTACTCGGAATCCTTGACAAGGCTACGCTCACCCTCGGCGACAACCGCCGGGTGGATCTCTCACAGTGCATCATTATTATGACCTCAAACCTGGGGGCTGGAGAGATGAGCAACCTTGTCGGGGGTGGTTTCGGATTCGCGCCCAAGGCTGAGCTGGTGGATGAGGCCTTTGACGAGAAAATCAACCGCACCGCGGTCGAAGCGGCGCGTCGCAAGTTCACGCCCGAGTTCATGAACCGCATCGACAAGGTTGTGGTATTCAAGACCCTGCGGCCGGAACACCTGCAGCAGATTCTGGAAATTGAACTTGGAATGGTACAGCAACGGGTACTGATGGCTTCCGCAGCGAACCAGTTCGTCTTCTCCTGCACGCCGAAAGTTAAGAATTTTCTGTTGCACGAAGGCACGGATGCCCGGTACGGAGCTCGACATTTGAAACGAGCAATTGAACGGCACCTGGTGTTTCCGCTGGCAAACCTGGTCGCAACTGGCCAGATACGCCTCGGCGATTTTGTTCGCGTCGACCTGGGCCCCGAGGGCTCCTTGACCTTCGTCAAGGAAGCCGAAGGAGCAATGGTGCCAATGCTGATGGAGCGTTATGGCGCAGCCGCCAGCGCGCCGAGCATGGCTACGCGAGCTGCCCGGCCAATCGCAAAACCGAAAGAGTTTACGGCGACGCCCGGTAACGAAACTAAATAACTGGTGGGTGAAAGCAGATTGCCCGGCAAACCGCCGGGCTTTTGCTTTTAGTGCCTAAAGTCCAACTATCCTGCCGCTTAAAACCTGATTCAATGATGATGTGACGATCGGCTTGAGTCCTTTAACCAAGCGCAGCCTGATCCTTTGTGTGTTATTGGCGATCGGCACCCTGGCACTTTACAGCCGGGTGTTCCGCGCCGAATTCCTCCGTTACGACGACGACCGCTATGTCGTCGAAAATCTTCAGGTCCGCGCGGGCATTCACTGGACCACTGTCACTTGGGCGTTCACTACATTTGAGCAGGCCAACTGGCACCCGTTGACGTGGCTTTCTCACGCGCTCGATTGCCAGGTTTTTGGATTGGATCCTGTTGAACAGCATGGCGTGAACTTGTTGCTTCACGCCGCCAACGTGCTTGTTGCTTTTCATGCTGCTGAGTGGCTGACGGGATATACCTGGCGAGCGCTCGCGGTCGCGTCGCTATTTGCAGCGCACCCAATGAATGTCGAGTCGGTGGCCTGGATTGCAGAACGAAAAACCGTCTTATGCATGTTCTTTTTTTTACTGGTGCTCCTGGCCTACGCATACTACGCGTGCAAGCCGTCCCTGAAGCGCTACTGACGTTGATGGTTTTAGTCGCCATGTCGCTGATGTCGAAACCAATGTCGATCACCCTGCCGTTCGTGCTGCTGTTGATGGATTATTGGCCGCTGGGCAGGTTGAGATCGAATCGGCAAGTTAACCCGAAGGTCCCGAGTTTAACGGCAGCGTGATCCCGCCGAGGCGATCTGTGGCGTGGCTGATTACAGAAAAATTGCCTCTCTTTGCGATGTCAGCCGCCAGCGCAGTAATCACCATGAAGGCCCAGCAGGCGGGTGGCGCGATCAGGATGAAATATTCATTGCTGGTACACCTGCAGAATGCGGTCGTGGGTTACGTCTGGTACATAGGGAAGGCGATCTGGCCTTCGCGTCTGGCGGCACTTTATCCTTACCCACAAACTGGCTGGCGGATGCGAACCGTGCTGTTATCAGCACTCTTCCTAATACTCGTGACCGGCATGGTTTTGAAATATCGCCAGCGCCAGTATTTGCCCTGGGGATGGTTCTGGTATTTGGGCACCATGGTGCCGATGATTGGCCTGATTCAGGTCGGCAATCAGGCAGCGGCAAACCGATACGCCTATTTGCCATTCGTAGGGCTGTTTGTAATGGCGGTTTGGGGCATTGCAGATATCGCGACTCGGCTGGAGATAAGAAAGTCTATTGCGGCAGCGGCGGCCGTGGTCATGATTGCGTTTTGCGTCGTCACTTACCGCCAGGTCGGTTATTGGCACGACGACTTCAGCCTGTGGTCGCATACTCTGGCGGTAACCCAGCGAAATTTTGTGGCCGAAGATAATTTCGGCAATGCCCTGATCAAGGCGGGGAAATACGACGAAGGCATTGTGCACTTCCGCCGCGCTGCAGAGATCGAGCCGGGCGATCCTGTGAGCGAAGTGAATCTGGGATTCGACGCTCAGAAACACGGCTCGTTAAAAGAAGCAGAGATGCGATATCAATACGCCCTGCAATTAGCCTCTGACCCGCAGGTACGCGCGGCAGCTTATGCCAGCCTGGGCGGAGTCTACTACACGCTTCACGATTATCCGCGAGCGCAGCAGAACTTCGAGTCAGCCCTGCGGCTGAAGTCGACCAGTCCATTTATATTTTTGTACCTGGGACTGATGGCACAAAAAACCGGCGACGGGAACGACGCAATCCGCTATTACGCCACCTATATAGCGGTCGAGCCTACCGCAGTGGGATATTTTCTTCTCGGGCAGGCGCTTGAGCATGCAGGAGATTCTGAGCGAGCGAAACTCGCCTATCAGCAGGCCGGAGCGCCATCAGGCGATTTGAGCAAAGCAAGGCAAGCAGCTGAGGAATTGCTTTCGCAGTGATTCAAAAGCTTTTGCATTACTTATCGAGATTCTTAGCGATTTCCGGAATCAAAGCGGATAGGAATGCGACAAAATCCCCGCGTACCCGCTCGGTAGTTTCGAAGACCTCTTCCGAGCTGAGCGGTTTGTCGAGAATTCCTGCGGCCATATTGGTGACACAGGAAATCGCCACCACATCTATTCCCATATGGCGGGCCGCGATCACTTCGGGAACAGTCGACATCCCCACCAGATCGGCGCCAATAATGCGCAAATAGCGGATTTCCGCCGGAGTTTCATAGCTGGGGCCGAGAAGGCCCGCGTAGACACCCTCTGACAATTCTTTGCCCTGCCGTTTTGCCACGTTGCGTGCAATTTCTCTGTAAGGCTTCGAATACGCGTGCGTCATATCGGGGAAGCGTTCGCCGAAGCGCGCGTCATTCGCCCCAACGAGTGGATTCTGGCCTTGCAGGTTAATGTGGTCCTTGATAAGCACCAGTGCACCTTGTTTGTAATTGAGGTTGATGCCTCCGGCTGCGTTGGTGAAGATGATGGCGCGAACTCCCACGCGGGCAAAGACCCGCACCGGAAAGGCGACTTGTTGCGCGGTATAACCCTCATAAAGATGGACGCGGCCCTGCATGGCAACGACAGGAACTTTGCCGATCTTGCCAATGACCATTTGTCCAGCATGGCCAATGGCGGTGGAACGCGGGAAAATGCGGGATGGTGGTGTACGGAATCCTTACGGATGCCGAAAGTTCGTCGGCGAAACTTCCCAGCCCTGAGCCAAGAACCAGGCCGATACGCGGACGAAGATCCGTGTGCGACAGCAGCAGTTGTGCCGCCGATTCGGCGTGCGCGTAAATCATCTGCAGTTAGCATTTAGCAATTAGCATTTGGCGGACCGCGATCCGAGGAACGACCAAATGCCAATTGCTATGTGCTAGCCGGCGATTCAGAATCTTTTTTCAAATGCCTCGAAATCCTGCTCCAGCTTCTTTTGCAATCTGGATTTCTCCTTCGCGTCCACAAAGCTGTACTCCAGGCTTTCACGCGCCATCTTTCTTAGGTCAAGGTAAGAAAGATTGTACGTTTCCACAGCTCGCAGGTATTCATGCGTCATATCTGAGCGCGCGACGCCTTCATCGTCCGTGGCCAGAGCTACCGGAATGTTGTACTTTCGATAAATTGGCAATGGATGGTTGTCGCCCCTGACTCCCAGAATTACGTCATTCGAGGTCAGGCAAATTTCAACCAGTATCTTGCGCTCAGACATTTCCTGCAAAAGTTGAACTGCGTTATGCTCGTCCATCACGCTCACCCCATGTCCGATTCGCTCTGCATGCCCTAGCTCGATGGAATGGCGAATGTGAAAACTTAAGCCTTCGGGAGGAACGAGCCCCATCGCCAGTTCTCCGGCATGAAGGCTGATGTGCACCTTGGGATAGATGCCGTGTAGGATAATCGAGCATTCGCATGTGCAGATCGAAATCGTGCATGGGGATGTACCAATCTTCCGGCATGACGAGGTTCAGGCCGGCCACGCGCGGGTCGACAGATGCGAGCTCAAAGCCTGTGATCATTTGTGCGAATACTTGTTCCGGCGGAAGTCCGCGCAGTACCTGATAGAGATACCGAACGCTAACGTCACAAGCCGGAAGCGCTGATGAGGTGCCGCAGGCGAGCATTTTGTGGATCACGTCCTGCTCATGATCGAGGTCTTTGCGCGCCGCCGCTACTGTGTCATGAAGCCCGCCCGCCAGGAACTTATTACGCATGGCGGCAAAATCGGAGTCAAATCCCAGCTTCGCCCCAAGTTGCGCCGATTTCATTCCTCCGATGGTGTGCATGAACTCGACGTACTCGAGATGATCAGCAGCGGCGCGCTCCATGGCTCGCGCCGTCGCCTCGCCCATGTGATTTGCAGCGGCAAGATCGAATTTGTAAAAGCTGGCAAAAAAATGATCGTGGCCGGATTCGAGTCCGCGCTCCCAATTACGCATCGACCATGCGTCAATAATCTGGTTGTAGAGAGACTGGTCACGATAAGCGCAGGAAACCGCCGGCTTAGCTTCCCGCGGGTCACAACTTGAGTCGCATTCGCCGCCGATTGCACTCATCGTGCTCTTGTCCAGGCAAAGCTTATCGCCAGCGGCGAAGTCAATCAGGTCCTCGGCATAAATTGCTCCGCCCAGATGATTGTGCAGATCTCCGCCCTTGGGCATCTCTCGCAGGAATGCCAGCGCCCGCGGCGGAGAATGACGAATGCTTTCGAGATAGCGGTTCGTCCGTTGCTCCGGAGTGCCTGGAGACTGCGCGAGCGCGAGGACCGGAACCAGAATGAATAGAAATAAAAAACTCGATGGTCGATGCTGTCGCAATCCGCCTCTCTTGATCTGCCGATTTTGCGAACTCGCAGGCAATGATGCCAGCAGCCGCATACTAAGGATGGACGGCATTGTATCGCGACCAAGCCACAACTGACGGGTGTATCATCTTGATAACCACTCCTTCAGATCGCGAGAGCCATGAAACTCGAGCGCAAGTTCATTCAATCCCTGCCTAAGGTCTTGCTGCATGAGCACCTGGATGGCGTCTTGCGGCCTAAGACCGTCATCGACCTGGCTCGCAATGTAGGATACGACAGAACTCCCGACCGATGACCCCGAAAGATTAGCCGACTGGTTCCACAAGGGCGCGAATAAAGGCAGTCTGCCCGAATATCTGCAGGGTTTCGCGCACACCATTGCGGTTACGCAAACCGAGGAGGCGCTGGAGAGGGTCGCTTATGAACAAGCTGAAGACCTCAGTCGCGATGGCATTGTTTATTTCGAAAGCCGTTTCGCCCCCATTTTTCATACCCGTAAAGGATTGACGCACCAGCAAGTGATCTCTGCAGTGCTCAAAGGTCTGGAGCGGGGAAGGCATGATTTTGGTATCGAGTCAGGCCTGATCATTTGCGCTATGCGCAACATGAATGTTTCGCTCGAAATGGCCGAACTGGCTGTCGATTTTAGACAACGGGGCGTGGTGGGCTTCGATCTGGCAGGCGAAGAAGGCGGATACCCTCCCAAAAAGCACGTCGACGCGTTTCACTTTATCCAGCGGGAGAATTTTAATATCACGGTTCACGCTGGCGAAGGTTACGGCAAGGAATCGATCTGGCAGGCGATTCAATACTGCGGGGCGCATCGCATTGGGCACGCCACCCGTCTGATTGACGACATAATCATTGCTGAAGGCAAAGTCGTAAAGCTGGGTGATCTGGCGCAGTATGTCCTGGATAAAAGAATTCCGCTGGAAATTTGTCTGCTTAGCAACGTGCACACTGGCGCCACCCCCAGCGTTGCCGAACATCCGTTCAGGATTTTTTACCAGCAAAAGTTCCGCGTCTTTTTGAACACTGACAATCGCCTCATGAGCAACACCACGCTGAGCCGGGAATTTGAAGTCGCGGCCGAGGCTTTCAATCTTTCACTTGATGATTTCGAAATCCTCACCATCAACGCCATGAAAAGTGCATTCCTGCCTTATGATCAGCGCTGCAGATTTATCTACTCGGTATTGAAGCCCGGATACGCTAAAGCTAAAGAAGCCCTGAAGGCGCAGCGCGGCATCGCGAGCTACTGAAGCTGGCCGCGAAATCTTACGAAATCAGCATTCCGGCAATCGAAGCCGACATCAGATTGGCCATGGTTCCCGCCAGCATCGCCCGCAGGCCAAGGCGGGCCAGATCGCCGCGACGATTGGGCGCAAGCGCGCCAATGCCGCCGATCTGAATTCCGATCGAGCTGAAATTCGCGAAGCCGCACAACGCAAACGTCGCGATGGTAAACGAACGCGGATCGAGCACGGCTCGCTGCGGTCCGAGCATGGAGAACGCGACCAGTTCATTGAGCACCATGCGCGTGCCGAGTAGGTTTCCGATTGCGCCGCAATCGTGCCAGGGTACGCCAATGATCCACGCCACCGGAGCGAAGATGACGCCAAAAATTCCTTCCAGGCTGGCGGGGAACCACCCGATGTGGCGATGAATACCGCCGAGGATCCCGTCGAACAACGCAATGAGCGCGAGAAATGCGATGAGCATGGCGCCGATGTTAAGCGCCATGTGCAGGCCGTCGCCGGTGCCGCGGGCAATGGCGCCGAGAAGGTTTTCCTGCTTTTCCTTTTTTTCTTCGCTCTCCGGCATGACTACCCTGCCTGCGGTTCGTGGCTGCTCGGTTTCCGGCACGAGCATTTTTGAAACAAGGATGGTGCCGGGAGCGGTCATGATGACTGCGCTCAGCACGTGCCGCGGCTCCGCGCCGAAAGCGAAATATGCAGCCATGATGGAGCCGGAGACGTGCGCCATGCCGCTCGTCATCACGGTCATGAGTTCCGAACGCGTGAGGTCGGGAAGAAATGGACGAATCGTCACCGGCGCTTCGGTTTGTCCCATGAAGATGCTGGCGGCAACGTTGAGCGACTCGGCGCCGCTGGCGCCCATGATGCGCGTCATCGCCCACGCCGCGGCCCGGATGACAATCTGCATGATGCCAAAGTGGTAGAGAATTGCGAACAGGGCGCAGATAAAGATAACGACGGGCAAGACTTGAAAGGCAAAGATAAAACCGACATTGGAGTGCTGCTTGCCGAGTTCGCCGAAGATGAATTCGGAGCCGACGAACGAGTAGGCGAGCACGCGGTTGGCGGCATCGCCGATCACCTGAAACGCGTGGCGCCCGAAATCGACGCGCAGCACGAAGATGGCAAAGGTAATCTGCAAGCCGAGCCCCCACGCCACGGTTTTAAAGCGGATTGCGCGGCGATTGGTGGAGAACACAAACGCCAGCGCCAGCATGGTGAGCAAGCCGAGCAATCCGGTAAATCTTCCCATGAAGTTTCCTCCGATCTCTAAGCCTTGACGGGCGAGACGGCCGTCTTCCCACCAATTACTTTGTGCACCAGCTTATTTTCTCCTGGCGGCTGCGCTTCGGCAATGCGAAAGCTCTTTTGCAGTAGCGCCGCAGCCTGATCAGCTCTGGCCTCAGAATTGTAATGGATGGTGCAAAGCGACTCGCCGGCACTGACCGGATCGCCAAGTTTGTGGTGCAGGACGATTCCCACCGCCGGATCGACGGCATCTTCTTTTTTCGCGCGACCGCCGCCGAGAATCACGCGACGCAATTCCGATCGCGTGGCAATCAATCTCAGCAACAAAGCCTGATGTCAGGCTCACAACTTCTTTGGTGTGCTTCGCGCGCAGGCAGCAGGGAAGGATCGTCGATCACCGCTCGTCTCCGCCCTGCAGCTCGACCATTTTTCGGAATACTTCGAGTGCCTTGCCCGAGCCGGAGCAATTGTTCAGCTTTTCTCTTGCCGAGCGCTGGCGTGCCTTCTGCTCCTCCGAGATAAAACATCCAGCCCGCCAAGCTCCAGGCATAGCTCGCGAAGATCATCAGGGCCCTCCGCCGCGCAAAACTTCCAGACATTCCACCACTTCCAGCGAATTTCCCACATGCGTGCCCAGCGGCTGATTCATGTCGGTGATCAGCGCGACCATTTTCTTGCCTACCAGTTCTCCGGTTTCGACCATCAACTCGGCCAGGAATTCCGCGTCTTCTTCTTTCTTCATGAACGCACCCGAGCCGGTCTTCACATCGAGCACCAGCGCGTCGATTCCTTCAGCCAGCTTCTTGCTCATGATGGAGGCGCAGATCAGATAAGGGCTTTCGACCGTGCCCGTAACATCGCGCAGTGCGTAAAGTTTGCGATCGGCAGGCGCGATTTCCGCCGTCTGGCCGATCATCGAGCAGCCACATGCATTCAAGCACGCGGCGAAATTTCGCAACGCTGAGATTTACGTTAAAGCCAGGAATGGATTCGAGCTTGTCGAGCGTGCCGCCGGTGTGGCCCAGTCCGCGTCCGCTGATCATCGGAACAATCAAGCCGCCGGCGGCAACCAGCGGCGCGAGTACCAGCGAAGTCTTATCGCCAACGCCGCCGGTTGAGTGCTTATCGACTTTGGCTGCAGCGAATCCGAGAGATCCAGCACCTCGCCGGAATGCAACATGGCGTTAGTCAGCGCCGCGGTTTCGGTCGCGTCATTCCGCGCAAGACCACCGCCATCAGCCATGCGGAAGCCTGGTAGTCAGGAATGTCGCCGTTCGTGTATCCCGCGACGAACGATTCGATCTCTGCGGCTGAAAGTTCCTGCCCGTCGCGCTTTCTTGGTGATCACATCAATGGCGCGAATCGCGAAGACTTGTGCGCGAAGCGAGGTGAGCTCACTGGAGCCGAAATCCTTCCGGCAGAAGTTCGGTGATGTGGCTTTGTTTCCAACCGTTCGCGTTCTTGAAAGAAACACCATCGCATCCGGGCCGAATTCGTAGATCACCTGCCGGCAGGCGCCGCAGGGTGAGCAGGGAACATTCTGATCATTGACTACGGCGACGGCTGTGATCGCGAGCTCGGGGCCGGATTTCGCGATCGCCGAGAAAATTGCCGTGCGCTCGGCGCAGTTCGTCAGCCCGTACGAAGCGTTCTCAACATTGCAGCCGGAAAATATTTCGCCTTCCTCGCCGTGAGCAGTGCGGCCCCAACTTTGAAGTGGGAGTAAGGTGCGTAGGCATGTTGCATGGCGGCGCGAGCGGCTTGAATCAACTTTTCTCGTTGCTCGCTGGGAATGTTTGTGGTCACGATGAAGTGTGCACGAGTATTCCTGGCCTTTCAATATTGATGCTGAAACTCGGCGCTCCACGTCGGACAGGAGTGTCCGACCCACCGGACCGTGGCTATTTTTCTACCAGCAGTACTTTTTCTATTTTGTCGATTTCTTTGAGTTTTACTTCGATCACTTCCCGCATGGTGGTGGGCACGGCGCGTCCGACGAACGCAGCTTCGATCGGCAACTCGCGGTGACCGCGATCGATCAAGCACGCAAAGTTGCACCCGGCGCGGGCGGCCGTGAGAAAACAGCGCGTCGAGCGCCGCGCGAATCGTGCGGCCAGTAAATAAAACATCATCGACCAGGATGATGTTTTTGTCTTGAATATCGAAACCGATATCGGACTTCTGCACCACCGGTTTCGGTCCCACGGTGGATAGATCGTCGCGGTAAAAAGTTATGTCCAGCGAGCCGACAGGAACGTTTGTGCTTTCGATCCGTGCCTATCAGTCCGCCGAGCCGTTCGGCCAGCGGCACGCCCCTTCGCTTTGATGCCGACCAGTCCCAGCCCCTCGCACGCCGTCATTTTTCTCTACGATTTCGTGCGCCAGGCGCAGCAGCGTGCGCTCCATCTCCGATGCCGACATCAGTTGCGCTTTTTCTCGAAGGCCGAAGTTATGCAAGGTGCTCTCGGTTGCCATGAGGTTGCATGATACGCAGGCCGGAGGCGGGCTGCAAGACTTTTGCGAAGCGCCCAGTCGAAATCAAATTCGCTGCAGTTTATCCGCAGAAAACTGCTTCTTATGCCATACGGTTAATAAGATCGAACCAACTGATCATCAGCCCGATGCACAGGCCAATCCATACGCCCAGCGCGCCCCAGCCCAGGCGAAAGCACAAAAAGTAGCCCAGCGGAATTCCAATCAACCAATATGCCACAAAGTTGGCCAGCATCGGGGTTTTAGTATCGCCTGCGCCCCGCAGAGCTCCGGTGGTCACAACTTGCACACCATCGAATAACTGAAACGCGGCCGCCACCAGCAACAGCGTGGCCCCAATGCGCACCACGGCCGGATCGGGCGAGAATACCCGTGCAATCACTTTGGGGATGGAAACGCAGCACCACTCCCGCGCAAGCCATAAATCCAGTTCCGAGAGCTATGGCCGACCATCCGGCGCTGCGCGCGCCCGCGGGATCGCCGCGGCCCAATTGTTGTCCAACTCTGACTGCGGCAGCCGAGCTGATCCCGAACGGCACCATGAAGGTGAAAGCCGCGCAATTTAATGCGATCTCGTGCCCCGAAAGCGGTACCGGGCCGAGTTTCGCGCAGATGGCGGTCGCCCCGGAGAACGCGCCAATTTCAACCAGAATTTGTCCGGCCGCGGGCGCGCCTAATTTCATCAGCGCCCATATTCGTCTGGCATCAATCTTCAACCCGGCCGTCTCGCGCGAGTTCATCGGCGATCCACGTTTGCGTTCCACCCAAGCAAGAGTGAGCGCCAGCACCATCATCATGTAAATTCGCGCAATGCACGTAGACCATCCGGAGCCGGTGATGCCTTCGGCGCGAAATCCCAGGTGACCATAAATCAACGCCCAGTCGCCCACCGCGTTCACGATGTTGGCCGACACCAGCGCGAACATAATCGGTACTGCCACATTCACCGCCTGTAGATAACGTCGCAGCGCGAAATATCCAAGCAATGGCAGCGTTCCCCAGTTCATTGCAGACAAGAAGGGCTGCATCGGTCCGACCAGCTCGACGCTGATCCCGAAGCGCCGCATCAGAGGCGGCCAGAAGGACACCGCGATCATCAGTATCGGAGTGAGTAAAAGCGCCAGAACGATTCCATTCAGTAAAGTATTGCGCGCATCGTGCAGGTCCTCGCGCCCGTAGGCTTGCGCGACGAAAGTGTCCATGCCGAGCAGCAGGCCGCCGCCGACAATTGCGATCGCGTTATAAAGACTCTGCCCTAATCCGGTCGCGCCAATTGCGATTGCACTATTCGGCAACCGGCCGACCATGATTGTGTCCACCACGCCCATGCTCATCCACCCGACTTCGGCAATGATGAGCGGCAGGGCCAGCCGAAAGGTCAGGCGAAAGTCGCTGAGGCGCGGCGCGGTCTGAGTTTCAGCGGGCATGGGAGATGCGATTTTACAGGTAGTGGCAGTCGTATCGGGGCGCGCCTTCAGGCGTGCCGCGAATCTGCAATCGATGCGTGGGCACGATTAAGATCGTGCTCGCATACAAGACTGGAACCCTTGTTGAGTTCGTTCAAAAGCTTTTCAGCGAGCGGCCGGTTTTGCTTACGCCGGATTGAGGCTTTTAACTTTTCCACCTCTGCCGCACTCAGCCGCCGAAATTCTCCTGGAGGGATGTCGAGACTCAATGGCCCGTAACGCACACGCTTGATCTTCTCGACGTGGTGGCCGATCTCTTCAAACATTTTGCGGATCTGCCGATTCTTGCCTTCCAGCAGGGTCAGCTCGTACCAGGGATTATCGCCTTCGCGCACCAGACGTACTTTCGCGGGCGCAGTTTTCACCCGACTTGCGAGCTTCACCCCGACGTCGCGAGTTTCTTCTTAGGCCTGTCATCCCGAGCGGAGGCGTCGAATTCGCGCGCGAGTTCGACACCGGAGTCGAGGGACCTGCTTTTGTCATCTGCACGGCTCTCCGCACGCCGTTGGAACTTGCGTTCAGTCGGTATCGACAACCCTCGCCGAATTTTGTCCGAGCCCGGCCTCATTCGGTGTTCCCGCAACTTTCACCACATAAACTTTTGGCACATGCGACGCAGGCTTTCATGAGTTTGTTGGAAAGTTCGCCGTCGTTGGTCAGCAGCAGCAAGCCTTCACTGGCATAATCCAGTCGTCCAACCGGATAAACCCGCGCACGAATTCCGCGGAGAAGATCCATCACCGTTGGCCGGCCTTCAGGATCGCTGACAGTAGTGACGTATCCCTTGGGCTTATTCATCAGCAGATAGACCTGGCGCTCGGCTCCATGCAGCAACTTACCGTTCACCCGAATGTGGTCGTGCTCAGGGTCAGCCTTGCTGCCAAGTTCGGTGACCATGGTTCCATTTACCGAAACCGCGCCGGATGTGATCAGTTTTTCGGCGCTGCGCCGCGAGGCAATACCGGCGGCGGCGATGATTTTTTGCAGACGCTCAGAAGGCATGCTAACCAAGCTTAGCAGAGAGCGTTTCGTCGACAAACGCCCGCAGTTTAAAATCACAGCTGGAAACGCGCTTTGCGCAGACATGAAAATTAGTCGAGAACTGTTCGATCTCCAGCGTCGACCTCGATTCGGCACTGCGAACCCCGAACCGATGAACTTGCCGTTCTGGGAGTGGAGGATCCGAGGCAACGGAGATTCTATTCCCTGGATCGTCCGAGACGGAAAAATCAAGTCTGCATACGGCCCCCACCGTGCCCGTGACTTATTTAATCTTCCGACAATACGCGAGGATGGGCCAATCTGGACGTTTGACCGTATGGGCGCTACACGAACTCCACTGGCGGACGGAAGGGTAATTTGTATTGCCGGCGAGCACGAAGACTTTTACGACCCGGACTTCTGCATTTATAACGACGTCGTAGTTTTAGGACCTCACGGGGAAGTTGAGATATTTGGCTATCCCAAAGACATTTTTCCGCCGACGGATTTCCATACAGCCACAGCTGCGGCCAACCAGATTATCGTTATCGGAAATTTGGGTTATGTGAAGGAGCGCCTCCCGGGATACACACCTGTCTACGCTGTCGACTTATGGAAGTACCAGATATCGAAGATCGCGGCATCGGAGAAATGCCGGGATGGATTTCTGAACATGAAGCCAGCTTTGACCCTGCCGGCAACGGAATTACGATCAAAGGGGGTCAATTAATTCGAGAACAAAATGGCAAACAACAATTTCGTCGGAATTTCGAGGATTACGAACTAGACTTGAACACCTTTGTCTGGCGACGTCTTACAAATCGAAACTGGCGTGAGTTTTCGATCCGTCAGGAAAAGGGGGCTTTTCTACTTGAGCACAGGCCAAAGCTCAAAGTAATTTTGCCTAGCAATATTGAACTTATCCAGATTCTGGACGGAAAGGATGAGTGCGCTCGGTTCCTCGCGGCGGGAACTCCAATCTCTATGACGATTCGCATCACACACATAGAAATTATCGTTGAGGGAAATCTATCCGATGCTGCCTTGGGAGTTATCGTGGAGGAAATTCGCGCCAACACAGAAGAAGCAATTCAACGGCATTGCTTACTAAGAGAGATAGTTTAGCGACGTCTTTACGTGTGTTGAAAACAGCAAGATCATTTCGACTGTTCTTAATCCCTTCAACTCATGCCGTTTTCGTCACCTCTACATGCCCCGACTGCGGCGCTCCTTCTGTCGTTTCCGACGATGCTCCTTGCTGCGCTTGCGATTCGGCAGGCAGCAAATCACTCTGGAACGATTCTGCCACCAGCTTTTCGAACTCTTCCATGCTGGGAAGTTCGTTCACGTCCTTCAATCCAAAGCGGAGCAGGAATTCTTTGGTGGTTTTATAAAGGATCGGCCGGCCGATTACATCTTTGCGGCCCGAGGTTGTGATCAGTTTGCGGTCCAGCAAAGTGGCGATCACGCCGCTCGAATCGACGCCGCGAATTTCGCTGATTTCGGGTATGGTGACCGGCTGTTTGTAGGCGATCACGGCGAGAGTTTCGAGCGCCTGCAACGAGAGCCGAATCGGCGGCTTCAAACTCTTCGCAAACGCACGCACCAAATCATGCTGCTCGGGCTTGGTGGACATGCGGTATCCGCCTGCAATCTGGCGCAATTCGATGCCGTGGGCCTCAGAGGAATAATCGGCGGCCAATTCTTCGATGGCAGCCCGGACCTCGGATTTGAGATCAGCGCCCTCGGTAGCCGAATCTTTAAGCAACGCGACGATCTGGTCGAGGGTAATGGGCGTTTCCGCCGCGTAAACAATAGCTTCAATCTTAGGTTTAAGGCTCATAGAGAAGTTGCCAGTACTCGGTGATCAGTTCCGTTGCAATCGTTTCTGACGACGGTTAATGGTGCAGCTAAACTGTCTGCTTTTCCGACCGTGTAGAGCGGCCATTTATGGCCCCGTTACGCCGGCAAACTTTAAAGCCAGCTTTAGCTGGGCAACACATTGCTGCGTGAAATTGCCAAGCTGAAGCTTGTTCTAATCCATCCTCGTTCTAACGCGGCCATAAATGGCCGCTCTTCCACAATCGCTCACTTCCAGTCGTCCCTTACTGCTGCTTGCTCCGCCATGATGGCGTCGAACTTATCGTGCTTGCGCACTAAAATTTCGCCGAACATGCGGTCTTGACGAAGCTGGATCGCCTGCAGCCGCACCAGCTCCAGCATCGCCAGAAACATGCACACCAGCGCCTGGCGCGATTGCACGTTGCGCAGGAATTCTTTCAGCCGCAACGGGCGATCTTCCAACGCCAGCCGACGCCGCAGATATTCGATCATCTGCGAAACGGTGACGGTTTCTTCATCCACCTGGATCATCGGGCGGGTGCGGGCGCGTTCGATAATCTGCTGGAAAGTCTTGACCAGGTCGATGACATCGGCGGCGAGTTCCGGCTCGGTGCCTTCGGCGTCGATAAACTCGCGGATGGCCGGGTTCGAGCGCACCGCCTCTTCGATCTGCTGCTTCTGCATCAGCATCTGCGCCGCCGATTTGAACTTCTCGTGCTCGATGAGCCGGTTCACCAACTCGGCGCGCGGATCTTCCTGCTCTTCCGAAGACACTGCAGGATCGCGCGGCAACAGCATCTTCGACTTGATATGAATCAGCACCGCGGCCATGTAAATGAATTCCGCGGCAACGTTTACATCCAGCTCGCGCAGCTTTTCAACGTAGGCGAGATATTGCGCCGTGATCTTAGCGATGGGAATGTCGTAGATATCGATGTCCTGCTTGCGCACGAGATCGAGCAGCAGATCGAGGGGGCCTTCGTAAACGCTCGAAACCGCAACCGAAAAAGGGAAGTCGTTGGCCTCCCGCTTTTCGCCGCCTTGTAGCCGCAGCGGGCACGGGCGCCGAAGGAAAATCGTGAACCACTTTGGCGTGTTGCGGCAACGTTACTTCGCTCCTTGGGTCTGTGTCGGCGCTTCGTAATCGAGTGACATCTTCATTGCTTCTCGAACTTCGTTCATGGTCGTCGCGGCCGCTTTGCGGGCGCGCTCCGATCCTGCCTCAAGGATATCCCAGGCCAGCCGTGGATTGTCCTCGTATTTTTTGCGCCGTTCCTGCATAGGCTTAAGAATCTGTACTAGTGAGTCGGCCGCCCAGCTTTTGCATTCAATACATCCGATGCCCGCAGACCGGCAGCCAGCGTCCACTTTGGCGTTAGTATCACGATCACTGAATATCTTGTGCAAATCTCCGACCGGGCAAACGTCAGGATTTCCGGGATCGGTCCGCCGCACGCGCGCCGGGTCGGTCACCATGGTCTTCAGCTTCTGCCGCACCACCGGCTCGGGATCGGTGAGCATGATGGTGTTCCCGTATGACTTCGACATCTTGCGTCCGTCGGTGCCGGGAAGCTTCGGCGCGGGCGTGAGCAGGGCTGCGGCTCGGGAAAAACTGGTCTCCTCCGCGGCAGTCGGTAGAACATGTTGAACCGGCGCGCGATCTCGCGAGTGAGCTCCACGTGCGGCACCTGGTCTTCGCCGACGGGAACCAGATCGCCTTTGTACATCAGAATGTCGGCCGACTGCAGCACGGGATATCCCAGAAAACCGTAGGTGCCCAGGTCTTTTTCTTTAATGTTCTCGCGCTGTTCTTTGTAAGTCGGCACCCGTTCCAGCCAGCCCAGCGGCGTGATCATCGAAAGCAGCAGGTGCAACTCGGCATGCTGCGGCACGTGCGACTGGATAAACATGGTGCAACGATCCGGATCCAGTCCGGCCGCCAGCCAGTCCAGCAGCACTTCGATGGAATTTTGTTTTACCTGCGAAGTGTCGGCGTAATCGGTGGTGAGCGCGTGCCAGTCGGCAATACAAAAGAAGCATTCGCAACTTGTCCTGCATGCGCACCCAGTTGTCGCAGCGCGCCCACAAAGTTTCCCAAGTGCAGCTTGCCGGTCGGCCGCATGCCGCTCAATACGCGTTTGGGTTGGGTTCGCGAGGCCATCAGAGACGCACCAGTACGTTGTTAAAGATGTCGACCACGGGAAAGATCAGCCGCCCTAAAATTCCGCCGCCGAAGAAGACCAGCGCCAGCAGTCCAACCCACCCGATCGTGTCATACGCCCGCTGCGCCGACGCTGGCAGCAGATGTCGAAGCACGTGGCTGCCATCGAGCGGTGGGATGGGGATGAGGTTGAATACAGCCAGAACAATATTGATGACCGCCACCTCATAAAGGAAGAGGCTTATTGGCATCAGAACCGAGGTGGTTTGCGCCGCCAGTAAATCGAGATGAGTTGGGTAAACCGCGGGCAACCGTTGAATAATGGCCTCACCCAGCGGGGAGGCGAGCGCAATTATGCCGAGGACCACGGTTACAACCGCAACGATTGCGAAATTGCTGATAGGTCCTACAACCGAGGTCAGGATGTCGTCCAGCACGGGGTTGACGAAAATTTCGCGGGTCGACCGGCGTCGGCTTCGCCCAGCCAAGCACCGGGAAGTGCGCCAACATTGCAATCAGGGGAAGCAATACAGTGCCGAACGGATCAATGTGCTTAATTGGATTTAAGCTGATCCGCCCCAACATTCGCGCCGTGGGATCGCCGCGCTTGTTTGCCATCCATGCATGCGCCGATTCGTGAACGCTGATGGCGAACACAAAGGCGATGATCTGGAACAGGATGTCAACGTGTTGGAGGGTCATGGATTAATTGAAGAATTTGCGAATTTGAGAATTGTCGAATCGCCAATTTGCAGTCCAGGAGCAATCAGCTGATTCGCCAATCCGCAAATTCATCAATTCGAGAATGCTTTTCTTGGCTTCGATACTAACAAATTCTGCTGCTATTGGTTGCTGCCAGTGCCCGGCGATGCCTGCGGGGCAATGGTTTTCACCTTAATAGTCTTCGCCGGCACTCCGGCCACAATGTTATACGGCGGCACGTCTTTTGACGCTACGCCGATCGAGCCCACCATTCCATGTTCAGCGATACGCACCCCGCTCATCACGGTCGCATGATAAGTCACGCGGGCGCGCGGGCCGATTTCCGTTTTGTGGTTGGAGATGATCATGCCGTCATTCAAGTCGTGAGCGTGGGTATAGACGTTGGCGTAATCAGAAATCGAACTGCCCTGGTGAATGATGAGTTCGCCGCGGTCATCCAGCAGAACATATTTGTGGATGGTGCAATTGTCTTCCACCGTCAAGTTGTAGCCGAAGGTGAGCTCGACGCCGTGAAAAATCTTCACGTTCGTGCCGCAATATTTAAAGACGTGCTTCGCCAGCATGGCGCGCATGCGAAATCCCAGCCAGTGATTCAGTCCCAAAGGCGAACGGTCATACATCATCCAGAACCAGATCAGCGGTTTGCGCTCTGCATATTTCGCAGCGTCAACGTCGCCGTAATATTCAGGCTCGAGGGTCGCATTGCGCGGATCGAATGTGTGCACCAGGGCGCGTTGCGCCAAATCGCCTGATGGGGGCGCGTAAGGCCGGCCAAGATAAAGCTCGTGCAATGCCTCGCGTACGACATCGCTACTGCGCTCGGGATCTTTCCTGGCGAATTCGGAATCGAGGCGCTCGATCCATTTCAGAAAGACGTCGTTGGCGTCCGGCGTGGGCTGCAGATTGCGGTATTCGTATCTTGGCATGGAGGGTCTCGTACAAAAGCATTAACCACTAAGGACATTAAGTTACACGAAGGGAGGCCAATTTTTCTTAAGGCTTCTTTGGCGATGGTCGAATTTCGCGCCTACTTCTGAATAATGGTCAGCTCGTGGGTTCCGACGGTTGCGCTATCGATTCGATCGGCCATCGCGAATTGCGAATCGATACCTAGATCCGGATATTTCGGGGTAAGGAATTTGTCTACGAACAACTGCAGCACAAAGTGCGGGACTTCCATGTCGTCGATCGAAACCGAATCCACGTGAACGTGCCCACGTCCTTCGGCGCCATGAGCGTGCGCCACCACCACCACGTCATGCACGCCGCTGAAGATGGAAAGCAGCGGATTTGACGAGTGCACGCCTTCGCGAATGCGATCGAAATCGACTTTGGCATGACCGGTGATAACTCCGTCTTCGCCCTCGAGGTTTACCGATTCCACGCCTGCAGGCAGTCGCACATTGTCAGACGCAATATAAGCGTTAACTTCAGCCTCGCTGAAAACTGTGGGGCTCTGGTTGGGGCGAGGCGAATGCGCATTGGACTCAATGTGGCTGATTTTGCGCTCTGCGGAGGTGAGATCGCGCGAGCCGGATTTTGCGGTAACCGCCAGCGGTAAACAGAGCAAAATTAGAATGGCAGAGTATTTTAGATTCACGGTTTCAGAGCGGCCTGAGTTGGCGGGTTCGGGATCGGCGAAACCCGAGTCTGATCCAGCGTTCCGGAAATGTTGTATCCAGTGGAATTTTCCCGGCTCATCTTCAAATTCAAATCGCCCGCCAGCGTGGCCGTCCCGCTGATGTTGAAAACCCCGCTGTCGGTGACGAGTTCCGTGTTATCAAGAGAAAAATTGCCATCGTGAAGCGCGAGTCTTCCGGAAAACTCACTGCATGCAGCGGTTCGGAACTCGCACTGAGCATGACATGAGGGAAATCGCCATCTTTCACCGTGAAGCTCGCCTCAAGGTCGGCCTCCTTGAGCGCATCCTGCAGATTCCAGCCGGAAGTTTTGAATCGGTAACTCGCCGAGCCATCCCCGTCAATCCAACCCGTGCGCATCAGCCCGGCGATCGATGACAACGAAATGCCATCGAAGTCGCCCATGCCCGAATACGCCGGTGGGCGCACCGAAAAGTCGGCTTTCAGACTTGCGCCGGCTTCGCCTCCCAAGCAAGTTGCCTCTCACATTGGTGAGCGAGAGTTTGGCTTTTTCTAAATCCACGTTGGTGGAGAATCGAGTGCACGTCGTGCCGCCAAGCAGCAATTTATCAATCGCCACCGATCCGGTGGCCGTGGCTTTCGCAAAATAGTTGTAGGCGTTACCCATGGCCAGGATCTTGTACCACGGACGCTTCTCCGCCAGCGGATTAAGCAGACGGTTCAAAGCCACTGCGCTCGCTTCCGGCGACCGTAGATGAAACTGGAGCTTGCAGGTTTCTGGGCTGGCGCACGGCCGCGGAATCAGCAGAGAGCCATGCCAGGTGGCTTCGCCGGCGAGAGCGTCGAGATTTCTTAACACGAACAGATTCGGCGTCGATTACCAAATCGGCATGCCGAATCTGAAGTGGCGAATTCAGTCCCCGCACCTGAGCGTGTACCCCGCGAAGTTGGGCCGTGCCGGTGAGATCTGCAGCCGCCAAGTTCCATGCACCAGCCAGGTTCAGATCGAGTGCAGCTGATTCCTTCTGCAGACAGCCTGCGGCGAAGGCAGATGCAAGAGCTGTGCAGACTGCAAGAGACGTTTGAGCCCAGCCTCCCCGCGGATGGATGCTGCATAGCCCGAACGCGAAAGTGAAAGCTGTGCCCGGAGCGGCGTGGGTCGGCCCAGAGGCACATTGATGGGGCCGATCTGCAACTTGGCAGAAGTCGAAAGTGCGGAAGCAGAATTCGATTTGGTGATCGGCAGAGACGTGAGCAGAACGAAAGGCACCCTACCCAAAATCAACTCTTTGCCGGCCTGCGAAGTTAAACGCACACCCTTCGCCTCGCCATCTCCCTGCAGTTGCGGCAGACGACGAAGCTTTCTTGCGGCTCACTGAAAACGCGAGATCCATGCTGCCGGTCGCCATCAGATCCTGAGGCACGGTTTGATTCACATGGCGGAGCAGTTCCACAGCCGACTGTATCGGTGCATCTTTGGCCAGCAAAGTCAGATCGTAGGATGAAAATGGAATTCCGGCCGTGCTGCCCTTCAGCTCCAAAGTTCCATTGCCCGACGGGGCGCTGCAGTCCAAATTCACCAGCGCCCGTTGATCGGAGTTGTAATCGGCGGCGCATTGCGCGGCTACACGGAAATCGTTGCCCGCAGGCATGTCCTGGCGCCGAAGTTCATCGATCGACACCTCGCTGGTGATCTTCAAATTTCGCAGGGTTCCCGAGAAGCTGCTCGAAAGCGCGCCGCTGCCTCGCCACTCTTTATCGATTCCGAATAAAAGCCGTGAAATTTGACCGATCTGCCCCTGTTTCCAGTTCAGCGAAAATTGCACCGGGGTGTCATAAAGCACAGCCGCCCGCTGCCACATTCCGTCTACGCTGATCACGCCGGTATCGGTCAGATTAGCGTCAGTACGGATCGGGCTTGCCTGCAGCCGCATGGCCCACTGGTTCTCAGAGTCCTGCCAGAGCGGAAAAATCGGCATTGGTAAGCGCAAAATGAATTTTTTCCAGCCCGTTCTTAAAATTGATTCGCGCATGCGCCGCTTCGATATAAGGAAATATCCGGCGCGGCTCACGCTTTCCCGCAGCGGTGGGCGCAGTGGACTGCCTTCGAGGCACGCTCGACCAATTCTTCGAAATTCCATTTACCTTCCGAGTCGCGGCTCAAATTCAGGCTGGCATCGTTCAGACTCAAGCTGGAAATTTCAATTCGCCTGCGCAGCAGCGAACTTACTCGCAGCCAGGCAGCCACATCCGGAGAGCGCAACAGAGGTTCAGCGCCGAATTCGGGACTGTCGTGGATGGTCACATTTTCAAGTTCAAGACCGGGGCGGGGAAGGAAGCGGATATGAACCGAGCCAATTTCCACTCTTCGATCCAAGCTCGGTGCTGAGCGACTCTGCAACTTTTCGATGCAGTAACTTCACTTGCGGGCGGATAAAAAACAATGCCAGCAAAGCCAGCGCGGTGAACGCCATCAAACGTTTGGAGAAAAGCCTTTTCAACGTACGACCTTGAGCGTCCGCTTCCATCGAGTCATGTCAAAGAAGTGCAGCACCACGTGGCCGAGAAATGAGATGCGGTCGCCAAAGCTGGTGCGTTGATATTGGTCGGACGGCGTCTCAAATGACCAATAGATAAACATCGGCCTGCCGATTACATTCTCGCGGGGAATGAAGCCCCAGTAGCGGCTGTCATAGCTGACGTCGCGATGGTCGCCCATGGCGAAGTAGCTGTCCGGCGGCACCACCAGGTCACCATCGACAATATGCTGAGGCATGAGCAATTTCCATTCCGGGATTTACATTGCTGTAATCGGAGGGTGGCACCTCAGGAAAATTGTCGCGATATGCAACGTCGCCAAGGATCATGCCCAGTATCAGTAAACATAAGGCTCGTTCAATTTTTGACCGTTGCGATAAACTGCGCCGTCGCGAAGGTGAATGTGATCACCGGGAACTCCCATGATCCTTTTTACGACATAAAGATCGGACTCGGCTGGCGAGAGAAAAACCACAATATCTCCGTCATGAATTTGCGAGTAGTGAACGATGGGCTGGATCCAGTGGCTTGCCGGCGCAAACTGTATCGCGGTTGACGAACACGTGATCGCCGATCAACAGCGTGTTCTCCATCGATGCGGAGGGAATTTCAAATGCCTGCAGGATGAATGTAATAATAAAGAGGCCAGTCACCAGCACTCCCGCCAGTGACGCTAAGAATTCGACGGTGGTTTCTCTGGGCTTCTCTTCCTTGATTTCTTTCTTGGCCAATCTCGTCCTCTTTCCCGAAATTACTGTACCAGCCGTAAAGCCCGGTTCCAGCGCGTGATCTGCACCAGGTGACTCATAGCATAGACGAAACGGGCCAGTTTGTTCCCGTCGGAGGCGTCTTCGTCCCCCTGGTTGCGCATCGACCAGTAAATCACCAGCGGCCGGCCCACGATATTTTGCCTGCGGCACGAAACCCCAGTAGCGGCTGTCCAGTGAATCGTCGCGATTGTCGCCCATCACAAAATAATTGTCTTCCGGGACGATCAATTGGCCGTCGTCGACCATTTTTCTCATTTCCAGCCACCACGCTCCATTTAATCCGGCAACCGGCAGATCGACTCGCGGAAAATCATCGCGAAACAGGGCTTCGTTGCCGCCGTCGTTAGGACGCGAATAGTGGGCGTAAGGTTCGACCGTGAGCGTGCCGTTCACGTAGACTCGGCCATTTACCATGCGAATCCTATCGCCCGGAATGCCGATGACCCGCTTCACGAAATGCTCGCTGGGATGAATTGGGTAATGGAAGACAACGATATCGCCATGCTTCACCTTGCGGTATGGCAGAAAGTGTTCCCAGAATCCGTCGTTTCCAAAATGCAGTTTGTCCACCAGCAGATAATCGCCGATGAGCAAAGTATTCTCCATCGACTCGGATGGAATTTGAAACGCCTGCACGATGAACGTCACCACAAAGATGGCGATTACCACTGTTCCCACCAACGACTGCACGGATTCCGGCCATCCCGAATATCGGTCGACGTGCCTGCGAATCAGATTCAACGCGTCGCTCCATTTCCGGAGGGAAGGGAAGCAAGGTGTTCAAGCACTTGGCGCGCGGCTTCCTGTTCGGCAGTCTTTTTGGTTGCGCCCTGCTGCGCGTCCGACGAATTCCACCTGGCCGGTTCCCGAGCGCCAGCAATCGCGCTTCAATGGTAAATGTCTTCTGATGTTCGGGGCCCGATTCCTTGACCAGAACGTAAGCCGGCTGCGGACGGCCCGTTGCCTGCAGAGTTTCCTGCAGAGCGGACTTGTAATCCGTCACTTTTGCTGCTCTACCGGTTGAAACGAACTCCTCAAGTTCCGGTTGAACAATTCGCTGCAGAATTAATTTTCGTGCCGGTTCCAGCCCCGCATCAAGATAAACCGCTCCGATTACGGCTTCGAGAGCGTCGACCAGCAGAGCCGATTTGCCGCGGCCGCCGCTTTTTTCTTCGCCGCGTCCTAATCGCAAAAATTTTCCCAGCTCTAATTGTTCAGCTACGCGGATCAGATGGTTTTTGCTGACCAGATGGGCGCGCAGCTTCGACAACTGACCCTCGCTGAATTCTGGAAAGCGGCGGAATAGCTCTTCCGTGGTTACCAGGCCCAGCACCGCATCGCCAAGAAATTCCAGTTGCTCATTGTCACGCGCCTTTAGTCCGGAGCCGGGCCGGAGCATCTCTGCTTCTCGCGCCTGTGAACTGTGAGTCAGGGCGCGCTCCAGAAGTTCCGGCGAAGCAAACTCGTGCCCGATAGCTTCTTCCAGTGCTGCCAGCTCTTTGATGTTGGAGGTCAACATAACGAATTCGCTCAGTGGCTCGGCGCAGGAGCGGAACCGGGCGAGATTTGGTTGGCAGGAGCGCATCTGCGCCGCTCCCTGGTTCGGCACTGTCGGCGCA
This sequence comes from uncultured Acidobacteriota bacterium, assembly GCA_963838785.1. GTDB lineage: Bacteria > Acidobacteriota > Terriglobia > Terriglobales > Acidobacteriaceae > Gp1-AA145. The sequence goes on from CAWISI010000002.1 coordinate 222,984, forward strand.
GGCGAGGTCATGCCGTTCCCGCCGGTTTGTATCACCAGCCGGTCACGCTCTCGGCGCGCCATTCGGCCGAGATCCGTACTTTCCTCTGTCAGTTCAACGGCGTGGTTTGCCTGCTCAAGCGCGTCGGCGTATTTCTTCTGTTGGTCCAGCGCCAAAGCCAGTCGCAGAACGACCACCGGATCAGGGTTGGCGGCGTCCGCCTGCATCGCATCGCGAAACTTGGATTCCGCGTCAGAATAATGTTCCTGCTTGTAATCGATGGTGCCGATGATCGCCAACCCGGTCGAGCGCAGGTATTTCTTGTAAGCCTCAACTCTGTCGGCAGGGGTGCCGGCGGGGACGGCCAAATCCGTATCCAGAGATTTCAGCGCATGGCTCGCATACTCTACCGCCTGCTCCGCCCTTTGCTGGCGGTCCAGATCCGTCGGCCCGGTGTGTTCTTCGAGTATCTCTGCGATTCCAATCAGCGCCTCAGGATCATCCTTATCGATAGAGAGGACTTTGAGCCCGGTACTCATCATTTTGTCGGGATTGCCGGCGTTCTGGTAACTGCTCATTGCCGTGCGGTAGAGCAATACGCGAACCTCGCTGTTGGGAAACTTCGCCGCGAAATCGTCTGCTGCTTTTTCCATGGCGTCGGGGTTCGATGAATTGGCCATTGCCGCCTGAAACGCCTGGTATTCTTCCCGGGTTTTTGTATGCACCGGAGGCCTGCCGGTAGTCGCACTGCCGGCTTGCGGCGAACCGGGCGAAGCAGGCGTGGACGCTGACGACTGCGCTTGCGCCGCCATAACACTGGCCGCCAGCACGGTTATCAGTACCGCCGCTGTTTTCATTTCATTCTCCCGAAGTCGCAACTCCGCATGGCCGCGGAATCCGGTCAGTTGTTTTGGTCGTCTTTGTCTTTGTCGGCCGCGCCGTCTTTGTCATCTTTGTCGCGGGCGCTGGCGGGTGGAGCGTACGGTTTTTCGAGTCCTTGCTCTGCCGCCGCTTTGGCTGCGGGCAGGGAATCGCTGGCCACTTCGGCAGCTTTGTAATGCGCGACCGCTTGCGCCCGCAACGGACCGCCGGTGTCGTCGTCCTGCAGATCAAGAATGCGCCCCAGATAAATGTGCGACCAGGCTACGACCTTAGGCTCAGTGGTGGCTTGCAGCGCCTGTTGAAAGTAATCGCGGGCGCCATCAATATTCTTGTTCAGAGAAATCTGTGCCAGGATAAACAACGCCCGTCCCGGGTCTTCGGTTTTTTCAGCCAGCGCCTCTTTGGCAAGTCGTTCCGCGGTCTCTGAGTCGCCCGCCGACAGTCGCTCTTCGGCAGTGGTGAGCAGCTTGCCTTCCTTGGGACGCTCGAGGTGGAGCACTTCAGGGTCCGACTCAGCGGCAAATTGAATCTGTGCCGTCTGCTTTGCCTCGCGTCGCACATCGATGCCGCCGATCAGCGCCGGCAGCGCAGTCTGAAATCCAACGTTATCTTTTTCAAACGGGATCAGCTTTTCGTAGAAGTATCGGGTGAGCACGAATCCCTGCGCCATAGACTCGTCAACCGCGGCCTCCTGCTCTGTCTGGCTGGCCTTTCGGTTGGCCAGGGTACGCGCCTCCACGGCGCGAATCACGCACTCGGTCACCAGCAGCGAAGCATCGTTTTTGAAGGCCTCATCCATGGGCGCAAGCCGCAGCGCGTCCATAAGGGGATCGAGCGCCACCAGGTTGCCGGCAAACTTGCCCACCATCGGATCCAGCAGGTAATGCAAATATGCGTGCCGGATCTGGTCAATCTTCAGCGCGGTATTCGTCCCCGGCGTGATCACCACGTAATATTCCAGACTGTAATTGCGAGCGTTGGTCTCGGATGACGCCCCCATCGGCGCAACATACATGGTGAAAGTTCGCCCCATGTAGTTGTTGGTCGGAAGTTTGAGATAAAGCTCGGTGTCGGCAATCATTTTCGCCAGCGCCGCACGATAGCGATCGGTCAAGTCCGCGTAGGCTGGGGCATGACGTTCCCACAACTCGTGAATTCCCACGTCGGTGTAGAACTTGCCAAGCAGCGGCACCAATCCCAACACCCCACTCGCATCCGGCGGCAGATCGGATTCCTTGGACTTCAAAGTAAGGGCAGGCGGCGGGTTCAGATAAAGCCCCAGCGATACGTATTCCGACAGCGTCAGCGTATCACTTCTCTGCTGGTGGTCGTGATAGAACGAACACACCGCATCGGCAGCCGCTTTGGCCTTCTCCGAAGCCTCGATGTTGCGGCCCACCTCGCCACGAATAGCCATGCGAACCGGATCCGATGACGGCAACTCGGCGTCAAAGCCGCAGGCGTTGATCGCGGTCAAAACGGTGAACAAGGCCTCGCTGGTCTCCAGCGTGACCGGGCTTTGAGCCAAGGCATGGGCTGAACCTAGCGCTCCCAGGACAAGCCAGCAGAAACACTCGTTTATAAATCGGAAAAGCAGAATTCAGGGAATCCTCCAACGTGGGCGAACTGACGGCGCGGCTCTGACCAAAGTTTAAGAGGTTCGCAGGCAGGGGTCAAACGGGGTATGGGTTAAGAGATAGTGACAGCAATGTGACGCTGCAATGTTAACGAAAGAGTAAATTTGAGAGTAGACGCTGTTATGTGGAGTTGAGTGAACGTTAGTTTTGGTGTTCGTGTGTATTCGATTAATCGATATTGAGAGCTGGCTCCCATAGGCATAGCATCGAAAGCTGCTCCATGCCCACTGCTCCGGCTGCAACCCAATTCGCGCCGCACCGAATTTACGATGAATATACTGCAATTTCTCGCGCTTCTTGCTCTCGCTGTGGACCACGAAATCCATTTATAAGTTCCGCCGCCGCGGAGTTCCGAGGACAGACCGGCGATGGTAGCAACTGAAGGTAATGAAGTGCAGGTGTCCAGCGTAGTAGCGATGAGGCCCCAAGGCATGACGCAATGGTATTGGCCACAGAGAGTAGGCATGTCTGTGACCAATGAACATGGCGCAGACATTCGAAATACCCCCCGCCTTTGAAAACCACAAAGGCCCGGGCAGCCTCAGTGGCAGCGGTTCACAAAGTGAAAGGCTGGGCCAGCCCCCATCACTACGTATCCGACTACCACAAAATCATAGCGTCGGCGCACCTGTTCCAACACCTTCACGAATAAATCTTTTCGATATGCACTCCCCAGCAACGGCTCGCGATGATAGCAGCTGGCAGTGATGAAATGCAGGTCGCCGTTCCCATAGAACCTTTTGAGGCCTTTAGGCACTCCAGAATCGTAGCTCTGGATCTCTGAAGTGTCTGTGACAAATGAACATGGAAAGCCCCACTTCTCGCAAAGAACGCGAGAAATGGGGCACCCTTGGGTCTTTTATAATGGAGAAGTGGGCCACCCGCCCAGCCTCAGTAGCGGTGGTGCATAGAGGGAAAGGCTGGGCCAGCCTCCCAAAAACGTCACCCCCGCCGTGCCAGATTCGCCACACCCCCCGGTCAGGAATCAGCCCCCGAATCGGGACCAGATCAGGCAGCTAATCCGACCCGGATCACGGCCCGGATCGGCGTCATCAACCCCCCTGGACTCGGGAACGGATCGGCACCCACAGACGGCAAGGCCGCGCCACACCCCGGCGCGGCCAACACCCAACTCACGGCTAAAAGAAAAAACTCTCAGAGCACCCCGGCAATCGGAGCGCCTAACACCCGACCTTCACCCGCTCCCGGATCGCTCGCCCTGGCCGCGTTAGAACGCCAGCGCCAGGTACTCTGCTCGCCGGTCAGGATCGCGGGCTACTGCTTCGGCTTGCCGGTTACATGCACCTCGATTTTGTTGGACCAGACAGGCGGCTTCTCTCGACTCCAGAAGTCTGGGCCCTGGCCGAAGTCGCGCGGCACTGGGCTGATGTACTCAACCTGAATGAAGTAGGTTCCTGGCTTCTCCACAAGCTCGCTTAGATGTTCAACCCTGGTCCTCCCGAGATAGTGACCTGGGCTCAGAACGACAAACGAGTTCCGATCTTCCAGCGTTGACGGGACAACCATGTCGTCGTCCAACGCCTTCGCCGGGATTTCCTTGTTCGATGTGTCGGTGACGCGTCGTACCAAACCTCCTACGTGTCCCCACAGAAGTTCGCCGAAAACGGTCAGTGGAGATTTGCTCGCGTTGGTGACACGAGCGTCCAAACGGATATCGTCGGACAGCGAGTAATCCGTTCTGTCAGCGGTCAGGGTTGCGGTGAGCATCGGTTCCTCGTTCTTCGCTGATTGTGCTGTTAATAGGGCTGCCACGATTAAGAAAAAAGCACACACGAGCATCGCTGCTCTCATTCTTGAGAGAAGTACCGACCATTCCATTTCTGTCCTCCTGATCTTTTTTCCAAAGCTGCCGACACATCGGCCTTCACCTCTACGGAGGCGTGTTGATGTACTGGCGGGTGGCCCACTTCTCCAACATAAAAAACCTGAGGGTGCCCCATTTCTCGCGCTCTTTGCGAGAAGTGGGGCTCTCCTAACTGATTCGAATCATGATGCCGCGCGGACCTTCATCTTCACCTTAGACCAGTCGTTCACCACGATCAGTCCAGGTTCTGCAAAAGCATATCGGGGCTCTCCCCCAGTCCGCGTTTGACCGGATTGCGGCACTTCAGGTTCTTGTTACGAAGAAGCGAAGCGGGTCACATCGCTCGGCGTTCTACGACGCGATCTGGTAGCTGAACAGCCACTTTGTGTACTTCTCGCGGCACCGTTCGCTACAGAAGTGCACCGCTAAAGAGTGCACTGCTCGGGCATCGTTCCAGACTGGAAGAATGTTGATCTCGCGGCGCTCGATTTGTATCCCGCTGGTTTCTGCGGCGAGCCCGAGAATCCAGTTCTGACTGTCGCGCCTACGTTTATGGCAGGTCTCGCAAAAATAATCCAACATAGCAGAACCTCCGCGGAAAACTTAGATGGCAAATTTGAGTTGCCGGATGCAGCCAATCTTGGTTAGAAAACAATCGAGCACAGGTTTAACCAAACTACAAAGAGTGTTGCCGAACCTAACTTACAACTTTATTCCTTCCCAGGGTGAAGTAGAAGGTGGCGCCCTTCTCTACCGCGCCTTCGGCCCATATCTCGCCGCCATGCCGTTGGATGATGCGCCGGACCGTAGCCAGACCAATCCCATTTCCTGGAAACTCAGCGGTTGAGTGCAGGCGTTGAAACGGTTGGAAAAGGCGGTCGGCCGAGCGTGGATCAAAACCGCTTCCATCGTCGGTTACAAAATAGACCGTGCGGCCATCGGTATCAACAACGCCAAATTCGATGCGCGCATATTCGTGGTGCGAAGTGTATTTCCAGGAGTTGCGAAAAAGATTCTCCATCACAATGCGGATCAGACGAGCGTCTCCATATCCCTCGATTTTCGCGGGCACAACAAATTCCACCTTCCGGTTGGGCGCGACCCGGCATAACTCAGCCATGATGGAGTGTGCGATCGCGCTCAAATCAATCCTCTCCTTATTCATCAAGGTGGTGGTGACCCGTGACAGGTTCAGCAGGTCGTCAATCAGCTGCACCATACGTTTGCCGCTGCCGCGAATGTGTTGTATGAGCTCTCGCGCCTGATCATCAAGCTTGGCGCCGTACTGCTTCATCAGCACATAGCTGAAGCCGTCCAGGGCATCGAGCGGACCGCGCAGGTCATGCGAAACGGAATAAGAAAATGCCTCCAGTTCACGATTGGCGGCGACCAGTTCGCGAGTGCGTTCTGCCACCCGCTGCTCCAGTTCATCGTGCGCTTGCTGCAGTTCGGTGTCACGCTTTTGAATTTCCTGCAACATCTCATTAAAGGAGTCCACCAGTACCGCCAGTTCATCTCTTTGCGTGAAAGCCCTCGCGCGCACTGCATAATCCTTGTCGCGCGAAACTTTTCGGGCGGTGGCCGCCAGCTGAACGATCGGCTCGGCGACTGATCTGCGAAATACTGACGAGATCAGCATGGCCACCACCAGTGAAAGCAGCAACACGCAAAGCGCAATCAAGGTGTAACGCCTAAGTCTTTGATCGATCTCACGAAGATCGGCGCGCAAATAAACGAAGCCCACCGGCTTGCCTTGAGACACGATTTGCCGCACTAGGATCAAATGGGTTTGACGGAACCAATAGTCTTCCGTTTTACCTTGTGGCAGGCTTGGCACCGCAACGATCGCGTCTGCGGCATCCCGGTAATATTGCGCAAGCGGGCGCTGATCCGCACCAAAAATTCCGGCTGAAGCAATGTTTTGAGAGTTCTGCAAACCTGAGAGCGTCACCTGCGCGGCCTGCCGATCATTGAACAGGATCGCGGAAATACTGTTGGAGGCGATGATTTGCGCCTGCGCGGAGAGGGTACGAACCAGGCTTTGCCGGAATGTAAGCTGGTCGTAGGCAAAAAATCCAGCGCATGCAAGCACAAGCGCCACGCCGCTCACCAACACGTTCATGAGCGTAAGCCGCGTGGAGATCGAATTGACCGCGCTGGTTGCCATTAGTTTGCCAGACTGTTTTTCTCGAGCACCCGAATCGCCACCTTCAGTAATTCCGAGCTAAGCGCCAGATGGCAGCGGGTTGCCGCCGTGCGGTTCACTTCGAAACGGATTCTGTCTCCCTGCACCACCAGCCCGATGGTTCCCCCGCGCTGCGCAAAATTCTTGATGTCACTCACCGTGAGCAAGCTCATACGCTGCGCCGCATCAAGAATCGGTGCCAGTCGCCCTTCCTCGGATGAGCTGATAAAAAGGATGTTGCAGGGTTGCGCTTGCGGCATGGATGAAATTCTCTTGACGGTAATTTTTTTGCCGTCAATGCTCTCACCGTTGACTGTCGAATCGAGGACCGGCCCGAATGGATCTCGACCCAGAACGCAGATTCCAAAAACATCCGGGGGCGCTGGGCGGTCGGCGGGCCAGGTGACAAACTTTCCAAAATTGTAAAGATAAGCTGACTCAACCTGCGGTTCCGTGGGCTGAGTCTCCTGCGCAAAAAAGTAGGATGCGCTGAGCAACAGGAACATGCCTAAGGTGCAAGAAAGTAGATAGCGCCAAGCAGTGCGCAAAAATTGCGGCCGCAAGCAGCGAGCCAACCACCATTTCTGATGAGTTACCTTTGCCACGTAATCTCTGCGTAGGCGCTGCGCTTGATGGCGATATTCGGCTCGGGATCACTCGCAAATTCGAAATGATGAGGCTGCAAAAGATTCCGTCCCACCAGGGATAACTGCAGATCGGAACGTGCCTGCCATGCAAATCGCACATCGGCGGTTGAATACGACGGAATCGTCATAGCGGGCAATGCGCTGACGAACCTGTAGGTGAGATCCAGATTAAAAGCTTTGCCAAAATCGAATCCGGATTGTGCGCTGACCTCGTTGCGCGGACTGGATCCGTCCGTGCTCGCCGCGGTATCGACATCAACCCCGTGATTTGGTTTCAGCGCCAGTTCCATCTCCAGGTACGAATAGGAAGCCCGCAATCGCCAGAATTTCTTTGGCCGCCACTCCGGGGCGAACTCTATTCCACGCGTCGTGCCCAATAGATCGTTGCCAAACTCAGCCGGCAACAAAAGGTGGGCGGGCGGGGGATCGTTTTCCAGATATACCGCGCCCGCCAGGCCTTCACTGAAGAGATCGCTGTAGTGGTTATAAAAAGCCGATACATCAAAATAGAGTTGCTTGCCGATCAGATAACGGTATCCGGCTTCGTACCCGTTTAACTCTTCGGATTGGAAATTCGGATTGGCATTGAAGCGCGCGAAAAATGGTATTCCGCCGGGGCCGAAGCCGGCGAATCCCGAAAGATAAAAGGCCCGCTCCGCATCCGATGGGGTTCGCACGGCGTGGGTGAACGCCGCCCAGAAAGACTGCTTATCGCTGGGCGTCCAGAGCAATCGCCCAGTGGGCTGTAGCTGTATACCCGTGTAATTGGTTTTGAGAAGTTTAGTGCCGACCGTCAGCGTCAGGCGTTTCTGCACCAGTTCGATTTCGTCCTGAAAGAACGCGGTGAACAGCGCATCGGTTCTTTTCTCCGGCAGGAAATACAAGCCCGAAACGATGGTCGGATTGGCTCCCTTACTGCTGCGTGCCCCCAGTCCCCATGAAATCTGTTGTCGCGCCGGCAGGCGAAATCGATCCAGGAGATCGACGTCGAAGGTGTTCCGCAGATCTTCGAAATTGGGTTCGCGACGGTTAGCGCGATCGTAATAGGCCTGTACCTGAATGTCTTTACCTTCACCCTGGACCCGCTGCCAGCGCGCCAGGATATTTCCCCCCGAAAGCAACTCCGTTCCTTGAGCAACTTGCTGGTAAGGAGGCGCATAAGTGACCGCGGTCACAGTTTCGCCCGCGCCTTCATCGTAAATATCACCCTGCACGGTAAAACTGTCGCGCTGGTTGGGAGAGAAGTCGGTGCGAAATCCGCCTTGTGCAGCCCGCCATCCATCGTAGTTATCACCATCAGTGTGGAATTGAGGGGAGCGATCGAAGCCCATTCCATACACGCGGTAGTCGAAGGTCTGGCCATTGCCCGCCCCGTACCGGGCGTTGAAGAATCCCTGATCCACATTTCCGCCGCCGGCGCTGACCAATCCGCCGCGGGTATCCTTGGCATTTTTGGTGATGATATTGATGACGCCGTTCACCGCGTTCGGTCCCCATATGGTGGCGCCAGGTCCGCGAATCACCTCGATGCGATCAACATCTTGCAACATCACGTTCTGCACTTCCCAATAAGTTCCGGCCAGAAGAGTGGTGTAAACGGTCCGACCATCGATGAGCACCAGCACGTCTCGCGACAGCCGGCTGCCGAAACCTCGAATTCCGATCGACCACTTGTTGCTGTCGATCTGCGCGACTTCCACCCCCGGCACCAGCCGCAGCGCATCCGGGATACTGGTCGCCCCTGAGCGCTGGATGTCATCCTGGGTAAGCACATATATAGCGGCGGAGGTTTTGCGAACTTCTTCCGGCTCCCTGGACGCGGTGGTCACTTCTACGTTGCCGAGTTGCTCCAGCGTCAGGACTTTCAGAGGATTGCCGGCGTTCGGGTCCGCACTGGCCGCTCGCGCATTTGAGGCCAAGAGCAAAACCGAGAGCAAAAACACAATAACGAGAGCAATATCGGGACTAATCAGTTCAACGGAGCGTATTTTTCGGTGTGTGCGGTTCCGTATCATCGAGAATCGGCGGCTGGGTTATTCGAATTGCGAAGTTTAACCAGCCGGTTGACTTGATTTACCAGGTCTTCAGGGTCGACGTCCATTTTATGCAACCACAGATCAACATCTTCGCTCTCGCTCGGCAGGTTGGAGAAACCGGACAGCATAATAATAGGTACATGCGGGCGCAGTCGCTTCATCTCTGCCGCCACCTGTAGTCCGTTTTTGCCCGCGAGGGAATAGTCCATTAACACCACGTCCACATGCTGCGATTGGAAAATTTCTATTGCCCGGTCCGCGCTCTGAGCCTCGAGCACCATGTATCCGCAAGATTCAAACAGCATCTTCCTGAACTTCAGCTGCAACTCTTCGTCTTCCAGACAAAGCACAGTAGGTTGTGACGAAACCCTCTCTGGACGTCGATCCTGGCCAAGAATCATTGCGACCGTCGCCAGCAGCACCTCCGGCCCGCGGCCTTTCTGCACGTGAGCGTTGACGTTCTTTAATAAGGACTCAGGCAACTGCCCAACCGCGGAAACCGCAATGAGCGGCAGGCTGGGATGCTGTCGTCGCAGCTTGATGGCGAGTTCGTCTCCCCGCATGCCTGGCATCAGATAATCGAGAAGAACCAGCCCCACCGAGTCGCCACCCTCCAAAATTCGCAGGGCATCGTCGCCTGACAAAGCTGTGATTACAGCGTACCCCGCTGACTCAAGCACCATCCTCCTGAGCTTTAAAATGTCGGGATCGTCGTCTACGCACAGTAGGGGATGCGTGGACGTCAAGCTGGGCATTCCGGTCATTGAGCCATGCGAAAAAGAACGCCCTATAATTCCAGTTCACATTGAGAGTTGCTATACAGAGTTCACCTGATTACCCATCAGTTAACCATCAGATTCGGTTCGCGACATCACAAAAACCACTGTCCGCACGTGCAAATCGTGGTTCGCCGCCACGCCAGCCATCTTCGATCCCCAAACTTAAGTGATTTCTGAAATTGAGCGGAGTGTCTGAATCTGGCGAGAGATGACAAACCCGCATTTGTCAATTACACTCCGAATTCGAGCGCTTTCCTTCAGCCGGGATGGCGGAACTGGCAGACGCAGCGGACTCAAAATCCGCCGACCTTCGGGTCTTGGGGGTTCAACTCCCCCTCCCGGCACCATCTCAAAAATCCACACATCACGCGGCTACCTGGGCTCATCCGCAGATGGATGAACTTGTGCAGCAGACGCGGCGGGCGAATCGGAAGAGTTTCGGTACAAAATCCGTGCCATATTGCATCTTTGTCCCTCCTTATTCATGGTTTTGACTGAGTTACGGTTGAGTCCGTTGCGCTCAGCGGCACTGGAACGAATTCGCGTCTTCCGGATTCCCGGCTCCTTTACATTGTGCGTGCCTCGGTAAAGCACAAAGCGGGCGGCTGCGGCCGGGAACGGCTTTGCCAGTCAAACTGATTGGCGTGAACATAGATCGGGATGAATGCCGCTCCTTTGCCGCAATATGACATGCACAGCGGCGCACCGCCCTGTGTTCTTCATTCGCGAGGATTTCTGAGCGGGTAGGTACGGGAAATACCCAGCGCCGACACATCATTGAATCCTTGGGCGCGCCTTTTAAAAGTGCAACGATGCGCAAGTGTGCCAGTTTCGGCGCATCTCCCGTAAAAAATCCCTTGACAGAGTCCGCCTACTGTGTATACTGTGCATATACAGATGTTAGTCATCTCACAAGCTGATAAGCGGCCGATGTATCTGCAGATTATGGGACAGATGAAGCAGAGGATCGCGGTTGGAGACTGGGCGGCGGGGCAGGCGATTCCGTCCATTCGCCAGTTGGCGGCTGATATTGGCGTGAGTGTGATCACGGTGAAGCGCGCATATCTTGAGCTGGAACGCGAAGGCGTGATCGTAACCCGGCAGGGCAAGGGATGCTTCATCACTTCCGATTCCGAGGTTGGCGCGCGGATTCGCGAGCAGGAACTGGCCCAGCATTTGGAACAAGCCGTGCGCAGCGCCGCCTTGATGGGACTCTCGCCGAAGAGTCTGGAGAAGCGCATTCGAGTAATTTACGACCGCGTCACCGACGACGAGAAGGAGCCGGCATGACCGACTACGCGATTGAACTTAACGGGGTATGTAAGTCGTATCGTTTTTTCGAGTTGCAGAACATCGCGTTGCGCTTGCAACGCGGAACCATCATGGGATTGATCGGCCCGAACGGTGCCGGCAAATCGACCACTATCCGTATTCTTATGGGTTTGGTCCATCAGGACCGGGGCGAAGTAAACGTGCTCGGTCATCGCATGCCCGAGGAGCAGATCGCCGCGAAGTGGGACATCGGTTTCGCCTCCGACGACATGCGCCTTTACGATTCGATGACCCTGGGATGGCACATCGACTTCATGAAGTCGATTTATTCAAAGTGGGACGACGCCTACGCACAGTTGCTGCTGAAACGATTTGGGCTTCGCGCCGAACAGAAAATCAAGGGCATATCGCACGGGCAGCGGGTGAAAGCGGCTTTGCTTCTGGTTTTTGCGCGCCGGCCGAAGCTTCTGGTGCTCGACGAGCCCACGACCGGTCTGGATCCTGTCGCGCGCCATGAAATTTTGCGCGAGTTGACGGCAGTGATGGCGGAAGAAGGGCGCAGCGTCCTTTTTTCTTCCCACAACACCCAGGACGTGGAGCAGATTTCAGACCAGATCACGTTTATCGATCGTGGCCGCATCATCGATTCGATGGACAAAGAAACGTATCTCGACCGCTGGAGGCGTCTGCGCCTCGAAGTGCCCGACGGAGTTGCTTTGCCCACGCTTCCCGGCGTGATCGGAATCCAGAAAACGGGCCGGCTGGCCGTCGCGATTGCCAACGCATTCGAATCCCATCTTCCCAATGCCTATGAAAATTCGGGCGCGCGCGTGCATGCCGTGGAAAACATGACGCTCGAAGAGATTTTCGTCGCTAACGTGGAACACAGTCGCGAGGAGGTGAAAGCGTGAAACCGAATGTGATGGCGCAGTTGATCTTGAAGGATTGGCGGTTGCAGAGCCGACTGATCATGCTTTTGACTTTGGGCGGAGCTGCGGCGCTGGCGTTCCTCCCGATTGGGGGCAAGGCGATCGTAGTAGGCACTGTCTTCTTCTTTGTAGCCATGATCTTCTGCGCGTGCCTTCTTCCCATTCAAAACATAGTGAATGAACAAAAGAAGCAAACGCTTCCATTCATAATGAGCCTACCTGTCTCATCGGCACGATATGGAGCAGCGAAGCTGATTTCGACTACTGCCATGTTCCTGATTTCGTGGCTGGCCCTGCTCGGCGCGGCGCTGTTCATGATTCTGGTCCGGCACACCGTCCCGAATGGTGCGCTTCCAATGGGGATGGTCCTGATGGGTTTTCCGCTGATCGGATTTTGCTTGGTCACGGGGGCCGCTCTTGTTGGCGAGTCGGAGGCGTGGGCCACGAGTGCGTTAGCCATTACCAATTCTTCTTACTGGCTTGTATGGTTCTTACTCGTTAGCCGTGTACCTTCACTGATGCAAAACGCGAGCGGCCCGGTGGCGGTTTGGAGTCCGGCAGTGTTCAAGATTCTTGGTACGGAGTTCGCGATAGTTCTCGTGATTCTGACGCTGACTTTGTTTTTGCAGTCCCGGAAGCGCAGCTTTATTTAGATTTCAAACGACAAAAGAAGACGTTGATCGAGGCCGTAAAAAGCGGCCCAAGCGATACGTGTGTCTGCAATGTCTGCTGAAATGAACTTTGAATCGTCCGCAACTGCCGCAAGGCGCGGCGCGAAATAAGGAGGAGTTATGGGCCTGACACAAACTGTACCCTCTATGTTGGAAATAAAAGCGATGCCCCGCGTGGTCAGCGCGCCAAAAGCTGAGTACAACGTTGCCATCGGATACTTGCGGGCATTTCTTACCCTGCTCGTGGTTGCGCATCACGCGGCCCTTGCTTACGCGACTTTCGCGCCGCCGGTGGCGCCATCGCTCTCCGCACCGCCACGCTGGTGGCAGGCGTTTCCAATCGTTGATCCACAGAAGTGGGGAGGTGCTTCCACGATTGTGGGATTCAACGACACTTTCTTCATGTCGCTGATGTTCTTCATCTCCGGATTATTTGTTTGGAAGAGCCTGCAGCGAAAGAGGGTCGGTGGCTTTTTGCGCGATCGCTCGCTGCGGCTTGGAATCCCATTCCTCGGCGCGGCTGCAATCGTCGCGCCGCTTGCTTATTATCCGGCTTACTTGCAGATTGGCAATCATGGGACCGCCGGCTTCATACACCAATGGCTTTCTCTCGGCACCTGGCCCGCTGGGCCCGCGTGGTTTGTATGGTTGCTGCTCGCATTTGATTTCGCCGTGGCCATCTTGTACTTCGCCAAGACCCACCTTGGCGAAATTAGTGGAGATGTACTGGCGGGCTTTTCCACCAAGCCCATGGGTTTCCTCGGATGTCTGATTTGTGTTTCCGCGGCCGCATATGTCCCGCTCGCCATGAAATTCAATCCGCTTTCGTGGACGGCATTTGGCCCTTTCGCTTTTCAAACCAGCAGGGTTCTTCACTACCTGGTTTATTTCCTGATGGGAACGTTGTTGGGCGCTTATGGACTCGAAGGAGGAATTCTCGCCACCGGCGGCAAACTGGCACGACGCTGGTGGCTCTGGGCAATCGGAGCCGTCGTTGTCTTTCTGGCAGCCAGCGCGTTATTTATCGTGATAGTGACTACTGGTAAAGGGGCTGCAACGAGCTGGCAGGTCACTGGGGACCTGACATTCACGATTACGTGTGCGACAACGAGCCTTGCCCTTTTGGCGGTCTTTGTGCGGTTCGCAAAGAAATCCCGCAACATCTTTGACAGCCTGCGCGACAACGCATACGGCATATACCTCATTCACTATGCCTTCGTCACGTGGCTGCAATTCGCGTTGATCAAATCGCAACTGTCAGCGGTCGCGAAGCTGACAGTTGTTTTCTCGTTGGCAGTCGCACTGAGTTGGATCACGACTGCCGCCCTGCGTCGCATCCCTGCGGTGGCTCGCAGACTTACGAACATCACGGCACCGCCGATATCGCGGCGGCCCCTATAGCTACGTCCCGTCAGAAGGTCCACACTGAAACGCAGAGCCAATGGAGGCTCTCTGTCATAGAGTCGAAGCTGCGACTCATGCCAAAGCCGTAGGAAGTAACCTGTGACAGAAATTCAAGCGCCGGGTTTAAAGAAATTGATCGCCCAGAATATGCCCGCTCCGACCAACGCGGAGGCAGGTATAGTAAGGATCCATGCCACGACGATGCGGCGCGCAACTCCCCAGCGGACTGCTGATAACCGGTTGGTGGCGCCAACCCCGATAATCGCACCCGTGATGGTGTGAGTTGTGCTTACCGGGATACCCGCCAGCGAAGCGGAAAACAAAGTAATCGCGCCTGCAGTCTCCGCGCAAAAACCGCCTACGGGCTTAAGTTTCGTGATTCGGGAACCCATCGTGTGAACAATTCTCCAACCGCCGAAGTACGTCCCCGAGGCGATGGCTGCATTGGCGACCAGAATGATGGGCCAATGAAAATGCCCCCAATCGGCAGCAAGCTCCGCTTTGGTAAGGTATCCCGCACCGAAGAGTGCAGTAGCAATGATGCCCATAGTTTTCTGCGCATCGTTTCCTCCATGACCAAGGCTGTAGGCGGCAGCGGAGAATAGCTGCAGTCTGCGGAACCATACGTCAACCCGTTGAGGGGCCTTATTGCGTAGTAACCAAAAAATGGCCACCATAAACGCGAAGCCGAGCACCAGCCCCATGAGAGGAGCAACCACGATAAAAAGCAAGGTCTTGTTCCAGCCTGAAGGAATGATCACTCCGAAACCGGAGCGCATGATCGCAGCCCCGGCATACCCGCCGATTAATGCGTGCGAGGAGGAAGTCGGCAGGGCCCACCACCAGGTTAGAAGATCCCACACGATTGCTCCCAACAGCCCTGCGATCACCACAAATTGGGTCACTTCGGAAACGCGAATCATGCCTTGACCGATGGTCTTGGCAACGGCTGTTCCCAAAACAAATGCAGCTACGAAATTGAAGAATGCGGCCCACAGTACGGCGATTTTAGGCGACAGCACGCGAGTTGAAACTACGGTGGCGATGCTGTTGGCGGCGTCATGAAATCCGTTCAGGAAATCAAACGATAATGCCACCAACACGGTTATAACCAGCAGCAGAATATCTCTTGTCACCGGCAGATTTCCGCCCTCACGCGTTTTTTACGACTACGGTTTCAAGCACGTTAGCCGCATCCTCAGCCTTGTCGGTAGCATTTTCCAAAGCTTCCAGCAATTCCTTGCTCTTTATTAAGTTGATGGGATCTTTTTCGACGTCGAATAGCTTGCCAATGGCTTCCCGTGATACGACGTCTGCCTCGTTTTCAAATCGCTTGATTTCGACACACCGGGCCAAAACGTCGCCGTTCTTTTGTAAATGGGATACCGCCTGGCCAAGCGCCTGGCATTGCGCCAGAATGAGATTGGAAAGCTGGGTTGCGGCGGGCGGCGGATCAGTGATCTTATACATTGCGATCCGCTCCGCCGCCGAGTTTATGAAATCCAGAACATCGTCGAGCGAGGACGCCAGGCGATGGATATCCTCCCGATCAAAAGGAGTGATAAATGTTTGGTTCAACTTCGTAAGAACAGAATGCGTGAGTTCGTCGCCGACATGTTCAATGCGTTTGATCTCAGCGGTTTTTTCTTCCGTGGCTTCGTAATTCTCGAACAATTCGACCAAAACTCTGGCTCCCGCAATCAGATTCTCTGCAATCTGGGAAAACATCGTAAAAAAGGCCGCGTCTCTCGGAATGAGCTGAAACATGGGGAAGAAATCTCCAAGCTTGTCGCAATGTGATTCTCGCGTAGTCAAGGTAAAACTCGTCAATATCTCATGCAATATGATGGGAGTCAATGGCGGAGGACACGAAGCTTCACCCAACCATCATTTTTGTGGAGGATGATCAAGACGTTGGCCACTTAATCAGATTTCATCTGGAGAAGGCGGGATTCGTCACATTTTGGTTCAAAAGTGCGGCGGGCGTGATAGCAGAAGCCGAGCGCCAGAATCCGGCTTTGTTCCTGCTGGATCTGATGCTTCCCGGCATTGACGGCTTTCACCTCTGCCGGAGCATCCGAAGCCACGGCGTACTTAGGACGGTTCCGATTATTGTGCTTACGGCAAGAACCGCTAGGCAGGATCGCGAACTTGCTTTTGAGAGCGGAGCCGACGACTATATTACGAAACCGTTTCGCCCGGTCGATCTCCTATCGCGCGTGACCGCGTTCTGTAAACGTCGAGAGCAGGAGAACACCAGCCTATAACGTTCCTTTGGACAAATGAGGTGCCCGCGCAGATGAGCGCCGAGGAATGCAAGCGCCGACAAGCAGAATAATTCCCAGCACAATGGCCGTCCCGAAGATCTCCCATTGCAAGAATTCGATTAAGACAATCTTGATGCTCACGAAGACAGTGTGCATCGGACGAAGTTACTGCGCAATATTACTTTAGGGACCAGCCAATCGGGCCTCTTGGGAGTCAGACTGGGGCTTGGAGATTCAATGGATCGCCTTCCTTGCGATAGTCAGATCCCCTATTCCACGGCTCGAGACTGATTTTTGCCCGGATCTCCTTTTCGATGCAAGCATCGGCGTGTTCTAAGGAGTCATCATAGGGACAGGGAGCGAATTTGATACAGCCGGCGCCAATGGCTGCCGCAACTCATCGCCTGGGAATCGGTCGCTCACGCGCACCAGTCTGGACCTGAAGGCGAAGGGCGAGTTGGCCTGGTCGCCGGGAAAGTTTTTGGGAGAGATAGATGTCGGCTGATCGAGCCCCGCTCAAGGTCCTGCAGGACTTAAGCACAGTCAGATTCGCCGCTGATTCCACCTCTCGATCTTTCGGTTTGCAAGCTGAGCTAGAAGGAGAATAGGCGAAAAGCGGTACGGCGGAGGGCCCGAGTGCGTGCTGCTCTTGCGCTGGCATCGATTGCAGCCGGCGGAGTGATATTGAAGAGATTATTACGAATGAGGACACGAGGGAAAATAGCGTTTTCAGGATGATCGATGGCGAAACGGCAGCTTAATTTGATTCCCCACAACCAAGCTCCACTCGGACGTGTGCGTCCGAGACACTCGACCGTCTATACCAGTCGAGGTCGAACCGTCATGGCCACGAACCCTGACGGCATTATCTCCAAACACAAAGAGCATGGGTTGTGGGTCTACCAGTCCCGAATGCTTTCGCGCTATCGATGGCTTATGAATGGCCATCCCCCGTTGATGGTTTCGAATTCCAACCTGGAGCAGCATTCCTGGCTCGGATATTACATCACTTCACCTGAGGCGCTTGAACACGGCGCCGAGCCGAATCCCCAGCAGAGTATCGAATTGCGGCTGTCACGCCAGATCGGTCCGGGTATGCACGAAGACGTCGATCTGACCAACTTCACTCAATCGCCGGTATCGATTCGTCTTGAACTGGAGATCGAAAGCGATTTTGCTGATCCCAAAGAAGGCGGGGGCAAACGTATACAGCGCGGCAAACTGAAGAAATCGTGGCATGAGCAGAAGGGAAATCGGGGCGAGTTAAGGGTCGATTACCGGGTTCAACACCGTTACGCTCACCAGGGAAATCGCGGTTTGGCGAAGCTACATCGTGGAATTGTACTGCAAGTCGACCACGCGGACTCAAAGCCAGAGTATCGCAAAAATACTCTTCGTTTTTCGGTTGAATTAGCGGCGCACGCTAGTTGGCATGCTTGTCTGAAATGGCTGCCCCGGATCGAAGAACGCGAAATGACTATCGAGAGTGGTTGCCATTTCTCAAAGCAAGACGATCAGGAACGAAAACATATCACCTTCCTCGAAGAGAGTACTTCATTCAGCGCTCCCGAAAAGAGCACGCTAACCTCAACCGTGTTAAGGACTCTCGATCAATCGAAGCGCGACCTGGCCGCGTTGCGGCTCTATGATTTGGATCGCAAAGATGGAACTTGGACTTTGGCGGCCGGGTTGCCTACTTACGTCGCGCTCTTCGGAAGAGACTCGCTCACCGCGTCTTGGGAAGCCCTTATGCTAAGCCGTGACATGTGCATCGGCACAATGCGGGAATTGGCGAAGTGGCAAGGCGCGGAAATCAATGATTGGCGAGACGAACAACCGGGAAAAATCGTCCATGAGTTGCACACCAATCCTCTGTCGGTGCTTAACTTCAATCCCCACGCACGGTATTACGGCGGAGTCACTGGCGCTATCTATTTTGGAACCGTGGTTTCCGGCCTCTGGCATTGGACCGGCGATAAAAACCTCGTTCGGCCTTTAATCGACACTGCTTTAAAAGGATTGCGTTGGGCCGATCAGTATGGAAACCTCACGGGCGATGGTTTTTGCCGATACCTTACTCGTTCAAAGCAAGGTGAGAAAAACCAGGGCTGGAAAGATTCCAACGATGCGATTGTGTATGAGGATGGAACCCAGGTGCCCGATCCACTGGGAACTTGTGAAATGCAAGCATTCATTTACGCGTCGAAACTTCAATTGTCCGAGCTGCTGTGGTGGCTGAACGATACTGACACCGCAAAAAAACTCTTCCGCGAAGCTGAAGAGCTAAAAAAAAGATTCAACGAAAAATTCTGGATGCAGGACGAAGGTTACCTGGCAATGGGTCTTGACGGGAAGGGCAGACAGATCAAGTCGATTGCCTCTGATCCGGGCCATTGTCTGGCGAGCGGCATCGTCGATAGCTCGCTTGCGGAGCGCGTCGCTGAGAGACTAATGGCTGACGACATGTTTTCCGGTTGGGGGGTCCGCACGCTTTCGGCGCGTCATCCTGCCTTTAATCCTTATGCTTACCACCGCGGAACAGTTTGGCCGGTCGAAAATTCGGTGTTTACATTGGCATTTGCGCGTTGTGGCTTACATGATTTGATGCATAGGCTAGCCTCGGCCCAGTTCGCCACGGCAACGCTTTTCGACTACTTTCGCCTGCCCGAGGTGATTGCCGGTCAGCAACGCGATGCGCGGCATCCTGTTCCGGCGATTTATCCACGGGCAAACTGGCCGCAGGCGTGGTCAGCATCCGCGCCCATCACGATTCTGCAGGCGATCTTGGGCCTGTATCCTTACGCTCCGCTGAACGCTGTGTTGCTCGACCCTCATTTGCCGGAGTGGCTTCCCGAGATCAGTTTGCATGGCCTCAGGGTGGGCCAAGCACGTGTAGACCTCCGCTTTTATCGCAAGCCCAGCGGCGAAAGCGACTACCAGATCCTCAACCAGCGTGGTCGACTACACGTCATAAGGCAGCCGAGCCCCTGGTCACTCACCGCGGGATGGGGAGAGCGAGTCAGGGATACGATTAAAAGCCTTCTGCCAAACCAGTAACGGTGTGACCCCTCGATAACTATGCGAACCATGCCGACCACATAGTCGGAGAGGGGTCGGCTCTAGGCGGCGGAAACTCTAACCAGATCATTTCAAGGTCGTGCAAGGCACGCCTACAGGCGCTCTTAATGTGACTGTAACGGCCAGTAGCCCTGCCCGCACGTGGTTGGCCAGGATAACTCGAAACTAAGCGCGACTTTGAATAGGTCTCTTGTCCGCCGTTTCTCTTAGTCCTATACTGTGTCGCCATGAGCCGGCCAAAGCTTGCGCACGTAATGATGATTTTGGCTTCGGTAGCGTCGGCGCAGACCGTACCTGTCTGTTCGCCGACACTGCCCGTCGTAGTGGAAAAAGAGGGAAACCCAATCTCCAGCTTAACCTTGGCGGACTTTCATGTTCGCGCTGGCCGGCATGAGATAAAGGTTGTAAAGGCAGACTACTCCGTCCGGCCGCGACGGGTCGTTCTGGTATTGAATCTTAGTAGTGCTATGAACGCACGGCAAAGGGAGGTTTCCGCCTCAGCAGCACAGAAATTCATATCGGCGGCGTCCTCTCGCGTGCCGATTGCACTGCTAACTTTTGCTGAAACGGGTGTTCGGATGTCCGCTTTTGAGACGCAACAATCTCGGATCGAGGAGGAGCTGCGTCGTGCAGTGAACTCCCCCGAAGCGGGCAAGGGACGTTCGATTTTGTTTGACGCATTAGACGTTGCGGAGCAGGCGCTCTCGCCGCCGCTGATCGGGGATGCGATCTACATGATTACCAATCCCCGCGACAGTTCCAAGACAGCCGACCTGCACCAGCTCAGAGAAAAGATGGTCGCTGCAAAAATCCGTCTGTATGCCGTTTCCCTTTGGACGTCGCCATTCTCGCTCGAAAAGCCGGTCGTAGCCGGCGCGATTACGGATTTGGTCAATGATTCCGGAGGGTTCCTCTTTACCTTAACGATTTCGAACAATGTTCCCGTGAGCCAGGACATGCCCGCGGACTTTCTCGAAAGGCAATCTCGAATTGTCTTAAACCTGCTTACCGCCCTTTACACACTGCGACTTGATCCGCAAGCGCCAGTCGGCGAGAAAGTGAGAATAAAGGTTGACATGTCCGGAAGGGCGGACGGTAATCAGGTCAAAGTTTTATACCCTAGTACTGTAACCTGTAACTAAGTTGCTTTTCGGGAAACAATAGCTCCTGAAGCTCTCGCTCCCGCTCAAATTGGCGAGATTGGATGACGTGGTAGTCCTCGATTCACTCCTGGTCGACACTCGATTCCGCCCAAACCCAACCTCATTTTATTACGCTGTGTTATTTACAATCTGCGCAGTCCTTGTGATAACCACGTAGTTACGTACGCCGGAACTCAGTGTTCGAACTTCTCAACTGGCAGGGTGGAGGAATTGAAGGCTCATTAGTCCGGCTTTGAGAAGAAACCAGTACACATTAGTCCCTTCCTTGGGCGGAAATTGGTACCAGAATCAATACAAAATTGCTTCTTCGTACTACTCGGCACGGTCTTTCCTTCTGGCCCATTTTTGATTCTTACATTCCAGCAACTCAGGTTGGATAATCTGGGCACTCGTGCCTGTGCTCGGAGCGTACTATGCGAAAAATCAGAGTTTTGGTGGCTAACCGACCTCGGCTCATGCGGGACGTAGTTCTCGCCACCATTTCTGAACAACCGGATATCGAAGTACTGGGTGAATTAGAGGACGACTCGAAGATCGCCCAAGCCGTGGCCGACTCACAACCTGATTTCGTCATTATCGCGCTTGATAACCCGGCCGAACGTCCGGCGGTCTGCGACTACCTGCTTCTCCATTACCCATCAGTGAAAGTTCTGGCGGTGGCGCCGGAAGAAAACAGCACCATTTTCTTCTGGTCCGATATTCGCTCGAAGGCAATTGAAAGCTCGGAAGAAGGAATTTTAAGTGTGATACGCGGCAAGGCTATTCCGCCGCTTCAACGAGTCATGTAGATGGGTGGTTCGGTTCGGCGGCTGCGCTTGAGTGTTCGATCGTAAGTAACTGCTTTAAAACATTTTAACTTTGGCCATCTCACAAAGGCCGATGTAAGTGAGGTGGCGAAGCTGTAGGCGGAGGCAAACCAGGCGCTATGTTTTCGACATTAAGCACTTCCGCGGCCAGTGAAATTGTCGGATTTCAAAATACCCGCTCAGTGGTACGCGCTGTACACCAATCCGCGGCATGAAAAAGTTGTGGCCAGACAATTGAACGAGCGCCAGGTCGAAAACTTCCTTCCTCTCTATCGAACCTGGCACCGCTGGAAAGATCGTCGTAAGCAGGTAGAGCTGGCGCTGTTTCCCGGTTATGTATTCGTGCGTATCGAAGAGCAAAACAAATTACACGTCTTGAAAGTGCCGGGAGTGGTGAGCCTGGTAAGTTTTAACGGAAAGCCGGCGGCAGTACCGGAGCCGGAAATTGAAACTTTGCGCAATGCCCTCGACAACCAGATTTGCGCCGAGCCTTGTCCGTACCTGCGGGTGGGCAGAAGGGTCCGCGTGGTGCGCGGTCCGATGACGGGTGCGGAAGGTATTCTCTCGCGCAAAAAAGATAAATATCGCGTGGTGATTTCGGTCGAAGTGCTGATGCGATCGGTGGCACTCGAAATCGATGGCGCTGATCTTGAAGGGATATAAGGCGCTCGTGGCGGGTTTAGCGAAACTGAGGTCACAATTATGAGTTACAAAACTCAATCCGCACTATTGATGCGCGCACATCAGCTGCCCGGTAAGCGGGTCAGGAACTCGGTCATCACGGTTTTGGTATGTGTGATTGCAGTCTCGGTCAGCTCGGCGCAAACTCCCAATGGCAGTTATCGCAACCAATCTCTCCCATTAAAATCGCGCGCCGAGCAGGCAGCGGAGCAGCAGGTCGCGCTCTCTCCGGAAAAGATCATTGAATTGCTCCGGCAGGAACCCGGTCTTCTTCTGCAGGTCAAGAAAGTATTGGTGCGAAAAGCCTATGAGCAGGGCCGAATCCTTGATCCCGAAGATCTGACCGACGACGCGCTTTTCGAGCTTGCTTCATGAAGATCACACCATCTGCGTGCTGGCAACCCGGGAAATCGAGGCGCGTGCTTACGTGAAGGCCAAGCCCACGCAAGAGGAAATCGAGCAACAGCGTGAACAGGATGCGCGACTGGGGCTGACCAGGACCGCAGCTCCGGAAGCGCAAAAGCCGCAAGCCGCAGCCAACCAAGTCACGAGCCAGGAAGAAGCTTACTGGGAAAAGCACGACGACACGCGGGAGCAATACCAGCCTGGTCAACCACAGGCTCTGCCGCAACCGACGCGGCCCAACGCTCCCTACGGTCCACAGCCCGCCCCTGCCGAGGAGAATCCTCAGCGCCAGGTGGAAATGACGAGCCTGCCGCCGCAGAATCCGGATTTGTACGACGGCATGGGAGTGGATTCAGAGGCTTCAGCGTCCGATTCCGGCATGATGACTCGCATTGCGCCTGATCAACTTCCGGCACTGCTTAATGCCAGTTCGTCGTCGACGCTGAATACGGCAATGCTGGATGGCTCTGGCGCAAACCCGAATCGCATGGGGAATACCCCAATGCCGAACTACGGCGGTTCGCTGCCAGCAGGCATGCCCGCATCGTCGGGATCCATAAACTCCTTGCAAAGACCGAGCGCTGATTTCTCCGGGCGCGCCACTGACGGACGGCTAGAGGCAAAGCTTGAAAATCCTCGACGGCAGATTCCTTCTCCGGAAGATCTGAACCTTGATCGCCCGCAAATCCGGCGGCACGCCAATCCTTATGCGAATATTCCGTCTTTATATGACCTCTATTCGCAGGTATCCCCGCGGCCGGCGGTACTGGAGCAATTCGGCGCCAATATCTTCCGCAACGGAACCGGAAATCTCGACAACTTACCCATGGATCTTCCGGCGGGGCCGGACTATGTTCTTGGCCCGGGCGACGGAGTCAGCATCGATATCTGGGGAGGCGTGGCGCAAAGACTGCAGCGAGTGGTTGATCGCTCAGGTCGGCTGGCGTTGCCCGAAGTGGGATCGATCGACGTATCCGGCCGCACCCTTGGAGATGTGCAGCGGGTGGTGCAGGCCGCGCTGCGCACGCAATTTCATGAAGTCGAAGCCGATGTTTCGCTGTCGCGCATTCGCAGCGTGAGAGTGTATGTGGTCGGCGAAGTGGAAAATCCCGGTGCTTATGACATCAGCTCGCTCTCCACTCCTTTGAACGCGCTGTACGCGGCCGGCGGCCCGACTTCGCGCGGTTCACTGAGGCACTTACGCTTATATCGCGGCAAAGAGCTGGTGCAGGAAGTCGACGCCTATGACCTGCTTCTGCATGGGGTGCATAGCTCGATTGCGCGAATTCAGTCTGGCGACACCTTGCAGGTCCCCCCTATCGGCGCAGAGGTGACAGTCCAGGGCATGGTGATGCATCCGGCGATTTACGAGCTGGGCAATGAAAAAACTTTGGCGGAAGCTTTGGAGCTTGCCGGGGGCGTACTGCCCTCAGGAACTTATCGTCACATTGAAGTCGAGCGCGTTATCGCCCACCAGAGCCACACCATGCTGCAGCTCGACATGCCCGAGAGCAACGATCAACAGGCGGTGAATAAAGCGCTCGATGATTTCGCGATCCAGGACGGCGACAAGATACGCATTTCGCCGATTCTGCCGTACTCAGAAAAGACTGTGTATCTCGATGGTCATGTCTTCCGGCCGGGCAAGTATGCCTATCACGATGGCATGAAGCTGACCGATCTGGTTCACTCCTACAACGATTTGCTTCCTGAACCGTACAAGCAGCACGCCGAAGTGATTCGTCTGCAGGCTCCTGATTACACCCCGACGGTGCTGGCCTTCAATCTGGGCGATGCACTGGCCGGCAAAGATCAGGATCTGACTTTGAAGCCATTCGACACGGTGAGAATTTTCGGCCGCTTCGACTTCGAAGATCAGCCCGAAGTTACGGTCAGCGGGGAAGTGCGCGATCCTGGCGATCACGTCACCAATGGAGTTACCCGGCTGCGCGATGCGATTTATCTGGCGGGCGGCGCAACTCCGGACGCCGAACTCGATAGTGCTCAGGTTTTTCGCCACACCGAAGACGGCAAACTCAAAGTCATCAGCGTGAATTTGAAGAAGGCCCTCGACGGCGCGATGCCCAGGACAACATTCTGCTCGCGCCCAAAGATCGCATCTTCGTCCATCGCGATCTGAGCAAAGTGGATCCCGCAACGGTAGTTATTCAGGGACAGGTGGCGCGACCGGGCAAATATCCCCTCGGAGAGGGAATGACGGCCACCGATCTGGTGCGAGTTGCCGGCGGCCTGAAGCGCGGCGCTTACGAAGAAACTGCCGATCTCACCCGCTATGAGTTAGTACAGGGCACCAGCGTGGCTGGCGAAACGGTGAGCGTTCCGATCGCGAAGGCCATGGCTGGCGAGCCGGACAGCGATGTCACGCTGCATGACGGTGACGTCCTCACCATCAAGCAGGTAGCCGGCTGGAATGACGTGGGCGCCAGCATTACCGTCAAAGGCGAGGTCATCCATCCCGGCACTTACGGCATTCAGGAAGGCGAGCGCCTGAGTTCGATCCTGAAACGAGCGGGCGGATTCCGCAGCGATGCTTATCCGTACGGAGTAGTTTTCGAGCGCAAACAGGTTCGCCAGCTAGAAGAAGACAATCGTGAGCAGTTAATCCGGCAGGTGCAGACCGACGGCGCCAATCTGACCTTGATTCCGGACCAGGACACCGACCAGAAGATGGCAAAAGAAGCTGCCGTCAATCAGTGGCAAACCGCGCTGCAGAAGCTGCAGAATTCGCCGCCCTCGGGACGCCTGGTCATTCACATTAGTCCGAACATGAAACATTGGGAGAACACTCCGGCCGATATTCAGGTGCGCGCCGGCGATGTGATCTTTATTCCCAAAAAACCAAATTTCGTGATGGTCGAAGGCTCCGTCTATAACCCCACCGCGGTGACTTTCAAACCCGGCAAAGACGCGAGCTGGTATTTGCGCCAGGCGGGCGGGCCTACCAATAGCGCGAATAAAAAGGCGGTCTTTGTAATTCGTGCCGACGGTTCGGTCGCCGGTGGAACCGCAGGTCTATTCAGCGGCGGAGTCGAGCGGGCAGCGCTGCATCCTGGAGACCTGGTGATGGTGCCGGAGAAGGCTTTCAGCGGCACCACCAAGTGGAAGCAGACTCTGGAGACGGCGCAACTGGCGTATGCGATCGGTATTGCGATCCAGGTCGGAAGAGGCTTCTAGCCGGGTCGGATTGCGATGTCTAAGACCTTGCTGTGGGCTTTGGCTTTGGTGATGACTGGACTGCTGAATTCTTTCATGTGGGCACAGGGCGTAAATGCGGAGCCAGCCGAAGGTGAATGCATTGCCGGATGCTCCTTCGGCAATTAATGCCAATGCTGACGCATTCAATTCCCGCAAGCGCGATCAAGCCGGCGACCATGACGCAAGTGGCGAGTTGGTTCCAGGCGCTGATCCCGATAATCATTTAATGCTGCCATTTATCGATCATCTCGTAGAAGATCAGAGAACTTTCTGGACCGCGCCTCTGCATTTTCATAAGCAGGACCTCGAGTGGATCGCACCCTTTGCCGGCCTTACTGCGGGCTTCGTCGAGGGTGACAGCTGGATTTCGAAGCAGGTTCCTCTGGGTGAAGTAAACCGCAGCAAGACCTTTTCGAATTATGCGACTTATTCGTTGATCGGCGCGGGCGCAGGATCATTTCTGCTGGGCCACTATAAAGGCGACGATCAGATGTCTGAAACCGGGTTGCTGAGCGGTGAAGCGGCAATCAATTCAACCGCCGTCGCCTACTTATTCAAAGATGTTGCTCAGCGCCAGCGTCCCTATCAGGGAAACGGCAGCGGCGCGTTTTTTCAGGGCGGCAGTTCATTTCCATCCGAGCACGCCGCGATCGCCTGGTCGATAGCGAGCGTGATGGCGCACGAGTATCCGGGGACGCTGACTAAGATTCTTGCCTATGGATTAGCTGACCGGCATCAGCGCCACCCGGGTCACCGGCCAGCAGCACTTCCCCTCCGATGTGATCGTCGGCAGCGCACTCGGTTGGTACTTCGGCCGCCAGGTATACCGCGCTCATCATGACTCTGACTTAGGCGGATCTTCATGGGGAAGCGTTCTGCCGGAGAAGTCCGACGACGGAGTTCGTAATCCTGACAACATGGGCTCCGCCGATGTTCCGCTCGACAGCTGGATCTATCCCGCACTCGAACGGCTGATTGCGCTCGGTTACATCAAGTCCGGATATTTAGGCATCCGTCCCTGGACCCGTCTGGAATGCGCGCGCATGCTCGAAGAAGCGCAACAGCAAATCGAAGATGCCGGCGATCAGGGCGGGGAAGCAGTTCGCATCTATAACGATCTGGCAGGTGAGCTGTCATTCGAAACCGGGCGCTTGAACGGCGCCGCAAACGTCGGCATGAGCCTCGATTCGGTATACGCCCGCACCACCCAAATTTCCGGCACTCCCCTGCGTGACGGCTACCACTTCGGTCAAACCATCATTAATGATTACGGCCGGCCGTACGGAGAAGGCTTCAACGCAATTGGGGGAGTAACCGCTCACGCCGAAGCCGGGCCCTTTCGATTTCGCTGCAAGGAGAGTACCAGCACGCGCCGGCGGCCGGCTCGGAACCGGTTAGCGTTTTGCAGGCAACGGCAGCGATTGACTCGACGCTACCTTTAGCCAACGGAACTACGCAACTCGATCGCTTTCGATTGCTCGACAGCACGGTAGCGCTGACTTTTCACAACACGCAATTTTCATTCGGTCAGCAAAGCCTATGGCTGGGAACCACCGAGTCAGGCCCGTTTTTATTCAGCGACAACGCCGAGCCCATGACCATGTTGCGCATCGATTCGGTCTCGCCCTACGAAGTGCCCTTGATATCAAAATTCTTGGGGCCGGTTCGCTCGGAATTCTTTATTGGTCGGTTGAGCGGGCAGAACTGGGAATTTTCCCCGGTGCTTTATGGCCCAAATCTTAGCTCGCAGCCCTTCGTGCATGGCACCAAGTTCAGCTTTCATCCCACCGACAACTTGGAATTCGGCATCGGATTCACCGCCCAATTCGGGGGCCCAGGCAATCCTTTTACCTGGGGAAATTTCGCCAAGACTTTTTATTCGCACCAGAACAGCATCGCCGGCAATCCCGGAAAGCGTCTCTCGGAGTTCGATTTCAACTATCGCGTGCCCGGGTTGAGAAACTGGCTTACGATTTATGCCGATTCCATGGTCATCGACGAATACTCGCCCTTAGGCTCGAACCGGCCGGCCATCAATCCCGGAATTTATCTTTCGCACGTTCCTAAAATTTCCAAACTCGATCTGCGCCTTGAGGGCGTGACCGACGACATGAACGTGCCCTCGCATTTCGGTCCGGGTGCGTTCTACTGGGACGAGCGCTACCACTCCGGCTACACCAATAACGGCAATCTCATCGGCAGCTGGATCGGACGGCGAGGCCGCGGCGAGCAAGGCTGGCTGACGTACCGTTTCTCGCCACGCACCGATATTCAATTCGGTTATCGCCACAACAGTGTAGACAAAGCCTTTTTGCAAGGCGGCACTCTGCAGGACTTTACTCTTCGGACTGATCTGATGTTGACTCATACGCTTGGGATCTCCGGATTCCTCCAGCATGAGAGCTGGAATTTCCCGGTTCTTTCGTCCGCATCGCAGTCGGATACCACAAGCTCCGTCCAACTTACTTTCTGGCCGCGTTGGAATTCGTCGGCCAGAAACAGCCAATGACTTGCGAACTCTGAGCGTGAGTTAGCCATAATGAAAACCATCCCCGAACACGATCTACGCGAGATGATCGACCATCCCGATATCGGCGAAGCAATTCGCGTCAACGACGAGGCCGTGGCCCGCGATCGGGCAATCGACCGGGTGCGGCTGCTTTGGGAGGAACGCCGCTTCCTGTTTCGCGCCGCGATTTACGGCCTGGCAGTTTTCACGCTGATCGCGTTTCTCATCCCCAAGCGCTACGAATCGAGCGCCGTACTCATGCCGCCCGACGATCAATCCAGCTCCGGCATGATGCTGGCCGCAACCCTGGCTAGCAAGGTCACCGGTTCGCTGGGCGGAATCGCGGGAGACATGTTGGGACTTAAAAGCTCCGGCGACCTGTTCATCGGAATCCTCAGAAGCCGGACGGTGCAGGACGATCTCATCACCAAGTTTGATCTGAGAAAAGAATACGGCACCAGCCAGTGGGACCAGACTCGCAAGCTCCTCACCACCCGCACCATGATCTCTGAAGACCGCAAGAGCGGCATTATCACCATCGCGGTTACCGATAACGATCCCCGCCGCGCCGCCGCCATCGCCAGCGAATACGTGGCCGAGCTCAACACCGTGGTCAGCCAGTTGAGCACTTCATCGGCGCATCGCGAGCGGGTGTTCCTCGAAGAGCGGCTGGCGCAGGTCAAGTTGGACCTCGAATCGGCGGAAAAAGATTTCAGCCAATTCGCCAGCAAAAATGGCGCTATCGATATCAAGGAGCAGGGCCGGGCGATGGTTGAAAGCGCCGCCAGCCTGGAAGGCCAGCTGATTGCCGCGCAATCCGAGCTGCAGGGGCTGAAGCAGATTTACTCCGAAAACAACGTTCGCGTGCGCTCGCTGCGGGCCCGCATCTCCGAGCTGCAAAACCAGCTGCAACAACTGGGCGGCAAGCAGGAGATCGGCGCCGACTCGACCGCCTCCGACAGCAACGATCTTTATCCATCGATCCGCAAGCTGCCGCTCCTCGGCGTGCCCTATGCCGATCTTTATCGCCGGAGCCGCGTGCAGGAAGCCGTCTTCGAGAGCCTGACCCAGGAATACGAGCTCGCCAAAGTCGCCGAGGCTAAAGAGATTCCCAGCGTCCGCGTACTCGACCCGCCCGACGTGCCCGAGCGCAAATCATTCCCGCCGCGTCTGGCGATCATGTTTCTAGGGACATTCCTGTGCTGCGCCGCGGCCACGCTGTTCGTGCTCGCCAAGTCGCGTTGGCGGGAGATCGACTCGAACGACGCCCAAAAACTTTTAGCCTCCGACGTATTTCGCAGCCTTCATTCCGCCATGCCGTGGGCCACACCCAACGGCTCGCGGGTACAGGCTGCCAGCCATAAAGTATGGATCGCTTTAGCCAGAGTACCTAGATCGAGGCAGGATAAGGTCTCCTGATTAGCGCACTCTGGTTCAATTTCTACGATACTGATGCCCACAGAACTCACAATCAGAAATGTTCTTCGCGGCTCAACGATGTTGTTTAGGCGCACCGAACAGAATTCGAATCCCGAAGTCCTCAAAGTGCGAGATGAGGTCCATCGAAAGCTGGTGCTCGACTCGATTAACTATTTTTTGAGCAAGATTATCCCCGGGCTGATGGGCTTCTTATCCGTCTTAATATTCGTAAGACTATTGGGTTACGAGGAATACGGGCACTATGCGGTTGTGTTTGCTGTGGTAATGGCGTCGGCCTCTGGAATGGGCGGTTGGTTGAGCCAAGGAATATTACGCTTTCAGAGTCAGAATATGGGGCCGCATGCCAGTGGACTTTTCTCTACCGCCGCGAACCTGGGAACTACACTTTCGCTTGCAGTCGGCGCAGCAGGAGTTGGAATAGGCCTCGTCGTATCCGGCGAGCAACGCGATCTGGGCGCGTTACTTTCAGCGGCACTGTTTGCTGCTCTTATTGTCTACACATTGTCGCTAGCACGGTTTCAAGCGGAACTTAAATCAAAAACGGTTCTTCAGTTTGAGATCATTCGATCAATTACTGGACTGGTAGTCCCGGCTCTCATTCTTGTCCTTACGCCGTTTCGAAGTTATGGGACGCTCCTCCTTGGGGTAGCAATCGGGTATTCGGCTCCGCTACTCGGGCAATGGGTTTCTGCTCACGAAGCACCGAGACTAAATTGGATTCCGAGAGTGAGTGGAAATCCCGAGCATTGGGGAGTGCTGGCGAAGTTATGGCACTTCGGGTGGCCGGTAGGCGTATGGATGCTTTGCCAACAGGGACTCCTTGTTTCAGATCGGCTCTTTATTCAGCGATATTCCGGCTTTTCAGCTGCCGGAATTTATTCTTCGATGTACGACGTTGTGGTCCGATCTTTTTCTCTTCTGTTTATGCCGGTCACTTTAGCAGTTCATCCGCTGGTCATGGATCGGTGGAACGCCGGACGGCCGCGGCATGCCCTTCACGCGATTCGCTCAGGAGTTAAATATCAGCTGTTGACGTTTATCCCTGTGGGCGCTTTATTGGTGGCGGTCGCCCCTCGGGTTAGCCGATTGGTACTCGGCAGGCCGATTCCGCAAGCTGCCGAGATCGTGCTCCCCCTGGCCATCAGCGGCTTTCTTTGGCAGATGAGCCTGCTCGCCCACAAGCCTTTGGAGATACTGTGTGAGACAAAACGCATGCTAGTTGGGATGGCGGCTGCGCTCGCGGTCAATCTCATAGGAAATTGGTTGTTTATACCCATATACGGTTACAAGGCTGCAGCCTACCTCGCCGTTGCATCATCACTTACCTATTTGCTTTCCATTTTTGTCTTAACGCCGAAGGCAAGATTCGTCGAAGCCCTCCGGGACAAGGCTGAGGGGGATGTCAACGCGCGGCCGCTTACCAGTGACGAGTGCGCGGTGGGGGTGATATGAACAGCTTTTTATCGTCACCCTGGATTCCCACGCTTATGCTGTTGTGCATTGCGGCGGTGTCTCGGTTTTTTCAGCGTAGCTGGTTTGCGCCGAGTGTGTTTGCCCCTGCGATTTGGTTCGCCTACCTATTTTTGCCACTGGCTTTGGCCCCCGAATACCGCGTGTCTTCGCTTGCCGTCTGGCTGATTGTGCTGCTGATTGCTTGCGTGATGATCGGCGCCGTTCTAGCGGAAACGCAAATGCCTAAGCGTTCCGCAAATAGAATACCGGCGGCGTCCGCCAGGCTGATGCTGCGCATGACTCTAGTTCTAAGCATGATCAGCATGTTCGGGGCAGCGTATTCGGCTTACGGGGCATTGACGCAATATGGCCTCGACTCGTCTTTGTCTGGTCTTCTGGCGGTGGGGCATCTTTTGTCCGTGGAACGGTACGCCGGAGAGCAAACCCCATTTTTAGTTCGCGCCCTGGTCACCTGGACGTTCCCAGCCGCGCTCTTGGGTGGCATGAGCTTCGCGATTGCATCTTCGCGGCGCGCAAGGGTTCTGTGTTTCATGCCGCTGCTTCCGGCATTCGCCTTCAGCTTGGTGCAAGCCGCAAAGGCCAATACTCTAATCGCGATTGTTTTAGGTGTAAGCGGATATTTGGCGATGCGAACCATAACGGCAATGAAAGCTAGCAGCCAGAAGCGGACTGTCGTGGCAACGCTGGCAGCCGCCTTGATTGCGGGGCTGTGCTTCTTTTTCGCTGTTGACACTCTCAGATCCCACAACCAGAAGCAGAGTGATCTACAAGTTCAGAGTGATTTCGGGCGCGTTAAATCGACTGCAGTTGGGTATCTTTCGGTGTTCAGCTATTGGGTTGATCGTCCAGGGGGACTGGATTCACTTCACTTAAGCTTCGGAGAGTACACTTTCGGCGGCTTGTTACAGGCGGCGGGCCTTAGTAAGCGCGAAGTAGGAATTTACACCGACACGGTACCCGTCGGTTCAGACGATTCCAATATTTACACTGCATTTCGCGGCTTGGTCGAGGATTTCACACTACTAGGGGCGGCTCTGATCTGCGTTATGGCGGGCTATGCGAGCGGGAAGGCCTACTGCCTGGCGGGTCGCGGACGCATTTGGGACGTTCTGGTCTTGATCGGATTTTACGGCTTCCTCCTCTGGTCGCCGATAGGCTCTTTGTTTATATACAACGGGCCAATCTTAGCGCTCATTGTTGCAGCGGTTGTTCTTAGGCGAGCCGAGCGCGGTCCGCGTCGCATCGTGCTACAGGGGGCCGCAGCCTGATGAGCGCCCCTTGCGGTCAGCGAAGCGCATTACTCATTACCGTCAACTACAAGGGTGAGCGGTCGACACTCGAGTTGTTGGCGAGCTTGAGCCTGCTGAATGGATTTTCCTCGCTCGATGTGATCGTGGCTGATAACCGATCGGGAGAAGAGAACCTGCTCCAGCTAAGAGCTGCGATCGCGGATTGGCCCAATGTTCAGTTGCTGGTTTCAGATACCAACCGAGGTTATTTCGGAGCAGCCAAGTTTGCTTACGATCGCTACCAGGCCCAGGGCCACGAACTGCCAAATTGGACGATTGTCTGCAATCACGACGTTGTCATTAACGACCTTGAATTTCTGCTGAAGCTTTGCTCTCAGGACTGGCGGAACACCGGTGTGCTTGCTCCCCGCGTCCGCCTGGTCGAAACCGGAGCTGATCAAAACCCGTTCATGCTGTGCCCTCCCGGACGCTGGAGACGTTTCACTATGCGGTTTTACAGTTCTTGCTATCCACTAGGAGTGTTGTGGGACTGGCTGTCTCGCCAGAAGAGGTCTCTGCGTGAGATGTTCGCTTCGGACGCTCCGACGCCCCAGTTGCCGCAGCAGATCTACGCAGCCCATGGCTCATTTCTCATCTTCAGCCGGAGCTATTTTTTGGCAGGCGGGGTATTCGACGACTCCCTTTTTCTATTTGGGGAAGAAATCGCGGTAGCTGAAACCTGTCGAAAATTGGGATTGAAGATTTTCTACGCGCCGGGTTTGCAGGTGTTGCACGCGGAACACAGCAGCGTGGGCCCGGCCATGAGCCGTGCCGCCTACTTAAATCACCGGCATTCAGTACGCCATTTATTTTCAAAATACCTTCTGGGGTAATCATCTCGAGGAGAAATATGCAAAACACTCTTGAAGAAAGAAAAATTCTAGAGGCCGAGTTTCACGATCGGCTACGCGATCCGGCATTGCAAAACGACCCGGAACTTTATTCCCGGCTCACCTCGAACAAAAAATGGTATACCGTGGCCCGGCAGAGCAAGCAGTTCGCCGCGAACTATCTTCGCTCGCACAGCCCGGGCGCACGTGCGCTCGATTTTGCCTGCGGCGACGGGCAATATTCCTTGCTGATGGCCGAAGCCGGCGCCAATGTCACCGGTATCGATATCTCCGGAATCTCAATTGAGAATGCGGCTCGTGAAGCCAGAAAGCGCGGTCTGCGCGCGGATTTTCATGTCATGGACTGCGAGCGCATGACGTTTGCCGACAATACATTCGACCTGATTAATGCGAACGGCGTGCTTCATCACCTGGACCTCGTGCACGCTTATCCGGAATTGGCGCGCGTGTTGAAGCCGACGGGCTCGGTAATTTGCGTGGAGGCCATCGCTCATAACCCCGTTTTTCATGCTTACCGCAGATTGACTCCGCACTTGAGGACCGAGTTCGAAGCCGATCATATTCTTCGTCGGAAGGACGTATTAGGAGCGAAGCGATATTTCAATCGGGTGGAATGCAAATTTTTCCACCTCGCCAGTCTGGCCGCCGTCCCTCTGCGGAATTCGCCTCTTTTTGAGCCGACTTTGTCCATTCTGGAAAAGACCGACTCATTCCTGCTGAACGTGGGCCCGCTTCGTTGGTGGGCGTGGCAGGTGGCCTTTATCCTTTCCGGTCCGAAGACGATCAATTCCTGACCGGCCACATGGTAACGGTATTGAAGAAGAACCAGCAGGCGTGAATTTACTCATCAGGGAATTCCGATGAACATCTGGATCGTTAACCACTACGCCGACGCGCCCGACCGCCAGTCGACGCGCTCCTACGACCTGGCCAGGAAGCTGGTCGAACGGGGGCACCACGTGACCATCTTTTCCTCGGGGTTCAGTCATTACAGCTTTAAGGAAGAACGCCTCAGGGAAAATGAAAACTGGGTCAGCGAAGAGTGCAACGGGGTGCGTTTCATCTGGCTGCGAACATTTCCCTATAAAAATAACGACTGGCGCCGCATGTTGAACATGGCCAGCTTTTGTTGGCGGACTTTCTGGGCGGCCTGCAAACTTCAGGACAAGCCGGATGTGGTCAGCGGGGTTTCGGTTCATCCCTTTGCCGCGCTCACCGGATGGTTTCTCTCGCTGATCAACGGCAGCCGTTTCTTCGTCGAGATCACCGACCTGTGGCCCGAGGTATTGATTGACTTTGGAATGCTCTCGCGTCGCAATCCGATCACCTGGATGCTGCGCGGGTTAGAGAAATTTCTTTATCGCCGGGCGGAGCGCATATTGATGATCTGGCCGCGCACCGAAGAGTATGTTCAGCGACTCGGCATTCCCGCCGACAAGGTTGTGTGGCTGCCGCATGTGGCGGAGTTGTCGCGGTATGCGGCGCTGGCGCCCTACGACGGGATAGTTCGAAATCCGTTCACGCTTATGTATCTGGGCAGTTTCGTCAGTTTCATGGACATGAAAAACATTTTGCGCGCCGCCAAAGTTTTACAGGATAACGGCCGAGACGAAATTCAGTTTGTTCTAGTTGGCGGCGGGACCGATAAAGACACCCTGCAAGAACTTGCCGCGGAGTTGAAGCTGAACAATGTCCAGTTTCCGGGGCTCGTGCCGAAGTCTCAAATAGTTAAAGTTATGAGTGCGGCCGATGCCTATGTTGTCAGCTTGAGGGACGTCCCACTGCTTCGCTACGGGATCAGTCTGAATAAAGCCTGCGACTATCTCGCCTCAGGCAGGCCGACGGTCTTTGCCGGCAACCCAGGATACGATCCGATTAAGGAAGCCGCGGCGGGTATTTCAGTACCGCCGAACGATCCAGAAGCGCTCGCCGCCGCCGCCGAAGAATTGATGGCCCTTACACCCGAAGAACGAGTGCAGATGGGCCGTAACGGTCGAGAGTATGTGGCCCGGGTGCATGGCTTGGATGTAGTTGCCGCGCGGCTGGAATCTGTGCTGCTCGGTTCCTATCAGCGCGAGCCGGGCGAGTCGGGCGTGGTCAGCAAGGCGCAGGCGACCGTCGCATAAATGAAACGTGCAATCGATCTGCTGGTTTCGGGGATGGGGCTGATCGTTCTGTCCCCGGTGCTGGGCGCGCTGGCGGTGTGGATCAAGCTGGATTCACGCGGGCCGGTGTTTTATCGCGGAGTACGGGCTGGTCGCTTTGGCAACCCATTTCGCATTTTTAAATTTCGCAGCATGGTAGTGAATGCGGACAAAATTGGCGGCCCGTCGAGTTCTGCTGACGATCCGCGAATTACCCGCTCTGGACAGTTTGTCCGTAACTTGAAACTTGATGAACTTCCCCAACTGATCAATGTATTCAAGGGGGAGATGAGTCTGGTCGGGCCGCGGCCGGAGGTCATGCAGGAAGTTTTGCTTTATACCGAAGACGAACGACGCCTGCTCAGCATGCGTCCTGGCATTACCGACTGGTCCTCAATCAAATTTCGGAATGAAGGGGAAATCCTGCGCGGCAGCGCCGATCCCCACCAGGCATACCGCGAGAAAATTCGGCCGGAAAAAATTCGCCTGGGATTGGAGTACGTTGCGAAGCACTCGATCGCTACTGATTTTCAAATCATTTGCATCACTGTCAAAGCCCTTTTTAGTTAATCTTCCGAAGCGCATGCACCTATCGGATCGCTGAATGTGAGGTCCTTTGCCCAACTTGCAATTATCAGAAGCTGAACTTATTTCCTTTGCCCGGCATCTCCGCCTGCGGTCTCTGCAAATGATTAATCGGGCCAGGAGTTCGCACATTGGATCCTCGTTTTCGATGGCTGACCTGCTGGCAGTTTTATACAACGGGATTTTGAGGGTCGACCCCAAGCGCCCTGACTGGCCAGAGCGGGACCGTTTCATTCTCAGCAAAGGGCACGCCTGCGCCGCTCTGTATGTGGCGCTTTCGAAGCGCGGCTTTTTCCCCGACTCATGGCTCGATGATTTTTATCAGGATGGAGCGCGGCTGGCCGGACACGCTACCCATGTCGGCGTTCCCGGAATCGAGATTTCAACTGGCTCGTTGGGGCATGGGCTCCCAATTGGCTGCGGCATGGCGCTGGCGGCAAAACGTGATCGAGCGTCATATCGAGTATTTGTCATGCTGAGCGATGGCGAGTGTGACGAAGGTTCAAACTGGGAGGCCGCGCTATTCGCTCCTCATCACCAGCTGGAGAACTTAGTCGTACTAATCGATTACAACAAGATCCAAAGCCTGGGCACAGTAAAACAAGTCCTTGACTTAGAGCCGTTCGCGGATAAGTGGCGGGCCTTCGGCTGGGCGGTGCAGGAAATCGATGGACATAACTTGCGCGACATCGAAGAGGCCTTGGCCGACCTTCCGTTAATAGCTGGCAAGCCAACCTGCATAATTGCGCACACCATAAAAGGCAAAGGGGTCAGCTTCATGGAAGAGAAACTACTCTGGCACTACCGATCGCCGAATAGCGAGGAAATGGCTGGAGCAATGTCTGAGTTGGGGGTAGGTGAGTGAGAACTGCATTCTTCAGTGCATTAATGAAGTTGGCCGAAAGAGACAGCCGGGTGTTCCTGGTGGTTGGTGACCTCGGCTTTGGAGTGGCGGAGCCTTTTGCGGAGCGATTTCCCGAACGTTACCTGAACGCTGGAGTCGCCGAACAGAATATGACTGGCATTGCTGCGGGGTTGGCCTTGAGCGGGAAAATTGTCTTCACTTATTCGATCGCGAATTTTCCCATCCTGCGGTGCCTGGAGCAAATACGCAACGACGTTTGTTATCACCGTGCGAACGTGAAAGTTGTTGCTGTTGGTGGGGGTTTTGCCTACGGGGCATTGGGGGCAACTCACCATGCGACCGAAGACCTGGCGATCATGCGGGCCTTGCCGGAGATGAGCGTGGTCGCTCCGGGGGATCCTGAAGAGGCAGGAGCTGCGACCGAAGCAGTTGCGGCGCATGACGGACCTTGTTATCTCCGCCTGGGACGCGCAGGTGAACAAAAGGTTCATGACCGCGCAATTCATTTCCAGCTCGGTAAAGCGATACAGGCAAGGCAGGGGAATGACTTAACGTTGATCTCCACCGGCGGAATGCTGCAGACGGCGATGGAGACAGCCGACGAACTCTTGAAAAAAGGGGTGCAAGCGCGAGTACTGAGCATGCACACGCTGAAGCCTCTGGATGCCGATGCGATTTTGACCGCAGCCCGCGAAACCAGCGCCATTTTTACTATCGAAGAGCACAGCATTATCGGAGGGCTGGGCAGCGCAGTTGCCGAGACTCTGATTGAATCCGCTGATCACGAAGTTGTGTTCAAGCGATTCGCTTTGCCTTCTAAGTTCGCCTGCACGCCCGGCAGCCAGGAATATTTGCGCGCTCAATATGGACTTGCGGTTGATTCCTTGAGCGGCGCGATTTACGCAGCCTCGCGCGCTCGGCATTTTGCTGCCTCACTTTAGATCTAATGCAAAAAAGCTATCGACCCGCTTCACCTGCACGAACCTAATTTTTTTCCAGGAGGACACCAATCTTGGCATACCGCGTACCTTTTATCGATCCACGTGAACACTATCGGCGGTTGAAACCAGAAATCGATTTTGCCATCAGTGACACCTTGGCGAAAGGTGATTTAGTTTTGCGCAAGCAGTTAAGCGATTTTGAGCAGCATCTCGCCGAGTTTGTTGGCGTTAGGTATGCAGTTGGGGTGAATAGCTGTTACCACGCGCTCCATTTTTCGCTATTGGCGGCTGGCGTCGGTCCAGGCGACGAAGTAATAACGGTCGGACATACATTTGTTGCGACTGTATCGGCGATAGTTCACGCTGGCGCGATGCCTGTTCTCGTCGATGTGCGAAAAGACTACAACCTC
This sequence comes from uncultured Acidobacteriota bacterium, assembly GCA_963838785.1. Classification (GTDB taxonomy): domain Bacteria; phylum Acidobacteriota; class Terriglobia; order Terriglobales; family Acidobacteriaceae; genus Gp1-AA145. The sequence goes on from CAWISI010000002.1 coordinate 261,353, forward strand.
GATCCTGAAGAATTCGAGCGCGCTATTACATCGCGGACCAAGGCGGTGATTCCTGTTCATCTCAACGGCAGGCTGTGCGAGATGGATCGAATAATGTCGATCGCGGAAAAACACAAACTTTACGTCATTGAAGACGCCGCTCAAGCCCTGGGAGCGACCTTCAAAGGTCAGCGAGCGGGTTCGTTCGGTTTAGCTGGATGCTTCAGCTTTTACCCGTTTAAATCTTTGGGAGGACTGGGAGACGGCGGTGCGGTCACTACGAATGACCCTGAGGTAGCGAGATTGGCAACTCTTTTGAGATTTAATGGGGAAGATCGACAGACCGGCGAATTTCACCATCACGGTTACACGGCCCTGCTGGATAACGTTCAAGCGGCGGTGCTGGACGTGAAACTACGCCATTTGCCGAGCTGGATTGAGCACAGACGCTACATAGCCGAGCTGTATGACCAAGGCTTGCGGGATATTGCTGCCCTCGGACTGCCGAGCTACTCTAATGCGGACTACTACGACTCCTATCAAAATTACGTGATCCGTACTGCGCAACGAGACTCTCTGCGTCAACACCTGAAAGATGCCGGGGTTGAGACTCTCGTTCACTGGGCCAAGCCGATGTGGGAGCATGCGGGCCTAAAGCTGGAAAAACCCAATCTTTTGGAAACTGAAAGTATCTGCCGGGAGGTGATTTCTTTACCCATGAGCGCTGAAACTACAGAAGAAGGCGTGGACATTGCGGTTAAAGTAATTCGTGAGTTTTTTGCGCCCCGGCACACTTCTGTTCTCTCCGAAGTCGCGGTCAGGAGCACAATATGAGTCTCAGCCTGAGTCGACGTAGCGCCCGCATCGAGCAAGCTGAGATTCGCAGTATGTCCATTGAGTGCGAAAGGATAGGCGGCATCAATTTGGCGCAGGGTGTGTGCGACACGCCAGTTCCGCTTGCCGTGCGAGAAGAAGCATCTCGGGGAATTGAAGCCGGAGTGAATAGTTACACTCGATTCGATGGCTTAGTGCAGTTGCGCGAAGTCATTGCCGAAAAATTATCCAGCTTTAATGGGATACAGGCTAATCCGGAAACCGACATCATTGTCAGCGCCGGTTCTACGGGAGTGTTCTACTGCGCATGTCTTGCGCTGCTCGATCCGGGGGACGAGGTAATTGTGTTTGAGCCTTATTACGGATATCACGTAAATACTCTCCTCGCCGTAGAGGCCACGCCCCGATATGTGCGGCTGCATCCACCGCAGTGGTCTTTCTCTCCGCAGGAACTCGAAGCTGCAGTTACTGCCAGGACTAAAGCGATTCTGATAAATACGCCGGCGAATCCGTCAGGGAAAGTTTTTACTCGTTCCGAGTTAGAGACGTTGGCGGAAATCGCGCTGCGTCACGACCTTTTCGTATTTACTGACGAGATTTATGAACACTTCATTTATGACCAACATTCTCACATAAGTCCGGCGTCCATTGACGGTTTACAAGACCGAACAATCACGATTTCGGGATTTTCTAAGACCTTAAGCATCACCGGTTGGAGAATCGGCTATTCCGCCAGTAGCTCGCAATGGGCACAGAGGATCGGCTACATGAATGATCTGATCTATGTCTGTGCTCCGGCTCCGCTGCAGTATGGCGTTGCTTTAGGTCTGCCTCGCCTAAACAATGCTTTCTATCGGGGACTGATGGAGGAATACTCGCAAAAGCGACAGCAACTATGCACTGCACTCAAAGATGCAGGGTTGGACCCATATATTCCTCAAGGGGCGTATTACGTGCTTGCCGACGTTTCGTCGCTGCCGGGTTCGTCGAGCAAAGAAAAAGCAATGTTCCTGCTAAGGCAGACCGGAGTTGCGTCTGTACCCGGCGAAGCGTTCTTTCAAGGCGCCCAAGGGAATAATATCGTCAGATTTTGTTTCGCGAAGCCCAACGCCGTGCTCGATGAAGCATGTCGACGGCTGCAAACGATGTCTCACAAATTGCAGACTGCCGAATCAATGGCCGCCGGCTAAGACTTCACGCCAGGTTCGAATCACCCCGACACCGTCCCTCTGAATCGTGAATAATTTCAGGTCCCGTTAAAAATACCGTTCTTTGCTCGACTTCCCCGTAATGGGAAGCTGCGCTTTCCTACAAATTCCACTTCTCGTGACGTCCCAAAATTCTTCCCACACCAGAACTTGTTATTGGAACAGGAGAATATGATCAAATACGCGCAAGCCTTCTTACGCAAACATTCCTGGTTTGTAGCTATATTTCAGGCCGTGCTCATTGCTTTTTCGATGGTTCTCGCGTGGCTCTTGCGCTTTGACTACAGCCTTCCAGACCGCAGAACTCTGTTGCTGGCGCTTCCGCTGTTAATCGCGATCAGGCTAATCGCGATGTGGCGTTTCGGCCTCATGCACGGCTGGTGGAAGTACACAGGGCCAAGCGATGTGGTCGACATTGTAAAGGCCGTCAGCCTTAGCTCGTTGGCGTTTGTCATTACCGTCCGCTACCTTGTCGGCCTGTATGATTTTCCTCGATCGGTTTATGTTCTCGAACCGCTTTTCACCGCTGGACTGTTAATCGGTGTTCGCATATTTTCGCGTTTAGTTGCGGAGGCGGTCCGTCAAAACTTGAATGCTGCCAAAAGAGTTGTGCTGATCGGCGCGGGAGTTGCCGCGCAGACGGTCATCCATGAGCTCAAGAGGGCCAAAAGCGGTTATGCGGTAATCGGTTGCCTCGACGATGATCCCTCTAAAGCGGGAGTGAAAATCGGCGGGGTAACGGTGCTGGGAAGTGTGGACGATTTGCCCGCGATAACCGATCGATACGCTCCCACCGAAGTGCTCATTGCCGTTCCCTCTGCTTCGGGGTCCCAGATGAAACGATTCGTAGAAATATGCGAACGCGCCCAAGTGAAGTTTCGCACTGTTCCCGCGCTGCGCGATGTAATCCATGGGAAAGTGGCGGTCAGACAGTTCCGGAATGTCAGAGTAGAGGACCTTTTGGGCCGGGATCCGGTCGATCTGGATCTACAGTCGGTCAAGAACAGCATCACGAAGCGTGTAGTGATGGTAACCGGTGCCGCGGGCTCGATTGGTTCGGAGTTGTGCCGGCAGATTCTTGAGTACGCTCCTGCTGGGCTGCTGTGCGTGGATCAAAATGAAACCGGGATGTTTTACCTGGAGCGCGAGCTGTCTCTAGTCCGGAATCATTGCCCTCAGGCTTTCGTAGTAGCGGATGTGGGTGATAGCGAACGCATGCAAAAACTATTCATTGAGCATAAGCCAGAGGTGGTATTTCATGCAGCGGCCTACAAACACGTTCCGATGATGGAATCGAATGTGGGAACGGCGGTCAGAAATAATGTGTTTGCGTTGCTTGATCTCTTGCAGGTCGCGGAAGATAACGGCTGTAAGGGTTTTGTTCTGATCTCGTCGGACAAAGCCGTGAATCCTACCAGCACCATGGGTGCAACCAAGCGTCTTGGTGAGTTGATAATATCGCAGCGGCACAGCCGTAGAATGCGTTGTGTTGCCGTCCGTTTCGGCAACGTACTCGGCTCCTGCGGAAGCGTTATTCCCGTGCTCCAGGAGCAACTTCGCAACGGCAGGCCATTGACCATCACACATCCTGAAATGAAGCGCTTCTTCATGACCATTCGCGAAGCCATTTCTCTGGTGCTTCAGGCCTTTGCCATCGGGGACCAGGGAGACGTCTTGGTATTAGACATGGGAACTCCGGTCAGTATTCTGGAACTGGCTCGAACTTTAATTCAGCTTTCCGGCAAGAAGGAAGATGAAGTTGAAATAGAGTTCACAGGAATGCGGCCGGGAGAAAAATTATTCGAGGAGTTGTTCTATCCGGAAGAGGTCGTAGGCGACACATCATGCCCAAAGATTAAAAAGGCCCGCAATGTGCTCTGCGACTGGAACGAACTGGAAACTCAACTGGATGATCTTAGGGCCACTCTCTATGTAGATGGGGCTACTCCGATTCGCGCAAAGATCAAACAGATAATTCCTGAGTATTCTTACCCTAACGATATCTGCCAATTCCCAGCTGAAATCCGCGAGCCGCGCAAGTCTGCTATGGGCGCCTGATTGCGCCGAACCGTAAGTGAATGCTGGAGTGATTCGGGGTTTTTCCTGCCCGCCACGTGGCTGACGCGGAATCCGCCGGCGCATCGCACCTCTCGGGTTCAAATCTCCTTCCTGGTACCAATCGCTTCAAACTTCCCAAACAGTTCACGCCTTTTTTAGAGGGCGGTGCCCCTGGACCGAGTCGGGCGGCCTTTGGGATCCTGTCCGCACGAGGACGGATGTTTGCAAACCGCGGGGCTGATTGGTCGTGAAGTCCGTTAGGTATTGGCCAACCCGCAGTCGAGTGCAAATCTACATCAAACACTGCAGTCGCTCTAAGGCACCAGGAAATCTTACATCGTGCACTGACGATTCTTCTGCTGGTTTCGCTTTTTTGGCTCCGCAACTTTTGCCGGGCAGACCGTGTTTTCTTATATGTAAGGTTTGGAACACGTTTTGCAATTGGTTAATGGGCGTGCGGGAGTGATGCGATGGAATCGGTGATCAATTCGGAAGTGCGGGAACTCTGCAGGGCGGTTTCGCTGGAACAAGACGCGGAAAGATTAAAACGGCTTCTCGATGAATTGCTGAGTGCATTGGATGAGCGTCAGTTAGTGGCGTCGTTGTTGTAAGCGCTTATCCGCCTGAAGCCGATCGCCTGTCGCTTCGCCGTCTCGGTGGAGCGCGCTGATTACTTAGCGGACGGGAGTCCGCAAGGCCGCATCCCGTGAAGAGATCGGCAACGTGAACGAGAACACCGAGCCATGTCCCATCTGGCTGACTACTTGAACGTTCCCTCCATGCGCCTCCACTACCGCCTTCGCAATCGCTAAGCCCATTCCGGTTCCCTGAACTGAATAGCGGTTGTCTTTGCCGCGAAAGAACTTTTCGAAAATTAGTTCTTGTTCGGACGCGTCAATCCCCGGCCCGCGGTCCGCCACGCTCACCATAATCTTGCCCTCGGATTCGGTCGCCGAAATATAGATGGGCGATTCTGCCGGCGAGTACTTGGCCGCATTCTCCAACAATTGCAGAATCACGTTCACCACAAGCTCAAGATCATAATTGACCGGCGGCAGATTTCCGGCGACATCAATCTTCACCGGATGCGTGGAGATAATCTTCTTGTCCATCTCAACTGCGCGATCAATCGCCTCCTCAATGGCACGGGGCTGAAGGTCAAGTTCCACTTGCTTCGATTCCAGCCGTGCCATCTGTGTGGCTTCCTCCACCAGGTGGTTCATGCGGTCCGATTCCTCGTTGATCACCGTAAGCAATTCATGCTGCGAGTTCTCATCGAGGCCGCTCGAAAGCAGGCTGGTGACCGAGGCTTTGATCGCGGTCAGCGGGGTGCGAAATTCGTGAGCGATAGAATCGAGAATGGCAGACCGGAGCTTTTCACTCTCTCTTGCACCTTCGGCCTTGCCGATGCTTTCAATGGCCCGCGTTCGCTCCACTGCAATCGCTATCAGCGTGCTCAGAGCATCCAGGCTTTCATGCGATAAAGTTGCGGCCGAGAGACCGATCGCGCCCACGCTTCTTACTCCCAGCCGAAGCGGCGCGAAGGCCAGAGAGTTAGCCGGATCAAACGCCGGTTCGCCGCGGGCTGCGATTGCCTGCAACCGTTCGGTCGGGATTTCGCGCGCCTCCGGACTCGAACGATAAATATCCGTCCTGTCACTTACGAAGACAGCCGCTCCTTTACCTCCAAAAATCTCCACAATGTATCGCGGCACTGCGTTGAGTAATTCCTGGATATTCTCCAGCATCAGCAATCGCTGGCTGAAAGCGTAAAGCCGCTCGATTTCTCTACGCCGCTGCACCGCCGCGACCGCTTCCCGGCGGGCGCGTTCCGAGAGTTGCCCGGCAATGACCGCAGTAGCAAGAAAAGCAAACAATGCCACCCAGTTCTGGGGATCAGAAATGGTGAATGTTCCTAACGGCGGTAAAAAGAAAAAATTGAATGCGATGGTGGCCAATAGCGCAACCGCGGCTGCGTACCAGAAGCCCCAGTTGGCGGATATCAGCAATACTGCCAGCAAAAAAGTCAGCGCAACCGTGGTTGCGTTCGCGTGAACCGCCAGCCGATAAAAGAGCACAATCGCGGGGACGGTCAGTGCAGACGTTATGCCTCTGAGAAGCGGGCTCGTCGTTAGTTTCACCGCGTGATTGTAACCTGCCGGCTAGCGGCCCGCCGGATGTTCGGAACAATACGGCAGTGACTTTCTCGACAAAGCGCGGAACTCAGATCACAATGGAGTCGTGCAGAAGAGTCCGGAACAGTGGCTGGATGAGGTCGCGGCCGAAAAGAAGCAAAGCATCCTCAAGCTTTTTCTCGGCTACGCGCCCGGTGTAGGCAAGACCTATGCCATGTTAAGCGAGGGCATCCGTCGCTACAGCCGCGGCGAAGATGTGGTGATTGGAGTAGTGGAAACCCATGGGCGAAAGGGTGTGGCCGACCTGGTTGCGAAACTCGACTCCGTTCCCCGCAAACAGGTCGAATACAAGGGGACCATTTTCTCGGAGATGGACGTGACTGCCATTTTGGCGAGAAAGCCCGCGGTGGTGCTGGTCGACGAACTTGCGCATACCAATATCGAAGGCAGCAAAAACGCTAAACGCTACCAGGACGTGATGGAGTTGCTGGATGCGAAAATTGATGTGCTGTCCACGGTGAACGTTCAGCACATAGAGAGTCTAAATCCGGTTGTTGAGCGCATCACCGGGGTACATGTGCGGGAGACGGTTCCCGACTGGGTTATCCAGCGCGCCGAAGAAATCGTGATGTCCGACCTCACCCCGGAGGCTCTACAAACCCGCATGCGGCGCGGAGATATTTACCCTCCGGATCGCGCCGAACGTGCCCTGGGGAATTTTTTCCGGCGTGGCAATTTGATCGCCCTGCGTGAACTGGCGTTGCGGCAGGTGGCGCAGGTGGTTGATCGAAGCCTGGAAGCGCACTGGGCCCGGCAAAATCTCGAGCCGAGCGTAACCGTCCACGAGAAGATCGCCGTATGTATAAGTTCTAATCCGATCGCTCAATATCTGATCGCCCGCGGGGGCCGGATGGCGCAGGGAATCGATGCTGATTTTTTTGTAGTGTATGTCGATTCGCCCGGCGATGTGGATCCGGACAACCGGCGGACCTTGCAGGAAAACATTCGCTTCGCCGAAAATCTGGGCGCTACCGTCGTCCGTCTTCCCCGTGGAAATATCGCCGAGCGAGTAGCAGAGTTTGTTCGCGAGAAGCACATTACTCATGTGGTGTTTGGGCGATCCGCACAGGAAGGCTGGCGCAAATATCTTTATCTGACTGTGATTCAGAAAGTTTCTCCGGCACGCCCCTCCGATTGATGTTCACATCGTCACCCAGGAGGCGAAGTGAGTTCGTCCGGGCCACCGCGCGGGCGACCACCGTCGCATCCTGATCGTCGATGACGAGCCGACAAATCACCCGCGTACTGCGCACCTCACTCGACGCTCATGGATACGATCTGCGCGTAGCCAACGACGGCGAGACTGCGCTGGAGATTGCCAAGGATTGGACTCCCGATCTGATGATCACCGATCTGTCAATGCCCAACATGGATGGGCTGGAACTTTGCCGCCGCTTTCGCGCAAAATCGAGAGCTCCGATCATCGTTCTCTCGGTCAAAGGGGAAGAGCGAACCAAGGTGCAGGCGCTTGACGCCGGGGCTGATGACTACGTCACCAAACCATTTGGGATCAATGAACTTTTGGCGCGAGTGCGGGCTAATCTCCGCCGTTCGCCCCATGAAGTGGCAGAAGCTGGCGCTATCGAAGACGGCGATTTTCGTATTGATCAGGATGCGCATACGGCTTTCGTTCGTGATCAGGAAGTGAAACTTACTCCCAAAGAATTCGACTTGCTCCTGTATCTGGCTCGTCACCCACGAAGAGTTATTTCGCACCGCGCGCTTTTGGCGGCGGTCTGGGGCGCAAACAGCACCGAGCAGCCTGAATATCTAAGAGTATTTGTCGGCCAGCTGCGAAAAAAAATCGAGCCCGATTCTTCAACTCCGCAGTATCTTCTCACCGAACCTTGGGTGGGCTATCGCTTTGAGCCCGCGGGAAGCGATCTTTCGAAGTAACTTTCGTTTTTTAGTCACGTTACTCTCCTGCGCTTGTTCTCACCTCCTTACGAATTCTTTATAGAGCCTTTAACCCTCCTTTACGCCGAGGATGATCGAATGAATATGTGCTCGATGAGCAGGGAAGGAGCAAGCCGATGCTACCAATCCTTACCGCGATCTCCGGAGGCAGCGTTGTTTTGCTTACCTATTTCGGTTTGTCGTTTTGGCTGGAGGCCCGGCGGCTGCAACACAAGCGCGAGCTGGTTGTGAAACTGAGATCTGCGATCGCGCGCAAGCGGACTCGCACCCGCCTGCTTCACCTTTACAAATCGGAGTCGATGCCTTTGCCGATCAACCAGGCGGCCAGGAAATTGTGACTCGGAGGAGCTTTTATGCAGGACACAATATTCATCGCAGTCACGGTTCTCTTTTTTGCAGTTTCGATCGGATATGTGCACTTCTGCGACCGTCTGAAGTAGAAGCGAGGCATTGAACATGGAATCGCTGATCATGCTGGTTATAAGTACTTTGGTTGGCATGTATTTGCTGTACGCACTGCTGCGTCCGGAGAAGTTTTGAAATGACCGCCAACGGCTGGTTTCAAATTTTGTTTTTCTTTGCGCTGATTTGCCTGGTTACCAAACCCCTGGGCGTCTTCATGGCGCGGGTGTTCAATCGGGAGCGCACATTCCTGGATCCAATTCTGCGGCCAGTTGAGCGCCTGATCTATCGTGCGACCCGCGTCGATGAATCGCGCGAGATGCGATGGACCGAATATGCAATATCCATGCTGTTATTCAGCGTGGTTTCAATGCTGGTGCTGTACCTCATCCAGCGCGTCCAGTATTTTCTTCCCTTCAATCCGCAGAAGTTGGCCGGCGTCAATCCTCCGCATCTGGCCTTCAATACCGCTGCTTCGTTCACCACCAATACCAACTGGCAGGCTTACAGCGGCGAGACCACCATGAGCTACTTCACCCAAATGGTGGGACTTGCTTACCACAATTTTATTTCGGCTGCGGTTGGAATCGCTCTGGCGATCGCGCTGGTTCGTGGAATCGCACGCCGGCAAATGGAAACCATAGGTAACTTCTGGGTGGATCTGGTGCGCTGTTGCCTGTGGGTGCTCTTGCCTTTCTGCATCGTGGGAGCTTTGTTCCTGGTATCGCAGGGAGTGCCGCAAAACCTGAAGCCTTACGACACGGTGAAGCTGCTGGAGGCGCAACTAGTACCGAAGGTCGATGCCAGTGGCAAGCCGGTGCTCGGACCCGACGGCAAACAGGCGATCGATACCGTGACCACCCAGACCATCGCGCAAGGCCCGGTTGCTTCGCAGGAAGTTATCAAAGAATTTGGCACTAACGGCGGCGGCTTTTTCAACGCCAACAGCGCACATCCCTTCGAGAATCCTACGCCGCTTACGAATTTGTTTGAGTTGTTCGCGATTTTTGCTATCAGTGCCGGACTTACATACACTCTGGGCCGCATGACCGGATCGCAAGCGCATGGATGGGCGGTCTGGGCGGCGATGGCGATATTGTTCTTCGCCGGAGTCACCACCGCCTACTGGGCTGAGGCACATGGCAACCCGCTGCTCACCGGCATTGACCAGCGGCCAAGCACTTTGCAATCCGGCGGCAACATGGAAGGCAAAGAGGTCCGTTTTGGAATTGCCAATTCCGCACTTTGGGCGACGGTCACCACCGATACCAGCTGTGGCGCGGTGAACAGTATGCACGACTCTTACACGCCGCTCGGTGGCCTGGTTCCGCTCGCAAACATCATGCTCAGCGAAACCGTTTTCGGGGGCGTGGGCTCAGGGCTGTACGGGATCGTTATTTATGTCGTGCTTGCGGTTTTCATTGCCGGACTTATGGTCGGACGCACGCCGGAATATCTCGGCAAGAAAATTGAGGCCTACGACGTCAAGATGGCGATGCTGACTACGCTGGTATTTCCGCTAGTCATTTTAGGTTTCACGGCAATCTCAGTCCTCAAACCTTTCGGCACCTCCAGCATTCTGAACCCCGGGCCGCACGGCTTCGGCGAGATTCTGTACGCGTTCACGGAAGGGGCGGGGAACAATGGATCCGCTTTTGGCGGTCTCACCGTGAACACGCTCTGGTATGACACCACCATTGGGATCACCACGCTGGTGGGCCGCTTCCTGATGATCATTCCGATGCTGGCGATCGCGGGAAGCCTGGCAAAGAAAAAATATGTTCCTCCGTCGTTAGGAACATTTCCCGTCACCACCCCGCTGTTCACGTTTTTGCTGATCAGCGTAATTGTGATTGTGGGCGCGCTGACTTTTTTTCCGGCGCTCAGCCTTGGCCCGATTCTTGAACATTTGTTGATGGGTATAGGCAAGACGTTCTGACAGGAGTATGGAATATATGCATGACACTTCTTTCGGCGTTCGGGTTGTTTGCGGTAAGCGCGATGTTGATCACGTATGCATTCGAAGATCGCAGCCCATGGTTCGTGCTGGGATTTGCATTCGCATGCGCACTCGGCTCGACCTACGGATTTCTCCAGGGAGCATGGCCGTTTGGCTTGGTTGAGGCGATCTGGTCGGTAATTGCCGTGCGGCGCTGGTGGCTTAAGAGAGTGGCAACGAAACAAGAGCATTAAATATGGCAACCAGGAAAAAAGCAGTTTGGGAATGGAAAATTGTGCGGCAGGCCGTCGGGGCTTCCTTTTTGAAACTCGACCCGCGCAAGATGATGGGCAATCCGGTCATGTTTGTGGTGGAGATCGGCAGCGTCATCACCACTGCGCTGCTCTTCAAAGGCGGGGTGGACTTCAAGTTCAACCTGCAGATCACGCTTTGGCTGTGGTTCACCGTCTTGTTCGCCAATTTCGCGGAAGCGATGGCCGAGGGCCGCGGCAAAGCGCAAGCTGACACCCTGCGCGCCGCCCGATCGGAAACCACCGCTCGCCGACTTTTAAGCTCAGGCGTCGAGGAGCAGGTCGCCAGCGCGAAGCTTCGGGCGGGAGACTTCGTGCTTGTATCCGCCGGCGAATTGATCCCATCGGACGGCGAGATTATTGAAGGCGTCGCTTCGGTGGATGAATCAGCCATCACCGGCGAATCTGCGCCGGTGATTCGTGAAGCTGGAGGAGACCGTTCCGCGGTGACGGGCGGCACACGGGTTTTGTCGGACCAGATTAAAGTGAAGATCACATCCAATCCCGGCGAAACATTTTTGGATCGCATGATCGCGCTGGTCGAAGGAGCAGAACGCCAGAAGACGCCGAATGAGATTGCGCTCAACATTTTGCTGGCCGGACTCACCATCATCTTCCTGCTTGCAGTGGTTACCCTGCAGCCATTCGCAATTTATTCCGGTTCCCCGCAAACCGTATTTGTTCTGGTATCGCTGTTGGTCTGCCTTATTCCCACCACCATCGGCGGCTTGCTCTCAGCGATCGGAATCGCCGGGATGGATCGCCTGATTCAGCACAACGTCCTGGCCATGTCGGGACGCGCCGTCGAAGCAGCCGGTGACGTTAACACTCTTCTGCTCGATAAGACAGGGACGATCACTCTGGGAAATCGGCAAGCCTCGCGCTTCGTGCCCGCGCCTGGAATCACCGAACAGGAATTGGCCGACGCTGCGCAACTGTCTTCGCTCGCCGATGAGACTCCCGAAGGCCGTTCCATCGTCGTTTTGGCAAAAGAAAAATACGGACTGCGAGGAAGGGAACTCAGCTCTCGCGAGACCACCTTTGTGCCTTTTTCGGCGCAGACCCGCATGTCCGGCGTCGATCTCAACGGCTTCCAGATTCGCAAGGGCGCGGCGGATTCCATCTGCGAATACGTTCGACAAAACGGCGGCAAAATTCCCGACGAAGTGAGAAGCGTAGCTGAAGAAATTTCCCGTGCCGGCAGCACTCCGCTCGTAGTCGCGGAAAAAAGCCGCGGCGTAATGGGTGTGATCGAGTTGAAGGACATCGTCAAAGGCGGCATTCGCGATCGCTTCGATCAGCTTCGAGCCATGGGTATTCGCACGGTCATGATCACCGGCGATAACCCGCTTACCGCAGCCGCAATCGCACGCGAAGCTGGAGTGGATGATTTTCTCGCGCAAGCTACTCCAAAAGACAAAATGGACCTTATCCGCCGCGAGCAAGGCAATGGAAAATTGGTCGCGATGACCGGTGACGGCACCAACGACGCGCCAGCACTCGCGCAAGCCGACGTCGGCGTTGCCATGAACACCGGGACCCAGGCGGCGAAAGAAGCCGGCAACATGGTTGACCTCGACTCGAATCCAACCAAGTTGATCGAGGTGGTTGAAATCGGTAAGCAGCTGCTGATGACGCGCGGCGCTCTGACCACATTTTCCATTTCAAACGACGTCGCCAAGTATTTCGCGATTATTCCCGCCATGTTTGCCGGAACATTTCCGGTGTTGAACGCGCTCAACATCATGCACTTGAAGACGCCGCAGTCGGCGATTCTGTCGGCAGTGATTTTCAATGCCCTGATCATCATTGCCCTGGTTCCCCTCGCTCTTCGCGGTGTAAAGTACCGTGCCCTCGGCGCAGCCGCGCTACTGCGCGACAACCTTATTGTTTACGGAGCCGGCGGAGTCATCATTCCATTCGTTGGAATCAAGCTGATCGACATGCTGATCACCCGCGTTGGTCTGGCTTAGGAGGGGTATGAAACGCAATCTCATCACCGCCGTGCTTATGACCGTCGTGACGACGATCCTGCTCGGTGTCGCTTACCCGCTGGTGGTAACGGCACTGGCTCAGATATTGTTCCACGATAAAGCGAATGGTCAACTCATCTCACAGAACGGGACGGTAATTGGCTCACGAATCATCGGGCAAGCTTTCACGACTGACCGTTACTTCCATTCGCGCCCCTCCGCTGCAGGCAATGGCTCCGATGCCGCAAACTCAGGGGCAACAAATTTCGGTCCCACCAATCAGAAACTCATCGATCGCGTTAAGAGCGACAGCGCTGCGTTGCATTCCGAAAGCCCGAATCAGCCAGTACCGGCTGATCTGGTCACTACCTCAGCGTCGGGCCTCGATCCCGATATCACCCCCGCCGCCGCCTTCTTCCAGGTACCCCGCATCGCTCGAGTACGCGGTCTCAGCGAAGATCGTGTTCACGCATTGGTGGAAGCGCATATCGAGAAGCGCACCTGGGGATTTCTTGGCGAACCGCGAGTGGACGTGCTGGAGCTAAATCTGGTACTCGACCAGACAACCGCGAAATAATTTTGGGTGTAAAGACGAAAACAATTCTTCCGATATCACCACCATGAGACTGCGGTTCAAAAAGTTTTGCAGCCTTGCCCTGTGCATAAGCCTGGCATCGTTCTGCCGTGGGCAGATGGCGCAAACCTCCGACCAGCAGAACACTCCATCAACCGCGGCTCCTGCAACTCCGCTATCCACCCCTTCGCTCACCGGCCCGCTACAAGCAGCCGCTCCAATCGTTATCGATGGCGGACCCTTGGGCAAGCTCGATTTGGATGGAGTCGTCAGTGGAATCGGTTTATGGCAAGGCAACCATGTTTCAGGCGATGACGTTGGTCAGGCTGCCCTGAGCAATGGACAGGTCTTTATTCAAAAGACTACTGGTTGGTGGCAGTTCTATGTGCAGGCTGGTGCCTACGATATTCTGGCCCTGGGTACGCCGTTTCTTCAGACCGACAAAGACCTCAGCAACCTTTACGGACCAGTACCGGTTGCCTTCCTTAAGCTGCTGCCGGGTAAGAACACATCAATCCAGATAGGCGCGCTGCCAACACTGATGGGTGCTGAATACACATTCGATTTCGAAAACATGAATATTGAGCGTGGGCTGCTATGGAGCCAGGAAAATGCGGTGAATCGCGGGATTCAGCTGAATCAGACCGTGGGCAGGTTCACTGCTTCGCTCAGCTGGAACGACGGCTATTACTCCAATCGGTATTCGTGGCTGAGTGGATCGTTGACCTATACCAAAGGACCTCATAGCTTGGAGTTCGTGGCAATGGGAAATCTTGGCCAGACGGCTCGTCAAACTTTCGCGACGCCGGTGCAGAATAACGGCAGTATGTACGCTCTTATTTATACCTACACCAAAGGGAGCTGGATTATTCAGCCCTATTATCAGTACGGCAGTGTGCCGACTAATCCCGAAGTCGGTGTTGCGCACGGCGCTTCGACTAACGGTGGCGCCGTATTAGTGAGTCGCACATTCAAGCGCGGCTTTTCACTGGCGGGACGCGGAGAATACATCGCAAGCACCGGCAGCACAGCCCAAAATTCCGTGAACCTGCTCTACGGCCCAGGAAGTAATGCTTGGTCGCTGACGCTGACGCCTACCTACCAATATCAGCGTTTCTTTACTCGTGCGGATCTCTCACTTGTTGGCGCAACCAGCCTGACGCCCGGGGATGCGTTCGGCATCGATGGTACGAACGGCAACCAGCCCCGAGGCGTCATTGAGGTTGGTTTTATATTTTGAAGTCCTTTTAACGAAGAATCGCTTCCGATCGCGACCGAGCCTTCGACGAATATCACCGCGAATTCGCCGTTGCTGCCGGTTTCCGTGCATAATCATCACTTGGCCCAGCTGGAAAATTTTCGCCTGAAAGTATTTCGTACGGTTGCCGAACACCTGAATTTCCGTATGGCGGCGGAGCATCTTTTCCTCACCCAGCCGGCGGTCACCCAGCAAATAAAAGCGCTCGAAGATGATCTTGGTGTGAGGCTGTTCGATCGCACCGCCAACCGGGTCTCTCTCACTGCGCAAGGGTCGGTTTTGCTTGCTTACTCAAAAAGGATTGCTGCACTGGTTGCAGATGCCGAGCATGAGCTTATTTCCGGCGATGGAAAGCTCTCGGGAGAGCTAGCGCTGGGAGTTTCCACTACGATCGCGCAATACATTTTGCCGCGGCTGCTTGGCGCTTTTCTGGATGAACATCCGCGGGTGCAATTCTCGCTGCATAGCGGTAACACCGGCACGATTGTGCAACTGCTTCTCGATAATAAAATTATGCTCGGCCTGATTGAAGGCCCAGCTCGCGACCGCGGCATTCACACTGAACCGTTTATGCAGGACGAGCTGGTGCTGATTACGCCGCCCTCATTCGAGTCAGACCACATCTCGCGCGATCAACTTGCTAGCTTGAATCTGCTTATGCGTGAACACGGTTCAGGCTCTCGCCGGGTGGTGGAGATAGCTCTGAAAAAAGCCGGCGTGAAGCTCAAGTCCTTTAACAAAATCATGGACCTCGATTCCACTGAAGCCATCAAGTCCGCGGTAGAGGCAGGTCTCGGCCTGGGCTTCGTCTCGCGTTGGGCGATTTCGAAGGAATTGGAACTCGGTCTTCTGAAATTTGCCGGGGTCGCGGATATCAAGGTCACCCGTAATTTCTCGCTGATCTCGCGTACCGGCCCGGCCCCACAAGGCCCAGCCGGCGCGTTCAGAACATTTGCCCTTACCCGCGCCGGGTTACTCGCGCGTACTCCCCAAAAGCCGCGACCGGCGGCCAGTGTCCGCCGATAAGCGCAGCTAATCGCCAATCAGAACTACTGCTTGGACGGGCTTTTGTCCCCCTGCCACACTCCAGGAGTGGGGAAGACTCTTTTTGTGTTGGCGCTGCTCCTGACAGCGAGTGGCTTGATTTCGCCCCCTTTCGCTCTTCTCGGTGGCCTGATCTTTGGATTATGTATGCCGCATCCTTTTCCCGGCGAAAGCAAATATCTGGCGAGATTTCTACTGCAGGCGTCGGTGGTCGGTCTCGGCTTCGGGATGAACCTGCACGAGGTGATTCGCGCCGGTCGCTCGGGATTTCTCTACACCGCGGCCAGCATAACTTTGGCTATGCTCATCGGTCTGGGATTCGGCCACCTGCTCCGTGTCAGCAAAAAAGCTGCGTTCCTGATCAGCGCAGGCACTGCAATTTGCGGCGGCAGCGCGATCGCCGCAGTCGGTCCTATCGCGGACGCCAGCGAAGAAGAGATGGCCGTCTCGCTGGGTGCAGTTTTTATCCTCAACTCGGTGGCGCTCTTTCTTTTTCCAGCCATCGGTTACGCGCTGCACATGACGCAATCGCAGTTCGGTCTTTGGGCGGCGCTCGCCATCCATGACACCAGTTCGGTTGTGGGCGCGACCGCTAAATATGGAGCCACCGCGCTTGCCATCGGGACTACCATCAAGCTGGCGCGCGCGCTATGGATTGTCCCGCTATCGTTCATCACCGCCGCCACGTTGAAGAGCAAAGCCAAAATCCAGTTGCCCTGGTTCATACTGTTCTTCTGCCTTGCGGCATTTATGAATACCTGGCTGCCGGCTTTTCTCAGAGCTTTCGGTGTCCTCGACCATCTGGGAAAGATCGGACTTACCGTCACGCTATTCCTAATCGGCACCGGGTTGAACAAAGCTACGATGAAAGTGGTCGGCGTGCGGCCGCTTCTGCAAGCGCTCGCTCTATGGATCATCGTCGGCTGCGGCAGCCTGGCTCTCATTCTTTTCAATTGGATTCGCATTTAGTTAAGATAACGAGGCGTCGGCTCAGCCTCTGCGTTCTCGGCGATGTCCTCCGCGTGCTCTGCGGTTAAAAGCCTTTCCCTCTCGTCGTGTAAAATTCGCTGACAGGCATGTCAAAACCAGCGCGGCAAAAGCCAGGGGAGAAGCAGCGGCTACGATTGTCGCGCCAGGCGTGGCAGCGGATATCGGGCAAGATTGATCCGCAGCGCGCGATTGCAGGTTTTAAGACGCGCCTGCTTTACTTTTCAGCCAGCGCGACCAATTCGCTCCTGGCAAAGATGCAGTCCGTCGCTCACGGCGAGGCCCTCGAAAAAGCGAGAGTTCCTCCGCCTATTTTTCTTTTGGGCTTTTGGCGTTCAGGAACAACCTTCCTGCACGAATTGTTCTGTTGCGACGCCCGCTTTGGATTTCCCAGCACTTATGCCTGCATGAACTCGGCTCACTTTTTGCTGACCGAGCAGAGCTTCCACAAGCGCCGCGGTAAACAGGAAGCCTATCGCCCCATGGACAATATGCAGTACTCGTGGACCTCACCGCAGGAGGATGAATTCGCGCTGCTGTGTATGGGCGCGCCGTCAGCCTATGAATCGCTGCTGGCGCCCTCGCTGATGGCCGACCCTCAAAACTTGCTGGATCTGCGGCGACGATCGGCTGAAGAACAAGAACGCTGGAAGCAAAGGTTCGACCTGCTTCTCCGCGAACTTACGGTCCAGCAAAATAAGCCAATGGTGCTTAAGTCGCCGACCCATGGATTCAAGTTTCCTTTTCTGCCAGCGTCGTTTCCTGGCTCGCGCTTCGTAATCATCGAACGCAACCCTTATGAAGTGTTTGCGTCCAACCTCAAGCTCTGGAAGACGCTGCTGGATATGTACAGCCTGGAATCTTTTTCAGCGGAACAAATCGAGGCATTCGTCCTGGCGGCATATCTGGCTCATGAACAGGCGATTGCGGAAGGCATCAGCAGCGCGCCGCCGCAAACTGTTTCGCGTGTTCGTTACGAACATCTGGTCGCCGATCCGGCCAGGGAGATGAAGCGCATCTATTCCGAACTCGAATTGGGCGGCTTTGAAGATGCACGGCGGGCGATGGAACAGTATCTAGCCAGCGTTTCCGGCCACCAGCGTAATCGGCTATCGCTTTCAGCTGCGCAAAAGGCTTCCGTGGATAAATCGTGGGGATCGCTGATTCGCGAGAAAGATTACCACTGGCCGGAAGGCTGGCTGACTTTGAAACCGTCGGCCTAAGTTACGACGAAAGAGTTTGGTCGTGCGCATCTGAGCGGGGTGGTTCTTCCGTTTTTGATCCGCGTAATTTTGCGAAGAAACCCGAAATCCCGCGTCGAATGCGGTTGGCGAAAATTAGGAACATGGCCCATACCGCCGCCAGCATGGGAAGCAGCACTTGAAAAAGCGTTCCTCCGGTTGGATCTCCGTAGGCGTACGCCGGAATTCCCAGCAGGAAAAATGCTGTGCTGAAGAGCACAATATGACGGCGACTCATGTTGGCATTATAGCGGTTCACATGAACCGATCTGTTGCCGGTCCGGTCTCACCACTGTACATCCGGGTACAGGCTGGGCAGATGGGTTGTGCGATACGACTCCTGCCCACTAACATCCAGTTGCCAAACCAGCTGGGGCGGCTGCTTGGATGTAACTTCCATGACACGTGCGTTGAGCTTTTCTTGCGGCGCGAAAATGGGCAGGAACGAAATAGCAACCGCCACCACCACGAAGAAGCTCGGACGGTTGATTCGCTGCAAGCCGGTAAATGCAGGTTGACGAGCATCCCTCGAATCGGCGTTTCCGGCGGCGCGACCCGGACTCAACACCACAACCATCGAATCAACCACCAAGCCGATGCCCACCGCAATCAGACCCAGCGCGGGAGCCAAGGAAACGACCACTGCGACCGATATCGCCGCGAATGGCAAAAATGCCATTGGTATGCGCCAGAAAAAAACCAGCAGAACCAGGCAGAGAATTCCGAGTTCTTCGATAATTATTTTCGCCGGCGAACGTTGCAGCCGGGCAAGCCGACTGACCTGCTCCGAAGGGCTGGAGTCATCGAAAAAAATATTGTTATTCCACAGTTGTGTGGTCACACCGCCCCAGTACGAATAGGCAACTGCCTCGGACCACAAGAGTCGCGCAGTTCGTGCGGTTTCGTTAACTTCAAAAATTGCCGGGCGACTGTAGCAGTCTGGCACATGCCTGCCAAACACCGCCGGCCAGGTGTACTGCGGCTGGCCTTCGGTCGAAGGGCAAATGTGCCCGCTGAAATCCGGAAAGCGATTGTTGCCGTTATCGAATACCGCTAGACGCAGTCCGCGCGAGTCATTGGCGCGAAAAAAATTAGCGTCGTGCTGGGCAAAGAACCAGTCCGCCGAAGAATTGGAATCGAGCAGCTTGAAATCGCCTTGATATCCCAGCCGCCAGATTATATTTCCAGTGCCTTTTCCGTTTGCATAATCAATCTTGATGACCCACGACTGGTTCCGCAGCGAGAGCACGATATTACCGTCGTCGGGCGAATAGCCAATCGTGTTCGCGTGCGTCCAGTCGGGAAACAGCATGGGATGCCGGTTTACATCCAGGTGATCGAAGGATGCCCATGACCAGACTGGCTTGTAATTCTGATCCAGGTCGACTATGGCATCGCCCAGCACGCTAGTTACTCCGCGCATCCCGTGCAATCCGGCGAAAGTTTTCTTGGTGTTTACCAACACGAGCAGATGACCGTTCGGGAGTTCAACAATATCGTGGTGAATTGCGTTCGCTTTCCAGGGGTATCCGGCGGCCGCCAGCCATTTGTTCAACTGATCCACCGTGAATTCGTGGATAATTCGGCCCGCAAGATCGATCTCCCGTACCCTGCCTCCCGGACCCGTTGTTCCACCGAACAGTACCATCAAAAAGTGGCCGTTGCGCAGAAGTTTAATCGGCTGTGCGGTGCCGAGGTGGGGATCAAAATCGTTGTACCAGATCAAGTCGCCGTCTGGGTTCAGCGCAATTATCCGCAGCAGGTTTCCAGGGTTGTAAGGTGGCGGGTTCAGCGTTACTAGTTCGACGCCGGGCGCAGGCGCCACTCCGGCGGGCTGAGTCACAGCCATAACCGGCATTCGGCTCGCCGGGGCCGCTCCCGTCGTAAATGTGTGATCGCTGTCGAAGGTTTTCGTGCCATCCGCGCGCGTAATTACCGCACGCATGTGATAAGTGGAATTCTGCTTCATGCCCGCGACCAGAACGGGCACCATCGACGCAGTAGCAGCGACGGGCGCGGTGACGAAACCATAATTTGTATCTTGGCCAAACTCCACTGCGGCAGACGACCCCGGCGGCAACGCAATATTGTATTGAGCAACGAGAGGATTTTGGGTGTGACTCACCGGCCCGGAATTTGCACCGCTGCAGCCGATTGAACAGACACTCAGGGCAAGAGCCGCGGCCAGGAACATTCTTCTATGCCTTCCAAATTTCGCAGGATTATATCAGCGGAGTAGACGCTTCTTGATTTCATCCGTAAAAAATGTGCGGAAGCGATAACTTCTAAGTATGCCAGTTGAACCAACCCCGGATATGAATGCCTCCGTGGATTTTCTCCGTGAGACTTTGTGTCCTCTGTGGTTAAGATTTTACTGGGCTCACGGCAGACTGAAAGCCTCGTACACGCTGCCCGAAGTCCCCTTCGGATCTTTCCCGCCACCCGCTGCCACTACCACGTACTGCTTGCCATCGATCATGTAGGTGGCGGGTGTGGCGACTCCGGCGTTCGGTAGCGTCGTTTCCCACAGCAGCTTGCCGTTGCGACTATCGAAAGCCCGGAACTTTTTGTCATAAACCGTCGCGCCGATGAACAACACGTCGCCCGCGGTCATAATCGGTCCTCCATAATTTTCTGTTCCGGTATTCTTCAATCCTTTGGCTGCCAGCTCCGGATATTCTCCCAACGGAATCTTCCACAAATATTTCCCGCTGTTTAAATCAATCGCGCTCAACGTGCCCCACGGCGGCGTGATTCCTGGGTATCCATCCGGATCGATAAAGTCGTTCGAGCCCGTGATTCGATATTTCATTGGCGCGCCTTCAGCCGTGCTGGAGTAAAGCGCATCGCGGTCGGGGTCGGCATCGACCGGATTCGCAGCCGTGAGGTAAGCCGCCAACCCGTGCACATCCTGATCGCTGAGCGCCGAAAATGCCGGCATAGCGCCTTTGCCTAGCCGGATTCTCTCTTGCACCTGCTCTGCAGAAAGCCTTTGTCCAATGCCTGTGAGCGCCGGAAAGATCGGCGGCTTGCCTTCACGATGATCGCCGTGGCAAGTGGCGCACTTGTCCTGATACAGATTTGCTCCATGTGTCTGCGGATCTTCTGCCGCATCACTTGGTTTGGCGGCATCGTCGGCTTGCGCGCTGTCCTTGTCTGGTTCAGTGGGGCTGGTTTTCAGGAACTTGATCAGCGCCTTCATGTACTCACCCTGCAGGCTGGGAAAAGACGGCATCCTGCCTTTGCCTTGCAGGATGGTGTTTTCGATCTGCTCTGGTGAGAGCCGCTTGCCCACATCAACCAGCGACGGATAAGTCGGTGGCGATCCCGTCCTCGTATCTCCATGACAGATGCTGCACTGGTTATGATAGGTTCTCTCGCCAGTGCTGCTGCGCCCCGGCTTGTTCTCCGTTAGCGCAATCACGCACGCAGCTTCGTTAGCGTTGATAAAGATGACGCCGTGGCGCGGATCGACAGCCGGACCCCCCATTCCGCTCCGCCTAAAAAGCAGGGAAACACCACCGTCTCTTTATCTCAGGCCAGTGGGAACGAATTGGCCGCCGCTCAAATAAGTGCTGAAAGTTTTCTCTGCCCACTGGTGTGCCACCGGCGTTCGTTGCGTGAGCAAGTCTTCCGTCAGCACCTGCCGGGTGAAGGGCGCGGGCGCAGTCGGCACCGGCTGGGTTGGCGAAGTGACTTCACCCGGAATCTGGCTCGCAGGAAAGTTTCGTTCTTCGATAGGAAACAGCGGCTTCCCGGTCTCGCGATCGAATAGAAAAAGATATCCCTGCTTGGTGGTTTGTGCGACTGCATCCACATTCTTTTTCCATTGCGCTTCACCGTAACCAGCGCTGGAGGCGCAGGAAAATCGCGGTCCCACAAATCGTGATGCACGCCCTGAAAATGCCATATACGCTTACCCGTCTCTGCATCAAGTGCCAGCAGCGTGTCGGCGAAAAGGTCATCGCCCACGCGGTCTGCGCCGTAAAAATCAAACACCGCCGAACCTGTCGGGACATAAACGATGCCGCGCTTTTCATCGAGCGACATCCCCGCCCAATTGTTGGCCGCACCCGAATATTTCCACGCGTCTTTCGGCCAGGTGTCATATCCAAACTCACCGGGATGCGGAATGGTATGAAATCTCCAGCGCAGAGTGCCGGTGCGCACATCGAAGGCCCGAATATCGCCAGGCGGCGAAGGATGCGTCTCCGGATTTCGTCCGCCCACGATGATCAGGTCCTTATAAATAATTCCCGGACTGGTCATCTGCACCGACTGCAACTGATAATCTCCGCGCAAATCTTTTCGCAGATCGATGCGTCCTTGCTCGCCGAATTCGGCGATCGGCTTACCATCGCCGGCATTCAGCGCATAAAGAAAATTCGTGACCGACGCGAAAATGCGTTTCTCTTTGCCGTCGGTCCAGAAAGCCAGGCCGCGCTCAGGACTGTTTCCTTTTATTCCGGAATCGAATTTCCAAATAAGCTTCCCCGTGGCCGCATCAAGTGCCAGAACTTGCGAGGTCGCGGTGTAGGCATACAGCATGCGGCCCACGATCAGAGGACTGGTCTCAAGGCCGCCCTTTTCGCCGGCATCAAACTTCCACGCCAGCTTCAGCTGGTGAACATTTTTTCGATTGATCTGCGAAAGGCTCGAGTAATGATCTCCGGCGGCCTGACCGCCATACACCGCCCAGTCCTGCGTGGTCTGGACCTGACCCATCGCCGGTATAGCAACCGACGCGAGTGCAAACCAGATGGACACAACGCAGACAAAAAGAATTCCGTTCGCCCCCAACCGCATCGCTCCCCCTCGAATGGCACCTACAAGAATGCCGGCGCAAAACTCGTTAAAGAAAGGTGTGGGTGCATTATAAAACCGAGGCTTCGGTTTTGTATGACAAATAAAAAAGGCGGTCAGCCTGCGCACCGTCGTTGATCTCAGCGCAGTTTTGCACGACGATGCGTGCCGTGGTTAGCGCTTTCCAGCAGGCGGCGCACCTCTTCCTGAAGAACCACGGTACGCTGGTATTCGCTGCCTTTCCCGGGCCCCATAGAAATGCTTTCGTTGCGGTGCCGCATTGGGCTTGGCATCTGAGCTCGCATGCTGGCGTGGATTTCGCGAACACCGGTCGCGTCAATAATGCGGCGTACATTGACTCGAGAAATTCCGCTGCCAACCATGATTGATATGCGCTGGTCCGCTGCTTTTACCAGTTGTGCGATCGTATAGATTCCGTCTTCTGCTTTTTGCTTGCCGCCCGAGGTCAGCACACGATCAGCCCCGGCCTTAATAATGTCTTCCAGCGATTGGCTTAAATTGCGCGACATATCGAAGGCGCGATGAAATGTAGTCTTCAGTGGACGCGCCATCTCAATCAGGCAGCGGGTTCTGGCGACATCGACGTCTCCGTCTTCGTGCAGAACTCCTAACACAATCCCGTTGGCGCCGAGTTGCTTGGCCACATGCACATCGTTCTCCATGGTCGCAAACTCCTCAGTGGTGTAGCAGAAATCTCCGCCGCGCGGGCGAATCATCGCATACAATTCGATGTCCAACTTGCGGCGAACCGTAGAAATCAATCCCGCGCTGGGAGTGACGCCGCCTTCAATGAGATCGCTGCACAACTCCACTCGGGACGCGCCGCCGCCTTGCGCCGCAACCGCCGACTCGACCGAATCCGCGCAGATTTCCAGAATCACTGGTTCATTCATGAGTTTTGAAGGGTATAACACATTGCATTCATACGGAGCAGTCAGGGTCTGGGATGGGAAGGCAATCTCGCCTAAGAAAGGAAATGTATGGTCTGCTCGATCAGTTCGGCCGTAGGCTTGTACGGATCACCGGCCGCGTCATATTCGATCGAGCAATATCCTTTGTAGTCATGCTTTTTCAGGATCGCAAAGGTGCGCGCCAGGTCTACGTGTACGAATTTGCCTTGTTCGTTGGCTTCATTTTCTTTCACGTGGCAGATTCCATAAGCGCGAGCGAACATGGCGTCGATGGCGCCATAGGCATAGTTTTCGTCATGCGCCGCCAAGGAATTACCGAAATCCGGCAGCGCTCGCAACCACGGGCTATTCACTTTGTCGATGACCTGCACGATGAAGAAATGGGTCTTCGCTGACGGGATTATCGTTTTCCAAATGTACGACGACATCTTTCTTGGCGCCATACTCCGCTACGCGTCGCAGAGTTTCGGCGGCGCGGTTCACATCCGGCTTCGAATCCTTCGGATCTTGAATATGGGTGCGAATACTCGGCGAACCTAGAGCCACGCCCACATCGACCCAATGCATACTCGAAACTGCGGACTTCTCGCGCTCGGCCGCATCTGGCGAGTATTGGCTGTACTCGCCGTCCACCGCAATATCAACAACCGCGGATCCGGCCTTTTCAATCGCGGCGCGAAACTGTTCAAGGTATTTCGGATCGGTGGAAGGGAAGACGCGGCCCCAGGGTTCAATATTGTGGATGTTAAATTTTTCGGCAACATGCGCGGCAAAGTCTTTCAATTCGATTTGCTGCGCCGCGGGGACTGAGCTGGGAGTTTTTCCGTCCCAGCCTTTCCATCCCACGATGAATTCGCGAAACGGATAGGCCGCGACCGAAACCCGTTGTCGCGGATCGGAAGGGAAATGCACCGAAGGCCCGGAGTCTGTCGGCGCGAGCCAAGTTTGGCAGCAACGTCGCTCCCGCTGCGCCCGCGCACACTTCAACGAAATCGCCTTCGGTTGAGAATGTTCATCTCGCGAATCTCCACCAACATCATCGCTAGCTTAGCTCTTAATAGTGTTCGAGGCCTCGTCCCACATTACCGCAGTGTTGCGGAAGTAAGATTCATTCGCCATGTGGCAGGCCAGGGCCGCGTGATGACCGAATACCGCATCTTCCACGACCGGATTGCGCGAATGCACCGCGCGGAAGAAATTCCACAGATGTGGTTTCATGTCATCGTAGTCCGGGCCTCGATAGCTGACTGCCTCCGGCATCGGCTCCTGTCCAATTTTCGGATCATTTTCCTCATGCCATTTTTTCTCATACGCAGCCCGCATCGCATGTGGGAAACTGTTGTCATAGTAGCTCGGCATAGTGTCTTTCCCCGATTGCGGGCTGAAGCTCAAACCGAATTCGGTCACTTCCAGAATGCCTTTTGACCCCTGGAAGCGATAAGTCTCCGGCATTTCGGTGCCTTGATTCAGCCGCATGTAAACCGGTAAGTCGCCGTAATAAAAAAGCGTGCCGTGCACATCGGGCATATTTCGGCCGTCTTTCCAGCGGCGAATTCCGCCCATCGCCATCGCCTGTTTGGGCGCTTCGTTGATGCTCATCATGAACATCATGCCGCTGATTAAATGGACCAGAAGATCTCCCGCCAATCCGGTTCCGTATTCCCGCCAGCAGCGCCAGCGCGCGAAGGTGTAGGGATCGAATGCCTTCTTTGGCACCGTGCCTTGCCACGTGTCCCAGTCGAGGTTTGCGGCGATAGGTCGAACGGTGGCGGATATTCCCACGCGCCGGTAGGATCGTTGCGTCCCAGCCAGCCCTCGATCAGCATCATTTCGCCGAGCATTCCCTGCGAGATCATCTCTTTTGCTTTTTTGCAAATCAGCGAACTCACGCGTTGCGAACCGATCTGCACTATGCGACCAGTACGTTTGGTGGCTTCGACCATGGCGACGCCGTCAGCCGGACTATGCGACATCGGCTTTTCGCAATAAATATCTTTGCCTGCGCTCACCGCGTCGACCACGACTTGCTTGTGCCAGTGATCGGGGACCGCAGCCACGATGCAATCGATATCTTTGTTGGCCAGCAATTCCTGGTACCGGCGCGTAACCGGAAGGTTGGGTTTGTTGGTGATCTCTCTGGCCAGGGTGTGGCGGCCATCATAAAGATCGCAGGCAGCAACGCATTCAATCCCCGGCAACTCAATAGATTCGGCCAGCAGGTTTGAGCCCTGCATGCCGATTCCAATCATGCCGAAGCGCACATGTTCGCCGACAGGCATATCTTCCGCGGCCAAAAGTGGCTCAGGCTTTAGAATAAAGTTTTTCCGCCGATCGTTGCACCGGCTGCGGCTGCGCTCAAACCCAGAAACTTGCGCCGAGAGAAGAAGCTTGACTTCATGGTCAACTACCTCCTGAGAACTCGAATTAATTCTGCTGCAACGCGGGACCAGGAAAGAAAATTCTGGCGAGCGGTTTATTTCATCGCCGGCGTGATGACGATGTTCCGAAAAGTTACATGTCCATCTTCGCTGCCTTGCAGGTAGATCGGACCCGGCAGGCCTTCGTGACTATCCAGCGCGCCGCCGGTGATGCCAGGAATTTCCTTGTGATCGATGATGGTCTGGCCATTCTGTACTACGGTGACCATGCGTCCTACCAACGTGATGTCGAAGGTTTGCCACTCGCCGGCCTTGCGCGGCAGTTCGGGCGATGGCGCAGAAATCCGTAAACTCCGCCGGTGTGGTGGCTGGGAGGTTCCTGTTCAGAGTTGGTTTCAATCTGCACTTCGTAGCGCCCGCGAAGATAGACGCCGCTGTTGGATTTTTCTCCGCAATTGAATTCAACGTGCAGTTTGAAATCTTCAAACTTCGAGTTGTTGATCAGTTCGGGCCATGGCCGGGACTGACGAGATTTCCGTCTTCGACTTTCCATTCGCTGGCGGGATTCGGCTTGTCCGGCTTCCATCCCGTAAGATCTTTGCCGTTAAACAATTTGATGGGCTTGCCCCATTTGGGTGTGCCGGTTCGTTTAAGTGAGGGCGCTCTCCGGCCCGTCCACGTCCACGGAGTTCCGTCCGGCCCGGTGGTTTTGCCCGATAGTGTTTGTCCCTTTCAACGTGCCTTCAAAGACCATGTCATCTTTGCGATCTTCTTCCGCTTTCGGCGAAACAAATCTCAGATGACCTTGCGTGATTGTGATTTCCGTCAGCGGCCGTGCATTTCCCCAGCGGCTCACGAATTGCGCTTTGAGCTCTCCGTTTTCCTGTTGGATCTCGATCCATGAGGGATATTCGCGGTCCGGGGCTTTTAGGGTAAGTCCCAGCGTCCGAGAAAAGGCTTGATCGCTGCGTTTGACTTGGACGATGGCTTCGCGGAGGATTGCTTGGGTTGAGCATAAGCCGACTAGGAAGAGTCAAGGAAAACAGAAGCGCGCGGAGGAAGAATTCATGTAAGTCCGCATCATAGTGAACTCAGAATTCCGGGAAAATTGTGTCTCGCCTTTTTTCCATATCAGCAGCGGTTTGTCAAGGCATGACGCACCACAGCAGGTAAATACCTCACTCGATCAAACGTCTTACAATCGTTATCGAGCAAAAATGGTCAGCCCATGCTCGCAGGAGGAACGCCATGCCTCGATCAATAACTCGCCGCAAATTTCTGGAGTCGGCAACACTGGTTGCCGGCGCCGCTATACGTTCCGCTGAAACCGAATCTCACGTTCGCCGGGATTACGCGGCCGGGGCGCCCCTCGAGGAATTCGCTTACGGATCAGGTTGCTGCTGTCCAGTGAACTGCATGACAGAGCAACTGCAACATTGCGTTTCCGTTCTGATGGGGTTAATGAAGACAGCTTGCTGAAGCCCATGCGGCAAATGGGAGGTCAGCCCGCGCCGGGACCGGATTTAGGCGGCTGGTACAACTATGATCCCAATTACGACTATCACACTTTTGACGAGGGCTTTGCGCCGGCGGCAACCTTCGGACAATGGATTTCAGCTCTGGCGCGAGCGTACGCGATCACCGGGATCTCCCGAATTGCGCGACAAAGTTCTTCGCTTGAATCCGCTTTATGCCGCAAGCATCTCAGATGGCTTTTATACAAAAAACCGGTTTCCTGCATATTGCTATGACAAATTAACCTGTGGACTCATTGATTCGCAGCGCTGGGCCATGATCCCGATGCATTTGCCATTCTGCAGCGAACAACCGACACTGCGCTGCGCAATATGCCTGAGCACGCGGTTGAGCATGGGCAGAGTTGGAGGCCGGGAACAGACATGTCGTACACCTGGGACGAATCCTATACGGTGCCTGAAAATCAGTTCATCGCCTACCAGCGGGGCGCGGGTGATCGTTACAAGGAGCTGGGCGATGCGGTATCTGAATGACAAGTTTTTTGTGCCGCTGGCGGCCGGAGAAAATTGCTTGCCGGGCAAACACGCTTACAGTCACGTAAATGCTCTTTCTTCGGCGATGCAGGCTTACCTGACGCTGGGAAGCGAAATGCATTTCCGTGCAGCAAAAAATGGCTTCGATATGGTGCTGGCCCAGAGTTTTGCAACCGGAGGCTGGGGGCCGGATGAACTACTCCGTGCTACCGATAGCGACGATGTTTATGCGAGTTTGACGGGCACTCATTCCAGTTTCGAGACGCCGTGCGGCTCTTATGCTCACTTCAAGCTGACGAGGTATCTGCTGCGAGTGACCCGCGACTCAAGTTACGGCGACAGCATGGAGCGCGTGATGTACAACACCGTGCTCGGAGCCAAGCCGCTGGAAGGCGACGGCCACGCCTTCTATTACTCCGATTACAACTTCGACGGCCACAAGGTTTATTCCAACCACGACTTTCCCTGCTGCTCGGGCACGCTACCGCAGGTGGCACGGATTATGGGATCAATAGTTATTTCCGCGATGACCAGGGCGTGTATGTGAATCTCTACATTCCCTCGACTCTGCGTTGGCGGCAGAACGGAACCAATGTTTCGCTTTCTCAAAAGGGATCGTACCCGCATGACGGGCTAGTCGAATTTGAGTTCACTCTTTCGAAGCCAACCGCCTTGGCGGCAAACTTTCGAATTCCGGCGTGGGCCGAAGGAGCTTCGGTTTCAATTAATGGCAAGCGCGCGACCGCTTCCGTGGTTCCGGGAGCATTCGCATCTGTTCGCCGCAAGTGGAAAAATGGCGATCGAGCCACGCTCGAACTGCCGATGAAGATGCGTCTTGAAGCGATCAACCCGCGGCATCCGGATACGGTGGCCCTTTTGCGAGGACCAGTGGTGCTCTTTCCCAATCGCGCCGGCTTCGCGACCAATCACTCGCCAGCAACTGCTGAGCGCGACTGACGCGGGCAGCGGTAAGTGGCAAGTCCAGACCTCAAGCGCTCCAATGACGATGCTGCCTTTCATCGCGATCAATGACGAGCAATATTCGACTTATCTAAAAGTCAGTGGATAGCAGCAGGATCTCGTCAAATTGGGACCATCGATCAAGAATTCACGCCAGTTAAAAAGCCCCCGAGATGGGCCGTTAGACCAATGACGGCAACTCCGACCAGTTCGAGGGGAATGCGATATCGCGGCAGAGGCATTGGCGATTTGCGAGTTCGCCAATGCACCCACCATGACGCGATCACCAGCGCTGTTGCAATTGAAGCTGCAGAAACGTGCAACAGCAAAAGACCTTTGACCTTTTGGTCTTGAAGCGCGAAGTGCCACGCAAGCCATCCCGTCACCACGGTTGGAATGACCGCCGCAGCTGCAATGGACAGGTTCCAATATGCAGCTGCGGCTATCTGAGAATCGCGGTTCCCGCGCGATAGCAAATCTAATCCAACTCCGGTCATGAATAGCGCGATCGGAAAATGAATTAGTACAACGTGTTGGGCGTGCTTGGCCAGCAAAACCGTTCGCAGATCAAAAGGGTTCACCATATGAATGCCTCTCGGTTAAAACAGCCACGCGGTGGCGATTGCCGAAATTATGTTTAGTTAAACGGGCTTTCACTTAACAACGATCGTGCCCACCATCTTGGGATGGATACTGCAGAAGTAGGCGTAAGTCCCGGGCTTGCTGAACGTGTACGAATACTTATCGTCGGTGTCGAGAGCTTTAGACTTAAACACGCCATCGCTGCTGGCAATTGTGTGTGGAAGGTCATCCTTGTTGACCCAGGTCACCGTGCTATTTACCGGCACGGTTAGCGTTGCGGGCCCAAAAGTGAAGTTGTCCACCTGAACTTCCAAAGGCGACGCGGCAGGCGCGCCCTGCGCTCGTGTGGGTTGCAACCCGGCATTGGAATCGCTCTCACCGCGATTCAGAGAGGTGCTGGTGCTCAGAGAATTAGAAGGCTGTTCATACAAAGAAATCGGTGAGATCACCGGGATTCCCATCGGAACCGTGATGGCAACCTTGTCGCGGGCACGCGAGCGCTTGCGGCAAGTGTTGACCGGGGCGCTGCCGGCTGCCGCGAAGGAGGTTTCGTGAACTGCGAATTGGCGGAAACCACTATTCACGGCTACTTCGATGGCGAACTGGACGCGGTGCGGTCGGCCGAATTCGAGCAGCACCTGGAGCATTGTTTGCGCTGTCAGGCAGTGCTGGAAGGCCTGGAATCCTTGCGATTGCAGCTTCAGCAAAGCGATTTGTACGCTCCGGCCTCGCCTGCGCTGCGCGAAAAAGTTCGACAGCAAATCGCAGACGAAACGCGTGAAGTCCGTATTGAGAGTGGGTCTTCGTGGAAACGATGGTTCTTGCCCGCGTTCGGTACGCTTGCGGCTGCGGCGGCATTGATCGCGATCGTGCTTTTCGTCATGCCATCACGCACGCAATTAACCTTGACTACCGAACTTGTCGATGCCCACGTGCGCTCGCTGCAACCCGGACATTTATTTGACGTGCAATCCACTGATCAGCACACGGTCAAGCCATGGTTCGACGGGAAGATCGACTTCATTCCGCCGGTCTCCGACTTCGCCGCACAGGGGTTTCCGCTGGTGGGCGGCAGGCTCGATGTAGTCGATGGCCACAATGTCGCGGTGTTAGTTTATGGCCGGCGCAAACACCTTATTAATGTATTTATCTGGCCCCGCCGCGCAAAAGAAACCAGCGCCGAAGGCTCCGGCTCACGCCAGGGTTACAACTGGGTCGCAGGACAATCCGGGGACATGCAGATTTACCTGGTCTCAGATATTGGAATTTCAGACCTTCGCGAACTGAAGAGTCTTATTCACCCCTAATCACGCTTCTGACACCATGCACGGGATGAGATGAAGGACAGCCTCATCTCTCGGCACCCTCATTGCGAGTAAAATAGCCGGGTTCATGCCGAGGGGAACTGGCGCATGGTGTCCGCTTCCGCACTTACGCAAGCCGAGCAGTTGCAGAGTCCGTTGACCAAGGCGGCGGCGCGTTGCGTGCTGGTCCTGTTCGGCGCCTCCGGAGATCTCACCAAGCGCAAGCTGGTTCCCGCTCTCTTCAATCTGGCGAAAGCCGATCTGCTGCCGGACAATTTTGCCATACTCGGCGTTGCGTTTGATGATCTGACGCTTGAACAGTTCCGCGATCAGGTGACTTCATTCCTGCATGCCGACGCAAATGACGCCGCGGCACTGAATTCATTCCGCCAGCGACTCTACTATCAGCGCGCCGATTTTGGGGACTCGGCGATGTATCCCGCATTGCAGCAGAGACTCGGAGATCTCGATCTTCAATACAACACCGAAGGCAATTACCTTTTCTATCTGGCGACGTCGCCGAAATTCTTTGGGCAAATCGTTCAACAGTTAGGACAGAGCCAGCTATCGAAAGAGGAAAATGGACGCTGGCGCAGAGTGGTTATCGAAAAGCCCTTCGGCCACGATCTTGAGTCGGCAAAGAGCCTCAATCGACAAATAAAATCCGTGCTCGCCGAAAATCAGATTTATCGCATCGATCATTATCTGGGCAAAGAAACGGTGCAGAACATTCTCGTCTTTCGTTTTGATAATGCGATCTTTGAGCCGATCTGGAACCGTCGCTATATCGATCATGTTCAAATCACGAACGCCGAAACCGTCGGCGTGGAACAGCGCGGAGGATATTTCGATACTGCGGGCACCCTGCGCGATATGGTGCCCAATCACGTAATGCAGTTGCTCAGCCTCACGGCGATGGAGTCCCCGGTCTCGTTCCAAGCGGATGCAGTCCGCGATGAGCAGGCGAAAGTTTTGCATGCGGTTCAATTGCTGGATTCGGAAGCGGTGCTGCACGATAGCGTTCGAGGGCAGTATGGTGAAGGCGACATCGCCGGTGAACGGGTTCGCTCTTACCGCAGCGAGCCAGGGGTTTCTCCTGAATCGAGGACCGAAACTTTCGTCGCACTCAAATTAATATCGATAACTGGCGGTGGGTAGGCGTGCCGTTCTATCTGCGCACCGGCAAGCGGCTGGCGCAGCGGCACACCGAGATCACCATTCAATTCAAGAAGACGCCCTTCGATTTATTCCGCAATGCGCCGGTGAAAAAGCACTCGAACCAGCTGGTAATTCAAATCCAGCCGGTCGAAGGCATTTCGTTGAGCTTCGAGCGCAAAAATTCCCGGGCCGATTTTGCGCGTCGGCTCAGTGGACATGAGCTTTGAATATTCCAAATATTTCGGCGAGGACGCCTACACCGGTTACGAAGTTCTTCTCTACGACTGCATGATCGGCGACGCCACCCTATTTCAGCGTGCCGACATGGTCGAAGCCGGCTGGAGCGTGGTTGACCCCATGCTCGACGTGTGGACCGCGCTGCCGCCGCGAAAATTTCCCAACTATGCCTCGGGCACCTGGGGGCCGAAAGAGTCCGACGAATTACTGCAACGTGACGGACGGGTGTGGAGGACAATCGAATGATTCTCGCAGGTGACATTGGCGCAACCCGAGTGCGGCTGGCGGCGTTTCAAACCGAGGGCAGCCATCTCCATCGTGTGGTCGATAAGACATATAAGAGCCAGGAACACAGTGGCCTGGCGGAGCTGATAAAGACTTTCGTCGGCACCGAGGGAATAATGGTGCACAGCGCATGCTTTGGCGTGGCTGGCCCGGTGCGCGCGGGCAAGAGCAAGATATCGAATCTCGAATGGACGATCGATGCGGGCGAGCTGGCGTCGCAATTGAGGCTTCCTTCCGTCGGATTGATCAATGATCTCGAAGCTTATGCTTACGGGGTCGATGCGCTCGAGTCGAAAGATTTTGTCACCCTGAGCGAGGGGGCTGAAGATGCCGAAGGCAACCGCGCCGTGATTTCGGCGCGCACCGGACTCGGCGTTGCAGGGCTTTACTGGGATGGCTTCCGCCATCATCCATTTCCCTGCGAAGGCGGCCATGCCGACTTTGCACCCAAGAACGATGTCGAGATGGAGCTGGCGCAATATCTTCGCAAAAAGTTTCATCACGTGAGCTGCGAGCGAATTCTCTCCGGGCCGGGAATAAAGAATATTTACGACTTCTTGCGCGACTCCAAGAAGGCCGAAGAGCCCGACTGGCTCCGCGATCAGATCGCCCAGGCTAAAGACCCACCTGCGTTGATTTCGCAATTTGCGCTCGAAGGCAAAGCTGCGATCTGCGAACAGGCCTTGTCGATCTTCGTCAGCGTTTACGGATCGGAAACCGGTAACTGTGCCTTGAATTTTTTGGCCACTGGCGGGGTCTTTATCGGAGGCAGCATCGCCGCCAAAGATCGTTCCCAAAATGCGCGATCCCGTTTTCATGAAGTCTTTTCTTGATAAAGGACGCATGCAGTCTCTTCTGAAAGACATGCCGGTGAAAATAGTTTTCAACGACGATGCCGGACTGATCGGTGCGGCGCGCTACACGTTAATTCAAAAGGCGTTTTCACGGGACAAGCGGGCCATCGCGTAGGGACTACTAGTCCAAAATTGGCAGATTCAGGCAGGGCTGCACGTGGAATTTCAAACGACACAATTTGCGTCAGCGCCTTGTCGACCAACGACGCTGGACAGGGCTCGAGAGTTATGACAAATGGCAGCTTCGATTTCGAATATCCCGGCTTCTGAAAAACCGAATCAATATTGATTCCGAGTCGCGAAAAAATTGTCGCGAGCGACTGCGATAATGCCCGGCTCATCCTGCACCGTAAAGCGCAGGTAGTGACGGGAGGTAAAGTCGGCACTGACTGAAAGCGCCCGGACTTCGCCCTCATCGAGGGCGGCGCCATTCACCTGTCGCGAGCGAGCAATTGCGATGAGATCGGAAACCACCGCAACCGCCGTCGGATGCCCGCCCGCCCCATGGCCGGCAAAAACCGTTTCACCACCGAATTTTCCTGTGGACATGACGAGATTGCGTGCGCCTTCCACTCGCGCCAGCGGCGATGAAGAGTGGACCAGCGCCGGTCCCACAGTCGCAAATAAATTTTTTGAAGTTTTCCGCGCTCGCGATAATTGGCGGATGGTGCAGTCAGCAACGTTGGCGTATTCGAAATCCACCGGCTCGATAACTGCGATGGTTCGCGCAGAAACATTCTCCACATCGGCGGACACTCGCAGACCGGTCCGCGCCAGGATTGTCAGTTTTGCGCGCGCGTCGAAGCCGCCTATGTCATCGGTGGGATCAGCTTCCGCGAAACCGAGCTTTTGCGCCTCCTGCAGGGCGTCCGAGAAACTCACGCCTGCACTTTCAATGCGGGTCAAAATGTAGTTGCAGGTGCCATTCAGAATTCCGCACAACTCGACCAGTTCGTCACCGGCCAGGCCTTCCTGCAAGCCTGAGATTACGGGAACCCCGCCGGCCACCGAAGCTCCAAACGCAATGTGTTGGCCGTTTTCACGCGCCAATCGAACCAACTCTGCACCATGCCGGGCGATGAGTTGTTTGTTTGCCGTGACCACCGACTTGCCTGACTTCAGCGCTTTCCTGAATCCACTCGCCGGCAGGTTCAAGGCCCCCGATGAGTTCGACGACGATATTGCGCATCCGACGAGAGCACATCATCAATATTTTCCGTCCAGCGGATCGCCGGGGACAAAGAGCCGATTCGCTTCCGGGCAATTTGGCGATTGAAAATGTGAGTCGAGGCGAATATCGTTACCGCCCCTCTCGGATAAGAATTCGCGCGACTGAGCTGCCGACCGTCCCGAAGCCTGCGATGGCAACGTTAAATCCACGCAAACTTTCGAGAGTGGAAGCGATTTCGGTTTCGTTCAAAGTGGCTAAAGGTTTCGTCATATTGGTCCGGATTTCGATTAGGAATTCAGTTCCGCGTCGGCGCTCCGACCACAGCATTCGCTCTACCGTTGCTTTGCGTACGTTTGCCGGTTGCATACTTTCGATTATGCGAACTCGCATCGGCGGATGACGGAAAGAATTGTGCGTGCAGGTGTCGCACAGCCTTTGGCACATCACTCTCGCGAATCACGAAGCTGATATTCAATTCCGAAGCGCCCTGTGAAATCATGCGGATGTTCACTTCTGCTGCCGCGATAGTGTTAAACACGCTGGCGGCGATTCCGGGCTTGCCGTGAATATCTTCGCCGACCAGGCAAATAATCGCCTGTTTGTCATCACAAGTCACGTCTGCGATTTCTTCCAGCTCAGCCAGCAGGGCCTTGGGCCGCCGCTTGCTTTCCATAGTGAACGACATGCTGACTTCGGAAATCGCTACGATGTCTACCGATGTGGAGTGGCGATCGAGTGCGTCGAAAACCGATCGCAGAAAGCCGTGCACCATGACCCCGCGCGAGGCCACCACGTTTACGATGCTGACCCCGGCCTTGGCGGTGATTGCGCGAAACACATTGCGGCTGCGGGGAGCGTGAGCCGTGATTTCGGTGCCGGTGCTTTTCAGATTGCGTGAGTTCAATACGTAGACGGGAATATTTTTGTGGATAGCAGGAAGCAGCGTCGCGGGGTGAAGTACCTTGGCGCCGAAGTACGCCAGCTCGGCGGCTTCGTTAAAACTGATTTGTTTGATGGTTTTCGCGTCGGGACACAGCCGCGGATCGGTGGTCATCATGCCTTCGACGTCGGTCCATATCTCGATGCGGTCGGCGTCGAGAGCGGCCCCGATGATCGCGGCAGAATAGTCTGACCCTCCGCGGCCGAGGGTGGTTGGTACGCCGGCGCTTGTAGCCGCGATAAACCCTCCCATCACGGGGATTTTCTTCTTGGACAACAGAGGTATGATTTTTTTCTTGGACTTCTCGCGCGTTTCCGCCATTTGCGGCAGCGCTCGCGTGTGGGTGGCATCGGTGACCAGGCAGGCGCGCGAATCGATCCAGGCCGCATTCAATCCCCGGATGGCAAATGCATCGGCCACGATCAGGCTGGAGAGCAGTTCGCCAAATGAAAGAAGATAGTCGCTGCCGCGCGGCGTGAGTTCGCGCACCGCCGCCAATCCGCGCACAAAATTCTCCAGTTCGACAAAGTGCGAATCAAGTTTTGGCGTCAGGCTGGCGGCGCGTTTTGACCCCAGCAAGACGTTTGCCGTTGAAAAATGTCGCTCCCGCATCGATCGAAATAATTGAAAACTGGCCTCGGCCTCGCCGGAAGCCGCGAGTTGCCCCATCGTCACCAGTTGATCCGTGACCTTAGCCATGGCGCTCACGACTACAAGCGGCAAACTGCCGCGCCGGCTGACCACGATCTTTGCGACCCGTTCAATAGCTTCGGCGCTCTCAACTGAGGTGCCGCCGAATTTCATCACAATCATTTTCGTTCCCGTCCTGAAAGACTATATCCATCCTAATCTCGGAAGTCGCCAGCGGAGTTCAGAGGCCACAAAACGAAAGACCCACGTGCCGTCTGGACGTGGGTCTTGAGCTGATGCTTGGCTATCGCTCAACGCCCACGCCAGACAGTAATTCGTGTGCCCGTTGTAGATGTGGGCATCAACGACCGTGTCTGGAGCGCAGGCGACATATCGAAGACTCAATATAACCGAACCAGAGTTGCAGTCCGAACCGCTTTTTCGATGGGACGAATCGAAAAAACTGCAGGAAGTGCGATTCGGAAGCGCTCACTTCTCAGTTGCGACCACGCTCTGGCAAATTTGCAAAATTTCCATCTGCCGAATCGAAATTCTGAATTGTACTTTTGCCCTCAGATCGCTGTACCAAAGATATACACAGCTACCGGTGTGCGCGGTTCAGCTACGCTTTTGGAGATATTCCTCTGCAGCTTTGGAAAACACAAAACGGTTTGCCGCCGCGGCAGGGTCTGTACGATCCTGCGAACGAACACGACGCCTGCGGAATGGGTTTCGTCGCCAGCATTCGAGGCGAGCAGAGTCACAAAATAATTGAGCAGGGCATTCAGGTCCTGGTAAATCTCACCCACCGGGGGGCATGCGGCTGCGATCCCGAAACCGGTGATGGCGCCGGCGTCCTGATTCAGATTCCGCACAAATTTTTCGCCCGCGAGTGCGCCACTCTCGGATTCGAACTGCCCGCGCCCGGCGAGTACGCCGTCGGCATGACTTTTCTGCCGGTCGAGAAACATCCGCGTCTGAATTGCGAAGGCGTTCTTGAGCGCATCATTCGCGAAGAAGGACTCAGCGTTTTGGGATGGCGTGACACACCGGTTAACGGCGATGCTATTGGTCGCGTCGCCCGCGCATCCCAGCCCTACATTCAGCAGATCTTTGTAGCTCGCCCTGCCGAACTCGATGAAGACGGGTTTGAGCGCAAACTGTATGTGGTCCGCAAACGATCCGAAAAGGAAATCGCCGAATCGGATATTGAAGACAAGGAATTCTTTTACATTCCATCGCTCTCGGCGCGCACCATCGTTTACAAGGGGCTTTTGCTGGCCCCGCAAATCGCTAATTTTTATGGCGACCTGTCTGATCCCGATGCGGCCAGCGCCATGTGCCTGGTGCACCAGCGTTTCTCGACCAATACTTTTCCCAGTTGGAAGCTGGCCCACCCCTACCGCTATATCGCGCACAATGGCGAAATCAACACCCTGAAAGGCAATGTCGCCTGGATGCATGCGCGCCAATCGATTCTGGCGAGCGAACGTTTTGGCGACGATATCAAGAAACTTTTTCCCATCATTGAACCAGCAGGAAGCGATTCCGCCAGCTTCGATAACGCAGTCGAGCTGCTCTTCCAGTCAGGCCGCAGCCTGCCGCACGTGATGGCCATGCTGATTCCGGAAGCCTGGGCGGGTAATCCCCACATGAAGCCGGAGAAGCGCGCGTTCTACGAATACCACTGCTCGCTCATGGAGCCATGGGACGGGCCTGCGGCAATCGCATTCACCGACGGAAAAATGATCGGCGCGACATTGGACCGCAACGGATTGCGTCCGGGTCGCTACGTAGTCACCGATGATGATCTCGTCGTGATGGCTTCTGAGGCGGGAGTTCTTTCCGTCCCGCCGGAGAGGGTCAAACGTAAAGGCCGCTTGCAGCCAGGAAAAATGTTTCTGGTCGACACCGTCGAAGGCCGAATTATTGCTGACAAGGAAATCAAATCGCGACTTGCTGCCCGTCAGCCTTATGAACAATGGCTGAAAGAAAATCAGATCACCCTCGATCATCTGCCGGAGCCGGTGCGCGTCCATCAATCGGACCACGCGACCATGATTTCGCGACAGCGCGCATTTGGTTACACCGATGAAGATTTGAAGATGATCCTCGAGCCCATGGCGGCCAAAGGCGAAGAGCCGATTGGCTCGATGGGAACCGATACGCCCTTGGCGTGTTTGAGCGATAAGCCGCAGCCGCTGTTCAATTACTTCAAGCAGCTTTTTGCCCAGGTCACGAACCCGCCCATCGATCCCATCCGCGAAGAGATGGTGATGTCGCTGATCAGCTACATCGGGACCGAGCGCAATATCCTCGATGAAACGCCGGAAAACTGTCACACACTCAAACTGCCGCATCCCATTCTCACTAATCGCGATCTCGAAAAGCTGCGCCGGGTTTCGCAAGGGGATTTGCTGGCAATCACGTTGCCCGCCCTGTTCCGCGCTACCGATGGCGAAGCCGGATTGCGGTCCGCGCTGGATGAAATCTCGCGTCGAGCTTCGCTGGCCGTAAAGTCTGGCTACACGTTGCTGATCTTGTCCGACCGCGGTGTGGACAAAGATTACGCGCCCATTCCGAGCCTGCTTGCGCTTGCCGCTGTCCATAATCTCCTGGTGCGCGAAGAAACCCGCACCCAGGTCGCGCTGATTATCGAATCCGGCGAGCCGCGTGAGGTCATGCATTTTGCGCTGCTGATCGGTTATGGCGCGAGTGCGATCAATCCTTACCTCACGCTCGAAACTTTGGAGGACGTTGCCGGCCGAGGCTATTTGCCAGGCAGCATGACCCCCGACGTGGCGGTCAAACATTTCATCAAAGCGGTCAATAAAGGGTTGCTTAAAACTTTTTCGAAGATGGGTATCTCCACGCTGCAAAGTTACCGCGGCGCGCAGGTCTTCGAGGCGATCGGCCTGAATGAAGATCTGGTCAGTACGTATTTTGCCGGGACGACTTCGCGAATCGGCGGCGTGGGACTTGATGTGCTCGCCCGCGAGGCGCAGATTAAGCACGAATTCGCGTTTCGCACCGTCACCGATGCGGACACCGAACTGTCGGTCGGCGGCAGTTATCACTTTCGGGTGAACGGCGAATATCACCTGCTGAATCCGGAGACGATCAGCAAGCTGCAACACAGCGTGCGCGAGCAGAATTTTAAGAGCTTCGAAGAATATGCGTCATTAATCGATGCCCAAAGCCGCAATCTCGCGACCCTGCGCAGCTTGATGAGGATCAAAAAAGCGCGCAAGCCGGTTCCGCTCGACCAAGTCGAGCCGGCGAAGGAAATCGTCAAGCGCTTCACCACCGGGGCGATGTCGTTCGGGTCGATCAGCAAAGAAGCGCATGAGACCCTGGCGATCGCCATGAACCGGATCGGCGGCAAGTCGAACACCGGCGAGGGCGGGGAAGACGAGCAACGATATAACAAGGATGCGAACGGCGACTGGCGTCGCAGCGCGATCAAGCAAGTGGCGTCGGCCCGCTTCGGCGTGACCGCGCATTATCTGGTGAATGCCGACGAGTTGCAGATCAAAATGGCGCAGGGGGCGAAGCCCGGAGAAGGTGGCCAACTTCCCGGCCACAAAGTTGACGATGTCATTGCCCGCCTGCGGCATTCAATCCCCGGGGTTGGCCTGATCTCTCCGCCGCCGCACCACGACATCTATTCGATCGAAGATCTCGCGCAGCTGATCTATGACCTGAAGAACACGAATCCGCAAGCGCGAATTTCCGTGAAGCTGGTTTCGGAAATCGGGGTTGGGACCGTGGCTGCCGGAGTTGCGAAGGCCCATGCGGATGTAGTTCTGATCTCCGGCGATAGTGGAGGAACAGGAGCTTCGCCGCTCAGTTCCATCAAACACGCTGGAATTCCCTGGGAACTTGGCCTCGCAGAAACTCAACAAGTTCTTTTGATGAACGACCTGCGCAGCCGCATCCGCGTGCAGACAGATGGCAAGTTGCAGACCGGCCGCGATGTGGTCATCGCCGCTTTATTGGGAGCTGAAGAATTCGGATTCGCGACCGCTCCTCTGGTCGCGATGGGCTGTATCATGCTGCGCAAATGCCACCTGAACACCTGCTCAGTCGGAATCGCGACCCAAGATCCTGCTTTGCGCAAGAAGTTCGCCGGCCAGCCCGAGCATGTAATCAACTTCTTCTTCTTTGTTGCCGAGCAAGTGCGGCAATACATGGCGGAGCTGGGGTTCCGCAAAGTGAACGATATGGTCGGGCGGGTCGACATGCTCGATACCCAACCGGCGGTCGATCACTGGAAGGCGCGAGGCGTCGATCTGTCCGCAATTCTCTATAACCCGCCGCTTCCCGGCCGGGTTGCCCGTCACTGCGTGCAGGCTCAGGATCATGGACTCGGCAACGCTCTCGATCACGAACTGATCGCGAGAGCAAAAGAGTCGCTTGAAAATCGCTCTCCTGCTGAAATGAGCTTTCCCATCCGCAATGTGCATCGCACAGTGGGCGCCATGCTGAGCGGCGAAATCGCGCGCCGTTACGGCTCCGAAGGCCTTCCCGACGACACCATTCGCATCGATTTCCAAGGCTCAGCAGGACAAAGCTTCGGGGCATTTCTGGCAAAAGGCGTGACTATGACTCTCGAAGGCGATGGCAACGATTACGTGGGCAAAGGTCTCTCCGGTGGCCGCCTGGTCGTCCGCGCGCCGAGAAATTCGCAATTCGCGCCAGAAGAAAATATTTTGATTGGCAATGTAGTGCTCTATGGTGCGACCAGCGGGGAAGCTTTCTTCAGCGGTGTCGCGGGAGAGCGTTTTGCGGTGCGCAATTCCGGTGCTACGGCAGTCGTCGAAGGCGTAGGCGATCACGGTTGCGAGTACATGACGAATGGGCTGGTGATCGCGCTCGGCTCCTGTGGTAGAAACTTCGCCGCCGGAATGAGTGGAGGAATTGCCTACGTCTGTGACGAGCGCGGCGATTTCACCGAGAAGCGTTGCAATCTGGCCTCTGTGGATCTCGAGCCTTTGATCGAGCCGCGCGACGTAAGTTTAGTGCGCGGCCTTATCAAGCGGCACCTCGAACTCACCGGCAGCAAGCGCGCAACGTACATTCTCAATAACTGGGCGGAGATTCTTCCGCGCTTCATCAAAATCTTCCCGCACGAATTCAAGCGCGTGCTCGGCGTGACTCGCAGCCGCCAGCAATATATCCCGGGGCAGCCGGTGCTGGTGCCAGAACTGGCGGAGGCCCTGCATGGGTAAAGCTTCGGGTTTCATGGAGCATTCCCGCGAAACCGCAACCCGGCGTCCGGTGACGGAGCGAGTCAACGACTGGTTTGAAATTTATCAGGACTTTCCGGAAGCAAAGCTGCGTACCCAGGGGGCGCGCTGCATGGATTGCGGCGTGCCCTTCTGTCACACCGGTTGCCCGGTCAACAATCTTATTCCTGACTGGAACGACCTCGTGTATCGCGGCCACTGGAAAGAGGCCGTGCGCCAGCTTCACTCGACCAATAATTTCCCGGAATTCACCGGGCGGATTTGCCCCGCTCCCTGTGAGGCGGCATGCGTGCTCGGCATTAACGAGCCAGCGGTCACTATTAAGCAGATTGAAAAAAGTATTGTCGAGCGCGGTTTCGAGGACGGCCTGATTCGCCCTGAGCCGCCGAAATTCCGCACCGGGAAAAAAGTCGCGATTGTCGGCTCAGGCCCTGCTGGGTTGGCTGCCGCGCAGCAATTGAATCGCGCCGGCCACTGGGTCACGGTGTACGAAAAAGCCGACCGCATTGGCGGATTGCTCCGTTACGGCATTCCCGAATTCAAGATGGAGAAGCGCATCGTAGATCGCCGTCTTGCTCAGATGGAAGCCGAAGGCGTGAAGTTCGTGACCAACGCTCACGTCGGCCGTTCGGTTCCAGTTGACGATCTGCAGCGCGAGTTCGACGCCATCCTGCTGGCTGGAGGCGCCGAAGCGCCGCGCGACCTGAACGTTCCGGGCAGGGAATTGAAGGGCGTTCACTTTGCCATGGACTTTCTTCCGCAAGCCAATAAGCGCTGTTACGGTGACTCGCTCGATCCGGCACAGGACATTCTCGCCACCGGCAAGCACGTCATTATTATTGGTGGTGGAGACACGGGTGCGGATTGCCTGGGCACGGTGCATCGTCAGAAGGCAGCTTCGGTCCATCAATTCGAAATTATGCCGATGCCTCCGGCTGATCGTTCGCCGCTGACCCCCTGGCCGTTGTGGCCGATGCAGTTGCGCGTTGAGGGCGCACACGAAGAGGGTGGGACTCGGGCATGGAGTGTCGCAACAACCGCGTTGACCGGGGACGCCAACGGCAACGTAAAGCAATTGCATGCAATTAAAGTTGGTCCACTTCCGAAATTTGAGCCGATTGCCGCCAGCGAGTTCGTGATGGATGCAGATTTGATTCTGCTCGCGATGGGCTTCACCGGCCCGGTTCGCAATGGAATGATTGATCAATTGAGTCTTAAGCTCGACCCGCGCGGCAACGTAGAAACCGGCGCCGATTATATGTCCTCGGTCGCGGGCGTGTTTCGCGGCCGGAGACATGCGGCGTGGGCAATCACTAGTTGTCTGGGCAATCGCAGAGGGCAGAAAAGCGGCCGCATCCATCAACGTTTATTTAAGCAAACAGTCTGCTAAGCCGGTGACGAAGCCGCGGGTGCGGCGCGAATTGGTATCTGCCTGAGACACTGCTAAAAGCTTTTAACCGCAGGGAACGCAGAGAGAATTCGCCGAGGCCGCTGAGAAAAGCCTTATTTTGAGTAGAGGCGTGGCGAGTTAGAATTGCTTTTTCTGCGATCCCGGCGCTATCTCTCGAATTCTGTGTGGAGAGCTTTTCGGTTGAGGCCGCACCGCGCAGCTTGCAAACGAAATCTGTCACAATGTCGAGACCGAT
Organism: uncultured Acidobacteriota bacterium; assembly: GCA_963838785.1. GTDB lineage: Bacteria > Acidobacteriota > Terriglobia > Terriglobales > Acidobacteriaceae > Gp1-AA145. The sequence continues at coordinate 304,411 of CAWISI010000002.1, forward strand.
CCTTATGCCCAGCAAGCCAGCCCGCGCCGCAGCGCCGAAAGTTTCACTCACTGAAGTTCGCATCGCCATGGATCGCATACGCGAGTCCATTTACCTTTCGCCCTGCGCTCGCTCCGAATACTTTTCTCAACTCACAGGAAATTCGGTCCATCTGAAGCTCGATAATTTGCAGCGCACCGGGGCATTCAAGGAGCGGGGTGCGTTAAATAAGCTTCTGACTCTTACTGCTGAAGAGCGCTCCCGCGGCGTCATTGCGGCCTCCGCAGGAAATCACGCGCAAGGCGTCGCCTACCATGCCGGACGCCACGGCATCCGTGCTGAGATCTGCATGCCCCTGACCACGCCGTTAATCAAGGTTTCTGCCACAAAGAGTTATGGCGCGGAAGTCATTCTGCACGGTGCGAATTATGACGAGGCCTGCGAAGAAGCAGTGCGCCGCAGCCAGCAGTTCGGCATGACTTTTGTTCACCCGTTCGACGACGAAGTGGTGATCGCGGGGCAGGGTACGATGGGCCTCGAAATCCTGCAACAGGTCCCCGACATCGAGGCGGTCATCGCCCCGATTGGTGGAGGCGGCCTGATTTCGGGCGTGGCCTGCGCCATCAAAGAAACCAATCCCCAGGTGCGTGTCATCGGCGTTCAGCCGGCGCGATTGCCGTCAATGAAGGTGGCAATCGCCGAAGGCCATCCGGTGACCCTGAGCCCGGCAGCGACTATCGCTGATGGAATCGCCGTCAGACGCGCGGGAGAAAAGACCCTGCCGCTGATTCAGAAATACGTCGATGACATTGTCACCGTGGACGAAGAAGAAATCGCCAACGCGATTCTTCTTCTGCTTGAGCGCGAAAAGACCCTTGCCGAAGGCGCCGGCGCGGCCGCGATCGCCGCACTGATTAACCGCAAGACGCCACTCAGCGGAAAAAAAGTGGCGGTGCTGGTGTGCGGCGGCAATATTGACGTCAGCTTGCTCTCGCGAATCATGGAGCGCGGCCTGGTGAAGGACGGGCGCCTGGTGCGCCTTCGCGTCCATTTGCCTGACTACCCCGGCGCTTTGCATCGCCTGACCGGCATATTGGCGCAGCACCGCGCCAACATCGTTGAGACCGCATACGATCGGGCTTATTACGGCGTCAACCTTGGCGACACCGCGATCGACATCACCATGGAAACCCGTGGGCCGGACCATATCGCCGAGCTTCTTTCCGCGCTCAGCGCCAGCGGTTACACGCATGAGCGGATCCTGTAATAGCCAGTGATCTCAGAATCCGAAATCCACTCGAAGAGCGCTAAGCAAAACACCACAGGGCGGAGGATATCCGTTCGTAACTGGCAGAACCTTATTGCTGCGCTATATTGATTTATATCCGTGAAGCTTTCCAGCAAAAGTCTAATTCTGGCCCTCGCTGCCGCGGCTTTGCTCGCCAGCTGCAATCGTGGCCGTAATCGCGTACTTGAAGTTGACTACGTTTCAGCGCCGCAGGTCATCCTGCGTGACCAGCTTTCCCAGGTCTATAACAAGGTCGGCACCGCAAAAAATGGCGACCGGGTGGAAGTGCTGGATCGCGAAAAGCGCTTCTCTAAAGTGCGCACCGCTAACCGCCAGGAAGGCTGGGTCGAGCAGCGTTATCTGGTGACTCACCAGGTTTTCGACAGCTTTCAAACGATGCAGCAGCAGGAGAAGGACTCACCCGTCACCGGCATCGCCACCACCCGCAATGACACCAATCTGCACGTCGAGCCCGGCCGCGACACCGAGCATCTTTATCAATTACCGCAAGGATCAAAAGTATCGGTTCTGAAGCGCGCCACGGTGGAGAAGAACCTGCCGGGAGCTGCGGCGGCGCTTCCGGCCGGCGCCCGGCAGCTCAAGCCCATGGAAGACTGGTGGTTGGTTCGCGACCAGCAAGGTCACGTCGGGTGGGTGCTCGATCGCATGGTCGATCTTGATGTGCCGCTCGACGTGGCGCAGTATGCCGAAGGGCAGCGCATTGTCGGCTGCTACATACTTAACGAGGTGAACGACGGCGACAAGAAAGTTCCACAGTACCTGATGGTATTGGTCGAAAATAAAGAGGGCCTGCCCTTCGATTTCAACCAGGCTCGCGTTTTCACCTGGAATATTCACCGCCACCGCTACGAAACCGCCTACCGCGAGCGCAACCTCAACGGGGTACTGCCAGTGACCGTCTCCCATGAAAACTTCGGCAAGGAAGGCGACCTGCCGACATTCACCTTGCGGGTAAAAGATACGTCTGGAAACGTCGTCGAGCGAAAATACAAAATGAATACACCGATCGTGAAGCGGGTAGCTTGATCAGTCCGTACGCGGATCCGCAGAGAAGTTTTCAGCCCCCACCAATCTAAGGTTCTTTCCGTTACAAAATACCGGATTTCATAGGGTTGCGCCGCCAGCCATCCCGTATTTGGAAGATTCGCGTGCTCGTCATCCGGCGTCAAGCAATGTAAATAATTGTAAATGAAAGGGTTGAGGCTCTGAATTAGTTTCGGTACTCAGGTTGCATTACTGTTCGGTTCTGGAATTGTAGGACCACTTCGGGCCTCTCTCAGGCGCGCATACAAATGATTGTTTATGTCAGGAGACACCGCATGAATCACTCTCTCAAGTTCAAGGCTTTCGCCTACTTCTCGTCAATCCTGGGGCTTCTCGCCCTCAGTTGCTCCCTGGCCTTCGGCCAAGCAATCAGCGGCAACTTGGTTGGTACGGTTGTCGACTCATCCGGGGCGGCGATTACCGGAGCCGAAGTGACAGCCCACAACGTCGCCACAGGTGTCACCTTGACAGATAAGACAAGCAGCACCGGAGGATACCGATTTGATAATCTCCCGATCGGTACCTACGACATCAGTGCGAGGGCAACAGGCTTCCAGACTACAACCGAGAAAGTTGACGTCCAGTTAAACAAAAGTGGCACGGCTAACCTGACGCTCACTCCGGGTTCCGCGAGCACCACTATTGAAGTGTCTGGGGTTGCTCAAACACTGGATACAACCACGGCACAGATCCAGACGACTTATGAAAGCAAGATGCTTGAGGATCTGCCCACAGCCAATCTCGGGGTAAACACAACGACTGGTCTGAATTTGGGCGTGCTGAACCTTTCTATGCTCGACGCCGGAGCTTCGAGTACAGGCGGACTTGGTGCTGGAGTCGGTCCTTCCCTCAGCGGTGAACGTCCCCGCAACAACAACTTCACCATTGAAGGTGTTGATAACAACAACAAAGGTGTGACGGGTCCACTGGTATATGTGCCCGCAGACGCGGTCGCTAATTTTACGGTTTTGCAGAACCAGTTCAGCCCTGAATTCGGGCACTCAAACGGTGGTCAATTCAATATCGTCGTGAAGGGTGGTACCAACAGCTTTCACGGTGCAGCTTATGAGTATTTTCAAAACCGCAATCTGAATGCCATCGACCAAAGTGTGGCGAATAGCACGGCGCCAGGGGAGCCTATAGTCAATCCGCGTTTTGATAGCAATCGTTACGGCGGTCAGTTCGGCGGTCCGATATTCAAGAATAAGCTTTTCTTCTTTGCGAACTATGAATACAACGAGGTCGGTCAGGCTTCGGTTCCGGGAGCTCCGTTATTGGCGCCGACAAGTGCCGGATATGCAGCGCTGCTTGCGATTCCCGGAGTCTCCACGGCAAACGTGCAGGCGCTCCAGAAGTATGTCCAGGCGCCCGGCCAAACTAGCACTGTAATCGTCGGTGGCGCGAGTATCCCTGTCGGGACGCTGCCGATCCAGGCGCCGAATTTCACTAACTTCAAGGCGCTAACGACAGCCATGGATTTCGACATGAGCGATAGGGACCAGATTCGCGGTCGTTATATTTATAACCAAAGCGCCGCCTTGGATACCGGTGCGCAATTACCTGTGTTCTTCACGCCGCTGGTTCAACCTTTCCATTTGGCGACGATCAGCGAATATCACACTTTCACGCCGAGCGTCACCAATGAGTTTCGTGTCGGGTTCAATCGCTTCTCTCAAACCTTCGTCGTAGGCAACCAGACCTTTCTGCCGACACTGGACGCCTTCCCGAACATAACCATCAACGATCTTGGTGACCTGAACGTCGGGCCTGATCCGAACGCTCCGCAATATGCAATACAGAACACCTATCAGGCGATCGATAACTTGACCTGGGTCAAGGGTTCGCACACTTTGACCTTTGGAGGCGAGTATCGCAAGTACATTTCGCCGCAGAAATTTATTCAGCGTTCGCGCGGCGACTACACTTACACAGACCTAAATCAGTTCGCTTTCGATCAGGTTCCGGGCGGCAGCGTTGCTGAGCGAAGCTTCGGCAACGTCGGGTACTCAGGTGACCAACACGCCATCTATGGTTTTGTAAATGACATTTGGAAGGTAAAACGTAATGTCAGCGTAAACTTGGGACTGCGGTACGAGTACACCAGCACTCCTTACGGCTGGACGCAGCAGAGCTTAAACAGTGTTTCCGATGTTCCCGGACTAATAACGTTCGGTTCGCCGAAGGCTCCGACGAAGGACTTCATGCCGCGCGTTGGATTTGCATATTCACCAGGTACCGAGGGGAATACGTCGATCCGTGGTGGTTTTGGCATGGGTTATGACGTCCTCTATGACAATATCGGAGTACTCGAACGTCCACCACAGATCGGTAGCACCGTCGACTGTCCGCCGACATGCGTTTCGGGTCCGGGAGGCTTCCTGGCTAAGGGCGGCATTCCGCCAGAGAATTTGAGCGGGATCTCGGTTCTTCAGCCGGCTGCCGCCAGGGCCGCTACCTCGGCATATCTGCCCAACAATGTGAAATATCCTTACTCCGAAACATGGAACCTCGGTATTCAGCACGTTTTTGCGAAGGAGTACACCGCCGATATCCGTTATGTCGGGACGCGTGGTGTCGACCTGAACGTGCAGAACCGTCTCAACTTTGTATCGGGCGCCGGGCCGGGCCACGAGGTTCCGACCTTCATCAATGCCCCCTCTGCGGCTACTGTGGCTGGGTTGACCACCGCTTGGGCGAGTGCCGCCCCGAGTTGCAACGGTGCAGTAGGCGTTACGCCAAATCCTAATTGTGCCGCCAACGCTGGAGACTATCCGGGGACTCTGTCTTACGGGTACAACGACACGGGGGTAGGGCCGGGCGGCTTTTACGATCCCAGGTACCTCAACGCAGGTTTCACCAACGCGATAACGGCGTACGAGCCTTGGGGCGCATCTACCTACCACGGGCTACAAACTCAGTTGAATCGACGGTTCAGTGATGGATTGCAGTTCCAGGTGGCCTATACATTCAGCCATATGATCGATAACAGCACGGCCGATTTCTTCTCGACTGTCATAGCTCCCCGGCGTCCCCAGGACTTCCGGGACTTGCCAGCTGAGCGTTCTAACTCGTTGCTGGATCATCGTCACCGTCTCGCCATTTCCACCATTTACGACGCTCAGTGGTTCAAGCATGATCCGAGCTGGTTCAAAAGAAACCTGCTCGGGAACTATGAGATCGCCCCAGTATTCATATGGGAATCAGGCCAGTGGGGAACCGTTCAGAGTGGGCTGGATTCAAATCTGAATGCGGACGCGGCGTCGGACCGAGCCATCTTCAATCCGAGCGGCACTCCCGGAGTGGGGAGTGATGTGGTTCCCATCACCAACAACACAGCTTGCGGCTTGCCGCCTTGCATCGTCGGATGGCAGGCAGTGAATCCACATGCCCAGTACATCATTGCCGGCTATGGGACGGTACCAACTGCGCCTCGCAATACGATTCAAACTCCTCCAATTAACAACTGGGACATCACGCTTTCAAAGCACATCTATGCCACCGAGCGCGTTCATTTCGAACTCTTGGCTAGTTTCTTGAACGCATTCAACCACCCGCAATTCGTGACCGGCAGCCCAAATCAGGGGCAGCCGATATCGGATACCGGCTCACAAAGGGATTACTTGATCCCGAATGCACCTAACTTCGAGAATGCCCGGATGAGCTTCCCGAGCAATGCTCGCCAAACCGTGCTCGGGTTGAAGGTCGATTTCTAGGGGGAACCTTGCAAAAAGCCCGCTCAATGAGCGGGCTTTTTTTTGTCCGGCAGAGGCCGCCCTGTTTTTTATCTTCATCAAGTAGGCATGTCCTCGGAATAGCGGTGCCTTGAGGTGCTTTTGCTACAGGATTCCATATCCACTGACGTGGCTCTCCGTTTTTTGGAACGACGATTAGTCGACGTCTGACAAGTTCCCTCTAAACCATTGATTCGTCAGCTGGATACTTGCTCCTAGTTTGGAGGCCGAGTTGCACTCCTACGACTAAATCCTTTTACGTGGGCATCCGGCAATTACTCAAGACTTTTTAACAACGGGAGATACTTCTAATGGCTAAATCACTCGCTTCGCGGGTTAATGGCAGCCTTCGAGCCTTACTCGCCACCACCCTGACCTCGCTGATGCTGTCGGCGCTTGCAGTTGCACAGACCGCATCCATTAAAGGTACGGTAACGGATACAACCGGCGCCGTCGTGGTGGGCGCTGAAGTTACGGCGCGGGAACTTGACACGAACGCGACCCGCACTGCGACTACCGGCGACACGGGTGCGTACGCCATCACTAACCTGCCTGTCGGCCGCTATGACATCTCGGTCAACAAAAGCGGCTTCAGGACGTTCAAAGTTGAGCAGGTAGTTCTCACCGTCGACCAGGCATTGACGGCGAATGCCAAACTGCAAACTGGCGGGGCGACTGAGGAGGTTCAGGTCCTTGGAAATGAATTACCGCCGGTCGATTTGGACACCGCTCAGCTTAGCAATCTAGTAGATTCGCGCGAAATCCAGGACCTGCCTTTGATTACCCGCGACCCTTACAGTCTGGTTCTGCTATCGCCGGGCACCTCACAAACGGACAGTAGCCATGGGGGGTTTTCGGTCAATGGCGCGCGTGATCGTAACAACAATTTTCTTCTCGACGGTGTGGATAATAATGACACGTCCGTACCCGGAGGTCCGGATGGAGTGCTGGCCGCCAATCCCGACTCGACCCAGGAGTTTCGTGTAATCACCGACAATTTCAACGCTGAATTTGGGCGAAATACGGGTGCAATCATCGATGTAATCACCAAGAGCGGCAGCAACGCATTTCATGGTGGGGTTTATGAGTATGGCAGGTGGAATGGATTTGGCGGAGCACGGGATTGGTTTAATCCCGGAACCGGGCCAAATGCCGGGCCGATGAACCCCTACGTGCGTAACCAATTCGGCTACTCTATTGGTGGTCCAATAATCAAAAACAAGACATTTTTCTTTTTCAATGAAGAGTTTCAGCGCTTTCGTACGACCTTGACCAATCAGGCGACGGTCCCAACCGCAGCGTTTAAGACTGGAAAGTTCAACTATACCTACACCGATCCAAATACCGGCCAATCCAATACAATTCCGGTCGATCTGACTCCGACGGGCGCAAATAACGCGACGGGAGCTCCGGAAGATCCAACCATGCAAAAGGTCTTTGCGCTCTATCCCAATCCGACAACTCCGTCAACGGACGGGATCGAAGGGAACCTGTTTTTCCCAAGTACGTCGGCGCAAAACGCTTACAATGCCACCGCCAAAATTGATCAGCATTTCAGCGACAAAGAGATTCTTAGCTTGCGGTACGGCTACGATCACTTCTTCGACCCGAATCCCGCTCACTCCGATATCCTTCCCGGGATCGGGGCTTACGAGGAAAAGGCCATCAATCAGGGCCTGGCGGCGCAGCTTACGTCCACTTTAAGCAATACCTTGGTGAATAACTTCCAATTTGGTTGGAATCGGGTCTACGGGGCTTTCTATTTGTCGCCGCAGAATATCAGCATCCTCGATAGTCCTGGTGGAGTGGATTCTTTCGGCAATGGCCGCGATTATCTGATGGATCCCTTTACCAGTTTTGGCAGCCTCGCGCTGGCTGCGAATGGTCAGGCTCGGCGGACCGGCACGACCAGCTACACCGACAACATTACCTGGGCCCACGGACGTCATACTTTCAAATATGGCTTTGATTTTCGCGACGTAGGAGAGAGCGGTTTCGACGATTTCTTCTCGCGCCGGCAAGTTAATATGGAAGGCGATCTCCTCTTCGGCTTTAACGCCGGAATGCTGCAAAATATCCCGAGTGGCGGGCAAGGGGCGTCATTGGTCGATGCAGCTGGCGCCTACTACGGTCTGGTCATCGAGGACACCGAATCGCAATTTTTCAATAAGGGCGGAGACCGACAAGCGACGGATAACAAGAACTTCCGCCAGCACGAATATGACTGGTACGGGCAGGATACCTGGAAGGTAAGACCAAATTTGACCCTCAACCTTGGCTTGCGGTATCAGCTCAACAGCGTGCCTTATGAAGAAGGAGCCAATTTTTCTAACCTGCTGCAGAATCCCGCCACGTTTAATTTCGGGCAAGCAGTGACTTTCTCGCTTGTGGGTCCTGGTACTGGCCACTCGTTATACCAACCCGACTACAAAGATATCGAGCCGCGGATCGGCTTGTCGTGGGATCCCATAGGAGACGGAAAAACCGCGGTGCGAGCTGGGTTTGGAATTTTTCATGATCGCGTATTCGGCAATGCCTTTGGCAATGCGCGCGCTGATCCGCCCTTCCAGTCGAGCTATACAAACTTTCCAGTTGAAACAATTAACAATTTCTTCGGTAGTGGAGGCTTCCCGACAGTAATTCCTACGCAGACACCTTCTGCGTCAATTGCTGATGGCACGGCGGCCTCTGGCATAGTGATTTTCGACCCTCACTTTCCCAATCCCGAAAGTAATAACTGGAACCTCGATATCCAACGCGAGTTGGGCGGTAACAATGTTTTCGAGGTTGCATACGTAGGCTCAATGGGCATTCATGTCTACGGCCAGATCGATGGTAATTCACCAGATCCGGCGCGGGTACAGCACCTTGTGCAGTATTGCGACAATCCGGCCAATGCTTTCGGTTGCACCTCTATCGGCACTCAGACTCAGCCGGCGACCGTGAGCAGCAGCAGTCTCTATATAGGTGCGACACCTTCGCAAGGCTTTAACGATTTGCCCTTCAATGCTGTGATGAACAATGCTTTATTTCAGCCCGACTACCAGATGGATGAATTCAATTCCATTTATGAGGGTCTGCAAACAAAATTCACCCACCGTATGAGTCACGGCCTGCAAATCCAGGGCGCTTACACCTGGTCGCACGCAATTGACAACTCGGTGGATCCTCTGGGTTCGGCTGTCGGCGCCCATAGCTTTCCACGGAACTCACGCGATTTGGCGCAAGGTTTTGGAAACTCCGATAACGATACCCGCCACGTTGCTGTCTTCAATTACATCTGGGAACTACCATTGGGCAAAGGCAAGAGTTATCTGAGCAATGGTGCTTTAGGAAAGGTGCTGGAAGGAATGCAGTTTTCTGGAATAACGACCATTCAGTCCGGCCATCCCTTCCAAGTACGCGGCACGGAGGATACTCAACGAACCGGCATAGCTGCTTGGGCGTCCCAGGTCGGAGATCCGTTTGGCGCTCCTTCCAGCCCTTCCTGTGCACCCTCACCAGCGCTAGGCAAGATTTACATTACAAATCAATGTGCATTCGTGAACCCTCCCTGGGGTTCCGCGGGTAGCACGGGCCGCAATGAGTTTTATGGTCCAGGGTTCTGGGATTTTGACCTGGCCTTTGCTAAGAAGATGCAGTTGACCGAACGTTTTGGCTTGGAGCTAAGGTTTGAGGGTTACAACGTGTTTAACCATCCTCACTTCTTGAACCCCGGTACCGACGGCGCAGGAGTAGGTAACCTGATACAGAACCCGCTTTTCGGAGTTTTGACGAACACTTACACTGAGCCCGATGGTACGACTTCAGCCCGGCAAATCCAGGTAGCATTGAGACTCAACTTTTAACCGCTAATTAGTGAGTTGAGAAGCCTGCAACCCGGTTGCAGGCTTTTTTACTTTCCAAACAAGGGGTAGTGGCTTGCCGCTCCCATCAGAAACAACAACGGGATCGTCAGCCAGGCGTTGATGCGCGAGGTCAGGAAGGCCATGCGGGCCATGCGCGCCGATTTCTCGGGCATTGGGGTGCCGTTCTCGGCGTTGGCTTTGGTCCAGGCGATCAAGCGTTTCTGAATGCGCCAGATGACGCCCCAGACGTTTAACAGCATCATCCAGCCGATACCGCCGCCGATCCCGATGGCAAGCAGGCGATTGCTCTCCCAGGCTTTGTCGTTGATGTGAAGGAAGAAGTGCGCGGAGTGAGCGATGATCAAAGCGAAAAGAATCGCCAGGAACCATCCTTTATTCAGCAGGCCTTTGCCGGGAATAAGCAGCGCGTAAAGGATCGCCCAGGTGATGGTCCAGATGAGAAAAAAGCTTACCATTGGCAAGGCGACTGATCCGCCGCCATTGCGCGCGTCTGAGCCTACGATGCTTCCCCAATAAGCCAACCCGGCCAGCACCGTGATTACCGCCGACCAGCGGAACCAATGCAATGCCCGCAACATCAGGCGGGGGGCGATTTTGGCGCGGGTCGCGGGATCGAGTTCCTTCATGAATGGAATATTCACCAGGTTGAAGAAATACAACAATCCAATCCAGGTGATACCAGCGATGAAATGAATCAACCGCAGCAGCATCAGAAATTGGTCTGGAAATCGCTGGGCAACGAGAAGTCGGCAGATGCGTAGAGCATTAGTCAGTCCTCCGGGAACGTCGCGGAAACTTTACAGGAAAGTTGGGGAAGTGAAAAGCTGGTGGCGCTGGAGAGCTTTACGCGCGGAGCACACAAGGGTTGCGGGCGAGATCGCAGAGCGAAAGACTTCACTCGTGCACTTGGGATTGAGTCGATGATTGCTACCGCAAAGTTCGTCAGACCACGTAAGAAATGGCCCGCGCTTACTTCATCGCTGTCAATCGCGCGTTGAGGCGTGATTTGTAGCGCGCGGCGGTGTTCTTGTGCAGAACGCCTTTTTGGATGGCTTTATCGAGAGCCGACCCGGTCTTGCTGAAGGCATCGGCGGCAGCGGTTTTATCGCCCTTGGCCAAAGCTTCGCGCATGGTGCGGAGAGCGGAGCGTAAACGGGAGGTATTGCCACGATTGCGAGCGGTACGTCGTTCGGTCTGACGGGCGCGTTTAAGCGCAGAAAAATGGTTTGCCATTACGAGTAAATGCCTTTTCAGTAGGGTCCCCAGCCGAATTCCGGCGGGCTTTGAATAAACTATTCTACTAGAGCAAGTTGCAAAGGGTCAACGGCTCGCTATTCTAGTTGACTATCAGCGAAGCGGAGGGGTAGGCTTTTAATAGAATTGTCATCTGCCCACCTCATGCGGCGAAGTACAATCCGTAGAAGGATGATCGCAACCGCCCTTCAAATCCCAAACGAAATTATGAATGCCTGGAACCGCGCCACTGCGCCCGAGGGTACCTGGAAGACGGAATCTGAATGAAGAAGAGCATTGAAATAAGTCCCAACATCGAAGCCCTGTTTGGCACCCGCGATGAAAACCTGCACGTGCTGGAAGACGGCCTGAACGTCAACATCGACCTCCGCTCTGACTCTATTGAAGTTGAAGGCACGCCGCGCGACATCGCTCGCGCCGAGCAGGTTTTTTCCGACTACGATCAACTACAGCGCGGCGGCCACACTTTCAATAACGGCGACTTGAACAGCATGCTGCGAGTGCTGGTGGCCGACCCCAAGGCCACCCTGCGTGGCCTGGTGGAAGCCGGACGCCAGCGTTCCTTCGGGCGCCGCACCGTGCAGCCAAAAAGCCTGAATCAGCGCCGTTACCTGGATGCAATCGAATCGCACGACATGGTGTTTGGGATCGGACCGGCAGGCACCGGTAAAACATATCTTGCGGTGGCCATGGCGATTTCGGCGCTGCTCTCGAAGCGGGTGAACCGGATCATTCTCGCGCGGCCGGCGGTCGAGGCCGGCGAGCGCCTGGGGTTTTTGCCGGGAACTTTGCAGGAAAAAATTGATCCCTATCTGCGGCCGCTGTATGACGCGCTCTATGACATGCTGGACCCGGAAAAAGTTGACCGATATCTGGAGAAAAATGTGATCGAAATTGCGCCTATTGCTTTCATGCGCGGGCGCACCTTGAACGACTCTTTCGTGATTCTCGACGAAGCTCAGAATACGACCTCTGAGCAAATGAAAATGTTTGTCACTCGTCTTGGGTTTAATTCGAAGGCGGTCATCACGGGCGATATTACGCAAATCGATCTGCCCAATGCGCGGCGCAGCGGTTTGCTGGAAGCGATTGACATCCTAAAGAACGTGCAGGGTCTGGCTTTCGCATATTTCGATGACGGCGACGTGGTGCGGCATCACCTGGTGCAGCGCATTATTCGCGCTTACGACGAGCGCAAGGCGCGGCCGACGGAGCAGATGGATTTGCTCGATCCGAAGCCTGCTTACGGAAATGGGTCGGCTTCGAATGTGAGCGAACCAGCGGAATAGAAAGGCATTCAGCCAAGAGGACGCGATCCGCGTCCTTTTTTATTTTTAGCGATCTTCAATGCTTGTGAGGGTGAACAATCCGGCGATTGTGCTTGAGAAAAAAATGCGCGGCGTGAACTCACGCAAGCTTGCCAGTTTCGTGGCTGAAGCCAGTCGCCTCATCCGGCTGCGGGGCACGGTGGGCGTGCTCATTACCGGCAATTCCGCCATCCGCCGGTTAAACTCACGCTTTCGTGGAAAGAACCGGTCGACCGACGTATTGTCGTTCCCGCCCGCAGCCAATCGAGATCTGGCGGGCGATATAGCGATCTCGATCGACATTGCGGCCCGCAATGCGCGCCTGCTTGGGCACTCGATATCCGAGGAGATTCAAATTCTGATTCTGCATGGACTCCTGCACCTCGCAGGGTATGATCATGAAAATGACGGCGGCAAAATGGGGAGAAAGGAAACCTTGTTGCGGCAGCGTTTTGGGCTCCCAACCGGTTTGATTGAACGGAGCGCCGCGACGCATACTCGCAAGAGATCCGCCATGGTTCCCTTGAGGCGATCACGCAGATGAACCTGGTCATCGCCATAACGTTGATTGTTCTTTTCGGGCTGCTGACCCTCTCATCCTATGTGGACCGGGTCTATGCTGAAATCGGCAAGTTTCTTTCCCGCGAATTTCAAGACAATATCGACGCCTTTGAACAACAAGTCGAGCCCAGGCTGAAGGTAAGCCGGTCCCGCGCCGCGCTTTCCATGTCGGTATTGAATCCCTTATTGATGGCTGCGGTTGCAATGGTTATTGGCTTCGCAGTCTTCGGCGAAGGCGGGTGGAACATCGATGCGGTGCTGGAATCGGCGCTCGCCTTGATCCTGATCATTATCGTGTTCAATCGATTTTTGCCCTTTGTTTTCTTTTCGCGGACTACGGGAGTATGGCTGGCTCGCTGGGCGCCTCTTCTCCGCGTTCTGATCTACCTGGTGCTTCCCATCACTCTGGTGCTTGGGTTCCTGCAGTCAGTTGCTTCGTTGACGCGAGAACACTCCGAAGCTCAGCCGGAGACGCAAGCGGAAGCGGTCGACGCTTTGATCGAGGCCGGCCAGGAAGAGGGAATTCTCCACGAGAGCAACCGCGACCTGATTCAATCCGTGGTGCAGTTCAGCGAAAAAACCGTGCGCGACGCGATGAAGCCACGCCCGGAGATGATTGCAGTTGCCGCAGATACAACCGTGGAAAAGTTTATCGAACTGTTGCGGCTGCGGCCTTTTTCTCGCGTACCGGTATTCGAGGGCAGCCTCGACCATATCGTTGGCCTGGTTTATGCACAGGACGTGTTGCAGGTGCCCGACGCAGAGGCACACACCCGCACGGTCGGCTCCCTCATGCGCAAGGATGTCCTGTTCGTGCCGGAGACGAAGCTGGGCAGCGATCTGCTGCGAGAGATGCAGAAGAAAAAATCTCGCATGGCGATCGTGATCGACGAATACGGCGGAGTCGCGGGCCTGGTCACGATTGAAGACCTGGTCGAAGAAATTGTCGGGGAAATTAGTGACGAGCACGAGCCCGCCCAGGTAGTCCGCGAGAGTGAGACTTCGTATCTGGTCCCTGGGAACATGGATGTGGATCGCTTGGAGGAACTGCTTGGAGTACGCCCGGACCGGCGCGGCGCGGCCACAGTGGCGGGTTTAGTGAGTGAGTTGGCGGGTAGAATTCCCAAGAAGGGTGAAATCGTAGAAGAAGATGGCTTGCGCCTGGAAGTGTTGCAGGCAACCGACCGCCGAGTCGAGCGAGTGAGAGTATCTGTTGTAAGCTCACAGCAGATGAAGCTAATCTAAAATGTCTTTTCGCTCAGGCTTCGTCACCATCATCGGACGTCCCAACGCCGGCAAATCTACATTGTTGAATGCCCTGGCAGGAGAAAAGCTGGCGATCGTCAGCCCTAAGCCCCAGACCACGCGCAACCGTGTGCTGGGAGTGATCAACGTTCCCAAACAAAAAGGCCGTACCGGCGCGCAGGTTGTGCTGATTGACACTCCGGGGGTTCACCGCGCCGACAGTTCACTGGGCCGCAAGATGATGGCGGAAGTCCGGGAAGCGCTCAACGGATGCGATCTCGCTCTCATCATTACTGATGCGTCAAAGAAATCCGATGTGGTTGACGAGTTTTTGTTGGACGTAATGAAGGGCGCGCCAACCCCGGCTTTTCTGCTGCTGAATAAAATCGACTTGCTGCGTGGCGAAAAGCGGCGGCTGCTTCCCTTAATTGAAAAATACTCCAGGTTACGAGATTTCCGGGAAGTCATTCCTATCTCCGCACGCAAACGAGAGGGCTTGGATTTATTGATCGATAAAGTGGTTCATGCCCTGCCGCAAGGACCGCGCTACTTTCCCGAGGGACAGGTGACCGATCAGCCGGTACGTTTTATGGCGGCCGAGTTGATTCGAGAGCAGGTGCTTTTCGCTACCAGCGAAGAAGTGCCGCATTCCACCACGGTGATGATCGAGCAGTTCGAAGAAGGCGCTAAACTCACGCGCATCGCGGCAGTGATTTTCTGCGAACGAGACGGACAGAAACGAATACTGGTGGGCCACGGTGGCGAGATGCTGAAAAAGATTGGCACGGCGGCGCGAATTGAGATCGAACGCATGCTGGGGACCAAGGTGTATTTGGAATTATTCGTGAAAGTCCGCCAGAACTGGCGTGAGTCGCGGGGTTTCGTGGAAGAACTGGATTGGAGAAAACAGCTCGAACACCTGGTCCCTGGAACTGACCATGATTAAAGTCAATCGTTCATTTCGTGCCCGCTATTCCTTCAGCGCAATTCCCAAAGTCCTCATTTTGCGGTAAAGATGGCTGCGCTCCAGGCCCAGCACTTCAGCCGCGCGGCTGACGTTCCCGTGGTTCTCGTCGAGTTTCTTAAGAATGAAATCGCGTTCATAGGCCTACCGTGCCTGATGCAAGGTGAGAAAGTCTCCGCTTCGCCGGCTGTCCGTCGCGATAGACCAGCGGAGGCAGATGTTTGCGATCGAATCGCACCGTGGTGGGATTCATGATCACAATACGTTCAATCACATTGCGAAGTTCGCGCACATTGCCCGGCCACGAATAGCGCATCAGCCCCTCAATTGCATCATCGGTGATTTCTCGAGGTCGCCGGCCATAACGTCCTGAAAATTCTTTCAGGAAGTGTCGCGTGAACAGCGGAATATCTTCTTTGCGCTCACGCAACGGCGGAACAAAAAAGGGAATCACATTCAGCCGATAAAAAAGATCTTCGCGAAAATTACCGCGCCGAGATTTCCTCTTCCAGATCCTTGTTGGTTGAGGCAATGATGCGGGCATCCACCTTGATGGGCTCGTCGCCGCCGACGGGAGTAAAGCGCTGTTCCTCAAGCGTGCGCAGCACTTTGGACTGCGTCTTCAGGCTCATATCGCCGACTTCATCAAGAAACAGCGTGCCGCCGTTGGCCTTGTGAAACTTGCCCTCCTTATCGTCGGTGATGCTGGGCAACGATCCTTTGCGATGGCCAAACAGTTCGCTCTCGATTAAATCTTCAGGAATAGCCGCGCAATTTACCTCGACAAAGGTTTCATCCTTGCGCAAACTTTGACCGTGGATCGCATGGGCGACCAATTCCTTGCCTGTGCCCGACTCGCCGAAAATCAGCACCCGCCCGTTCGTCGGCGCCATGAGCTGAATCTGCTGGCGCAGCGCCTTCATGGGAACGCTGTCCCCGACAATTGCGGTCTTCGGCGCGAGTTGCTTCTTTAAGTCCTTGTTCTCTTCTCGAAGTTTTTTGGCTTCAATAGCATTCTTAAGAAGGATCAGCGTCTTGTCGATGGAAAGCGGCTTCTCGAGAAAATCGAAAGCCCCCAGCTTGGTTGCCCGCACTGCAGTTTCGATAGTCGCGTGGCCCGAAATTATGATTACCTCGGGCGGATTGTCCAGCTCACGAATCTTTTGCAGTACATCCAGGCCATCCATCCCAGGTAGCCAGATATCGAGCAATACGACGTCAAAGTTTTTTTTGCGCAACAACTCCAGGCATGGATTCACCGCTGTCGGTTGCGGCAGGATGATAGCCTTCGTCTTCGAGCACGCCCTGAAGCGAGTCGCGAATCGACGGCTCGTCATCGACGATAAGAATGTTAAGCATTGTAAGTTGCGTGAGCGGCGCCGGCAGTGTGTGCGGCTATCGGCAATTCGATAATGAACCGCGCGCCCGCGGGCTTGTTTTCTTCTACGCGAATCGATCCGCGGTGATCTTCAATGATTCGGCTGACGATGGAGAGTCCGAGCCCAGTGCCGCGTTTCTTGGTCGAAAAATACGGCAAGAACAGGCGCTCCTTCAAATCCTGAGTCACCCCGGGGCCACTGTCGGAGACGCTGATCTCGACCAAACCATGGTCCGGAACCAGTGAAGTTGAGATTTCAATTTCTTTCACCGCCGATGTCTGGACCGCTTCGGCCGCATTGTCCACCAGGTTAGCGATCGCCCGCTTCATTGCATCCGAGTCCGCCATCACCTGCGGCAAATCGTTCGAGAACGACTTGCGCATATGAATTTCATCAACCCTGCCGTTAAACATGGAGAGCGCGCTCTCAATGATGCCATTGATGTTCGCAGGCTGTGGCTGAGAGGAAGGGAAGCGGGCAAGCGTAGCGAACTCGTTCACCAGGGTGCGCACAGTCTCGACAGAACTGCAAATTGCCTCCGCGCAACTGCGCACAATCTCCACCGAAGCAGCATCCGGAGCGGTATTGCGGTCGAGGTGGCGCAGGATGCGGTCAGCGGAAAGCGCAATAGGCGTAAGCGGATTTTTTATTTCGTGAGCGACCCGGCGGGCTACTTCGCGCCACGCTGCTTGTTTCTGCGCTCTCAACAGATCCGACAGATCTTCAAACACTAATACGTAACCGATTCTTTCGTAAGCGTGTTCCAGAGTGGCCACGGTGACTGCGACGTTCAACTGCGAGCGCTGAATCGCGAATTCCATTTGGGTGGTGGTGGTGCCCATTCTGTCAGCACGCCGTAACAAGTGCTCCAGATCGGCCAGAACTTCGGCGCCAAATAGATCCGGCAACGCGGCGCCGATCAAGGTTTCTGTAACCTGCGGTTTTTCCGAAGGCCGCAGCATTCGCAGCAGCGCCTGATTCACGTGGCGGACCCGCAGTTTAGCGTCGAGCGATAGCACGCCGGTGGGAATACTCTCAAGAATGGTTTCGATGTGCTGCCGGCGGCGCTCCAGTTCTGAATTGGCGGCGCTCAGTTCATGGCTTGCGGTTTCAAGTTTGCGTCGGTTACTCGAAAGCTCCCCCGCCATCTGGTTGAAAGACCGCACCAGGTCCCCAAGTTCATCCGCGGCGGGAACTTCCACTCGATAATCCAAGTTGCCGCGCGAAATCTCCTGTGTGGCCTCGGCCAGCGCAACCACCGGCCGGGTTACCAAACGCGACAGATAAAGCGCCAGCCACATGCTGGCAAACAGAACCATGCCGGTGATCCACCACAAAAGAACCATGTAAGTGCGGCGAACCGTGCGCCGGGCCTTTGCCAGTTCAAGATAGCGCTGCTGGCTCAATTCGAGCTGCTTCTGGGCTTCGGTAAAATTTGTGGGCAGCGGCATGGCCACCAGAATCTCGCCCGAATCGCCGACTGGAGCCGTGCCCAGAACGTATTCCACGCCGTTCCATGAAAGATGTTGAGCTTCGGAGGGAATGGGTCGGGGAATTTTCGGTTTCAACAGCGGCCATTCTGCGGGAGCTGCGAAACTGGCCTCGGCATCACCAGAGAGAATCGCAATCGCGAAGCCGCCCTGAAGAGTAGCTTCGCGCATGCGGAACTGGTTCAGCACTCCGGAAAAACTGCGGCCCTCGAAAGCGCGTTGCGTTTCCGGCGCAGAGGCAATTGATAGAGCTTCCGCATGCGCGTTTGCAACCACGTATTTCGCCAGCATTTGCGCCATCAACGCGGTGTCCTGCCTGACTTCTTCTACGGGAGTGGAAAACCAGCGTTCGATAGAGCGATTCATCAACCCGTAGGCGAACCAGAACATCACGATGACGGGGAGAAAAGATAACAACAGGCTTCCGACTACCAGGCGGGTGCGGAACTTGGAGCCCAGGACGCCCATGCGGCGCTCGGCGAAAAGTTTGATCAGGTTCCGCGCCAGAACGAACGTGAGCGTAACGAATAACAGAAACACCAGGGCTGAGAGCGCGGCCAGAAAAACTGTTTGCTGAGTGGTGCTGGGATTGATAAAAGGCAGATCGAACGAAGATTCCGAAAGCAAAATTGCAAACAGGACAAAGCTTCCCGCCGCCAGGAAGATGATCAGCCGCTTGCGATCCTTAGGTCCGATAGGGTTGCCTGATGCCATAAGTCCAATTTCCCGGCGACCACATGGTCGTTGGGAAAAACCATTATAGCCTCGGCGACCCGCGTAGATTGAGGCGGGAAGCGCTTTGATCAGGCCTTATTCGTTCTTTTGACGGCTATAAATATGGGAATGGCAACCAGCTGCGCGGCAACGGCAAAAGTAATTAGTGCCGGCAGCGAGACGTCGTACAGCCTGCCAATAATTACGCTGCCAAGAAACCAGAACACGCCGTAGACTCCGGTGAAGATTCCGTAAGCCGATGCTCGGCGTTCCTGCGGGACCATTGTGGATACGGCCGCGGGAATGATCGATTCATGAACTCCCATTCCGAGCCCCCACAGTCCGATGCCAACCAGTGCCATCCAGAAACCTCCAAGGAAAACCAGGGGCGCTGAGGCGGCGGAAATCAAGGTTAGCGGAACCAGAATTCCTATTCCCGCGCGATCGAACAGGCGACCGAATATCAGCGAACCCAGGCCGCTGGTTGCCATGGCGATCGAGTAAAAGATGGGAATCCAGAGATTCGAAACAATCGACGCCTTTTGAAAATGAAACGCTACCAGCGAAAAATCCGCGAAGCCTGCAGCCACCAGCGCGGCACCCGCCATATAGATCCAGAACACGCGGGGGAGAGAACCCGTACCGGAATGTTTGGGTTTGAGTTCAAGATTTTCCGGAGTTGGATACAAAATTCTTGACAGGACAAGAAAGCAAAGCGTCGCTATCGCCGGAATCAGTAGCACGGCGAACGCATTCCTGTAGCTTCCGTGGCGCGCCAGTATGAAAGCGATCACCAGAGGTCCGATGAGAGCGCCTGCCTGATCCATGGCTTCGTGCAATCCGAAACCGAATCCCAGGCCGATTTCCTTGCTGGCGTGCGAAAGCATGACGTCGCGCGGAGGGTTGCGGATGGCTTTGCCGACCCGTTCAAGCACGATCAGCAATCCCGCAATCTGCCAGTTGGGCGCCCACGCCAACAAGGGCACAGCGGCCATTTGAACGACGTAGCCGAATATCGTGATCGGCCAGAATTGCCTGGTGCGTTCGCTCAGAGGGCCGGAGACAAGTCGCAGACCATAGCCAAGCAACTCGCCCAAGCCGGCGATGATTCCCACCAGGGTCGCGCTCGCGCCCAATACCGCCAGATATGGTCCGTTGACACTGCGCGCGCCTTCGTAAACAAAATCGGCGAAGAAACTCACTACACCGATAAGCAGCACAAATCTGAAGGCGTGATTTTTTATGGATGGTCCAGGCGACATATACCAATAATGTATCCGCTTCCGACCTTTTCGTTCACAGTGTCCGGGTCAGATTTCTCCCGGTTACGAACGGTGATCGGGTCTGAGATACGACCCTGGTATTTGCGCACTCTACAGTTAGAATTCCTCTTGATGCCATTTTTTTTAGGGATCGACGGCGGCGGCACCAAAACGCGGTGCCTTATTGGCGACGAAACATCTCAGCTAGGCACCGGAAGTTCTTCAAGCAGCAAGGTGCAACGTGTCGGAGAAGCTTGTGCCCGGGACGCGATGGCGGCAGCGTTACACGAAGCCTGTGTGCAGACCGGCATCTCGCCGCGACAGATTGTCCGAACGTGCGCGGGAATTACGGGTGCCGCGCGGCCCGAAATCGCCCGCGTGATGCGCGACCTATTGGCAAGTGTGATTGAAGGTCAAATCGAGATAGTCGGCGACATCGAAATCGCTTTCGAAGACGCATTCGATATCGCTCCCGGCGTGATTGTTATTGCCGGAACCGGCTCGATCGCGTACGGACGAAACCCAGGCGGAGAGATCACACGGGCCGCCGGGTGGGGATACCCAGTGTCGGATGAGGGTTCCGGTCAATGGATTGGCTCGGAAGCCGTGCGTGCCTCGCTGCGTGCATACGATGGAGGCCGGCGGCCTGACCTGCTGAATAAGCTGATGGATGAACTGGGCGCGAGCAACTTCGAAGACTTCATTGTTCGATTGAACGCCTATCCGTCCGTCGATTTTGCCACGCTGTTTCCAGCTGTGCTGGTGGCTTCCAATAATAGCGATCAGATCGCATGCGATGTCTTAAGCCGCGCGGGAAGCGAACTGGCGGATATGGCAGGAGTAGTTATGGATCGTCTGTTCAGCGGGCGCGCGGTTTCAATTGCGACCCATGGCGGCGTTTTCGCGAATAGCGGAATCGTAAGGAAATGTTTTGCGAAAGCAATCGGATTGCGCTTTCCAAAGGCAACTTTGCTGAATCGCGAGGTTGATCCCGCGCGGGGTGCGCTGCAGCGGGCAAGACGAGAGTTCAAAGCTGCAGGTGCGTGAATAAGTTGGTAAGAACAGCGATGGATACTTCGACTGATAGTCCGGAACAACAAGGTCGCGATGGCCAAGACCCGCTAAACCCTGAGAGAGTTCCGGCGGGGCTTAGCGAAGACGCTGCCCTTGCTCTCCTCAAAACTTCCGATGTGACCGCGGAAACCTTGGCGCGGCTTGCGAAAAATCCGGTTGTATCGAAAAGCCGCAAAATTCTGGTTGCGCTCGCCACGCATCCTCGCACACCACGCCATGTTTCTCTACCATTATTGCGAGCTATGTTCACGTTCGACCTTATGAACGTGGCACTCACTCCGGCTGTCGCACCAGATGTAAAGCGCGCAGCAGAAGAGCAGCTCATAATGCGACTGGAGTCCGTTCCCGTGGGACAGAAAATCACCCTCGCGAGACGGGCATCAGCGCGAGTGGCAGCCGCCCTGCTGCAAACTTCCGAGAAGCGGATCCTTTCTGCAGCTCTGGATAATAAGCGGCTGACTGAGGCTCTGGTGGTGCAAGCTCTGATGAAACCGCACGCGCCTGAACTGTTGTTTCTGATGGTGAGCGATCATTTCGCGTGGCAATTGCGTCGCGAGATCCAGATTGCACTTCTGCGTAGCGAAAAAACCCCGCTTGATCGCGCGCAGACCTTTGCCAAGAATTTTTCAGAAGATTTTCTCAATGACATTCTGCCGGAACCGCGGCGCATGACTTAACAGGCGTACCTTTCGAGAGCAACCGCACCACCCTAGACTTGCGGAGCCTCTCTGCCATCCCTATACTGGGCACAAGCCGGGCTCGCGTCCGATTTGAATCCTCTAAAAGAAATTAGAAAAATGAGAAGTTGGATTTTACTGTTTGCGCTGCTGCCGGCTTCTCTGTTGGCGCAAACCTCCGAAGTTCCAGCCACCGCGCCGTCCACAGTACCTTCCTCGACGCCGCAATCGACCAATCCGCCCAAGGCTGCGGAAATTCCGGCGGCGCCGATTCCGGTTTCCAAGCAGCAGCCCAAGCGAATACTGGGACTGATGCCGAATTACCGGGCGGTCAGCGCCGGGGAGGTGCCGCCTCCGCCGACTCCCAAGCAAGCTTTCATGATCGCCACCAGAAACAGTTTCGACTATTCATCGTTTGTCTTTGTTGGGATCACGTCACTCTTCGCCGAAACCAGCGATGCTCATCCACAACTGGGCGAAGGACTCAAGGGCTACTGGGGATATTACTGGCGCGGGTATCTCGACAAGACCGACGGCAATTATATGGTGATTTTTGCCCTGCCGACGATTCTCCACGAGGACGAACGCTACTACGCTCTCGGCCAGGGGAGTTTTTTAAAACGAGGCATTTATGCAGCTTCCCGCATTCTGATTACACCTGACTACCACGGGCACAATACCTTCAATGCTTCTGAGGTTTTCGGGCGCGGAATTTCTCAGGGCATTTCACTCGCCTACTATCCAAGCGCAGATCGCACCGCCGGCGCGCTCGCAGCTAAATACGGCTGGGCAATGGGACGCGACGCCCTCACCAATACCTTTCGTGAATTCTGGCCTGACATCGCTACCCACGTGCTGCACCGGCACCCGTAGATTCTGTCACTGTAAATACGGCGGAGGTTCCGGTTCGGCTGAACCATCGGCTCGGGCGTCTGAGGCTCCGTAATTGACGTTGCTCTTGCTGTCGTGCAGCACCGCGTTTCCGCGTCCCATGGAGGTCGAGTATTCTCTTTGCACATGCAGTTTGTGTCCCATCGCCGAGAGTTTTTCTAAAACTCCGGCTTCACCCGGGACTCGATAAAGATATGGCAGCCGCGCTCCGGATGAACCGTGAAACGTGCAGTTTCCAGCGCCTGCTGGATGTTCATTCCGTAATCGGCAACGTTCGAAACGAACTGCGCATGCGCCAGCGGCTGGTTCGCGCCTCCCATAATTCCGAACCCGATATGCTGATCTCCCCGTTCCATGAAGGCAGGGATGATGGTGTGAAAGGGGCGCTTGCGAGGCGCCAGAACATTCGGGGAGTTGGGATCAAGAGAAAATAAAGCCCCGCGGTCCTGCAGGACGAATCCCATGCCTTTAACGGCAATGCCAGATCCGAATGCCTCAAAGTTGCTCTGAATTAGGGAGACGATATTGCCATCGCGATCGACTGCCGTGAGATAAGTTGTGTCGCTGCGAGGTGTCCCATATGCAACGTCACAATTCGCGTGATCGGGCTCGATGAGCTTGGCCCGTTCTTGCGCGTACTCCTTCGAAAGCAATCCTTTAACTGGAACTTTCGCAAACCGCGGGTCAGCGTTGTAGCGCTCGAGATCGGCATACGCGAGTTTCATGGCTTCGATCTTCTTGTGAAGTTCAGCCACGCTCAGGGGCCCGTCGGGAGAAGCCGGGGTGGTCTCCATAATGTTCAGCATCTCCAGCGCAGCCATGCCCTGACCGTTCGGAGGCAACTCATACACCGTCCACCCGCGGTAGGTGGTGGAGATTGGTTCGACCCATTCCGGTTTGAATTGGGCGAGGTCGTCGGCTGACATTGTGCCGCCGAGCGCTTGCGACGTGCTTAGAATCGCTTGCGCAATTTGCCCTTTGTAGTAGGCGTCTGCGCCGTCGGTGGAAATCAAGCGTAAAGTTCTTGCCAGATCAGGGTTGCGGAAAATTTGCCCAACCGTGGGTGTTTGGCCATGTGGCAGATATATGCGCTGGCCTTCGGGATCATTGCCGAAAATTTGCGGAGCACCGCTCCAAAACTCATGAACAAGTTCGGGGACCGCATAGCCTTCCTCGGCATAAAAAATCGCCGGCTTAAACAGCTCCTTCCACGGGAGCTTACCGAATTTGCCGTGCAGTGCATTCCAACCCGCGACTGCACCCGGTACGGTCACTGCGTCAATCGACCGTAAAGGCATCTGAGCGACGCCTTTGGATTTCATGTGCTCAAGCGTGAGCCCCTGCGGTGCCCACCCACTCGAATTCAGGCCGTAAAGCTTGCCCGACTTCGCATCCCAGTAAATCGCAAACAGGTCGCCGCCGATTCCATTCATCATCGGCTCTTCCACGCCCAGCACGGCGTTGGCGGCGATAGCGGCGTCCACTGCGGAACCGCCTTTGCGCAATATCTCCGCGCCCGCCTGTGAAGCCTGGACGTAGCTAGTCGCCACAATTCCATATTTGCTGACTACCATGGATCGGGCGGTGTTGCGGTCCTGAGCCAACCCGAACTGAGTGAGAAAAACCAGAACGATGAGGACGATTTGGCGTGGCATGCTGCTCCAATCAGAAGCAAACAAGAATCGGCATTTTGAATCAGCGACTGCGTAGAAGTCAAGCTGACAGTAGATCAGGTTGAGCCGTCACGATTATTTTTGGAAATGTTGCAGGATAGCCTCGGCCTGATTTTTTGTTACCACAGCCGATAGAGCCGCAACATCCGCCTGCTTCACTGCCTGCAGGCTGCCGAAGTGTTGCAGCAAGCGCCGGGTTGTGCTTTCACCAACACCGGGGATCTCGCGCAGCTCTGTCGAGCGGTCGCGCATCTGGCGGCGCTTGCGGTGAAAGGTCACGGCAAAACGGTGGGCTTCGTCGCGGATGAGTTGCACCAGATGCAAGACAGGATTGTGATGATCGAGGGCGATGGGCTCGTTCTCCTGCCCGCAGACGTAAATAATCTCTTCGCGTTTGGCGATCGAGGCCAGCGGCTGGTTGATAATCTGCAGAGCGCTGAGCGCTTCGGCGGCTGCGTGCAGCTGGCCTAAGCCGCCGTCGATCAAAATCAGGCTGGGCATTTCTTTTTTATCGTCCTGAATGCGCTTGTACCGCCGCGTGACTACCTCACGCATACTGGCAAAATCGTCCACCCCATCCACCGTGCGAATGATAAATTTCCGGTAATCCGACTTCTTCATTTTGCCGTCTTCCCATACCACCATTGAGGCGACCGTCTCTGCACCCTGAATGTGCGAAATGTCGAAGCATTCGATGCGCTTCGGCGGCTCGGGTAGGGTGAGCGCGTCTTGCAATGCTTCCTGAATGGCGCGCGCGTTCGGCTTCATGACGCGAAAGCGCTGGTCGTAAAGCTGCTTGGCATTATTGCCGGCCAGATCGATCAACGAGCGTTTATCTCCACGTGAAGGCACCGCGATGTGGACCCGCGTGGCTCGGCCTCCTGCCCCAGCAAGTTGTTCGGAAAGCACTTCCTCAAGCGCCTCACGATCTTCGAAATCGACCGGCACATAGATGTTTCGCGGAACATAGGGCTGCCCGATATAAAGTTGCGTCAAAAACTGGGAGAAGAATTCTGCAGGATTGAAACCTGTTGTTGTGGGGGCGGCTGTCCCCACATGTTCAGGTGTGTGTTCATCCATCGATTCGAACTCCGGCAGATCTTCCCAGAAGAATTCGCGCCGATCGAGCACCCGCCCGCCGCGCATGTGAAATAAATTCACCGCCAGCATGCCATTTTCGAAGTGGTAGCCGAAGACGTCGGCGTCATCGCCTTCAGCTGCTGCGATCCGCTGCTTTTCCTGCAACTGCTCTACCGTCGAGATCAGGTCGCGGTACTTCGCCGCGCGCTCGAATTCCTGAGCTTCGGCCGCAGAATGCATTCTGTCCCGCAGAGATTTGGCTAACTCGGCCTGCCGCCCATCAAGGAACAACTTCACATCCCGAACCGCCTCCTGGTAAATCTCGGGCGTAGTCAGCCCTTCAACGCATGGACCCAGGCAGCGGCCTATATAAAACTGCAGGCAAGGTCGCGGGTGAGAACGATTCAAATCGACATAACAGGAAGGAACCAGAAAATTCCGATGGATCAGGTCAACGATCCGATATGCCAGGTTTCCTGGAAAATAGGGCCCGTAGTAAACGCTGCCGTCTTTTCTGAGCCGTCGGGTGACGTACACGCGAGGGAAGCGCTCGCCTAAGGTCAGCTTCACGTAGGGGTAAGTCTTGTCATCCCGCAGAAGGATGTTGAAACGCGGCTTTTTTTGCTTGATGAGGTGGTTTTCGAGGGCCAGCGCTTCTTTGTTGTTGGCTACAACGATGTAATCCACATCAACGGCTTCGCGGACCAGCGTTCCAGTCTTGGCGTCCGAAACCCGGCCTTCATGGAAGTACGAGCTTACCCGGTGGCGCAGGCTTTTCGCCTTGCCCACATAGATCACCTCACCTTCGGCGTTTTTGTAGAGGTATACGCCGGGCAAGGCGGGAATTGAGCGGATTTTCTGCTGCAGATCCATGAATGTGGCGACGCTCGAATACAGGCGATTTCTGATTACGGCAGCTACTTACTCCCATTTTAGTTGATGATCCTCGACGGCATCAGGTCGCGGCGGAGCCCCCAAGCGCCCGAGATATCGGCAATGTACTCAGCTGATTAGGCGGTCTCCAGTGCTTGTGTGGTCCGCCTGGGACCCACCGCCTCGAAGGCATAAGTGCCAGTCCGGAAAAGAGAATTGCGGAATTCCGCACACTGTATAAAAATTCCTCTCTTTTCAGGTTCCAGATACAACAGCAGGTATACTGGATTCGCATCTAAGCCGTGTATGATGAGCGCGTTAAAGCGACTCGCACTGTGGTATAGGGTTGGCATCTCTCGTGCTCAGATAGAGTTCGGTTGAACGAGCCCGCCGGTTCGTAAAATCGGTCTGTATTTCGATCTGACGCGCCCCAGCGGGTCAGATCACAGGCACAGAAATTTAAGTACTGTTGCCCAGGTTTTTTGAAGTTCAAGAAGAGAGGAAGGAGTCCTCCAAACATGAATCGCACTTCGTTAGCATTAGCACTGGTGGCAAGCATGGCGGCGACGGTCGGCTGCGCCAGCAAGAACTACGTGAAAGAACAGACCACGCCGATCATTAACAAGACTAATGAGCTCGACGACTTGACCGCGCAGAATTCCAAGGCCATCAAAGACGTTGACGCCCGCACCCAGGCTGGTCTTCAGGACGTAAACACCCGTACTGCAGCGGCTGATCAGAAGGCTCAGGCCGCCGGGCAGCAGGCCACACAGGCCCAAAGCCTGGCTAACAATGCCGTCCACCGGGTCGACGTGCTTACCGATGCGGTCAGCAATCTTGACAATTACAAGATCGTCAGCGAAACGTCAGTTCACTTCGGCTTCGACAAGGACTTTCTGACTACGCAGGCCAAAGACGAGCTCGATAAGATGGCCAGCGCCGTTCCGAACACCAAGGGGTACATCATCACGGTTGAGGGTGGAACGGATTCGGTCGGACCCGCAGACTATAACTACAGCCTCAGCGAGCGCCGCGCGGACTCAGTCATTCAGTATCTGAGCTCGAAATACAATATCCCGGCCCACAAAATCTACTTGATCGGATTGGGCAAGGATAAGCCGGCCGAGCCGAACAAGACCCGTGAAGGTCGCGCCGCCAACCGCCGCGTGGACGTCCGTCTCCTGTCGAATTCCGCAGGAGCTGGCGCCCAGCAGCCGGCTGCAACTCCGGCTCCGCCTTCGATGTAAGACTTTTCCCTCCTCCCCGGAGGACTTCGCCAACAGCCGCCCTCTAACCGGGGCGGCTTTTTTGTGGTTTTTGGATGGCCGCCCGCAGGGCGTGAACGGAGTAAAATAAGGCGATGCGCATCTGCTCAGTTTTTGTCCTGTTCGCGTGTTTCATGCTTTCTTTTTGTTTTGCGGCCCAGGCAGCCGCTCCGCAGGATGACGACTCTTTGCCCCAGGCTTCCCACAAGGAACAGAAAGATGCCGAGGCGGAGCGCGCTACTGAAGAAAGTTCTAGCAAGGACACGCGAGTTGATCTAAGTCCACCCAGCAACGACGAGAAGAGCCATCCGATGAGCGCAGCCGCAGTCTCTGACGCCCAGGAGGAGCCCTCAGATGTGCAGGAGTTGCATCCCTGGGACCCGCACAAAGCGGCCAAGGATGTGGAAGTGGGCGACTTTTATTTCAAGCGGAAAAACTACAAGGCCGCAATCGAACGCTACCGTGATGCCTTGATTTATAAGCAGAATGACGCCATCGCTACCTACCGACTAGCGGAGTCACTGGCCAAGACCGGAAAGCCGGACGAGGCGGTCACTTATTATCAGAATTATCTGAAGATTCTTCCCCAC
The DNA here is from genome assembly GCA_963838785.1 of uncultured Acidobacteriota bacterium. Taxonomy (GTDB): domain Bacteria; phylum Acidobacteriota; class Terriglobia; order Terriglobales; family Acidobacteriaceae; genus Gp1-AA145. The sequence continues at coordinate 332,642 of CAWISI010000002.1, forward strand.
GGGCCTAATGCCGGCGACGCCCAAAGAGCTATTTCTCATCTCAGTCCCGAGAGCCGCGCGAGTACGGCGAAATAGGTTGTGTGGGTCGGGCACTCTTGTCCGACGCCTTTGATCCTGTTCGAACCGCTCGACCTCGAGCATCCGGCTGCCAGCAACTTCAATGCCTCCACTTGTCGAACAAGTCCGACCTCGCGTCACCCTTGTGATACGCTGACTTTTCTCATGGCCGCATCCGACACCTTAAAACGCGAAGCGCCGGATTCGTTGATGCTCACCGGCTTTTGGTATCGCGCTCTGCCATCCGACAAGGTGAAAATTGGAGAACTGAAAAAAGCTATGCTGCTCGAAATCCCGCTGGTGATTGGGCGGGACCGCGGGGGAAGAGCCTTTGCGCTGCGCGACGCCTGTCCTCACCGCGGCATGCCGCTCTCCTGTGGCAGGTTCGACGGCGAGCAGCTGGAATGCAGTTATCACGGTTGGAAGTTCGACGGCGCCAGCGGACAATGCCGCGTGATTCCCTCGCTGACGGCAGATCAGAATCTAAAAATAGATCGCATCTATGCCGGAAGTTTCTCCTGCGAAGATCGCGATAGTTTTATCTGGGTATTCATTCCTGATCCCGCTCCCGCAGGCGCCGGGTTTAGTCGACGGGATGATCCGCACAGTTTTGCTCCACAAGTTCCGACGTTTAGCAAGAAATTTAAGACCGCATATCTCAGTTCAGCTATGCCCTCGACCGTCGACCACGGAATCATCGGCTTGATGGATCCGGCGCACGGACCGTTTGTTCATCAGGCATGGTGGTGGCGAAGCCAGCACAGTATTCACGAAAAACAAAAGCATTTCGAGCCGATTGCGAACGGCTTCCGCATGAGTGCGCATACCCCCAGCTCAAACAGCGCGCCTTACAAATTGCTGCGGCTTTATGCCGATGCCGATTCCATTACGACAACCATCGATTTTGTTTTACCCAATCTGCGTCTGGAAACCATCCGGGCGGGGAAGTACTGGTTCTCGTCATTGACCACAGTCACGCCAATAACCCGCGACCGTTGCCGGATTGACGTGGTGGCGTGCTGGAATATTTTTCGTTTTGTGCCGTTCGGGCCGTCGCTGCTGAAATTTGTGTTTGCCAAATTCGTGGAGCAAGACCGTCACACCATGGAACTGCAGACTGAGGGGCTGAAAACGAATCCTCACTTAATGCTCATCGATGACGCGGACCGTCCCGCGAAATGGTATTTCGGATTGAAAGCGGCACACCTGGAAGCCAAGCGAACGGGTGGAGACCTGAAGCATCCAATGGCGGGACCTACGACGCTGAAGTGGAGAAGCTAAGGAAGCCAAGAGAATCTTCCTCTGTGGTATTCCTCTGTGAACCTCAGTGCCCTCTGTGGTTGGCTTTTGACCTTACTGCGGACTGAAAAACTTAACCACAGAGGGCACTGAGGTTCACAGAGGAACGCCACAGAGGTTTATGTGTCCGAAACTTTCACACCCTGAAACTTGAGGCTTCCTACTCCGCCTTTTGCTTAACCCTGACTACAGTAATCTTCGCGAATCCCTCATCAAATGTCGGGGCTTTCAGTTTGGCTGACATCTTGCGCATGACATCTTCCGGCACGATGCGGTCCCGGCGGTTGTGGCGTTCGATGCAAACATCCAAGGGCACGTCAAAGAATACCGCCTGCGCCTCGTACCCGAAATCTTTGGCCAGCTTGATCCAATTGTTGCGTTCCTGCGGCGTGAGGTTAGTGGCATCAACGTAATTGGTCGGACGCCGTGCGATAAGCCGAGCCTTCAACATTGAACGCAGATTTGAGAAGACCAGGTCCTGAAAGCGTTGTTCTGAGGGGTCGTCGAACAGCATGGAGCGCAACACATCGCTGGAGAGCGGCGTGATGTTGTGCCGTTTGAACCAGGAACTCTTTCCCGACCCCGGGAGTCCGACTGCGAGTACCACAATCCCTTTTGATGGCTGGTGGGTCGGAGCAGCCGAAGGCACTCTCGCAGAAGCTGGAGCTGAGCCTGGCGCTTCCGCTGCGGCCAGGGGCGCCGGTTGCTGCCCGCTCTGCTGTCCGGGACGCTTTCTACCGCGCCCACCACGCCGCCGGCGGCGCGGACGCCGGTTCGGATCTCCGGGAGCACCCGCCCGGCCGGCATTCTCAGATGACTCAGTCGGCGTGGCGGGCTCGGCGTCTGAGTCTGCCTCGACATCGGCCACAACCGGTTCGTTCGCCTCCTCGCGGGGCGAGGAGCGCGGGCTGGGCTCGGGAGACGCTTCGAAATAGGCCGGCTGTAAGGGTGCCGGCCCACTGGCCGCCGCCTCTTCAGACTTTTTACGTCGTTTCAGCTTGTCCTGCATCCATTTACGCATGTCTGGCCTTGTAACATATTGGGCCGCTCGGGAGCAATCAATTGATATGTCCGGCGACTTAAGATTTGTGCAGTGTTCTCGATTCTAAAGCCTGACAATCGAAGTGCGATAGGGGGCAAAGCATTATGGCGATTCCGCAGGAACTTCAGGGGCAGAAATATATTTGCCTCACCACCTTTCGCAAGAGCGGAATTGGTGTAGGCACACCGGTTTGGTTTGCCGAGCGGGATGACAAGCTTTATGTCAAAACCCGAATCGATTCGGGAAAATCCAAACGCATTCGCAACAATCCCAGCGTGAGAGTGTCTCCATGCACCATACGAGGCAAAGTCATCGGTCCGGAATTCGTGGGCAAAGCGCGAATTATTCCTGGCCAGCAGTCGAAGGCTGCGCACGAAGCCATCAATCGCAAATATCTGTTGGCGCGATTGTCAATCTGGAACAGCAAGAATGAATACCTGGAGATAGATGTTGCCGGATAATGCGCAGGATGTTTGTCCTTCAAATGCGCCCGTGATCGGGATCACGGCGCTTCTCAACGAGTTATTAGATCTATCAGTGGCTGCAATTTGCGGCAGTTCGCGTGGGGCTGTTAACATTCTTGTTTCCCGAACAGAATCAATTTCATCAGGCGGTTCAATCTCGTATCGGAGGAGAAATGGCTATAAAAGTGGGCATTAACGGTTTCGGAAGGATTGGCAGGAATGTTCTGCGCGCATCGTTGCAGGACCCGAACCTGGAGTTCGTTGCAGTCAATGACCTTACCGAACCGAAAACCCTCGCTCATCTGCTGAAGTATGATTCGGTGCTGGGAAACCTGCCCAACAAAGTCACCGCGGGCACGGACTCCATCCAGGTGGATGGAAGAACCATTCGCGTGTTCAAAGAAAAAGATCCCGCTGCGCTGCCCTGGGACAGCGTCGGTGCGCAGGTGGTGATTGAATCGACCGGACGTTTTACCGACGCCAATGACGCAAAAAAGCATTTGCGCGGCCCGGTCAAGAAGGTCATCATCTCGGCGCCGGCGAAAAATGAAGATGTCACTCTGGTGCTCGGCGTAAATCACGACAAGTACGATGCGGCCAAGCATAATGTAATTTCCAACGCATCCTGCACGACCAATTGCTTAGCGCCAATAGTTAAAGTGATTCATGACACCTTCAAAATCATTAGCGGGACCATGACCACAATTCATTCCTATACTAATGATCAGGTCATCCTCGATTTCCCGCACAAGGATTTACGGCGCGCGCGCGCAGCTGCGCTGTCTATGATCCCGACTTCAACCGGAGCGGCAAAAGCGTTGAAGCTGGTCATACCTGACATGGCAGGGAAGTTGGACGGCTTCGCAGTTCGTGTTCCGACACCGAACGTTTCGGTGGTCGATCTGGTGGCGCAGGTTGAAAAAAAGACGACTAAAGAAGAGGTCAATGCGGCGCTGAAGAAAGCTTCGGAAAGCGGCCCACTAAAGGGTTATTTGGGACACGAAGAAAACGAGCTGGTCTCGTCAGACTTCAAGGGCGATTCGCGATCCTCGATCGTGGATTCGCCATCCACCCTGGTGGTAGGTAATCTGGTCAAGGTCGTCTCCTGGTACGACAACGAGTGGGGATACTCCTGCCGGGTTCGCGACCTGATTAATTTCATCGGAAGCAAAGGTCTGTAAAAACACTTGTCAGTGGTTAGCGGTCGGGAAGCCCGCTTTCTGATCGCTGGCCACTGAACACTTGAATCGCAAGGTGCGTACATGTCGAAACTTTCCATTCGCGATTTGCCGCTGAACGACCACCGAATTCTTATGCGAGTGGATTTCAATGTCCCGCTGGAAGATGGCCGGGTCATGGATGACACGCGGATCCGCGAAACTCTGCCCACCATCGAGTATGCCCTGCGGCATGGGGCCCGCCTGATACTGGCTTCACATTTGGGACGGCCGAAAGGAAAGCCCAATCCAAAGATGAGCCTGAAGACCGTCGCCGAGCGCCTGCGCATGCTGATCGATAAAGAATTGGGGCGTGGAGAGAATGTCGGTTTCTGCCCGGATTGCGTTGGCATCGAAGCCGAGGAGATGGCCGGGAAACTGGAGAAAGGGCCAGACGCTGCTGCTGGAAAATTTGCGCTTTCACGCGGAAGAAGAAGCTAACGACGAAAAATTTTCTAAGCAACTCGCCGGACTCGCCGATTATTACGTAAACGATGCATTCGGCAGTGCGCATCGGGCCCATGCTTCCACCGTCGGAATCACGAAGTTCGTGCAGAAATCTGCGGCAGGGCTGTTGATGGAAAAAGAGCTCGAATATCTCGGGCGCGCAATGTCGCACCCTGAGAAGCCGTTCGTCGCGATATTGGGCGGCGCAAAGGTCAGTGACAAGATCGCAGTCATTGAGAACCTATTGGGCAAAGTCGATACCCTGATCGTCGGCGGCGCCATGGCTTATACGTTCTTAAAGGCGCAAGGCCAGCCGGTCGGGAAGTCGCGAGTGGAAGATGACAAGCTGGATCTGGCGAAGAAGATTCTGCAAGACGCAAAGTCGCGCAACGTGAAATTCCTGCTTCCGGTCGATCACGTGGTTGCCGACAAACTGGAGGCTGGCGCAAAAACTCAAACCGTAAAGAGCATTCCTGACAATCTGATGGGTCTGGATATTGGGCCGCAATCCGTAGAACTTTTTTCCGACCAGATTTCCCGGGCCGCGACCATCGTTTGGAACGGGCCGATGGGAGTGTTCGAAATGCCGGCCTTCGCCAAGGGTACGTTTAAGCTTGCGCGCGCTGTAGCGGACAACGCCGGGGCGACTTCCATTGTGGGGGGCGGCGATTCGGTTGCTGCCGTAACTGCTGCCGGAGTGGTGGATAAGATCTCGCATATTTCAACCGGCGGCGGCGCATCTCTTGAATTTCTCGAAGGCAAAGAATTGCCTGGTGTTAAGGCGCTTACTGATAAACGCTGAAGCGCTTCTTTAGCTGCACGGAACTCTGCGATTTTCTCGAATGATCTTCTTCGACATCGATGGCACGTTGATCGACCATGCCAGCGCCTCAGCTGGCGGCGAGTCTGATTTTCTACGATCAATTCCCAGGGGCCATTCCATTTTCGCGTCAGGACTATCCAGCAGCCTGGGAAAAAATCTTAAACAAACACTTTAACCGATTCTGCCGCGGCGAAGTTTCGCTCTGGGAACAGCGCCGGGCCCGCACCCGTGAGGTATTCGACGCGCCGGAAATGAGCGACGACGAGGCCGACGCGCGCTATAAGATTTTCATCCGCGAATATGAAGCCTTAACCCGTCCCTATGCGGACGCGGCCCCCTGCCTGGAGAAGCTGGCCGGTCAACCACTCGGCATAATTTCAAACGGCGTTCGCGAACAGCAAATCGGAAAGCTGCAGCGCGCCGGACTGCTGAAATATTTCTCGGTCATGGTTTATTCCGAAGATGTTGGATTGGGCAAGCCATCGCCGAGCATTTTTCTTGAAGCCTGCCGCCGGGCGGGTGATTCCTATGAGCGATGCGTCCATATCGGCGACGATCTGGAAGCGGACGTAGCTGCCAGCCGTTCGCTGGGAATGCGCGGCATCCACTTGAGCCGGACAGGCAAATCGCCAGTAGGCCCTCCGGTTATTTCTACGCTGCATAACTTGGCCGATATCCTTCAGTGAATCAAGCCCGCTGACTGAATCGCCGATTATTCGAAGGAGAGGCACTCAACATGAGCCGCAAGAAGCTGATCGCTGCCAACTGGAAGATGTACAAGAATCCATCGAGTACGAAAGAATTTTTGCACGACTTTCTACCACTGGTTTCTGATCACAATCGCGACGAAATTGTGGTTTGCCCGCCATTCATCGATCTTCACGCCGCGATTGAATCGGTCAAAGGCTCGAAGATCGCGGTGGGTGCTCAGAATGTGTACTGGAAAGATGAAGGAGCATTTACCGGAGAAGTTTCTTCGCCCATGTTGACGGCCATCGGTTGTACTCATGTGATCATTGGGCATTCCGAGCGCCGCCAATATTTCGGTGAAACTGACGACACCGTCAACCTGAAGCTGAAAGCCGCGCTGGAGCACAATTTGACGCCGATTGTATGCGTCGGCGAAGTTCTGGAGGAGCGTGAGGCCGGCCTGACTGAAGATGTCTTGCGGCGTCAGTGCATGCGCGCTTTCAGTTCCATATCAGCCCGAAAGGCGGCGAAACTGGTGGTCGCATACGAGCCGGTTTGGGCCATCGGAACGGGGAAAACCGCAACCCCACAAATGGCTTCCGATGCGCATGTGCTTATTCGCGGGGAGGCGGCCAATGCCTTCGGTGACGAATTCGGAGCAAATTTGCGCATTCTTTACGGCGGTTCGGTGAAGCCGGAAAATGCCAAGGCCTTGATGTCACAGGAAGAAATTGATGGCGCCCTGGTCGGTGGAGCAAGCCTGGATGCGAAGTCGTTTGCGGCGATTGTGAAATATTGAGCTGCGAGATCACAGTCGTTTCTCATACTCATACAGCGGCATGCCGAAGAAATCTTCTATTTTGCCGGTCGCGTGAAATCCGTTCCGCACATAAAAACGGATGGCCGGCTTGAGTGGCTCTGTCGTGTCCAGTGTGATGCGATTACAACCGCTGTTGCGCAGATAAGCCTCTGCGCAGTCGAGTAAATCTTGAGAAACTCCCCGTCCTTGCCAAGAGGGAAGAACCGCCATGCCGCGCAGGTGACCTTCTGCATTTGTGAGCGCCTTGCATCCAATGGTTCCGATTACGTCTCCTGAATCATGAACGGCTACCAGAACCGTCATCTCCTTCAGGCGCTCTTGCAAGGTGTTACGGCTGAGAACCGTATCACTATAAGCTCCGGGAGTGTATTGGATCTTGAAGGGTTCGAAGGCGGATTGCAAGCAAGCCAGGATGCCTTCGCAATCGGTGTCCGCGGCCCGTCGAATGGTGACTGGAATCTTCCCAGTCCTCTTATCGGAGCCAGTCTTCAAGCTCTACTCCGCAGTCAGTTTTTTCATCGCGGTATTTGACGATCACCGGCGCATAGAGCGATATTCCCCAATCTTTTGCTTTGCCCTTGTTGACGGCACGAGACCCCGGGACCACGACCGCGTTGTGCGGCACATCTAAGGGCTTTTCATCGGAAGCTCGATAAATTTCTCCATGCACAAGATCATAGAGCGGAGTGGATCGGGTCAGAATTGTGCCTGCCCCTAAAACTGCCCGTGACCGGACCAGCGTACCTTCGTAGATTCCGCAATTGCCTCCCACCAGCACGTCGTCTTCGATAACCACCGGCGCGGCATTCACTGGTTCCAGAACGCCGCCAATCTGCGCCGCCGCGCTCAAATGCACACGTTTGCCAATTTGCGCGCAGGATCCGACCAGCGCATGAGAGTCAATCATGGTGCCCTCATCCACGTAAGCGCCGACGTTAATGAACATGGGAGGCATACAAATCACCGAGGGAGCAATGTAGGCGCCGACGCGGGCAGATGACCCGCCGGGCACGATTCTCACCTTGTCGGCAACGGTGAATTTCCTGGCAGGAAAGGTATCTTTATCGACGAATGAAAGACATTCGCCGCTGCCCATTTGTGCGATTTCGCCGAGTCGAAATCCCAGCAGGATACCCTGCTTCACCCAGACGTTCACCTTCCAGTTGTTCCCCTGCCGCTCGGCGGCGCGAATTTCTCCCCGAGTCAAAGCGTCGAGAAATTTGAAAAATATTTCACGTGCCTCTGGATTGAGTTGATCAGCGGACGCCAGGCGTTCGATCTGGGATTGCAGAGAGTCCATGGACGGACAAGTATAAAGGAAGCGCAGAATGCGAAGTCAGAAGTGAGAAGCCAAAAGGCAGAATTAAATTGAGGACAAAGCGAGTTAGAATTTAAGAGTTCCGAATGCAGAATTCAAGCAATATCACTTCTGCATTCTGACTTCTCACTTCCGCATTTTCAAATGCACTTGCACTCGCTGCGAATCAAGACATTGGGCAGCGTATGAGTTACCTCGCGGGCATCGCTGAGGGTGGGATACGGCCCGTGCCAGCGCGCATGGTTGGCCGAATGCCCCGCCGGTCGGGCCTTTCCATTGCTGCACTGTCCGCAGGTTGAGCGATGCAGCACCGCTTTATGCGGTCCCGAAGCCCAATTTTCATAGACAAAAAATGCGTGCGAGTGTGCGGCAGCAGCCTCTGCCTTCGCCACCAGGCCGGTCTCAGCCGCTATCTTTTGCAGCTTGGACCGGGTGTCGCGACGCACCGGCACCATGGGCAGTCGATAGGCCTCTTCGATGCGTCCCATCATTGCCAGTACGGCCTTCACCGGCATGGGGCTCGACTCGATGAAGTTAGCCTGCATCAGCGGCAAGAACTTGCGAAAGATCTGGCGTGCGCCATTCCAATCATTATTCAGCGCTGCTCGCGTCATCTCCGCCATCTCGCGCGGAATTTCATTGGAAGCTACAGAAACCAGGCCTACTCCTCCCAGCGCAATCACCGGCAGAGTCATCGCATCGTCGCCGGATAAAACCGAAAAGTCAGCACCAGATGCACTGCAGATTTCCGCAATCTGCGTAAGATTCCCGCTGGCTTCTTTTACTCCGGCGATATTCGGAATCTCGGCCAGCCGTGCCACTGTTCCAGCTTCGAGATTTGCCGCCGTGCGTCCTGGCACGTTGTAAAGAACGATTGGCTTGTTCACTGCCTCAGCGATGGCTTTGAAGTGCTGATACTGGCCCTCTTGCGTGGGCTTGTTGTAATACGGAGACGCGCTGAGAATGGCATCGACGCCGGGCCGATCGGAAAGTTCCCGAGCCTTGGCAACCGCTTCGCGGGTCGAGTTCGAAGTTGCGCCAGCGAGAATGGGCACGCGTCCGGCGGCAACTTCAATCGTCAGGTCGATGACCCGAAGCCATTCCTCGTGGGTAAGCGTAGGCGTTTCGCCCGTGGTCCCGCAGGGCACCAGGAAATCAATGCCAGACTCGATCTGCCACGAGACAAGGTTTCTAAATGCCTGCTCATCCAGCGATCCATCCTGATGGAACGGGGTGACCAGGGCGGTACCACATCCGCGAAGCTGCATGAGAATAAGATAGCGCGAATCCGCCGGCGATGGAAAATGGGCCGGCTACATTTCCCGCCAGACATCCTTGAAATCGAAGAAGCCTTTTTTCCCCACCACCCATTCCGCCGCCCGCACCGCGCCTTCCGCGAAGCCGCGGCGCGACTTGGCATCATGGCAAAGATAGATGGTGTCGTGCGCGGAATCGAGCACGACTTCGTGCATCCCAACCACCTCGCCTTCGCGGAAGGATGTGACCTCGACTTCAAGATCGGAGTTCTTTTGCAACAAATTCTGAATCGTTACCGCAGTGCCGGAGGGCGCGTCTTTTTTGTGCGCATGGTGACGCTCGTAGATGTGAGGCAGATACTTGTGCTGCAGCGCCGGAACGGAGGTTTGCACCAGATCAAAAAAAAGATTCACTCCGATGGAGAAATTGGAGCCATACACAAAGCCGGTCTTCTGGTCTTCGACTTCGCCGCGAATCGTAGGAATATCCGCATACCACCCCGTCGTCCCCACGACCATATTCTTTTTAGCGGATACGCACGCGCGAATATTCGCCAGCACGCAATCGGGCATGGTGAAATCAACCACCACATCAATCGCAGCGAGTAGTTCGCGGGTAATGCCGGAACCGCTGGCATTGTCCGCCGATCGCAATACCGTGACGACGTGGCCGCGCTCGCGCGCAACTTCCGCGACCAACGAGCCGGTTCTGCCCGCTCCCAAAAGAAGAAGTTTCATGTCAGCATAGTGTAGCGTTTATTGGGTATCGAAATGCGCCTATGTCTCAGGCGAAAATTTCTGGATCGGGATCAGCAAAAAACCTCTTGTGCAGTCGCTGCACTATGCTCGGTACCTGGTCCTCATCCACCACGAAGGTCAAGTTGATCTCCGAAGCGCCCTGCGAAATCATGCGGATTTTGACGTCGGTTAATTGGCCGAAGACATGAGCCGCGATGCCCGGGACCTCACGCAGATTTTCGCCGACCAGGCATACGATAGCTTTGCGGCCTTCATATTTCACGTCGGCAAGGCGGGAGAGATCTTCGGCCAGAGCGGGGATGGATTCGTTCGAATCCACAGTCAGAGAGACACTGACCTCGGAGGTCGATACCACGTCGATCGGTATGCGATGACGGTCGAAGGCGTCGAAGATGGCTTTCAAGAAGCCATGTGCCAGCAGCATACGAGGCGCGGCAATGTCGATGATAGTGATTCGCTTCTTCGCGGCGATGGCTTTGAAAAAAGTTCTGCAATGCGGCGCGCGCGCGCTGATTCGGGTTCCTTCACAGGTGGGATTGCGTGAGTTCAAAATGTAGACCGGGATATTTTTCTGGATGGCCGGGAGTACGGTTGCGGGATGCAGCACTTTGGCGCCGAAGTAAGCTAATTCGGCGGCTTCATCGAAGCTGATCACTTTGATCCGTCGAGCCTCCGGACATAAATTCGGATCGGTGGTAAGCATACCGTCGACGTCAGTCCAGATTTCAATTTTCTCCGCGCCGAGACCCGCTCCCACAATGGCAGCAGAAAAATCGGAGCCACCCCGTCCGATGGTGGTAGTGGTCCCAGAGCGATTTGCACCTATGAATCCTCCCATCACCGGCACCCGGCCAAGTCCGATAAGCGGCTGAACTAAATTACCGAGCTTGATATTGGTTTCTTCATACAAAGGAGTGGCGCGCGTAAAGTTGCCGTCAGTAACAATACAATCGCGCGAGTCAACCAGCGTCGCTTCAATTCCATGTGCGGAGAGGGCAGCGGTGACTAACTTGCTGGAAAGTACTTCGCCAAAAGATGCAACGTTGTCGGTAGTGCGCGGAGTCAGTTCTCCGACGGCGGAAATGCCGCGCAACAGTTCTTCCATGTCCTCAAATTCAGTTCCGAGGTCGCTGTGAAATTGGGTGAAGAGCGCCGTACCAAGAAGCTCGCCGGCGGTGTTGTAATGGCGTTCACGAAGTTCACGGGCCAGGATCAGCGCAGTTTTGCGATCGCCATTTCCAGCCGCGCGCGCCATCTGCAGCAGTTGATCGGTGACCCGGGCCATAGCGCTGACCACGACCACCGGCCGCTGGTCGAGCCGGCCGCGCACGATTTCCACGACGCGCCCTATGGCCTTGGCATCGCCGACTGAGGTGCCGCCGAATTTCATGACGATGCAGTTAGCCATTAGCTTTTAGCTCTTAGCCTTTGCGGCTGCAGTTTAGCTAAGAGCTAACGGCTAAAAGCTAAGAGCTGCGGTTTCTGGCAGGATCACTCCAGATATCCTTGCGACTTCAGCAACTCGGCATTGAGCAATGCCGCCCCGGCTGCGCCGCGAATCGTATTATGAGACAGCAAAGTAAATTTCCAGTCGAACACCGAGCAGGGTCGAAGGCGACCGACCGTCGTCGTCATGCCGTTTCCAAATTCAACATCGAAGCGCGGCTGCGGCCGGTCAGTTGCGTCGAGATAACGGACGGGAATCGCGGGAGCAGTAGGAAACTTCTGCTCTTGCGGAATTCCCCTGAACTCATCCCATGCCTGAAGGATCTCGCTCGCTTGCGCTTTCTTTTTGAACTGCACTGAAACCGATTCGGTGTGTCCATCCTCGACCGGCACCCGGTTGCACTGGGCACTCATTCTGAAAGGAGCCAGCGCGAAACCCGAGCCGTCGACGCTGCCCAGCAGCTTCCGGGTTTCCTCCTCCATTTTTTCTTCTTCTTTCGCGATATAAGGAATCACATTGCCCAGAATGTCTAACGAAGCAACTCCCGGATATCCCGCACCGCTGACCGCTTGCATGGTTACAACCATCACCGTTTCAAGTTCAAAACGCTTATGAAGCGGGGCAAGCGCGAGCACCAGACCCATTGCCGAGCAATTCGAATTTGTAACCACGAAACCGCCCGATTTCCGCCGCCAGGATTGGCATTCAATCACCTTCATATGGTCGGGGTTAACCTCAGGAATCACCAGCGGAACGTCTTTCGCCATACGCAACGCACTCGAATTCGAGATCACCGCGCAGCCAGCGTCGGCGAAACGGGGTTCAAGCTCGGCTGCAATTGAAGCGTCGAGCGCGGCGAAAATCACCTTGGGCGCACCATCGGGGATTGCGGGCGATACACGCATCGTCGCCACATTGGCCGGAATGTCAGTCTTCAAGCGCCAGCGAGCCGCATCGCCGTATTCGCGGCCTTCGGAACGGTCCGACGCCGCCAGCCACGCCACTTCAAACCACGGATGCCGCTCGAGCATCTGGATGAAGCGCTGCCCCACGATGCCGGTGGCACCCAGGATGCCTACAGGAATTTTGCTTTTCATACGGAAGTGATTGAAATTCTACAACAGCGAACGATGGAACGCGCGGTTAGGAGCCTCGCGAATCACGTCAGAATTGGCTCTTCAAGACGTGCGCAATTCGCTCACTGGCATGTCCATCCCACAACGGAGGAATTGCGCCCTGCTTGGCGCGGCCTTCCAGAATGTTTGCCAGCTCCGTCCGTAATCTCACCATATCGTCGCCGATGAGAATGTTGGTGCCGATTTCGACCGTGATTGGGCGCTCGGTGTTCGATCTCAACGTCAAGCACGGCACCCCTAGAAACGTCGTTTCTTCCTGAATACCGCCCGAATCGGTGATGACCACCGCGGCGCCGGCCTGCAAAGTTAAAAAATCCAGGTACGAAAGCGGGTCGCAAAGATTCAGACCCTCGGTCGCGAGGCCGAACTCGGATATGCGCTGACGAGTGCGGGGATGGACGGGGAACACGATATCGATATCTTTGCTGAAGGCCAGCATCGAATCCAGAATTCGGCGGAGCCTTGCGGAATCGTCAACGTTGCTCGGACGGTGAAGTGTGACCAGGGCATAGCGCCGAGCCGGCTTACGCTGCTGACTGTCTAGCGCCCTGGGCAGCAGGCGGACCAGCGTATCGATCATCACGTTGCCCACGCGATGAATTCGATCGGCCGGTATCCCCTCACGTTGAAGATTCTCGTCTCCATCCTGCGACGGCGTAAACAGAAGATTTGAGAGTTGATCAGTTACCAGCCGGTTAATTTCTTCAGGCATGGTGCGGTCATTGGACCGCAGACCAGCCTCGACGTGTGCCACCGCGATTTGCAGTTTGGCACAAACCAGCGCCGCTGCGACCGTCGAATTTACGTCCCCGTAAACCATCACCAGTTCCGGCTTGCGTTCCAGCACCACCGCTTCGAATCCTGCTATGATCGCGGCCGTTTGTTGCGCGTGACTGCCGGAGCCTACTCCAAGATTCACATCGGGCTGCGGAATGCCCAGTTCGCGGAAGAACACCTCGGACATATTCGCGTCATAGTGCTGCCCGGTGTGGACCAGTAGCTGGTGAAAACCGGCATCAGAGAGTGCTTGGAGAACGGGCGCGGCCTTCATGAAGTTTGGGCGCGCCCCTACCACATGGAGAATATGAGTAAACACCTGAATTGCATTCTAGGGATGGTCAGGCCTGGCGGCAAGCGTCTGCCATACCCAGACGAATTGCACAATTGACGCCTGGCGCGACGGAAAGATCCGAGGTGATTTCTCATCACCTCGTGCCTTGCACGCCTTTACACCGCCATAAACGTTTGTTTAAAAGTTGTAACCGACAATTAGCCTGAAGACCGGTGCCGGATGCGCCCACAAGCTCGTCTTCGCCTCGACGAATGTTCCCTTGCGGGACTGCATTCCGAGGAGAATATTGAAGCCGGCATCGAAATCAAAATTGCCAAAGCTGATGTCTCGACCCGCAGTGTAACTCTGGTCAATGAAGGTGAGCGCCGGGCCTGCGCCAACGTACGGCGACCAATCCCCGCGGGCTGCCGATCTCGGGAACCTGTAAATTCCTTCGAGATTAAGGGCTATAAGATCGGTGACCTCTCCAAAATCGAATTCGGCGCTCGGACGAAAGAATACTCGGGACCTGAAAATTGGACCCATTTGCGAGTGCACGCCAAACATGAAAAGTTCAGGATCGAAGGCAGCCCCGGCTCGCACTCCCAGGCGCCAGCGCCGTGCTTCACGCGAAATATCTTGCTCCACATTACGAACCGATTCTGGAATCGGCGCCGCATCGGTTCCCGCTGCACGCTGCTGATCTCTGGATGCTGCTTCCAAGGTTGTAACCCTGGTCGCCAGCCTGCTCCCCGACTCCGCGCCCGGTCTGGACTCAACCCGCACCCGTGTACCAACCGGCAGTGTGGCTGGCTTGTTTGTATAACGATTAAAGGTGAATAAATAGAACTGATTGTCTGATGTTCTCAAGACGAAGGTCTGCCGATTGGACGAAGCCACCGTCCCTTCGATCGTGCTCTCATTCTGCACTGTGTTTGATGGGGCGTTATCCTGAGAGCGGGCGGGAATTGATCCGAGAGACAAAGCGGCGAGCAAGCAAAATACGCACCACATCACAAATTTTTCATTCGACATATCTGAGTTTTCTTTCCTGATAGGAACTTCTCAGGCCTAAGCACGAGCCCCTGAGTGCTGGCTAGGATGCGAAATTAAAGAATCACAGATAAAAAAATCGAGAGCTCGCCAGTGCCGAATGATCAGCACAATACAGTTTTTCTGCCAATCTCAATTATGGTCGGCGGGTTGTGAACCGAATTGTGTATGCCACCACGACAATAGGAATGAGGTGCAGCTCTCAAACTGAAGGCACTTTGTCGACTCATCAAAAAAATGCAATTCGATCGATCTACCGGTAAGATCGCTCGATCACCTTCGGGTGTAGTGGGAGCTGTATTCGAGGGGAGAACTGGCGGAGAGGGTGGGATTTGAACCCACGATACCCGTTAAGGTATGTCCGCTTTCGAGGCGGATCGTTTCAACCACTCACGCACCTCTCCGCGTGGGACGGCCTGGTGATTCAGGCTCACATGCATTTTATCAGGTCGAATATTTCGCGGGCGCGAAGTCGTGCTGCGGACGAAGAAGGTAGTTCAGTTTAAGTGGTATGAACTCTATTCTGCCGAAGGGCCGCGCTTCCAGCCTGATATTGCACGAGCAGGACTACCTTCGTGCTCTGAAAAATTCCTGCAAGAGTTCTGTGCATTGCCCGGCCAACACTCCACGGCGAACTTCAAGCTTGTGATTGAGCGCAGGGTGGTTCAGAACCTGCATGGCGGAATGCACCGCGCCGGCTTTGGGGTCTTCTGCGCCATAAACCAACGTCCGGATGCGAGCATGGACCATGGCTCCCGCGCACATGGCGCACGGCTCGATGGTGACAAAGAGATCGCAGCCCAACAGGCGGTGATTTCCGAGGGCAGATCCCGCTTCCCGCAAGGCGACGATTTCGGCGTGAGCGGTCGGATCGGAGTCGGCCAGGTTACGATTGAATCCGCGTCCGACGACTTTCCCTTCATGCACGACAACCGCGCCTACCGGTACCTCTCCGATCTCGAGCGCTCGTTGAGCGGCTCGCAACGCTTCCTGCATCCAGAGTTCGTCGTGTTCAGAAGCTCCACCGTTCGGCACGAACAATATTGTATGAGAACGTAGTCCGCACTTCAGCTCTTGCGCAAATGGATTGACCCATCTCCGGTGTGAACTGGCTTTCCGCCACCAATAAGCTTGCCGTGGATTTGACGGCGCTTTAAATCAGGCGCGATTCCAGTTCCTCTAAGGACTCGACCCGCGGGAAGCCTCGGTCGCGGTAGGCTCCGGCGACGTCGAACAGAACGGCTTGCATTCCGAAGCGGGTGGCGCCAAGATAGTCGACCGAATAGACGTCTCCAATGTAAAGGCTCTCGGCGGCTGAAACTCCCAGGCTGCGGACTGGCAGCGTCAAAAATTGCGGGATCCGGTTTTTCTTTCCCTACAATGCCGGAGTCGGTGATGGTCTCGAAACAGTCGGCGATGCCGCAGTGTTCCAAAACTTCCGCGATTTTGCCGTCAGCATTGGAAATCACCGCCAGACGAAAACGCTCACTTAAACGCTGCAAAGCCTCACGCGTGCCGGAGCGAATTCTGCACCAGTTGGCTGAGATACGGGTTCGCTGCAACCAGATCTGAATGCGCCGCGTCGTCAGGCAGATTAAGTGCCTGCAAAAGATGGGAATAGTACATATGCCAGAAGCCGTGATCGATGGCGGAATGGCGTTCCAGCAGGGCATCGAACTCATTCTTGGTTTGCCGTTCGATCTCTTGCAGCAATTCCTCTGAGGGGAAAATCTGCCGTTCGTGCAGAGATTTCAACATCCGCACGCGGTCGGGAAAGAGCAGCGTGTTTCCAACGTCGAAGAAAAGCGCTTTGGGCGGCATCGATTAGAAGTATAAAGTTTAGCGAGTCGGGCATCGATGTTCAGAGTTAGTGACAGCCGCGAACGACTGAGTCCGCCGCGGCGAACGCAGCCACTAATCACTGGTCCACCGCTTTGCGGTATCATTCAACTTGCAATGCCGAAGAAGTCCACCATCGAAGTGGCGTGTCCGTGTTGCGGCGCGGCTCTAAAGGTTGATGCCGGCAACGGAACCGTCATCTCTCATGTGGCGCCGTTGAAGCCCAAGATGTTTAACGATCTCGACGAGGCGGCGCGGGCCATGAAAGAACAGGATACCCGGCGCGATTCTATCTTCCGGCAATCGGTGGAAGCGCAGAGAAATGCCTCAGAGCTTTTGGAGAAGAAGTTCCAGGAGGCACTACGGAAGGCTAAGGAATCGCCAGACACCGGCCGGCCGATCCGTGATTTTGACCTGGATTGACCGCGACAGAAGTGAACGGGCGAGGCGCCCGCACCCCAAATTTTGTTCGTTTTCGCTCTACGAACTCTTTGGGCCAATGCAAAAAAGAGCCGCCACAAATGGCGGCTTCGCCTCAACTTTCCAAAATGCTTATAGAGTGGATTCGATCTCGAAACCCCAGGCTTCGAGCAAAGGCTCAGGAATGTACTTGGAATTCTTATTCCGGCGCGCCCACTCGCGCAGCCGGGTCGAACGCAGATACTGATCAGGCGTGAGTTTGTATTCCTTTACGACCTGCTCAAACTCAGTGACGGTGGGCACAATCGGGCCGATCGGTTCCGGCTTGCCCCAGTTTGGATTTCCGCGTCGTTTAGCCATGAATATTCCTTAGTCAGTCCGATAATTAATCCCAGACATAGTTAGATTCCGAGAGCCCAGAAGAAGGATTCCAAAAACCTTCGGCTGCTGCACAAAATTAAGAAACATGCGCAGCGCCGCCGCGAAATTTGGCAACTGGAAGGCTCGATTTTACGTCAAGCCCGTCCAAAGTCAATCACAACGAAGTCAGCAATCTGCAAAAACCAATGAAAAAATAATGAGGTTAGCGTACACGGCCCGTTCTGGGAAGATTTATCTTTGGATGACCACAGTAACCTCCTCCAGCGCCTATGTATTTCAGCAAACAATCCTCGTGTGCTAAATTCGATTGGCAGACTATTGTGTCTTATTTCGCTCAGCCCGGATTGCAGTCGCTGCTCTATGCTCGGACGACAAGATCGTCCGCGTACTGCGCCGCGTGCTGACCGATCTGGAGATCGGGGTGGAACACTGCACCGAGCTCGATGCCGCCATCCAAAAGCTTACCCGCCAACGTTTTGAGGCAATCATTGTCGATTGCACGACTCAGGCGATTGCGGCCAGGATACTGAAAGGCGCGCATTCGGCGCCGGCCAATAAGCGCGCCATTGCTGTCGCCATCATTGATGGCCAATCAGACCTGAAAAGCGCCTTTGAACTGGGGGCGCATTTTGTGCTTTTTAAGCCCATCTCTTTGGAGCGCACCAAGGCAAGCTTTCGTTCGGTGCGGGCGCTAATGAAACGCGAGCGCAGACGCCACTCGCGGATCCCGGTTGAACTCGCGGTCACGCTACAGAGCGCGGATCCGCCGCGGACTATTGAGCTCGCTGACGGTCGACCTGAGTGAAAACGGTGTGGCCACAAAGGCCAAGGTCCAGTTGCCGTCGCAATTCCGGGTGCGGTTTTCTCTCCCGGGAGACGCAGGACGAAATCGACTGTCGCGGTGAGGCGGCATGGCGCGGCAAAGACGTCCAGGGCATTCGCTTTCGTGATCTTAGTGAGGAGGCAAGCGCGCGCTTGAAATCGTGGATTTTCCGTCAATTGAATGGCGGCGATGCGGACGATCCGCCGGTCATCTGCAAGCTGAGTGACCTGAGCCTTAATGCCTGCTATCTGGAGACCGAATCGCCCTTTCCGGTCCGAACTCGCCTGCAAATCATCATGAAAGCAGGGAAACAGGAGTTACCGGTCGAGGGCATGGTTCGAATCATGCATCCCGCGGCCGGAATCGGAGTCCAGTTTACCCGGCAAAGTTCTGAAGGAAAGAGCAAAGTGGAAAATTTTATCCACACGCTCACGAATAGCAAAGGTGCAGTTCCACAAATAGAAGTTCGGCCTGACAGTATCGACAATAGTCCGAGTGCGTTCTCAACCAACGCATAGCGACGAATCCGATCCGCTGCTCGCGCTTTTCCATACGGGTCGCGACCTTACCGACCGACGAGTTCCGCGCCGCATTACACAATCAACGCTTCGCTTCCGAACAAGTCGGAATTTAGTACTTGGCTCTTCAGTAGCGAGCTCGCGGCATATCCCACCACAAACGTAACCACGCGTTCCAATCGCCACCCACCACGTCCACGGCACTGCCGAGAATTGCCAAAGATAGATTTCGGTGGCGAAGCCGCAGAGCATTCCGAAAATTGCGCCGTTCTGATTTGCTCGACCGGTTAGCACTCCCAGCAAAAATACTCCCAGCAATGATCCATAAGCGATAGATGCAATCTGCAGGCCCACCTCGATCACACGTCCGACATGGTGCAACGAAAGCACCGCCAGTATGAACAGTAACAGTTGCCCACAGTCACGGTCGACAAGCGCGACAGCCTCATTTTTTTATCTTCCGCAGTATGTGGCCGCAGACGAACATAAAAATCGAGAATCGTGCTCGATGACAAGCGAGTTCAAAGCCGCGCTCAGGTTCGACATTGCGGCCGCCAGAATGGCGGCAATCAGCAGAGCCGGAAATCCCGTGGGGCATTCTGGTCACGATAAAGGTCGGGTAAATCCGGTCTGCTTTGCCAAAGTGTGCTGAAGGCAGCATGTAGTAAGCAAATAGCATGACTCCGAGAAAGAGGAATAGGCCGAACTGGAAAAGAATCGCTGCTCCGCTGAAGAGCAAAGCTGCCGCCGACTGCCGTTGGCTGCGTGCCGCCAGCAGTCGCTGCACGATCAGCTGGTCGGTTCCATGACTGGCAGTAGTCAAGAAAGCCCCCCCGATTACTCCCGCCCAAAAGGTGTATGGCTTCCAGAAGGTCGGAGTGAAATCGAAGACCTGCAATCTTCCGGTGGCAGAAGCGATCTGATGAATGTGCGACCAGCCGCCGGGAACGTAGTGAAGAATCGTCGCAACTCCTACCAGCGTTCCGGCCACATAGATCACGGTCTGCACCACGTCGGTCCAGATCACGGCTGCCAGGCCGCCTTCGAAGGTATAGATCAGGGTCAAGATGGTGATGATTGCGATAGAGGCAATCTCTCCGGTTCCCAGCGCGATCGAGACCACAATCGATACTGCATAGACCCTTACGCCTTCCGCCGCCGCCCGGGTCAGCAGAAATAATCCCGAGGTCAGCGTGCGCAGCCGCGGCCCGAAGCGACGCTCGATCAGCTCGTAAGCGGTGAACAACTCTCCGCGGAAATAATGCGGCAGCAGAACAAAACTGATGATGAAACGTCCCACCACATATCCCATGACGACTTGCAGGAAAGTGAGGTTGGTGTCATAGGCAAGGCCCGGAATGCTGATAATGGTCAGTGTGCTGGTCTCAGCCGCCACGATCGAGAGTGCAATTGCCCACCAGGGAATATCGCGTCCGGCGAGAAAATAATCGCGCAAGGTGCGCTGCCGTTTGCGGAAGCGCATGCCGAAAAGCGTGATCCCAATCAGGTAAACAGCAATAATCGCAAAATCGATGGAGTTCAGGCCCATGGCTCAGATTCAGCGTAGCGTGAATCCGCTCGCAATTTGGAATTTGAGGAGCGAGGTATCAAGAGAGTGATCAGTGCAGGAACACACCGATGCAGAGAGCCGCTTTGATTTTTGTTGGCAATCGGGCAGCAGAGACACTTACTGTCCCGGGAGCTTCCGGACACTAATGGCCGAATATCACGGCCTGCTATCCCGCGACCGCTTCCTTCTCTTCATCTTCGAGGATGCCGAACGCCGCATTCATCATCTCCTCGTCCACGGTGCGGTTTTTCGCCGTCGCTTCAGCCAGCGGAATGGAAATAATTTTGTTGGCGCGCAGGGCCGCCATTCTGCCGAATTCCCCGCGGTGAACCATGTCGATTGCGCCCAGCCCGTAACGCGTAGCCAGCACCCGGTCAAAAGCGGTGGGGGTTCCGCCACGCTGAATATGACCTAACACAACCGTACGGGTCTCAAAGCCGGTGCGCCGTTCAAGCTCCTGGGCCAGCGTGTTCGCGATTCCGCCCAGCCGCGCGTGCCCGAACTCGTCTTTTTCTCCGCCCTGTAGCACCGGGCCGTTCTTGCCTTCGGCAAACTTTGCGCCTTCCGCAACCACGACGATGCTGAAGTAACGTCCGCGCTCATGGCGGCGACGGATCTTGGCGGCTACCATCTCCACGTCGAAGGGCTGCTCCGGGATCAGAATCACGTCAGCGCCGCCCGCAATGCCGCTATAAATCGCAATCCAGCCAGCGTCGCGACCCATCACCTCAACCACCATTACCCGGTTGTGGGCTTCAGCAGTCGTGTGGACGCGATCAATAGCTTCGGTGACGACGTTTACCGCAGTGTCAAAACCAAAAGTAAAATCCGTGCCCGCTAGATCGTTATCGATGGTCTTGGGGACGCCGACAACCTTCACACCTTTATCGAAAAGCTTAGTCGCGACTGACAAAGTGTCATCGCCGCCGATCGCGATTAACGCATCGATATCATTTTTTTTAAGAGTTGCAATGCAGGTGTCGAGCCCATCGGGCTTTTTCGCGGGATTGGTCCGCGAGGTGCGTAGGATGGTTCCACCACGAGGAAGAATACCGGCCACGCTCTGCAGGTCGAGCGGCATGGTCTGGTTTTCCATCACCCCGCGCCAGCCTTCGAGAAAACCCACGAACTGGTCTTCGTAGTGAAAAGTGCCTTTGCGAACGGCGGCACGAATAACTGCATTCAGTCCGGGGCAATCGCCGCCGCCCGTTAGTATGCCGATTTTCATCGCCTCTTCCTCCGTCGCTGCAATATGGATTTTCCGCCACCTGCGAATGACGACCACTCAAAGACACTACCGGCACGTTCACCATGTCGCGGAAATATTAGATTATCATCCGTCAGACTCAGGTGAAAGGCGCGGAGGTATCGGAATTTCTAATATGGATAATCGATCTCGCGCGGGTTAAGAGAGTAAACCTGCGCGCGGCTTTATCGAGAGCAATTTCTAGTACACTCGTCGCAACATGCGAGTCCTGGGAATCGATTGCGGAACCGAGTGCACCGGCTACGGGGTGGTGGATCTGGATGGGCAAGATAAACTTGGCTTGCGTGTCATTCGGCGGAATCCGGCTTTCTCCGCGAGAGTCCTTGCCGACTCGGCTTTCGACCGTGTTCGATCGTCTCAGCGCGCTGATCCAGGAATTCCAACCCGACCGGGTGGCGATCGAAGAGGTCTTTTATTCGGTGAATGCCAAGTCTGCGCTGAAATTAGGACAGGTCAGAGGCGTGGCCTTGCTGGCTGCGTCTTCACAGAGACTTCAAATCGGCGAATACGCGCCCTTGACCATCAAGGCTTCGGTCGTCGGTTACGGTCGCGCCGAAAAAGAGCAGGTGCAGCTGATGGTCGCGCGGCTGCTTTGTCTGGCAGAAATTCCTGAACCCGCCGATGCCGCCGACGCACTGGCTATTGCCATCTGCGACCTCCATACTCAGGCTACGTTGAGTCGCCAGAGTGCCGCGGCGAGCGTCAGGGTCGGATCGTAGTAGTGGAGGGCATGGCTTCAGCCGTACTGTTAGATTGACTCAAAGCCCTGCTGCTCCCTGGTTCACACGCGTTCGATTTCCACCGACTTCAACACCACATCTTTATCCGGACGGTCATTGCGGCCGCGCTGAACGTTGACGATCTTGTCAACAACGTCCTGGCCTTCGACGACTTCGCCAAAAATAGTGTGCTTGCCGGTCAGCCACTGCGTCGGCGCGACGGTAATAAAAAACTGTGAGCCATTGGTGTTCGGCCCGGCATTGGCCATAGCCAGCTTGCCCGGCATGTCAAATTTGTGCGGCGAGTTCTTGGTTTCATCTTCAAATTGATATCCGGGCCCGCCGAAGCCGGTGCCCGCAGGATCACCACCCTGTACCATGAAGTTGGGAATCACGCGATGAAAAATCGTGCCGTCGTATAAACGATCCGAACTTTTCTTTCCGGTGCTGGGATGCTTCCATTCGCGCTTGCCTTCAGCCAGGTCGATGAAGTTTTGCACCGTTTTGGGTGCGTCTTTTTCGAAAAGGCGACATACGATTGTGCCTTCAGATGTATTGAGAGTTGCATAAGTGCCGGTTTCTCGTGCCATGAATGAATCCTTTCAGAATAATATTCAGTCATTGAATCATCGGATCATTGAATCATTGAAAAAATTCCAATGATTCAATCCCTCTAATGATTCAATTCTTCTTCACTGCGGAGTACTGGTTTTAGGCGCGGCCGGTTTCGGCGCGGGCTTGTGGGTGGCTTTGTGCACCGGCGCGTGAGTTCCTCCCGCATGCAGGATAGTAACTTTAATGATCTTTGGAGGTTGGTCGGGACGGTCATTTCCATTCCGAGCCAGACGTGCAATCTTCTTCACCACTTCGACGCTGGCATCATCGCACTGCCCGAAGATGGTGTAGCCGCCGTTCAAACTGGGGTAGGCAACTTCGGTGATGAAAAACTGCGAGCCGTTGGTGTCGGGTCCGGCGTTGGCGTAGGCCAGTCGCCCAGGGCGGTCGAACTGCAGGTCCGGCAGAGGTTTCGTTTTTGAACTTGTATCCGGGATCGCCCTCGCCCGTGCCTACCGGGTCCCCGCCTTGAATCATGAAATTCGGAATCACCCGGTGAAAGATGGTTCCGTTATACAGTGGCACGCCATGCATCTTGCGGCCATTCGCGGGATTGGTCCAGTCCTTGGTGCCGCGGGCCAGACCGATAAAATTGGCGACGCCGATCGGCGCCTTATCAGGAAAAAGTACGCAGGTGAGCTTTCCCGCCGTCGTGTCGATAATCGCCGTCGGCGGAAGTTTTGTGGCTGTGGCCGGCTTTTTCGCCATGGGCTTCTTGGCCGCCGGCGTCGAAGTTTGCGCCACAAGTTGCAGGGAAGAAAAAGCCAACAGAATAATTAACAGTTTGCGCATGGTTGCTCCTGGCATGGGTTGGCGTCGAAACAGAAATAGCATTGTACGACAGCGAAAGGCTAACCACAGAGGGCACAGGTTTCACAGAGGAAAGCCACAGAGGAGATCCCGCTTGATTTTCAAGACGATCGGGAGCCGAGGGCGTCGGTGGCTTCCTGAATGCAGGTCTCAAGGGACTGGTCAGTGTCGATGATAGTTTTCGGGAGCGTGATCTCCTCGAAGCGTGCCTTCACCGTCAGGTATAAGTCGAAATTACGGTTCGCGGCAACGTGAGCGGGACTATTGCTGAGCCGCTTGCGGGCAGTGTCCTCTCTGCAGATGCACTCCAGAATTTGCCACGGCTGGCCGATAGCCTCTGCGAAGCCAGTGGCGCGTTTCAATTGGTAGGCTCGTGAAAAGGTTCGGCCGTCCAGGAAGACAAGACGCGCCGGATCCTTGCGAAATAAAAATCCTGCCACTTTGAGCATTACCGCCATGCAAAAGTCGTCCTGTTCGGTCGAATACTCGATGTCCCTGGCAGAGAACAGTGCGGCTCGAATCTGGTCCTTGTCGATCACTGTGCCGCCAAGCTTCGCCGCCAGCGCCCGGCTGAGCGTACTTTTGCCGGTGCCTGGCAGGCCAGCCATCAGAATCAGCATGCGATGAGGATAACTTAGAGAGTCGGGTTAAATAAAAAAGCCCTGCGGGGCTCGTGTGAGCGCCGCAGGGCTGGATGATAAAAAGCTATTGCGGAAGGCCGGATTCCGGCAGGCCGATCGACGTGATTTCAGAGAGCGTCTTGTTCACATCTTCCTGTTGCGCAAACATATGGTTCGCCCGCCAGTCGTCATACGCGCCTGCGACCATGATGTGGAAGCACCACTGCCGCCGTTCTTCTTCCGGCTCAACCAGTCCCATTTCCTTCAGCGGGCGAAGATAATTCTCCATCCACTTCACTTGCGCCTTGGTCATGCCACGACGCTGCAGATCAACCGTCAGTCCGGCAAGATGTGACGAAGCGGTTTCGCCTTTTTCCGGGGCCGCGTTGCGATTGTGGCGACGCAGCTTTTTCTGTACCAGGACCGTACGCACCGCCGAATTAACTTGAATCTGCTGATGAAATTCTTTGTAGTATGCCTCGCTAACGTCGTTCACGAAATCCAGCGTCCAGGTGCGGCAATAGCGCCGGTTAGGATCGAGTGACGGCTGAATGCGAAGCGCCTCGCCGGGAACGATCGGAACCAGGTCACCGCTGGCCTTGAGCTTCTCCAGCTGCTTATCGTCATAAATGCGCGGAAGGTTTAGCCGGTCGATTTCTTCATTCTGCAACAGCAAAGATTCGTGCGACGGCTTGAATACCGGATTCCATGGGATGCGACGAATGCGGTGCATGCGATGGTAACGCGGCGACACCATGGGCCGAACGGCAAATGCCTGGCAGCTCATGACCAGAGTGACGAAAAATGTGACGGCATGTTTCTGAATTTTCATCGGCGAACTTTGCAGAAGGCGCTCAAGGTGTTCATTCCAGGGCTTCATTCTATGACAGTTCCTGAAAAAGCCAAGCTCAAAAGTTTAAACTTTTGCATTACCTTGGGCTCACCACCTCTAACTCCTGCTGGTTACCCCCCAGTTACTCAAGATGTCGGACGCTATATAGATTGCAGCTATGGTGCCGTTCAGCGCAGTTGACGCGTCGGGACGGCATCCTCTTTGGATTCAGCGCCACGCCCGGCTGCCGGGCTGGAATCCGCGTCCCGCAGCGGCATTCAGGGAAGAGGAAGGACCAGAAAGTGGCAAACTTTTTCGGTCACGTTACGAAAAGTGTCACTAGTAACCGGGAGTGGGCATATGCCGCTTAATAGGGAAAAAGCTTTTAACCGCGGAGGACGCCGAGAACGACCCGAAATCGCGGAATAAGGCTATTCAAGAAAGAAGCGCTTCTGCAACGGAATGCAGGATCCCAAAAGCTTTCAGGACCCGGAGATACCTCGCGTAAGGTTTTCTCTGCGATCTCTGGGGGTTCTTTGCGATCTCTGCGGTTAAAGGCTTTATCAGCGCCGGAACAAATCGCCGATCGCTTGCTTCATCACCGCACCGCCGACTTCAGAGATTGAACGCGTCAGCGGAATATCCTTCGGGCAGGCTTCCACGCAGTTCTGCGCATAACCGCACTCCTGGATTCCGCCATCGCCCATCAGGGCTGCCAGCCGTTCGCGCTTCAGGGCAGCTCCTGTCGGATGGGTGTTGAACAAGGCGAACCTGCGAAATCGTCGCCGCGCCGACGAAGCCGGTTTCTTCGTTGAATTGCGGGCAGACCTCCATACAGCAGCAGCACGAGATGCAGCGCGAAAGCGGGTAGGCCGCTTCCTGTTCCTGCATGGTGACGCGCGGGCCGGAACCAAGATCATAAGTGCCATCGACCGGCACCCAGGCCTTTACGCGCTTCAGGTTTTCGAACAGCACGCTGCGGTCGACCGCCAGATCGCGCACCACGGGAAATTTCGATAGCGGCTCGAGCCGGATCGGTTTTTCAAGATTATCCACCAGCGCAGAGCACGCCATTCGCGCTTTGCCATTGATCAGCATGGCGCACGATCCGCAGACTTCTTCCAGGCAATTCGAATCGTAGGTGATCGGGGTTGTCGCTTTGCCGTCGCGCGTGACCGGGTTGCGGGCGATCTCCATCATCGAGGAGATGACGTTCATTCCTGAATGCCAGGCCAGCTCGAACTCCTCCCAGCGCGGGCTGGCGTTTGGCGAATCCTGGCGGCGGATTTTAAACTGCACAGTTTTTTCAGCCATGCTCCTTAACATTTTACGTGATCTCATTTCCAAACAGTTGCCGGCGGTCACCAAACCAGCAAATTTGGCATTTCTGGTCGCTCGCTGTATATGCTGTCGATCAGTGGCTCGAACTATGGCACGTACGGCTGCTACGACCTCTGGCCTCGCGAGGGAACACTGGGCTCTCGTCAGGAAATTCTGCGCGCCGCCGCCCGCCTGTTCCAGCAGCAAGGCTATGACGCGACTTCGATGAACGACGTGGCTGCGGCGCTCAAGCTCAGCAAGGGCGGACTTTATCACCACTTTCAGAGCAAGGAAGAAATCCTTTTTAATCTGATGAGTCACGCCATGGACATCACCGAAGAGCGGGTGATTGCGCCCGGCGAAACTGATCCCTGATCCCGAAGAACGATTGCGGACGGTGATTCGTCGCCACATAGCGGTTGTATTAAGCGAACGCGACCGTGAGATCACGGTTATGCTGCATGAAAACCATCCGCTGACGCCGGCGCTTCGCAAACGAATCAACTCGCGAAAGAAAGATTACGTGCACTTTCTCGAGAACCTGATTGCCGAAGTGCAGCGGGCGCGCGGGTCCGAGCGGTTCCGTGACACCCCGTGCGGCGGCGTTCGCGTTGTTGGGAATGATCAACTGGATTTATCAGTGGTATCGCCCGGACGGGAAGCCTGCAGGAGGAGAGTCTGGCGAAGCAATACACGGAAATATTTTTCCAGGGCGCGTTGGCGTGAGCCAGATACTGCAAATTTGCGGATGTGCTGCAGCGACCTGGGAGACAACCGCTACCGACGAATTTCTTCGCGTTCCCGCGATGAGCGCTGGAATTTACGTTTTGCCCGCAGGCGCGACCGACAAACAGACGCCTCACCAGGAAGACGAAATTTATTACGTGGTCCGCGGTAAGGCGAAGATGCGGCTGGGCAGGGAAGAACGATCCGATCAGCCAAGGCGATGTGATTTTCGTCGAGAAGAACTTAGAGCATCGCTTCTTCGATATCGCAGAAGAATTGGTGCTTCTGGTTATCTTTGCTCCCGCGGAGACCAGCTAGAGTCAGGCCGGAATCACCTCGCCGGCGGCATTGCGTAGTATCCCTCTTTGGCAGTTACATCCACGCACGGTCGGATCGAAGAACGCTTGCAACTGGCGCCGGTCCACCAGTACTTCGACTTCATTGTGCTGGCCTACCGTCGGCGCGTGTGAAATGTAGCCCAGGGTGTACTGATTGCGGGCGTCACCCATCAGCCGTGAATAGGCGTCTTCAAGGCCGGTCCGGGTGAGTTCGTTGAAAACTTCGCCGCCGGTTGCGCTGGCGTATTTGGGCAGGATGTCGCTATAGCCGAAACGGGGAAGATGCAGCTTCGAAACCTTGTCGTAAACCGGAATCGCGCTGCCGCCTACGCCGATCGCGTACACCATAATGTTGTTGCTGAGCAGGACTTTCAGCACGTCGCGATAGCTGGCTTCGCTGCGATATTCGCGGCCGTCGCTGATGATAAAAATTACCTTGCGTCGCTCGCGCGGCCGCTTTGAAAGATCGATCGCCGCCCGCAGAATGGCGTCATTCAGCACGTGCGATTCCTGCTGCGTCGATGAGGCTGTAATCCCTGGATTGGGATCAACCGGCATGTTATTGATGGTTGGACCCTGCGGCCCAAACGGACCATCGACCACTGGTGGACCGTTGTTTCTTCCGCTCGCGGTTGCCAGGCTCTCAAATCTCGCGGTCAGCTTTTCTCCCACTCCGGTCCAGCTGGAAATCTCTCCCACGACGTTGCTGTAACTGTAGATTGAGATTTCGTCAAAAGGGCTGAACACCCCCTCCAGCGCAGGAAAAGTGTGGTTGACCTTCTGGACGTCTACGTCCTTCATGCCCAGATCAAAAATAATGGCTGCTGAGAGCGCAAAAGGATCGCTGGTAAAGAAGTTCAGCGTCTGCTTCTTGCCGTTTTCCCGGACGGTAAAATCTTTGGAGAGCAGACCTCCCACCAAGTGGCCGGATTCATCTTTTACAGTCACGGGAACCATGACCTGGTTCACGTTGGTCACTGAATTTGGAATAACTGGTCTTGGGAGTCGGAACACCGGCGTTGCGCCTCCCTGGGGAACAGTTTTCACATTCATCGGCGGCCGCGGACCCGCTGTAGTTGCTCATCGGCTGCCGTTCCCGGGGCGGAGGCTCATTCGCGGCAGGCTGCTGCAGGTGCGGGCGCGGGCTGCTGCTCGGACTGCGGCGTCGGCGGCGGCTGCGGCAAAGCTGCCGGCGGTTGCACCGCCGATGGTGCATCAGGAATGCTCTGCTTGGGCTGGGTCCGCATCTTTTTGCTGTTGGGCGGGCGCGGGTTGAGAACTGTCGGTTGTGTTTTGTCCCCAAATCGGTCCAACCGCGAATGTCAGCGCACCAATTACCAGAAGCCACATTACTAATCGTCTCGGCAACGAAATCCCCCGTCAAAAGTTCTGGCTATTGGGATGCTTGGGCCAGCAGGTTTGGTGCATCTAAGTGGTGAGAAGTAGACTACCAGAAACCACAGGAACCCAATTTATGCGGTCGTTGTTTCGCCTTAGGGCTGTTTTGTATCCAACTCGTGTTACTCGGCTTAGCTTTGTCGCAATTCGCCGCGGCCCAGGATGTTCAGATGGTGCCCGACCAGCAGGACCGCGAGGCTGCGGAAAAGGCCCAGGCTGAAAAGGACAAAAAAGACGCAGATGACCAGCCGGTCACCACTTTCCGCGCCAACACGAACGTGGTGCAGCTGTTTTTCAATGTGAAGGACAAAAAGGGCGGCCTGATCGCCAACCTGCCGAAAGATGCCTTCGAAGTGGCCGAGGACGGCAAGCCGCAGACCATCAAATATTTCTCCGCCGAATCGCAATTGCCCCTGACTTTGGGAATTCTCATCGATTCCAGCGCCAGCCAGGAACGGGTTCTGGGCATGGAGCAGGAGGTCGGCGGGGCATTTCTCAGCCAGATCCTGCGCGATAAGGATATGGCTTTCGTGATGGACTTCAACATTGGAGTCAGCCTGGTGCAGGATTTCACCAGCAGCCCGCGTCGCCTGAAGGCGGCGCTGAACAGCGTAAAAATTGACAGCGGTGGGCAGGCGGCGGTGTCCGGTCTGCCCGGGCCAGGGCGGCGGTCCGGTTCCGACCGTCGGACAGCCCAAGGGGACGCTGCTTTATGACGCCGTCTATCTGGCGTCTCACGACGAAATGGGCCAGCAGGTCGATCGCAAGGCGATGATTCTGCTCACCGACGGCGAAGACCAAGGCAGCCAGTACAAACTCAGGGATGCAATCGAGGCGGCGCAGAAAGCTGACACCATTGTTTATGTGCTGCTTTGCGCCGACCGCGGGTTTTACGGCTTCGGCGGTTATAGCGGCGATAGCGAGATGAGAAGGCTGACCTCCGAAACCGGCGGCCGCATGATTGAAGTCGGCAACAAAACCGAAAAGCTGAAGCAGGCGTTCGATCAGATCTCGGAGGAACTGCGCAGCCAGTACAACGTTGGTTATGTGCCCACGAATTCGGTGAAGAACGGCGGCTTCCGCAAAGTGCTGATCAAATCGAAAGATGGCTACAAGATCCAGGCCCGCAGCGGATATTTCGCGGTGCCGCAGAAAGATTAAGCTGGCGTTTTTCCTTCGTGTAACTTCGTGTCCTTAGTGGTTGAATGGTTTGTTAAGGCCTGACTCTAAGGCCCAATGAACCACTAACGGCACGAAGGACACGAAGGAAACCCTGAATCCTCCAACACAAATGTCGAATTGGCTCACCGTTCTCAATTCTGAAGTTGTCGCTTGCGGGCGATGCCCCCGGCTGGTGGTGTATCGCGAGCAGATCGCCCGTGAAAAGCGGCGGGCCTACAAAGACTGGGAATATTGGGGCAAGCCGGTGCCGGGTTTCGGCGATCCCAACGCGCGCGTTTTAATTATGGGGCTGGCGCCGGGAGCGCATGGATCGAACCGCACCGGGCGGCCATTCACCGGGGATTCTTCCGGAAACTTCATGTATCCGGTGTTGCACGAAACCGGCTTCGCCAATCAGACCACTGCCACCAGACGCGACGACGGACTTGTCTTGAAGGATTTATACATTACTGCGGCAGCCCGCTGTGCTCCGCCGGATAATAAGCCTTTGCCGCAAGAGCTGGCAAACTGCGCCACATTTCTCGACCGCGAACTCCAAGGATTGAAAAGATTAAAGGTGATCGTTGCGCTGGGAAAAATTGGCTTCGATGCGTATCTGAATCATATGACCCGGCAAGGCATTGTCGACCGCAAGACGGGATTTATTTTTCAGCATGGCGCGAAATACGAGATGCCCGACCGGCGCGTCCTGCTGGCTTCCTATCATCCTTCTAACCAAAACACGCAGACTGGAAAACTCACCCGCGCCATGTTCCTCGAAATATTTAAAGAAGCGGCAAAAATTGCCGATCAGTAAATTGGCGGTTCTCGCATTGTCGGATCCTCATCATCGAGGGACAATTCATCGGACTCCGTGGCGGAGCCGCCTTTTGGTTCAAAACCCGACCAGCACCGGTTCCGGTTCGAGCCGGACACCCCACTTCTGTTCCACACGCTGTTGAATTTCATCCCGCAGCGCCAGGATTTCAGCGGCCGATGCGTCTCCGCGATTGACCAGCGCCAGCGCATGTTTGCTGGAAATTCCTGCGTGGCCTTTTATGTAACCTTTGGTAAATCCGGAATTCTCTACCAGCCATGCGGCAGAAACTTTCTTCTGCTGCGATGCAGCCGGATAGCTAGGAATCTTTAAATTGTCGCTCACCGGCGCTTTTGTTCCAGTTCTTGAAATTGCGCCGGGGTGAGCACCGGATTCTTGAAGAATGATCCAGCGCTGCGGCTATCGGGATCGTCCGGAGTGATCAACATGCCTTTGCTGGCGCGTATTTCCAGAACTGCCTTCCGCACTTCAGAAAGCGTCGGCGCTTCACCGCTCGCAGCGAAATATTTCTGCAAGTCCGCATAGCTCAACCTTGGAGCGCCCCCGGCCTGGAGTTCGTAGGTCACGCGAAGAATGATGTAGCGTCCGCGCTCTCGAGTATTGAACAGGCTGCTGCGGTAGCTGAATTCGCAGTCCGAGGCGTCCAGCTCTCTCATTTGTTTGCTGGCAAGATCAAACACCGACAATGAGGCGATGATTTGCGAAACTTCCTGGCCGTAAGCTCCGACGTTCTGCACCGGCGTCGCCCCAACGCTTCCCGGAATTCCGCTCAGGCATTCGACCCCAGCAAGATGTCGGGTCACGCAAAACGCAACGAAAGGGTCCCAATCTTCGCCGGCGCCGACTATGAGCCGGATTGTCTGCCGCTCATGAGTGTGATCAATACCTGAAATGCCGATCTGCAGCACCAGGCCGGGCCATCCGTTATCTGAGATCAAGACATTGCTGCCGCCTCCGAGAACAAACAGCGGAAGATTTCTTTCTTCCGCGAAATTGACCGCGGCCTCAACATCTTCGGTAGATTCAGCGCGGACAAAATATCGCGCATTGCCGCCGACCCGCAGGGTGGTCAGAGGCGCGAGCGCGATGTTCTCCTGAATTTCCATGGATTGATTATGCAGGCGTAGTAAACCCGCCGGCGAAGAAGAGATTGTAAACGGATCAGAAGCGCGGCTAGGCCTGACGTGAACATGTCTTTCATCTTGCCCAGGATGGAAGTGCGCTGCGGCTTGTTCTCCACCTGCGCGATGCCCTGAAGTTCCTGCAGTAGCTCGCGCTGGCGTTTGGTCAGTTTGGTAGGCGTCTGGACGCGGACTTCCACGAAAAGATTTCCCTTGCCGTGTCCGTTCAGAACCGGAACGCCTTTGCCGCGAAGCTTAAGCACGGTCCCGGACTGAGTGCCTTCGGGAATTTTCAGCGCCTGCTCGCCTTCGAGCGTCGGCACCTGAATTTCGGTGCCCAGCGATGCCTGGGTAAAAGAAATCGGAACAACGCAATAGAGATCGTCGCCTTGCCGATCAAAAAAGGCGTGCTGCTTGACCCGAAGCACGACGTACAAATCTCCCGGCGGTCCTCCATGCAGGCCGGCTTCGCCGACGCCGGTGAAACGAATGCGGGTTCCATCCTCGACCCCTGCGGGAATTTTAGCGTCAATAGTTTTCTGCTGAACCACTCGGCCTTCGCCCCGGCAATTCGTGCAGGGATCGCTGATCACGCTGCCGGCGCCGTGGCAAGTGGGACAAGTGCGCGCAATGCTGAAAAATCCCTGCTGATATCTGACCTGTCCGCGGCCGCCACAGGTGCGGCAAGCGGCGGGAGCTTTGCCCTGCGCGCTGCCGGAGCCGTTGCACTTTTCGCAAGTCTCGTGCTTGCGATAGGTGATCTTCTTTTCCGTGCCGAAGGCGGCTTCTTCGAATTCGATGGTGATGTCTTCCCGCAAATCGGCGCCGCGTTGCGCGCGGGTGCGCCCGCCGGAACGATTTCCGCCAAACAAATCGCCGAATCCGAAAAATTCGCCAAATATGTCGCCGAAATCCTGGAACACCGATGCATCGAACCCGCCACCCGGCACGCCCGACGCCCACGCCCGCATGACCGAAGCGGTTATACATCTCGCGCTTTTCGGCGTCAGCCAGAATGGCATAGGCTTCGCTGCACTCCTTGAATTTCTCTTCCGCGTCAGGGTTATTAGGATTGCGGTCGGGATGGTATTGCAGCGCAAGCTTGCGATAGGCGCTCTTGATCTCCTGATCAGTCGCCCCACGCTGCACACCCAGAATTTCGTAGTAATCTCGTTTTACGCTCGGCAAGGTTCTCTCTTCAGCACCTTTCGCTGTTGTATTGAATCACTGATCGGGAATTGCGCGCCACTTTTACCATCGCGGGACGCAGCAGCCGGTCTTTCAATTTGTACCCGCGCTGCAGCTCTTCGATCACCTGCTGGTCGTCGGCGTCGTGCGTGTCGACCAATTCGATGGCTTCATGATAGCGCGGATCGAACTGCTCGCCTTCCGCCGAAATCGGCTTCACGCCAAGCTTCGTCAGGGCGTCCACCAGTTGCTTGTGAATCAGCTCCACGCCCGAATGGAACTCTGATTTCTCAGGCGAAGTTTGCAGCGCGCGATCAAAACTATCGAGCACCGGGATAATCGCTTTGATGGTGTCCACCAGCGCGTAGTCGCGAAAATCCTGCTGCTCTTTCGCAGCGCGCTTGCGGGCATTGTCGAACTCAGCCTGCATGCGGGCCAGGCGATCCACCAGCGAATCACGCTCGGCGCGCAGTTTTTCTAGTTCTGCATTCTGATCAGCGGCCTGCGATTCCGTCTCTTCGCTCGCGGGCAATTCATGGTCAATATCGAGATGTTGATCTTCAACTTCAGTTTTTCCGTTTCTTGCCATAACCTTCACTCAGATTCGTTAAGAATTTTGTCGAACAACCGCGCAATATATGAAACCGCGGTGATGGTATTTTGATAATCCATGCGGGTGGGACCCAGCACTGCCAGTGATCCCATCACTTCGCCTCCCACCCGCGCCGGAGTGCCGATCAAAACTAAATTACGCATCGAAGGTGTGGCCTCGTCGAGCCCAATCACCACGCGCACTGCTTCTTGCTTGGCGTCCAGATACGCGCCCAGCAACTCGACCAACTTTTGTTTCTCGTCGAGTGCCTGCAAAAGCTCCTGCAGGCGCTTACGGTCCTGCTCGCCGGCAACCAGGTTGGCCGTGCCTTCGATGAATACCACTTGCGCCGACTCGTCTCCAGAAAGCACGCCTTGCTTGTAAAGCTGCTCGACCGAAGTCATCAGCCGGTCATATTCGCTACGCTCTTTTTCAAGGCGACGGGCAATCTCGTGGCGAACTTTCTCCAAAGTCCAGCCGCGAAAATTGTCGTTGATGTATCGCGCTGCAGCGTCAAGGTCCGCCTGCGGCAAATCGAGTCGCATGAGCCGGTCGCGCACCAGGCCTGACTTGGTCACCACCACAGCCAGCACCTTCTGATCGCCGAGCCGCGAGAAGTACACGTGCTCCAACGCATTTTTCGGACCGCTTGCAGCTACCGCTACACCGACGTTTCGCGAGATCAGCGAAAGCACATGCGAGGTGCGCTCCATGAATTCCTGCACATCGGTTACGCCCTGCAGCGAATCCTGAATGATGCCGGCATCCGTCTTCGATATCTGCGTCTTGCCGCTAAGTTGCTCAACGTAATAGCGGTACGCGGATGGGCTAGGCACTCGACCAGCAGAAGTGTGCGGCTGTTCCAGATAGCCTGCGTCGACCAGATCGGCCATCACATTGCGGATGGTGGCCGGGCTTAGCCCCTCGCGGCTGCCCCGGGAAAGCATGCGCGATCCGACCGGCTCGCCTGTCGAAATGAAAGTCTCGACAATTGCGGTCAGGATTTCGCGTTCCCGATCGCCGATATTTTGCCCAGCCGACATATTCCTATTCTACCTGCGCTCCTGCTTATTCCAACACTTTGCGGAAGACGGGTAACAATTTGGGAAACAGAGAGTTACGGCAACTTTCATGGCCCGATCTAGGGTTCCCGCTTCCGGATACTACACCGGGTCCTTCCCAGTTCATATCTATTAGATGAGGTAGGGGGCCTATTGGATTTGAATCACACCTTCGGGCGCCGCTGCCTTGATTTGCGCAATCCGTTCTTCCACCCGATGAGCAAACTCGAAAAGCGCTTTGGCATGAGGAGAAGATTCGCCTTCCAGCACCGCTGGCCGCCCTTCGTCTCCGGATTTTCGTATTTGCGGATCGAGTTGAATGCTGCCGAGAAAATCAACCTCGAACTGACGGGCAGTCTTTTCCGCGCCGCCGCGAGAAAAAATGTCAATTTCATTGTGGCAATGCGGACACACAAAGTAGCTCATATTTTCAACCATGCCGGCGATGTCCACCTTCATCTGGCGAAACATTTCGATCGCCTTGCGTGCGTCTTGCAAAGAGACGTCGGATGGCGTGGAAACTACGATCGCCGCGGTAAGCGGGACCGTCTGGATAAGAGACAGCGCGACATCGCCAGTTCCGGGTGGCAGATCGACGATCAGGTAATCGAGTTCGCCCCACTCCACTGAGCCCAAAAACTGCCGGATGATGGAGTGCAGCATGGGCCCGCGCCAGATCAGCGGCTTGTCTCCGGGATTGAGCAGGCCAACCGAAATGACTTTCAGGCCATGCACGTCGAGCGGGACGATGCGGTTTTCGCCCATCACTTTGGGCTGCGCATTGGTTCCCAGCATCAGCGGGACATTGGGGCCGTAGACATCAGCGTCGAGCAGCCCGGTTTTGTGTCCAAGCTTTGCCAAAGCTAACGCCAGATTGACCGCCAGCGTGGTCTTTCCAACGCCGCCCTTGCCGGATCCGACCGCAATGATGGCGTCGACTCCGGGCAGCGGTTGTGGCGCGGGCGGCGGTTGTCCGGGACGAGGTGGCATGTGTGAGCTCAAGTTATCCCCTGGAAGGAAGAGTCCAATCTTTGATTATACGAGGTATCAGTCTGCAAAGCCGCTACCGAGCGCCGGCGAGGAACGGAAGTCGGGCGATTAATTTGACTGCGATTAATCGCCCCCCACGGCCTACCGACGAATGCCGCAAATCATCATTCATTCATGCCAGCGCGATTCAGGGCCAACCGACTATGCGGCCGGCCTGATTCGCCGAAGGTTGTCGGCCTCGCTGGTTTTTTGCTTCGGGAAGCCTTTTGCGGAATTCGACCCTGCAGTCGCTCCGCCCATGGCCGCCAGCCATCCGAAGAGCAGACAAAGGAAACCAATCCAGCCCAGGTCGGCAAATCACACCCAGGATGTAAGGATTGTGAACGGTTCCATTCACGCCGGCGCCGCCACTCGAGGGTCAGTCCCGCCGAGAATGGTAATGATCAGAGCTGCGACCACTGAAAGCCCAAACATGACCAAGCCATGTGTCAGGCCTTCGACTGCTATTTCCAATCCCGGCTAAGTGCCCAGTTACCCGGCCTGCTACCCACATCGCGATTGCGGTAAGAATAATTGCCCATATACCCATTCCGACATTCATTCCCGTGACCGGCTGTTGAGCGCTGGGGTTTGCGGCACTGGCGAATATCGCCATTCCCAACAGGCCAAATACCGACCAAATCGCTATGAATGCAAAGACTCCCGCCCACACTGCTGCCCAGCTGATGGTGGCTCGCAACGGGGCGACGTTTACGTTTTGATACGTAGTATCAACCACTTCGCGCCTCCTTTTGCTTTTTGTAATTTCTCTGTAATATGCGATGGCGCGACCATGCCAAGGGATGGCCAATTTCAATAAATATCGTGAGACGATATATTTGCAATTTTTGGGCAGGCAAGAAACAGGGCCACAACCCAGGTTCGAGTTTGTGGCCCCAAGAAAACTTTTTGGTAGTTAACTTTATTTGCCGGCTGCGGCTGCCATCGCCTTAGGCGCTTCGGTACGCGAAGATTTTTCCTGTTTCTGCTCAGCTGGCGTGAGCTGCACGCTGCCACGAAGCAGCGCTCCATCTTCCACGCTGATGCGGCGGCTGATAATGTCGCCGGTGAGTGTGCCTTCGCTGCGGATATCCACCCGGTCGCTGCACTCGATGTTGCCGGTGACTTTGCCCATGATCACGACTTCCCGCGCCGCGATATTGGCCGCGACCACACCATTCCGCCCCACCGTTACGCGATGATCTTTGAATGAAATGGTGCCTTCGATCCGCCCGTCGATGTAGAGCGACTCGCTGCCGCTGATTTCGCCCTTGATCACCAGCGAGCGTCCAATGGTGGCCTGCTCGATGGGCGAGGTGACGGTTTTCAACGGCGCAACCGGGTTGAGGGTTGAGGGTGGAAATTGCGGCTTGGGAGCGTTGTCGGTGGAATGCAGCATTAGAACCTTCCTTGATTTTTGTCCGCGCGTCGCGGCGGGATTCGGTAATAGTGACTATGGCACAGGATTACCGAAGTGCGGCAGGTTACGGGAGGCGTGGTACCGGCGGGTCTGTCCAGCGACGCGCAGTGTAGTGCGTCTTTGGTGCGCTTCGGCATCTACACTTTTTCCGCGCTGGCTTCCAGTTCTTCGCCGATCTTTTCCCATTCCGCAGTGCGTTTCTGCAATTCAGTTCGGCGCAGGTCAATTTCCTGCGAGAGCCGCGTAGGTCTCTTCACCGCTGATGTAAGTCAACAGGGAAGTTTCGCAGGCAGCAATTGCCGATTCCAGACTGGATATTTCCTCTTCTAACTTTTGCGCCCGCTCTTCCATCTGCTTGCGCTTGATGGGATTGAGGCGCTTTGCTTTATGAGCAGCCGCAGGAGCTGTAGCGCCAGTTTCCGTTCGCTGGAGCCGGCGCCTGTTTTGCGGCTACTGACGCCTGCAGTTTTTCGGCGCCGCCTTGTTTTCGCCACAGAAAATCCTCGTAATTGCCGGGATAGATTTCAATCTTGCCGCCGCCGATTTCAAATACCCGCGTGGCCAGTTTATCGATGAAATAGCGATCGTGCGATACGAACACGACTGTTCCGGTATACGCACTCAACGCATTCAGCAGAATATCCTTGGCGCGAATGTCCAGATGGTTCGTCGGCTCGTCGAGCAAGAGAAAATTCGCCGGATGCAGCAGCATCTTCAGCAGGGCATACCGGTTTCGCTCCCCGCCGGAGAGCACCCCGATGCGCTTGAACACGTCGTCTCCCGGAGAACAGAAAACACCCGAGCAGGTTGCGCAAATCGGTTTCGCGGGACGACGGCGCGACTTTGCCAAGATCGTCGAGAATACGCTGCTCGTGGTCGAGTTCTTTGTACTGGTCCTGCGCAAAATAATCGAGATGAACGTTGTGGCCTAAACTGTATTGCCCCTGGGTCAGCGGCTCGACCCCGGAGAGCAACTTGATCAGCGTAGATTTGCCGGCGCCGTTTACTCCGACCAGCGCGATACGGTCGCCGCGCTCGATCATAAAATCGACATTTTTAAAGACCTGTTTTTCGCCGTAGGATTTCGCGACTGCCTTGAATTCCGCCACAATCCGGCCGCTCGGCTTGGGTTGAGGGAAGGAAAAATGGATGGTCTTTTCTTCTTCCGGCAGCTCAATCCGCTCAATCTTCTCCAGCTCTTTAATCCGGCTTTGAACCTGCTTCGCTTTAGTGGCCTGGTAACGAAAACGATTTATAAAGACCTCGAGCTGCTCAATGCGATCTTTCTGATTCTTGTAAGCGGCTTCCAATTGCTCTTGCCGTTGAGTTTTCTGCGAAAGATATTTTTCGTAATTACCGCTGTAGGTCCAGATTTTTTTGTTCCAGATTTCGACAATGCGGTTCACCGTCACATCGAGAAAATAGCGGTCGTGCGAAATCAGCACCAGCGCGAAAGGATAATCGGCGAGATACTGCTCCAACCAGTTGCGCGATTCCAGATCAAGGTGGTTCGTGGGCTCGTCCAGCAGCAGGAGATTGGGTTTCTGTAAAAGCAATTTCGCCAGCGAAATTCGCATCTGCCAGCCGCCGGAAAATTCGTCGGTCTGGCGGTTCCAGTCCCCGGGTCCGAAACCCAGTCCGGCGAGTACCGCGCCAACTTGCGCATCGATGGCATAACCGTCGTGCACGCGAAATTCATGCTCGATCTGCTGGTAGCGTTCGGCAACCTGTTCGTACTCGGCTGAAGTATGGTCGATTTCTGCCATGCGGGAAGTCAGGTGCTCGAACTCTTTTTCCATGTCCTGCAAACGCGCAAACACCGACATGCATTCGGCGAAGACAGTTCGGCCGGTGAGTGTGAGCCCGTCTTGAGGCAGATATCCGGCAGTGATGCCTTTCGCCAGTGAAACGCTGCCGTAATCCAGCGTCTCCAGGCCGGCCAGAATTTTCAAGAATGTCGATTTGCCGGTGCCGTTTGCGCCTACCAGGCCAACTCGATCGCGATGCGTGATCAGGAGATCAGCGCCCTCGAAGAGCAGTTTGTGCCCATAGCGTTTTCCGGCGGCATTCAGTTGAATCATGTGGTCGCTGGGTCGTTCGTCTGGGTCGTTGGCCTTTATCTACACCGGACAGAGGACAAACGACAGCATCAGTTCTATCTTCTCACGGAGCGGCGAGGAGACGTTGAGTCTCAGGCTCTTGGATTTCCTTCGTGCTACTTAGTGTCCTTCGAGGTTATTGCTTTGGAAACGCAGCTAGAGAAGCGCTGCCGAATTAGCTGGCGTACTCACGTTCGGTCGCGCGCATACTATGAAGAAGGGTAGAGAGCACATTGTCGTCTCCTATAGCAGTGTTGATCATCACGTGATAGAGCGAGCGCGTGGGCCAGTCGGCGCCGAAGTAGTGCTTTACGAAGAGAATTCGCTCGCGATCGACGGTATCAACCAGGTCTTCAGCGTCGCGCAAGCTTTTGCCCAGGCTTTGAATGCGGCGAAGCTTCTCCGCTCGCGGAGCGTAGAGAAAGACATGAAAAGTGTCGTCCCGCTGCCGAAGAAAATAGGGTGCGCCGCGACCGACAATCACGCAATTGCCCTGGTCGGCCAGCTTACACATAACTTCTTCCCCCACTTCGACCATGCGATCGGGGCCGAATGGCTGGTGCGAAAGGCTGGCGCTACGTTCATAACTGCCACGCCAGAAGACCTTCACGAGTCGTTGAAAAGTGCTGTCAACCCGCTCTTCGCACATTGAAACTGAAGAGGGATCCACCTCTGCAACCCGGGCAATTTCGGCGGTCAATTCCGTATCCCAGAGTTTCCAACCGAGTTTCGAAGCCAGTTTGCGGGCGATTTCGCCCGCTCCACAGCCATACTCCCGTTCAATGGTGATGACCCGATACATGGCCTTGCCTCGAAACCTTTGCATCCGAAGCGATCTCGCAACCAAACTTTAGCGCAACCAGACTTTCGGTTCAACCGACATTCCCGGGCGCAGATCGTGCGCCTTGGTTTCGCCTTGATCGAAGGTGATCTTCACCGGAATGCGCTGCACAACTTTGACGAAGTTCCCGGTCGCATTCTCTGGAGGCAAAAGGCTGGTGATGGCGCCGCTGGCTCCGGAAAAACTCTGTACGTGCCCTTTGTAATCCTTGCCGGTGGTGTCAACATGAATGGTGACCGGCTGGCCCACTCGCATATGGCGCAGCTGGGTTTCCTTGAAATTGGCAGTGACCCAGATGTCATCGAGGTTGATGATGCGCATCAACTCCTGACCCGGCTGCACATTCTGACCCACCTCTACCGTCCGGTTGGTGACCACGCCATTCACAGGCGAGGTAATCGTCGTATATTGCAGATTCAATTTTGCCGCATCCAACTCCGCCTTCTTTTGCTCGACCAGCGCTTCGGCGGACTGGGCCCGGGATCGAATAGCTGCGACTTGCTGCGGCGCGGTCTTCGCCGACCGCAAATTCGCCTGCGCTTGCAGAACCCGGCTTTGTGCTGCTTTCACCTGCTGTTGAGCGGCTGCAACCCCGGCGCGGGCAGCATCCACTCCCGCAGCTCCAGCCTGCGACGCGGCGTAGGCCTGATCATATTGCTGTTCCGAAATCTCCTGTTTCGAAACTAATTGCTTGTAGCGCGCCAGGTCGTTCTGCGCTTTCACGTTATTGGCATCGGCTTGCGTCAGTTGGGCGTTGGCTACATCAACCTGCTGTCTCGCGGCCAGCAGGTTGGCTTGCGCAGTTTCCACCTCTGCCTCGGCCGACGATAGCTGTCCGCCGGCGCTGGCGGTGGTGATCGGAATGTCTACTCCAGCGCTTCGGGCTGCAGCCAATGCGTTGTCGTAGTCGCCTTGCGCCTTGCGCCACCAGCACTTGGTAATCTGATGGATCAATCTGCACCAGCGGCTGTCCCGCCTGCACGTACTGATTGTCGGTGATCAGCAGTTTTTGTATATGGCCGGAAACCCTGGCGCTTACCGGATTAAGATGTCCATCAATCTGGGCGTCATCGGTAGATTCATAGCTGTTGAAATAGCGCCACAGGAAAAAGCCGGCCACCAGCAGCACAACGACCCCGATGATGAGGAACATGCGGAAGCGCGGGTTGCGCGAGCGGAATTCGCGCCACTTCATGTCGCGCTCAGAAACCTGGGGTCGTCCCTGGGGTGTCTGCCCTTGCGGCGAATTCGCTGGCGCTTGGTGACGGCGGAGCCTGGGGTTGTGTCCCCTGGCTTTGCCGCGAATGCTCTTGAATTTCAGTTTCCTGTGCCATAGCTCACTTGCCTTTGCCCTCGAGATATTGTTTGACGCCCTGCTCGGCGAAGCCGATAGCTTTGCGCCAGCAGGATCTTGGCCACATTGTGGGCGTAGAGGCTGCCGATGTAGTTCTCGTTCGCCGACGCGACCGCGTCCTGCGCCTCGACTACCTCTAGATTATCGGTAACGCCGGCGGTGAATCGATCGCGTGCCTGTACTAAAGTCTGGTTGGCGAGGTCGAGGGCCGAGCGCGCAACTTGCACCTGGTCAGAGGCAGCCGCGAGATCCAGCAGCGCGGTACGAACGTCATAGTCAATCTGGGCCCGCAGACTTTCCAATTGCTGGCGGCTCTGCCGTAGTGTGGCTTCCGCCTGCAGGGCATCGGCGTGCGCACGGCCTCCGGCAAATATAGGGATGGAAAGGGTCGCGCCTGCCAGGAACACTCCGTGTGAATCGCCGACATTGACGCCTGCCGCGCCATAATTGGCCGCGATATCACCGTAGGCAGATGTTCAGCGGTGGCGGCGCGCCGGAACTGTTCCGCTGCGCGCAACTTGCTGCGCTGCTGCCTGATAGTCGGCGCGCCCAAGATAGGCTCGCTGCAGCGCCTGCTCCACACTCATCGGCGCCAGCGGCTGATAGGGCGCCTGATCAGTCAGATTGAATTCCTGACCGGGAGGCAATCCTACGGTGCGCGCCAGCATAAGTTTCTGCTTGGCATAGTTGTTACGCGCAACAATCAGTTGTTGTTGGCGGGTCTGAAATTCTACTTGCGCGCGTAGTGCGTCAATTGCAGGGGTGACGCCGGCGGCTTGCTGATCATGCGCTTTGGTAAATAGTGCCTGAGCGGTTTCGACTTGTGCCTGGGCGGCGTCCACGCGGGCCGCCGCCGAAAGAGTCAACAGGTACTCATTCCCTGCGGCCAACACTACCAGCTCGCGCGCGTCATTGTACCTGTAGTGCGCTGCCGCTTCGTTGGCTCGGGCTCCGCGCTCCCGCTCGATGGCATGCCAATCGAACAGCGGAGCATTCAAATACGCCCGCGCGTCAAAGGTTCCGATAGGACCGATGACGGGCGGTACACCGGGGAAATTGAATCTGAATCCCAGAGCGGCAAGGTCGATCTGTTGCGCGCTCTGATTGGCGGCCGCGCTCAGGTTGGGCAAAAGGTGACTAAGCTCTTCCAATTTGCTGCCACGCGCGGCGAGCGAGCTATCACTGGCCAGCAAAATACCCAGGTTATTACGCAGCGCGCGATCAATGGCGTCCTTGAACGACAAGGGAATTACTGTGCCGGTCGCTTTGCCTTCAGGCACGCTGCTTACAAAGGGACTCTGAGTACTGCTGTAATTAGTGGGCGCCGATCCGACTGGCGGAAGAAACCGGCGAGGCGGCGGTTACTAACGAGCTAGTGCCGGATGAGCCCGAGTCACTGGCTGCGGCCGGCGCCGAGGCAGTGTTGAATCCTCCTTGTTGCTGGCCAAAAGCCGGTGTGAGCACGGTTAAGATCAGTCCGCAACTCAAGGCCATCTGAATGAGGGAAGATTTGCTCTCGTGCATGTTTTATTCATCGGGATCAGGCATTGCAAGCCAGGTGCTCAGCGGCAACCTGTATGGATTCACTTGGCTGGGTTATAGATGCAAATGATTGCTGGTGCGGCGATAGTGCCGAATAGCAAGCGCTAGTTGCCGACAGGAATAAAAATGGCAAAACAGGTGCCATGCCCGGTGCCGGTCCGGCTTCGCAGATCGAATCGAACCGCCGTGTTTGGTCACGATTCCCTGGCTTACCCAAAGACCCAGACCCGGTACCCCTTTGGCCTTTGGTGGTATAGAAGGGCTGGAAAAGATTGGCCTGGGTTTCACGATTGATGCCCGGCCCATCGTCGGCCACCACGATTCGAATTCCTCGCTTTTTCAGGTCTCGCCAATCTGCGGATTCGCGTACATGCAGCTTCAATTTAGTTCCGGCGGTGCCTAAGGCATCGATAGCATTGGCGATCAAATTGGCAACGACTTGCCGCAGCTCACCTGAAACCCCTACCACGCGTCCTGGAGAATCAAAACGCTTCTCAACCTGTACCCCCAGGGACTGCACCTGCCGGTTGTAAAACAACAGCAGGTTTTCGATCATCTCCGACAGATTTACAGGTCCCGGAGTGGTGTCACGCTCACGATAAAGACCCAACGTGCTCCGCGTGATCTGTGCGATGCGGCGCAATTCATCGTCGGCGATTTTCAAGTGCCGTCTGGCGCCTTCGTCCAATTGAGAATTGCGCGAGAGCAGGTACAGAACGTTGGTGACGGTCTCCAGAGGATTGTTGATCTCGTGCGCGATGGTGGCCGCCATTCGCCCGGCGACGGCCAGCCTTTCTGAATTGCGCAGCGCCTCTTCTGCCATTTTGGTCTGGGTAATGTCGCGCGCGATGGTGGAGGCAGCGACGACTCTACCGTGCGCTCACGCACTGGTGAGATGGTGAGGGACACATAAACAATGCGCCCGCTCTTGGTTCGGCGGCGGGTCTCGAAGCGCTGGATCTTTTCTCCCTGGCGCAGCCTTTCAAGGATTTCACGGGTTTCCTGCGGACGGTCGGGTGGCAGCAGAAGCGAGACGTTCCTGCCAATAACCTCGTCCGCGCGATACTCATACATCCGTTCGGCGGCTTTATTCCAGGTAAGAATGGTGCCATCGAGCGTTTTGCTCAAAATTGCGTCGTCGCTGTCTTCGACAATTGCCGCTAGAAGATCCTGAAGCGGAATTTGTTCCGCGCGATCCGGCTGCTGGACGGCGGCCGCCGCTTTTCGAGAAAAAAGCAGCTGCTCGACCATCTCCAATAGTTGCTCGGGACCTTCCGTCTTGCTGAGAAAGGAGTCAGCGTGCACCAAGGGTTCGGGTATGGTGCTGGTGCCGGACAGAAGAATGATGGGGACCGTTGGCTTGGTACGCTTCATTTCCTCCGCCATATCGTTCCCGGTTTGCCGGCCAAGTAGATGGTCGGTCACT
Source organism: uncultured Acidobacteriota bacterium (assembly GCA_963838785.1). GTDB lineage: Bacteria > Acidobacteriota > Terriglobia > Terriglobales > Acidobacteriaceae > Gp1-AA145. The sequence goes on from CAWISI010000002.1 coordinate 377,389, forward strand.
ACAATATCGACGGGATTGGAACGGAAAAGGGAGAGCGCTTCGCTCAACGCCACTGGAAGTGAGCACGGTATGTCCTGCATGCTCCAGAATGAGCTTGCGAAAGTACAGCCCGGAGCTTTCGTCGTCAACGGCGAGAATTAAAGCCACTAATATGCGCCTACGCTGATATGGGTCTTACGAAAATAGCCGGCCGCGATTTCACTTGGGGGCCGACAGGCGGCCCTGTAAATTATGCTGCAAATCCTATGTTCGTCGCTGTTTAGGATGCACTTCCGACTGATCGCTTTGCAGCCAAAGCTGCAGATTTTACTCTCCGACTAAGTGCTTGAGCAACAAGCGATTAATTCGATGAAAGGGCCAAGTGCCCGGCCCTTTCATCGGACTTTAATGAATCTACCAGCGGTCTCCGCGGCGTTCATTGCCCCAGTCGCCTCGACCCCATCCGCGGAACTGCGACCCATCGACCACGCTGCCTTCACGAAACTCAAACATGCGTTCGCGCCCATCGGGTCCACGAGTGTAAAGGCGTAAAGTCTTGACTCGGCCGGGATCGGGATCGATGCCAAAAGTGCCGTTGCCCATCACAAACGTGCGGTCCGAGCGGGCCAGATCCTTCAGACGGTCGGTCACATCCACATGGTGCCGCCCGGTGCCATACGAGGCGCTCAGGATTAGGTATTGACCCTGATCGGGCCGGTCACGATCACGATCGCGATCTGACGCCACCGCCCTCCCAATGTCCGCTCCAGCCTCCGCGACCCCAATCTCCGCCACCCCAACCGCGGAACATGGAGCCATCGACGACGCTGCCTTCACGAAATTCAAACATGCGTTCGCGGCCTTTCGGTCCGCGAGCATAAATACGTAATACTTTTACCCGGCCGTAATCCGGATCGACGCCAAAAGTGTTATTCCCCATTACAAATGTGCGATCGTGCCGGGCAAGTTCACGCAGTCGTTGGGTGACATCCACGTGGTGTTCGTTGGTTCCATATTGAGCATTGAGAATGACGTATTGGCCGGCATCGGGCGGGTATTGGGCCTGAGCCAGGGTTGCTGGAAGTAAGGCTGCGCCGAGCAATGCAAAGAGGGCTAGCCGGACTTGAAACATTTAGATCCTCCTATCGGGTTTAAGGGTCTGCGTGCGTTCGACTGCTCTGATGATTCGATATTGAAAAAAGCCTAGTTACGGGTTTGATTTCTTGGTCGGGGCGAGAGGATTTGAACCTCCGACCCCCTGCGCCCAAGGCAGGTGCGCTACCAGGCTGCGCTACGCCCCGACTGAAACGGCCTTAGCGATTCTAACTTAATTTTCTTGCACATGATTCTGCTTAGCGGGTTTTCCGAGTTGAAGGCAGAAATTACGGTAAGACTTATGCGCGTGCGCAGCCGAAAGCCTATTTTTTCGTAAACCACTTTGGCGCCATTGTCGGGATTGACGTGAAGGAATGGCATTTTTCCCTCTGCCATGATTTTTGCCGCAAGCATGCTGACAAGTGCTCTTGCATATCCCCGACCCCGGAAAGTCGGGATGAGTGCAAACTGCGCTGATCTCGGTAAAGCCGCACAATCGCAATCGCTCGCCTGCCATCGCGGCGAGGCGACCATCGCCGACCGGATGCCGAAATATCTTCCCAATTCAATCGTTCGCGGAAGAAAGGGACCGGGTTTGGTCGCGGCGGTCAGAGCCAACATCTCTGGAACATCGGCCGCGGATAACGGAAGTGCTTGGATCGGTTGCGCGGCAGGCAACGGTCTCGCAGGTCATCTGTTCGATCCATCGCGACTGTTCGACCTGCCAGCACTTAGGCACATCCAGCGGAGCGGCGGTGAAGAGCGCGACCCGTTCCTCGGGTCCGAACCAGAACTTGCAGATCTGAAAATGCGTCAGCCGTTGGTTCGCATAAAGCTGCAAATGGCGAAACCTGCTTAGGGTAGCGGCGAGCGTGCCCTGCGAAAGCGCCAACGGTTCATGCTGCGTCGTCAGCGCGGACCAGATCGGATTGTCGAGAACGTCAGCCAAGAAGTTTCCGGTCTCCTCAACAATTGCCAACTACATCACGAACGAAGGACCGGACCGGGTTTCTTCATATGATCCGGATTCGCGCGCCAGTTGATTCCATATTTTGCAATCCATGTGTCGTGGTCACATTTTGAGCGAACCCGCTTGGCAAGCTGAATCGTCCCAGGGCGATTTTGCTCAGATTGGACAACGGCTCGTATCGGTGCGAGCATCTTTGTGTGCGGGATAAGGGTTTTTCGCCCTTTCCAATGGCCACTCTCACCCAGTCGGGAATTTTACGTCGTCGAATTTGCCTGCGCGGCATTGTGCAAGGCGTGGGATTCCGCCCTTTTGTTTACAATCTCGCAAAAAATATCGGAATACGAGGTTTTATTCTCAACTCGTCATCCGGCGTCACCATCGAGGCCGAAGGGACTGAAGCCGCATCTAGACGAATTCATTCGATCCTCGGATCATCCTCCACCGCTGGCTCAGATAGAAGAAGTGACAACGTATGGAGTTGGACCCGCTGGGCGATGAGATTTTCGAGATCAAAGCAGAGTCTGGCGATAGAAGGCGAATTCGCCCTGGTGTCGCCCGATGTTGCCACTTGCGACGATTGCCTGCGCGACATCGATGATCCGGCAAATCGCCGCTTCGGCTATCCGTTCACCAACTGCACCAATTGCGGCCCGCGTTACACCATCATTCAAGACATTCCTTATGACCGGCCGACGACAACCATGTCCGGCTTTCGCATGTGCGCGGATTGCGAGGCGGAGTATCACGATCCTGCGAATCGGCGCTTTCACGCGCAACCAAATGCTTGTCCGGATGTGCGGCCCCAGCGTGGCGCTTGCGAAGAGCGGAGCGACTTTTCCGAGGGCAGAGGCATACGCAGGCAGGAGTTCGAGCGAAGTATTTCAAGAGGTGCGACGCCTTCTGCGCGATGGCGCGATTATCGCGGTAAAAGGACTAGGCGGATTTCAGCTTGCCTGCGACGCCGCAAATGATGCCGCGGTCCGGGAATTGCGGCGGCGAAAGAAACGCAGCGACAAGCCATTCGCCTTGATGGCGCGAGATATTTCGGAGGTCGAGAAAATCTGCAAAGTTTCCGATGCCGATCGCGAGCTTCTGTTGAGCCCGCAGCGGCCGATCGTAATTCTGAGTCGCCGTCCGGACGCCAAGATTGCGCCTGATCTCGCTCCGGGGAATAACACCGTCGGCGTGATGCTGGCGTACACGCCGCTGCACTTCCTGCTATTTGCCGACCGAGCCAGGCGAGCCGCCAGAGTTCACTGCGTTGGTGATGACCAGCGGAAATATCAGCGACGAGCCCATTGTCACTTCGAACGAAGAAGCGTGGCAGCGGCTCGGCGACGTTGCGGATTGGTTCCTGTTCCACAACCGCGGAATTTACATGCGAGTGGATGACTCCGTGGCCCGCACATTCGAGGAGCGTCCGCGGGTGCTGCGCCGATCTCGTGGCTATGCGCCGCAAGCGATCGACCTGGGTTCGGAGTGCACTGAGTTGTTCGCCTGCGGTGCTGAGCTGAAAAATACTTTTTGTCTTACCAAGGGTCGCTACGCCATCCTCAGCCAGCACATCGGCGATCTGGAGAATTACGAGACTCTGGAATTTTTCAAAGAAACGCTGGCGAATCTGAAAGAAGCTTTTTCGCGTAGAGCCGACAGGCGGTTGCCCATGATCTCCATCCCCTATATATGAGCTCGCGATTGGCGGCGGAACTTCCGTTGCCGAAAGATCGGCGTGCAACATCACCATGCGCACATGGCAAGTTGTATGGCTGAACACAGGATTCGTGGCAGAGTGATCGGCGTCGCGTTTGATGGTACTGGCTATGGCACTGATAGCCAGATCTGGGGCGGAGAAGTTCCTCGTGGCGGATTTCCGCAGCTTCGAGCGGCGCGCCCACTTCCGTTACATTCCTTTTGCCGGTGGAGATGCCGCAGTGCGGCAGACTTGGCGTCCGGCGCTGAGTTGGTTGCGGGAGAGTTTCGGAACTCAACTCCCGACTGATCTGCACTTTTTCAGAAAACATCCGCGCGCGACATTGCCCTGGTCTCGCGAATGATTGAGCGCGGCATCAACACCGTGCTGACTTCATCTTGCGGGCGGCTGTTCGACGCGGTTGCATCGATCATCGGACTTCGCCAGGAAGTTACCTTTGAAGGCCAGGCCGCAATCGAACTGGAAATGGCCGCGCAAGCCGGGGTCGAAGGCGGGTACACCTTCGAGATCGATTCGCAACGAACCGGCGCAGATTGACATGCGACCCACGATTCGCGAGATAGTGCGCGACGTGGAGAGCAGGGAACCAATCGGCGTGATCGCCGCCGTTTTCACAACACGATTGCCGCGGTCATTGCAGAGATGTGCCGGCGCATTCGTGCATCTGAGAAATTGAGACCGGGTTTGCCTGAGCGGCGGCACATTCCAGAACATGTATCTGCTGGAACACACCGTGGCTCTGTTTGCGAAAGCTGGAGTTCGAAGTGTTTAGCCACTCTGCCGTGCCGCCGAATGATGGCGGAATTTCGCTTGGCCAAGCGGTGATCGCGAACGAAATTCTGAAATCAGGAGCTTACTCATGTGCCTGGCTATTCCCGGCAAAGTTCTTGAAGAGTTTGATCGCGGCGGCATGCGCATGGCGAAAGTTCAGTTTGGTGGCATTGTGCGCGAGGCTTCTCTGGATTACACCCCGCAGGCCAAGGTCGGCGACTACGTACTGGTGCACGTTGGCTTTGCCATCAGCACCGTTAATGCGGAAGAGGCCGAGCGTACCTATCAATTGCTGGAAGAGATGGACCAACTGACGGAACTGGATGCGCCTGTGGTCGATGAGGTCTCCGGCGAGGAAGCCGCAATGAAGTATCGTGGACGAATATCGCAATCGCGCGAGTGGCGCAATCCATTGTGAATGAGATTCGCCGGATTCAAACCCGTCCCTGGGTGATCATGGAAGTCTGCGGCGGCCAGACGCATTCGATCGTCAGAGCATGGCATCGACCGTCTGTTGCCGGAGGGCATTGAGTTAGTGCATGGGCCCGGTTGCCCGGTCTGCGTTACGCCGCTTGAGAACATCGACAAGGCCCACGCCATTGCCGCGCAAGCCCGACGTGATCTTTTGCTCGTTCGGCGATATGTTGCGCGTGCCCGGATCGAATGGCGACCTGTTTACCCTGAAATCGCAGGGAGCCGACATTCGCATGGTTTATTCGCCGCTCGATTGTCTGAAGATCGCCCGTGCGAATCCTGACAAGCACGTTGTCTTCTTTGCTATCGGTTTTGAAACCACGGCGCCCGCCAACGCGATGCTGCGTTCTCGAGCAAAACAGGAAGGCGCGAAAAACGTTTCTATTCTGGTTTCGCATTCGCTGGTGCCGCCGGCGATCGACCTACATTTTGCAGTCGCCGCAAAACCGGGTACAGGGATTTCTTGGACCCGGACACGTTTGCGCGATCATGGGATATCGCGAGTATGAGCCGATCAGCGAACGCTATAAGGTTCCGATTGTGATCACCGGTTTTGAGCCGCTCGATTTGTTGCAGGGAACACTGATGGCCGTGCAACAACTGGAAGCGGGAACCGCGACGGTTGAAAACCAATACTCGCGCATTCTTGATCGCGAAGGCAACGTTCCTGCGCGCAAGCTGGTCAACAGCGTGTTCGAAGTTGCTGACCGAAAATGGCGCGGCGTGGGCTGGATTTCCAAAGAGCGGCTACAAACTTCGCTGGGAATATCGCGAGCACGATGCCGAAGAACTTTTCGAGGTGAAAGAGATCGATACGCAAGGAGCCGTCGGTTTGCATCAGCGGACAAATCCTAAGAGGCATCAAGAAACCGCATGATTGTCCTGCATTTGGAACGGCGTGCACGCCGCTGACGCCCTTGGGCGCGACTATGGTTTCGGCCGAAGGGGCCTGCGCGGCCTATTACGCCTACGGACGGCATCTAGACAAGCAGAGAGCTGAAGCTCCAGCGCAGGCCGCAGGTTGGCGGTGCAGCGTGACTAGCTTCGTACCCGTGGCTCCTGTCGATTTCGCCGCAGGAGTGGCATGACAAAGTCATGCGCAAGTGCCAGGAGTCGGTTGAGATCAAGAACAAGTTTTTCGAACATTATGCCGACCAGATCGGCGAACTCAGCGTAAAAATGGCGGAGCGGTTTGCAAAGGCCGTCGGTTGTGGGTGATGGGCAACGGCGGCAGCGCCTGCGACGCGCAACACGTTGCGGTGGAATTCATCCATCCGATTATCGAAAAGCGCCGGGCGTTGCCGGCGCTCGATCTGGTGAGCCAGATATCGGTGGTGACGGCGATTTCCAACGACAAAGATTTTGCCCGAGTTTTCATCGATCAGATCGAGCTCTGGGGTGAGAAGGATGACATGGCGTTGGCCATCTCTACCAGCGGCAAGTCGCCCAATCTGATTTATGCGCTGGAAGCAGCGCGGCAAAAGGGAATGCTGACCATCGCTTTTTCGGGCAAAGACGGCGGACGAATGCCGGAGGTTTCCGACTATTGCTTTACGGTCCCGAGCTTCAGCATTCATCGCATTCAGGAATCGCACGTGGCTCTGCTGCATATTTTGTGGGACCTGACGCACGTTGCCCTGGGCGAGGAGGACGTCATCTGATGAGCGAGGCTGCGCTGAAAATCTCCACTTGCGCCGTCGCTCGACCGAGGATTCGGCGCCGGCTTTGCTGGGAGCGGCGTGTCCCTTCCGCTTACTCAGCAGGAGCAGATTGTGCTCGGCCACGGCAGCGGCGGAAAACTCAGCGCGCAGCTGATCGAAACTGTGTTCCTGCCTGCCTTCAAGAATCCCACTGCTCGATAAGCTGGACGATCAGGCGGTGCTGCAAATCAATGGTTCGCGACTGGCGTTTACCACGGATTCTTTTGTTGTCACGCCGATATTTTTTCCCGGCGGCGATATCGGGCGGTTGGCAATCAATGGCACAGTCAACGATCTTGCGATGAGTGGCGCGCGTCCGCTGTATCTTGCGGCGGCATTCATCCTGGAAGAAGGGCTATCCACCGAGGAACTGCGCCGCATCGTGCAGTCCATGAGCGAATGCGCCAGAGATGCTGGAGTGCAGCTGGTCGCCGGCGACACGAAAGTTGTGAACCGAGGCAAGGGCGACAAGATTTTCATCTCGACCACCGGCATCGGCGTTGATCGAAAAGCCGGTGAATATCTCCGCCGACCGGGCGCGTACCGGGCGACAAGATTATTCTGAGCGGCTTCATCGGCGACCATGGCATGGCGATTCTGTCGCAACGAGAGAACCTGGAATTCGAAGGCGTGATCGAGAGCGATTGTGCAGCGCTGCATCAGCTGGTTAGTGACATGCTGGATGTGCAATCTGGACATTCATTGCCTGCGCGATCCAACTCGAGGCGGGGTGGCAACTGTGCTGAATGAAATTGCCAGCGCTCGAAGATCGGCATGTTGTTGCGTGAAACTGTGATCCCTGTGCGGGATACGGTGCGTGGAGCTTGCGAGATTCTGGGACTCGACCCGATGTATGTAGCCAACGAAGGCAAGCTGGTAGCGATTGTCCCGGCCAAAGCTGCTGACGCGGTTGTCACGCGCATGCGTGAAAACCCGCTTGGGCGCGACGCGCGGGTCATTGGGGAGGTGGTCGCCGAGCACCCGGGAATGGTGCTCATGCAAACCGAGATCGGTGGCACGCGTGTGCTCGATACGCTTTTCGGCGAGCAGCTGCCGCGAATTTGCTGAGGCAACTCGCGCTGGACAACCCGCATTCCAAGAGAGTACAGTAACAGCACTTGGAGCCGAGTTCCATGACGCGGACCGCTGGTTTGTATCGTGAAATCCGATGTAATAATCCAAACGCCTTTCCTGTCCCGCAACCTAAGGAGGCGATCAGTGCCCGCAGAACCGATTCCTTTCCCCGAACGAAAAGCATCCGCGCCGTCCCCCGTCAGCGAAGTTCATATCGTCTGGATCACCGCCGGCCTGAGTTGCGACGGCGATTCTGTTTCCGTGACGCTGCCGAACAGCCCAGCATTGAAGATGTGGTGCTGGGCGCGATTCCCGGATTACCGAAGGTGCACCTGCACAATCCGGTGCTGGCCTACGAAGTCGGCGACGATTTCATGAAGTACTTCTACCAGGCGGAACGCGGGGAGACTCGATCCCTTCGTGCTGGTGGTGGAAGGCTCAATTCCCAACGAAGACATCAAAGCCGAAGGCTACTGGGCGGCGATGGGCACTGATCCGAATACCGGCCAGCCAATCAAGACCACGCGAATGGATCGACCGTCTCGCGCCGAAAGCATTGGCAGTTGTTGGCGCCGGAACCTGCGCTACTTACGGCGGCATTCACGCCATGGCGGGGAATCCCACCGGATGCATGGGTCTGGCCGACTATCTTGGCTGGGATTGGCGCTCCAAAGCGGGCCTGCCGATCGTCAACGTTCCCGGCTGTCCGGTGCAGCCCGACAATTTCATGGAGACAGTGACTCTATTTGCTATTCCAGGCAGTCGGGCTGGCTCCCATGATCCCGCTTGACGAGCAACTTCGCCCCACTTGGCTGTTCGGCAAAACCGTCCACGAAGGCTGCGATCGCGCGGCCTACTACGAGCAGGACGATTTCGCGCTGGAATATGGAAGCCCGAAGTGCCTGGTGAAGGTCGGCTGCTGGGGGCCGGTGGTCAATTGCAATGTGACCAAGCGCGGCTGGATGCGCGGCATTGGCGGCTGTCCCAACGTGGGCGGAATCTGCATCGGCTGCACCATGCCCGGATTCCCTGACATGTTCATGCCGTTCATGGATGAGCCATCCGGAGCGCGCTTCTCCACCGCTGCGCTTACCTTGTACGGAAAGATGATTCGCGCCCTGCGCGCGATCACCAACAAGACCGTTAACGGCGAGCCGGAGTGGCGACGTCGCGGTCGCGAACTCATCACTGGTTATCAACCCAAACCCGGCGCATACTAGATCGCGCATGGGACCGACAGACTGCGTAAGCGGAGAGGATGAAACGACATGGGAACCATCGCTGAGCCATTGACCGAAACTCCGAGCAAGAAGCGGAATCTGGTGGAGATGAGCTGGGATCCGATCACCCGCATCGTGGGCAGCCTGGGCATCTTCACCAAAATTGATTTTGAAAATAAGCAAGTGGCGGAGTGCCACAGCACTTCGTCCATCTTTCGCGGATACAGCATTTTCATGAAGGGCAAAGATCCGCGCGACGCTCATTTCATCACCAGCCGCATTTGCGGAATTTGCGGCGACAACCATGCCACCTGCGCTTGCTATGCGCAGAACATGGCGTTCGGCGTGAAGCCTCCGCAATCTTGGCGAGTGGATCGTCAATCTCGGCGAAGCTGCCGAGTACATGTTCGACCACAACATCTTTCAGGACAACCTGGTCGGGGTGGATTTCTGCGAGCAGATGGTGAAAGAAACCAATCCCTGGTTTGTGGGACAAGGCACAAAAGAAAAAAGCGCCAAACGCCGCCATTCATGGCTATCGCACCATCGCCGACATCATGACGGCGCTGAATCCGTTCACCGGCGACTTCTACAAGGAAACGCTGGTCGTGAGCCGGCTAACTCGCGAAATGTTCTGCCTGATGGAAGGCCGGCACGTTCATCCGTCAACGCTTTATCCCGGCGGCGTCGGTACGGTTGCCACCATTCAGCTCTTCACCGATTATCTCAGTACGGCTGATGAAGTACGTGGAGTTCATGAAGAAGTGTCTGCCGCTGCACGATGACCTTTTCGATTTCTGGTACGAGGCGCTTGCCGGGATACGAAAAGGTCGGAGAGCGGCGCATTCTGCTGGGATGCTGGGGTTCATTCAACAATCCCGCGGTTTGCGACTACCGCTACGAAACCATGTCCGAGTGGGGACGCGGCATGTTCGTCACGCCCGGCATCATGGTCGACGGGAAGCTGGTCACCAACGACTTGATGGACATCAATCTCGGGCTTGCGCATCCTGCTGGGAAGTTCGTTCTACGACGATTGGCAGAACGAAGAGACCTTCGTGAAGACCGATCCGCTGGGGAACACGATCGACAAGCGCCATCCCTGGAACCAGACCACATTGCCGCGGCCGCAGAAGCGCGACTTCAACGGCAACTACACCTGGGTGATGTCGCCGCGCTGGTACGACAAACGCACCGGCGATCATCTGGCGCTCGATACCGGCGGCGGTCCGATCGCGCGGCTTTGGTCGACGGCGCTTTCGGGACTGGTCGACATCGGTTACATCAAGGCGACCGGACATAGCGTCGAAATCAATTTCCCCAAGACAGCGACCATGCCGGAGACAAAGTTCGAATGGAAGATCCCGAAGTGGAGCAATGCCATCGAGCGCGACCGCGCCCGGACTTATTTCCAGGCCTATGCCGCTGCGGCCGCCCTCTATCTTCTGCGAAAAAGCGATGGAGGAGTTGATGGCGGGCCGCTCCAAGACGTGGGCGCCGTTCAAGGTTCCGGAAGAGGCTATTGTCCTGCGGCTTCCACGAAGCGGTGCGCGGCGTGCTCTCGCATCACGTCGTGATTCGCGACGGCAAGATCGCCAACTATCATCCTTATCCGCCGACTTGCTGGAATGCCAACCCGCGCGACATTTACGGAACTCCGGGTCCTTACGAAGATGCGGTGCAGAACACGCCGATCTTCGAGGAGAACGGGCCGGATAAATTCAAAGGCATCGACATCATGCGCGCGGTGCGCAGCTTTGATCCTTGCCTGCCTTGCGGCGTCCACATGTACTTGGGCAATGGCAAGGTCCTGGAAACCCGGCACTCGCCAATGTTCGGCGCGATGGGCAGCAAATGAGCCCGGCAATGAACAGCGGCGAGTTCCAGGAGAGCGCAGCGAAGATCGAAGAGCTGGTGCAGCGCGCAACCGCATTGACCGAGCGGACGCGCGCGCCACCGCGCTTGAACTGGTGCAATCGTTCATGGATCTGCATGGTGCGGCAGTTTCTCGCATGGTGGAGATACTCTCCGATTCGGGTGATTCGGGGCGAAGCGCGCTGGCTAAGCTCGGTGAAGATCCGCATGATTTGCGGGTTGATGGTGCTTTACGGCGTTCATCCGGTGCCGCTGGAAGATCGCGTGAAAAGCGCAATTGAGAAGGTCGAGGCCGCAACTGCGCAAAAACGGCGCAAGCGTCGAACTGACCGGACATGAGCGAGGCGCGGTACGAATGAAACTCGAAACCACCGCGCACGGCTGCGGCTCTTCGCCGGATGCGCTCAAGCAATGATCGAGCAGGCCATTCTCGAAGCCGCGCCGGAAATTGTCGAAGTCGTCGTCGAAGGTCGCGCCGTTCGACCTCATCCGGATTTATTTCCATCAACATGATTCAGTCAGCCACAAAAGAGGAGAGGAATTATGAAGAATCCGCGGCTTGATATTGATGCGCCACACGCCCGGAACAAAGCGCGGCGAAGAATGGGCCTACGAAGGCCGAAAGGAACCGGGCCGCGAAGGCGAAGGACGAACCTCGCGCGACGCCACCGGCATCAACGCTGAAGAGCGGGCTCCGATCGATCCCCGCATGCCGAACCTTCCGCCGGCGTAACGCGAGAACCCATGGGCGCGATCACGGGACAACAGGCATGCTCGGAGCACTCCACTGGCAGCTTTGCAGCGATTCGTGCGCAAGCCGCAAGAGAGAACTGAAAGTGTGCGAATTGTGTGCCACACCGCTTGCATGCGCATCACCAGCATCTGCTGGAGGTAGAGAAGCGCCGCGTGAGTTGCGCCTGTGATCCGTGTGCGATCCTTTTCAGCGGCAACTGCCCGCCAGCGCTATCACCGCATTCCGCGGGACATGTACCGATTGCAAGATTTCCAAATGGACGATCAGGAATGGGAGAGCTTGCTCGATTCCCATCAACCTGGCATTTTTTGTTTACAGCAGCGCTGCCGGGCGAGTGGTGGCGCAATATCCAAGTCCCGGCGGCGCGATGGAATCTTCTCTGGATCTCGAATATTGGGACGCTATTGTCGAGCGCAATCCGATATTGAAGAAGTTCGAGCCCGATGTCGAGGCTTTGCTGGTGAACCGCATCTCTGAGTCGCCGCGCTACTACCGCGCTCCCATCGATCAATGTTTCCGGCTGGTCGGAATGATTCGCACTCACTGGCGAGGACTCTCAGGAGGGACCGAAGTGTGGCAGGAGATTGACCGCTTCTTCGAAGAGCTGATCGGTTGTCGGGAGCGGAAATGCCTGACCTCAATTTCAAGGTTGAGATGCGTTAGCGCCGCCAAATGCCGCCGTTCCTCAGCTTACTTTTAAAGTTCGGATCACAAACTCAGAACCGGGGCCGGTCCATTCCGTGGCGATGCGCGTTCAGGTGCAGATCGAGCCCGTCCGGCGGCGCTACGTTCCCGCTGAGCAGGAGCGTCTGAAGGAATTGTTTGGCGAGCCTGAGCGCTGGAGCAAGACCCTGCAACCGCTGTTGTGGACTAACGAGAATGTGAACGTTTCTGGATTTAGCGAATCGACAGATTATCGACGTTCCGGTTCCGTGCACCTTTGATTTCAATATTGCTGTCACAAAATACATTTACGGTCTGGAAGACGGCGAACTGCCGGTCAGCTTGATGTTCAGCGGAACGGTTTTTTATCCGGGACCGACAGGTCTGCAGATTGGCGCAGATTCCATGGGACCGTAATGCCACTTATCGGCTGCCGGTGCGGGTGTGGAAGGAAATGATGGAGCTGCATTATCCAGGGAGTGGATGGATTTGCGTTCGGCGTGAGGTGTTCGAACGGCTCAATGAATACCGCGCGCGCCACGGGATTGCAAGCTGGGAGCAGACCTTTGAACGCATGCTGGCATGACCGCAGGAGTAAACGGATGAGTCGCGAGCTTGCCAGAAAAGTTGCTGATGCGGTGCTTGTACGAAGGCTACATGCTCTATCCCTACCGGCGTTCGGCGATCAAAAATCAGCAACGTTGGAGTTTCGGCATTTTGTATCCGCCTGCGTTTGAAGAAGTGCAGAGCGGAACCGAGCGCTCGGTCATGCATTCCGAGTGTCTGATCGAGATCAAAAGCCATCCCGCCAGGCTCGATGCTGAGTTGCGTTTTTTGCAGCTCGCGCAGGTCGGCAACGACCGCGAAGAGGGAATCGAGCGCTCAATTGAATTGACCATGCCGCTGCCCGGCCGACTGGCATACGGTGCCATTCAATTTTCCGGCAAACTCGAAAATCGAACCGCTCAAAGAGGATCGCGGGCGTGCGATCGAGACCGTCAAATGGACACAGCAGGAATTAAGCGGAACCATCACCGTCTTATCAGAGCAGGTCTCTGGGGCGTTATAAAACTCACAATCGAGGTGATCAACCAAACTCGGTGCCACTTCAACAAACCTGGATCGCAATTCGGCTCTGCTGCGATCTTTACTTTCCGCACATACGATTCTTTCGCTCAGTGGCGCGGAATTTATTTCTTTGCTTGATCCGCCGGCGCATTTGCATGACGCAGTGAGCCGATGCGTGAATGTGGGTAATTTCCCGGCGTTGGTTGGTGAAGAGGGCGATCGCGATATGATGCTGTGCTCCCCGATCGTTCTTTACGATTACCCGCAAATCGCTCCAGAAAGCGCCGGCGATTTTTACGACGCAACCGAAATGGACGAGATGCTGACCTTGCGGGTGATGACCCTGACCGAAGAAGAAAAAACTGAAATGCGCTCGTCGGATGATCGGGTCCGCGATTTTCTGCAACGGACTGAAGAAACCGCGCGCGAGCAATTGATGCGAACGCACGGAACGATCCGTGGCCTGCGACCGCGATCGCCGTCGCAAATGGAAAATCAGCTTAACTTGGAAGTGAAGGAAGAATGCCCGAGTGGAGTCCTGATCTTGAGAACACGCCGATGCCGAGCGTTACTGCCTTTGGCGTGCAAGTGAAGCCGGGAGACCGGGTCCGGATATGGCCGCAGAAATCAGCCGACATCATGGATATGGCGCTCAAGGGCAAGGTGGCAATTGTCGAGGCGATCGAGCGCGACTTCGAAGATCACATTCACTTGGCGGTTGTGATGGAAGATGACCCCGGCCGTGATCTCGGTATGTTGCGCCAGCCCGGGCATCGTTTCTTCTTTTCTCCCGGATGAAATTGAGCCGTTGAGTATGAATAGCGAGGTCACGAATGAGCGGTAAGGTCCTGGTGGCTTGTGTCGGGAATGTTTTTCTCGGCGACGATGCATTCGGAGTAGAAGTCGCCAAACGCCTTGCTGGACGCCAATTGCCGGCGGGAGTCAGCGTGATCGATTTCGGAATTCGCAGCTACGATCTGGCGTATGCGCTGATGAATGAATGGGACCTGAAAATTCTGGTCGATGCTTTGCCGCGAGGCGGAAATCCCGGAACAATTTATGTCATGGAGCCCGAACTTCCGGCAAGCGTCAGCCAAGAGGCTCTCGACGCGCATAGCATGAATCCGGTTGCGGTGCTGCAGTTGGTCGGAGCTCTGGGGGGAGAAGTAGGACGGCTCCTGGTAGTCGGTTGTGAACCGGAAACAGTTGAGCCTAGTGCGGAAGGGAAAATGGGCCTGAGCGATCCGGTCAACACGGCAGTCGATGAGGCGGTTCGCGTGATCGAAGGTTTGATCGCTGAGTGACGGGCGGCAGGTAATGGCCGCGTAATCAGCATGAGTTGGATATAGGAGAAAATCATGGCAGGCAAGATAATTTTATTCGGCGGCATCGCGGCGACTTTGTTTACTTTGTATTACTTCCGCGGCGATATCAACCGCTACACCAAAATGAAAATGATGTAAACCGCGCATGCATGAACTTTCGATAGCTCTCAGCATCGTCGATGGCGTGCTGGAAGAACTGGATCGCCAGAAATCGGGGCAGGTCGAGATCGTCCAGCTCGCGTGTTGGACGGATGAGCGGCGTGGACAAGGATGCTCTCTCGTTCTCCTATGGGGTGGCCTGCGAAGGCACCGCGCTCGCCAATTCGCGTCTGCTGATCGAAGATGTCGATGTGGCGATCTTTTGCCCGGCGTGCGGAGTTGAGCGGCCTATCGCTCTCATTTCCATTGTTGATCTGCGCTGAGTGCGGCGCGGCTGGCGGTCGTTTGTTGCGCGGCGAAGAACTGGAAATTACTGCAATGGAGATGAGCTGCTTGAGCGAACCCAGGATGGTCGAAGTGCGGCGAAAGGTCCTCAAGGAAAACGACCTGCTGGCGGGGCGTTTGCGCGAGCGTTTCCAGAATGCCGGAACCCGGGTGATCAGCCTGGTGTCAAGTCCGGGTTCGGGCAAGACAACTTTGCTGGAGCGTCTGTTGACCGATTTGCGGCGAGAACATCGCGTGGCTGCTCTGGTCGGAGATCTCGCGACCGAGAATGACGCTGCTCGGCTGGCACGTTCAGGAGCGCCGGTGAAACAGATCACCACCGGCACCGTTTGTCATCTCGATGCCGCCATGGTCGAGCGGGCGCTCTGCGACTGGCCGCTCGAAGAATTGGATTATCTTTTCATCGAAAATGTTGGAAACCTGGTTTGCCCTTCGAGCTTCGACTTGGGCGAAGACCTGCGGCTGGTGCTGGTCTCAACCACCGAGGGCGAAGACAAGCCGCTCAAATATCCGACAATATTCAACACCGCTGATGTGGCGATCATTACCAAGATGGATATGGCCGAGGCGGCTGGCATCGATATGGATTTGCTGCTCCGAAATATTCACGGAGTGCGCCCCGGCATGCCCATTCTGAAAGTTTCCTCGCGCAGTGGACAAGGAATTGGGGATCTCGAGCAATTCCTGACGGCAGCTCGGGATGAAGCGCGTAGCTCAGACCTAAACGCGTCGCGCTGACGGATCGAATCACTCAAAGAAGCAGCAATTACATCGGCATTGGGTCAGGTTGCATCGGCCCGGGGAACGTATCCGGTTCCGGGGTAGGATTCGGAGGGTTAACCGGAGGAAAAATATCCGGGTCTGAACCGGGTCCTGGCTCGGGGTCGGGCATTGGACCAGGCGTGGGACGGCGGAGACGGTGTGCGAAGCGAAATCATAAAGTCATTTCATTTCCTTTAAGCCGGCTGAGATTCGGCAGGCCGCTGAAGGCAAATCAGGCTACTTTTTGCGGCGTGAGGATTTTCCGCCGGAGCTGATTGGCTGTCTCCGCCCCGGTCGCCATTTATCGGCATTAGTCGCAGGAGGATCGTGCAACTTTCGCCGCCTGCTCTCGCGGCGACTGTGAGAATTTTCTTCTTCGTCTTTCGCGTTTGCTCTCGGGCCGTTGTCCTCGGAATCTGTGGGAATCTGGCTCCTGGAGGTCGATTTCTTGTCGGGCTCAGACTTCAGCTGGCTGACCTCGGCAGGTTTTTCTCCGCTTTCGCTTTCTCTGCCTTGATTGCTCGGGCTGCGGCTGTCAGCGGACTTCTTATCCTCGTCAGCTTTCTTGTCAGCGGATTCTTTCTCCGCCGCCGAGAGCAGGCGCTCAATTCGCACACGGACCCCCAGCCAGCGCACGTTGCTGGCGGTCGCCGCCTTATCAAAGTAAGGCGCGAGCTTCTCGTCGGTCGCAATGCCCTCACTTTTCAGAAATTCAAGCACCGCCGCGCTCCTGGTTTCCAGGCTTTCAAGTGAGGGGATCAGATCGTCCAGTATTTCCTGAGTGATTTTTGGGTCCATGGCGCGCTCTCCTCGCGAGCACACCTTTGGATGCAGAAAACCTGCTTCGGGCAGCAGGCTGCGCGAGCGAATCGGCCAACTGGAGAAGAAATCAGGCCATCTAGCCAATTAGCCTAGATAATGGTATGCTGCGACAGCCCCTATGATGAGATCAGGAAAATTAATTCGCACTGACGCTGGTGTTTGCTGCTCTGATCGCGCTGTCCATGCAACCTGTTTGCGCAAAATCCGCAGTTGCAAACCCGCAATGGCCGCCGCTTTCCGACCGTAGTTTTCAGCTCTGCCTTCTGGAGCGCCAATCCGCCGTTATATTCCATTGCCGTCGACGCCACCGGCGCGGCAACCTATCAATCTACGCAGGACTCGGTTGAACGCAGTGGGGTGCCTTACACCGTCGAGTTCCAAACCAGCGACGCAACCCGCCGGATCGCATTCAATGTGGTTCGCGAGTTGAATCTGTTAGATGGCGATTTCCCCGTTTCGCTGGGTTCGCCACAAACCAGTCCGGTGCGCACCCTCGCTTACCACGACATTACATTCAACAACCACATCACCTACAGCGATTCCACGGATTCTCAAATCCAGGAACTGACTTCGGTTTTCGAAGAAATTTCCGCCACATTCGAATTCGCCCGCAGGGTGGGATATTTTCATCAGCACGATCGGGCTGGTCTTGAGCCCGAGTTGATTCGCATGCAGACCAGCGCAGAGCGCCACCAACTGCGGGAGCTGCAGGCCGTGACCCCAGCGCTCAAGAGCGTTGCGCTGGACTCGACGCTCAGCAAGTCAGAACGCGCACATGCCGAGGCACTTCTTGCCTTGGCGAGAAAGCCTGATGCAACGCCGCTGTTTCAGAGCGGCCTTTTCAGGTTCACAGAAAGTAATCGGAAGAAGGTTAATAGCCAGTAGTCACGCCGTGTTCGCGAACGTTGGCGCGGATGAACTTGACGATTTCATCCATCGAAGTCCCAGGCTGGAAGATGGCGGCGACTCCGATTTTTTTTAGCGCGTCCACATCCTGATCGGGAATGATTCCGCCGACCACTACCAGCACGTCGTCCATCTTATTTTGCTTCAGCAGGTCCATCACGCGCGGAACGATCGCGTTGTGGGCTCCGGAAAGAATAGAGAGGCCGATCACGTGTACGTCTTCCTGCAGCGCCGCATTGACGATCATCTCCGGAGTCTGGCGCAGGCCGGTGTAGATCACTTCCATTCCCGCGTCGCGCAGCGCACGCGCAATTACTTTGGCGCCGCGGTCATGTCCATCGAGGCCAGGCTTCGCAACCAGTACACGGATTTTTTGTTCGGGAGTCGTATGTCATTGATCAGCCAATCGTCTTCGTATCCAGACTTCTCCACAAATACCAGCAGGCAATGCTGCGGTAAGGCTCCCAACGCTTGGCGATTTTTTCCATCTGCTCGGGGGTGGGAAGCGTAATTTTAATTTTCGGCGCCTTCTTGACGCTCTTTTTGCTTTTCGCGGGCTGGCGCCGTTCTTCCTTTTCGCTGCTCGATCCAGATAATGCTTATGCATCGCCATGCGGATGCCGAAATCGCCAGTCGGCAACATGTTTGCGCGCTTCAGCGTGAACATCAGAAACATGTGCGCCGTCCAAACCCCTACGCCCTTCACCTGGGTAAGATGCGCGATGACTTCGTCATCGGTCATGCCATCGAGCTTAGAGAAATCGAGTTCGCCCCGTTTTGCGCTTTCCGCCATATCAAAAAGGTAAGATGATTTCTGTTTGGAAAGTCCGACGCTGCGCAGTTGTTCGGCTGAGAGTTTCAGAATTCCTTTCGGGGTGACGGGATCGCCGGCCAGCGCGGTAAATCTGTTGAAGATTGTCACCGCCGCTTTGCCGTTGAGTTGCTGATACACGATCGCTTCCGCCAGACTGTGAAACGTTGGCTCGCCAAATTCCATGCGGAATGGCCCGACCCGCTCAATAATGGCGCGCATCAACGGGTCGGATTTCTTCAGATGCAGAACTGCTTTGCGCATGTGTCAACCTGAAAACCTGCAACATCTTACCGCTTTTGCCGGCTCTCGGGAAAAGCGTGCCAATGAAATTCGATGGTTTCGCCCAGGTGCGAAAGAAAATATTCCGCATTGTGGCCTCCGGGATAAAGATGAAACTCATGCGGGATTTTTTCGGCCAGCAATTGTTTATGCATTTGCTCGGCCGAATCGGCGAATCCGTATTCATCCTGCTGCCCGCAATTAATGTAGATCGCCTGAGTTCTAAGTTGTGCCCGGTTCTTGCGTGCCAAAACAAAAGGATTGTTCTGGTTCCAGTGTGCGACGTTGATCGGATCGCCGAATACATTGCCCAGCAACCTGGACAACGGTCCGGCATCGCGCAGGTCGTCATCCAATTCGCGTGGCGATTCCGTCATCAGCGCCGGGCTTTGGGCACTGACTGATCCGAAAAGTTCCGGATGAGCAAATGCAAAACGCAGCGCACCGTATCCGCCCATGGAAAGCCCGGTCACGCCGCGCGACTTGCGTTCGCGAATGACGCGATATTTGGTTTCGATGAACGGCAGGAACTCGGTGAGAAAAAAATCGCTGTAGCGATCATGTCCGTCAGCAGAGTTGATGAAGAAACTGCCGCGTCCCTCCGGAGCAACCATAAGAAATTCGCCGATCTTGTGATCTCGCCTGAGGTCCTCGATCAGCCCCCAGCCGCCGCTTTGCAGCAGCGTCTGCTCGTTCTCGCCCAGGCCATGCAGGAAATACAGGACCGGGATATTTTGCTTTGGATGTCCGTTTCGTAATTTGACGGCAGCATCACGCAATACCGCACAGCGCGGTGAAGGATGTGGCTATTGAAAGCGCTGCAGTCAATTCGGCCCTGGGCGAGGGCGGAAGGCAGGCAGCATGCAAACTGATCGCAAGAAAGCATTTGATCCAATGTATTACGCATTGAGCGGCCGTGGCATGCATTCTGTTATGGTAGTCCGATCTATAAAAAGCTTTTAACCGCAGAGAACGCAGAGACACCGCAGAGTTCGCTGAGGATGCTAATGCGAAACCGTCACTCGTATCTCAATGCCTGTACGGGATCGAGCCGTGCCGCCCTGGACGCCGGATACAGCCCGGAAAGCAGGCTCACCACAAACGAAAAGCCGAGCGCGCCAGCCACCAGCCACAACGGTACCGACCAAATATGTTCTGGCGGAAATCCCTGACGTTTTAGATAAATGTTTGTGCCGAAATTGATTACGCGGCCAATGATCCAGCCCAACGCGGTTCCGCAAATCCGCCTAGCAGGCCCATTGCGCCGGCTTCGGCAAAGAAAAGCCGCGCACGTCGGCGTCACTTGCGCCGACGGCCTTCATGATTCCGATCTCGCGGCGGCGCTCCAGAATCGCCATGACCAGCGTATTGATGATTCCGATCGACGCCACCGTCAGCGCCAGACTTCCGAAGATGCCAAGAAACAGAATCGAGGATCGCGAAAAATCGCCGCATGCTTTTGGTGGCATCGAGAATGGAGAACGTATTGAAGCCAAGTTTCTTGATGGCCTGCTCAACCGCATCCACTTTGCCGGCGCCACTCGACCCGCGCCACCACGTCGCCGTAAATCGGCTGATCAGAAGTCACGCCGCCGGAAGCGCGCATGTCGTAGGCCTGCATCGGACGCATGCTTTCAATCAACTTTTGCGGAATGAACAGCCGCGCCCGCGCCGACCCGCGCATGCTGTCGGGATCAAGATCGGTTACGCCCACAATGGTGAGCGGCATTTCGTGCGAGATCACGGAAAAAGATGCCGCATCCTGCCCGGTCGACTCGCGCTCCGAATAACGCATTACCACCTGCTTGCCCAGCAGCGGCCGCGCGACTTCCGCGACATTGATTTCCTGGGCTCCGCGGCTGGCTTTCCCAGCAGTTCAGCGGCAAAACTTTTTTGCAGGATCACTTCATGCGCGTCTGCGGATGAAAAAAACTTTCCCTGCATGCCTTCAAAACTGTCGCCGTCTTTGGAAGACATCGGCAGCCCGGCCACCATGGTGAGGTGCGGCTTCTCATCGAATCGCACTTCGGTGATGAAACGCAAATCGGGATAGGCTTCAACAACTCCTGCGACGCTTGCAATCTTCAGCCGCGCAGCTTCATTCAGATCGGGGCTTTCCGCCGGCGCGGGGCCATTCTCTTCCTGCTCGCGGTCAAAGCTGCGGAGATTGCGGCGCGAGGTGACCACAATCGAATCAAATAGCCCCGATCGTTGCAATCGCCGCGATGCCAGCTGTTGCAGTCCAATGCCAAGCGAAAGCATTGCGACCAGCGACGCCACGCCGACTGAAATCCCAAGCGTGGTCAGCGAATTTCGCAGAACCGATTCGCGCAGATTGCGAGCCGCAAGCTCGATGGAATCGTAGAGCTTCATGGTCGAACTCCAGCAAGCAGCCGTAGCCGAATTCGGCTGATCGGCTACCACTTTTCCGTCTGCAAGAAAAATCAGCCGCCGCGCATATTTCTCCGCCAGATCGCGTTCATGCGTGACCAGCACCACTGTCATCTTCAATGATTCGTTCAGCTGTCGAATCAAATTCATCACTTCGGTTCCGGTGCGGCTATCGAGATTGCCGGTGGGTTCATCGGCCAGCAGGATTCGCGGCTGGTTGATCAATGCGCGTGCCAGCGCTACCCGTTGCTGCTCGCCGCCGGAAAGCTCGATAGGCCGGTGCTTGAGGCGTCCACTCAGCCCGACTTTTTCAAGCGCGCTGACGGCCATTGCGGAGCGTTTGGTTCGCTCGACTTCCGCGAAACGCAGCGGGAGTTCCACGTTCTCAAGCACGCTCATGCTGGGAATCAGGTTGAAAGATTGGAAGACCATGCCCACGGTATGGCGGCGATATTTCGCGAGCTGCTCGCGGGAAAGTCCCGAGAGACTCTGGCCTTCGACAATCACGCTGCCGACGCTTGGCGAATCCAGACCGGCCAGCAAATTCAGCAGAGAAGATTTTCCTGAGCCGGATGCGCCCAGCAGCGCCACGAACTCTCCGGCCGCAATCTGCAGAGTGATTCCATCCACCGCGCGAATGGTCGCGCTTCCCATCTGGTAATGGCGGCAGAGTTGCTCGGTGCGGATGGCGAAAGAAGGGGTCAAAGAAGAAGTTTAACAGGAGCGCGAGGCACCATCGTGTCTGCCGGTCGCACTGCGAATCCGGTAATCCACGATTCACGTCAAAATTTATGAATCAGCTGAGCTGGAATTGCCGTCCGGTGAGCAACGCCCTCTTGCGCCGCGAATCGAAAGCTCCTTGGAGGGATTATGCGAGCACCATTTCTTATCGGACGTCTTCTATTTGGCGGCTACTTCATCGTGAGCGGTATCAATCATTTCAAGAACAAAGGTCAGATGACGCAGTACACCGCTTCGAAAAATGTTCCGCAGCCTGAGGTCGCGGTCACTGCTACAGGCGCTGCTTTGATTGCCGGAGGCGCCAGCATTCTTCTCGGGCATTAAGCCCAAGCTGGGTGCCGCCGGGCTGGTCGGTTTCCTGGTTGGGGTATCTCCCATCATGCACGATTTCTGGTCGCAGGAAGATCCGCAACAGCGCATGAATGAAACCATCAATTTCATGAAGAATCTGGCATTGGCGGGCGGCGCGATGGCGCTTATGGGAGTTGAAGAACCTTGGCCCGCCAGCGTACCGGTAATGAAGGCCGGCCGAATTAAGCGCGCAAAAAGATTTCTGCGCGACGTCGCGGCCTAGGTTGAATTAGTCGCTTTTTGGAATGGGCAAGTCGGTGGGTTTGTCTCCGCCGCTTGCCTGTACCAGTTTCTGGACTGGACCCGCCACCATCAGCAGCAATTGCGCTTTAGGTTGGATCGCCGACTGGGCGAGGGAAAGCTGCTGCGCCTTCCACGCGTCCGGCGCCTTTTCTCCACGATCAAGATAGTCGAGCGCCTGCAATCCCGCAGCTCCCAACGACGATAAATCCTGCGACAGCGGCAGCAACTTCCTGCACCAGTTCCGAGTCTTGCGCTTCCGGCGCAAGCGCAACTTCATTGTCTCTTCCACTTGGTCAGCATGGCGCGGATTTGCATTTCCATTCCTGGCTTGATTTTTCCCGACAGAAATTCGTCAACCAATTCTCCGAATTGGCGCGCGGTTGCACTCTCCGGCCGCGCCGCATCGATTACGCGATTGAGCGGAGTTTGCGCCGTGGGTTCGGTCTTTGCTAACTGCTCGCGAGCGTATCCTTTGACTGGTTCGACAACATCGGCAAGATTTTTAAGCGCCGTCACGTCGGATCCGTTGGTCATGCGCTCCAGCATGGGAACGTAATTTGTTCGATGTTTCAGGCCATACGCGTCCAGCCACTGGCTTATATAATCCATGCGCGCATACATCGAATTCACATCGGTCACGTTTTGCGGAGACCACAACCGCTCCGCAATCGCTGCTGTGCGCGGCCAGATTCTTGAATCGATATTCTCCGGCGAAACGTATTCCGCCCACATGCAGGCTTCGCCGCCGAGAATTTTCTGCTTGTCTTCATCGGATAAATTCGCCGCGCCATCCGCAAATGGATCCACTTCGTAATGCGAGGCCGCTGAACCCATCAGATCCAGGTAATAGCCCGACGAAAGCAGCCCACGATATCCCTGCCGCGCCGCATCGGCCAGCGATTGCTGTCCCCGCCATGATTGGATGACGATGGTCTTCGGCAGATCAGGCCGCAGAATTTCATCCCAACCTTCCATCGTCTTGCCATGCTTGGCCACGAATTTTCTGAATGCGGGTGTTGAAGTAGGCCTGCAGGTCGGCGTTGTTCTTCAGGTTATGCGCATGCATGAACTCCTGAATTTTCGGGTTCGCATCCCACTGCTTGCCGTTTACTTCGTCGCCGCCGATATGGAAGAACTGGTCGGGAAAAAGTTTCGCCATCTCGCCGATGAATTCATCGAGAAATTTGTAAGTGCTCTCGCG
Source organism: uncultured Acidobacteriota bacterium (assembly GCA_963838785.1). Classification (GTDB taxonomy): domain Bacteria; phylum Acidobacteriota; class Terriglobia; order Terriglobales; family Acidobacteriaceae; genus Gp1-AA145. Next base: position 401,022 of record CAWISI010000002.1, read on the forward strand.
CGTCGGGTCCATTGCGGGATCGAAAACTCCCCACTTGCGTTCAATGGTGTACGGCCCCGGAGCGCTGGCTAAATCCGGATATCCCACGAACCATGCAGTGCTATGGCCCGGCATGTCGAATTCCGGAATAACGCGAATCCCGCGATCGCGGGCATATGCGATCACATCACGGACTTGCTCTTGGGTGTAGTAAAGACCGTCCGATCCCATTTCCTGCAGCTTTGGAAAGCGCTTGCTCTCGACCCGGAATCCCTGATTTTCAGAAAGGTGCCAGTGAAAGACGTTCATCTTCACCGCCGCCATTCCATCCAGATTTCGCTTGATGACTTCCACCGGCATAAAGTGGCGGCCGCAGTCGATCATTAATCCTCGCCAGGGAAATCGTGGCTTGTCTTGAATAGTGACGGACGGAACCGCGAAACCTTGCGGCGTCATTTGCACCAGTTGAAGAAAGGTCTGTAATCCCCGCATCACCCCTAGAGTTGTTGGCGCATTCAGTTGGGCGCCGGATGAGGTCACCTCCAGCGTGTACGATTCGTCTTCGCCCAGTTCCTGCACCGGTTTACTCGCGTGTTCGCTGCTCACCTTGAATTGCGCGCTGCTGGACGAATCGGCGACGCTGAAATCCAGGGGCAGGGAACCGGTATGCCGGCGCAAATCGTTCAGGAAAATTTCCACGGCGCGCCGCAGCAAGGGATCCGAAGCATTGCCGACGCCTACCGTGAAGGAAGTCTGAATCAATAAAGGCGGCGATTGCGAGAGCTTCACGCTCGCTGGCCATGGCATCAGGTTAAGAGAAGTGGTTTCCTGCGCCGATGTCGCCAGCGTGACGGCTACAGCAATCATGGGAATTATCAGGAGAAATCGCACGCAATATCCCTCACGTATATGAAGTCAGACCGAAGAATATTGAAAGGTTTTAAAAGAGGCAAATCAAAGTTGCTGGAAGTTTTTGAACGAATGGGTCTTGATCCCGGTTGATCAACCCGAATAGCTCTTGATTCAGCAGGCTGCCGCGGCTTGCGAACAGTGAGTGAGCACCGAATGCGCGACGAACGTATGAGCAGTCACGCGCTGTAAACCGATGTCTCCGTATGCCTTCGCCCACCCAAATAAGCTTGAACTGGGCCTTATCCTGACCCATTTGAACGTCAAGAATTTCGCCGATCCGCAATTTTCGTCTCACGCCCTGAATTACGATTCCACCGACGCTCATATTGATCACCAGCCCCGGATGAGTAAACGGCTGGCCATGAGCATCCATTCCCCAAACTTGTACCGGGAGCTGGACTTCAATTCGTGGGTTTTGGCGTCGATCCATGGACGCATTGTGCGATACAACCGGCGGGCTGAAAACTTACCCGGGTTACCGCAACCTGAGTACTGGAGTGTGAGTACCTAAATGCGACGTGCGATCAACAACTTGGCAGGAAGTTAATCGAGGTCAGGCATGGAGCAGGAACCGGGGCCGCGAGGATCTCCACAGCTCCCGCAGGCTCCGGACCGGTGCAGACGCCATGGATGCGCCTTTGGCTTGCACCGCAAATACGGAAAGTTCTGCTGCCAGGTTCTTACCCTTGCATTTTGGGCAGCTGGCTTTCTCTTTTCCGATGATCAGGGCTTCAAAGGAATTCTTGCAATCTCTGCAAGTGTATTCAAATATGGGCATTAGCAGACTCTCACAATAACGTCTAAGGCGAACACCTGCACTTAACACATTCTACAGTGCAAACCCGATTCCCCGGCATATCTAGCGGATGCTACATTCTTCTTAACTTATTCGAGTTTCCCATAACTCATGAAAGCGCCTTACTCCAGCAAGGCGCTTCTTTTTTTGCCAAAACTGAATCCCGAGAAAAGCTAAACATCGATCTACTCTCAGTCAACCACAATCGTAAGTGGCTCTGCACTTTACCCCGTATTGTGCAGCCCGGCGGCAATGCCGTTAATGGTCGCTCCCAGCGCGTAATTCAGCTCCTCCGAGTGGTCTCCGGCTTGTTTTCTGCGCAGCAGGTCCACCTGGATCAGGCTCATGGGATCGACATAAGGATTTCGCAACCGGATTGACCTCGACAGCACGGCATTTTTTTCCAGCAGTCTTTCCTGCTGCTTCACCACCAGTAACATTCGTCGCGTACGCTCGAACTCTTCAGCGATCATTTGCCACACGCGTTCACGCAACCCTTCATCGCGAACCAGGGAAGCGTAAAGCTTGGCGATCGCAAGGTCCGCCTTGGCCATCGCCAGTTCTACATTGCGGATTAAGTCGTTGAACAGCGCGAAGCTGCGAGAACATTTCCTGGAGCAATCGCTTCTGCTGATCGCCCTGGGCCGCAAAGCGATCCAGAGCATAGCCCACACCGAACCAGGCGGGAAGCGCATGGCGGCTTTGCATCCATCCGAAAACCCAGGGGATGGCCCGCAAATCATCCAGGTTTCGGCTGGCAGTACGCCGGGCCGGGCGTGAACCCAGGCGCGCATTGTCAAGTTCATTTACCGGCGTCGCCTGCTCAAAATAGGGCAGAATGTCGGGGTTCTCGGCAATGTTGCTCCGGTAAAAACCAAAAGCCTCCGTCGACATCTGCTCCATCGCGCTTTCCCATTCGCCATCAGCGCCAGCCGAAGCTTTTCCGGGGCGAGTCAGCGCCTCAAGCGATGCCGCGATCACGATTTCCAGATTCCACTCAGCCAGAAGTGGGTCGGAGTACTTCCAGTTCAGCACCTCGCCTTGTTCGGTAATGCGAATCTCGCCGGAAAAATCTCCCGCCGGCTGCGACAGGATCGCGGCATGAGTCGGTCCGCCGCCGCGCCCCACGGTTCCGCCTCGCCCGTGAAACAGCCGAAGCTTGATTCCGTGTTTGCGCGCGCACGTCGTGCAGTCCGCGATGGGCCTTGTAAAGTTCCCAAAGGCTGGTCAGCATGCCCCCATCTTTATTGGAATCCGAGTAGCCGAGCATGACTTCCTGCCATCCGCCCCAGGAATCTACCAGCCGCCGGTATGCCGGGAGCGCTCCACACTCGATCCATGATCTCAGCCGACGAGCGCAGCGAATGAATCGACTCGAACAGAGGCACAGCCATCAGGCCAGGATCTTCGCCTGAGGCAGCCATTTCAGCTCCGCCCAGTTTTGCCAGCTCGACCACAGCGCGTGATGTCGGCATCCGATTCAACTCCGCTGATGACGTAATTCTTGATCGCAACTGCCGGGAAACTGCTTTTTCCATTCGGCAATATGGCGGAACAGGCCAATAAGCTCGTCCTTCTCGGTTGCTGACAGATTGTGGAGTCGAGCGCGCGTTGCTGCACCTTGGCGTGCTGTCGTATGTCGAGGGCTGACAAATGAAAACCGAAGGTTCGCACTTTGCGCAAAAGAGGATCGAGAAAAAGCTTTGCCAGACCTGCGCCGTGGTGCTCCGCTCAGGCTGCGCATAGAGAATTTCCAGATCGTCTTCAAATTCGTTGCGCCGAAACGTATGCATTCTCTTTGCCTTCGCGAGTGTGGCGCAGCCTCACCATGATGAATGCCAAAAAGCGCCGGTAAAGTTCGGTGGGAGAGATTCGCCCCAGACGCGCCGGTTCTTCTCCCATGCGTTCGGCATAATTCGCGAGCTGCCGCTGAAATCCAGGCGAAACCGGCACCTGGCGGCTGGACGCGCTCAGCGGCTCCAGCAGGCGCTCGATCTGGGCAATGTAGTGTCCCAGCACCGTATTTCGTGCTCGTTCCAGCGCCTCGCGTGTAGTTTCCGGCGTGACAAAAGGGTTGCCGTCGCGATCGCCTCCGATCCACGAGCCGAAAGATAAAACCTGCGGTACCTGCTCGGCGCACAACTCCATTCCATAAACGTCTTTAAACGACTCACGGATTTCAGAGTACAGGCGGGGCAGGCTCTCGAAAATCGACATCGGGTAATGGTCAAGGCCCATGCGGATTTCATCCGTCACCTGGGGCTTCTGCACCCGGACTTCATCGGTCTGCCAAAGCGCAGTGATCTCAGCCGCGATGGCATTCTCCATCTCCAGGGCGTCCGGGGCCGGCATCGGCAAGCGATCGAGCAGTTCAAGGAATTTTGCGATTCGCCGGCGCTTGGTCAGTACTGTGCGGCGCGCTACCTCGGTGGGATGCGCGGTAAAAACCGGCACCACTTTAACTTGTCGCAAGGCGGCCAGCGCCTGTTCCGCGCTCATTCCCGCGTCGCGCATTCTGAGTCAGGGTGCCGCGGAACGATCCCGGCAGCGGGGTTTGCCCGGCATTCAGATTTCCCGCTCGGCGGCGGCGCTTGCGGTGATTGGTCTCGGCCAGGTTCGTCAGTTCGAAATAAATGGCAAATGCCTTTGTGACCCGATGGGCTTGCTCAACACTCAAAGCTTGAACAATATCTCTGGCGTGCTGCATCTCATCGGCGCCCGGGTGCGATCTGGCCGAGTGCGCGCGGGATTGAATGAGCAAGCGCCGCAGTTGTTCTACCGTCTTAAAGGCTGATTCACCCGCCTGTTCTACCAAAACTCTGCCCAGCAGAACTCCCAGCGACCGAACGTCGCGACGTAACGGGGCTTCTTTCGCGCGATCGTCGGTGGCCGCGGTCAGCTCCGCCAGCCGCGAAGACTGGTCCTCAGCACCCCATAGTGGCGTTTCAGGCATGATTTTGTCCATCCATACTAAATTATGGCGGTGCTATAGCCTTTGCCCTGCTGGGTCGGTCAGCGAAGTCTATTGCCGCTTGCGGGGCTGACTTCTACCTTGAATAATGAATAGTTAGACATGAGCCAGGAAAAAGTACTGATCGTCGAAGACGAAGAGAACGAACGAACCGGATTGGCTGAGCTGGTCTCGTCATGGGGCTATATCGCGGAAACTGCGCGTGACGGGCAGGAAGGCCACGAAAAGGTCACATCGTGGTCGCCGCACATTGTTATCACTGATTTGAAGATGCCGCGGCTGGGCGGCCTGGAACTGCTCGAGAAAATTTCTGGCGACAGCCAAAGCATGGCGGTCATCGTGGTCACGGCGCAGGGCAGCATCGATAGCGCCGTGCAGGCGATGCGCATCGGCGCTTATGATTATGTCACCAAGCCGATCGATACCAGCCGCCTGCGCACCATCCTGCAGAACGCCTCAGCCTTGCTCGGCGCTCGGGTGGAGCTTGAGGCCACTCGCCGCAAGCTGCGCGATGCCGGTTCTCTTGGATCGCTCATCGGGCCGTCAAAAAAGATGCAGGAGATTTTCCGGCTGATCGAAATGGTCGCCCCCAGCACCGCTTCGGTGCTGATCACAGGTGCCAGCGGAACCGGCAAAGAACTGGTGGCGCGAACCATTCACGAGTTAAGTCCGCGCCGCCCGCGTCCGTTTGTGGCCATAAATTGCGCCGCAATTCCCGAGACGCTGATTGAGAGCGAAATCTTCGGACATGAGAAAGGCGCATTTACCGGAGCGCTCGAGCGTCGAACCGGATGTTTCGAGCTGGCCGAAGGTGGAACTCTACTGCTGGACGAGATCGGTGAAATGCCCATCGCGACGCAAGCAAAATTATTGCGCGTGCTTGAGGACCGCAAGCTGCGCCGGCTAGGAAGCAAGACCGAAACCACCGTCGATGTTCGAGTGCTCGCCGCCACCAACAAAGTGCCGGATGAAGCCGTTGCCCGCGGCGAGTTGCGCAACGACCTTTACTATCGGCTGAATGTTTTCAACATTCACATGCCGGTCTTGCGCGAACATCGCGAGGACATTCAGGACCTGGTGCAAACTTTGCTGGCCGACATGAGCGCCAAGCACGGCCGCCGGGTGGCGACCGTCAGCGAGGCCGTGCTGAATGCTTTCCGCAATTACGATTGGCCGGGCAATGTTCGCGAGCTGCGAAATACCCTGGAGCGCGCGGTCATCGTCTGCGAAGGGCCGGTGATTGAGACCAAGCATTTGCCGCCCGGCTTCGGCCATTCCCCAATTCGGGTCTCAGTCGACGATGCGGATTCGATTCGAGTGGGCGTTGGGACCACCGTCGGAGAAGCCGAGCGACTGCTGATTCTCAAAACCTTGGAATCAACCAACAATAACAAGACCCGCGCCGCAGAAATTCTGGGCATCAGCCTGAAGACGTTGCACAATAAGTTAAAGGAATATGGCAGCTCGGCGGCCGATGGCCGTGGGCCGCAAAAGGAAGACAAAGAAGAAAGGGAAGAAGCCGAGGAAGTGAAGGAGCCATAATAGTTTTTGGCGTCAGCTGGAGAATTATCTTCAGAGCTGATCGCCGATCGCTTTACCATGCGTCGCAGGACCCAAATCGTACTGGCCATAACCTTCATGGTGGCGGCGCTGGTCAGCGGCGCTTCCTATCTCTATATCTCGCAAATCTTGCGGCAGGGAATCAATACCGCTCACGACACTGCCGCATATCTAACTCTCCAACTCGCATTTCTCGCCAGCAACGCTGCTCCGGACTTGAGCAGCACTCGTATCGATACCAATAATCCCGAGGCTCTGCGCCGCGGCATTTCCTACTATCTCGGCACTGATCGCGACTTGAACACTATGCTGGAGTCGGTGGTGGGCAGCTGGCCAACCATCTACGACGCTGCCATTCTTGACGCCGATGGCAAGGCTTTGCTCGATACCGACTCTCAGTTAGTCGGCAAGAAGATCGAAGACCGTCCGGATTTTTCGACGCTCCAGAACGCCGGATTCCGGCGAAAGTTAAGGCTCGTCTATCACGCACCCACGGTTTATGACGTTCACATTCCGCTGCATGCTGAATGGCCAGGCCTTTGGCAGTATTCACGTGGGTGTCTCGACCGTGTTCTTGCGGAACGACCTCACGCCGCGCTTGCAGCGTGCCTTGACGCTTTCAGCAATCTCCGTTCTGTGCTCGCTGATGCTGGCGGCCTTGCTATCGCACATAGCTCTGGGGCCCCTCGAACACATCAATCGTAGCCTGGACAGCATGGCCGCAGCCGAAGGGAATGCCTTGAAAGACGCGGAGGAAGGTGGCGACGAATATGGGCAAGTGACCATGAAGATCGCCACGCTCGGGCGGCAGATGCGCGACACACGGGAGATTTTTTCCGCCCTCAAAAGCAACGTGGATCAAATCATGTCCAGCCTGCAGGATGGTTTGATGCTCTTCACGCGCGATTCACGGGTAGTCCTGGTAAGCGCCGCGATTGAGAGTTTTCTCGGCCGCTCCCGCCGCGAACTTCTAGGCCGGGCAGCCAATGAGATTTTTTCCTCCGAATCCGCTCTTGGAGCTCTGATGCTGGATGCTTTTCGCTTGCGGCACAACGTGGCGCAGCGCGAGATGGAGGCGTCGAACGGCCGTCGCGTGCAGGTTTCATTGGATTTCATTCAGGAAAAAGGCACGCAAATCGGCGCACTGCTGACCATGCGCGATGCCGAATCGGTTCGCCGGATTGAAGATGAAATCGAGCTCTCGCGCAGAATTTCCGCCAGCGGGCGGGTTACTCGCGGCGTCGCCCATGAAGTCAAAAATCCGATTAATGCAATCGTTTTGCACTTGCAACTACTGCGTAACAAGTTGCAGGACGTGGATCCCGCGACCAGCCGTCACGTGGACATTATTGATAGTGAAATTCACCGTCTTGACCGTGTGGTGCAGATACTGGTCGACTTCACTCGCCCTCGCGATCTCCACCTGGAGGAAACCGACTTGCGTTCAGTCCTCGAAGAAGTTGCATTGCTTGCCGCGCCCGACGCGGAACAGCATGGCGTGACATTGGTACGTGAACTGCCTCTCGATCCTATTCCGGTAAAAATTGATTCCGATTTTATTAAGCAGGCGATCTTGAACGTTGTTTTGAATGGCGTGCAGTCTATGCCTCAGGGCGGCAATCTTTCCCTCACCGCGCATCGCGATGACGATGTTGTGATCACTGAAGTTCGTGATCAGGGCGCCGGCATTCCGGTTTCGGTTCAGGATAAGATTTTTGAGCTCTATTTCACTACCAAGAAACAGCGGCAGCGGAATCGGACTGGCGCAGACTTATCAGATCATGATGTGGCACTATGGTTCGGTTGATTTCGAATCAGAAGAAGGGAAGGGTACAGTCTTCCGTTTGCGGCTGCCTCTCGCAGAATCCCGTTCTTCGTCACTGGAGGAAGCCGCGGCCCGCAGCTAGCCGCTCCCCGGAATCGACATGAGATCATCTCTTCCCATGCCTTTAACGCAAGCGATGGCTCTGACCATCATGTGCAGCTGCCTGGCATGGCCGTCCTCGCTCAGGCAGGAAGCCGCGCAGCCGAACTCAACTCCGGGTCAGAACTCCACAGCGGCAAGCCAGCCGTCTGCAACGCCGCAGTCCCCGCCGGCTGCCGGCAATCCACAGGGCGCGGTCACTCCTTCCGGGCAGAAGGCAGCTCCCCTGCCAAAGCCGCCCGTTCTCAAACACAAAAGGCGCAAGGCCGCTTCGCAGCTGCTTAAAAAAGCGCCGAGCAGCGAATCCGCTGAGGACCCGTTTAAGGTGGTAGTGCGCGATGGTGGTGCGAGCGGAGGATCGGCGCAATTGACCCCGGGGGTTAGCCCGGATCAGGCTAAGTCACAGCGCGCCTACACTGCCAGCCTCTTAGTTGAAACTGATGCCAACCTCAAGCGCATCGCCGGCCGGCAGCTGACTCCAGACCAGCAGAGCACCATCGATCAGATTAGGACTTACATGCAGCAGTCGAAGGATGCAGAGGCGGCATCCGATACCGATCGTGCCCAGACGCTGGCGTATAAAGCGCGTCTCCTGTCCGAGGAACTGCTACCCAAGTAAGATTTTTATCTTCCCGCAGCGCGAGCGGTGTTTACCTTGGTCAGCAAATCTTTCGCCGGCTGCTGTACCGGTCCTGGAATCCTGGCCACATCATTCAGCACTGTCCGCGCATCGGTCAGTTTATTGAGCTTCGCGTAATCCCATCCCAAATAGTAAGCCGCCACGGCATATTGCTGCTCATCGTTTCCCTTAAGCAGCGCCGTCGCCGACTTCAATTCGCTGATGGAAGGCAGAGTCTTCGACTGCTTGGCATAGGCACGACCCATAACCGAATGCGCGACGCCGGCTGAAATCTGTTGCGATTTGTCGGCCGCCGGATCATCCGCCTTCGCAACCACAATGGCCTTCTGCGCATAGCCCACTGCTTTCGATAGTGCGCCAGGCTCCGGGCTGTCGACGTAGTTGCCAGAGCCCAACTGCGCTTTTGTGTCATGGGGTGACCTCCGGGCTTGCGTCCGGAATCCTAGCTCCGAAAAGCTCTGTGCGCAAGTTTTTCTACGGAGTAGTTTGACTGTGGCAACCGGTATGGGTGGTTGAACACTTCCCGGAATGTTAGGTCATTCCGGGGTTCAGTTTTTCTTAGTGGCTATAGTGGTCGCGAACTTCCTACGTCGTCTTCGCGGCTTGGCTTTTTTGTGTCGATTTTTTGGCAAGATCCTCAATTGACGGCAGCGACTTGGCAACCGTCAGGGTTTTCGCCAGCGGCAGCGTTCCCGTGCTTAGCGCGTGACTCAGAAGCTCGATCGCCTGTCCGGCATTTGTCGGCACAACAACGGTGGCCGAGAGCAGGCCTTGCTGCACCCACGCCTGGCCGGTCTTGCGTACTCCATCGATTCCTAGAAACGGGACCTTCAGCCAGCGCGATCTGAGGTTCGCGTCCGCAATTTCCTGGAACGCCTTTCTTGCGCCGATCGCCATGGAGTCATCATGGGCGGCGATCACATCGATGACGGCTTGTTGAGAAGTCGAAAGCTTCAGCCATGAACTGATTGCCTTGTACGCGCCTGCTTCCGTCCAGTTGGCTTTCATGAGCTTCACTTGAACGTCAGCCGGCTTAGTTTCATACATCCCGGAAGTACGCTGTCTCGCAGCCAGGCTCTCGGCTGGTCCCTGAATCAGCAGTACAGATCCGGTTTTTGGAAGTAAGGCTGAGATCTGGCTCCCCTGGATCCGGCCAATCTGCTCGTGGTCAGAGCTGATCGAGAAAATCGGTACTTTGTAAGCGCTGCGCAGGTCGGCGATATATTCCACTTCGCGATTCAAGACTACCCACCCAATGCCCGCCGCCGCCGCGGCCCTTGCAACCTGTGGCATTGCGGTTCCACCCACCGGTTCAAAGATGATTCCGTCCGGATGAGCTTCGGTGCTTGATTGAATGATTTTAAGAAGCTGCTGGCTCTGCAGGATGGCATCGTTTTCTGCGTCCAGAATCTGCAAGTCAATCCCTAAACGTTGGGCTACTTCTGTTGCGGTTGCCGCCTGCTCCATCTGATAATCGTTATCGCGAGTGGTCAGCGAAAACACAACTTTCAGCTTCTTCACGGGTCCCCCTGGTTAAACTGTCCGGCGTAATGGCGCTGCAGAATCTTAACTCAATCCTAACTTGGATTCGGTAAATGTCGCTGGTAACCAGAGTAACCGCCATTTTCCCGAATACCTGTTCGTGCGGCATCCGCAGTCCGGTGCTAAAATTCGCGGCTGAGGAGGAGCAATGTTACGACGCATCCTGGTTTTCTTTGTGCTTAGCTGCTTGCCAGTTTTTCTCCATGCTCAAGAAACGCTTTCGGCTCATTGGGAGGAACTTACCGGTCCTGATTTCATAAAGGCGATTGCTAAATCGCAGGGAACCTGCGTGTTGCCTTTCGGAATTTTGGAGAAACATGGGCGCGCACCTTCCGCTCGGTACTGATCTTTTGGACGTTCGCTACGCGGTGCTGCATGCCGTCGAGCAGGAGTATGCAGTGGTTTTTCCCGAATATTATTTTGGACAGATATTCGAAGCCCGCCACGAACCCGGCACCATTGCTTACAGCTCCAAAATGCAGCTCGAGCTACTGCAAGAGACCACCGATGAGATGGCCCGCAACGGATGCAAGAAGATCGTGATCGTCAATGGCCATGGTGGAAACGAGTACCTGCTGCCGTTTTTTGCGCAGAGCCAACTGGAGAAGCGCCACGACTACGTCGTCTACGTCTTCGATGAACGCACCCCTTCGACCGGCGGACCGCCCAGGAAGGATAAGTTGGACATGCACGCGGGCGAGAGCGAGACTTCGAAAATGTTGATTGCGCGGCCTGATCTGGTGCACATGGATCGTGCCGTCGAGCGAATCGGGCGCCGACCAGCACCACATAGATCTGCCGGACGGTGTTTATACTGGAATCTGGTGGTACGCGCGATTCCCCGATCATTATTCGGGCAACGGCGCGCTTGCTACTCGCGAGCTCGGCGAATTTCAAATGAACTGGTGGGTCAAGTCGATCGCGGACGTTATCCGTGCAGTGAAAGCTGACGAGAACAGTTTGCGTCTGCAGAATGAGTTTTACGAAAAAGCGCAACATCCGCTGGAGACCAAACAGTAACCGCTACTCCACGGAGATGCCCAACCGTGCGCGCCCTCCAGGATGGTGCGGGCCAATAACTTGAGTAACATCGGCCTGCGGTTCGGAACGTAGTACTCTCAGTTGAAGCCGCTTCGCTGCTCGTGTTTGAAACGAGCAGCGTTTGGTTGTCCGGCGTAAACCCATCCTATGCCCCGCATTCCGATCTTTAAGCTTGGCTCTCAAGCCGAGTATCCGCCGGCCCGACTCGTCAGTTACACGCCTGCTCTTTCATTGGACAAGTTACAACTTGGCATCGATAACCTCAGGCACGATGTCTGGCTCAGCTCGGAGTTCACAAAGGCAGCCGGCGACCACGTCGCCAGGCTGATTACGAAATACGGCAACCTTGAAAGTCTTGCCCAGGCCGAACCCAACTCGCCGGCCAAAAGCATGTTTTCGAAATTAGTTCCCGGGGCGGGCGAAAAAAAGACCGAGCTGAAATCGCTTCTCCTCGAACTTCACAAAGCTGCACTCAGTCGCGCCAAAGCGGAGGGCAACCCTCTTATCGATCTTCTGGCGCGCGCGTCCGTAATAAAATTTTTTCGTGCCGAGCTGGCGATTCAATACACGAAAGCCCTCGAGCGCTGCCGCGCCACGCTGAAGGGATATGAAGGCGTACGGCAACAGAAAGCGCTCGAATATCGCGAGACGGTCGCGGCTTTCCAGATCTCAAAGAAGCGGATTCTGCGGCGTGTAGGTCAGGAACTGTTCCGCATTCTGCGGGAAATTGAGCGCGAGGCGCTGGCTAACATGCGCCGCTCCCTGTTTGGAGAACAGCGCGACTGCGACTACCAGCTTTTTCTTCACCAGCTTATTTTCCTCGAAGAGGCTCGGGATTCCTATCTGGCAGCCGAGCATTACGTATTGATCGGTGGGTTTGAAAACGATCCCGATTCGTTCGGCAACATTCGTGCCCTGGTTTGCGAATTCCTCAAGTCTGTAGCTCCGGAAAATGAGAATAGCGAAGAGGCTCAACTGGATGGGTGGCTTAGCGCTCCTGAAAATGCGCACGAGTTAGTCGGGACCGGCGAAGCCTCAGAGCGTATGTTCAAAGCCAGGCTGCAGCTGTGGATGGAACTGCTCGAGCGTGAAAAGCTGCTCGATCTGGCAGTCGCGGCTTATGAAGTGGTTCCTCTGCTGGGAGAGTTTACCCCGCTGCTCGATCCCCAACAGCTGAAATACGCTCTCGTCTTTCGCAAGGAGCGAGATCGCGTGGAGAAGCTTATCGATGAACACGGCAAGCTTTCGCGGCGAAGCCTGAATTCCGCCGCCGACCGGGTTTCGCAGTGCGCCGGCCTGGCGCGCGCCAAAATCGCAGCGCGATTTCTTAGAGACTTCATGCTGTACCACCGCGATCTCCGGCGTTTCGAAGTCTTGAATCGGGCGCTTGAAAAGGTCAATCTCATCGCCAACCAGAAATTGCGCGATCTCTCCAGCCTGAACGGGACCCTCTACGAGTTCCTGCTTGCGGAAGAGGCGAAAGATGCCCAGGAAAATCCTGTGGTCAGGCACGTGATTCTCAAAGCCGACGTTCGCGATTCTTCCCGCCTTACTCGTTCGTTGCTGCAGCGCGAAATGAATCCAGCGTCCTACTTCAGCTTGAATTTTTATGATCCGGTGAACAAGCTGCTTTCAAAATATGGCGCCCACAAAGTTTTTGTGGAAGGCGATGCCATCATTCTGGCGATCCTCGAACGTGAGGGTGATCCCGCGTTGTCGGTCGCGCGCACCTGTGTGCTGGCGCGCGAGATGGTCGAAATCGTCGGCGGATATAACCATCTTCTACAACGTGCCGGCTTGCCGCCGCTTGAATTGGGCGTCGGCGTTTCCTTTCAGGACTCGGCGCCCATGTACCTCCTGGATGGAGATCACCGCATCATGATCTCCGATGCGCTGAATGAAAGTGACCGCCTTTCTTCCTGCGACAAGCGGGTGCGCAAGACCATGGAAGGCATGGCGCTTCCATTCAACGTCTACGAGTTTCGCCCTGCTGCTCCCGCGGATGCCGATCCCTTGAAGTACAACGTCGGCGGCATTCGCATCAGCGAGGCTGCTTTTAATCGCCTGCGCAACGAAATTTCATTGGAAGAATGTAAGTTGGAGTTTCCTCGCCTCTGGGGTAATGAGAACATCCGCTACTGGAGCGGATTGGTGCCGGTCGGCGCCGATATATTCCGCCGCCTGCTGGTGCGAGTCGGTCAAACTCCGGCCGTCGAAACCGCCGACATGCGACTGGTCCGTTGGACAGAGACTCAGTTCTATGAGATCTGTACTAATCCCGCGGTTTACTCTGCTCTCGAAAAAGTCGCTCTTCAGGCAAAATCCTAGTCAACTAATCCCGGTTGCTATCTCCAGAGTTCCTGACTGGTAATCAACATTCATAATCCGTTCATGCTCTCTTAATCAAGTTGTAAATATTCATAGGTCAAACTGAAAGTGGGTAATTGTAGCCATGGGTTAAACCTGCTGCGTGGAAAGTGAGATCTGCAATGGCCCGAAAACTCACGATCGTTTTCTTTGACGCGGGCGGCGGCCATCGCAGCGCGGCGGAAGCTCTCAAGTGTGTTCTTGAATCCCAGTCGCATCCCTGGCAAGTCCACCTTCTGAATCTGCAGGACGAATTAGATCGGCTTGACTTGCTGCGCCGCACCACCGGAATTCGCATTCAGGATGGCTACAACCTAATTCTCCGCAAAGGATGGACGCGACTTACTCCACAGCTTCTTCCGGTTTTGCAATCGGTCATACGCATGTATCACCGCCCCACCGTGAGCATGCTTCGCAAGTATTGGGATCAGCATCCGGCTGATATGGTGCTCTCCGTGATCCCGCACTTCAATCGCGCATTAGCGGAAAGTATTCGCGCCACCATGCCGGCGGCGCCGTTCGTTACTTTGCTTACCGACCTCGCCGATTATCCCCCGCACTTCTGGATGGAGCGCGAATCCGAATACCTCATCTGTGGAACGGAAAAAGCCGAGCGGCAGGCGCTTGCGCTCGGCCATGATCGCGATCATGTGTTCACGGGCTTCCGGGATGGTGATGAAGCCCCGGTTTTACGAGAAACGCTCGATCAATCGACAACTCGGAGCTGAAAAAATTAGGACTCAGCGTGGATCGTCCGACCGGCATCGTTCTCTTCGGCGGGCACGGTTCGAACACCATGCTTGACATTGTGAAACGCCTGCATCGTGGCAAGAGCAACCTGCAGTTAATTCTGATCTGCGGAAAAAATCAAAAGCTGCTGGCCAAAATTAAAGGCCTGACGACCAGATTTCCCGTCTTCGCCGAAGGCTTCACCCAGGAAGTCGACTATTTCATGTCGCTTTCCGACTTCTTTATCGGTAAGCCGGGTCCTGGAAGCATCAGTGAGGCTCTGCAATTTCATCTGCCGGTAATCGTCGAATGCAATGGGAGCACTTTGCCGCAGGAGCGTTACAACGCGGAGTGGGTCATTGAAAATCGCCTGGGAATTGTTTTGCGAAGTTTCAAAGATATCGCAAATGGAGTGGAACAACTGCTCGCGCCCGCTGCCTTCGGCGAATTGTGCGCCAACGCCGGCAGATATTCCAACTGTGCTCTTTTAGAAATTCCCCGCTTCCTGGACCAGATTCTGGAACGCTCCGGTTCGCGTCAGCCCGGTTTGGCCTCCTCGGTCTACATAAAAAACACCTTGGAACGCGCGGCCTGGGCATCCTTAATGGCGCGCGCAGAATTAGGATCGCCAAATGATATTTGCGGACACACTCATTCTTTCCGATCTTCATCTCGGCTCGGAAGTCAGCCGCGCGTCCGATGCGGTGCGCATGCTCAAGGCGGCTTCTTTTAACCGGTTGATCCTGCTCGGCGATATTTTTTCCGATCTCAACTTTCGACGGTTGAAAAAAGAGCACTGGCAATTTCTCGGCTATATCCGCAAACTGTCCAACCCCAAGCGCGAGATCGAGGTGGTGTGGGTCGAGGGCAATCACGATCATGGCCTTTCCGACGTGATGTCTCATCTGGTGGGGATTCGGGTCTACGATGAATATGTCTGGGAATATTGCGGGGTGAAGCATCTCGCGATTCACGGCCATCAATTTGACCGCTTCGTCTCCCGCAACCGCCTGCTCAGCACATTTCTCTCGAGTATTCACCTGGGCCTGCAGAAATTTGCCTTCGGCAAAAAGCGCATGATTGGTTTTCTTGAACGCTTCGACACGGCATGGCTGCGGCTGTCGCCGAAAGTGGCGGCCGGAGCGCTTGCTCACGGCAAAACAAAAAACGTGCAGCGGGTTTTCTGCGGCCATACCCATCAAGCTTTGAATCGTCAGCCGGGATGGCGTCGAGTACTACAACACCGGTAGCTGGACGCAGGAGAGCGCGACCTATGTGGCCGTCGATAATCGAGGCGTGCGAATCTGCGATTACCGCGATGGACTGGAAGACTCAATCGATCAGGAAATGAAGGAAGAACTGGAAATGGATTTTGAGGATCTGCTGGCGGATTAGGGCGAAAGCTGCTGTCTCTGCTCCTGAGCTTCGCGCTTCCTGAAGTGGATTCCACTCGCGGCCATTTACTACCGCCAACCGTACCGACTCTGGTCGCCCACATGAGCTAGACAAACGGATTCTCATCTGCGGAAGGCCCAATTACTGCAGGAACTGGCACATCGAGCAGGCGCAGATAGACGGACATTTGTCCGCGATGATGATAAAGGTGATTGAGGACGTTGGTGCGCAATGCTTCTAAGCGCGGCTTGCTGAAGATCTCTTTGCCCTGGAACACTAGCCGCCACTTCCCATTAGCGCATTCGTCGGTCATTTTGCTCAGCGCTGCTTCGGCGCTCTGGACATTCTGGTCGAAGCGGTCCCGAATTTCTTCGATGCTCTCGAACTTGAGGGGCGAGGCGCCGCCGGGAGCAAACTCGTCCGTGGTTGCGATTCTTTCCGCCATGCCGGCAATTCCGGCGATGTGCGTTGCCAGCTCGCCCAGCGATCGCGATTTGGTATGCGGCTTCCATGTGAGCTTGTCGCCCGGCACCCGCTCCAGCACCCGCTCCAGCACCCGCCGCGTGGCTGGAACTTCAGCACGAAATTCTTTCAAGATCGCTTCCAGACTCGCGGTCATCCGCTTCTCCTGTTCACTGAATAATACATATCCAGGATGGCCACTGCTCAGCACAGATACAGGAACTGAGCAGTTAATTATTCTTGCATGTTGCTGGATTGCGCTCGTGGTCGGGGACGGGGTTCTATATACTCCAAAAACCGAGTTTCGGGCGAATGAAAAGCGCACTTGCGATAAGGCGTGTTATCGACAGTCGGCAACCTCTCCGGTAGAATGCCCGCGAAATTAAAGCTGAGGTCTGTGGAACGACGTGGACAAGAACAATATCCTCATCAATCTTTCCGAGTCCGACAAGACGAAATTTGGTAAACAAGACTTCGCCCTCCAGACACATCCCCAAAAGGTCTTTTCGTCAATTTGGTCATTGGAATCAGAGGTCAATAACGGGGGCTTCTCGCAGTATTTCCTCAGCAGTTGCGAGACCGCTCCTTTTGTCGCGGAGGCCCTTGAGACAATCGATGCCCCACTCACGGCCGATATCTGTCGGCGTGCGATAGCAGCCACATTTCCAGCAGGCCTTCCGTCGAGTTCGGGCGAGACTTCTGCATCTGCTGTGGAGTTCTCGGAAGAGACTTTGGAGGAGTTGGAAGCGTTAGATAGGGAGTTCTTTGAATATCCCCATAACTTGACAGATTTGTTATTCGCATATGTGTCCAAGTACCCGGAAGAGTTTGGCAGATTGCCCAACCCAGGCGAGAGCTAAAGTAGTTGGTAAAAAATCTGAGGTCGGCCGGGCGCCCCACTTCTCGCGTTCTTTGCGAGAAGTGGGGCTCTCCCAACTGATCCGAATCATCATGCCGCGCGGATCTTCATCTTAACCTTAGACCAGTCGTTAACCACGACTCGGCCCACGCTCTTCTTTGGGCACTCCAGAATCGCAGGTCTGGATCTCTGAAGTGTCTGTGACCGATGAACATGGAAAAGCCCCACTTCTCGCAAAGAACGCGAGAAATGGGGCACCCTAGGGTTTGGTAGTAGAGAAGTTGGCCACCCGCCGATAACGATGGTGACGATAGTCATCCGCACGGAGTCTTAGGTTCGGTGTCTAATTCGTAGAGAACGAACTTGGATTTGCAACGACACGCTCGTATGCGCTTGAAACTGAAATACGTGCTTCCATCTGCGCAAATGCTGTTAGCCCTCGCCCTCTTGGTGTGGACTTACTATTGGGAAAGGGCATTGATGCGCCACGCGGATATGCCCGGAACGCCACCCTCGTTTGCGCTTCTGATCTCCATAAATGCGCCGCTGGCGGTACCCCGGTCGTTGGTGTTCCGCTATCTGCCCGGGTGGTGGGACGAGATAACTCTCATTCTCGCGATTGGGATGCTTTGGTATTGGGTAGCCCTGACGATCGAATCATGGCGGCAGTCCAGACGGGTTTGTATTTTTGCGTATCTGCCACTGAGAGTTGCTGCCGATGTGATTGCCCTTGCACTTGGCGGGCTACTATTTTGTGGGATTCTCCTCGGACATAGGACCCTGGGTTTTCCACCGCATTCATGGGTGCATTGGTTACTGTCAGTTCCATCCCTTTGCCTGATGATTCTGTGGGCCGCTGTGTTGATTATCTTTTTCGGACGTGACTTGGTGGATTGCGTCCTTCTTCGGGACGCTGCCCGAAAACGAGATATAACCGGCAAGTGATGCAAAGTCCCCACATCACTCATTGACACCACAAACGATTTCAGTCCCGATACTACAGCCCCGCCTCAATCCTCGATCGTCGGATCCAGTAAATCCCGCAAAGCATCGCCAATGAAGTTGAATGAAAGGACGG
The DNA here is from genome assembly GCA_963838785.1 of uncultured Acidobacteriota bacterium. Taxonomy (GTDB): domain Bacteria; phylum Acidobacteriota; class Terriglobia; order Terriglobales; family Acidobacteriaceae; genus Gp1-AA145. Next base: position 419,277 of record CAWISI010000002.1, read on the forward strand.
CCAGCATCACCGCCAGGGCAGGGAAGATCACCAGATGGGGCGCATCGAAAAATGTCCGCGGCCGTCATTGAGCATGCTGCCCCATGAAGCCGTCGGTGGAGGCACGCCCAAGCCTAGAAAACTCATGGTGGCTTCGGCGAGAATGGCTCCTGCCATTCCGATAGCGGCTTGCACAATCACCGGTTGAATGATGTTCGGCAGAATATGCCGCGCTAAAATTCGCAGATCGGTCGCGCCCAAAGCTCGCGCGGCTTCGACGTATTCTTTTTCCCGCGCCGCCAGCACCTGGGCACGAATCAATCGCGCATAGCCGACCCATCCGCCGAGTGAAAGCGCAAATATCAGATTAAAAATTCCCGGCCCGCGAAACGCCACAAAGGCAATCGCAATCAGAATTCCGGGAAACGATAAGAACGCATTCATCAGGACGACGTTCACAAAACGGTCGATGCGTCCGCCGTAGTAGCCCGCGATTGAGCCAATGATGAGCCCGATCCCCAGCGATGCCGCCACTACGCAACTCCCAACCAGCATGGAAATTCTCGCTCCATAGATCAGCCGGGAAAGAATGTCGCGGCCCAACTCGTCCGACCCGCAAATTTGTCGAAGCGACGGCGGCGACAGCCTGGTCGCCAGGCTGATCTGGGCCGGATCCTGGGGAGCAATCCAGGGCGCGAAAATCGCAAACACGATAAAGCAGGCCACGAAAATGCAGCCCATCGCCGCCAAAGGGTTTCGCCGCGCCAGCCGGGGTAACGAAATAGCCGCTGTGGCCATCGCCGAAAATTGCCGAGGTCAGTCTAGCAAATTGCCGCGAATCAACCTGAAACTTCCTGTTTAGCCGGCAGTCGCCGACAATTTGCGACGCGAGGAGCGAAATCCGCCGGATTTCACCCCTGAAAGACAGCGCTGTTCAGGAATTCCATTTCTCATAACCCCTTACTTTTGTGCATCGTAACAGCACTTTTGGGTCATTGACCTTCCGCGTAATCGTCGATAAGTTGAGAGTAGCTCTTCCGCTGTGGCAGGCGAACCAAAGGCTGTCCGGGGGTGTGATATGAGATTCCTTTATGTCTGCTACGCGGCTGTCGGTTATGCGGTGGCGCGCTGGTTATTTAGGCGCGAGCCCCAGCCGATTCAAGATCCTGTCTCTCGACTTCGTACCTCTGGCCTGCTCTGAGTGATGGCGTGCCGGTCTTCGTCTCGGCACGCCTCGCTTGGCTAAACCGCATTACCTTGGTGTCCGCTCGTAACCTTACCGGCCAACAACTCTCGCTAGAATTGTCATAGACGATCTCCTTGTGCGCTGCGCTATGCGCCGCGGAGTCCGTCACCCGGTGATGCCCCGAATTTTTCTCATCACGCTAGTCCTCTTCCTGCTCTGTGCGGCTGCATCGACCAATGTCAGCGCGCAGGAAGACGATGTCTCGTTGGGCGACGTCGCTCGCGAGTACAAGCATTCCAAGTCCCCTGATCCCTCAGATGTAATTGACAACGACAATTTCACCCTCATGATGGACAAAGCCGAGACCGAGCGACTCGACGGCCAGCCAGTATTTGCGGTGAGCCCATCCGGTCGAACTTTTACCGCCGTCTCGCCCGACGGGATTTGCAGTCTTTCCTTTGTTGCATCCGCAGCAAATCGCACTCCAGCTGCTTACATTTCAAGCGATCTCCCGCAGGATGAATTGCTGAAACTGGAGGGTCCGGCGTCCATTGAAGATGGTTCACTTGAAGTGTCGGTTCACAATGGGACGTCCTGGGAAGTGAAAGAGATTGTGGTCGGAGTTACGGTCCTGCAACCGCAAGAGACCCCGGAATATCGTCCCGCAACCTCGGGCCCGTCCCAGTGAACGTCGAAAAGCTGCCAGACCTCACGGTGCTTTATCACCTGAAAGGCAGTGGCGAGCCGGGTGCCACAACAGTTTTTCGTGGTCCTCTCGGAGGTAGCTTCAGTGACTCCAAGGACTGGCATTGGGCAATCGTGGGCGCCCGCGGCATACCGCCGGCAGCTCCGACTGCAACCGTTCCGCAATCGCTGCTGACTCCGCCCGGCGCTTCGACTGATCGAGTTCCGCCGAGCGAGGAAAACCTCGATCCCGTCGACCAACTCGACAGTACCGCCAGCAGTCTCCAAACCTGCGCCGGCCGCGGCTAATCCGCAAAAATAAGTTCCTCTCTTTAAAAGTCCTCGATCCAGCTTCATCTGGACTACAATAACGTTCTTTCGCAATCAGAACTTGCGCGCTGCGATTTAGGCAAGCTAAGGAGATGAATGCGAAAGCTTATGGTCCGCTTTTTATTAGTACTGCTCGTGGCATCAATTTGTTTTGCGCAAGCTCCTGCTCCTTCCACCTCCGAACTCGAGCAGAAAGTCGACTCCATGCTTGGCAAAATGACCCTGGAGCAAAAGATCGACCTGCTTGGAGGCGTGAATACTTTCGACGTCCGCGGCTATCCGGATTTAGGCTTGCCGGTATTGCACACCTCCGATGGCCCCATCGGCGTTCGCAATGATGGCCGGGACACCGCCATGGCGGGCGGCATTTCACTTGCTGCCACTTGGGATCCGGCTATGGCCACCCGCGTTGCTGAGCAGATTGGCCGCGATGCGCGCGCCAAAGGCAAACATTTTATGCTCGGCCCCGGGGTAAATATTTATCGCTCGCCGCTCAACGGCCGCAACTTTGAATATTTTGGGGAAGACCCATTTCTGGGCGCGCGGATCGCCGTCGGTTATATCGATGGTCTGCAGAGCGAGGGAGTTTCCGCCACCGTCAAACATTTCATGGGCAACAACTCGGAGTTCGATCGCCATGGCACCGACTCGATTATTGATGAGCGCACCATGCGCGAAATTTATCTGCCAATCTTCGAGGCTGCAGTCAAAGAAGCCCACGTCGGCGCGGTCATGGACTCTTACAATTTCACCAATGGCCAGCACATGACCCAGAATGGCCCACTGAATAATGAACTGCTAAAAAAAGAATGGGGTTTCCAGGGAATTCTCATGTCCGACTGGGACGCCACCTATGACGCCGTCGGCGCGATCAACGGTGGACTCGATCTTGAAATGCCGTCGGGAAAATTTCTCAATCGCGAAAAGTTATTGCCTGCGATCAAGTCCGGCAAGGTCTCCGAGGCAACCATCGACGACGCAGTCCGTCGCATTATCCGCACCGAGTTGGAATTTCACTGGCCTGATCGGGAGCAGCGAGATTTATCCATTCCACGATTTAACCAGCAGGGAAGCGATGTGGCGTTGCAGGCAGCGCGCGAAGGCATGGTGCTCCTCAAAAACGATGGCAATGTTCTGCCTCTCGCCAAAGACACAATTAAAACCATCGCGGTTATCGGTCCGGATGCATATCCCGCGGTCCCCGTCGGCGGCGGCAGCGCTCAGGTCACACCGTTTCAGGCGATCAGCTTCCTCGACGGCTTGAGCGATTCGCTCGCCGGCCGCGCCAAAGTCACTTCCGATCACGGAATCATGAGCCCTGGAGCCGCAGCCATTGCAACCAATTTCGAAACTGCCGCACGGAATGGCCAGGAGGGCTTAACCGAGGAAGATTTTGCCAATGAGGATTTCTCCGGCTCTCCCGAACGACGGCGCGTTGTAAAACACGTTAGCCTGGGCGAGCCATTCGATCTAGGTACGCTGAAGCTTGATGAAATTGACGGCGACACCCTCCAAAACAAGCATGGCAGCGCTGAACGCTGGACCGGGTATTAATTCGCCAAAATCGTCGGGAACCTTCGACGTTTTTGCGCAGCAGGGCGGATTTTCCGGCAGTGGGTGCCGCATGTATCTGGATGGCAAGTTGCTCTTCGACAATTGGGACCATCAGAAATTCGTTCTGTCCCAGACCAGCATTTCTCTCGATGCCAAACCGCACAAGATAGTCTTCGAACATCACATTGCTCCGGGCTTTGGGCCACCGTTTGTTCGCATGGGAATCATTCCGCACGGCACATGGGTGGACGACGAGGCAGAACAACTGGCTGCCAAAGCCGACGTAGTCATTCTGACTGTCGGCTTCGATCCGCAAAGCGAGACTGAAGGCTGGGACCGCACTTTCGAACTTCCTCCCGGACAAAACGAATTGATCGAGAAAGTCGCGGCAAAAAACAAAAATACAATCGTCGTGATCACCTCCGGCGGCGGGGTCGACATGACTTCGTGGATTGACAAAGTCGCCGGCGTAATCGAAGCCTGGTATCCCGGACAGGAAGGCGGCAAGGCGTTGACCGATATTCTTTTCGGCGACGTCAATCCCTCCGGACATCTGCCTGCGACCTTCGAACGCCGTTGGCAGGACAATCCGGTTTACAACAATTACTATCCGGCGAAGGGGACCAATCGCGTGGTTTACAAAGAGGGAGTCTTCGTCGGCTATCGGGGGTATGAACACAATGGCACCAAGCCACTATTTCCGTTCGGCTACGGCCTTTCCTACACCACTTTCAAGTACGCCAATTTAAAAGCAGACGAGCATGGGGTATCGTTCGACGTTACCAATACCGGCTCGCGGGCCGGCGACGCCGTGGCTGAAATCTACATCGCGCCTCCGAGCGGCAGCCAGCAATCTTCCATCCCGCGACCTCTCAAAGAGCTGAAAGGATTCTCTCGAGTAAAACTTCAGCCAGGAGAAACCAAGACGGTCAGTGTCCCGTTGAATACACGATCGTTTGCTTATTACGACGTCAGCGGCAAGCAGTGGCGCGCAGACAAGGGCACATACGAGGTTCTGGTAGGCAGTTCTTCAGAACAGATTGAGCTGAATGGGAAGATAGATCTGGCGCAGGAGCTTACAGAGAAATGATTTTCGGGGTAAGACCATTAACCACTAAGGGCACGAAGGTTCACGAAGGAAATCCAAGCTGTAGGTTACATGCTCCGAAGTCGTGTTTTGCCCGAAAAAGTCTTTTGATTTCCTTCGTGAACCTTCGTGGCCTTCGTGGTTAGCGCTTCTGGTTTGAAACTCTCGGAACGGTTTCAGTTTTCCCGCTCTTAATACTCCGCAGCGCCGCATCCAGGATTTCCTGATTCTGCCAGCCCTCTTCGCCGGGAGCAGGGAACTGGGATTTCCCTTCCAGCCAATCGGCAAACCCATCGACCTGTAACGCATACGCCAACTGATTCGAAACCTCATCTCGTTGCACTACGTCTTTTCCGCGCCGCAATTCAATCTGAATCGGATGCTCGACATTCAGCGCATCGTCTGCCCAAAGAACGCCCGCATCGCCGACAATTTCCAGTGGGGTGCGATATTCGGCTCGATAGGAAACCAAAACGGTAGCTAATGTTCCACGGGAAAATTCCAGGGTCAACGCCGCCACCGATTCCACATCGCCAGATCTTTTATCTGAGCTTGCCGTCGCACTTATCCGCAGAACTTCGTCCTGCAAAATAAATCGCAGCGTATCGATGCAGTGCACGCCGATATCGAAGACCGGCCCTGCGCCGGCGACGCTTGCGTCATAGAGCCACTTTCGGGGATGCGAGGGATCACCATGAAAGGAGAATTCCGATCTCGCGAAAACCGGCCGGCCGATCGCGCCAGATTCAATATGCTCGCGGAATTTTCGCACGCTCTCCTCGAAGCGGAACACATGCGCGACTCCGAAGCGAACGTTCTTTTGGCGCGCGGCCTCGACCATTTGTTCAGCCTCAGCGGAATTCATAGCCAGAGGCTTTTCACACAGCACAGCCTTTCCAGCTTCGATAGCTGTGAGCACGTCTTTCAAGTGCAGGGAATTTGGCGTGGTTACCAGCACCGCGTCGACTTCGGGCGATTGGCACAACTCTGCCGCAGAATCAAACGCCAGCGGAATTTCATATTGCCGGGCCGACTCTTTCGCTTTTGCCATGTCGCGACGCGACAATGCAGTCACTCGGCAATTCCTTGCCAGCGCGAAACCCGGCATCAGGCGCTTGACTGCATGGAGCCCAAAGCCAACAATGCCGAAGCGAACCATTCGTTCCTTACTTTGTAAGTGAAAGTGAGCGCGGGACCACGCTCAGCTGCAGCGCATTTCCGGTTGTGGCTAGTGCGCCGTTGGTGCCGATGGTAAATTCCGTGATGGAATTTGATTGTTCATTAATCACGAATACAAATTTCGCCTCGGGATCGATCAGAATAGACTCGGGATTAGTACCCGTTCCGGCGACGGAGGTAGTTATAGCGGTAAGCGCGCCGGTGGTGGTGTCCACCTGGAACTGCGAAATGTCGGTCGATCCAGAATTGGCCACGTAAACAAATGCTCCGGTCGCGTTCGCGGCGGCGGCAATCGGAGAGGTCCCGGCGGCGAATAACCCCGGCCCGACGGCCAGGCTGCCATCCGATTGAATCAGCAACACGGTCACGGTATTCAAAGACGGATTCGGAACGTATAAAAACTTTCCGCGAGGGTCGATGCCCAGATGTCCGACTCCGCCATTCACCACGATTGGCGATCCCACCTGCGTCAACACGCCCGAGTTCACACTGAAAGCATAAACCGCCGAAAAAGTCGGCACCGGCACATACAGCAGATTGCCGGAGGCAGAGAGCGTTAGACCTGCAGGACTAGCGCCCAGTTGTGCGCTCGAAACGAACGTCAAGCCTCCTCCAGAGCCGATGGAATATACCCATACGTCGTTGGTGATCTGGTTGCCGACGAAAAGATATTTACCTCCGGTATCCATGGTCATGACCGCGGGCGAAAGTCCTGCTCCGCCGGACGGTGTCACCAGTGGCGTACGCGGCAGAGCTTCGGTCAGCGCACCAGTGGTCGAATTGATCTTGAACATGGAAATGCTGTTGGTGTTCTGATTGGCGGCGTACAGGAACTGGTTCGAAGGGTGAACCAATACGCTGGAGGGCGAAGCCGACGTACTCGGGGCAAGCTCGGTGAGAAATGGCGACCCGAAGACGACCATGCCCTCGCCGGTATCGGCGTTCATGCGGAAAGCATAAATTCCCTGGCCGGTGGCGACATAAGCGAAGCGCACTCCAGATGATGAGCAGCCAACCGCCATGGTCAGGACAAGTGCAACCGCTGCCGCGGACCCTAACCTGCGTGCGCGACAACAGGCTATGAGCGCGAATGGTTGGCGTTCCGAGGGCTGAGCTTTAGGCTGAGAGAGTTTTGTCAATGTTCGCCGAATCCGCAAGTTTCAAATTAATGTTTTCCGAATTTGTAGATCAGACCGGTCGAAATACGAAAACTATTGCGGGTGCTGCCAAAGGCGGACGCAAAGATATAGTCCGCCTGTACTGCTCGTATTGAAAATCTATCGTTGATGGGCACGTCCAGTTCGCCCCCGAATGCCAGCGCTCGTTGGCGATCCGAAGGTTCGACGAAGGTGCTGCCGGGTTCGCGTAGTCTCGTCTGCGCCCACCCGTAGAGCCCGTGCGCGATAAATCTGAATTTATTAAATTCCCACTTGTATTGCGGGCCGACGAAATAATTGTACTGTTCGAGAGTACTCGCATAATTGGCACTCCCGTCCAAGGTGATGCCCATCCCCTTGAAGATATGCGGGATGGTCACGGCGGCTTCGAACCCATTCATCTGGGTCCAGTTTTCGAATCCGAGGCCACCGCTGGGAAAGCTCAGATGGGAGTAGCCTCCGAAAACTTCAATCCCCGGCATCAATGACTTCTGCGCCGTCGCAAACGTGGAGAGTAAGAAGACGAGCAGCGCGCAGGTGGAGATATTCCAAACTGAGAATTGGTGGGAGACCAGCTTTTTGATAGGGAACATCCGGCAGGTTGCCATCAGCTTGGCTTTGAGTCTCCTCAATTTTACGGAACAAGTACTATAGCAGTTCGGCTGGGTCCAGTTGCGCCTTGCAATGTAAGAACTTTCTGGATAGATGCAAGCTTCGGATCGAGAGATGCCGGTCTATTTGTATCGTCGGCCAACTGACTCGGCTACTTTGCTGCCATCACCCCGGCCTCGACGCCCACCCGAACCATGGATTCGAAAATCTTCACCCCATCCGTGCATCCCAGTTCAGCTTCGCTGGCGCGTTCGGGATGCGGCATCATTCCCAGCACGTTTCGTCCCCGGCTGCAGATGCCGGCGATATTTTCCAGCGATCCGTTTGGATTTGACCCCGATGAAAGTTCGCCGGTTGCGTCGCAATAACGAAAGACGATGCGATCGTCGCGCCGGAGCTCCTGCAAGGTGGCTTCGTCGCAAAAATAGTTGCCCTCCATGTGGCCAATCGGGATCCGCAAAACCTCACCGTTTTTGGTCGCATTGGTGAACGGGGTCTCTGCATTTTCCACCCGCACGTTCACCGGCTTGCATACATATTTCAGTCCGGCGTTTCTCATCAGCGCACCCGGAAGCAGGCCTGCTTCGCACAGGATCTGAAAACCGTTGCAGATTCCCAGCACCAAGCCGCCCGAGTCTGCGAATTTGCGAACCGACTCCATGACCGGAGAAAATTTCGCGATTGCGCCAGTGCGCAGGTAATCTCCATATGCGAAACCACCGGGTACAATGATGGCGTCGCAGTTCTCCAGATCGTGCGACTCGTGCCACAGAAAAGTTACCGGCTGCCGCATGACCTTTTCGATCGTCCAGAAGGCGTCATGATCGCAATTCGATCCCGGAAAAATGAGGACGCCAAACTTCATAAAAGTTTCCTTGAAGGAGATCAGAATCGAGTCTAACACGAACAAAATGCCATGGAAGTCGTGGGACTAATACGGAATTTCATTCGTCGGGGCATGCTCGGCTTTTTCGTAATCGTCCGAAGTGGTGCGGTAACAACGCAGCCGCGCCTGCCTGCGGTCGAGATCATCAATGGGACTTTCTGAGGCGTACTTCCACTTTGAATTCGGCTGTTGGACTCGCCGTTGCTGCTGCATAGAATCTCGCATCTGCCACAAACTCTCGTCGCAAGTGGTGTCACGGACCGCATTCACTACGTGGAGCAGCGAATAATCGAGTCCGGATTCAGACAGCGGGGACTGGTAAGGCAGAAAGTCGTACACCAGCTTAATGAATCGCGATTCGTCCTGGCTTAACTCTTGTTCAGCAACAAACACTTCATCGTTCGCAAAAAAAGAAGATCGGGGATACTCAACCGCCAACGCAACTAACCGCACCTGGATTTCGCGCTTTTGCACGTGCGGCCAGCGCATCTGCCCGTCGGCGGCGGGAATCGCGTTGAGCAGCAGAAATGCTGCTCCCATCGCGAAAGAAAACGGGATGCGAAAAGACACCATGGTCTTGCGGCCTGATTTAATGCTGGGCCTGGGAGAAGGTCAGCCAGTCAGCCTCAGAAGGCTGAGATCAATCATTATAGTTACCAAGCGGGGCCTGCTCGGAGACCAACTTGAAAAATTAATAATCGAAGGTGCAGATTTTCTGAACACAATTTTTAGTATCCGCGCGAGCTATTCACGCACCTAAATCAGGGGCACGGTAAGGAGAGCACGATGGAAACGAACCCGGCAGAAAAGCGCAAGCTCGGCCACTCAGGTTTGGAAATTGCACCCTTGATTTTCGGCGGCAATGTTTTCGGCTGGACCGTCAAACAAGAAGCCGCATCAGAGTTGCTCGACCACTTCGTCGAGGCCGGATTCAACACGGTCGACACTGCCGACGTTTATTCCAATTGGATTCCCGGCAATCATGGCGGGGAATCAGAAACCATGATTGGTAAGTGGTTGAAGCAGAGCGGCAAGCGTAGTCGTGTCCTGATTGCCACCAAATCCGGCCTTGACATGGGCAATGGCCGCAAGGGCCTGTCAAGAAAACACATTTTGAAGTCCGCTGAGGAATCGCTGGCCCGCTTGCAGACCGACTACATCGACTTGTATCAATCGCACACTGAAGATCCGGAAACTCCGCTCCAGGAAACGCTGGAAGCTTATGCGGAGTTGATCACGTCCGGCAAAGTGCGGGCGATTGGCGCGTCTAACTTTCAGCCGCCCACTTTAAAAGCTGCCCTCGACATCAGCCGCGAGAAAGGGCTTCCGCGCTATGAAAGCTTGCAGCCCGAGTACAACCTTTACGTGCGGAACAAATTTGAAGGTGACCTCGAGAATGTTTGCCGCGAAAACCACATTGGCGTCATCCCCTACTTTTCGCTGGCCAGCGGATTTCTCACTGGCAAGTACCGGTCAGAGAAGGACCTGGAAAATCGCAGCCGGGGATCGCGGGTGCAGAAATACCTCAACCCACGCGGCCTCCGGATTTTGTCCGCGCTTGACCAGGTTTCAAAAGAGCACAATGCGACTCCGGGGCAGGTTGCCCTTGCCTGGCTTCTGGCAAAGCCGGCCATCACTGCTCCCATCGCCAGTGCCACTAGCGTAAAGCAGTTAGATGAATTGCTTGGGGCTACTCGCATGAAATTAGATCCTGCCGCAGTGCAGAAGTTAGATCAGGCGAGCGCATACTCGGAAGAGGAGCGCGACGTCGCATAATCAAGCGTGTGCAGCTCCACTCAGAGAACTTCAAGGGAACAGCCGCCTCGGCCGTTCATGCAGTGCCTAGAGATATCTTTCCCGCAGAATTTTCAAATGATGCGCCAGGTGTCCGGCGGTGATGAAAGCCATGGCCCGAACCGTAAAGCGCTTGTCGCTGGCAATACCGCTTCGAAGCCATGCGTCGCCCGGCAGATTCCGATAGAGTGCAATACTCGCACGCCGGACATGTCCAAATTCGTCGATGTGCGCCGCCCAGGGGATTCCATCGGCGGCCGCGCCGGCGGCGGCCACATCCTGGTCGTAGCTCGGCAGCGCATTTTCTAAGCCGCGGGCAAACCATAGTGCCCGCACCGCAAATACCCGCTCCGTATCACTGACGTGACTTAGTAATTGCCGAATGCTCCACTTCCCGGGAGCGTAACGGTGCAGAGATTTCTCCTCCGATATCGCCCCGAATATCGACTGTGCTTCACCGAGCTGCGTTTCCATAACGCGGAGAGGGTTATCGCCCAGGACCTGATTGATGTAAGTGAAGTAGTAGGGAGCGGCTTCCGATGCTTCCGGGCGTCCAGTCATCTTCCGATTATCGCGCTCGGAAGATTCCTTGCGCAACGACAGCGACAATTTGCCCGTGGCCGGCAATGATGAGGGATATCTGGCAGAAATGACGGATCAGCCTGCCCCGCGTGGCCTGGTGACCAATAATTTCACGCCGCAGTGAGCTGCAAATAAACTTTACGAAGCTTTAGTGACGTTTGAGGCCTGAGGTCCTTTCTGGCCTTGCACAATTTCGAAATCAACTGCATCGCCCTCCTGAAGGCTCTTGTAGCCCTCGCTGGTAATGGCGCTGTAATGCACGAATACGTCGGGTCCGTCTTCACGTCCAATGAACCCGTAACCTTTGGCGTTATTGAACCACTTCACAGTTCCTTTCATTCGATCCCCGCACCTCTCCTGGGAGCAGCAGGTCCCGAGCTTCCCGCTGACCCAACCTGATTGCCATTTTGCGTCCGCTAGCGGACCGAGTCAAGAAATGTAAAGCAACCACAGCTCACATCCCCTTAGAAACAGAGTTCTTGCGAGTTTGCGGTTTTCTCGACTGTTGACCGAGCCAAAGCACTCCGGCAATCGTTTTCGCATCTTGGATGGCACCATTTAGAACCATGGATACGGCTTTTTCGACGGGAACGAGCTTTAATTCGATAACTTCATCATCTTCCGGCTGAGCTGTTCCTGCTTTTAAGTTGCGGGCCAGGTAAATTGACATCGCTTCCGCTACGAATCCAGGGCTGGCCCAGAAGTGCAACACCCGTTTCCAGTTCCGGGCGGAGTAGCCGGTTTCTTCCAGCAACTCACGCTTGGCGGCCTGCAACGCATTTTCGCCTTCGTCGATTCGACCCGCGGGCAGCTCGAGTAAAAAGCGCCCCGCGGCGTGGCGATACTGTTTTTCCAGCAGCACCCGCGGGCTGCCGGAGCTCTCGTCTACCGCCAGCACCACTACCGAACCGGAGTGGCGGACAATATCGCGGCGGGCGCGAACTCCGGTTGGCTCAAGAACGTCGTCGGTGGTGACCCAGAACACCGGACCACGGTAGGAGACGCGCGACGAGATGACGCGGGCATTCTTTTTAGAGGCTTTTGGCATAGATAAATAATACAAGTGCCTGTTCGATCGGTCGGCTTGCATGGAAAACATTGGTTCGGTCTAGCTGAAGTAAGTGCAGGAAATTCCAGCCTTGCTCTGCGGCGTTCCTCCGTGTTCTCCGTGCTCTCCGTGGTAAAGATTTTGGTTTTAAGGCGCGGGTTGATGCTGCAGCAATCCACGTGTTAGCCTCAGAGGTTTCCCACCCGCGGCCCAGCTACCGCCGGTGATTGAGGCCCCATTGCCCCCTGTCGAATCCACACCCGTCGTCCGCAAAACCGCGCTCAACGCCGCACACCGCGCCTTGGGCGCGAAAATGGTCGATTTCAATGGCTGGGACATGCCGGTTGAGTATCCGGCTTCAATCGGGGGCGGCATCATCGCCGAGCACATGGCGGTGCGCAACGGCGTCGGCATCTTTGATGTAAGCCACATGGGCGATATTCGTCTGGCCGGTCCAGCCGCTCTTGCCGCCGTTCAGCATATCTCGATGAATGATGCGTCCCGGCTGGCAATCGGACAGGCGCAGTATTCCGCACTCTTATATCCCCAGGGCACGTTCGTCGATGACGTGATCGTGCATCGCCTGGACGAAGAAGAATATCTGCTGGTCATCAATGCGGGTACGCGCGAGAAAGATTTCAACTGGGTCCGCGACAACACTCGCTACTTCGATTGCAAAGTGGAGGATCTTTCTGACCACTTCACGCAGATCGCCATTCAAGGTCCTAAGGGGGTTGACCTGCTGAGCAAGCTCACCGATGCTGACTTGCGCAGCGTCAAGTTCTATTGGGTTACGCGCGGCTCAGTTTGTGGTTTGAAGAACATCCTGATCGCTCGCACCGGTTACACCGCCGAGGACGGTTTCGAAATCTATATTCCCAGCGATGAAGAAACCAGCGTGCACGTTTGGAATGAGGTCCTCGTCGCAGGCAAGGAATTCGGTGTGGTCCCGTGCGGTCTGGGTGCGCGAAACACGCTTCGCCTTGAGGGCAAGCTGCCGCTATATGGTCACGAAATTTCAGATACCATTAACGTGTGGGAAGCCGGGCTCGACCGCTTCTGCAAAATGGAAAAATCCGACTTCATCGGACGCGAGTCTTTGGAAAAGGCCGCAACCGTGCCCCCAAGACGAACCCTGATTGGCCTGGAGATGGTCGAGCGTGGAATCGCGCGCGATGGTTACCGCATCTTGAATAATGAAGGTGCGCAGCTCGGGTACGTGACCAGCGGCTCCTACGCTCCATTTTTAAAGAAGAACATAGCACTCGCGTACGTGCCGCCGGAATTTTCGGCGCTGGGGAGTGAGTTGCAGGTCGAGATTCGAAATCAAGGCGTAAAAGCAAAAGTAGTGCCCACTCCGTTTTACAAGAGGCCAAAGAGAGTTTGATTTTGTTCGCTAGTAGCTAAAAGCTAGAAGCTAGAAGCTCAGGAGCTAAATGGCATTTCCCGCTGATTACAAATACACCAAAGAACACGAGTGGCTGAAATCCGACGGAAAGACGGCCACCATCGGCATCACCAGTTACGCGCAGGATTCGCTGGGCGACATCGTCTTCGTCGAACTACCGAAGGTCGGCACAGAACTCGCCGCCGGCAAGACATTCGGAAGCGTCGAATCCGTGAAGGCGGTTTCGGACTTATATGCGCCCGCCTCCGGCACGGTGACCGAGATCAATGGCGAACTGGCAACCGCTCCGGAAAAAATCAATAAAGACGCGCACAGCGCATGGATGATCAAAATCGCGCTCAAAAATCCTGGCGACCTGAACTCATTGCTCTCGGCCGCGGACTATGAAAAATTCGTCGCTGAAGAAGGCGGACATTAGAGCTTGTAGCTGTTAGCTCTTAGCTTTTAGCTGGGACGTGGACATCACATCGGCAAGCTAAGAGCTAACGGCTAAAAGCTAAGAGCTGATTTATGCGTTACTTACCCAAATCTCCGGCTGACCGCGAAGCCATGCTCAAGAGCATGGGCGCGCGATCGATCGACGATCTTTTCAAATCCATTCCGGCGGAATACCGCCTCAATCGCGATCTCAAAGTTCCGCGGCAGATGGCGGAATCAGAGATTGTCGACTGGTTTCGTGAGCGTTCGCGTGAGAATGGCGACGGGCACGCGATATTTTTGGGCGCCGGCGCTTACCATCACTATCGCCCGGTGATTATCGATTCGCTGATTTCGCGCGGCGAATTTCTGACCGCGTACACGCCCTACCAGGCGGAGATTTCGCAGGGCACGCTGCAATCGATCTTCGAATTTCAGACCATGATCTGCGAACTGACCGGCATGGAGGTCGCCAACGCCTCCATGTATGACGGCTCAACCGCCGCGGCTGAAGCGGTAATGATGGCAGTCCGGCTTACCGGACGCCGTTCGGTGGCCGTGGCGCGCAGCGTTCACCCGGAATATCGCGAGGTGCTGGCGACTTACGCGTTCCACCAAGGAATGCCGCTGGCGACTTTGCCGTTCGCGGAGAACGGGCGTCTGGATCCAGGCGAGGTCGAAAAAGCCATCACCGCCGATACCGCGTGCATTCTTATCCAGTCGCCGAATTTTTTCGGCACCATCGAGGACATAGAAGCTCTCGCCGAAATCGCGCACCGCAAAGGTGCGATGCTGGTCGTCTCGATTGCTGAGGCCATTTCGCTCGGCATCGTCGAGCCGCCGCGCGCGGCAGACATTATTGCCATGGAAGCGCAGTCATTTGGTGTACCGCTGACGTTTGGCGGTCCCTACTGCGGCGTCATCGCCACTCGCGAAGCTTTTGTGCGCCAGATGCCCGGGCGCCTTGTCGGCCAGACCGTCGACCGGAATGGCAAGCGCGGATTCGTTCTCACCCTGGCAACCCGCGAGCAGCACATCCGGCGCGAGAAGGCGACCTCGAATATTTGCACCAACCAGGCCCTCATCGCGCTAATGGCAAATATTTTTATGACCATTTACGGCAAGGTCGGTTTGAAGGAGTTGGCGCGCCAAAATCTGGCGAAGACCGCCTATGCCGCACAGCAATTTGGCAAACACGCCAGCGTCTTATTCGACGGCGCGCCGCGATTCAACGAATTCGTAGTTCGCACCAGTGAAAGTCCCCACGCCATTAACTCGCGATTGCTTGGTCACAAGATTGTCGGCGGATTTCCGCTGCAAAAGTTTTATCCCGAGCTCGGCAATGGGTCTCTATGGTGCTGCACTGAGCTGACCACGCGCAGCATGATCGACACCGCAGTCGGAGTAGTCGCGGAAAGCGAAAGGTCTGATTCCGCCGCGGGCGACGAAGCCAGCATGGAAGAGGTGGCCAAGTAATGTCGAAGCACATGACCCGCAAAGCCACCCGCAACGTCAGCCAGAACGAAGGCCTGATTTTCGAGAAATCGTCGCCCGGAAAAGCCGCGTGGAAGTTGCCGCCACTTGATGTCCCCGATGTCGACGCCGCGAAATTGCTGGGCAAAACGGAAAGAAAAGATCTCGGCAACATGCCGGAAGTCAGCGAGATTGAAATCATTCGCCACTTCACTCGCATGTCAACCTGGAACTACGCGATTGATCTCGGAATGTATCCTCTCGGCTCCTGCACCATGAAGTACAACCCGCGGGTGAATGAAGTGGTTTCGCGGCTCGATGGCATTGCCAACGGCCATCCTTATCAGCCGGAGAAAATTTCACAAGGTGCGTTGCGCATCATTAAAACTCTGAGCGAGTGCCTCATCGAAATTACCGGCATGGATGCGATCACGCTGCAGCCGGCAGCCGGCGCGCACGGCGAACTGACCGGCCTGCTGATGGTGCGCGCGCATCATGATTCGAAAGGCAAGCCGCGAAAAAAAGTCCTGATCCCCGACTCCGCCCACGGTACTAATCCGGCCACTGCGGCCATGGTCGGGTATGCCATCGAGAACCTGAAATCAAATTCGAACGGCATTGTCGATACCGGCATGCTCGAAGCGCAGATGACCGAAGAAGTCGCCGCGCTGATGCTCACCAATCCCAACACGCTGGGAGTTTTCGAGCAGGAGATTCACAAGATCGCCGACATCCTGCACGCCAAAGGCGGACTGCTTTACATGGATGGCGCCAACATGAACGCGCTGGTGGGCAAAGTGCGGCCCGGCGATTTTGGCGTCGACCTGATGCACTTGAATTTGCACAAGACTTTCTCGACTCCACATGGAGGTGGCGGTCCTGGCTCAGGTCCGGTTGCGATCAAGAAATTCCTCCAACCTTTTTTGCCCAAGCCGGTGCTGATCTCGAAATCCGACGGCACTCTGGGCTTTGAGTACGACCGCCCGCAATCCATCGGGCGGGTGCGTTCTTTCTACGGAAACTTCGGGATGTTCGTGCGCGCGCTGGCTTACATTCTTGCCAACGGACCTGATGGCTTGCGTCAAACCACGGAAGACGCGGTGCTGAATGCGAACTATATTCGCAACGGTTTGGAAGGCACCTTTGAACTTCCTTACAAGAGCCCGAGCATGCACGAGGTGGTCTTCAGCGACAAGCTGCAGGCGAAAAAAGGCGTGCGCACCATGGACATCGCCAAGCGCCTGATCGATTACGGCTTTCATCCCTACACCACGGCGTTTCCGTTGATCGTTCCTGGCGCCATGATGATTGAGCCGACGGAAAGCGAATCCAAAGAAGAGATGGACCTTTTCATCGAAGCCATGCAATCGATCGCGCAGGAAGTCGATGAAGACGCGGAGATGGTGCGCAGCGCACCACATTCGACGAGGGTTTCCCGCCTCGACGAAACCGCCGCCGCCCGAAACCCGGTGCTGCGCTGGAAGCCTCAAAGCGAAAACCCAAAGAAAAGCTGAAGGCTCGAAGCTCGTGACTCGAAGCTCAGAGCTCTCTACTTCTTTTCCGACAATTTCACCGAAGCCTGCGTCTCTTCCCAACTCATGTTCAGCGTGCAAGTATCGCCGCCCTGATCGAATCGAATGGTGAAATTCTCGACCGGCCCGGATGTCTTCGATACCGACATCGGGATCTTTGCCAGTTCATCGGATTCGTATTTGTAAGGGATGCCCCACTCCCCGGTTTTCTTGTTTACGATCAGCGTCCACTTGTTCTGCTCGGGAACGGTGAAGATCGTGTAGTTCCCCGCGGGAACGTCTCGGCCGTCGACCGAAACCTCAGCGGTCGTCACAAAAGTAGTCGCGTCATTCGCACCCGTACGCCAGACTTGTCCGTAGGGAACCAGCTCGCCGAAAATTTTGCGGCCTTTAGCGCGCGGGCTAGAGTAGTCCACCGTAATCGTTTTCCCGTCCGAGAATTTGCACTGCGTCTGTTCCGGCGGGCTGGCGGGTTTGCTCTTGTCTTGCGCGGATGAAATTGCGCACAGGGCGGAAACTAATAAAACAGCAAGGGCAACTTTCTTCATGATGACGTCTCCTTTTGAGTACAGCGAATTCTGGGGCTGGGGCAGAACCTGCCGAGCGCGTTTCAATGCACCGCTTAGACTATCTCCGGCGGCGAAGGTTAGCAATTCGTAAGCGCAATGAATGCTCGGTGGTCTTCCTCTGTGCTCTCTGTGGTAAAGGTTTGCTTACCCCAGCCGAGCAGCATAAATCAACACCAGCGTGCCCACGACAATTCGATAGACGGCGAAAGGCGCAAATCCTCGCCTGCGTACCCAGGCCATAAACCACGCGACGGCGCCGTAAGCAACAATGAATGAAACCACGAACCCAATTGCCAACACCATCCAGCCATGAGCATCAATTTGCGAAACTCCAATCGGATTGTCTCCCTTGCCGCGTAGTGACTTCAGCAGGTCGTAACAGGTAGCCACAACCATCGTTGGGATCGAAAGAAAAAATGAAAACTCCAGCGCCGATGCACGCGACATTCCTGCGATCTGCCCCGCTGCGATGGTCGACATCGACCGCGAAGTTCCGGGAAATACCGCCGACAAAATCTGGCACGCGCCAATCCACACCGCCTGTCCCAGGCTCATCGCTTCCATGCTCCAGGTGTGAATGCGGCTGGCCCCATCTGGCCCAAGCTTTTCTCCGGAAGCATTGATCGCGTCCACGATCCACATCACGATGCCGCCGATCAGCAGCGACCATCCCATGATGTACAAACTCTCGAGGTGCTTACCGATCACTTTCGTCAGCAGAAACGCCGGAATTGCGGTCACTACAAAAGCGATCAGCGTGAGGCCAAGCGGATGGGTGAGGGCATTGCGGTCGCCGTTTTCGCCTTGCGGAAAAGTGCTCAGGAATTTCGCGATCCGCGCACGAAAATAAATCGGAAGACACAAGATCGCTCCTAACTGAATAACGATGGTGTACATCTTCCAATAACCATCGGCCAAATTAATATGCAGTAGCGATTCAGCAATCCGCAGATGGGCCGTCGAACTTACAGGCAGAAATTCGGTGAGGCCTTCGATGATTCCCAGCACAACCGAAAGCAAGTAATCGTTCAAAGCCCCTCCGCGCTTGTGTTCAGACCAAAGTGGTCTGGCAAAATCGATACTAAAGCAGAAGCTCGCCAATCCGAACACAGGCGAGCCAAAGGTACTCAAATCGTCAAGGCCGATTCGACGTCCTCTGTGGAATTTCTCCGTGTAACTCAGTGCTCTCTGTGGTTAAGCTTTTTTGCGAAGTAGCGGCTACGTCTCAGACTCAGGATCGCTCCGGCTAAGCTCCTCCGGAGCAACAGACTCCAGCCGGCGCGACGAGAACCAGCTCATGTGCGGAAGCTGTCGTTCAACGCGGCGGCGAGCGGCGATCAACTCGGCGGTAATCGCGACCGCGATTTCTTCCGGAGTAATCGCGCCAATGTCGAGCCCCACCGGCGCGTGCACCCGTTCGAAAAGATGCTCGGCGATTCCTTCCTTCACCAGCTCACGAAAAATCGCGATAGTCTTGCGCTTCGAACCAATCATCCCGATGTAGCGGGCTTGAGTTTGAACCGCCCAGCGCAGCACCCGCATGTCGTCGTGATGTCCGCGGGTCACAATCACAATATAGGACGTTTCATTGGGAGTAATCCGTGCCATTGCCTGATCGAAATCTGCAGCGATCACTTCTTTCGCTTCGGGGAAACGCTCGCGGTTGGCGTAGCTTTCGCGATCGTCAATCACATTCACATCGAAGCCGGCAGTGTTCGCCGTCCGATAAAGACTGAGTGCCACATGGCCGCCGCCGAAGATGTAAAGCGACGCCGGGGGCAGCACCGGCTCGATGAAAATGTCCAGCGTGCCTCCGCAGACCAGGCCAGTGTCATACTTCGGATTCTGATTCAGATTGAAGGTCAGCGTGCGCGGCCGCTCGCTTTCCATCACTTCACGCGCCGCCTGCCAGACTTCGGCCTCGACACAGCCCCCGCCCACAGTTCCAACGATCGAGCCATCGTCGCGGACCAGCATCTTCGCGGTTTCGAAAGAGGGAACCGAGCCGCGCACATTCACAATGGTAGCGACAGCGCCACGGCGGCCGGCCTGGCGCAGTTGGACGATCTCTTCGTAAATATCGGGCACGGGACGATTATTTCGCTTGACTGTCGACAGGTCAAACGCCAATTCTTGAGCAACTGTGGAGAACAATTGAAATCGATTATCGTGAGTACGCTGCTCGCGCTTCTTACAGTCGGTTGCACCCGCAAAATCCCGGCCGAATACGAATATGAACGGGGCTGGATGACCATTCAGGCGGATTCGGCAGCAACAGCACGATCGCTTTCAGGAACCGTTCTCGACGCCAGCGGCGCTCCGATGCCCCATGTATTGGTCGAGCGGATGGACAAGACTTTTAAGCAGCGCCTGGACGCAACTACAACTGACGAGAGAGGCCAGTTCCGTCTGAAGAGACGCGGGCGAGGCATGTACTACCTGAGATTTCGCTATCGCGCCTTTAATGATTACGAGCTACCCGTTCTACTGGCCCCCGATGCGAGCCACAAAACGCTCGCGATAGAAATGGGCATTAGCAACTAGAAGGACAAACTGCAAAACAAAAGCCCCGGGCATCACTCCGGGGCCTACTGACGTAAACCAGCGATATCTGAAACACGACTTGCCAAGCAATTCTATTTTTCAACGCAACACGACTGATGTCAACACCACCAAAGTGAGTGGTACCGCGGAGGGCGGCGGAGTCGAACCGCAGTGGCTGATGGGCCACTCACCGACTTGGCAAGTCGTGTCCAGTACCCACTGGCAACGCCCTCCAGGCACGACCTGCAATCGAAAACCTACGCGCTTCTATCCTTCGTGTCTGTGACGTCTTCAGACACAAAGCTTGAGGATTTCCCGATTCGGGAAGGTTGCCTGCCTGTGTTAGCTTGATGGCCACAAGGAGCTTCTATGAAAGCCATTCGCATTCACGAATTCGGCGGGCCCGAAGTGCTCCGCTATGAGGACGTTCCTGAGCCGCAGCCGCGCAAAGATCAGGTTCTGGTGCGCGTAAAAGCTTGCGCCATGAACCATCTCGACATCTGGGTACGCAAGGGGCTGCCTGGCGTAAAGCTGCCGCACATTCTAGGCAGCGATGTCGCCGGCGAAATCGTGGAAGTTGGTGAGTATGTGAAAAGATTCAAGGCCGGCCAGCGCGTGCTGCTTGCGCCGATGCACTTTTGCAATCACTGCGCGAAGTGCGTCGCCGGATTGCAAAATCAGTGTCTTGAATTCAGCGTGCTGGGCAATGCGGTCGATGGCGGCAACTGCGAGCTGATTGCAGTTCCTGCCGTGAATATTATTCCGATCCCGGACTCGCTCGACTTCAATCAGGCTGCCAGCGTGCCTCTCGTGTTTCTGACTGCGTGGCATATGCTGACCGGGCGCGCGGCCATCCAGCCCGGACAGACGGTGCTCGTGCTGGGAGCAAACTCCGGCGTCGGCATCGCCGGAATCCAAGTCGCAAAATTTTTCAATTGCCAGGTGATCACAACCGCCGGTGACGACCACAAGATGGCGAAAGCGCGTGAACTCGGCGCCGATCACGTCATCAATCACTACCAACAGAAAATTTCCGAAGAGGTCCGCAAAATCACCAACAAGCAGGGCGTCGACATCGTGCTAGAACATGTCGGGCCAGCTACGTGGGATGAGAGCCTGCGATCACTTAAGCCCGCCGGCACCCTGGTGACCTGCGGGGCTACGACCGGTCCCCAGGTCGGCATCGATCTACGCTTTGTTTATTCGCGCCAGCTATCAATTCTCGGCTCTTACATGGGAACCATGGGCGAGCTGTACGAAGTTCTGAAGCACGTGTTCAGCGGACGTTTGAAGCCGGTAGTAGATCGTACGTTTCCGCTGAAAGAAACGCGCGCCGCTCACGAATACATGGAAAAAAGCCAGATGTTCGGCAAGATTGTGCTGAACCCGTGAAGATTGTCGGTTGACAGCGGCGACTCGGCCCTAGTAAGTGTAAACTTCTTCGCAGCGCAACACTTGCGGCCCCGTAGCTCAACTGGATAGAGCATCAGACTTCGGATCTGAGGGTTGGGGGTTCGACTCCCTCCGGGGTCGCCAGAATCTTGGTGACTTTCTCTCTGCCTGACGTGATTCGCCAAACCATAGGCGAATCCTGGATTCAATATCGCCGCTTCAGTTTCGGCCCGTTTTTCCACAGCTCATTTTCCTCGCCGCAACCCGCCCGCATTCGAGCAAGTGCTTTACTTGTAGCGAGTTAAGCAATTGAGCAAATCGGATTCACAATCGGTATGCATTGATTTGCACAATCCCCTTGGGCGGCCGAGACCAAAGTGCTAATAGCCCGTTTGTTTTCAATAACCTTTAAGGTCATATACTTTGGTAACCCATCTGCTCTGCATACACCGTATTCTGCGGTATCTGTTGAGGACTAACCTGCGCCGCACGGTGAAAAAGGTTCTCACGTCAAGGTTTTCGGCAAAATCCCAGCGATGGGTTTGAGTTTTGGAGGAGCAGGTCATGAGACGAACAATTTTGTTGGCGCTGTTGGCCCTTGCGCTACCCAGCTTGGCGCTTGCTGACAGCATGGATTTTGCCTTCGGCGGTCACCTTGGGACCACTGCCACTACATCAGGCACAGCGGCTGCAAGTGATACTTACAGCGTCACTTCTTCACTTCTGGACATTAATTTCGCGCCCGCTTCTGGAACCGTCCAAGTAGCAACCGGTACGCTCTCCAGCTGTTCCGCAGGCCTTTGTTTTACGGGTGGAACGATAGATGTATGGAATAGCAGCAGCCAACTTCTCTTCCAGGGCAGTTTCGACGGCACGCTGACCAGCAAGAATGGGGTCGTGAGCATCAATGCTAATTCTGGCGGCAGCCCGGTAGTGGCTGGCTTCACATTCGTGGTATCGAAATCGGGTTCCGTAAGCGGTGACTTCACCGTAACCACGCCCGAGCCCGGTACGCTTGGATTGCTCGGCACCGGCCTGATTGGCTTGGCTGGCCTGGTTCGGCGGAAACTACGAACCTAGTCCTCCGCCCGAGCCTCCCCGATCATTTTTTGCCTCATAGCCCTGCTCACCGCGAGCAGGGCTTTTGCTTGGGCCCATTCGCCTCGCCGAAACCATACGAAGGGCATATTACCGGGGTAACCCTCAGTTGAGACTTCCTCATTGACCCTTGGTTTTCTGCTTCTTAGAGTCGTAAGAGAGGGTCCTTTATGAAAGACATCCATGAGGTACTTCGGCGTAAGCAAGCCAAGTACGCCCAACTCGGAAAACAGATTGAAATGTTGCAGCAGGTAGCTGAAAAACTCCGCGAAATCGCCCCCTTGCTTGCGGAGAATGACGATGATGATGCCGCCATCCTGACCGACACTGAAGAACCGGCTCCGCTCGCCAAGGCCGCTGCCGCAGGTGCCCAATCACAGTCTCCTGCAGCCAAACCACCGATTCGCGGCGCTTCGCCTCGCTGGCCCTAAGACTGGCTGCAGGTTTATCCCGGCAACAAAGCCGCCGCGCTCGTTTTAACGCAGTCCACAGATACTGATGATCCTCTGCGGGATCTCGCGTCAGCACGAACCCCGGCTACCGGAACCTACAAGCGCTGATCCACCAGCACTCTCTGTCAGATTCTCGAAACTTTGCGTTGAAGCAACAGTTCAACGGGATCCCCTTTTCCACTGATTCAGGAACGCTAATAAGTCTTCCGGTCCCATGGCGCGAGCGCGTTCGAATTCCCCGTTTTTCTGGCTATAAAGCAGATGACCCGTGTCATCAAGCACAGCAAGCGCCGGAATCCCTCGGCTCATAGGGACCTGGTATTCGGCCATCAGGTCCTGGTTTTTGTCTCCCTGTCCTACATCGACGTGAACCACTTCATAATTCGCCTTCAGGGCCGGCGCTATATCCGGCCGTCGCAGCGCGCTATCCAGAACATGACAGTCATAGCACCAATCGGCGCCAAAAATGACAAGCACCCGTTTGTGAGCCTTGCTCGCATCTGCAATCGCTTGCACGATCTCCTGCCGCGCCGCGCTGGAAGGCGGGTACAACTTCGCGTCCAGCGACATGGGTTGTTCCAGTCTCAGCGCGTCGGTGCGTTGAATCGCAACCAGTTTCCATCCCGCCGCTTGCTGCTGCCATAACTGCGACTCCACCACGTACAAAGTTCGGCCGGGCGGTGCAGTCCGAATCGTCGCCTGAAATGTAACTTGCTGTATCCCCTGCTGCGGCGAGGCCGAAGTGGCCAGCTTCAGCGAGATCTGCCGGGCTTTCATTTTTTGCCAGAAGTCAGCATCGGTATCGGGAGAAATTTCTGTCGAGCTCTTAGCCACTACCACGATATGAGGTACCGGATCAGTACTATAAAGCTGCTTCAAAGCATCGCCCGTGGGGCTGATCACCGCCGCCTTCCAGTGCATGAGGGGCGTAAAAGCTGGAGCGGGCTGCGCAATCGCAGCCGACGTAGAAATCGCAATGAAAATGCACAGTCGAAGCATCGTTCGATATGCCAGAGAATTTTTCACTTTCGTATTCACTCACGAGTATAGAGAAGCAACCCCGAATTGTTCCGAAGCGGGAAAAGGTTTCTCGCATTTTTCGCCGACGAACTCCATCGGTAATCGGGTATGCAGGGTATTGCACCTAAGATCGTGGCAGGCATCATAATACGTGTAGGAATCATAATAGCTGTGCTTGGGCGTGGTTGTTCCGATCCGTTCACACTGAATCAGTCAAGGTCGAAATATGGCTATAAGAATACTCATCGCCGATGATGACGCCGCAATTCGCCGGCTGCTGCGGCGGCTAATTGAGACTCGCGGCGATTGGACGGTTTGCGCCGACGCTTGTGACGGTCAGGAAGCCGTGGAGAAAACGGATTTGCTTAAGCCTGACGTCGTGGTCCTGGATCTGGCCATGCCGGATATGAACGGGCTACAGGCGGCACGGGAGATTTCGCGCACTCATCCTGACGTGCCGCTCCTGCTTCTTACCGTGCAGCAGGTATCCAAGGAACTTCGTTATGAAGCCCTCAATGCCGGCTGTCGCGGCGCACTGTCAAAGAACACCGGCAGTGAAGTCGTGCACGCCATTGAAGTACTGCTGAATAATCAGAATTTCTTTCAGCCGATTCGCAACGACGTGCCAGTCTGGTGATATTGCGATTGATCTCATCATAACTTTCTCAAGGCCGCTTGCAATCCTCCGGCAGGCTGCGGCGGCATCGCGCCGCAGTGCGAGGCCACCCAGGCTCCCATACGGTTGGCGGTTTCATTCATCTCCGCCAGCGGTCGATGGCGCAAGTACTCACATGCCAGCCCGGCGGTGAACGCATCTCCCGAGCCGATCGTGTCTTTCACCTTCACTCGATAACCTGCGTGCTCATGCGTCTCTCCGGGACTGCATAGCAGGCTGCCGTTTGCGCCGCGGGTCACACAAACCCATTTCAGTTCGAATTGCCGCAGCAGGATTTGGCAGAACAGAAGATCTGAATCGCCACTCATCTCCAGAAGCTGCTTCACTTGCGGCACTTCCTCGTGATTCAGTTTTACCGCATTGGCAAGCTTGAAGGATTCGTGGATGATTTCTGCGCTGTAGAACTTCTGCCGCAGATTGACATCGAAAATACGCAGAGTTTCCGCCCGCGTCGCGTTCAGAAAATCAAAGATAGTTTTTCGAGACTCAGGTCCACGCTGCGCCAGCGAACCAAAACAAACCACGTCCGCGGAATTTGCCAATTGTTTCCACTCTTCCGTCCACTCGAGGTAATCCCACGCCACTGGCTCGGTGATCTCGAACTTCGGCTGCCCTGAGGAATCGAGTTGCACGCGCACGGTTCCCGTAGGCTGCGAATTGTCGGATTGCAGAAACTGAGGAGTGAGACCGGTCCGCTCCAGGGTTTTACGAGCCTCTTCACCCAGGTGATCTCGCCCGATTCGGCTAGCGACCATCCCACGATTTCCGAGTAATTCCGAGCCGTACGCGAAGTTGGCAGGCGCGCCCCCGAGTTGGCGACCCGAAGGCAAGAGGTCCCAAAGAATTTCGCCAAGTCCAACCACAATGGGTAGATTCATGAGAGCAATTGTTCCCTCGCGGCGCTTAAGCTTTCAGCTCTTAGCCCTTAGCGCTTAACGTTCTAGCCTTCATTGCTGCTCGGCCATCAATCAAAGCTCGATCACGAAGCCCGACGACGGTTGACGTAGCACCAGAGCCCATCAGCCGGGCCATACAAGCTATTTCGCTTCCAGCTCTTTGCGGGCCGCCGTCAGCTGTTTGCGTACTTCGCTACTCACTTTCGGATATGCCAGCTTTAATTCTTCGAGCGCATCAACGATTG
The DNA here is from genome assembly GCA_963838785.1 of uncultured Acidobacteriota bacterium. Classification (GTDB taxonomy): domain Bacteria; phylum Acidobacteriota; class Terriglobia; order Terriglobales; family Acidobacteriaceae; genus Gp1-AA145. Next base: position 445,077 of record CAWISI010000002.1, read on the forward strand.
CTGCCGCCACTACCAGCCGCGTGTACCATTTATTGTCAGCCGGAACGACGTACCAGGGCGCATGTTTGGAGGAAGTGGCTGCGATCATCTCCTCGTAGGCATTCATGTACTCGTCCCAGAACTTGCGCTCCCGCACATCACCCGTGGAAAATTTCCAGTTCTTCTCCGGAGTGTCCAATCTCTCGAGGAATCTCTTCTTCTGCTCTTTCTTTGAAATATTCAGGAAGAACTTCAGGACCAGAATTCCATTCCGCGCCAGGTAACGCTCAGAGTTTCTAATGTCTTCGAAGCGTTCCTGCCAGATTTTCTTCCCCATCAACTCTTCCGGGGTGCGCTCGCTTTTCAGAATCTCAGGATGCACGCGGACCACCAGTACTTCTTCGTAATACGACCGGTTGAAGATTCCGATATGCCCCCGCTCCGGCAAACTTCGATTGGAACGCCACATGTAATCGTGGTTCAGTTCTTCAGTTGAGGGCTGTTTGAACGAATGCACCTGGCATCCCTGCGGATTCACTCCCGCCATCACGTGCTTGATCAAGCCATCTTTGCCGGCTGCATCCAGCGCCTGCAGAATGATCAGCACCGCCCACTTGTCCTGCGCATACAGCTTGTCCTGCAGTTCGCGCATGTCGGCCAGCCCCTTATCCAGCAACTCCTGCGCGTGCTGCTTGGAGTGAACGTGGGCGGTGCTCGTGGGATCGAAGTCACTCAGCCGAAAATTCTTGCCGTGATGAATGCGATATGGATCGGACAACTTACTGGCCCAGCTCATTCAGCCTCCTGAGACTTGAGTGCCGCGGTGAAAATCTGTTGATTAATCCGAAGTTAGCGGGATGGTTACGGCAACCTTTGTTCCGGCGCTGCTGGAGTCGATCTGAAGTTTACCGCCAAATTGGCGGACTCGTTCTTCCATCCCCCGCACCCCAACTCCTACTTGCGCCGCCGTCATCTCCCGCAACCTTGCGCGCGAGATTCCTTTGCCTTGGTCGATTATTTCTACCGTGACCGATTGAGGCGACTGCGCCAGTCGAATCTTCGCGGAGGGGCTGCCGGAATGGCGATGTACGTTGGTTAAGCTCTCCTGCACGATTCGAAAAATCACCAATTCCACAGCTTCTGGCAGCCGGTTCGAACCCTGGGGCAATTCCAGGTCGACGGTGATTCCGCTGCGTTTCGAGAAGCCGTCTACGTACCAGGGTAGCGCGGATGCCAGTCCGGCTTCATCCAACAACGGGGGATGCAAGAGATAAGAAAGAGTGCGAATTTCCTTCGATAATCCCTGGGACAGCTGCTGGCTTTGCAATAGCAGGTTCATTGCTTTGGGGTCCTGTCTCCTGACCGCTTCGATAAGCGCGACGAAGTTCATTTCCAGAGCGACCAGTGTCTGTCCCGCATGATCGTGCAAATCCCGCGCCATGTGTCGACGCTCTTCGTCCTGCATCAGCAACAGACGACCGGTAAGTTCGCGCAAAATGAGTTCGGCGCGGGTCCGGTCCTGAATCTCGGCTTCCAGTTCCGCAGTTCGCTCCGCAACTTTTCCTTCCAGCTCTCCATTCGCCTTTCGCAAAGCCTCCTGCGCGCTCTTCAATGGCGTGAGATCGGTAATAAATGCGGCAATCTCAGGATGGCTGACTTGAGGATCAATGACCGCCGCGCCTACAAGAACGGGAATGTGACGTCCGTCTCTGGTCACGTAGGCTTTTTCATAAACGTTGCAACGCCCCACCGCTCGCAACTGTTCGATCGCCCGCGCATCCACGGCAGCGAATTCCGGCGGCGTTAATTTCTTCCACTCGACCTCCCCCGACTCTACCTCTGCGCGCGTAAAGCCCAGAGTCTCCAGAAATGCGGGATTAACGTAGTTCACATTTCCGTTCAGATCGCCGATCACCATGCCGAAAGGATTTGCTTCCACCAGTCGGCTAAAACGGTTCGCCGCTTCGGCCACTTCGAGCTTTTGAACTTCGCTTTGCAGCAGGCTCCCAATGCGCGTCCCAACTAACTCGAGGAATGTTTTATATCTGTCGTCAAACGTGAGACGCGGGCTGATTCCGAAGACCATCACCGCCTGAACCGGCGATGACGGCATTTGAAGCGGCAGGACCCAGGCGCTAGTGACCCCCTCCGGCCAAGGCCGAAAAACGAGGTCGTGATCTTTAAATCGCAACTGCAGATTTTCCACTAGTTGCGGCTTCTGAGAATTTAAAGTCTCGGATAAAGGCCAGTTTTGCGAATCAGCCAAACTTCCGCCTGCCCCCGCGCTTTCCGTATGCAGCACTTCGCCGTCGCTCATCAGATACAGAAGCGTGAATGGAATATCGGCGCCCGCATCTTTCAGCTTGCTCACTATGTTGTGGGTAAAAGCCAGCCTCGGCTGAATTTTGGCTTGATCAAACTCTTCAAAGACGGTAGTGACCCCCAGTAGAGTGCGCAGCCTGCGTTCGCTCAGCACCTGTTCGGTGGTTTCGCTGCACACTACCAGCGTTCCCTGCACCACTCCGTCTTTATCGCGTATAGGACTGTAGCTGTAAGTCCAGAAAACCTCTTCCAGCTTTCCATTGCGATTAATAGGAACCAGTTGGTTCCGGTTCCAGCTCGATTCGCCCCGGTCCATCACCGCCTCGATCTGAGGCCCGATAATGTGCCATATTTCCGGCCAGCACTCTTTGCCGGGCTGCCCCACGGCCGCCGGGTGTTTGTCCGCCCGAATACTGGGACGATATCCGTCGTTGTAAAACTGAATCAGGTCCGAGCCCCACCACAAAAACATGGGATGTCTGGACGCCAGCAGCATGTTGACGGTAGTTAAAAGAGTATCGGACCAGGTTTTGATCGGGCCCAATGGAGTTTTCGCCCAGTCAAAGTCGCGAATCAGACCGGCCACTTCTCCAGAACCGATAATTCGCGATTCTGCAACTGCTGAATTGACCGTTGTTCTTCGGCGATTGCCGGCAGAATTGCGGGATGAAGACGAGGTTAGGCTGGAACGTCCCATAATCTGAACTGTTTCGTATCTCCAGCGCCTGGATGCCGTCGGACTCTCCCCATCGTTAAATAACGTTCATCGCCCCGTCGGGACGAAACCGAGGCGAGAGTTATTCACGGCACGAATCAAGTATAAACGGGACGAACTGCTGGCGTCGACTCTTCCCAGACCGATAGCGAACCATTGGTGTTTCCCGACATGGAATCGGTTCATTTTGCCGGGATGACCGGTAACACCAGCGCCGAGGGGTGCTGGGCATCGTGGAGAACTGTGTTGGTCGCAGACACATGATGCCGTGCAAACTTAATCTCTTCACCGGTATTCAGGTTGCGATCAAAGCGGGGAAAGTTACTGCTCGAAATTTCCAGGCGTAACGAATGTCCGCGAAGAAAAACATTGCTCGTCGCCCAAAGATCAACTGTGATTTCGTAAATCTGACCCGGATTCATCAGATTTTGATGTTCCTGAGAATCGCGGTAGCGCATGCGCAAGATTCCTTCCGTCAGGTCCTTGGCAAAGCCGTCAGGCCCTACGTCAACCAGTTTGGCGGTGAAGTCAGTGTCAACCGCCGATGACTTTACGAACAGTCTCGCCGTTACCGGACCCGTTGTCTCAAGATCGTTCGCCAGCGGCCCTACCGAGTAGACCAGCACGTCGTCGCGATTTTCTACCGATCGCTGGTCGCGGGGGCCGGGTTCCATGTGCTTTTCGTCACAGCATAACGGACCGCCCATGGTGGGCGCCGGGTTCGATGGGTCATAAATGTAAACATCCGCAGCCTCCGACTTCGGTGCGGAGGTCGAAAGCGTGCCATCGCCGCGCACTGAATTCGCCTTACCGCCGGAGTGCAGAAAATATTTCATATACTGGGCTTGCGGCGGGGGCCAATCGTCTTCCTGCCGGTATTCATTCACGCCCATCGTGAACAGAGTAACCGGCTTATCGGTGGCATAGTGGTTCTGAATGCCCTTGAGCATGTAGTCGTACCAGTCGAGAATCACATCGGTGTAGACGTTCTCGATGGCATGGGGGCCGAAATCCACATCGCCGATTCGCCGGCCAAAACCTGCATGCCCTCCAATCTCGATCAGCAGATGCTGCTTGGTGCGCGCCGCCTCGGTCGAACCATGAGCTTTGCCGCCCAGGTAATCGCGTAATGTGCCGCCGTTGAAAATGTCATACCAAGCGCCGACTTGAAGCATGGGCACGGCGATCTTCGAAAAATGTTCTTCGATCGACCACTGCTTCCAGTAATCGTCATAGTCGGGATGCGCCAGCCAGTCGAGATAATAAGGCGCAAGTGTCGCCGTGAGCTGCGCATCGGCGGGTAATTGTCCGAAATTGAACACTGGATAATTTGCCAATGGCAGCGTGGGAACGCCCACTCTCGCATCCGTGTTTTCTTCGATCACCCGATCGAGTGTGTTTCCCGCCAGCTGCGAAGTCCAGTTCTGATCGAACCATTGCTCAAAGGCGCCGCCCTGGTAAGTCCAGCCATTGTGATAATTGCTGGCGGTCATGTTGGGTGCGATCGCCGTAAGGTGCGGCGGCTGCGCAATGGCAGCCAGCATTTGGGTCGCGCCCACATATGACGCGCCGATCATGCCCACTTTGCCGTCTGAATAGGGAAGAGCTGCAGCCCACTCAACCGTATCGTAGCCATCCTCTTGCTCATGGCGAAACGGATACCACTCGCCTTGCGATGTATACCTTCCGCGCACATCCTGAATAATGACTACGTACCCTCTCGGGACCATCTTGAAAACGGGCGAGACCGCCCAGCTCACATTCTTATCGTAGGGCGTGCGCATCAGGATGACAGGGAACTTTTCGTTGTTCGAAGTCTTGGGCCGGTAAATGTCGGCGTAAAGAATGACCCCGTCCCGGGTCTTCATGGGCACGTCATGTTGAATGATGATGTCAGAGGCAGCAGGAGGCTCTTGGGCGCGTAGCCGTGGCGGGAAACTCAACAGCGTGATCGATAAAGCTAAGACAACTCCGTATCCGAGCAGTGACTTCCCAAGCCTGCGGCTTAATCTCATCCTTCAGTCCTCCGGCGGCGAGTTGGTCGGAAAACCGCCATCCCGCAGCGGAGGCAATTATTTTTCATTTCGCCGATTCGCGCAAGCAGAGCCTTGGAAACCCAATAAATCGGGCCTCAGGAGCGAGAGTGCAATCTCTAATCCACCACGAACTCTGCGGCCCGCACCGGCGAAGCATTCCCCGCAGAATCCAGCGCCTTCAGTTCCAGGCGGTAGGAGCCGGCGCTGAGTCTATCTACGGGAAGTTTTAGCCCCATGGGAACCACCGGATTTCCGGCCTTTAGTGCGTCCGCGGTTTTGGTGACACCGACATCCACCAGCGCCTTTCCGGTCTTGATATCTATTATTTTCATTTCAAGTCCCAACTGAGGCGGCTTCCCTGCGGTCAGCAAGGGTTCGTATATTTCCATATACACAACTGCAGGGTCCTTTTGCTTGAAGTGGTAGTCCGCCGCCGGCTCAATCTGCAGCCCGCGGTAAACCAGTGGAACATTCCCCTGCACCAGGTCGGCGTCCAGTCCTTGGTCCATTTCAGAAATCGGGTGCGCATCCTTGCTCAAAGCCAGCGAACTCAAGCTGAAATGTTTGCCGTCATAGGAGTCGACTACGAGCGGGGCCTCAAGTTTTCCGAAGCTCTCTCCGCCGGAACTGAAGATAACCGACAGCTGGTACTGGCCGGAGGCTATATCAAACTGATTCTGGTAAACAAATGGCTGTTTATTAAAATCTTCCAGTTCTTTTTTTTCGAATTCCAGGTGCACAGTATCGCTGAATCGAGCGGCTTCCGTACCATCAGTTTTTTTAGCTATTCCCAGCACATTGATATCGGAGTGGAACTTTCCCTTTTCCTTTTCGAATTTGATTGCGTTCGACGGAACTTGCATGGCCAGGCTGACGCGCGCGACATTTGCGGAGGTATAAAAAAATGGCGCCTCCATCGATCCATTCACGCTGGCCGTATCGCCACTGATGGCATGTTCTTCCAATGCACGCTCGATCGGCTTTCCGGCAAGCAGGTCGACCGGCTTCACATTGCAATAACCGGTCCGCGAGCGCACGATGGTTTTGCTCTCGTCCACCTTCACCTTAATGGTGTGGCAGCTTCCATCTCTAGAATTCGGAGGTGCATAACCCAGCAGATAATATTCGCTTTGTTCGCGGCCAATGCGGTCCATGCCGGAGAGCAGATCGTTGGTGTCATGAATCAGGAATCCGCCCGTGCCATCAGCCAGCGCATAGAGCACCTGCTGGTTGGTCGAAGCGCTTTGCGGAAATGCAGGAATGAGGTTGCTGGGCTGAAAGTTAGGATTGGCATTATAAGAACTTGTCGGGCTGTAGCCGTGTCCGGTGCTTCCGCCGGACGTGCCATGGCCGCCGCTTCCTGTGCCGCCTCCGTGACCACCTCCGCCTCCGGTACCGCCGCCGCCGCCGTGACCGCCGCCAGTGCCGCCTCCGCCGCCAGTTCCACCCCCACCACCGTGACCGCCACCAGTGCCGCCACCTCCTCCACCCGAGTGTTGGATCAAGACCAGATGTGGAGTCTCCTCCGGGTTCTCCGTGTAACGGAAGACCGCCGGCGCGAGTTGAGGCTGAAACTGCCCGAACACCGCAGGTCTTAATTGCTCAAAGCTGGGTGTGGTATTTTCCCCCACAAAGAGGCCGCGGACATCAATTGGATACACCGCGACATTTGCTTTGTTGCAGGCGTCAATCGCCGCCGTCAGGTCTGATTGCACTTCTAGAGTGAGCGGGAAACCCGTGGTCAGAAGGACCAGGGTCTTGCGTCCAGGAACCCCGGATAAATCTTTCGCAAGATCGCGCACCGCCAGCAACATATTCCGCGCCCCGAAATCAGCCTGAGCTCTGATCAATGAAGGCTGATCGGCAAATTCATCCTCCGACCGCTGCTTGAGCGTGGGCTGGAATTGAGCAGAAGTTGTTCCCGCGGCCATTCTCTTCAGCCGCCCGGTATCGGCGGTAAAGTTCTGCGTGATTTGCAGCGTGCCTCCAAAGTCGACTGAGGCAATGAGCCGGTCGGGACCGGCATTGGCATCGATGAATTTCGCGGCTGCTTTACGCGCGATCGCCTGATCGCCAAAATCCATCGTCGAATTATCGAAGAACAGAACCAGGTAGTGCTTGGCTGGGTTGCTGGGCGATGGACTGCCCGCCTCATAGGAGAAGCTCTTCACTTCCTGCTCCTTGTTGTCCTCCCAAATCCGAAAATCTTTCTGCTTGAGGTCGCGAATGTAATTGCCTTTCTTGTCAGTCACGATCGAGTCGACCAACACGAGCCTGGTCTGCGCCTTGAAGACCGTTCCCCCGGTTTCGGACTGCGGCTGGCTGGCTGGCTGCACCGTTGCCGTAGCCGGTTGAGATGCTGACTGCTGTGCATTCACTCCCGTCAACCCGACGGTCATCCATGCAAGAATGCCAGTGCTTGCGCAAATCAACAGCGTCCAGAACAACAAGTAGCGACTCTTCATGCAACACCTCGACTCACGGAATCTGGATTGCGCCATTCTCAGCCGCAATCTGCCCCTCAGCGTCTCGCACCACCAGCCGCACCAGGTAGCTGCCGGGTTTCACGTCAAAATTACTTTTTACACTCAGGCCCTGGGCCATTTTCGCCAAAGTGTCGTCTTTCAACCGCATCTGCAGAATCTTTTCGTCGCCTACAACCAGGTTTCCATTACGATCGAAGATTCCTGACACAATCGTCAGGTTGTTGTTATTTCGGCCGTCGGCTTTGTGGAAGTGCAGCTGCTTCACGTCAACGTGCGCCAGCACCGTTAGCTTGGCTTCACTGTCGCTGGGCTTAAAAAATTGCGTATGCAGGTCAATCGGCAGATCGTGCATCTCTTCCTGCGAAAACAGCGCATCTTCAATTTCCTGCTTGGCTGCTTGCTCCGGTCGTGTGGCCTGCCTGGGCGCAAAGTAGCCTCGCCTCGCCTGAATTGAATACTTGGCTTGGGTGGTCAGGGTGACTTTCAAATTGTGAAAACGGCCATTGAGCTTAAGATTTTGCGGCGAAAAGGCCAGCACGTAGTAATACTCAGGAGTGGAAGCCACCCGGCGAAAGCCTTCGGCAAGGTCATTGTTATTGTGAAAAAAAGCTCCGCCAGTTGCGTCAGCCAGCAAAGCCATGACGTCAGCATCGGCAGAAGCGCTGGCCATCTCGTAAAGTCCTTCTAATCCTGCCGTGGTGGGGTTCGATGGACCTGGCTCACTTATATCGCCGCCGGGCATGACCACGTACAGTCCGCGCGCATCGAGTGCGCTGATGGTAATGTTGGCGCGGGTAGCGCGGTCAATAATTTCATCCACGTCATACTGCTGATCGGGAGTCACGAATCCCGGCGATACCAGAACGATGCAGCGCTGCCCGGGTACGCCCGATACTCGCCGCACCACGTCTCTGATGGAAGTCAGCGCCAGATGAGTGTCGGCGCCACCATTCGCTACACCAATGGCTGCAGCTTGCTGCGCCACTAGTTTAGCCTGATCTAAAAAGCGCTGATCATTATCGAATTGACACGCCAATACATCGAGGGTCACCGCTTGCAACGCCTGCGGGTCATTTTTGTTCTGAATCATATCCGCGATGTAATAGGTCATCTTCGGGCAATTATTGAGTGAATTACTGGCCTGAGGGCGCGGCGTCAGCCGCCGCAGCCCTTCCTGGAGCTTGGCTCGATCATCGGTGAAGTCTACGTCGTGCTGGCCTGAAATCGTGAAAATGGCCGCCCGATCCGTCGGCCGTAATGTCTCCAGGTTTTTGGTCGCTGCTTCCCGCACCTGCGCGAGATCTCCAAACGCCATATGTATGTCATCGAAAACATAAGCAATGTAGCGCTCCGGCACATCCGGAGGCGGGGTAGCAGAAGCAGCCGTGGCATTCGAGTTTGTTGGCTCTGAGGTCTTTTGCTCGCGCTCGACCTGCAGTCCCGGCCGCTGCACACTGAATTTAGTGATGACCTGAGGCTTGCGATCATCAAAAAGTTGAAAGTCCTCCTTGCGAAGCGTACCGATCGCTTTGCCCTGCGCGTCACGCACCACCACATGCACTTCGACCAGCCGGACATTGACCTTAAAGTTGGCGGCCGAGTCTTGTGAAGTCATTTCTGGGGCGTTTTGCGATGCTGTTCCGCTGGCCGTAGTGCTGGCGCTATTTTGCGTGGAGGCAGATTGAGGGAGGGCGGCGGCTTGAACACCGGCCGCAAAAATGACAGCGATCGCGAAAAGGCTGATGGCAAGAATCGCCAGAACTGATGGTTGACGCGGATTCGCGTTCAATGGCGGCATCGTCCGACCTCTGCAGATACCGTGCGCCTGTATTTTACCCTGAAAGCTCTCCGCAAGCGGATATTTCGGTCGTGGCCACCCGGTCTCCGCGCCACTTTAACCCTAACCACCCGAGCCGCGCGGGTGTCCAAAAACCCCCGTCAGATGCCACAATCGGAGCGCGATCGCCCCGTGGACAACACCTGAGCTGCTGATTTCATCGAAGTTCTGTATGTTCAAAGTGGTCAATTTCTTCGTTCTTGGACTGGCCCTAATCTTGACCGGTTGCGGAGTGGTGACTTCATCCTCCAGTCAGCAATCGGATCCTCCTCCTCCGCCGCCTGCAGACCTCACCGTAGTGAAACACATCATTTATATGCTGCAGGAGAACCGCACTTTCGATCAATATTTCGGCCAGCTGAACGCCTACCGGCAGAGTCAGGGTTTTGGTGCGGATGCCAGCGTTACTCCGCCTAATGCCACACAGCTAAGCTTCGACCACTCCACCGTTTTCGGCCCATTCCACATGAACTCGCAATGCGTGGAAGAGATGAGTTCCTACTGGAACGAAAGCCACAACGACTGGAACCACTACAACCCCACTACCGCCTCCCCTTTGATGGACGGCTTTGCCAACTCCGCGGGCAACGATTCTCGCAACAGCAACCCTCCCGGCTATGACATCAACGGCCAGCGCGTAATGGGTTATTACGACGACACCGATCTGCCCTACTACTATTTCATGGCAACGCAGTTCGCAATGTCGGACCAGTGGTTTTCGCCGGTGATGAGTAACACGCCTGCCAATCGGATGTATGACATGGCCGCCACTTCCCATGGAGTAGTCGATAAACCGGTCTCGCAGATAAATGTACCCACGATTTTTGACGAGCTGCAGGCCGCAGGCATCACCTGGAAAAATTACGTCCCCGACTACCCGAACGGAAGTTCCCTCAAGCCATTTGCGGCGTACGCCAAGTACGTCAATACCAATATCGCGCCGATGTCACAATATTTCACCGACGTGAAAAATGGGAATTTGCCCCAGGTGGTATTCATCGATCGCGATTCAAAGGATGGATTGGACGAGCACCCCGGCCTCGGCATCAGCGTTCAAAAAGGCGCGGCTTACATTAAGAGCATCATCGATGCATTGATGGCCAGCAGCGCGTGGCCGAGCTCAGTCTTCTTCTTGACCTATGACGAAGCCGGCGGCGGCTACGATCATGTGCCGCCAATTTCCATGCCTTCTCCGGATGGCATTCCGCCAGTACTGAATCCAAACGACGTCTGCGCTCAAACCACCGGCCCGATGTGCGACTTTACCTATACTGGATTCCGCGTCCCGAACATCGTGGTGTCGCCGTTTTCAAAAGCGCATTACATTGACCACACCCCGATGGATACAACTGCCATCCTGCGCTTCATCGAGAATCGCTTCAGTCTGCAAACCCTGACCGCGCGCGACGCCGCGCAGCCCGACATCAGCTACTTCTTCGACTTCACCAATTCTCCGAACCTGAATCCCCCGACCCCGCCCACCCAGCCGACCAACGGCCCTTGCTACATAAATTCATTGCCATAAGGAGCTCGGTAAAAGTCGTAAACTGCGTCCTCCATTTGTCGGTACAGCTTTTTTATCCTGTGTACCGCCAGCCAATTCGGCCGCCCATGTAAAATTATTCGGTCAACCCGCCCGGGTGGCGAAACTGGCAGACGCACGGGACTTAAAATCCCGGGTCCTTAATAGGACGTACCGGTTCAATTCCGGTCCCGGGCACCATGGACCCCACTTAGCTGAGGTCCGCAGCCCGCCAAATCAAGTGAATAGCTCCAATTAACCCCGCAGCCGTGCAGTGCTAGAATCGCGCGGCGGAATTTCTTTTCCTGGAGCACTGGCATGCACTCGCGCTTGATGACCCCGATTTTCGTCCTGCTGGCCTCAATTCCGTCGTTTACGCAAACGACAGCGCGCTGGACTGAAACCAAAGCCAACGACTGGTATCAGCGCCAACCGATGCTCGTGGGCAGCAATTATCTTCCGGCAGATGCTATCAACCAGCTCGAGATGTGGCAGTCCGAGACCTTTGACCCTGCGCAGATCGACAAGGAATTCGGCTGGGCGGAATCTTTAGGCATAAACACCATGCGCGTGTTCCTGCACGATTTGCTCTGGCAGCAGGATTCGGCCGCCTTCAAAAGACGAATCGGCCAGTTTCTGGAAATCGCATCGCGACACCGCATCCGCCCAATTTTTGTTTTGTTCGATTCCTGCTGGGACCCGTACCCCAAGCTCGGACCGCAGCATCCGCCCATCCCCGGCGTTCATAATTCCGGATGGGTGCAGAGCCCGGGCGCGCTAGCTTTGAAAGACCCTGCGCAGGAGCCCAGGTTGCGAGCTTACGTTGAGGGAGTCGTCGGCGCTTTCGCCAACGATTCCCGTGTTCTCGCCTGGGATGTCTGGAACGAACCGTCAAACACCAACGACGGCGCCTACGGCCAAGTCGAGCTTACGAACAAAAAAGCACGCGTGCTGGATCTACTGCCGAAAGTTTTTGACTGGGCGAGGTCCGCGAATCCTTCCCAGCCGCTCACCAGCGGATTGTGGGAAGGCGATTGGTCGGCTCCAGAGAAACTCGACCCCATCGCCCGCGTGCAATTCGAGCAGTCGGATATTCTTTCATTTCACAATTACAGTTGGCCGGAGGATTTCGAGCAGCACGTGAAGTTGCTGGAACAATACCACCGCCCGATAATCTGTACCGAATATATGGCGCGATCGGTCGGGAGCACCTTCGACACTATTTTGCCGATCGCTAAACGGCATCATATTGCGGCGATAAATTGGGGCTTCGTGGCCGGCAAATCGCAAACCTATTTTCCGTGGGATTCATGGGAGAAGCCCTACGTATTAGAGCCGCCGCCAGTCTGGTTCCACGACATTTTTCGTCCCGACGGCACTCCATATCGTGAACGCGAGGCGGAAATTATTCGAGAAGCGACCGGGGTTGCGGGTAGGCGGTGAATATCCTGCATGGCGGTCAGTGGGTGATTTGGAGATTTTTCGACAGAGGTCGCATCTTCCTATCGCGTTGCGAAAGTTTCGACGGCCAAGTAGAGGAACACGTACGCTATGAAAAAAAGCGAGGCGGTAGATATCGATCTACCTCTCCTTTGGTTTACCACTACCGCTATTGGGATCACGATAAGGGCGGCGATGAGCAGAACGGAGCAAAATTTCGAAACGTACTGAAACCTGTGCCATTGAAACCCAATTTTAATTGCAGTTGACAGCGAAGCAGCTATGCAAAAAACCCATGCCGCACTCCACATGTTTCGATTCTGAATGCGATCAACTGCCTCTTGTGTTTCCTTATCCAGCATCATTCACCCACGTCGAGAGAGTTAGTTATGAATAAACAATTTGCCTGCACTTTTCAAATGTTATCAGGCGATATCACTCATTGACCTTTTCAAGTCTATCCGCGCGATTTCAGCCGCTGCTAAATGCAGAGGTATCCTAAGGTCGCACTTCCTTCCGCGTACCGCGAACCAAGTTCGCCACGCCCTCAGTGTGGCTCTGCCGTGGTTAGCCCAGCCACTGCGGGTTCTGGTAGGTTCCGTCGAAACTATGCGTGGTTTTGTATTGCTCAAATTCGCCTTTAGCGGCGGCCAATGAAGTTTTCGCTAGCAACGCAGCGACTTCGTCTTTATTCATTGGTTTGAAACTGCGCGCGGCGTCCAGCGCCTGCTGTAGTATCTGCATGGAATCGCATCCCGTGATCACCACGCTCGTCGGAAGGTTCATGGCGTAGTGCAGGCACTCGACCGGCGTTGCTGTTTTGCTGTGCAGAATTATTTTGTCGCCCATCGGCTTCATGCCGAGCACTCCGATGCCGTGCTTCAGAAGAATCGGCAAAGTCTTCTTCTCAAAACTGTCGTAGTGCGCGTCCATCACGTTTAGCGGCATTTGCACTGTGTCAAAGATGACGTTGTGGGCGAACGCGGTTCCCAGCATTCTGTTGTGGATATCCGGACTCTTGTGGCCGGTGAATCCGATGTACCGGACCTTGCCTGCTTTTTTCGCCGCCAGCACCGCTTCCATGCCGCCGCCCGCGGCGAAGATCCGCTCCGGATCGTTGTCGCGGATCACTTCATGAAACTGCAGCAGATCAATGTGGTCGGTTTGCAGCCTTTGAAGCGATTGGTTCAGCTGTTGTTCGGCCGCGGCCTTGGTTCGACCATCAATTTTGGTCATCACGAATGCTTTCTTTCGGTAACCATCGCGCAGCGCTTTTCCCATGCGCTCTTCGCTCACGCCATCGTTGTAGTCCCAGCAGTTGTCGAGAAAATTGATTCCATTATCCAGCGCGGTGCGTACAATGCGGATCGCCTCCTGCTCTTCAACTGAAGGCGCGCCAATGTGGTATCCGCCGATGCCTACCATGGACACCTTTTCGCCGGTGCGGCCGAGGGTTCGCTGCGGTATGGGTTGACCGGAAGCCTGGGAGAATTGCGGGTTCAATGATGCCGCCAGGCTCGCAGCTGCCGATCGCTTAAGGAAGCCTCTGCGGTCCATGAATGCCTCAGGAAATGATTGGATGCCATTTTGAACTTCACGAGCGGGCGCGATGTGGACATCGCGAACAATCATTTTATGATCAGCCCCGCATTCACTCCATTCTGCTCTGCAATCCAGTTCTCCACTTCTGATTGCAGGATATCCAGCGGCAGCGGTCCGTTCCCCAGCACCTCATCGTGAAAACCGCGGATGTCAAACTTGTCGCCGAGCTTTTGCCGGGCTTCTTCACGTAACTTCAGGAACTCAAGTTGCCCCAGCTTATATGCCAAAGCCTGCCCTGGCCACCCGATGTAACGGTCCACTTCAGTTTGAATGTTCGGCTCATCCATGGCGGTGTATTTGTGAAAATACTCAACCATCTGATCGCGCGACCAATGCTTGGCATGGACTCCGGTATCGACCACCAGCCGAATGTCGCGCCACATCTCATTTTCAAGACGGCCATATTCGCTGTAAGGATCTTGATAACCTCCTACGTCTTTTCCCAGACGCTCGGCGTAAAAGGCCCACCCTTCAACGTAAGCGGTGTAGCCCGCGTGCTGACGAAACTCCGGCAACTCGGGCATTTCTTGCGCCAGGGAAATCTGCAAATGGTGTCCGGGCACGCCCTCATGGTAGGCAATCGCTTCAACGTTCAGCAGCAGACGATGTGTCGGATCATACTCATTCACATTGATGTGACCCGGCCGCGAACCGTCGGGCGTGCCGGGAGAATAGTCGGCCGGAGTTCCCGAGGGCGAACGTGACGGCTCCATGGGAACCGCTACCAGCTTGGCTTGGGGAAGACGACCGAATAGCCGTGGCAACTCCGGCTCCATATCGCGGGCATATTTCGCATAGAGATCGAGCACCTGCTGCCCCGTAGTGGCATAGAGTTTCCGATCTTCTTTGACGTGTTGGTTGAAGCTAGCCAGATCTTTGTAGCCGAACTTGTGGGCGACCGCCAGCATCTCGCTCTCGGTCTCATGCAACTGCTGCATGCCGATTTCATGGATCTGGTCCGGTGTCATATCGGTGGTCGTCATGCGCCGGATGGCATAACGGTATCGCGCGTCGCCATCCGGCAGCGCCCAGACGCCAGGTTCGGTTCGGCCGTGCGGAGCATAATCGTCGCGCACAAACGCGGCGAATTTCTGGTACGCAGGAATAATCTGGCTGGCGATCACACTCAAAGCTTCTTCGCGCAGGCGTTTTTGATCGGCTTCTGAAACACTGGCCGGGAATTTTTTTAGCGGCCCGAAAAATGGGCTGTTTTCGCCCGTTTGTTTCGCCACTTCATCTGCTTCGGGAGCAACTTTGTCTAACAGGTAGCGCGGCGGCATCAATTGATCGCTAATGCCCTGGCGCATGTTGGCGGTGGTTTGGTCGAATACTCGCGAGATTTGCTTGAGCCGCGAAAGATAATTCGTGTAATCCTGCAAGGAGTTGAACGGGGTGAGCGAAATCAGATAAGGAAGATCAACCTGCGGGCCGTCGCGCTGATTGACCGGCATCTCCCAGTTTTTAAACTGCGCGCCCTCGATTTGTTCCTTCAACTCGCGAATCATCAGCTTGTAACTAAGCGCATCCTGCTGGGGGAAACTCGAGGCGTCAACTGCTTCAAACCGTGCGAGAAACTTGCCCCGCTGCTCGGTATCCGATTTGAAAAAGTCCGGCGAGTAGTCGCCTAAGCGGTCGTTATAACGGTTATCGCCGACCGAGGTAGCAAATTCAGGGCTGCTGCGCATCTCAAACTGCCACTCTTCATCGAGCAGCGCGAGGAACTGCTGGCGGCGGGCCTCGGGCGTGGGCATTATATTCGGCTTCTCAGCTGATTTTTGCGCTGCCATGGATTTTGTTAGTACCGGGGAAACCACGCAAATCGCCAGCAGAACTGCCGGAATCGTGAATACTATCAGGCCTGATTTTTTCATTTTTTAAGTCTCTCCTAGAAACCGGTTGCCGGCTTTTATTGCTGCTCTGGTTCAGGGTTCCTGCACATTCAGAGTCCATCCGGCATCTAGCGCTGTTTTGGAATCATAGTTAGATTGGCTCACAATATAATTCGCTGGCATCCAATATCCAAATTGCTCGGCCTTCAAGGAGGAAATTTATGGTTCGTCGGACAAACTCAATTTTCCTGCGCGTGTTTGGCTTGACTGTGCTCGTCCTTCTGGCCATCGCCCCTCGCCTGCGAGCTAACCAGATTCTTGGTGAAGTAGAGCTGGTCGGCGCGAGTAAGGTGGAGAACACCTCGGGGGTGTGGGTTGACGGGCAGTATCTTGGCTATTTGAAGGAGCTGAAGGGTTCAAAAAAAATCCTGCTGCTTCCGGGTTCGCACGAAGTAACGGTTCGCGAAGACGGTTACCATGAGTTCTCGCAAAAAATCGAAGTGCGTCCGGGAGAAAAGCAGACGGTCTCAGTAAAGCTGGAAAAAGATACGGAGTTCAAGCTGCCAACCGTTTTCTCCGACATTAAACTTTCTGTCACCCCCGACCGCGCCGCGGTCTTTGTAGACGGTCAATATGTAGGCCACGCAGGCGAGTTGGGAGGCATTGGAAAAAGTTTGCAAGTCGCGCCCGGCCATCGAAAAATAACTGTCAGTTTGCCCGGATATCAGAGCTTCACCACCGAAATCGATTTGGCGCCCAATCAAAAGTTTCAACTCAAGACCGACTTGATCAAAGAGGGAACTACGATTGGAACTCCGCAATAAAGAATTTTAGGAATGGAGCGGGAGACCGGGATCGAACCGGCGACATCCAGCTTGGGAAGCTGGCGTTCTACCGCTGAACTACTCCCGCTCAATACGACAGCAAGCTCATGTTAACACCAGAGTTCCGAACTTTGTCGGCGGTCATCGGCATGGCCAGCGCCCATGGGCTGCGTAACCTGAACAAACCCGCGCTTAGCCGCAACGAGCACTGACGCGGTAGCATCCAAACGCAACGAAGGCAGACAAACTGGTGTTTCGTAACACGGTCCCTCCACCGACATTCCCCGTCTTTTCCCCGCACTCGCCCTATGCTCGCAGCATAGCCAGTTTGAGCTCTGGCGTCTTGTGGGCCATGCTTGGGATTCTCGTCATCGTCGTCGGCCTGGTGTCATACAGCATTCATAAGTTCAAGGCCACGAAGGATCAACCCACTCCGAAGCCGATTTACGGAAATACCAGGCTTGAGATCGGTTACACGGTCTCTTTTTTCATCATTTTAGGAGTCATTTTAATTTTTGCCATGCGCACGATGAGCGCATCTGACCCCGTTTCTTCACAGCCAAATACAATATTGATCGTGGCCCATCAATGGTGGTGGGAGGTTCGCTATCCCGGCACCGGGATTGTTACCGCGAATGAGATTCATGTCCCGGTGGGCGAGCCCGAGAGACTTGGCCTGAAGTCAGCGGATGTAATTCATGATTTCTGGGTTCCGGAACTGGGCCGCAAGATGGATATTATTCCCGGCAATGAAAACCACGTATGGTTTTCTGCGGATGCGGCCGGCACTTACTTCGGCACGTGCGCGGAATACTGCGGGATGGAACATGCCTGGATGCAGATTCGGGTGATCGCGCAAAGTCCGGTGGATTTTGCAGGATGGGAGACGGAGCAGGAAGCGGTTCCGGCCGTACCGGCGTCAGGCGTCACGGGCGAAGGGGCACAGTACTTCCAGCAACTCAGCTGCGCCAGCTGCCATACGATCCGTGGTACGGCGGCGAGTGGACGTGTCGGCCCCGACCTTACGCATGTGGCATCGCGAGAAACATTGGCGGCTGGACGGCTGATGAACACCCCGGAAAATCTTGCGCAATGGCTCCGCCAGCCTGGGGAGATCAAGCCCGGATGCAACATGCCTAATTTACACCTCACCCGCGAGCAAGAAGGCGCAGTGGTCGCCTATCTGGAGACGCTCCGATGAGTGAAGTGGTTGTCACTCCCCAATCTATGCAGGAGCTTGAGCGGTTCGAAAAAACCGCCGGCATGCTCTCCTGGCTATCCTCTTGCGACCACAAGCAGATCGGCATCCTTTACCTCCTTACCGCGGTTGTATTTTTTATTGTCGGGGGCTGCGAGGCTCTCGTCATGCGACTCCAGTTAGCGGTCGCAAATAATCACTTCCTCAAACCTGAGACTTACGATCAGCTCTTCACCCTGCACGGAACCACCATGATTTTCCTGGTCATCATGCCCACGCTGCTGGGGTTTTCGGTGTACTTGCTGCCGCTCATGATTGGCGCGCGCGACATGGCTTTTCCGCGCATGAACGCGTTGTCATATTGGCTGCTTCTGTTCGGTGGAATATTCCTTTACACCAGCATCTTCTTCGGCAACGCGCCGACATGGGATGGTTCAGCTACGCGCCGCTCAGTGAAAAACCGTACTCGTCGTTACCCGGAGTGGATTTCTGGGCTCTCGGCCTGCTCTCGATTGGCATTGGAACTGTTACCACCGGCATCAACCTCATCGTAACGGCTTTTACCATGCGCGCACCCGGAGTCACCATGAGGCGTTTACCGCTGTTTGCCTGGATGACCACGGTCAACTCATTTCTCATCGTCTTTGCGTTTCCCGCCTTGAACGCGGCATTGGTGATGTTGTTGATTGACCGCGGCCTGCACGCCCGATTTTTTCACTTCCGACACCGGCGGTTCGCCCATACTCTGGCAGCACTTCTTCTGGTCGTTCGGGCACCCTGAGGTTTACATCATGGTGCTACCCGCGTTCGGCATCATCTCTGAGGTGATTCCGGTTTTCTCGCGCCAGCCTATTTTTGGATACGGCTTCGTCGCGGCTTCCACCGTTGCAATTGCGCTGCTCAGCTTCGCGGTCTGGGCCCACCACATGTTCGCCGTCGGATTGGGACATTCTTTCGATATTTTTTTCGCCTTCGGCAGCATGCTCATCGCCATCCCCACCGGCATCAAGATTTTCAATTGGGTTTTCACCATGTGGGGCGGAGCTATCCGCCTCACCACGTCAATGAAGTTCGCTATTGCCTTTCTGATCGAATTCACCGTCGGGGGCCTCAGCGGCGTCGTCTTCGCCACGGTGCCGATGGATTGGCAGCTGACTGATTCCTATGTCGTCGTTGCTCACATTCATTACGTTCTATTTGGCGGCACTATGTTTGCTGTTTTCGCCGGCATTTATTACTGGTGGCCGAAGATGACCGGACGCATGCTCTCCGAACGGCTGGGCTCATGGCATTTTTGGTCAACCGTAATTGGCTTCAACGTCGCGTTCTTCGTGCAGCATCTTCTCGGCGTCGCCGGAATGCCGCGACGGGTTTGGACTTATCCCGCGATGCCTCACTGGCAAAGCCTCAACCTGATTTCCACCATCGGTGCTTTTATCTTGGGCGCCTCCACACTTTTTCTGTTCTGGAACTTTTTCAGAAGCCGCAAGCACGGCGCTATTGCCGGCGCCAATCCTTGGGAGGCCTGGACGCTGGAGTGGGCGACCTCATCACCCCCGCCGGTATACAACTTCGCGCAGATTCCGCCAGTGCATGGCCCTCGTCCATTGTGGGACCTTAAACATCCCGATCAGCAGGACCGTTATCTGAACAAATAGCAAGAGAATGAAAGCGAATTCCGTGCCCAGCCCCGAAGTGAAAGACATCCCGAGGGACAAAAAGGCGGTTTACGCGACGCTGCTCTTTCTCGGCTCAGAAACCATTTTCTTTGCCTGCCTGATCGCAGCCTATGTGTACTACACCGGCGCTTCGCCGGATGGACCCAACGCGCACCGTGTTTTAGATCCTCTTAAGACCGGCTTCTACACGCTCTGCCTTCTCAGCAGCAGCATCAGTGTGTATTTTGCAGAGCGCGCGCGCCGCAAGCAAAAGTCCGGAGTCAGCATCTGGCTGGGAGTGACGATGCTCCTCGGCGCCGTTTTTCTATACGGCGAGATGCAGGAGTACCGCAAGCTGCTAAACCAAAGACGTCACAGTGAGCCGCAACCTTTTCGGCAGCACCTATTACACCCTGACTGGATTTCACGCGCTGCACGTCACTGCCGGACTCATCCTGCTCGGGATTTTATTGGTCATCTCGCTTCGCCGGCCGATGGGAAAACCGCAGAGCATCGCGCTTACCTGTATCTCCTACTACTGGCATTTTGTGGATGTCGTTTGGATAGCGGTGTTTTCTGTCGTGTATCTATGGTCGACGCACCGATGACAAACGCCATGACAACCTCGAAGCTCTTGTTTACGGCCTGGGATTTCGAATGGTCCATCAACGCCGGCTGCGCGCTCGCTCTAGGCCTGTATTTCTGGAAAGTTCAAGCAAGCCTATGGCAGAGAGTTTCCTTCTTGCTGGGCATTGTCGTTTTATTTCTTTCGCTGCAATCGCCACTTGATTCGCTTGGCGATACCTACTTGTTCAGCGCGCACATGGCGCAGCACCTGTTCCTGATTCTTATAGTGCCGCCGCTTTTACTGTTGGGAATCAGTGAAAGAGAAGTTCGCTCGTGGTTGCGAGTGCCGAGGGTGGCGGGAGCAGAGCGCATTCTGGGCAATCCCTATGTGGGATGGCTGGCCGGCGTTTCCACCATGACGCTCTGGCACATTCCGGTTCTTTACAACTATGCGCTCGCTCACGAGGGGGTTCACATTTTCCAGCATCTGATGTTCCTTGCCACGGCGACCATGTTCTGGTGGCCGGTGCTGCATCCTGTGCCCGAGCGCCGGCTCGCTACAGGGCCCGCTATCGGATATTTATTTGCGGCAGCGGCGGAAAATTCCGTTCTCGGGATCACTCTGACATTCATGCCGGTTGGGCATTATCCAGCCTATCTGCACCCTGCGGACCAATTCGGTGCCCTCAATCTGATTCGTAACGATTGGGGAATTTCTCCCGCGCTTGACCAGCGCCTGGGGGGACTGCTGATGTGGATACCCGGCTGCTCCATCTACTTTATTGCTATCCTCGGGCTCATTGCGGATTGGTATGCGCAGCCGGATGTCGAGCCCGAATTAAATTCGTTCATGATGAACGGAGAGCGGAGTCCACAGTGACAGCGGAAGGTTCGAAAAAATTGACATGGGGAACGATGCTGACCACTGGTGCAATTGTGATCGGCTGGGCAATGTGGCGCTTGATTCGCGGCAAACCCATTTTTGGCGGTCTTGACGAGACTCTATCGCCTTCCGCTGGGGAAGTTCATAAGAAAGAATTATCGCCGCTCTTGCCCAGCCTTTCGAAGAGTGTGCCAGGCATAGCGCCGCTCGATAAATTAGCGCGCGAATCTGAGGAAGAGAACGGCACTGTGGATTTCGCCTCACGCGTAAGCGCGCAGATCTCAACGCGGAGTGTTACTACCTCCGCCGAAGTAACCAGTCGCAACCACCTGGACGAAGTACTAGCGGCGCAGTCACTCGCGAGTGCGCGTATTCCTGGATGGAACCAGCCAACCCCAGACCGATTACCCGTGCCTACGTTTGCCCCCGCGATCATGGCCATGGGCATTGTGGTTTTTGCGATGGGAATCGTTACCACCTGGTATGTGTGCGTGGTGGGCGTGATGGTTTTTGCCGTCGCCACGTGGCGCTGGGTTGGGGAATTGCAGGGAGAGTAAAAAATATGGGATTGGATTCAATGCAGATACTCCGCCGCCGGTTTCTAATGCTGATCAGCATCGGCGCGGGCGCCGCAGTGGCCGCTGCCGCAAGCGTCCCTATTGTTGGATTTCTGATCAGCCCGATGAAGCGCAAGTATCCGCCACTGTGGCAAGACGTGGGGCCCCTAGGCCGCTTTAACATCGGCGACACCGTGCAGGTGAACCTGGTGGTTTCAAATCCACTCCCGTGGGATGGCCCCGCCCAGCGCATTGCTGCCTGGCTGCGGCGGGACAATGAAAAGGACTTCACGGTCTACTCATCAAAGTGCACGCACCTCGGTTGTCCGGTGCGTTGGATTGCCGGCGCCGAACTTTTTATGTGTCCCTGCCATGGCGGCGTTTACTTCAAAAATGGAACGGTCGCGGCCGGCCCCCCTCCAAAACCGTTACAGCAATTTGCCGCACGCGTGCTCGATGGACAAGTGCAGGTGCAGTGGAAGGTCGAACAGGTGCAATACTCGAAGCTTGACTCATCCAGATGCCCTGAACCTTCAACCGGCACCGATAATCCCGGCAGTAACAGTGGTAAGGATAAAGAGGAGGCCTGATTCGTGCTCGGGATGCGGCCCATCATCGCGTGGTTCGAAAGCCGGAGCGGGCTCATCGCAAAGATCAAGCCGCTCCTCGAGCACCCCGTACCGAAAGGAAGCAAGTGGGCGTACGTCTTCGGATCGGCGACGCTGTTCTCTTTTGTTTTGCAAATCGTCACCGGCGTGGTCCTTGCGACCATGTATGTCCCCTCCACCAATAGCGCCTTTCAAAGTCTCAGCCACATTCAGAATGACGCCTTGTTCGGACACATTGTTCGCGGCATGCATTATTTTGGCGCATCGGCAATGTTCCTGTTCATCGGCATCCATATGCTGCGGGTCTTCCTGTACGCCTCGTACAAATATCCTCGTGAGGTGAACTGGATCTCGGGCGTCCTGCTGCTGATGCTGACCCTGGGGATGGGCTTCACCGGACAGTTGTTGCGCTGGGACCAGGACGCCGTCTGGTCAGTCAACATCGCAGCTAAACAAGCGGCGCGCTTTCCTTTGATTGGTGGACTCCTGTCGCGACTGGTTTACGGCGGCGATCACTTGAGTGGAATTACGCTCACGCGTTTTTTTGATCTGCACGTGTTCGTGATACCGGCGACAATGATGGCTATTATCGGCTTTCACCTGTATCTGGTTCTCTACAACGGAATCTCGGAACCTCCGAAGGCGGGGGCCCCAGTCGATCCCGCGATCTACAAAGCCCAATACAAGCAGTTGCTCGATAAAGAAGGTGTGCCTTTCTGGCCGGATGCGGCGTGGCGGGACGCGCTCTTCGGTTCGCTTGTCATCGCGGGCTGCATAACTTTGGCAGTGATGATTGGCGCTCCTAAACTGGTGCCCCCGGCTGACCCCAGTGTTCTTCAGGCAAATCCCAGGCCAGATTGGTATTTGCTCTGGTACTTCGCGGTGCTCGCGCTCAGCCCGCATAGTCTTGAGTCGTACATCATTGTTCTGGCGCCGCTTCTCATTTTCGGCTCCATGTTCGTCCTGCCACTTATTTTTAATCGCGGCGAGCGCAGTCCAAGACGACGTCCCTGGGCCGTTGCCTGGGTTGTCATTGTGTGCCTGGGGGTCTTCGGACTGTGGCGCGAAGGCAAGATTGCGCCCTGGTCACCGCGTTTTGACTCGCCCCCGCTCCCAAACTCGTTGCCGGCAGGCGCCTCAAGCGCCGCGATGCACGGCCAAGTGCTCTTTCACGACAAAGGCTGTGAGTATTGCCACACCGTCAATGGCCTCGGAGGCCTGCGCGGCCCCAATCTATCCGATGTGGGGAACAGACTGACCGAACAGGACATGATTCTGCGAATCATGAATGGGGGACGCAATATGCCGGCCTTTGCCAGCATTCTGCATCCCGATCAAGTGACCGACCTCGTGGAATATTTGAAGACCAGAACGACCCGTGCCGGACCGGATGTAACCCAACCTCAATAGTGCCCTCCAGACCTGCGATGCATCCTTTGAGGGATAAACCGCCATATCAACTCACTGACGTGGTAGCAGGGCAAGCGTGGGAAGCCGGCGTTCTACTGTTGAACTACTTCCGCGTTGGACCATGATTTTAGCTGACGCGAGCCAGCGCGCAACCGCCAGGGAAATTGATCCTCGAAGGCAGGCCCGGGTTCTAAATGAACATGCCGGACGTGGCTCGCAACCAGCACCTCGAGGGGTGAGTGAAGGGGCGGCCACGGCCGGCTGGTCCTGTAGCTTAAGCCGATGGTCGCATATCGAACATAGTTCTGTGCGAAAATGACAATTCTGTTCCGAAAACGGAACACTAAACCGGGTGGAAGTAACAGAACGTCGTGCGCGATGGGG
The DNA here is from genome assembly GCA_963838785.1 of uncultured Acidobacteriota bacterium. Taxonomy (GTDB): domain Bacteria; phylum Acidobacteriota; class Terriglobia; order Terriglobales; family Acidobacteriaceae; genus Gp1-AA145. The sequence continues at coordinate 468,934 of CAWISI010000002.1, forward strand.
TATTCGACCTTATTAATAGAGCGCCGCGCGGGTCCGAAACCACCATCTACGGCCAAAGATCACAATTATTGCCGCAATGCCAAACTCTTTAGCACCGCTTTCTGTTTCGACAGCAACAGTTGAATGCCCTTCCGCGCCAGACCCATCATCTTTTCCATCTGAGCGTCGTCGAAGGCCTGATGTTCCGCCGTGGCCTGCACTTCGACGAACTTTTTTCCCGCGGTCATCACCACATTCATGTCGACATCGGCGCGCGAATCTTCTTCGTAACACAAATCCAGCAGAGGCTCACCGTCCACAATTCCGACACTCACAGCCGCCACAAAGTCCCTTAGCGGCACCGAAGTCAGCGTTCCTGCATCGACCAGCTTTTGTAACGCCAGGCCAAGCGCCACAAACGCGCCCGTGATCGAAGCCGTCCGGGTTCCGCCGTCGGCCTGAATTACGTCGCAGTCGATCAGCACGCTGCGTTCACCCAATCGTTGCAGATCCACTACCGCCCGCAGCGATCGCCCGATCAGTCTCTGAATTTCATGGGTCCGCCCGCCGACCCGGCCACGCGCCGCTTCTCTCGCGGTGCGCGTCAATGTCGCCCGCGGCAGCATCCCATATTCCGCGGTGACCCATCCCTTGCCGCTGTTGCGCAGAAATGAAGGCACCGTTTCTTCGACCGAAGCGGTGCAGATCACGCGCGTGTTTCCGACTTCGATCAGCACCGAGCCTTCCGCTGTAGAAACAAAGTCGGCGATAAGGTTCACCGGACGCAACTGGTCAGGCGTGCGATTATCGGAGCGATAGAACATTCAGGAATTTTAGCAGGGCTCAGACGAATTCCCGGTAAGGTCAGCGCTGAGCGACTATTGCGGCGATAATTGCTTCACCACTCCCGCAACCTGCTGCACATCGTAAAAGCCGGTCAGGTCGGCGTGTCCAGCCAAGGTTTCGCGTTCTTTTCCGTCCACCAGAATTTTTACTCTGCGTAAGTCCAGGCACATTGGTCGCCAGCGACTGGACCAGTGAAGTCACGGTCAGTTCTTCCGGCAGCACTCCAGAAATTTGTCCCTCAATAAATGCCGAGTTCAGATCAATCACGGCAGTTGCTGAATCAAGCAAAAAAACCTGCCGAACCTCGGCATCCGGAGACAGCGGATGGGTCGAACCTTTTGCGGTATAGAGGTTCAGCAGCGCCTGCAAAATACCTGCAGCGCGTTGCTGCGGTTCGGGGGCTAAAGGAATCGAAATCGATTCCGTCCCCAGTTGACCAGTGTCGTCATGAGCTACATACAGCGTGACCCGCTCCACGGCACCCGACGCCGGCGGGGCGACATGTTCGGCTTTTGCCGTGGCCGAGGTGAGCTGATTTCACGCCGTCGCAATTGCCAGACGTACACTGCCATCGCGATGGTGAGCGCCGAACAGAATCGTGACTAGTGATCAGGAATTGCCGCGGTATCATTGCGCTGCTCCCGGGCTGGTTCCAGGCTGCGAAAGCACTTGCGCAATGCCATTCGCCAGCGCGGTCGAAACCAAATCCTGATAATCAGCGGCGGCCAATTGAGAGACATCCGCCTTAGTGGGTGCGAATTCCACAGCCACCGCCGGACTCGTGAGGTTTTGCCAGCGGCCGCAACGGAGCCATGAGCGAACGGACAGGCATTCCGCTCTTTTGGATTGCCGCAGCAATTTCCTGTTGTGCCAATCGGCTGGCTGCCAGAAACGGAAACTGCGCTGTGTCCCAGTCGACAAACGGGCCCTCACTTTGTCCGCTGTCGGCAAGCATAGAGGTATAAATTCCCACCCCGGCGGGTTCCGAAGTCGCATGCAGGCACACATAAAGCGCCGGATGGGCGGAGTTAGCTTTTGAGGCGCGATCATCGGTGGAGAGGTTAACGTCGCTATCTCGCATCAGTTCCGCCACAAACCCGCGCGCGCCAAGGTCGGAGCGTAGGCGTCGCGCCAAGGCCAGCGTTATATCTTTTTCGAGGATTGCCGGGTTCAGCACCGCTCCGGACTCGCTTCCGCCATGGGCCGGATCGATCATGATCAGCGGTTTGGGTGGCGTGCTGACCTGTTGAACCGCTGGACTGTGTCTGGCGAGGCGAGTGACTGACCAGTTCGTGGCGTTGACCCGGCGCAACGGAAGGGGCCTGGCTTGTGGAATTCGGCGGTTGAGGGACTGGTCTGCGCCCCGATCAAGCTCAATAGCGCTTAAGAGAGCGGCAGCCACCACACCTCGGGTAAGGCGAGATCAGCCCATGGCCCTCACTATTCGAGAGCATAAATCGCCAGACCGCTCAGCAGCTTGGGATAGAAATCGGTCGATTTTTGCGGCAGCACTTCGCCGCTGAATGCAATGTCCCGGACTTGATGGATTTTTGCGGCATTCATCAGGAATGCCACATTAGCCTGGCCGGTCCGGACCGAGCTCAGCGCTTCTCCTGCGTCGCGAATGTAGGTGACGTTTGCCTGATCGCGGATCGCCTGCTCGGAAATTCCCAACACCTCTTCCAGCAGGCACTTATGCAGTTGCACCACGTCCAGGCTTTGCTGGCGGACCGAAACTCCTTTGAAAACTGTCTGCCGCCGGTTTCGTCCGGCTTAACAGAAATGCTCGGTCCGACGTTGCCGCTAGCAGAGCGGTGCCGGTGTGACCCGCTTCCCGCAACATGAGCGGTTGCGCGTTCAGGGCTGACGCTGGGATCGGCTTCGTCTACGGTGAAAAATTGTCTCGCGCGTTCGCGAAAGGCATCGGCGGAGAAATCCGCCAGCCCATGGACGACGCGGTGCGTCGGCAGGATCAGCAACCCTGGATTCTCCATATTGACAAAGGTCATCATGGCAAATTCGTAAGAGGCAGGGGTTCCGGCGCGCGCTGATTCTCCGCGCGCCGTTCGTTCCGGTAAGTCAGGGCAGTTTCATAGCGATGGTGCCCGTCTGCAATTATCAGTTTCTTATCGCGCATTTTATTGCGCACCAGATCGATGGCTCCGGCGTCGGAAACCTTCCAGACCCGATGTAACACTCCGTACTCGTCGCGCATTTCTGCCGCCGGCGGATCAGAGGATGCGAGAGCGTGATCGATTTCGGCCGACGGATCGCTGTACAGCATGAAAATCTGGCCAAAATGGGCCTCGGGTGGCCCGCAGCAGGTCGAGCCGGTCTGCTTTCGGCTTAGCTAAGGTTTGTTCGTGACGAAAAACGACCCCGCCGAGTAATCCTCAATTTTGCCGAGCGCGATAAAACCGTGGCGTTCAAATTGCAGTGCTTCCTGGGTTGCGGCGAGCGGGGCAGAGAATCGCTGAACGTAGCGATAAAGAGATGGTTGCCGGATCTTGCCGCAGAATTTCTTGCTTGCCGCCACTCACGGAAGAAGTTTGCGGCTCTGGTGTAAGGGTTATTCTGACGGGCCGTCGCTCGGCCTGCCGTTTGCCGAGAATGATTCTGACCAGGTTATAAGGGCTCGCTGCGTAGTAGCGGTCCTGCATAGCAGGCAGTGATTTTGTCGTAAGGCTGGGTAGCGACGTCGGCTAGCGCGACCTTTGCCAGGTCGTAGCGAAACGCGCGAAAGGGTTCTATGTGGGCCATGAAAGAGAAGCCAACGAATTGTACCAAGCTGGCTTCGTGTCGGTTTCGTCTGTCGGAATAGTCTGAGTCTGTTCTGCCCATCTTCTTCCGATGCAGACCACCCTTTTCCCAGAGCGGGAATCCAAAATGTGGTCGGGCGGATTGTTGACCCACATTTTACAAAGCCAGCGACGGCATGTGCTAACATCCTGCCTTACCACGGGGCTTCTATGGCGCGCCAAAACGGGCGCGGGTCCTCTCGACCCTCGGTCTTAATTCGTACCGCACGTCTTCAAAGCCAATCCCGGGTTTCGGCGCGGAACTGTCCTGTACCTGTCTTAGCTGGCATTATTTTCCTGCGTCTGTTCTCGGCCGCAGGCGCTTTCGCCCAGGATTCCGACGTTGAGGACATCCACGTCACTCCTCGCATCGAGCCCAGGACTGTCGATCCGGCTAGCGTAATCATCTCCGAAAGCCTCCGCAGCCGCATTCCTGTGGTCAAGTCAAAGGTCGACCTGGTGTTGGTGCCGGTCACCGTGACCGATCCCATGAACCGGCTGGTTACCGGCCTCGACAAAGAAAATTTCCAGGTTTTTGAGGGCAAGGAGCCGCAGGAAGTTCGAAACTTCTCCACCGAAGATGCTCCGGTATCACTCGGTGTAATTTTCGACATGAGCGGCAGCATGGCCAGCAAGATCGAGCGCGCTCGCGAAGCGGTCATGGAATTCTTCAAAACCGCCAATCCTCAGGACGAATTTTTCCTGATTACGTTTAATGATAAGCCGGAAGAGGTTTCAGACTTTACCCAGTCAGTAGACGACTTACAAAGCAAACTGGTGTTCACCGTGCCCAAGGGACGGACGGCTCTGCTGGACGCTATTTACCTCGGCCTCAGTAAGATGCGTCAGGCAAAATATCCGAAAAAGGCATTGCTGATCATCTCCGATGGCGGCGACAACCACAGCCGTTACACCGAGGGGGAGATCAAATCACTGGTGAAGGAAGCCGACGTGATGATCTACTCCATCGGCATTTACGATCATTATTTCCAGACCGAAGAGGAGCGTTTGGGGCCGGCGCTGCTCAGCGACGTCTCCGACCTGAGCGGCGGCCGGTCGTTTACGATCGACAATCCTAACGACCTGGCCGACGTGGCTACAAAAATTGGAATCGAGCTACGCAACCAATATGTGCTTGGATACCGTCCAAAGAACCCAGGGCACGACGGCAAATGGCATAAGATAAAGGTTAAGCTTGTGCCGCCTAAAGGACTGCCGCCCCTCCATGTATATGCCAGAACTGGGTACTACGCTTCTTCGCAATAAGTTTGTCATCAGCAGAGTAGCCGCTCTATTGTTGTTGCTTGGAATGGCGGCCGCGCAAACTGCACCTGCGCCTCAGGCTGCGCCTCGACCGCTCCGGCGAATAACGGATCGTCCGCCGCGCCGCAAGGGCAAAACACCTCGCAAGGACTGCGCTCCGCCCTCGAGCCAGGGCAATCCTCCACAGGAGCATGGCGCGCAGGGCGATCCACCACCCGAGCTGGGAGATCAGGGCCAGGCGCCGGTGGGCACCGAGAATGGCGGGTTCGTATTTCGCGCCGAAGCGCGCGAAGTGACTCTTCATGCCACCGTGGTCGATGACCATAATCATTTAGTCAACAATCTGACAAAAGAAGATTTCACCGTCCTCGAAAACGATAAGCCGCAGAAAGTAACCCATTTCCATCAGGAAGATTTTCCCGTTGCCATCGGTATCGTGATCGATAATTCCGGGTTCCATGCGCGAGAAGCGTGATGCCGTCAACAAAGCGGCGATCAATCTGGTCGAAGGCCAGCAATCCTGACGACCAGGTTTTTGTGGTTAATTTCAACGACGAGTACTACCTCGACCAGGAATTTACTCGCCGAAATCAAGAAGCTGCAGGCGGCGCTTGAGCATGTGGAAGCGCGAGGCGGGACCGCGCTTTACGACGCGATTGTCGCCTCGGCCGACTACCTGACCCACTCCCGCTTGCAGCGGAAGGCGCTATTTCGTGGTCACTGATGGCGAGGATGATGCCAGCCAGGAGACATTGGAGCAGGCTGTACACAAGCTGCAGCAGGAAAACGGCCCGGTGGTTTATGCCATCGGCTTGCTGGGCGAAGAAAAGTCGCGGCGCGCCAAGCGCGCTCTCGAGGTGATTGCCGAACGCACCGGAGGCATAGCGTTCTTCCCGCCGACTCTCGACCAGGTCGATGAGATCAGTCGCGTCGATTGCTCACGACATTCGCAACCAGTACACCATCACCTATGCCCCTTCCACGCCGAAATCGGTGGCTGGCTATCGCACCATCCACGTAGATGCGGTCGCGAAGCCTTATAAGAAGCTAACGGTCAGAACGCGCACCGGTTATTATCCCGGCCAGGAGCAGCAAGGAAACGGCGGAAGCGACTGAATCACGTCGAATCTGAAACATTGAATCATTGAATTTCAATGACTCAATCCCGATGATCAATGATTCGCGATTGACGCTGCGCCTCGCTTCCGTACCCTGTAGGGTGCCTATTCTTTCCAACACCTGTCTGCGAATTGCAGATGACATCACTGATCTCGTCGGTCAAACGCCGATGCTTCGCCTTAAACGCCTGGATCCTCCTGGTTCAGCCGACGTCTTCGCAAAACTCGAATATCTGAATCCCGGCGGCAGCGTGAAAGACCGGGCCGCGATTGGGATCATCAAGCGGGCGGAAGAGGAAGGCCGTCTCAAGCCGGGAGGGACCATCGTTGAAGCCACTGCGGGAAACACCGGAATCGGCTTATCGCTGATCGGGGTAAATCGCGGATACAAGGTTGCGCTTTTTGTGCCGGAGCGCTTTTCGGAAGAAAAAGTAAAAATCATGCGGGCCCTGGGCGCTTCGGTTACGCGTACTCCGGATGACCAAGGCATGTTGGGTGCGATCAAGCAGGCGCAAGAGTTTGCCGCGAAGACTCCGGGCTCTTTCATGGCCCTCCAATTCGATAATCCCTCCAATCCGGATTACCATTTCCAAACCACGGCGGAAGAAATTTTTGAGCAGATGGAAGGTGATCTGGACGCAATCGTCATCGGTTCGGGCACTGCGGGCACTTTCACCGGCGTCGCCCGCTATATGAAGAAGAAGTCGCTGGGCATCTTCACGGTTGCGGTTGAAACCCAGGGCTCAATTCTGGGAGGCGGCCCACCCGGCAAACATAAAGTCGAAGGCATAGGCGCCAGCTTTATCCCCAAAAATTTTGATCGCTCGGTCTGCGACGAGATTCTGATGGTTAGCGATAAAGACGCATTCGATACGGTAAACGCGCTCGCCGCAAAAGAAGGCGTCTTGTCAGGTTCGAGCGGTGGGGCGAGTGTTTTCGCCGCTATGCAGATTGCCCAGCGTCTCGGAGCAGGGAAGCGCGTGGTGACCATGATTCCGGATTCCGCCGAGAGATATTTGTCGAAGAAAATTTTTGAAGGCGGGGTATAGAGTCGGTCGTTGGCAGTTGGCCGTAGGCGTTGGCAAAAACAGATTATGGAGGCGCGGTCGTCCTCGCCCGTGCGATACAAACACAATGAAAAAATCATCCCGCCAACGACCAACGAACAAGGACCCGCGACGCTCGACTTCAGGTTTTTCCACCCGCGCCATTCACGATGGTCAGGAGCCCGATCCTTTGACCGGCGCCGTTACCGCTCCCATTTACGCCACGTCCACATACGTGCAGAAGGAACTGGGAAAGGACATTCGTTACGACTATGCGCGTGCCGCCAATCCGACCCGCGATCGTCTGGAAACAAATTTAGCCTCACTCGAGGGTGGAGTCGCCTCGCGCGTCTTTGGCAGCGGCATGGCGGCAATCAACGCTCTCTGCACCATGTTCAAGTCTGGCGATCACGTGGTCTGCGGAAACAATCTTTACGGCGGGGTTCCGCGATTGTTCAATCAGATACTCACCGGCTACGGCTTCGAATTCACCTACGTCGACACTGCTGATCCTAAAAACGTCGAGCGCGCGCTGCGAAAAAATACCCGCATGGTGTACGTGGAAACTCCCACCAATCCCTTGATGGCGGTGACGGACCTCGAAGCCGTCTCGCGCATCTGCCGGCCGAGGAAAATCGATCTAGTGGTCGACAATACTTTCATGTCGCCCTATTTTCAGCAGCCGCTGGCGCTAGGCGTGGACATGGTGATGCACTCCACCACAAAATTTTTGAACGGCCACAGCGATGGGCTTGGCGGCGTCGTTGTATGCAGCCGTCAGGACCAGGCCGATCAGTTGGCCTTCGTGCAGAAAGCCGCGGGCGCGATTCTTTCGCCCTTTGAGTGCTGGCTGATACTTCGCGGAACCAAGACTCTTGCGGTGCGAATGTTGCAGCATGATAGCAACGGCCGCCAGGTCGCTGATTTCCTCGCTTCCCACAAAAAGGTCAAAAAAGCTTTTTATCCCGGATTGAAAGACCATCCTCAACACGAACTTGCGAAGCGCCAGATGTCCGGATTCGGATCGATGATCACCTTCGAAACTGGATCTCTCGCCAACGCCGCCAAAATGCTGAAGCGGGTGCGCGTGTGTTCGCTCGGGGAATCCTTAGGCGGAGTAGAAACCTTGATCTCTCATCCCGCCACCATGACTCATGCCGGCCTCGGCGAAAAAGGCAGAGCCGCCATCGGCATAACCGATGGCATGGTGCGCATCTCGGTTGGAATCGAGAATGTGGAAGATATCATTGCCGATTTAGATCAGGCGCTCGCCTGATTCCATTTCACTGCTACAATCCCGCGAGTGATTCTGGCCAGAATTGAACGCGGAGGCAATATCGGCATGAAACGTCCGTCCGCTGGAGCTCTGCTTTTCGGCTTCATTCCTTTCATTGCCATCTGCTTTTCGGTTTCGCTGTGGGACCGTGTCTATCCCGTTGTCTTCGGCCTTCCATTTAATTTCTTCTGGCTAATTTTGTGGATGTTTCTCACGCCCATCTGCTTGTGGGCTGCCTATCGGATGGAAGTGCGGTCAGGAAATATTCCCGGCCAGAAGAAGGGAACAGATTGACTCCCAGCCAGGTAGCGTTATCGGTGATAGGTGGCATTGTCGGCATGTCTTCCGTTGTAGGTTTTTACGCGGGCGCTCGCCACAAGATGGACCTCGAAGAATGGACGGTAGCCGGCCGAGGCTTTGGCCTGATCTTCGTGTGGCTATTGATGGCCGGCGAAATCTATACCACCTTCACCTTCCTGGGTGCGAGCGGCTGGGCTTACTCGCGGGGCGCTCCCGCGCTTTACGTACTGGCCTACATGCCCCTGGCATATGTAGTGTCCTTTTTTTTACTTCCCCTCATCTGGGAAGTCGGGCGGAAACATGGCCTTCAAACCCAGGCTGATTATTTCCAACACCGCTACGGGAGCAAAGCCTTGTCCGCCTTTGTGGCGCTGGTCGGCGTAGTGTTCATCATTCCTTACCTGCAACTGCAGCTGGTGGGTTTGGGAATCATCGTGGAAATCGCAAGCTTCGGCGGAATTCATCGCACTCCGGCAATGATCGTCGCTTTCGCAATAGTGGCGGCCTTCGTCTTCGCCAGCGGCGTACGCGGGGTGGCATGGGTAAGCGTGATTAAAGATATTTCTGTTGCTTTGCTCGGCAGTATTTATCGGCATTGCGGTGCCATATATATATTTCGGCGGAATCGGAAAAATGTTTGCCGTCCTTATGCACGCGAGGCCGACCCATCTGGTGATGCCGGGAGCCACAAAGAATCTCGGTCATTTTTGGTATGTTTCGACGGTTGTGCTGACCTCGCTTGGTTTTTACATGTGGCCGCAAAGCTTTGCATCGAGCTTTACCGCAAAGAGCAGCGACACGCTCCGCCGCAATGCGGTGGTAATGCCGCTCTATGGCGTCACCATGCCGTTGATGATATTCGTCGGTTTTTGCGCGCTAATAATTCTGCCTAAGCTATCCAATGGCGATCTTTCCCTGTTGACGATTGTTCGTAAAACTTTTCCAGCATGGTTCCTGGGGGTGATCGGCGGCGCGGGCGCGCTCACTGCCATGGTCCCGGCCGCAATTCAGATCCTCAGCGCGGCAACTCTTTTTGCCAAGAACCTGTGCCGTCCTATTGTCGCGCCCACAATGACCGATCAGCAGGTTGCTAAACTGGCGCGAGTTACCGTGTTGGTGATCACGAGCGTAGCTCTGCTTTTCGCGATTTACAATTCCGCCACCATCGTTTCACTTCTGCTGCTGGGTTATGCCGGGATCACTCAGTTTTTCCCCGGGGTTGTGTTCGGACTGTTTTCGAAACGCGTCAGCGTGAACGCAGTTTTCGCAGGAATAGTCGTCGGCATCGGTACGGTGATATTGCTTACGCTTACTCATCACGACCCCTGGATGGGTCTGAATGCCGGATTCATTGCGTTGTGCCTTAATTTCGCCATTCTTGTGGCGGGTAGTTCAATATGGCCGGCGAAGAGCGACGTAGGGAATGCGTTGCCGGCTGGTGCGGCTCAAAAGGCTTGAATCCGGCTTTCAGCTCACCGATTCTTCAATCCACTTCAGATATTCTGCGCTGCCATCTTCCATCGAGATCACGACACATTCGGGCAAATCGTAGGAGTGGAGTTCTCGAATTGCCGTATTCACCTCCGCGCTACGCGCTTTTGTAGTTTTGATAATGAGCAGAAACTCTTCGGCTGTTTCGATCTTGCCTTCCCATCGATATACGGATTGGATGCGCGGAACGATATTGACGCAAGCCGCTAGTCGACGCTCGAACCAGTTCCTGCGCGATCTTCTGTGCTTCGCTTTCCTGGCCTGCCGTAGTAAGGATGAGCACTTTGTAGTCATATAAATCTGCCTCTTGCGATTTCAACCTGTGCAGGAGGCAGGCTTCAGCGTGCCGTTGAAGAAAATGTACGCACGGCTGAAAGCTGGCATCCCATCTAACCAAACAATCATGACTACACAAATCAAGTTTGGCACATCTGGATGGCGCGCGGTGATGGCCGAGGAGTTTACCTTCGAAAACGTGCGCCGCGCGGTGCACGGAATTGCGCGCTACGTGAAATCGCAAAAGCCGGAGGGGGCCCGCGTTATCATTGGCCGCGATCCCGCGTTTTCTCGGCGAAACTTTCTGCTCCATCGCCTCGGAAATTCTGAGCAGTTACGGAATCACGCCGCTGGTAATCGCCGACGCTGCGCCCACGCCTGCGATCTCATTCGCAGTGATGCACGAGAAAGCCGATGGCGCCATCAACTTCACAGCCTCGCACAATCCGCCAGAATACAACGGGATCAAATTTTCCACTCCCGACGGCGCTCCCGCGCTCCCCGAAGTCACCCAGCACATCGAAAAGGAAATCGCTTCCGGCGAGCAGTCAACTGGAGACTCCAAGTCCAAAGCTACCGCTAAAAGTCTTGATCCTAAGCCGCCATATCTCGCGCGCCTTGCGTGAAGCTATCGACGTCAAAGCCATCCAGAAAGCCGGGTTGCGCGTGGTATTCGATCCCCTTTGGGGAGCGGCCCGCGGCTACTCCGATTCGTTCCTGCGCGAAGCGCGGAGTGAACGTCGCCACGGTCCACGACTACCGCGATGTGTCTATTCGGCAATCATGCGCCCGAGCCCGACGATCACCTGCTCGAAGCGCTTCGTGAAAAGATGCGCGAGCAAAAAGCTCACATCGGAATCGCCACCGACGGCGATGCCGACCGCTTCGGCATCGTGGACGAAGACGGCACGTTTCCTGCAGCCGAATTACATCATTGCCTTGCTTTTCGATTATCTCGTCGAAAGCCGCGGCTGGAAGAATGGCGTTGGCAAATCGGTCGCCACCACCAATCTCGTCAATGCTCTGGCGAAATATCACAAAGTCGAGCTGCATGAGACCCCGGTCGGCTTCAAATATATCGGCGAGCTTATCAAGCAGGACAAGATCGCCATCGGCGGGGAAGAGAGCGCTGGTCTTTCCATCCGCCATCATGTTCCCGAGAAGGACGGAATCCTTGCCGGGCTACTCTGCTGCGAAATGGTCGCGCAGCGAAAAAAATCACTTGGGCAGCAATTGCAAGAATTATTTGCCAAAGTTGGTTCCTTCTACCCCATGCGCGAGAACTTCCGCTTGACCCCCGAGGTCAAAGCCAAGTTTACTGAGAAGTTACGCGTTGATCCGAAGGACTTCAGTGGCCAGCGGGTCAGCGAAGTTGTGCGCAAAGACGGGCTGAAGCTGGTGTTGGCCGACGGATCATGGGTCTGCTACCGGATTTCAGGCACTGAGCCAGTAGTTCGGGCGTATTCGGAAGCGCCAAGTGCGCAGGAGTTACAAAAACTAAGCGCGGCCGCCAAGCAATGGATATTCGAATAAAGGTCCCTAAAATCCGAATCGTGCCGTCCTCCGAAGATCGGATGCGCACTCTGGTGCAGGGCGCCGACCACGCCGAAGCCTGGGCCGAAAAAGCGCATGCTCACGCGGCTCCATTGCTTGAAAAAGTTTACACGGTACGCGCCGGGCCGCAACCGGTGCGGTGGCAATCGTTGCAGTTTGGATTGTTCGTCCATGCCATGTTGGGAGCTAACGGCGTCACCGTCTACCGCGCCAAGCGTGCCGAGTACCAGAGCCTGCAGAAAGAAATCAATTCGCTCCAAAAAGCAGAACAATGAATACTCGCAACAGGTCAGTGATTGAAGATCCGATCCTAAACGGATTGAAAAAGAAGCCCGCGAGCAATTCCACTATGCCCGCCCGGGTGAAGTAATTTATGTTGCGCCTGATCCGCCGCCTGCCGCCACGCCGGCGATGAATTCCGCGCGGAGATAACCCGCTAACAACTGTAAGTCAGGCCTGTGATATAGTTTCGCGGAATTACGGCGATGCTCCCGCATTTTTGCCAGAAAAGGCATTTAATTGCGGCGCGACCGCGTAAGACTTTAAGACGAGGAGATATCCGCCATGAGAAAGCTTTTGCTTGCATCCGTAACCCTCGCAGTAATGTTCATGTATGTGGGAGTTTCATCCGCAGTCGACTCCACTACGGTGAAAGGCTACGTCACCGATTCAAAGTGCGGCGCCAAGGGGAAAGACCAAGTGCCGAGTGCGCGAGAAATGTATCGAGAAAGGCGCTAAAGTCGTCGTGGTCACCGATGGCGATGACAAGGTCCTTACCGTCGATAATCCTGATGCAGTCACCGAACATGTCGGACATCACGTCGCCGTGACTGGGCAGGTGACTGGAGATTCCATTCACGTCGACAGCGTCAAGATGCTTTGAGGATCTGATGCAGATTTTGGGAAGCTCAGAAAAAGGGCGGCGCAGGCCGCCCATTTTTATTGCGCGGGAATAGCTAAAAGCGTCCGAGCTAAATACGGTTACGCGCTGCCGTGCTGGCAAGGCTGTTGGCTTCGCGATTATTTTCCCGAGGCACGTGAGAGATAGAAAACTCCAGCGAACGCGCCAGCTTGCGGCAAATCCAATTGAGAGAGTAAAGCCGCGGGCTGCGACAGGCATATTCGCCGCGCATTTGCTTGACCACGATTTCGGAATCCGAATAAACGTGCAAGGCGCGTGCGCTCATGGCCAACGCCCGTTGCAGCGCCTCCAACAGCGCCAGGTACTCGGCGACATTATTGTCCTGGTGCCCGATCCACTTCTGAATTCTGATGGGGCCGTTCTCGCAGCCGTCGATCACCACCCCAATACCCGAAGGCCCCGGATTTCCCAGAGACCCTCCATCGACGTAAGCGACCAAATCCGGCATTTTTTAACTTCTTCTCAGATGCTTCATCAACAATGCGCGACCTGATTCAGCCAGTCAAGAGCCTCTGTAGGTACTTTAGTCGTAGTTATTTCCAAGTTTTCCTACTGCAAATCCTGTTTTGCACAAAGCATCCACAGAAATCTCGAATTACAACGTGATTTGAAATTGACATCAAAAGCGCGAGAATTTAACGTAACTTTCGTCGACGGCTGAAAGGGTTGGCAAAATAAAATTAGCCAGTCCGAAGTAAGCTGAGTGATAAGCCAGGCAGGGTAACCTGAAGGGTGGCCAGACCCGAAAAAACCGACTGACTCTGCGAGGAGCAGTTGGGGTTTGGAACTGCGAAAGCAGTAATCACATCAAGGGCTGCGACGGTGCATGTCTCCACGCTGTTGGCTTCCTCGCAGGAGCTGGTAGCTAGAGCATAACCAATGTCGCAGCCTTTCTATTTTTTCTAAGAAATTCCCCCCGCCTTTTTTCCCGAACCAAGAATCCAGCGTAAATCCCTGGTGAAATCCATTAGTTGGTATCACCCCATCGCGTTTCAATCTTTGGCGGATGCAACATAGTTTGCAGCACCACGCAATACTGCTCCGTCTTTTCCCGCAATCCCCGCATTTGTTCAGGCGTCGCCTCAGGCGCGTCGATGTTGAAGTTCACCCGAATGGCGTCGAAACCCACTGGCACTTCTTTCGAAAGTCCCAGCGTGCCTGATAAATCCATGTCGCCATCGACGGTGACATCAATTTTCTTAGTCGGTACTCCCATCGCCGTTGCCACCAATTGACAGGTGAGCTGAGCACAAGCCGCAAGAGCTCCGAGCAGAAGATCGCCTGAGCACGCTGCCGTGCCCGATCCGCCAACTCCCTTATGCGCTTCTGCCCGGTAAATTGCGCGTCCAATGTCTACAGAACACGAGAGTGGCGTTTCGTTTTCCGAACCTTTGGCAGTCAAAGTTATGCGCGACGTATTCGGGTCTCGCCGGTATTGCTCTTTCAAAGGTTTTTGAAGCGATCTGATGTCCATGATTTCTCCCACAACTCGTGATCCTAACGATGCCGCGAATCGGCTACCTACAATCCAAATCTCTCCCGGTAGGCGCTTGGTGATACGCCGGTGTGACGCTGAAAAAGGGAGCGAAAGAATACGTGGTCCAGATATCCCACCGCTTCACTGATTTCCTGCATTGAGCGATGGTTGTTCTCCAGCATGCGCTTCGCGGCCGCAATCCGCAATTTTTGCAGGTAGGTCAACGGACTGTCGCCGGTAGCCTCCTTAAAGCGGCGCACAAAATTTCTCACGCTCATGCCAACCCGATGCGCCGGCTCTTCGAGTGAAAAGGTTTTGGCGAAGTTCTTGTGCATCCACTCCTGCGCGCTGGAAATATTGTCATCGGTATGATCGGTTTTCAGCGGCACGATGGCGAACCCGGACTGCCAGGCGCGGGGAGTCTCTATCAGCAATGCTTTGGAAGTCTGCACGGCGATCTCATGTCCGCAGAATCGCTCGACCAGATAAATGCTGAGGTCGAGTGACGCGTTGACTCCGCCGCCGCAATAAAACCATGGTCTTCGGTCACCATCAGCTCGGGCATCCATTTCACTTTGAGGATATTTTTCGCGGAAACGTTCCGCCAGTCCCCAGTGCGTAGTGGCGCGTCTGCCGTCGAGCAAGCCAGCTGCTGCCACCAGCCCACTCCCGAGCAAACACTGGCGATCTCCACCCCGCGGGTGCTACGGCGGCGCAGCCAGGGGACAATGCTCGCGTTGCGCTCTACCACGTCATCCACGCTCAATCCCGTTGTCGGAACAAAAATCAGATCGGTCTTGCCGACATCTTCGAGCGCCACATTCGGTCGAATCTGAATGTCTCCATCACACTGAACCGGACGCCCATCCGCCGATGCCGTGGTCACATGAAAGCTGGGAGCACAGCGGGTCCCGGTAAGAATGTTCCATAACGACCCCGCGTGACGAAACACCTCCATAGGTCCGATGGCGGTGGAGGAAAACATCTGGTCGAGCAGAAGAACGGTGATTTCTTTCATGGCAATGCCTCGCGACTGATAACCGGCGCGTGGCGATAAGTACCTACCTACAATGGCATATATGCCATCTTGTTGCAAGCTCATTTCGCGACTACTTTCAGATCGTCAGAACAAGCAGTGTGAAAAAATACCACGAAGACGAGGAGCACGAAAATGGCAACAGCAAAAAAATTCCCAACGGTCGTCAACGGAGTCAAGGTGGACGATCTCTTTACAACCATCGACGCGATAAAAACTACACCGGCGATTGCGAAATTCAATTTTCGCATTCGCAATCAGTGGGACAGCGGCAGCCGAAATCGATCAACCGTCGAGAATTTCTCTGGAGCCACGCAGGAGTTAGTCGCACCCCAAGCCCTTTGTGCTGGAGGCAGATGAGCCGGCAATCCTGCTGGGCAAGGACATGGCCGCGAACCCAGTGGAATATCTGCTTCATGCCCTCGCTTCCTGCCTGACCACGTCCATGGTGTATCACGCCGCGGCCCAAGGCATTCAGATTGACGAAGTCGAATCATCGCTCGAGGGCGATATCGATCTGCACGGTTTTCTCGAACTCAACAAGAATGTCCGCCGGGGATTTCAGGGAATTCGCGTCAATTTCAAGATCAAGGCTGACGTGCCTGACGAGCAACTGCAGGAAATCGCGAAGTTGGGATCAGGGCATTCGCCGGTATTTGATTCGCTGACCAATGGCGTGCCGGTTTCAGTGACGGCGCAGCGGATGTAACTGAAGCGGGAAGAGGTCCGAACCAGAAGTAGACATGGGGGAAGTCAAACAAAAACAAAAAGGAGAAAGACAATGTTTATGCAAAATTCACATTCAATGAAGCCAGTGTTCGCCATGCTCCGCATGGCGGCGCTCAGCGCCCTGGTAATGGCCATGCCGATCCTCGCGATCGCCGGCGATTCCGACCACCACTCTCCATCAACGCTGGTGCAAATCGTTCGCGCGAACACTGCCCAGTTCATCAACGTTAACAATCTGAAAGGCACCGGATACGCCCCACTGTTCGGCTGCGTCAGCGGTCCGGACCATGGAGCTATGGGCATTCATTACATCAACCTGGGATTGGTAGGAGATGGAATGATCGACGAGCGTTATCCCGAGGCTCTGATTTACGAACCAGTTGGACGTGCGCGCCGTCTGGTCGGGGTCGAGTACATCGTCGACGCGGCCACCTGGCTCGCGGCTCACGACGGTGCTCCGCCACAACTTGAAGGCCAGGATTTCCAGTTCGTCGATGCTCCGAACCGGTTCGGAATTCCTTCATTTTTCGAATTGCACGTCTGGGCCTGGAAAGACAATCCTAACGGCGCATTCGTCGATTGGAACAACGATGTGAGCTGCGAGCACGAGTAAGTGATTGCAGATGAGGGAATGTGCGTTAATCCAGAAAACCTGGCCGCCGGATAACTACGAACCGGCCACCCCGTTCAAGCCTTGCTTGGACGGGATTCTTATTGGCTGCAGATTACCTGGCTGTGCTTTCGGTTTCTGCCTGTGAAAATTGATCATGCGTCCAGGAGGGATTTCGAAACGCGATCGGAGTCTGACAAGAATTCGATTCCATACAGAGTAAAGCGCACGATGGCGAACCGTTCCCCAAATTCGCACCCGCTCGGTAGACTGCGGCATTAGGAGTTCGATCTGAATGCGCGAATCCATCTCCAAATTTGCGATGGTAAAAAGCGACATGCCGACGTCGCTAACGTTGATCCCCAGCGCATCCAGAGGACCTGATTCAGTCAGGATGCGTACGGAAGTATTTAGCAGCTGGCGCTTGCGGCGTCGACGGTCGGGACCGAAATTACGTCTCAGAAACATGGGGCAGAGGGGCTAGAAACAAAGTAGCGCACCCGCTCCGCCAGAATAAAATTACGAAAGGTCAGTCAGATCTCGACCATGCGTTGCACGGGTTGCCGCGCCGGGGTTAATCAAAATTGACTGTGGGGCACGGGCGTCTCAGCCGGTGCTCGATGGATCTTCGGCAGTTTGGCTTTCCTTCGTGTACCTTAGTGTCCTTCGTGGTTAAAGGTCTGGCTTTCCTTCGCTTACCTTAGCGTCCTTCGTGGTTAGATGTTTGGCTTTCCTTCGTGTACCTTAGTGTCCTTCGTGGTTAAAGGTCTTGCCAGCACCACCACGAAGATCACAAAGGTCAAGCGGAGAGCTGAATCTACTTCATCCCGTCCAGAATCGAGCCCACAATTCCTCCCACCACCCCGCCCTCGACAGTCCGCCGGTCGTTCGTATGAGGCAGATATTGATCGATTGCGTGCGCCAGCCTGGCGATGGGAAGGGTCTGCAGCCAGATTCTGCCCGGCCCGGTGAGCGACGCCAGAAAAATTCCATCGCTGCCGAAGATCATGTTCTTGATTCCGGGCACGGTCGTGATCTGAAACGAAACGCTGGACTGAAACGCGCCCACATGTCCGGGATGCACGCGCAACGTTTCGCCGGGCTGCAGGTCGCGCACGACCAGTTCGCCGGAAAGCTCCAGCCAGGCCGTTCCCTGTCCGCTGAGCTTCTGCAGCAGGAATCCGTCGCCGCCGAAAATGCCCGCGCCCAGCGACTGCTGGAATCCAACCGAAAGCTGAATCTGCGGCGTGCCGCACAGAAATCCATGGCGATGAATCATGTATTCGTGCCCGGGCGAAACTTCAACCGGCACAATGTGTCCCGGCAACTTGGTCGCGAAGGCCAGTTCGCCGGCGGCGCCATGGCGCGGTACTCGGTCATGAAGATCGAGCCGCCGCCAGCCACGCGCTTGAGCACGCCAAACAGGCCTCCGCCGCCGCCAAACTGCGTGTGCGTGGTCATCTGGATCGAGCTGCCCATCCAGGAAAGCTCTCCCGCTTCGGAGATGATCGATTCGTTGGGCTCAAGAACGAACTCCAGAACGGGCATGGTGGTGCCGGTGATGCGGCTCTGCATAAGGCTCTCCTGACTGTGATACGCGTGGAATCAGGCTGCTGTTCCCAGCCGCGGCAAGTATAAATGCAAATTCGAGCCGCATTGATTCCAGTATCCGGGTCGATTGAATGCAAAGATTTGCACTGCTCCTACGGTATCTTCTGTACCAGCACTAGGAAATCATTACGACGTAACTCAGCAATCTACCTGATCGCAAGCTGGCGGCTTACGCGAGAGGATGGAGTTGACGATAGGTCAAACCGACGACTTGGGGGTCGAAATGCGACGAGATGAATTGATGAAGCCGGACATGTTCAGCGAAGCGCTGCTGTTAGTCTTTGGAACGGCTATCGTGATGTTTTTGGTGTCTACGCTTTGGTTAGCGCTGCGATTCTAGACCAGCTCCCCGTCGCCGGATCTGCTGAAGCAAATCGCGCCCGAAAAAGAAGACCAGAGTCACACACCATCCAAGGGCCATTACGTATGCGGCCCAGCGACTCCGATTCCACCAGTACGTGTACGGGCGCTCCTCCCAGAAAAACCCTAAAATGCAGAATGCGCCAAAGCCGGCGAGTATGACGTCGCCTAGAATTCGCAGGGGAGTCCATGAGAACATGCATACAGTTCTCCGCTCACGCCATGAAACAAAATTGAGAGACACCCAGTACCAGAGCAGCCCTATTAAAAAAATGAACGATATAGACTCCCACCAGTTAATCCAGTAGTGGGAGTAAAGCAATCGGAGGATAGCAACTGGAAAGTTGATGGCACCGAGGAACGTGAAAGCCGGTGAAGGGCCGGGCGAATCACTCAGCCGCATCTTTTGTAGTGTCAATTGACGATCCCAAACGATCAACGCCAACGCAAGCGACATCTGCACGAGGGGCAGAACATATTCAACTTGGAGTATCTGTTGGGCAAGACAATCTACGCTTGCGTCAAAAGATAGAAGAACTCAACGCTGCGGGGATACCGCATTCTCTGCGGTCGTCGAGTTTGCTCTCCCATTTTCTGCCGCGCTGGTCAACCGGGTTAATCTGGGGAAAAACGGCGTCAGCTCAAATGGCATTTTGTCGCGCACATTGGTGATAGCCATCGGCGCTGCCTTGATCATGTCCACGCGATCTTCCCAGGGGTCGAGCTTGACTCTTCCGCCGAGGGGCAAGGCGGCAAGCTGGTCCAATTTCTCCGGATCCAGATCCGGTGCGCCATTCATGAGTGCCGACATGCGAATGATCTGCCCCTTGCTGTCGGTAAAATCGTTTCCCAGATGCGCGGTGAGCAGCGCCGCCAGGACCGGGGCGCGAGCCTGCAGCTGCTTCAAGTAAAGTCCTGCTGAACCCAACTTTTGTGCGTACGGCGAATTTTTCAGCATCTCAATCGCTTTTGCGTCCGCTGCCGTTTCTTCTTCCGGGTTGTGCTTAAAACCGAAGTTCTGGTACGTCGATTCGTCGGTGAACAGCATGCGATCGCTGAATGCGAATTTGCTGCCCAGATTGTGCCCGAGCACAATATGAGCCAGTTCGTGCGACAGGATGGCCGCCAGACTGGCCTCATCGGGCAAAGTGTCGATCAGGCCTCGGCTTATCAGAATGGTGTTTCCTACGCTGAAGGTTTCCAGCGGGGAAGTCAGCATCACGCGACAGCGCACCGGACGCGGCAAATCGATATTGTTGGTGATCTCAATGTTGTTAACCACAGTCTGCAGAACTTTATCCACTTCGCCTGCGGGCGCGACCAACCCCGCTTCCTGCAATCGCTCAATGACGTTGTCCTCTGCCTGCTGCTGCCACTCGCGCTGGGCCTCAAGCGGAGAGGCGTCCTGCGCCACCGCGCTCTCATCTTTTACCGCGTCCACCTTCAGGTCGGTGAGTTCGTCGTCGTGACCGCCCTTAACCAGGTCGTAGCCCCAAATGCGCGATTGCGCTTTGAAGGCCAGCTTGTCATGCGAACCGTAGCTGAAATCGCCTTCCTCGCTGTAAATGTAGGCCGGCACCCAGTAGCCGGGAACCAGGTTTAACCGCCAGCTATCCATGTGAAAAAATTGCGCGTTCTTCGGCCGGGGCACGTAAGTTCCGTTGAGCCGCACAATATTGAAATCCTGATCTTCGGCCCAGATGCGTCCTTCGAACAGTCCCTTGCCCGCCCCGGTTTTAGGGGTTATATCGAACACCACGCAGCGTACGTCGCCGAGAAACTCGCGGCGAACATATTTGAAGTCGTAATGGGAGCGATCAAAATTCTGCCGGTCGGCGAAGACCATCCAGGAAAATCCCATGGGCTGGTATTGGATGCGAAACAGTTTCGTCACTCCGCCCATAAGAGACTTTTGGAAGCTCGCCTGTGACGCCAGAAAATCCCGTCGCTCGATGGTCTCCCCCATGTCGAGGCGCCCAAGAAAATAGTGGTCTTCTTTGGGCACTGCACCAAACTTGGTGTCTGGAGCCAGGTTTTGCAGATAAGTCTCAACAATCGGCTTCCGGTCGGAAAGAAAAGTAATCAGCGCGTGCTCACGCGCGATTATTTGATCGATTACCTGGTCCTCGCTGACCGGCGTCCTTGTCGGCTGTGTCGAAACCGCGGTCCCCGGAGCTGTTGAAGAGATGGGCTTCACGGAAGCAGATTGCGGGGTCGCTGCTTGAGCTCCCAGCGCCGGCAGTGCGGCCGCTCCCAGTGAAAATAATAATGAAGCTGTCACTATCCAGCGTTTCATGTTGCAAATCTCTCTTTCCAAGGCAGCTGATTGGACTTACGAAGCCATTTGAAACATCACATGCACGATCGAAGTAGCATCTACCGCCGAGCCATTGCGCTGCGCGGGTTTGAACTTCATTTTGGCGGCGGCATTGATGGCCGCTTCGTCAAGCCCGTGCCCTAAACCACGCACCACCCGGTTCACGTGCAACTCACCGTTTGCCCCGAACACAACTTCAAGAAGCACTTCGCCTTCGATATTCAACTTTCGGGCTTCGTCGGTGTAAACCGGTTTGGGTTTGTAGAGAATTTCCACCTGCTCAGTCAGGGCAGCCGTGTCGTTTAAAGAGCGCTTCGGCCCATTGGCCGCAATTTCGGTCCCAAAGCCCGCCGCTTGGACGCCTTGCCCGTTCTTCCGGCCATCACCCAGCCCAGGTTGCGCGACGCCATTGCCGAACCCTGCACTTGCAATTGTGCCTTTCATTCCTTTAGCCCCACCAGTGCCATTGCCGGTTCCGGCGCCTTGGGGCATGTCGAAGGATCCCAGGGTGGCCGAGATGAGCTTAGCTCCCTCGCGCCCTTGGCCGGACAATCCATTCGGATCTCCGAATCCTCCAGTCTGCACTTTCTGGATTGGGGCATTCACCGTGGGCGTCGCCGAACTGCCAAATTCACCGGTATGAATGATTTTGGCGGGCAGGCTGCTGCTACGGGCTCGCAATTTCGGAGCTTCGAAGTTCGCCGGTTGGATCTTTGGCGGCTCCAGCTTGGCTTCCTGCGGATGCGGCAGATCTTTTGGCACCACTAGTTTCGGTGCTTCCATCTTCACTGCCGGAAGTAGTTTGGCAATCGTTGGTTTGGTTTGCGCTTCGATCTTTTCCGGAACCATGTCAGGCCGGACAATTACGTCTGTGACTGAATATTTGACCGGCGCCGCCATGCTGACTGGCCAGATCAAGCGTGCCAGCAACATCAACAGAATCAGGGCCAGACAGGCGCTATAGCTGAATAAAAAGGTGCGCCAATCCCGCTTTTGCTCGGGCAACAGGCCTAGGGTAAGGGTCGCAATTCGAATGCATTTTAGCTCCAACGGACACCCGGGCCTTGGGAAGAGACAGACCGGACGAATACTCAGGTTAAGGGAGAATGCTATAGGGGTAAATGTCCCCCACGCTGTAGTACCAAAGTCACTAAGGGGGCACGGAAGGCGGAAGTTTCCCGAAGTCGAACTGCGGCTGGTCACGACCTACGACGAAGCGCAAACCCGTAATAAACCGGAATCCCCGCCAGGATCACCAGACTCCCCATGGCCGAATATCGTAAGTTGCTGGTGAAAGTGTAGTAAAGAAGAGCGGCTGAAGCCACAATAAAAACTGCGGGTGCCAGCGGATATTGCCAAAACGGAGGCCGTGGTTCGCGAAATTCCGCCTGTGTTCCGAAACACAAATAAGCGAACTGCTGGCCGCCATATACGAAAGCCATTCGGCAAAAATGGCCAGCGTGAACAGCTGCCGAAAATTCCCTCCGATCAGAAGAAATCCTATCGACAGGACCGCCTGCGAAACAATCGCTACATGCGGCGTCCGGAAACGCGGATGCACCTTTGCCAGACCGGAGAAGAAGTTTCCATCGCGAGCCAGCGCAAACGCCATTCGTGGATCCGCTCATGGCGACGCCGTTCAGTGAACTGGTGAGTGAAATCACCATTGCGGCCGAAACCACAACTGCTGCCGCCGCCCCCAGGAATGACGCATGTACCGCATCCGACATCGGCGATGAAGATTGCGCGACGGTTACCGCCGGCAGCGCGTATTGCACCGCGGCATTGACCAGCATGTAAAGCGCGCCAATCACCAGTAATCCTCCGACCAGCGCCAGCGGAACGTTGCGTTCCGGATCGCGGACTTCTTCTGCGACCATGTTCAGATCGCTCCAGCCGTCGTAGGCCCATAACGCAGCCGTCAGCGCGGCAAAGAATCCGGCAACACCGCCAATTGCGCCGGAGTATTTCTCTGCGAAGTGGGACCAACTGCCGTGCGCACTGAAGGCCAGCGCCGAAATCGCGACGATCAGGACGATCTTCAGAACCGTGAATGCAAGCTGAAAATTTCCCGCCCGCCGCACTCCGATGTAATTGACGACGGAAACAAAGATCACGAAACCCATGGCGACTAGCTGTCCCCAGGTGAGCGGAATACCTCCCATCCGCGCCGAGAGAAAAGATAAAGAAGGGAAGTTCGCCAGAACTCGAACGACGCCGGTCGAAATCGCCGCCAGCGAACTGGGTTTGACCACAACCGTCCACGTCCATCCGGTAAGAAATCCCGCGAGCGGTCCATAGGCGTCACGGATGTAGACATATTCTCCGCCAGATTGCGGCTTCATCGCGCCCAGTTGCGCGTAAGTGACGGCTCCAAAAAAAGAAAAAATTCCGCCCACGATCCACGCCAGATAAACCAGCCGGGCCGATCCGGCGGCCTGCATCATTTCCGTCGGAACCAGGAAAATTCCGCTGCCGATTACCACGCCAACCACGATCGAAATCGCCTGGCTCGCGCCTAGGTCGCGAAGAAGTCCGCTGCGGGTTGAGCTTGCATTCGTGGCTGTGGCCATGTGGTGGGAGTATAACGTGCTGGAAAAATCCAGTGCTGACATCAGAAGACAAAGCGCTCCCCAGCGGTCAGGCAAGCCTCTGTGGCGTGCCTCGGTGAAACTCTGTGTCCTCTGTGGTGGAGCTTTTTTCTTGATGAGATGAATCGGTCCCCGATGCCAGAGAATCGTGTATATTTCCCGCACCGATGTCCACGTTCTACGACCGCTTCGTCGAATGCGCCCAGCGCTGGCCGCAAAATGTCGCCGTCGAGGTCCAGCGGCCTGATGGAATCGAAAGTTATAGCTATGGCGAACTGCGCCGCATGGCGGAATCGATTGCGGCGTGGTTGCTCGATTCTGAAATGGAAGCCGGCACCCGAGTGGCGATTCTCGCCGACAACCATCCGCGTTGGGTGGCGGCTTATCTGGGTATCATCGCCGCCGGAGGAACCACGGTGCCGCTCGATACCGCATACCAAGCCGATCAGGTTGCGAAGCTTCTCCGCGACAGCGGGGCTACGTTACTGGTCTGCGACCAGAACCATTTGAAGACAGCACAGGCGGCGGTTGCTGGTTCAGAGTCCGCAATTGTGTTGACCAACGCATGCTGGAAGCCCCTCTTCCTGCGAAGGTGGTGGCCAGCCTCGATGGCATTTTCGCCCAGTATTCCGGAAGCTTGCGCCCGATCACGCGCGCGCCGGGAGATGTAGCTTCGTTGCTCTACACGTCAGGAACTACTGCTGATCCCAAGGGCGTGATGCTCACTCACGCCAACCTGCTTGCCGAGGCCGATGCGGTTTTCGCCTGGGCCCACATCGGCCCGGACGACGCCATCCTGGGCGTGCTTCCGTTGTTTCATGTGCTCTCGCAAATGGCTAATCTGCTTATTGCCATTAGTCGCAGGGACGCGGGTAGTTTATCTTTCAACCCTCAATACGACGGAATTACTTCGCGCCTTGCGGGAAAGAAACATCACCGCGTTTGCCGTCGTACCGCAATTTTTTAATCTCATCCACGAACGCATCTTCAAAGAAGTGCAGCAGCGCGGAAGGTTGGCACGCTTTGCCTTTGCCCGCCTGATGCGATTGAACATTGCTGCCAGGAAGTTCGGATTCAGCCTTGGACGTGTTCTTTTCGGGAAGATTCACGATCTTTTCGGCCGCCGCATGCGTTTCCTTGTAACCGGAGGCTCGCGTTTCGATCCTAAAATCGGTCGTGATTTTTATGCCCTTGGTATCGACGTGCTGCAAGCTTACGGTCTGACCGAAACCTGCGGCGGCGCATTCGTAAATTCGCCGGGTGAGAACGTAATTGGTTCGGTCGGCAAGGCGTTGAAAGGTGTGGAAGGAAAAATTATCAATCCGCAATCCGCGGATGACGGTTCGCCTGCCAGCGGCGAAATCCTGATCCGTGGTCCGATCGTAATGAAAGGCTATTGGAACCGGCCTGAGGCCACCGCTGAGATCCTGAAAGATGGTTGGCTGCATACCGGCGACCTGGGATATTTCGACGATGATCGCAACCTGTTCATCACCGGACGCCAGAAGGACGTAATCATCCTGGCGAACGGTAAGAATGTTTATCCGGAAGAAATTGAAGCCCATTATTTACAGTCGCCGCTGATCAAAGAAATCTGTGTGCTCGGACTCGAAGAGGGAGGGACTGAAAAGCTTTACGCCGTGATCACGCCCAACTTCGAAATCTTGCGCCAGAGAAAAATCGTAAACACCAAAGAAGTGATTCGCTTCGACGTCGAAAGCTTATCGGCGAAATTGCCATCCACCAAAAGAATCGCTGGCTACGAAATATGGCAGGAGGATCTGCCGCGCACCACCACGCGAAAACTAAAGCGATTCGAAATTGAGAAGCGGGTGATGGCAGGGAAGCGCGAGGATGCCGGCGAAGAAATCACCAAGCCCCTCACCCAGGAAGAAACTGCGTGGCTGGAACAAACCGACAATCAGCGCGGGTTAAAAATCATTCGCGAATACTCCCCCAGTCATCGTGAAAATATTTCGCCGGCGGACAATCTGGAGCTTGATCTCGGCCTTGATTCCATGCGGCGGGTCGAATTGCTGGTTGCCCTGGAGCAGAAGTTGGGCGGCGATGTGGAAGAGTCGCGCTTGGCAGATATTTATACGGTTCGCGATCTTATCGATGCAGTGCGCGAGAGTGCGGTGTCTGGAAAGAAGGCCGGAAAAACGGCGCCTGCTTTCGCCGGGTGGGGAAGTGTTCTGAAAGAAGACCCCACTGATCCTGCCGTTCTCGCGGTCACGGACCCGCGCATGTTCATTGATCGCATGCTCTTCGTTGTCACGCGCATGATCAAAATGATCTGGAGCCTTCGAGCTCCGGTAAAAGTTGAAGGCCTGGAGAATCTTCCCGCCAGAGCGCCGTTTCTTTTGTGCTCAAATCACCAGAGCTTTCTCGATCCTGTCATGCTGCTCGCGATTCTGCCTCTGCGTGTGCTGCTGCGACTATTTGCCGTCGGCACCAGCGAAATCTTCGGTTCCGGATTGATGCGCCGCGTCGCCCGTATGCTGCGCGTAGTGGTCGTCGACCCGGATGCGAATCTTATCCCAGCTATGCGGGCGGGCGCGTATGGCTTGCGGCAAGGCATGTCGCTGATTTTGTATCCCGAGGGCGAGCGCAGCATCGATGGCACGCCGCGAACTTTCAAAAAAGGTGCGGCAATCCTTTCGATTCATCTGCAGGCCCCCATTGTTCCTATCGCGATCGACGGATTCCATGATGCCTGGCCGCGGGGCAAGTCTTTTCAGAAAATCTCGGCTTTAAAAATGAAAATCGGCAAGCCCATTCAACCTCCACCAGAATCGCAAGCCTCAGAAGATGCCTACGCAAAACTTACGGCTGAGTTGAAAGCGAGGGTGGTCAAGATGTGGGAGGAGTTACATAACGGTAAGGATTCAAGAATCAGCTCGCAGGCCACGACTGCGAATAACCAGGACGACTATCGGTGCTAAGTCAAGCAGGCCCGATGACCTGATCGTGCACGTCCCTCGCATGCTGAAAATACTTCGTGGCAACCCAAAGAGTGGTCTGTTCTTAATTAAGCTAGGCTGTGAAGGTCAGCTGGTTCATGGAGCCTTGGCTTTGCCGGGTAGCTGACAGCTACCTACTTCGCCCTCGGATGCGTCTGGTCATAAACCTGGATCAGGTGTTTCATCGACAGTTGGGTGTATCGCTGAGTCGTTGAAAGCCGCTCGTGGCCGAGCATCTCCTGGATGGCGCGCAGGTCGGCGCCTTCCTCCAACATGTGAGTTCCGAAAGCGTGACGCAAAGTGTGCGGGTGGACGTCCGCCGAAAGCCCTTTCGCGACTGCGATCTTCTTGATGATCCGGCCCACGCTGCGGGTCGTCAACCGTCCGCCGCGCTGATTGACTAATAATGCAGGAGTGTTCTTGCGTGATTCGGAGAGCACGAGTTGGCGTGCGGGAAGATATTTTGCCAGCGCTGACGTGACCACTTCGCCGAAAGGAACATAACGTTCCTTTTTCCCTTTGCCGCGAATCAGGATTGCTTCCGCACTCAGGCGCACGTCGTCAATATTGATCCCCACCAGCTCTGAATTGCGAATGCCGCAACCATAAAGCAACTCCAGCATCAGGCGATCGCGCTCTGGAAACCAAGCAATCTCCGGCATGTCACCGTCGAGCACGGAATTCATTTCTTCAACAGTTGGTACTCGCGGGAGCTTCTTGGGCAGCTTGGGGGTCGAAACCAGAGCGGCTGGATTTTGCTCGACAATGCCTTCCTGCGCCAGCCACCGATACAGCGATCGCACTGCCGCCAGCGCACGCGCCACCGAGGTCTTGCCTAATCCCTTCTCGTAGAGCGAGGAGAGAAATCCGCGAATCGTGACATGGTCGATCTGCTCAAACTGTCGCGATCCGACGTAGCAGGCAAAGGTTGCCAGATCGCCGGAGTAAGCCTTGATGGTGTGTGGTGACACGTTACGCTCACGCAGCGAACGCAGAAATTCTTTACATGTCTTTGAGACCGGGGTTAATGTCATCGCGCCTTCGCCCTGGGATGATGTTTTTGATACACACTTTTTATCCGGTCGAGCGCGACGTGGGTGTAAATCTGCGTTGTGGAAATGTCCGCGTGCCCCAGAATGGTCTGCACGGTGCGCAAGTCGGCCCCGTTCTCGACCATGTGGGTGGCGCAACTGTGGCGCAGCATGTGCGGGCTGGCATGGCGTCCGATTGAGTCAGAAGCGGCGCCGACCATCTGCCACACTCGTTGACGGGTTATTTTTTTCGCGCCTCGCGAGATGAATAGCACCGGCGAAGCTTTATCCCCGGCCAACTTCGGCCGGGACTCGCGCAGATAATGCGACAGCGCATCTTGCGCCGACCTTCCCAAAGGAACGATGCGTTCTTTATCGCCTTTGCCGCGCACGAGGACGCAGCCCATCTCAAGTTTCACGTCTTCAACTTTCAGCGACACGATCTCTGAAACCCGCAACGCCCCCGCGTAAAAAACTTCGAACATCGCGCGATTGCGGATTGCCAAAGCCGCGCCATCTCGAGAACGGCCGTGGTCGTCCCGTCCCACAACAGTCGAGGTTGAGCCTGAGGTCCCGCTTGCGATGATTTGCTCCACTTCTTCGAGCGCCAGCGATTTCGGTAGCACCTTCCACTGTTTGGGAAGCGGAATATTCAAAGTCGGATCGCGTTCGATGCGGCGATCAAGCAGCAGGAAACGATAGAGATGCCGGATGGCGGAAAGTTTTCGCGCCACCGAGCGGCCGTCCACGGCATTGGCAAATAATTGTTGGATAAATCCGCGCACATCCTCCTTGCGCGCATTCAGCAGGGTGCGCTTCCCGCGGTCGAGAAACGCTGCGAACTGGGCGATGTCTCGCGTGTAGGCCGAAACCGTGAGGGTGCCCAGACCCTTTTCGACCTTCAGGTAGTCGATGAAGGAAGAGACGGTACGGGAGTTGGCCTCAGGGGACACGTATTTAGTATGCGCGTTATCGGACGTTGTTTTGAAGTGACGAATGAGATGCAGTAGCCAAGGATTCGCGCGATCGAATTCAGTTTCTTTATTAGTGCTAACCCGTGTTAATCGACGGCTACGTTCTTCCTGGCTTCCGTCAGGACGTCGACCGCATAGAGCGCTCCCTGCGGCGTCTCTTCGTGCTTGAAATACGAATACGTGTCGCGGCCTGCGCTTAGGTGCTCGCCCATCCGATTCACCATTGCTCGACGCTCATCTGCGGTGTACTCAGGTTTGCGGTATCGGTAATAACAGAAATCCGCTGTGATCTCATCGGGAGTGACGCGCTCTTCGGTCTCGGCAATACACAATGCGCGATTGTTTGCTTTCAGCAAGGAAAAAATTTCATCCGTGAACCAGGATTGATTACGGAATTCAAAAGCCGCTCGAACTCCGCGCGGAACACCCGCAAGAAATGCCTTCAGCAATTCCACATCCGCTTTCATATTTGGCGGCAGTTGAAAAAGAACCGGCCCGATTCTTCCCGCTGCGGCCAGCGGCTCGATGGTCGCCAGAAATCGAGGAAGAAATTCCTCGGTATTCTTCAGTCGCTTTATGTGGGTGAGCACCTGGTGGGCCTTGATCGAAAACCGAAAGGTTTCCGGCGTTTGCGTGATCCACTTCAGTGCCGTGGTGTCTTTGAGCAACTGCCTGAAGGTCAGATTGACTTCGACGGTATTCAGTTGTGTGGCGTAATAGGGCAGAAACTTTGCCTGAGCCAGTTTTTCCGGATAAAAGGCGGGTTTCCAGCTCGGATATGCCCACCCTGAAGTGCCAACGAAAAGTTGCGCCATCGATCTCCGTGAAGAGGTTCAGCGCCGAATTATATCTACTTCTTCATCTGTTTCGAGCGCCTGGCCGCAGCCGTTGTCTTTTTCTTTGCAGCGCCGGATCGTCCGCGGCCTTGTGCCTGCGCTGCCATCTGTAATCCGCTCGTCACCGCTTCGGGTTTAGCCTCCGCAATCCCCGCCAGCTTCGGCAACTTTTGCTGCAAGCTCAACAGCGGGGCAAACAGATCGCCCATTTTCTCTACCCGCTCAAGCGTCTGCTTCGACTCGAATACCAGTAGCTTGGCGTCTTTTTTCTTCAGCGCCTGTTCGACTTCATCCCAGGTCACGGGCGTCGAAACCGTGGGCCGTTCCCGCGCGCGTAACGAGTAAACACTAATGGTTGTTTTGTGCTCGTCGTTCTGGCTCCAATCAACGAAAACTTTGTTGGTGCGGATCGCCTTCTTCATATCCGACACCACCAGATCGCGATGTTCATTCTCCAGCAATCGCGCCAAAGCGTGCGCCAGTGGCTTGGTTTCGTTGTAACTGGTCTTGGTGTTTAGCGGCACATAGATTTGCAGGCCTTTGGATCCTGAGGTTTTGGGGAAGCTCTGCAGCTTGAAGTGCTTAAAGATTTCCCGCAGCCACACTCCCACCTGGCAGCACTGAACAATGTTTGCCGGCGGTCCTGGATCGAGATCGAATACCAACGATCGCGGGCACATAATGTCCTGACCGAATGAAAGCGATGGGTGCAGTTCAATCGCCGCCAAATTCGCGACCCATACCAACGTAGGCAGATCATTGCAGAGAATGTAATTAACGTCGCGCTTATTGCCTTCGCTCCAGATAGGCACGGTCTTCACCCACTCTGGGCGGTGCTTGGTGGCGTTCTTCTCAAAAAAAGGCATCGAGTCTACGCCGTTGGGATAACGTTTCAAAGTGAGCGGTTTGTTCTTTAGGTGGGGAACCAGCACCGGCGCGATACGCGCACAGTAATCGATCACCTGTCCCTTGGTGAATCCGGCGGCGGGATAGAGCACCTTATCCAGGTTGGTCAGCTTTAACTGTCTGCCTTCAACTTCGACGATCTGGTCGGCGGCCATTGGTTTTCTCAACCCTTGGATGCGAAAGCACGCAGGCGGGCTTCCGGCTCCAGTAAAACCTTTTGACCACAAAGGGCACGAAGCAAACCTTGATCGGCCTTCAACACAATCGTTTTGATTTTTTTTTGTGATGCGTTCACGAACGAAAGCCTCACGCGTTGGCTTTGATCATTTGCTCGGCGTGCTTCAGCGAGGTGTCGGTCAGTTTCGCGCCGCTCAGCATTCGCGCGATCTCTTCCGTACGTTCCTCGCCTTTGATCTCGGTGACCGAAGTGCGGGTCCGGCCGCTCACTTCCTTTTTCGAAATCAAGTAATGATGATCGGCGAAGGTCGCGATCTGCGGCAGGTGAGTCACGCAAACAATCTGATGCGCGCGCGACAACTCCTTCAGTTTTTTGCCCACAGCTTCGGCAGCCCGGCCCCCAATACCAGTGTCGATTTCGTCAAACACCAGTGTTCGTTGGGCGGCGCTGCGTTTTTTCGCTGACCCGGATTCCACGCTCGCCTTCAACGCCAACATTACGCGCGAGAGTTCGCCGCCTGACGCGATCTGGTCGAGCGGGTGCTGCGGCTCGCCCGGGTTGGTCGAGATCAGGTACTCCGCCTGATCGAAGCCTGATGACGTCCAATTACTTTCTTCGTCCGTCCCGCCCAGCTCAATTCGAAATTGCGACTTCATCGCCAGTTGATTGATCTCGGTCTCAACCAGCTTGCCTAATTTCTTTGCCGCTTCGTAACGTTTTTTAGAAATCGCCCGGGCGGATTGCAGATAAGCCTCGGCGGCTGCGCCAAGTTCGGTTTGCAACTGCTTCAGGATCTCATCTTTATTTTCGATTTCAGAAAGCTTGCGTGTCACTTCTTCGCCAAGTTTGATCACATCATCGAGCGTCGGCCCATATTTGCGTTTCAGTCGGTCGAGCAACGCGAGGCGGTCTTCGATTTCAGCCAGCCGTTCTGGCGAAGATTCAATCGCGCCGGCATAATCGCGCAGGCTCGCGCCCACATCCTCAATGCTGATGCGCGCCGATTCGAGCGAAGCCAACCCCTCCTGGAATTTCGGTTCGTAGCGGATCAGCTCTTCAATGTGCTTCTGCGCCGCACGCAGCGAAGCCGCGGTCGATGCCGCGCCTTCATAAAGAAGATCGAAGGCGTGCATCGCCGCGCTGTAAATCTTCTCCGCGTTGCTGAGCACCCGCTTCTGGGCTTCCATGTGCTCATCTTCGCCGGGGTGGAGTCTGGCGTCTTCCATCTCCCGCTTCTGAAACGTCCAGAGATCAACCAGTCGCAGCTTTTCCTGCTCTCCCTGCTGCAATCGGGCAATGCGAGAATTGATCTCCTGCCAACGATTGAACGCCTGCTGCACCGGCTCGAGCTGTATTCCCGCAAATTGATCCAGCAACTCCAATCGCACTCCAGCGTCGAACGAAACCAGCGATTCATTCTGGGCGTGGATGCTGGCGATGTGCGGCGCAAGCTGCTTGAGCAGAGCCACCGTGGCAGGCTGATTATTGACGAAGACGCGCCCTTTGCTGGAAATTTCGCGACGCAGGATGAGCCCGGCGTCGTCAGCATCCATGCCGTTATCTTCAAGGATTTTGCAGACCGCTTTTTCGATCGCGGCTTCGATTTCGAATACCGCGGCAACCACCGCGCGCTCGGCGCCGAAGCGGACCACATCCGGAGACGCCTTGCCGCCGAGAAGCAAAGCCAATGCGTCGATCAGCATGGATTTCCCGGCGCCGGTCTCGCCGGTGAGAAGATTCAGCCCAGCCCCAAACTCAACCGCAACGTTCTCGATCACGGCGAAGTTTTCAAGTCGCAGTTCGACCAGCACGGCTGTCCTGGAAAGAAGAAGTTGAGCGCAGGATAGCACGAAAAAGCGGTGGCGAGTGGTTAGTTGTCAGTGGACAGCGTGGAATGACGATGATCGGGGTACAGAAATTCCTTCGTGGTACTTCGTGTCCTTCGTGGTTGATGACTTTCAACCCCATTAACCACAAAGGGCACGAAGTACCACGAAGTGAACTAATCAAAGAAGTGTGGATGTACCGGCGCCCCGCCCGTACAGAACTGCTTACGCCGATTTCTCGGCCGGGGTCTTCGCAAACAGAATCTCAAACACCAGCAATCCCGCGCCCACCACAATCGCGCTGTCGGCCACATTGAATGCCGGCCACTGATACGAGCCGATATATACCAGAAGAAAATCTACCACCCGTCCGCTCAACAGGCGGTCCCACAAATTTCCCAGCGCGCCGCCCAGGATCAGCGACAATCCCACGCCCGTCACAGTCATGGTGTGGCTGCTTTTCCAAAGCAGAGCCGAAACAACTACCAAGGCCACAATTGAGAACAGCACCAGCAGCCCAATCTTCCATTCCGAAGGCGAATCGGCGAACAATCCAAACGCGGCCCCGCGGTTCTCCACATGGGTGATGTAGAACACGCGTCTGATAACCGTGATGCTGTCGTGGAGCGAAATATCGCGCGCCACCAACCATTTCGTGTAGCGGTCGAGCAGCAACACACTTAGGGCTATCAATAAATGGAATCTACGCATTACTCGTCGGCCACTCATTTCACCGCTTAAGAATTTGAGGTTGCGGTTGCAGCTGAGGCTTCGATCTCCTTCACCACCGGGGTGCAGCGTTCGCATAGCGTGGGATATTTTTCGTCCTCGCCAACACGGGTGGAATAGTTCCAGCAGCGCTCGCACTCCTTGCCCGCGGCTTTAGCAACCTCAACCGTCAGATGCCCCGTTCCATTGCGCGAAGGCCCACGCTCCAGATCAACCTGCGAAACAATGAATGCATAACGAAGGTCGGCTTTATAGCGCTCGAGCACAGAGTACGCCGGATCGGAAGCCGTCACTTTCACTTGCGCCTCTAAACTCTTGCCGATTTGTTTCTGGTTGCGGGCCTCTTCCAGCGACTTCAAGACCTGGTCCCGGACGGTAAGCAGTTGTGCCCAGTCCTCCTGTTGCCGCGAATCTTCCGCCGGCACGCCCTCGCCCAGAACATCTTTTGCTTCTGGAAACGTCGCCAGGTGCACGCTCGCCGGACGTCCCTGCATCTTCGGCAAATATTGCCAGACCTCGTCACAGGTGAAGCTCAGGATAGGCGCGAGCAATCGCGTCATCGCTTCGCCGATGCGCCACAATGCTGTCTGTGCTGAGCGCCGGCCGCGTGATTTTGGCGCGAAGGTATAAAGGCGGTCTTTGACCACGTCCAGATAAAAGGCGCTCAACTCAGAAATCACAAATGCATTTACGCTTTGGTAGATCTTATGAAAATCAAACTGCTTGTAGTAGCGGATCACCTCAGCCGATAAAGCCCAGGTTCTTCTCAAAATGAACTGATCGACTGCGTCCATTTCTTGAAAAGGAACAGCGTCGATCTGCGGATCAAAAAAAGTCTCGGGTGTCCCCGGATAGTAAAGATTGCTGATCACAAATCGAAAAAGCTTATTGCGTATGTCCCGGTAAGTTTCAGCAATACGCTGCATCAGCTTTTCCGATCCCACCACGTCTTCGCGAAAATCGACTGACCCCACCCACAGCCGCACAATCTCTGCGCCCATACGACTGGCAATATCCACCGGATCCACATCTGTGCCGCGCGATTTCGACATTGCCCGGCCCTGCTCATCCAGGGTCCATCCCGGTGTAGCGACCATTTTGTATGGCGCACTGCCGTGCGCACCCAAGGAACAGAGCAGGGAAGACATGAACCATCCCCGATATTGGTCGCCGCCTTCGAGGTATAGATCCGAAGGCCACGGCTGGTCTGGTTCGCTGGCAGTCTCGACCAGGTAACTGCAGCCCGACTCGAACCACACGTCAAGAATGTCGGCTTCTTTCTGGAAGGTCGTTCCACCGCAGCCGCACTTCGCCCCGGCGGCTAAGTGGTCGGCTTCAGGCGTATACCATGCATCGGCGCCGGAATTGGCGAACAGCGCGACGACTTTTTTATTTACTTGCGGATCCTTGAGGGCTTGGTTGCAACCGGTGCAAACAAAGATCGCGATCGGCACCCCCCAGACTCGCTGGCGGGAAATCGTCCAGTCCGGCCGGGTCGCGACCATGTTGGAAATGCGGTCTTCGCCCCACGCCGGGTCCCACTTTACTTTCTTGATTTCATCCAGCGCGCGCGAACGAAACGTTCCCCCGCCGGGCATGGGGGTTTCCATCGAAATGAACCACTGCTCGGTAGCCCGAAAGATGACGGGATTGTGGCAGCGCCAGCAGTGCGGATACGAATGGTCAACTTTTTCTTGGTGTAAGAGTGCCCCGCGCGATTTCAGCAACTCGATAATCGGCTGATTCGCTTTAAAAACCTGTAAACCATCGTATTCCGGAAGACCGTTCTGGATTTTTCCAGCGGCATCCACATCGCATGTCGGATCGAGCTTGTAACGCGCGCCGGTCGCAAAGTCCTCCGCGCCATGCGAAGGCGCGGTATGCACCACGCCGGTTCCGGTATCCATGGTGACGTAATCGGCCAGCACGCCCAGAATCTTCCTTCGCTCCCAAGGAAGGAACGGATGATAAAACCAGGCGTTCTCCATCACGCGGCCCGGAAAATGGGCAATGGCCTTCGCATCCGGAAAGCCGCACTTTTCCGCGACGTCTTTCGCCAGCTTCTCGGCGACGATATAAATCCCGTCCTCAGCCTCCAGTGCCACGTACTCCTCGCTGGGATGAAATGCCACCGCCAGCGACGCCGGTAGCGTCCAGGGTGTTGTGGTCCAGATAATCGTGAACACCGGTTTACTACCGTGAATTCTGGCATCCGCCAGCGCGGGATCGATGGTGCGCGGATCCGATTGCAGCCGGTATCGTACCCAAACCGTTGGGCTGGTGTGGTTTTCGTATTCGACTTCCGCCTCGGCAAGCGCCGTCCGGTCGTGCATGCACCAGTAAACCGGACGCAGGCCTTTGTAGACGAAGTCGGTTTCAAAAAACTTATAGAAAGTTGCCAGTACGACCGACTCGTATTCGGGAGTCATGGTCGAATAAGGCTTGTCAAACCGACCCAGAACGCCTATCCGTTTGAACTGTTCGCGTTGCAGGTCCAGATATTTTTGAGCGTACTTCCTGCACTCCAGCCGCACATCGATCGGCTTCATTTGCAGCTTCTTGCCGCCTAGTTGCTGATCTACCTTGATCTCGATCGGCAAACCATGGCAGTCCCAGCCGGGAATGTAGGGCGCATCAAAACCCGCCATGTTCTTCGACTTGACCACGAAATCCTTCAAGCACTTGTTGAGCGCGTGGCCCAGATGGATAGGCCCGTTCGCATAAGGCGGCCCATCGTGCAGAATGTACCCGGCCGCACCCTTCCGTGCCTCCCGGACCCGTTCATAAAGGCCCATTTCAGCCCACCGGGCCAACATTTTGGGCTCGTTCTGTGGCAGGTTGGCTTTCATGGGAAAGCCCGTTTTAGGAAGGTTAACAGTAGATTTCAGGTCCACGCGGTGGGAGCTCCAAGCACTTGATCTATTTAATTATAGGGAGCAATCAGAGGAACGTCTATGAACTCAACGTAAGTAGCTGGATACAGAGGTTTCGCCGCATTCCATACAGGAATTCCCGCATTCATTTTTTACTCACTATTGATAATCTTGCGGTAATCATTGTGTGAAACTTTGGGGGTGCATTCAGACACCGACCTCTGGTTTGCAAGTGTACAATTTCCGTAAGTTACATTTCCTGAGCACCCGCATCTAATCTTTGGTGAGTAGGAGCGCGGTTTGGGTAAATACAATTGGCGTTTCCACTCCTCGCGTTATGACTGTGATTACGGTGGGTGGCAACTAGATTGAGGTACTCGTCACCTAAGATATTAGCGACATGGCCGGGAGTGACGATAAAATCGCACCAACGACTGGCCTCTTGACTTACGACTCGGTTAACATACATGGCAACCTTGGAATTCGAACCACCGCAAACGACGCCGGAACCGGAACCCGAACTTAATTTGCTCATGCCGAAAGGCTCTGAGCCGGGGCTGTGGAAATCGCTCGTCCAGAACTTCGAGGACACTTTTTTCCCTAAGAAGCAGCCGCCTCTGGTGCTCACCTCGAAGCCCGTCCCGGTAAAGGATATTTGGGGTTTTTACGACAATAAAAAGAGCGGCGCCGCGCTCTCGACAGTCGTGCACATCATCGTAATCAGCCTGATCCTGGTTGCTACCTACTACCTGGGCAAGACGGTGGTGCAAAATCCGAAAGAGCAGGTCATTCTGATGGCGCCCTCGCTCGATACACCGATTATGAAGCCTTCGCCTAAAGAAGTGGCTGGCGGCGGCGGTGGCGGCGATCGTGATAAGTTCCAGGCTCCCAAGGGTCGCATTCCCAAGCAGTCTCTTGAGCAGATCACTCCTCCGGCGATTGTGGTGCGAAATGATCATCCTAAGCTTGCAGTCGAACCCACGGTAGTCGTCCCACCGCAGGTGAAGTTGCAGGCCAGTAACACTCTCAACCTTGGCAATCCAACCGCCCCCATGCCATCCGGGCCTCCGTCGAACGGAGTGGGCTCTGGCGGCGGCATCGGGTCGGGTAGCGGCGGCGGCATTGGTGTAGGCTCCGGGCCCGGCGTAGGTGAAGGCCGCGGCGGTGGCATTGGCGGCGGGGTATTCCGCATCGGTGGAGGCGTCAGCGCCCCCAAAGCGATTTATGCTCCCGATCCGGAATATTCGGAAGAAGCCCGCAAAGCCAAGTATCAGGGAACTGTGGTGCTGAGCCTGATCGTGGGCGCCGATGGCGTTCCGCGTGATATCAAGATCGCCCGCAGCGTCGGGCTTGGCCTTGACCAGAAGGCGATTGAAACCGTGAAAACCTGGAAATTTGATCCCGGGACAAAAGACGGTAAGCCGGTTGCTACGTACGCCACCATTGAAGTCGCATTCCACCTCTACTGAGTTTTGCTGCGCGCAAAGAGTGCGGGGCTTGGCTTCGGCCAGGCCCTTAACTTTTGCTCGATTCTTCTATTCCTTCAACTCGATGTGGGTGATGTCGGTGATTGGACGGCCAAGGAACGATTTTCCTAACCGCTCGAACTTTTGTACGGAGTCGGTAACAAAAAATTTGATTCGGGATGGATCGCGTGAGGGGGCAGGCTCGGCTGTCTCGTCAGTCCGATCGCTAAGAAGTTTTGCCACCGCGCGCGCCGTAGATTCCGCTGAATCGACCAGGGTGACGCCTTTCGGAACCACTCCTTGCAAAACCCTCTTCAGCAGCGGATAGTGAGTGCAACCCAGCAGGAGTACGTCAGCGGTAAAACCATCGTCAAAAGCCTCGGTCAAATAGATATTCGCAATCTGCTCAGTCACCGCGTGCTCGGTCCATCCTTCCTCGATCAGGGGAACTAACAGTGGACAGGCTTTTTCTCGCGAGTCGACCTGAAATTTCGCCAACGCATTTCGATATGCATGGCTGGAAATCGTCGCCTCGGTACCGATGACCACCGCTTTTTTTGTACGGCTCATGGCCGCAGTTTTTTCCGCCCCGGGCTCAATCACTCCCACGACCTGCACCGTGGTGGCTGCACGAATCTGCTCCAGCGCGAGCGCTGTGGCTGTGTTGCAGCCAATTACCAGAAGTCCGGCGCCTTGTTGCTCCAGAAATCGTGCCGCCTCGCAAGCATATCTGGCCACCGTATCTGCCGACTTTGACCCGTAGGGAAGCCGTGCCGTGTCGCCAAAGTAGAGATAATCGGCGTGAGGAGTCGTCCCAAGTAGGGCCTTAAGCACGGTGAGCCCGCCGAATCCGGAGTCGAAAACGCCGATCGTAGTATTACAGGTCATTCCGTCGCGGTACCCTTATCGTCTGCGGGATGCCGTTCATTCATCTTGTCGCGGGTGTATGGTCCATTGGAAACTGCCTTAACTCTCGTTCGCGCCATTACCTCGTCAAAATCCCGCAGTTCACAGCACTGTCCCGGCGGAATCGGCGCCCCATGCGGGCACGTCTTGGGATGTCCCAGAAAGGTGCAAATCTTATCGGTCGCTTCCGGCGACAGAATGTGCTCGAACTTGCATGCCTGCTGTTCGATCTCAGTTTCGCTGTCCATCGCCAGGCTGTCGGTGAATAACCGCTCCGCCAGCCGGTGACGCCGGATGATGTCCGCCGCCCGCTGCCGCCCCTTGCTGGTCATTTCGAGAATCATGCTGCCGTCGCCGATCGAAACTCCTGCCGGCTTCAAAGCATCGTGACAAGGATTCACGAAAGTCTTGTGGTCGTGCACAATCGGCGGATGCGGTCTGGTCTCCACCAGTCCGATTTCACGCATCTTGTCGACCGCAATACTCACAGGCAACGCCCCGTGCACTTCCATGTGCTCCAGTTCTGCAATCTGGTTGTGCTCATCCAGCACCCATAATTCTTCGAGTACTTCATCGATCTGCTCCTCGTCTGCCATGGCAAAGACTTCCTGAGCCGCGATCTTCCCATGGTGCAGCTCGATTCTGCGATCGCCCAGGCGTGCTACTACGGGGTCATGCGTGACCATCACAATGGTCCGGCCCTGGCGGTGAAGGTCTCGCAACAACTCGAGGACGATCTCTTCATTTTTCGCGTCCAGGTTCCCGGTTGGTTCGTCGGCCAGGATGATCTTCGGATCATTAATCAGCGCACGCGCAATGCACACTCGTTGCTGCTCGCCGCCTGAAAGCTGTGCCGGCAAGTGATGCGGGCGGTCGCGCAAGCCCACTCGCGCCAGCGCTTCCAGCGCTTCCTGCTCGTCGGTCATGCTGTGAAAATATTGCGCCAGCATGACATTCTCGACCGCGGTGAGATAGGGGATGAGATGGAATTGTTGAAATACGAATCCGATTTTTTCTGCGCGCACCCGCGTCAAATCTTTGGTGCCCAGGTGCGCCACATTCTCGCCGTCGAGCCAGATTTCTCCCGTGCTCGGGCTGTCCAGGCATCCGATCAGATTCACCAACGTGGATTTTCCCGAGCCCGAGGGTCCCATCACCGCGATCCACTCTCCGGGTTCGACCTGCAAGGTGAAGTCATCGAGCGCGCGAATGGTTCCACCCGCAGCCGCAGTTCGCGCGGGGTAAAATCTGCTGACTCCGTTCAGCCGGATCATTATTCTCCCCTCAAGATCATAGCGGGCTGAATATGGCGCAGCAATCGCAAGGGAAGCAATGTCGCAATCAGCGTCACCAGCAGGCATCCAATCAACACTGGCGGAAAAACATCCAATCGCGGCGAGACTGGAGCATGGAAGTTTGCGCGACCGATCCAGGCTGCAATCCCTGTGCCTGCCACAAATCCTAGCAACGCTCCGGCGCACGCCAGGGCCGCCGCTTCGCCCGCCACGAATGCGGAGATCAACCAGTCAGAGGCGCCAATGGCCTTCATGATCGCAAAATCTCGGCGGCGGTCGAAAATCCATCCCGTGAGCGTGGCCAGCACGCACAGTGCCGCCGTGCAGATAATTAATATTGCCGACCACAGCAGGGTAGAGCGCGTCTTCCCCAAAATGTTGGTCTCGCCTTCCGTGACCTGGCGAACAGGATAAACTTCGGCCCCAGGAAGGTCTCGCCGAAGATTTGATAGCAGGGAACTGACTTCAGCCGCAGATCCATACGCCGCTATTTCGACGACCGACGGCTGCAATCCGGTCCAGGATTGAAATTCCGGCATGGATAGATAAATACGGCTGTCTTCCCCGGTTCCGGTGCGTACCGTGCCCGCGGGCGAAAGACGAAGCATGCGTCCCTGATATGCCAGGGTGAACGGCTCACCCGACGGCGCAAGAAGCTTCTCAGCGCGTACACCGACTAAAGCTTGTTGCGGTTTCTGGGGCCACGCCGAAACTGCCCACCATGGATTCAGTTTGCGCGCCAATAGGAGATCCGTCCCGGCAACGACCACCGAGTCTCCCTTTTGTGTTTGCCCCACGGCGTAGGCGAAAGGGACTGCCAGCCCACGTCCTGAAATCGCAGAGTCAATACTTTGCAGATCACCGGACGTAAAGCTCCCACCGGTTTTTGCTTGAACGATAATGTTCGCGCCGAACCCGCGGAATTCCTTGCGCAGCTTGCCCTGCACGTCCACAAACAAATTGAGCATGGCCGTCGATGCACAGGCGGCAACGATGATTGCGATCAGCGCCGAAAGGGCAGTGCGCTTGCGCAGAAATGCAGCGCGCGTCAGCATTCGCAAGAACATGGGCGTACCGGTGCTGTTGCGCCGCTTCATGCTTCTCCTCGCAGCGCATTGACCGGATCATATTTGACCGCGCGGCGAATCGCGGCCGCGCTTCCGGCAACCGTCACAATGACCGCCAGCCCCAGAATCAGCGGCAGCAGCACCGGTTCCACGGCGATGGCAGAGCCGAAAATTGTTTGTCCGAGCTTTCTGGCGAGCAACGCCCCACCGGCAAACCCAACTAATCCCCCGGCGCAGGCCAGCAACACCGCCTCGGTCGCGAAGATCGCGGACAGCGCCAATTGGCCCGCACCCAGGGCTTTCATCAATCCAATTTCCTGCCGCCGCTCGAACATCGCGGTTGCCATGGCCGCAGAGACCGCCAACCCCGAGGTGAACAGCGCAGCCAGGGTAATCAGCAGCATCAACCCTTCGATGCGTGAAAGTATGTGGCCCTCATTCTGTGCCACTTGCCGAATCTGCTCAGCATGAGAATGCGGAATTACTTCCTGCAACTGGTAAGCGATCGACTGCGGATAAGGCGAGCAATACCACCGGTCGCGGTCCGCCGGAGTCAGGGAATCCGGATTGCGCCGCGCAAAGGCGTCCTCCGGTTTAGTTACTGCGCTAACAAAAATCTTGTCCACCGCTTCTGACTCTTTGGCAATGGCCTGTGCCAGGCTCAGCGGCGCCATAATCTGCTGATCTTCGACGCTTCCCGTGGAAACAATTCCAGCGACCGGATAATCGGTCCCGTTGACCGGAATCTTGCCACCAGTCTTTATTCCCAGTCGCGACGCTAACTTCTCTCCCACCAAAACCTGGTTCGAATCATCCACCGGCCACGCGCCATTCACCTTCCACCAGGGAAAAGTTTTTCGCGCACCGGTAGTGAACTCCTGCTTCCCAAAAGTCAGCGTCTTTGCGAAATAAGTCCCCACCAATGTCGCATCTGTCCCGCCGACTTTTACGTTGACCGGCAGCTCCGGCGTGAAACCGGTGATATTGTTGCGCCAGAAAATACCCTTGATCTTCGGCAGATCGGCTTCGCTCAAAGTGGCGCCACCGGCAGGCTTTAAATTTACGCTTCCGATTTGCACATCCAGATTCGCATCAGTGGGCGTGACTACCAGGTTTGCCCCATAACTACGCAATTCGTGGCTGATCTTGTCTCCAATATCAATCGCGATAGCAATCATGGCCGTCGAAACCGCGGCCCCCAGCGTGACTGCGGTTGCCATGAGCAGCTTGCGCCGTGTCTGTCGCCGAAATGATTCGTAAACTAGTCGAACAAACATAATTCAAGTAAACCGAAAATAGACTTTACCGAATTTCGCCAAGGAATCTAAGAAGAGATATAGCTTTTCTCATCGACCTCAGGCGTCTCTCCGCGATCTCTGCGGTTACAAGCTTTTGCTTTCACAGCAGGCTGCCAGATTGCGAAGGAACTTAGCGCTGAAATAACTTGACCCGCGCCGCCAGATCGGCTTCCCGGATCACGATCGTGCCGCCATTGCTTGTCGAATGCAGCGGAATCGGGTTGCACCCGCCGGCGGTCCCAACCGACTGCGAATTAATTGGGGACGCGCAGTTCTTGCACACCAATCCGTTCGGCCCCTTGAAGAATCCGACCGGCCCGCAGATTTCGCAAGCGTCGAAAACGGCGACCACTTTTCCATCCGGCTTCTGGTAAAGCAGAAACCGCACGTCGGTTCCATCTTCACGGGCCTCATACCGATGTAAGTCGCCATCAGAAACCTGCGACTGCGGAATACTGACCGCTCCGTTAGTAAAGCTGACCTGGGTCGCAGGCGAAAGCGCGCTGACGCTCTTGGCGTAGATAAATTCGGCGGTCACGAGGGCGATGAAAACGAACGAACTCGCGAACACCGCCATCATCCACATGCGCTCACGTCGCGCGCTCCATGCAGCTTTACGCTTTTCAGCGGCCGACGCTGGCAAGGTCTGCGGCTGCCGGCGCCGCGCCTCGAACAGAATCATCAGCGCCGCCAGCGCGACGATGGTGACGAAAAAGAACCACTCGTTGCTCACGATGGGCCCGATCAGCGCCATCTCGCGTTTCGATGACGGCAGTACTCCGTATTCCGAAAGTTCGTGCAGGCCTGAAACCAGCAATTGCGCGGCTACAAAGAACAGAATTACTGTGGTCACGCGGAAAAACTTCTGCAGATTGATCTTTACCGTCCCTTTAACGAACATCACGCCAAAGACAATTGCAGCCGTCACTCCCAGTAATGTTCCCAGAAAACTCTGCAGCGCGCTTGATTCGAGCGTGACCGCCGACAGAATCAGGACCGTTTCCGCTCCTTCGCGCAGAACCATCAGGAATACGAAAAGGAAAACTCCCACTTGCGAACCCCGGCCGGCCAGCGATCCAATCCTGCCTTCAATCTCTCCTTTAAGTTTTTTTCCCGTCCGCATCATGAAAATAATCATGGTTACGACGAAAAATGCCGCCGCCAGCATGACCCAGCCTTCAAACAGATCTTCGTTGAGTTGGAAACGCGACAGTAGAATCGCCACCCCGATACTGGCGACGAATGCCGAAACCAGGGCGACAAAAACCGACCTGCGCAGGTCCTGGCGCTGAATTTTGTTCAGATAAGCGAGGGTGATGCCGATAATAAGCGCGGCTTCGACGCCTTCGCGCAGGGTAATAATGAATGCTTGCAGCAAGAAGGATTCTCCGGTGATCACAAAGTTGCAACTCAGTTGCAACTAAGAAGCTGTATTAAGAATATCTGCCGCAGACTGAGGGCGTCAAACTACAGAATGGCAAGAAACTTCTTTGCCGCGTCGAGTTGCGGAAACTCGCGTTCCTCTGCCTGGAACTCCGCTGAGTGTACGCAGCGCCGGCTGCCGCGCAGCCTTACCGGATGCTTCAAGTGCAGCATTTCATGGTAAACGATGTACTGGACGGCACACGCGGGCACTCGAGGATGGTCGAATACCCGGCTGATCACAATCGCATTATGCGCCGGATCATAATGACCGAGCCGGTTGAGGGCTCGTTCCGAACTCCAGGTCATCTGCGGCCGCGCCAGCAACCCATGAAAAAAGCCTTCGTTGAGCTTGTCAAAAATCTCTTCCAGATCGTAAACCCGCCCACGCGCCGGTCCAATTCGCTTGCGCCCGCGGATCTGGCGTACCAGGTGCGCCTTTCGCGACATGTGCTGCGACGAAACGTAACGGCGATAGCGCGAAGCGTGTTCGCGATCCACCGGCTTGCGAAACATTTTCGCCAGCAGGATATGGGCAATCGCTCGCAGCACATATTCCGGAGCGCCTTCCAGCAGGTCCGAAACCCTCACCAGCAGCTTTCCTTCACGCAGCCGAATGGTGCTATTCACATTAGCGAAGCTGAAAAATTCCACGCGCAGGTCAGGGACCTCAGAACGAGGCCGAAGTTCACGATAGGTTTGCTGGAATACTTCTGTGAGGCCGGAGCGCATTTCGCACCAGACTAGCACGAGCTTACTGGAAGCGCGATGACTCCTCTTTATGATCTGGCTTCTTCTTGTGCTTGAAGGTTTCTTCCTGCTCGGCCAACAGGTCGCGATGGTCCTTGGCTCCTGAATCCACTGCCTCGAGCGCGCTGCCGACGAGGAACTCATCATCACGCGCCTCCTGAGGACTATTAGCCAGAGAGGCCCGGAACGCGCGAAGTTTCGCTCCAAACTCGGTGTCTGCCTCGATGACCGGCTTTAGCGCCTTACGTAAATCCGATCCCCGGTCCGCATAGGTATCGACGTTGGTATCCAATTCGTCGTACACATCGAGAAAATCCTGCAAGACATCGCGCGTCTTTTGTTCGCGGTCCGCGGCCTTGGTTTCGGAATGAGTTTGCTGTACCTTCTCCAAACGCACACGGGCAAATTCAATGTAAAGTTTTAGCCGCTCTTCCGGCAGCTGGGCCGCGTCACGAAGTTTGTCCACCTCGGCGTCGCTCAGCGGATCGCGACGATTTGATTGGCCGAAAGCCGCTAGAGCGACGATAAGTCCCAGTGAGAGTGGCAGCAGTCTTCTAATCATTGTTCTTTGACCCGAAAATACTTTTAAGTATTTGTGTGCGGAAGTCTTCCAGCTTGTCCACTGTTGCCTGCACCAGCGGCTGATCGTCCACATCCACATTAAATTGCAGATCGCGCAGCCGTTCTGCGATTTCCCGTATTTTGATTTCAGTATGTTTCAGCCGCTTTCCCGATTGGATGGCCGCTGCTCTTGCTTTGTCGGCATATTTCAGAATCTGCTGCAGCGACGAACGCCCTTCGTCGGAATTGTTTGCCTTAAACGCCTGGA
Source organism: uncultured Acidobacteriota bacterium (assembly GCA_963838785.1). GTDB lineage: Bacteria > Acidobacteriota > Terriglobia > Terriglobales > Acidobacteriaceae > Gp1-AA145. The sequence continues at coordinate 513,883 of CAWISI010000002.1, forward strand.
TCGCCAACTTCAATTCACGGTCAGCAACCTCTATGCACAAATCAGATTGTTGCCGGGCAGGCGCAGCATCAGCTTTGGCCATTAGTGCCGGCAACGAGTCTTCACTCCGGCAAAAGCAAAGCACGCTCGCCGACAATACGAAAACGCAAATGGTGACCGCTTTTCGCTTCATCTGGTCCCGGTTATTTCTTGGGCTCAATCGCAATCAGCCGATGCTCCGCCTGCCACTCCTGATCGGGATATTTGCCCCCCGCCACACTCAAAAATTGATGATAATACCTGGCCGCATCTTTCGCGTCTCGTAGATGATCGTACGCTGTGGCCCGCAAAAAATAACTCATCGGATTCTCTGGCAGATATTTGGCGCGTAAGTCAGCTGCCTGAATCGCGAGCGGATAATCCTTATTCTCGTTGGCCGCCACCGCCAGCTCACCATACGCTTCTCCGCCCGGCTTTAGCTTTACCGCTTTGATCAACTCCTGCTCGGCCTCGGCGAACTTTCTCTGCTTCAGAAGCATGCGCCCCAATCCAAAGTGCAAATCAGGGTCGTCGGGATCAGAACTAAGCAGGGCCGCGTAGGTTTGCGCCGCCTCGTCATATTTGCCCGATTCGGCTTTCATGTCGGCCAGGTCTCGCCGGGCCCGGCTGTCGGCGGGATCGAGCTTCAATCCCGCTTCCATTTCACGAGCTCCATCTTCGTTCTTGCCTGCGACCGCCAGCATCCGTCCCAGCTGAAAATGGGTGCTGGCGTCATTCGGATGGAGCGCCGCCAGCTTTTTGAGTGAAGCTTGCGCTTGATCGAAGCGCTTCTCGCGCATGTACATGTTGCTAAGTGCGATCAGCGCGTCTGAGGAATCTGGCGCAATCGCGAGCGCGGCTTGAAATTCTTTCTCAGCGTCGGCCGTCTTATGCTGCTTTTCAAGCAGAGCGCCTGCCTCCAGATGCGGCTCGGGATTTTTCGGATCGAGCTGCGCAGCCTCTTGGAATGCGACGAGTGCATCCTGCGGCTTCGTAGTCTCAAGCAGCCTCCCTAGCCCCATCCATGCGCGCTCATGACCTTGCTCGACATTGGCGTTGGGTTTTAACTTGGTCGCGGCCCGCAAATACTCTTCCGCCTGTGCGTCTCCGGTATTGGCAAGTGCCAGGCCAAGGTTCAGGTTCGACTCGAACACATCCGGCTTTGCATCTACCGATTTTCGATATGCCGCGATCGAATCTTCTCTCTTGCCTAATTGATGGTCCGCAAAACCGAGGTCGTACCAGGCAACGTAATTGTCAGAATGCGCCGCGAGATATTTTTTAAGCAGCGGCTCAGCGCTGGCGTAATCCTGCTTCTCGATATCGCTTTCCGCTTCCGTCAACAGGGCAGCGGCAGGGTCCTGTTCTGCCATTTTGTGATGTCGTATGGTCTGGCTCGAGCTTTGCCCAATGGTTGAGGAAGGAAAGGCGAATGCTAATACAAGCGAAACCATCAGGGCACGGGTGCGGCTTGCTCTATTGGTGGCCATTCGAACGCGAAGCCTCGTTCCCGTTCAACATCTGGGCAAGAAACTGTCCGGTGTAGGAGTTCTTGAGTTCTGCAATCTCTTCGGGAGTTCCTTCTCCGATCACGCGGCCGCCCCGTTCGCCGCCTTCAGGCCCGAGATCGATCACCCAGTCGGCGGTCTTGATTACTTCGAGATTATGCTCGATCAGCAGAATCGAGCCTCCTGCTTCGATCAGGCGCCGGAATGCCGAAAGTAGCTTGCTGATGTCGTCGAAGTGCAATCCCGTCGTGGGCTCGTCAAAGATATAAAGCGTACGTCTCCGGAACTCAGGCCTGCGCTTGGCCGCGGCCGCAGGCTGCAAATGTGCCGCCAGTTTTACCCGCTGCGCCTCTCCGCCAGAAAGCGTAGTCGCCGACTGCCCCAGCCGCAAATATCCCAGCCCGACTTCATCCAGCATGCGTAACTTGTCCGCCACTTTAGGAGCATTCGCGAAGTGGTGCATCGCTTCCCGCACCGTCATATTGAGCACTTCATGAATGTTTTTCCCGCGATATCGGACTTCCAGCACCTCAGGCTTGAATCGTTTGCCTTTGCACTCTTCGCAGATCAGTTCCACATCAGCGAGAAATTGCATTTCAACAACCACCGTTCCATCGCCCTGGCAGGTTTCGCAGCGTCCCCCTGGGACATTAAACGAGAAATGTCCGGCGGAAAATCCCCGCTTGTGCGCCTCGGGAGTTCCAGCAAATAAATCGCGAATGCCATCGAACGCTTTGATGTATGTCACCGGATTCGAACGCGGAGTCCTTCCGATTGGCGACTGATCGACCAGCACCACGTCATCGATATATTCATCCCCGGCAATTTCATCTAGAAACGGAAAGGTGAGCGGCATTCCGTTAGTCTGATTTTTCAATCCCTTGAGAGCCTGATACAAAACATCGTGCAGCAAGGTCGATTTGCCCGACCCCGAGACTCCGGTGATCGCCACCAGCATTCCCAAAGGCACGTTAATATCGACGCCTTTCAAATTGTGCACCCGCGCGCCGCGAATTGTGATCTTCTGCCGGCCTGGCTTGCGGCGATTGGTCGGCATTTGAATCCGCAATTCATTGGATAAATAACGCCCGGTTAGCGATCCCGGGGTGTGCGTGATCTGATCGTATGTGCCGGTTGCGATGATATTGCCGCCATGCTCTCCGGCACCGGGACCAAGATCCATGATGCGGTCACTGGCACGCATTACCTCGCGGTCATGCTCTACCACCAGCACGGTATTTCCCAGGTCGCGCAGACCATGAAGAATGCGAATCAATCGCTGGGTGTCGCGGCTGTGCAGCCCAATTGACGGCTCATCCAATACGTAAAGCGTTCCTACCAGCCGGGAACCGAGCGAAGTCGCGAGCTGAATTCGCTGCGCCTCGCCCCCTGAAAGTGTAGAAGTCAAACGGTTGAGCATCAGGTATTCCAGTCCGACGTCCATCAAGAACTGCAGGCGGGTGCGGATTTCATCCAGCAATCGCTCTGCGATATCGGCTTGCTCGCGCGTCAATTGCACTTGCGCAAAAAATTCCGCCGCATGCTCCACCGTCATCGCACAGACCTGGCATATGTTTTTGTCCGCAATCTTTACCTGCCGGGCCTCCAGCCGCAATCGCGCGCCGCCGCAGTCTGAGCAGACCGTGTATCCACGATAGCGGCTGAGGAACACACGCACGTGTAACTTATATTTTTTGCGCTCCAGGTATTCGAAGAACCCGCACACTCCGGGAAACTTCTTGTGCCCGTTGATGATCGTTTGCCGTTGCTCCGCTTCCAGTTCCGACCAGGGAACGTCCAGGGGAATGCTGGCTGCCCGTGCGAACTTTTTCATCTCGGTAGCATAGGGACGGTACTTCGGCTTGGTCCAGGGTTCAATCGCGCCTTCGTCTAGGGATTTCGATTTATCGGGAATCACCAGGTCAAGGTCGAAGTCGATAGTGTTGCCGAAGCCCTGGCATCGCGGGCATGCGCCAAAAGGATTGTTGAAGGAAAACAGTCTGGGCTCCGGCTCCGCATAACGAATCCCGCAGTTCTTGCACTCAAACCGCTGTGAAAATCGGAGCTGGTGGGCTTGATTACTGCCCGCAGGAGTTTGAAAGACCACCTCTCCGCTTTCGCGAAAGCCGATCTCGGTTGCGTCCACCAGACGCGCCCGCCCGTCCCCTGAAACCACTAGCCGATCGACCAGCACCCACACCGGCTCGGCAAAATTGATGTTCAGCAAAGACTCGGGCGTGGAGAACTCGTAGACTTCTCCGTGCTGAAACAGCCGGTTGAACCCGCGTTGCCGCAGTTCAAACAGCCGCGCCTTGACGGAATCAGCCAGGACGGTCGGGGCCGCTTTTTTCTTCCGGCCTTTGACTGGAGCAGGTTCCGAACCAGGCGGCGTAGACTGCAGCGGAAACAAAACGTTCAGGCGCGTGCCTTGGGGCAGTGCCAGTACCCGCTCGGCCACTTCGTCGACCGTGTCCTTCTTCACTTCCGTGCCGCACTTCAAGCAATAGGTTCGTCCGATTCTGGCGAACAACAATCGCAGGTAGTCATATATTTCGGTCGCAGTTCCAACCGTCGAGCGCGGGCTGCGGGTGGTGTTCTTCTGGCGGATTGCCACCGCCGGGGCGATTCCCTCTATGTGATCGGCGTCCGGCTTTTCAATCCTCTCCAAAAACTGTCGAGCGTAAGCAGAAAGCGATTCCACATATCTCCGCTGACCTTCGGCATAGATCGTGTCAAAAGCGAGCGAGGATTTCCCCGACCCCGAGACTCCGGTCACCACCGTAAAAGCGTTGTGCGGAATCTCGAAATCCACATCTTTCAGGTTGTGAGTGCGTGCTCCGCGCACCACAATGCTGTCATTTGAATTGTCTGGCATCGTCTTAAGGCTGCTCGTCAATCCAGTTCGTGCACACCGAAGCGCACCACCGGCTTTGGCGGGCATTGCCGAATCCTCCATTGTAATTGAGGTTGAATCAGCGAATAAAACAGGGCGAATAAGCCCGCTTAGATTACGGCCATTTGGACCGCGCCCACCCTGGTTGCAGCAGGCTTCCACGCCGAAAAGTCGCGGTTCAGAATTGCTTCCAACCCTTCGACTTCAGGGCGAAACAGTTCATACAATTTACGAATCCGCTCGGCCGGCAGAGATTCGAAGCTGGACCCGCTGCGCAAAAAGAACTTCAAAAAATGCCGATGCTTCGCTGCCGCCACCAGTCCATCCAGGTGGGTGGCCTTGAACCATTCAGCCATTCCAGAGGCTGCCCGCGTCAGAAAATAACTTCGCGGATGGGTTAATCCCTCTGACGCATTGCTAGACCGCTGTTGCTCGATGCTCAGCGAGATTCGGGCGATGCCGAGAAAATCCGTAACTGTATTTAGATAGGCCTGCGGGCTGCGCCTCAGGTCTTCGTACACCATTGCGAGTACCTGTTTTTCCCCGAGCAAACTCAACCAGGTTTTTAAATGAGTTGCATATCTGCCTGACTCGAAAAGTTCGGGGTCTTTCAACATTGCCTGATCAAAAGTCCATGGGGACATTCCGTAGGCGCGTTTTAACCGGTAGAGAGACAACACTCGATCGACTGGATTGCGAAAAACACAGACTACTTTGGCAGAGGGAATCAATTTTGCGATTCGCTCGCGAGCACCGACAGATGCGAAGTAGGTGGGCGCTACTTCACCCATCCGCAGTTGGGCATCAGGAGCAGCAGGATAGCGGTCTAAATACCAGTCAATTCCACGCCCGAAATAGCGATCGAAAAATCGCGTTTCTTTTGTAGGCGAGGGTAAGAGCGCGCTCGGCCCTAGGACTTCATGCAACCATGTGGTACCGGTCCGCGGCGGACCAATGATAAAAAATGACGGGAGTCTCCCACTATGACCGTTGTTGCGACTGACCCGGGCTCGCAAGCCGGTGAACACTCAAAGCCGCTCCTGGATATGTTTTTGGCAAAGCAACCTCACGGCAGCCCGCCGACCCGTTAACTTCGATGAGTGGCATTCGGGAGGGTTTTCCTCGCAGTCGCACTTTTAATGAAACTTTCATCCCGCCACATACAACAACATAAAGATGTATATCCAGAGCACACCCATGAAATGCCAATACCAGGTAGCGACTTCCATCACCACCCCCTGGTGCTCCATGCTGCGATGAAGCAAAGCAATCACTCCAGCATAGGATAGAACGATAAGACCGCCGATCAGGTGAATCGCGTGTGCCCCAGTCAGCAAGTAAAAAAATGGACTGGGTATTGCTGTAAATCCGCGGTCCCACACTCCCCACCATGCTGCGGCCTGTCCGCCGACGAAAAGCAATCCCAGAATGATGGTGATGCCAAGCCATGGCGCGCTTCGCACCCGTCCGACAGAGATACCAGGAATTGACCGTACCGGCGCCAATATCATCTCGCGCCCCAGCGCACGCTTGGCCAATTCGATAGTGATGCTGCTGGCTGACAAAATCAGCGTATTCAGCAGAAGCAGCCGAATCGGCAATTCCAGCGGGACCCACTGGCGAATATAATTTCCGCTCCGCGCATCCAGCACGGCTGCCCCGTGCCGCATCAGCACAAACAGAACGGTAAGGGTAACGAACAGGACGCCGATCGAACCTATGGCTAGCAGCAGCGCCAGCCGGGCGCGGTGAAGGCGCCGCTTGTAGTCGAAGGATCCATCGCCCGGGACATTGTCTCCGCCGCCGCCGTATGCGGGAGGAAGCACGCCACCGCCACCGTGGCGGGGGTTGGTTTTCTCAATCGCAACTGGCGGGCTAATGACCGGCATACATCAACTTCTACTGAAACTCGATTATTTCTTTGCGTGCTTACCGAAGGTGCGCACGTATTGGATGACTTGGGCGATCTCTTCGTCGCTCAATTGGTCAGCAAAGGCGGGCATGTTGGTCTGTCCATCGTGTACAACCTTGCGCAGCTCGGCGTTACTTTTTTTCTGCACGTCCGGCGAATGCAGATTGGCTGCCTGCAACTGTTTACCCAGTGTAGTGTTTCCCGTGCCGTCCTCTCCATGACATAGGACGCACTTTGCCTTAAACGTCGATTCGCCCGCGCCGCCTGCGCACCATGCCAGGCTCGAAAGACCCACCACCATGCCTAAAGCACACATCGCCAAACCCAGGGACTGCGCCTTCCGAACGTGTTTCACCATTTCCTCCGTGACAATATGCAGGACTCCGCCCTGCCGGGATGTAAATTCGAACTGCCTGCCCGAAACCAATGCGTCTTACATAATACTTCAGCCCTTTAGGTTTCAGCGGTCAGATAGAATTCACCTCTTATGGCTGCAAACAGCTCACCTGCCGGGCACGGAACCAAACGGCATCCGGTGAAAAAAAATTTCTGTTTTGCCTGCGGGAAAGACAATCCGCATGGTATGCATTTGAAGTTCTTCTTTGATCGTCAGGGCAACCGTTTCATCTCGCATTTCCGTTTGAGTAAACGTTACACCGGACCCCCGGGGCACTGCCACGGCGGTATCATCGCGACCATTCTCGACGACGCTATGAGCAAGCTTAGCAAGCTGCGAGATGTCATTGGCGCCACCTCGCGCATGACCGTCGAATATCGCAGGCCGGTGCCGCTGCAGCGCAAGTTGCGGGTTGAGTCGCGAGAAATCGGCAAGCGCGGACGGCGCTTAACCCGGGTAGCGGAAATCATCGATGAAAAGGGGACTGTCCTCGCCCGCAGCCGTGGAGTATTCGTGATCATCGATCCGCAAAGTGTTTTCAAGAAAGCGCCGTAAGTTAAAAGCTTTTGACTTGTCCGAAAGAAACACGCTTGCAATCAGATAACGCGAAGCGCAAAATGCCACGGGCAACGCATGACTCAGAAGTCTGAATCGCGACCGCTGCTTAAGTTTGCTCCCGCACTCTTTCTGCTCACCATCAGCTTTGTCATCAATTATGTCGATCGAGGAAATATTTCGGTTGCCGCCCCGCTGATCAAGCACGACTTCAGGCTCTCCGATTCGGAACTTGGAATTCTCTTCTCCGCCTTTTTCTTCACCTACACCGCCATGCAGTTCCTGATCGGCTGGCTGGTCGATCGTCTCGACGCCAATTGGATTCTCGCCGGCGGATTTCTGCTCTGGTCTGTAGCCACCGCGACCACCGGCATCGTACGCGGTTTCGCGCTGCTCTTGATTATTCGATTCATCCTCGGAATCGGCGAGTCTGTGGCCTTGCCCTGCGGCTCAAAAATCCTGGCGCAACATTTACCCGAACACTATCGCGGCTTCGCTAGCGGTTGTGCGATGTCCGGCCTGAAATGGGGGAACGTCATCGGAACCGTTGGAGCCGGGTTTCTGATTGCCGATTTTGGCTGGCGCTCGATCTTCGTAGCGGTCGGATTGATCAGCTTGTTATGGCTCCCCGCCTGGGTGAAATGGATGCCGCGCTGCGAACCTCGTTCTCTCCAAGTTCTGAGAGGCGGTCCCGGTTTCTGGGACATCCTTAGCCAGCGCTCTTTCTGGGGGACCAGCGCCGGACACTTCGCCACCAACTATCTTTTCTATTTCCTGCTCACCTGGTTGCCGACCTACTTAGTTCTTGAGCGTCATTTATCTATCAAGCACATGGCGGTGGTCGCAGGACTGTGTTATTCGGTTGACGCTCTTTCTTCAATCAGCACCGGCTGGCTACAGGACTTCGCCATTCTTCGCGGTTACACACCGACTCTGGTGCGCAAGTCCGCGATGGTCATTGGATTCTCCATCGCCGCAGCCGGCCTTCTGGGGTCCGCCCTCGCCGGCGGAAATTCTTACGTGCCATGGTTGCTGGCCGCCGGTTTCGGATGCGGAATGACCGGCCCGGGTCTTTACACCTTCCCCCAGACTCTCGCCGGGTCAGAAGCGGTAGGGAAGTGGTATGGCTGGCAAAATGGCTTCGCGAACTTCGCAGGAATTACTGGCCCGGCGCTGACTGGGTTCGTCCTTCAGTACACCGGAAAGTTCCTTGCACCTTTCGCAATCACCGCCGCCATCTGCATTTGCGGAGCGCTGGCTTGGGTGCTTCTGGTTGGCCGCGTTGAACAGGTGGACTGGGCCGCGCGGCGAGGCCGTGCAATTACCCCCGCCCAAGCCTCGATTTAGCCGCTCACTCCTAGCGCCCTCTTACTAATCGTGTCATCTCGAACTCGCACGTTGCAAGCGGGCGAGAGAGGGACCTTACGATGCGCGCGCAGCGGCATGAATGTCTGTAGGACACGCCAAAAACCGAAAGAACCACCGCAACCTCACTGCTGGTTGTAAAATGAATGTAAGCGTCCCCGCGCGATCGCGACCGCACCTAAAGGATTCAAACATGTCTCAACACAACGGCAACTCCACCAGCCTCCGCTTAAAGACCGGCCTCGCTGAAATGCTCAAGGGCGGCGTCATTATGGACGTCACCAATGCCGAACAGGCGGTCATCGCCGAGAATGCCGGCGCAGTCTCCGTGATGGCGCTCGAGCGCGTGCCGGCGCAGATTCGTGCCGAAGGCGGAGTTGCTCGCATGGCCTCGCCGAAAAAGATTCGCGAGATCATGGCTGCGGTTTCGATTCCGGTGATGGCCAAGTGCCGCATCGGCCATTTTGCCGAGGCGCAAATTCTGCAAGAGCTGGGCGTCGATTACATCGACGAATCTGAAGTGCTGACCCCGGCCGACGAAGCCCACCACGTAGATAAGCACGCGTTCAAAGTTCCATTCGTGTGCGGCGCGCGCAACTTGGGCGAAGCCCTGCGGCGGATCGCCGAAGGCGCGGCCATGATCCGCACCAAGGGTGAGGCCGGCACCGGCGACGTGGTTCACGCTGTCAAGCACATTCGCCAGATCGTGCAGGACATGAAAATTCTCACCGTGCTGAGCGAAGAGGAACTCTACGCCAAGGCCAAAGAACATCAGGCGCCCTACGAGCTGGTGAAGATGGTCGCGAAAACCGGCAAGCTGCCGGTGCCAAATTTCTCCGCTGGAGGCATTGCCACGCCTGCCGATGCGTCGCTGGTAATGCAGCTCGGCGCCGAAGCCGTATTCGTTGGCTCAGGAATTTTCATGAAAGATTCGACATCGTTCGCCGAACCCGCCGAAGCCGAAAAGCGCGCCCGCGCCATCGTAAAAGCCGCCACTCACTTCAACGACCCTAAAGTATTACTTGAGGTCAGCGAAGACCTGGTCGGCGCGATGAAAGGCTTGGCCGTGAGCGCGATGGACGAAGCCAGCATGATGCAGACGCGGGGCTGGTAGAAAAACCCTTCGCGAGACCTTGACAGTTTTTTATTGATTCAAGAGCAAACAGCATCTGTTCTGCTCTGTCATCCTGAGCGAAGTTGGCGCTCGCGAAGCGAGTGCCCACGCAGTCGAAGGACCCCGCGTTTTCTTCCTCCGCCACGGGCGCTACAAGGCATTCCCACCACTGCTGTCGAGTTCGTGAGAATACCTTAAGACGTCTGTGCATCAGCAAGCGCTGCCGGGGTCCTTCGACTCCGTGAGTTCATCCCGCTGTGCGGGATGAATCACTCCGCTCAGGATGACAGTTCATCTTTTATCGATTCAACAGCAAACAGCATCTGTTCTGCTCTGTCATCCTGAGCGAAGTGGGCGCTCGCGAAGCGAGTGCCAACGCAGTCGAAGGATCCCACGTTTTCTTCCTCCGCCACGGGCGCTGCAAGGCATTCCCACCACTGCTGCCGAGTTCGTGAAAATACTTGAGACGTCCGTTCCTCTGCAAGCACCGCAGGGGTCCTTCGACTCCGTGAGTTCATCCCGCTATGCGGGATGAATCACTCCGCTCAGGATGACAGTTCATCTTTTATCGATTCAACAGCAAACAGCATCTGTTCTGCTCTGTCATCCTGAGCGAAGTGGGCGCTCGCGAAGCGAGTCTTTCGCCGGTTTTGCGAAGGGCGGGACGAGATGCTGCTTGCGGCTGAGAACTCAACACCTCACGTCAGTTTCTCCCGCTACCGCTCACAACCCGACTGTGTTACCGCTCATCGTACTCGGCTCATGCGCAAATTATTTTTCTTGTCTTTCATTTTCCTGATCTTCTCTTCGCCCTGCTTGTTCGCACAAAAACGCGTCGAAGCCGGCGTCTTTCTTGATTATCTAGACGTTTCACAAACCGGCACCAACAACTTCGGACTCGGTGGCCGGTTCGGTTATCGGGTTCACCATGACGTGATGCTGGAAGGCGAACTTGCCTATGACTACGGCATCAACTTCGCGGAAGCCTATCGCAATATTGTCAATGGAAACCTGGCGGCGATCGAAAACACACCGGTTGGGGTTACTCACGGTTTGGTGGGGCCAAAGCTTCAGCCTGGAGGGGGAGGATTTCGCCCGTTCGTTACGCTGAAAGGCGGCTTCATGGATTTTCGTCTCAGCCCCGGCCTGTTACCGCTTAGCAATGCGGTCAGCACGCTTCTTGGTTTGCGAACCTCAAACTTGAATGCGGCGATCTACCCGGCCGCCGGTGTGGAGGCAGCGATCGGACCCGTGGGTTTGCGTCTTGAAGCCGGTGACGAAATTTACTTCAATAACGGAGCGCACCATAACCTGCGGCTCACGTTTGGGCCAATAGTCCGCTTTTAACTGCTGCGGAGAATTGGGTCGCGCAAAATCAAAATCTCGGGCGATGTTTCGCTCCCAGCGAGCTTTGTAGAAAAGTCTCGACAAGCATGGGCACGCGCCCGCCTTTAACTTTGCTTAGCGAACTTTGATTCGCCGAGATCGAGTTCACGCTCCAGCTCGCGCAACAACTCGTCGCTGATTCTCCGCTGGTTGCGTAGTTGGACCGCCGTTTGGCGCTCGATCTTTAAGAGCTTGCTGGAGACCTCAAGATATTGCTTGTAGAAATGCGGCGCAATCGTGTCTGCAGAGGACCCATCCTCAGTCAAGCTTGCAAGCCTGGCCCGGTAATGCTGCGATAGATCGTCGTACACTTCCACAAGTTCGGGCGTTTGCTTCTCACGAACTTCATCGAGATATTGCAAAGCTGCTTGCACGATGGTCCGTCTCGCGGCTTGCTCCTCAGGCGGGGACGCCAACGTCCCACCGAGCCCCAGGGCTCGAACCAGCAGCGGCAAGGTGAGACCCTGAGCGACCAGCGTCACCAGGATGGCGCTGAAGGCAAGAAAGATAATCATGTTGCGTTGCGGGAAGGGCGTGCCGTCGGCAAAACTCTGCGGCAAAGCAATCGCGGCGGCCAGCGAGATAACTCCGCGCATCCCTGTCCAACCGACGACGAAAATCTCGCGGCCGCCAGGCATGCGGGTATTCTGATGAAGAAGATGCCTGCGAATAAGGTTCGCGAAGTAAGCTCCCGGGAAGACCCAGACAAGCCGCAACAGAATCAGAAAGGCGCTGAACCCGGCAGCATATGCGATTAACCTTCCCAAATTATGATCGCGAATATTGCCAAGCACATAAGGCAGTTGCAGCCCGATCAATACAAAAACCAGTCCATTGAGAATAAAAGTCAGGGCGTCCCATACGGCCCAGGCTTGCAGCCGTACCCCCGGCGAATAGAAGTGCGAGCTCTTGCGGCTGAGGTATAGTCCGCAGGCGACGACTGCCAGGACACCAGAAGCTCGCAGAGTGTCGGCGGTCAAATAGGCGACGTAGGGGGTCAGAATACTTAGCGCGATTTCGATGGGCCCGTCTTCAATGTGTTCTTCGACGCGGTGAACAATTTCGCCGACTACCAGCCCGATCAGAATGCCCACAGCGGTCAAGTAGCTTAAACGCAATAAACCGAAGGTGAATGTGGGCCTCGTCCCGCCGACCAGGAGAGCGAGACCGAATTCGAGCGCCAGTAGCGCACTGGCGTCGTTCAGCAGACTTTCACCCTCCAGAATGTCAACCACGCGTTTTGGCAGTCCGATTCGTTTGGCAATGGAGGTGGCAGCAATGGCGTCAGTCGGCGCCACCACAGCGCCGAGTACTAGTCCGACACGCCAGTCGAAGCCGGGAAGAAACCAATGTCCTAGACCGGTGACGCCCAGCACGGTGAAGGTAACCAGGCCGAAGGCGAGAAGCAAAATGCTCACCAGGTTGAAAGAAAATTCACGCCACGAAGTCAGCCAGGCTGCGCTGTAAAGCAGCGGCGGCAGGATCACAAAGAAGACAACGTCGGGATTCAACTGGATACGCGGAACCCCGGGCACAAAGCTCAGCAGCAACCCACCAACCACCAGCACAATGGGATATGGCGTTTTCAGTTTCTTAGACAACAGTCCAAAAACCACAACAAACAGCAGCAATAAGAGCAAGACGAATTCGAGGGCATGGACGTTGGTCTGCATGGCCGAGTGTCCTCCTAAAATAACTCAACGGTGGTGGCGGGCTCAGGAATTCTTCAGCGAGCTGAATTGGTCCGCAACGTTTGCCTAACAACCGCATCCTATCGAGTGGAATAAAATCCCGAAAGCAAACTCAGGAGGCAATTATGGCTGACGCAGCCAAGCTAGCACTTTTCGCACGTCTGGAAGCCAAGCCCGGCAAAGAAGCTGAAGTGGAGAAGTTTTTACGCAGCGGACTCGAGCTGGTACAGCAGGAACCGGGCACGACTCTGTGGTTCGGCCTGCGGCTGTCGGCAACGACCTTCGGAATTTTCGACACTTTCGCCAACGAAGCCGGACGGCAGGCTCATCTTTCCGGAGAAGTTGCCAAGGCCCTGATGGCAAAGGCGCCCGAGTTGTTCGCGCAACCGCCGAGCATTGAAAAGGCAGAGATCCTCGCCGCTAAGCTCTTGGGTGGCGCTAATAAAGCTGCATGACGAAGAGGAGCCGCGGCCGGAATCCCGGGCGGCTCCGAAAATCCAAAGCGCCTGAGAGACCAACGCTAAACTCAGGCAGCTTCGAGCACCGACAGAATATTTCCCGCCGGATCTTTGAACCAGGCAATCGTCGGCCCGTTACCGCGAGAAATTCCGCGCGCGTCAGTCTTTAAATTAGGTTCGTTGTAAATCTCAAATTGCACCCCGCGCGGCTGAGTTCATCCACCGTCTTCTCTACGTTCTCGACCGGAAAATTAAGCACCGTAAAGGTTGCGGGCTGATGATTGGCTTTCGGGTACATCAACGCCTTCGTGTCCCCGGCGGCGCCGAGAACCAATGTGCCCTCGGGTCCGGAAGAAACCTCAACTCCCAGGGTCTTGCTGTAAAATTCCTTCGCCTTTGGAATGTCGTTGACCGAGTAGCTGCTGAACGCTTTATTTTGATTTAGCATGATGCACTCCTGAATATTGTTGTTCAAGTTTCGATTGCAGAATTGGAATTCGGGTGGCCTGTCGGTCAATTAAGATTCGCAAATCCCGAGGTAAAAATGCCCACTGTGGCAGGAGGAAGAAATGCGTAGACAACGCGCGCTGCAGGTCATATTAGTAGTCGCGGGATTAGTGTTCACTGCAGGAATTATTCCGCTCCTGCTGTTTTTTTCCCGAGAGCCCGCCGTGGCGATGATGATGAGTATTTACGTTACGCTGGGAATTTGTTTGCTGCTGGCAGCGCGCAACCCTGATGCGAATGCCAGCTTGATCGCTTTCGCCGGATGGGCGAACCTCGCCCACGCTGGCCTCATGGCAGTGCAGCAATTCAAGCACGTTATTCAGCGCCAGGAACTGCTGGGCGTGGTCCTTTTCGGAGTCATCGGTGTACTTTTGGTCGCGATGGCACCGCGCCAGAAGTCTATCGAGCGAGTATCCGCAGCAGGCGTTTAAGCTCTTACTTACGCTTCGCCACTTTACTGGCTGGCTCCTAGCGCTGCGTGTCGATTTCGGCAGATGCGTGATGGGTCTTTTCTTCTTGGCCGCAGCGGCCGCTTTCGCTAATAATTTTCCTGGCCGCACTTTGTGGTTTCTTGCTGGGAATAACCCTCCCTACTGTTTCGGCGTTTGGATGCCGCGAGTACAGTTGGGTTGTCGAGCGCTTTCCCGCGTGATCGAGTCAGCCGTGGTGAATTCGCTTGCCAGCCCGTCTGCTTAGTATTAAAAGTTGAGAAGTGAAAAAGAATAATCCGACCCGATCCAACCTTGGTTCCGCAAGATCGCCGATCGACTTCGGACAGGGGAATTATGCGTACCGACGCAACGGTCGCTGGCGTTATCGCAACCTCGAGACCGCCCAGCGGTTCGGACGCAAGTTTATCGACGCTAATGATCGTGACCTTATTATGGAACTGGAGTCGCGCGGATATCAGATCCTCTATCCCGCGCATGAATGTGTGGATCGCCCGCATTTGCCGTGTCCAGCCTGCGAGAGAACGGCGCTGCGCGCAACCCGCACCGCGTAACGCCCGTCGCATCATCAAAACATTGGATATTCGCAGACCTCAAGTAAACCTCTAACTTATTGACAATTCTTTACGCTTAACTCCCGTCGCCTCAGCGCCTTGGCGCAACTTTCCGCAGCCGCCTGTGTTTCCATTTATGCAGGTCGGAGGTGATGAAAATGAAGAAAACAAGTTTACTGATGGTATTGGGATTAGCGCTGGTTCTGGCTTCTGCGGCGGCGCCCAAGGCTAACGCCCGCGTGGTATTTGGAGTGGGAGTCGGGGTTCCAGCGTATCCTGTTCGCGCTTATGGATATGTGGGTCCGCGATATTACGGCCCCGCTTACGCGCCGGGTTATGTCGCGCCTTACATTGCGCCCGCACCGTATGTGAGTTATGCGCCTGCTCCGGTGTATCGGCGATATTATGCGCCGGCGCCTTATGTTTATGGCCGTCACTTCGATCGCCGGTTTGAAGGACGTCGTGATTTTCGCCGCGACCGACGTTAACGCAATTTGACTTAGAAGAATGGGGGCCGTTCGTGGTGTGGAAAAAGGCTGCGGGCGGCCCCTCGGTATCTCCAGCCGCAAGGCTGAAGCAAGTTGAAGTGCAAAAAGGAAGGTTGAACATGAAACTAAAAACTATGATCCTGGGGTTGGGAATGATCGCTTCCACGCTTTCATTCTCCGCGCAGAGTGCGATGGCCTCACTGCGCAGCACGGAAACCATCGAGAAGCAAGTGCGCCACGAACTCAACATGCTGCCTTACGCGAATGCCTTCGATTACATGACCTTCGCAGTGGACGACAATGGCACCGTCACGTTGACTGGCGATGTCACCAATCCCGTACTTAAGAGCGATGCCAATAACGTGGTTAAGCGCATCGAAGGCGTCGACCGCGTGGATAATCAAATCCGGGTACTGCCCTTGTCTCCCATGGATGACGGCTTGCGGGTCCGCTTGTTCCGCACCATCTATGGATATCCGGCGCTGCAGAAGTATGAGCTTGGCTTGAACAAGTCGATCCGTATTATTGTGGCCAATGGTCACGTCACGCTGATCGGCGTAGTCGATAGCCAGATGGACAAGAACATTGCCGGCATGCGGGCCAATTCTGTTCCCGGCATTTTCTCGGTCGACAACCAGTTGAAAATCGCAAAAAGCTAATTGGTTGAAAGCCGTAAAAAGCTGAAATAAAAATCCCGCCCAGGCAAAAGCTTGGGCGGGTTTTTTTACCATCGCAGTGTGGATCGTCGCAGCTTAATGCCGCGGCGTCCTCAGTCCGAGCTGAAACGGGTTTGCCACCTGCGCCGCTATCACGTACCACGACGTTGCTCCGATATGCAGGAACGGCAGGTAGTTGAATCCGAATCCCGTATTCAAGGGACTGGTTGCCGCGACAATTCCTTGGCCATTGACCAGCGCTTTGCCGCCGACCGTCTGTCCTGAGCCCAGACTGGCCTGCGCAACCTGAATACTCTCCAGCATCAGCGAAGCCGTATTTACGTCCCCATGAAAGCTGAAGATATCCTTCTGCGGCGGAAGCCCCCGCGCCAGCAATGCCGCGACAGCGTGCCCGGTGCCTTCGCACCAGACGGCATCAGCATCCACGGTCTGGTCGCCCAGCACCGTACCCAACTTGCTCAGGCTGGCATAAGTTTCTCCACTGACACGGAAGTTGCCGGCAAAGTGCCAGCCATTGTTGAAGGCGAATGATGTGTCGGTGGTTGCGAGATTAGTTTTCACCCATTCCAGCGAGGCGGCGAAGTCCGGATCGAGCAATGCCAGGTAAGACCAGGTTTGTACGTCCTCAGGAATGTTGTTGTAAAAAATGTTCGTCGGGTCGGAGGTTCCGGTCCAGAAAAAGCCGGCTGAAGAGTTGTACATGGCCTCCACGAAGGCGCGCGCATGTTGCGCACCATTCAGCCAACTGGCGTTGCCGGTCAGCCGGGCCAGCATGGTGAATAGAGCGTATACATCGATGTTGTGCTCGGTGGATTTATTGCTCTGGCCATTGCCGTAGTAATAGCCGCCCGGAGGCACATTAGTGTTGTCGCGCGTAGTGGTTTCAATAAAAGTGGCGGCCTTCACTGCGCCGTCAAGGTATTTCTGCATGCGTGTCCGCTCGAAAATCTGGGCCAGAGCGATTCCCGCCCACGCCACATCTCCGACCGCGCTTCCTTGAAAGTATGAAAATCCGGGATTCACAAACACTCCATTGCCATCCGCCTGAGCAACCAGGTAGGCCTGCCGGAAACGCCCGTCGCCCGCAGGGTCGGTTTGTTGCGCATAAAGCAATCCGTCGCCTATCACCCTCGCGCGGGCAATGTCGCTGGATCTTCCGCGAACCAGGTAGGCGCACGCAATCAAAGCATTGTCATAGGTGAAAGCAGAACTTTGCAGGCCAATCTGGTCCGCATAACTTTGCGTTAGACGAGTAGTAGAACCTGTGGCGTAGGCATCCATCATCTGGTCAAGAAATGCATAAGCGTTGGTTATTGAGGCCAGCAATGCCTTGAGGTCGCAACTGAAATTACAGTCGCGGTCTGAACCAAAATCATCAGCTCGCGCCAACTTGACGGCGGCGGAAGGCAATAGGGTAGCGGATGCGGCGGCTCCCAGGCTGAGTCCTAAAAGCCCGCGGCGGGATAGCTTCGTTTCACTCATGTATAACCTCGGTCGTAACAGAATTTAAATCGGGCGGCATGGCCCCGACGAAGTGCGGTGGAATTGTACACCGCAGGTGGGCCGGTCGCCAGCAAACAACGCTTAATTTTCGTCCCGCATGGGAAGCGCGAAAGTCGCGCGGCGCCGGGCTTTCAACTGCCCGCTGGCAAGCTTACTCCAGCAGCGCACGCGCAACCGCACCGGGCAGCAGGGAAGGTTGCAACCGTGGCCTTGGGCTCACGCGGGGACCTGAAATATTCTGCTATTCTCCAGGGCTGATCGATTTCGCATGAAACGCCCTACCATTGCCATTCTCGGAGCAGGCCGGCTGGGGAAAGCGCTTGCGCAACGGCTATCCGAAGCGGGACACATTTCTCAAACTCTGCCACGCACGAGGCGAGGGAAAATCCAGGGTTCAGAGATTGTCTGGTTCTGCGTTCCCGACGCTCAGATCGAGCCGGCCGCCGAAAGCTTTCTGAAAAGTGGTTGGCAGGCGAAATACGCATTTCACTCCAGCGGCGTTCTTTCAAGTGATGTTCTAAGTCGGTTGCGTAATGCAGGAACGCACGTGGCATCCGTCCATCCCTTGATGACTTTTGTCAAAGGCTCAGTGCCCGAGTTGACTGCCGTGCCTTTTGCAATCGAAGGCGACCCATCAGCGGTCCGCGCGGCGCTATCCATCGTTCGCAGCTTGGGCGGAAAACCGTTTGCGATCAGGAGGCGGGACAAAGTGGCCTACCACGCCTTTGCCACGATAATTTGCCCGTTGCTGGTTTCACTGCTGGCGACTTCGGAGAAAGCCGCCGCCCTGGCTGGAATTTCCCCAGCCGATGCGCGCCGTCGCATGCTGCCCATCATTTTCCAGACGCTGCATAATTACCAGAAGCTGGGCCCGGCGAAGGCATTCAGCGGACCGATTGTGCGCGGCGATGTGGCGACGATTCGCGCGCACCTGGATGCGTTGACCAAGTCACCGCCCTCCAGGAAAGCATATGCGGCGCTTGCCCGCGCCGCCCTCGATGTGCTGCCCAATCGCAATCGCCGCCAGATTGCCCGTTTACTCGAGTAAACTTTTCTTTGCGATCTCCACCCAGAACCCGCAGAGAACAGCTCGATAACGAAATCACTCGGGAAAGAACTCTCCGCAATGTGACACGCATAAGTCCGGCAAGCAAGCGCTGAGTTCGTGAAAGCTAAATGTCCCCGAAGCCACCGCCAGGATTTGCGCGCCCACTTGCTTCGCAGCCTCAATGTCCGACGGCGTGTCCCCCAGGAAGCAGACCCGCGCCGCAGAGCCGAGTTGTGATTTCACATGTTCGAGCGCATTGCGAAAAATCTCTGCCCGGGTTTCATGGTGGTCGCTGAAAAATCCAAAAGCGAAAAATCTGCGCAACTCCGCGGCTTCAATCTTGCGCCAGCCCACAGTCTCAAGATTTCCCGAAGCCACTCCGAGCAGCTTACCCCCGGCCCTTAACGATTCCAGCAAGCGCACGGTACCCGGGCAGAGTGCGGGCGCAAGCTGAAGATGATTGGCTTCGACCTCGCGGCACACCACATCGAGCGCAGCCGGCAGTTTCGCCTCGAAATCAGAATCCGAAACGCCCGCGCGCCCCAGCGCCGCCCGCAGAATCGAAAGGTCGGTTTTTCCGTGATAAGGGATGCCTTCTATAGTTGCATCCGCGCCGTAAGCTTCGATCATCGCCTGATGCAGCGCGTTCCAGTGCACCAGGTCTTTGGTGACCAGTAGGGTCCCGTCGATATCGAAGACGTAGGCGTCAGCTGCCGGCAGTATTGCTTCTATTTTCGACGGTTGAGGTGCAGTGGGAAGAGGTTGCATTCGGTCTGTCTTCGTGAACCTTCGTGCCCTTGGTGGTCAGCGCTTTTGCGAGTCAGCTCAACATGATTCTTTCAATTGAACGCGCTTTGCCGCTACTCTCATCCCCCTCAATCACCACCGCACACAGTCGTGCATCCCCGGTCGCAGCTTCAAAGCGCATTGGCATGTTGCGCAGGAAGCGCTCGATGATCATTTCTTTCTTTACTCCGATGACTCCATCATAGGGTCCGGTCATGCCCACATCGGTGATGTAAGCCGTGCCCCCTGGAAGTACGCGTTCATCGGCAGTAGGAATGTGAGTATGGGTCCCCACAACCGCGGTCACCCGCCCGTCGAGATACCATCCGAACGCAACTTTTTCAGAAGTGGCCTCCGCGTGAAGGTCAACAAAAATAATTTTCGCTTTCAGCTGTTTTAATATTTCGTCAGCCTTGCGAAACGGATCGTCATTCGAAGCCATGAAGACGCGACCTTGCAAATTGATCACCGCATACGGAACGTCATTCTTCTTGCCCTCGTAAACTCCCCAACCGGGAAGATCGGGCGCATAGTTTGCCGGACGCAGAATCCGCCGCGCCGGGCTGTGCAGGTCTCCATTCGCCGCCGCATAGTAATCGAACAGCTCACGCTTGTCCCAGACGTGGTTGCCGGTGGTGATCACGTCAATACCGAGATCGAATAAATCTTCCGCCAGCGCAGGAGTAATGCCGAAACCCGGCGGCGGAATTCTCTCCATTGGCGAGCACCAAATCAATGCGATGCTCTCGCACCAGATTTTTAAGGCGATCACGCACGATAGTGCGTCCTGGACGACCAAAAATATCGCCAATAAATAAAATCCGCATCCGTTTTTGATGTTAACAGGAAATGAGAAGTCAGCTCGGCGGTGCTCCGCGCTTCTATTCGCCCCTCTGCGGGCTTCTCTGGCGAACTCGGAGCTAAATTGTGATTTTCTCTGTATCGCTCTGCGTGTCCCTGAGTGTCCTCTGTGGTAAAGGTCTTAATCCCCGAGCCTATCTCGTCAGCTCCGCCGTCCGCAGAAAGTCGTAGCTGCCCGGAGGGGTTCATCTCCAGCCCGCGCACCCGCTTGGAATAGACCATCACATTATCGAAGTACCACAAATTGATGTAAGGCAAATCCTCCGCCAGGATCTGCTGGATCTCGGCGTAGTCCTGCTTGCGCGTATTCTGGTCAAGCTCGCCGCCGGCCTTCGCGATCAGCGCGTCCACTTGCGGATTGCTGTAATACTGCCGGTTGGCGCCGTTAGGAATGATGCGCGCGCTGTCGAAGGCATATTCGAAAATATCGGGATCTTCGTTGCCTCCGATCCAACGCAGCGAATACACCTGAAATTCTCCGTGAGTGATGTCGGAGAAAAAAGTGGCAAATTCAAAACTGCGAATGTCGAGCGCAATGCCCACTTCGCGAAGTTGCTGCTGAAAAACCGCAGCCATCGCCCGCGAAGCTCTCTTCGGTCGAAGTCTTCATCGCCAGATGAAAGCGGACGCCATTGCTCTCTGCATATCCGGCGTCGTCTAACAACGCTTGGCTTTCGCGGGATCGTAAGCATATTTCTCCACCTGCGAATCGTAGGCCCAGCTTTCGCGGCGGCAATACGCTGTCGGCGGGTCGCGCCTCTCCCGCCCAGCAAATAACGAATCAGCGGCCGCGATCGAGAGCGTAGTCAATCGCCTGCCGCACCCGCACATCTTTCAAAATCGGATCGCGCAAATTGAATGCCATGTACGCCAGCCGCGTGCCCGGCCCGCGCATCACCGCCAGTCCGGTTCGCGCTGCAGAGCGGTCTCCATGTCCGGCGTCAGCGCATTGATTTCGACATCGGCGCTGCCCTTGCGCAATTCGAGGGCGCGAGTGGTGGTGTCGGGGACGACCACAAAGCGCACCCGATCGAGTTCGGTTTTTTCGCCCCAGTAACTGGGATTTCGTTCGATGACGACTTCTTTGTCCTGTTCGGCGCTGACAAAACGAAATGGCCCCGATCCCACCGGATGCTGGCTGGCTTCGGCCCCGCTGCCGTAAGGCACGATGCCCATGCCGCCGCCACCCGCCACATTCCACAGCAGCGCCGCCCAGGGCTGCTTCAAGTGAAAGATCACAGTGTGTTCGTCGGGCGCGTCGATGTGATCGACGAAGCGATAGGCTGCCGCCTTGGTGCTGCGAATTTTTCCCTGCAGCAGGGAATCGAAAGCTCCACTTTACGTCGCGTGAAGTCAGCGGTCGCCCGTCAGAAAAATGCACGCCTGGGCGCAGATGAAACACATAAGTTTTCGGGTCGGGAATCTCCCAGCGCTCCGCCAACCCAGGCTGCGACGCTCAGGTGCTCGTCGCGCGACAGAAGGTTGTCGAATAACAGCCCATCAATGCGCTCCGATTGCGCGTCCAGTCCCACTCGTGGGTCGAGATTAGTGGGACTGGATTCGATGATCATGACCAGCGTGTTGGGCCCGGCTTTGCGAGCGCAGGAAGTCGCGCATGTAAAAAGCGTCAAGCGCCAGAAGAATCAGGAGAGTCCATGTGGATAGGCGTTGTCCCCGCCCCTGCATTTGTCCCGAGCGGATCAGAATGTCCTGTGAAGTTCATCGCCGGGACGGAGCATGGACGGCTGACCGCTACATGGTCATTGAAGTGACCAGGAAGATTCGCCATTCCGGTCATGCGACTTCCGTCGCCATCTGGTAAAGCGTCGTCACCGTCTTCCAGTTGCGCATGGTGCCCGCGACTCCAAGCACGCGGTCGAGGGGATGCTTCCACAAACTGCTGCCCGAAACTCCGTTGGGAAAATAAAAGTAGATTTCATTTCCCCCAGGCTGCACCCGGTCAGGCGCAAGCGTAAGCTCCTGCAACTTTTTCAATCCCGCCGGCGCGGCAGGCTGGGAAAGAAACACTACATGCAGCTTCGACACATCCATGCCGCGTTCTTTGCTAAACGGGTTGTCGTCGATAACCTTTCTCATCTCTTCCCGGGTGCGCGCAATGATCTCAGACGAGAAACCGAAATTTTTCACGATGCACTCACCCAATTTTTTCGCCAGCTCCTGCGTCGAAAGCCCCGGCCCTTGAAAGATCAGGTTGCCGCTCTGGATGTAAGTCTTAACCCCGGCGAAACCCAGCGCCTCGCACGACGCGCGCAGCTTTTCCATCTTCATCCGCTTGTGCGCACCGACGTTGATGCCACGCAACATGGCGATGTACCGGATACGACGGCTTGGTTAGCCATTAGCTCCTAGCTTAACCGGCTGATTTCAAAAAGCGAAAGGCCAATAGCTAATAGCCTTTTTACGGAAACGAAATCTTCCCCAGCACCACCGCCCGTCCGGCCCCCGTGGCCGAGGGCACATTCGCCGGGCGACGGTTCCACGTCTCATAAGCCATGACCGCAAAAGCCACCGCCTCTTTTGCGCTCGAGGGAATGCCGAGTTCCTCCGAAGAGCGCAGGGCCAGGCCCATCCGCCGCAGCTCGTTCGCCAACCACGCGGTCAGCGTGGAATTCCGGGCTCCGCCGCCGGAGATGATGATCTCGCCGAAGGAGCCCTTCGGCAAAACAAAACGCTCAATGGCGAGCGCTATCGAGCGCACGGTGAGCGCGGTGGCGGTGGCGATGATATCGGTCTTCTGAATCGCACGCCGGCTTCTGCGGCTACTCTGGGCCCGGCAGGCGTGCAGGAACTCACGCGCAAACTCGCGGCCGAACTGTTCGCGCCCCGCAGTCTTCGGCGGAGGATCGCGAAAAAAGCCATCGTCCAGAAAACGCTCGAGCACATCCTCGAGTATCCGTCCCGAGGCCGCGATCTTCCCATCGCGGTCGCAGGCTTGCCCGAATAGCTGCTCGGCAAGCGCATCAATCACCATGTTGGCCGGACCGGTATCGAAGGCCACGATTGCCCGCAAAGCGGCCGCAGCCGGAATCGCCGTCAGATTGGCAATGCCGCCCAGGTTGAGCG
The DNA here is from genome assembly GCA_963838785.1 of uncultured Acidobacteriota bacterium. Classification (GTDB taxonomy): domain Bacteria; phylum Acidobacteriota; class Terriglobia; order Terriglobales; family Acidobacteriaceae; genus Gp1-AA145. Next base: position 537,137 of record CAWISI010000002.1, read on the forward strand.
CGATGCGTCCGATTTTCGGGTCGCGGTACAGCAGGTAATCAAGGTAGGGAACCAGCGGCGCCCCCTTGCCGCCGGCAGCCATATCTGCCGGACGAAAATCCGAAACCACCGGAAGGCCCGTCCGGGCCGCAACCACCGCACCCTCGCCTGTTTGCCAGGTGACCGCCAGCTTGCGTCCCAGAAAAACTGCTGCCACACCCTGATGGTAAAGCGTCTGCCCGTGGCAACCGACCAGCTGGGCTTTTAAGCGTAACTTTTTTTGGGCGGCAATTACCGCTTCCGCATAAAGCTCGCCCAGCAAAAAATTCAGCCGCGCCAGGTCGGCGACGCTTGCACGCGGCGAATTCATCGAGAGCAGAATGCGCCGCCGCACATCCGCCGGATAAGGAAATTCGGCATGGCCCAAAAATTTCATGTGCGGGCGGGCGGGTAATTTTTTTCTGCTGGCCTGCCGAGCCGCGTGCGCTGTTGCGGGGAGAGACTGCATCTCCGACCCGCACCAGCGCCACATCGATGCCATCCGCCGAGGTCCCGCTCATCACCCCGGCCACGATCATGCTCATCGCCGCGACCCGGCGGCGGCCGCGATCGACAACGAATGCAGCCGCACCTGCTCGCTGAACTCCCACAATTGCGTCGCCAGGCGGCTGATTTTTTCAGCCGAGGGCGCAGGCGTCCGCCGCTGTAATTCTTTGGATTTCTTTTTGAAGGCAGCGACGCGGTGGGTCGACTCGAGCACCCGCCGCCGGAAGCGGGGGTCGCGTTCGGACTTCCGTAAGAGGGTTTCGAAGGCCTGCTCAATCCCCGCCTGCTCATGGCAGATCAGGCACAGGTCGCCGCCGGCGGCGACAAATTGCGCCGCCGCCTGCTCGATGGGCGCAGCCTTCAGCACCCCGCCCATCTCGAGATCGTCTGAAACGATCACTCCGCGGTAGCCGAGCTTCTTTCGCAGCATGTCGCTGATCCAAAATTTTGAAAGCGATGCCGGCAGCCGGTCGCGGGTGATGGCGGGATAGTTGGCGTGATTGACCAGCACCATGGGCAGCTCGCGCTGCATCCTTCGGTAGGGCGCGAGGTCCTCTTCCCAAAGCTTGGCAAAAGTTTTTTTTGATCACCGGCAAATCATGATGCGAATCGAGATTGCCTTCACCCAGGCCGGGAAAATGTTTTCCGGCGCCGATCACGCCCGCGGACTTCAGCCCGGCGAGAAATTCACGCGCATAGAAAACCACTTCTTCGGGATCGGTTGAAAAAGCCCGCGAGCTCATCACCTTGCGCGACGCTTCAAAGCTCAAATCGAGCACCGGGGCAAAGTCGAGATTGAAGCCCAGGGCGGCGCAGACTTTTCCGATCAGCTGGCCGTGCTTGCGAAAGAGTTTGCGTTCGCCGGTAGAGAAAACCTCTGCCGCCGAAGGTGCCGGCCCGGTCACATTGCGGAAGCGGTCGACCCGGCCGCCCTCAAGATCAACCGCGGTGAACAGCCGGTTTTCTTTTTTGACTGCCGCCTGGCAGTCTTTGAGCAGACTGATGGGTCTGTTGCGCATTACAATATTGCGCCCGAAGAGAATCACGCCTGCGGGCTGAATGCGGGCGAGCATCGCCCTCAGCGCCGGAGTCATGGAGGTGCCGTCGAATCCAATGACCAGCAGCTGGCCCACCTGCCGGGCGATGGAAGTTTTTTGTGCGGGGGTCATCAGAAGCAGTGCGAATTACAAAAGCATATCAAGATTGCGGAGCGAAGGTGCGGCGCCAACCACTACTGAACCTGCTTCTTCAACTCCGCCAGCAGATTGAGCGCGTCAAGCGGGGTGAGCGAGTTCAGCTCCAGCTGGCGGATTTTTTCAACCACCGGCTGCGACAGCGGGGTAAAGATGGTAAGTTGGGCGCGATTGGCCGCCGCATCCCCGCCGCGCGATGTGCGCGCTGATCTCGGACTCGGCGCGCTCATGTTCGGCCAGCACTTCGCGCGCCCGCCGCACCACTTCGTCCGGTAATCCTGCAAGCTTTGCCACCTCGATGCCATAGCTGCGGTCGGCGGGGCCCGGCAACACCTGGCGCAAAAAGACAATTCCGCTGGCGCTTTCTTTCACCGCCACGTGATAATTTTTCACCCCCGCGAGCTGCTCCGCCAATTCCGTCAGCTCGAAATAATGCGTGGCGAAAAGCGTCTTGGCCCGGGTGCGGGCATGCAAATATTCGATCGCCGCCCAGGCGATGGCCAGACCATCGTAGGTCGCGGTGCCGCGCCCCACCTCATCCAGCAGGATCAGGGATTTTGCGGTCGCGGTATTCAGAATGGCGGCGGTCTCGGTCATCTCCACCATGAAGGTCGAACGCCCGCGCGCCAGGTTGTCGCTGGCCCCGATGCGGGTAAACACCCGGTCGACGATGCCGAGGCGGGCTTTCGTTGCCGGGACAAAGCTGCCCATGTGCGCCATGATCACGATCAGCGCGGTCTGCCGCAGGTAAGTGGACTTGCCGCCCATGTTGGGCCCGGTCACCAGGACCAGGTTGTGGCTGGTGGAGTTGAGGTAAAGGTCATTGGGCACGAAGCGGGAGTGGTTATGCGCCTCGTTCTGATAAGAATCGCTATCCGCCAGGCTCTGCCCGGATAAATCCTGCAGCTCGATCACCGGGTGCCGTCCGCCGACGATTTCAAGATCGCCGCTGGCATCGAACTGCGGCCGGGTGTAGCCGCGCTCGGCGGCCAGCTGGCCAAAGTTCGCCAGCACGTCGATTTCGGCCAGCGCCAGCGCGCTCTGGCGGATGCGCCGGGCCTCGGCCGCAATCGCCGCCCGCAGCTCGACGAAAATGCGGCGCTCGATTTCGACGATCTTCTCTTCCGCATCGAGAATTTTCGACTCGTAGTCTTTCAGCTCCGGGGTCGAAAAACGCTCGGCGTTAGCCAGCGTCTGCCGGCGCTCGTAATCCGGCGGCACCAGCTGCAGGTTGGATTTTGAAATCTCAAGGTAATAACCGAAGACCGAATTGAAGCGCACTTTGAGCGAGCCGATTCCGGTGCGCTGGCGCTCCCGCTCTTCCATCTGCGCCAGGAACTGCTTGCCGTTGCGGCTTAACTCCCGCAATTGGTCGAGCTCGCGGTCGACTCCGCCCGCCACCACCCCGCCATCGTTGAGGGTGAGGGGCGGCTCCGCCACTAATGTAGACTCGATGCGGCGCGCGCAGATCGGCCAGTTCATCGAGGTGGTCGAACAGCCACTGCAGCCGTGGGCTGCGAAAGCTCGGCCAGCGCCGAGCGGGCGGCGGGAAGGCGTGCCAGCGATGCCGCCAGCGCCAGCAGGTCGCGAGGGTTAGCGGCCTCAAGCGTCACCCGGCTCAGCAGGCGCTCGAGATCCAAAATGCCCTTCAGCGCCTGCCGCAATTCCTCCCGCTTCAGGGTATTCGCCAGCAGCGTGTCGACCGCGTCCAGCCGCTCCCGGATCTCGATTTCCTCGATCGACGGGCGCAGCATCCAGGCCCGCAATAGGCGCTTGCCCATTGGGGTGGAAGTCGAATCCAGGGCGCGAAACAGGGTCAGGGCGGGGCCGCCCGCAAACAGCGGCTCCAGCAGTTCGAGATTGCGCACCGTCACCGCGTCGAGCACCAGCGCGCTCTGCCGCTCGTAAAACCCGATGCGGTCGACATGGTCGAGACCCCCCGGCTGGGTGGAGCGCACGTAATGCAGAATTGCGCCCGCCGAGGCCGCCGCCGCCGGCCTGCCGGCCAGGCCAAAGCCTTCAAGCGAGAGCACCCCGAAGTGATTTTCAAGCAGCGGGATGGCGTGGTCCGGGGCGAAAATCCAGTCTTCGACCGGGGTCAGCGTCCACGCCGATCGAGCTGCGCTCAAGCGGCTCGCAGCCCTGCCCCCGCGCCGCACCCCCGGCGCCATCAAACAAGGGGGCGGAGCTGGCATAGAGCACTTCTTTCGGGCGCAGCTGATCGAGTTCATCTTTAATTTTCTGCTCGCGCGCCTTCGCCCGAGAATTCGGTGGCGCGGAATTCCCCGGTTGAAAGGTCAAGCGCCGCAAAGCCGGCGCGGGTCGAGCCGGAGCCGCCCGCGCTGCAATGGCCTTCAGGTCAGGGAATGAGACCACCGCCGCCAGAAAGTTGCTCTCTTCTGAGCCCAGCGCATGAGTCGGCCGAGGTTCCGGGGGTGACCACCCGCTTGACCTCACGCCGCACCAGTTGCTTCGCCAGGCGCGGGTCTTCCACCTGCTCGCAGATCGCTACCCGGTATCCCCGGCGTACGAGTTTTGAAATATAGCCCTCGGCGGCGTGGTAGGGCACCCCGCACATGGGTACCGCCAGGCCTTTTTCCTTGTTGCGCGAGGTGAGGGTGATCTCCAGCTCTTTCGCCGCCACCACCGCGTCCTCAAAGAACATCTCGTAGAAGTCGCCCAGGCGGAAAAATAGCAGCGCCGCCGGATGCTCTTTCTTGATGGCGGAGTACTGCCGCATCAGCGGGGTCGAGGGTTCGGGCATAGGAAGCTTTAGCTTTTGGCTTTAGTTTTTAGCTGTGAGCTGTTGAGCTGCGAGCGGTGAGCTGCGAGCCTCGAGCTTCGACCTCAATGCTCAGAGCTCGACGCTCGAAGCTCACCGCTCGAAGCTCGAAGCTCACCACTCAAAGCCACTTCGCGCGAATTATAAAACCGCACCCGCCTGTGCTTATCGTGGAAAACTGGTCCCTAGAACCACAGTGCGGTCATTTCCGGCGCCATGACTCAGAAAAGACCTGATTCAGAAAAGATCAGATCAGCGACCTCTACCCGGGAGGACGAGAAGTTCCGCCCAATAAATTTCTGGCCTTTACCTCGTGGACCTTTCGTTTCCCTCGTGGTTGTGGCTCCTGTTCTCAGCGGCGACCGCGCCGCATGCGATAATTCTCCACCAACCAAAATCTTAGACATGGAACTGCGCAAAGATCCTCTGACCCGCTCCTGGGTGCTCACCGGCGATGACTCGCCCGAGGGCGCTCCCCGCCCCTCGGCCGAGTGCCGGCTCTGTCCGGGTGCGGGCGAGCGCCTGCAGCAGGTTTCGAGCCGCGCCGCAGTCCTTGGCAGGGAAGGCGCCTGGTCGGCACGCTCCCTGGTCCATCCCGGGGCGGTGTATTCGATCGAGGGCCTGCCCGAGCGCCGCGGCGAAGGCCTTTATGACCGCATGCCCACGGTGGGAGCGCACGAGGTGCTGGTTGAAAATCCCCGCCACGATCGTCCCTTATGGCAGGCCGATGACGCCGAGATCGAGCAATTTCTGCTGCTGGCGGCGCAACGCATCCAGGATCTGAAGGGCGACGCCCGCTTCCGCTACGTCAGCGTTTTCAAAAATCACGGCGCCGGATCGGGGCAGGAGTTCGAGCACCCCAGCTCCGAACTGACGGCCACCACTTTCATTCCCCGCCGGGTGCTCTACGAGCTGCGCGCCGGACTCGATTACTTCAAGCAGAAAGAGCGCTGCGTGTTCTGCGACATCCTGGCCCAGGAGATGCGCGGCGGCCAGCGCATGGTCGACATTCGCGGCGATTACGTCGCCTTTTGCCCCTTCGCCACCCGGGTGCCTTACGAGACCTGGATCCTGCCCCGTACCCATGACTCCGCCTTTGAGCACGCCGCGCTTTCGCCCTCGGCGAGATTGCGCGATCTGGGCGGGCTGATCCGCCGCAGCCTGCAGCGCCTGCGCACTTTAAGCGAGTCTTTTCACCTGGTGCTGCACACCGCGCCCAACCATCTGCACCAGTCAGAGAGCCTGGGTTACTGGAAGACGCTCGATGAGGACTACCACTGGCACATCGAAATCCTGCCCATCCTGGGCTCGAAGGCCAAGTCCTATACCTTCAAAGAGGTTTACTATTCGCCGGTGTCGCCTGAAAGCGCGGCCCGCAGACTGCGGGAAGTTCCGGTTGAGATTTAACGCGAGAGCGGCTGCGAATGCCTGGCTGCTGGTGTTCTCCTCAGTGGGATGGTTAGCGAGGGCCGGCGCCGCGCAACCCTCTCCCACTTTTTACCAAAACGTGCTGCCCATCCTCGAGCAGCACTGCCAGTCGTGCCACCGCGCGGGTGAGATCGCGCCCTTTGCCCTGGTGACATATCCGGACACCAAACCCTGGTCGCAGGAAATTCTGCAAGCGGTTCAAGATCGCAAGATGCCGCCCTGGTTCGCCGATCCCTGCTGCGGGCACTTTCGAAATGATCCGTCGCTTACTCCGCAGCAAATCGCAACTATAGCCAATTGGGTGCAGGCGGGCGCGCCGGCAGGCGATCAAAAAGATTCGCCTCCCGCGCCGCGCTGGACCTCGGGCTGGAACATCGCGCCGCCCGATCTGGTCTTGAAGATGCCGCGCCCGGTGAAAATTCCTGCGACGCGGCGACGTCGAATACACCTATCAGATTGTGCCCACGAATTTCGCCAAGGGAAGTGGGTCCGGATGTCGGAGCTGCGGCCCTCGGCGCGAAACCACGTGCACCATGCCGTGGTTTATATTCGTCCGCCCGATTCGCGCTGGCTGCGGGGCGCGCCGCTAGGGGTGCCATTCACCGCCTCCACCCTGCACGATCCTCATCTGATGCACGACGCTCACTCAACCACCAGCGACCTGCTGCTGGTTTATGCTCCTGGCAGCTCGCCGGAAAATTTTCCCGAGGGTATGGCGAAGTTCATTCCCGCGCACTCCGACCTGATTTTTCAGATGCACTACACCACCAACGGCCGCGCTGGCAGCGACCAGTCGAGCCTGGGGCTGGTGTTCTCGAAACAGCGCCGCAGCAGCGGGTGCTGACTCTGCAGCTGGCTAACGACCACGACGCCATCCCCATTCCTCCCAACACTGATAATTACCGGGTGGAAGTTTCGGGCACTCTGCCCAACGACGCTCTGCTGCTCAGCTTTTTCCCGCACATGCATCTGCGCGGGAAAAAATTCGAGTACAACATCGTGCACCCCGACGGCAGCCGCGAGACCCTGTTGCGGGTGAATTACGATTTCTACTGGCAGCTGAGTTACGTGCTCGCCCAGCCGCGCCTGCTCCCGGCAGGCACCAGGCTCGAGGCCGTGGCCTGGTATGACAATTCAAAAAATAACCTGCACAATCCCGACCCCGATAGCGCGGTCGAGTGGGGCGACCAGACTTATAACGAAATGATGGTGGGATTTTTTGACGTGGCGGTCCCGGCGGAGATGGACAAGGAGCATTTCTTCATTCGACCGGCGGCGCCCTGAAGATCAAAAAAAAGCTTTAAGCGCAGAGTCGCGCGGAGAAACCCCAAAGCTCGCAGAGAAAGGCGAATTACTCTGCGGCTTTTCTGCTGTGCTCCCTGTGCTCTCGGTGGTAAAGGTTTTGATTTCGATTTTTCTCTGCGTTCTCGGGTGCTGCTTCTCTGCGAGCTCTGCGGTTAAAGGCTTTGAATTACTTCAATCCCACCCCATATAAATAATCGTAAGTATTCGATTGCTGCACCGGCAGCGCGGTTTTAAACGACGCAAACAGCACCGCCCGTCCCATGAAGGTCACAAAAACATCCTGCAGCGAATTCGCGGTCGTGACCCGAAAGCTGAAAAGCCCATTGCAGGGGTTCGCCAGCTGGCCCGGGCTCCCGTAGAGATACGAAGTATCGGCGACCGGGGTGAGCGTGGTCTGGATAAAAATGTTGCCCTGGGCGTCGGCTACGGTCACATGCGCCTGGGCTGTCGATCACCAGGGTGGCATTGGCCAGGCTGGGCGTCCCCGTCTCCACGTTGCCGCCTCCGGTAGCAGCATTGGTCTTCTGATAGAAAATTGCCTGGTAGCTTCCGGCCAGGCTGGGATCGAAATTTTTCGTCGCCGCCTGCTTCAGACTCATGATCGCGCCGTTCGGCGTATCTACGATAAAGATTCCTTGGGTGGTGCCAAAGACGTAATCCGCGCTGCCGTTTTCGGTCATGGTGAGAAACGTGCCCGATGCGTCTTCTGAAAAATTCGCCCCTGAAAAGGTGTTGGTATTGAAGGGAGTGCTGCCCTGCATGGTGGCGCCGTAAGGCCAGTAACTGGAAATCGAGACGTTACCCTGCGCGTCGAGAATCGCCGAGCCCGCCTCAAATCCGCCGGCCGCAGTGCGGAACTGCATATAGTTGTAGCTGCGGCCGGCGAAGGTGCTGAGCGTGATCTGGTTTTCGGCGACCGCGGTAATCAGCGCCGGGGTGGCGTGGTCGGCTCCGGCTTTTTCTGCCTCGATCAGCATGGCGTATCCGGGAATTTCGTAGGCCGCGATCAGGTTCCCCGTGGGATCGTTGAGAGTGTATGTCCCATTGGCGTTCGCGGTATAAGGGATGATTCCGGTATCGCCATTCGAAAGATTTTTGTAGGTGATGGTCTGGGTCACCGAATTCAGCGAGATGTTCATGAAGTCGCCGACCGAGGCAGTGCCATGATAGGAGCGCGAAGCCGGCGGCGGGGCAGTGGTTGGCGGAGCGATGAGGTCAGACGAGCAACCACCGGTGAAGAGCAGAACCATAGCCAGACAAATAATCGAGATCCGGACGCGCAGTCCCATAGACACTCCTCGGTTGATTCTTATGTCTTTGGGAGTATCGGCGGAAGATGTTAGCGTCTTGAGGCGTGAACTACAATCGGCAGTCGCAGCCTGGAGCGTACTTTGGTTAGGCAGGAGCCGCCGAGACGACTGCCTGCAAAAAGCCTTTTAACCGCAGAGATCGCAGAGAACCGCGCAGAGATCGCTGAGAAATAAAATGCCTCTGTGTTTTCTCTGTGACCTCGGTGTTCTCTGTGGTAAAAGGTTTGGGTTTCGCTTTTCTCCGCGCCATCGGATTGCTTTCCTCTGCGTTCTCTGCGATTAAAACTTTTGGTGTTAGTCTCCGCCCAGCCGCTCGAAGAAAAGGCAAATCGATTCAATCCCACGATAGAAGTTCGGGATGTGAAATTTTTCATTGGGCGCATGCAGATTGTCGTCGGGCAGGCCGAAGCCCATCATCACCGAGGGAATCTTTCAGCACGTCCTGAAAATCGGTCACGATGGGAATCGATCCGCCGGAGCGGATGAACACAGTCTTTTTGTGAAAGACGTCATGCAGCGCTTCAGTCGCCGCCTGAATGTATTTGTTGTTGGTTCCGACCACGCAGGCCGGACCTTTGCTCCAGACTTTGATTTTGGTTTCGATGCCTTTGGGCGTGAGTTTCTTCACATAAGCCTGGTAGCGCTTCAAAATGTCGTCCGGATCTTGGTTGGGCACCAGTCGCATGGAAACTTTGGCCGAGGCGCGCGCCGGAATCACGGTCTTCGCGCCCGCCGCGACGAAGCCTCCGGGCATGCCATGCACTTCAAGCGTGGGCCGCGCCCAGGTGCGATAGAGCACCGAATATCCCGGCTCGCCGGTGAGCTTCAGCGATCCTACTTCGGTTTTGCGGTAGTGCTCTTCGTTGAAGGGCAGCCGCTTCCAGGCTTTGAGTTCGGCTGCGGTCGGCGGCTTTACTTTCCTGATAGAAGCCGGGAATCTGAATGCGCCCCTTCGCATCTTTTAGTTTGCTGATGATTTCGACCAGCGCAAACAAAGGATTCGGCGCGGCCCCGCCGTACATGCCGGAGTGCAAATCGACCTTCGCTCCCACCGCCTCGATTTCGGTATAAACCAGCCCGCGCAGTCCCACGCACAAAGTTGGTAAATCAGCGGCGAACAGTTCCGTATCGCAGACCAGCGCGAAATCGGCTTTCAATTTTGCCTTTTGCTTGCGCACGTATTCCGCAATCGACTCGCCGCCGACCTCTTCTTCGCCTTCAATGATGACCTTCACATTGATCGGCAGTTTGCCGCCGTGCCCGCGCATCAGCGCTTCGAGAGCTTTGACTTCCATCCACAGCTGGCCTTTGTCGTCGACCGCACCGCGTGCATAAAGATTGTTGTTGCGCTCGGCGGGCTCAAAGGGCGGGGAGATCCATTCGTTCAGCGGATCCGGCGGCTGGACGTCATAATGCGCATAGCACAGCGCGGTCGGTTTCCCGGGGCGTGCAGCCAGTCGGCATAAATTAGAGGATGGCCCTTCGTCGGAATGACCTCAACATTTTCCATGCCGATGCGGCGCAGTTCGCTGGCTACGTAATCCGCCGCCTTCTGCACGTCAGATTTGTGTTCGGGCGCGGTGCTCACGCTGGGAATGCGCAGCAGGGCTTTCAGTTCATTCAAAAATCGTTGCTGGTTCTGGCGGGCATAATCGACAGCGGGAGAGGCCATGAAGAAATCCTTTCGCGAAAACGTTTCAGTATAGCGAAATCCTATTTCACGACGGAGGCACGGGGGCCTCACAGTAGAAGTGAATCGGATAATTGAAGTCAGAATTGAAAAATCGAGAGTAAGAGCTCAAGGCAGATGATCGAGTGATTCAATTTGGCGGACCATGTAGAGTTACTTCCCGGCGTTCTCGCTGGTGAAATCTGCCTTAGGCCAAACCGTGTCGCCGCGAATGGCGAGAGATCGAAGCCGGTGATAAGGGCTTGCCAAAATTAATTCCGTCATCAGCTGCGCGGTGACGGGCGCAAGCAAATTCCATCGCGATAGTGACCGCCGGCAACGAAATAATCCGCGGATCGAAGTCTCTACCTAAGAGCGGCAGATGATCGGGGGTTCCCGGACGCAGCCCCGCCCAGTCTTCGTGCACTCTGGCGTTGGCCAGCGCCGGCACCAGTTCACGCGCTGCGCCCAGTAGCCGCTGAATGGTGTTCACATCCGTTTGCTTGTTGAATCCAATATCTTCGATGGTCGAGCCGATCACAATGCGCCCGTCGCTGCGCGGCACCAAATAGACTTCGTCCGCGCGGACCACGTGCTGCAATTCGGGCCCACCCACGACCGCCAGCATTTGCCCCTTCACTGGACGAACCGGAAAATTATCTGGACCGACTGAGCCTGCCCAAGCCCCCGCGCAGTTGACTACGATTTCGGCTGGGTAACCCGTCTTGTTGGTTTGAACTCCGCTTGTACGATTGCCATCGATCAGCAGCACTTCGACTTCACTTCCCGAAGAAATATCTACCCCGCGATGCTTGGCCGCTTGTATCGCTGCCGCGACCAGCGCTCGTGGATCAACCGAACGTTCGGTTATATAAGCGGCGCTATATGCATTTTGATTGTGGAGCGCCGGGCGCCCTCGCCCGCCAGCATAGAATCTGAACTCCGGAATTGCGCCAGATTCGGCTCCAGTGCAACGCAGCTTCTCCATTGAAAGTTTCTCTGCGCCAGCAGGGAAGTCGCCGGTCGCAGAAATCAGAATCGTCCCCTGATCGCGGAGATCAACCTTCAGCCCCGACTCGTCTTCGAGTTCATGCACAAATTCCGGGTACATGCGTGCGCTCTCGGTCGCCAGCGCCTGCAAGGCCGGCGGCAGTTCGGTGCCTGAGCCGACCAGCATACCCGCCGCCGCTGACGAAGCCTCGCGCCCTGGCTCGCCACGTTCAACCACCAGCACTCGCAGACCCTTGTTTGCGCAGAGAAATCGCGAGCGACAGTCCGATGATGCCCGCGCCAACGATTACAACGTCCCAACTCTTCACTCTTGCATTGTATTTCGCGGCAGAGTTCGTTTGCCTGACTTGGATTCATGAATGGAGAAACAGAATCCCTCGTAAATTCTTTCGCCGGCAATTACTGCCGTACGAACTTCAGTAATCATTGCGCGCAGCGCTATTTTCGACGACACTACTACACAAGCTTGGCTATGATTTTTGGCTTCAATACCGACATCAAGCACGAAGACACGGTTTACCACGTGCAGAGCGAGGCTCGCGAAGGCGAGACCCTGCTGCAGACCCAGGTTTTCGTTAAGGGCCGCTGCATCGGCAAGCATGCGACTTCATATGCCGAGCAGGCTTCCAGCCAGGGATTCACCGACCAGCAGAAAGAGCAGATGCTGCGCGAGCAGCACCGCCAGGTGCTCGATGCGATTCGTGAAGGCCGCCTGGAACAAATGTTCGACAAACGCGAGAGCTCCGAGACTCTGAGCGCGATCAGAGAACTGGATATTCAATGGCTCAACTCCGATTCCATCCATGCCGGGGAGCAGCTCTCGATGAAGTTGCGCGCCACTGAAGCCAACCAGCCGGTGGCGGGTGCACGCCTCACCGTCCGGCTTGCCCGGACAAACGCCGCGCCTTTTTATGCGCAAATGGTTACCGACACGCCGGTGAAGCGGTGCTGGTGCTGGCCGTAGATGAAGGTTCGCTTTCGGATTCTTCGGTGCTGGTGCAGATGAACGCCCAGGGCCGCACCGCTACCAGAAAATTCCAGCTAAGACGAGTGCAGGCCTAGGCAGGTCCGGGGTTCTGCTGGTACCATGAGAGCAAATGAATCTCATCATCAATGGCGAAGATCGCCAGTTCGAGTTCGCATTGACAATATCCGCTCTTCTTGACCGCCTCGGCATGAAGCCGGACCGGGTAGCGGTTGAACTGAATCGCGACTTGGTGCCGCGCGAGCGCTGGGGCACAACCCAACTGTCCGATGACGACAAGCTCGAGATTGTGCATTTCGTCGGCGGCGGTTGTTCCATTCCATAATTCGTCAAGCCGCTATAACCGGTGTCGAACTCGATCCCCGCGCGGATTTGCGGTAACTCCGTTAGTTACTCTCTTTTCAACTATTTCCACACTGCTTTTTGCGTATTCATGCCTACAATGTTTCAAACATTTTCGAAGTAGAACGTTTGAAACATTTGCAGGTCGATATGCAGGATTCATTTACATCGCACGATGTGATCCGCCTGACCGGCATCACCGCGCGCCAGTTGCAGTGGTGGGACGAGCGCCGAATTGTCGTGCCCGCCCGCCAGGGCCACCGGCGCGTGTACTCGTTCGAAGACCTGACCGAAGTAGCGGTCATCTGCGAACTGCGGCGCAAAGGCTTCTCGTTGCAGCGGGTGCGCAAGGTAGTTCGTTTTCTGCAGAAAGAATTCAGCAAGCGCTTGGCCGAGACCGTCAGCGGCATCGTCCAACTATCACCTGCTGACCGACGGCCATTCGCTCTATCTCGAAACTTCACCGCAGCAGATTGTGGACATACTGAAAAATTCCCGGCAGCCGATGTTGGCTATATGCCTGAGTGACACGGTGCGCCAGGTAAAGGCCATCGTCAGTGGGCGCAAGCGTCCCGGACGCTGTGCTCCGGAAAAATCTCGTTCCATACGCAAAGTGAAATTGGGTTCTTAGCAGTGATTGCCCGTCAGGAGGGGAAATGGTTGCAGAACTCGAAGTCCTCAACGAATGGATCCCGGAGCAGATGCAGCCCGGCACGATTTTTGTGCTGGAAAACGCCGGACGGATCGGCGAAAAGGAAGATCCTTACTGGGCAGTGCTCTCCTGCCCGAAATGCGGCATTCTCGGCCTGATCACGCGCAAACAAATTGCCGGATTAATCGCGGTGATCTGCGGCTCGGGAAAATGCTCCGCGCAATTCTTTATCCGCGACAACGACCTCGAAATCCGCAAGCCGTTTTAAAGAAGTGGTCAGTGGCAAATGGTCAATAAACTGACGAATGATGGCCAGCCTGTGGTCACTGAAAATTAAAAGCTTTTAACCGCAGAGAACGCTGAGGACAGCAACCCCGAGGCCGCGAGAAGACCTCTAACCACACAGAACACAGAGAGACAAAGAACGCGGAGATATTTGCCGTACTCAGCGCTCTCGGAGGCTCTTCTCAGCGATCTCTGCGGTTAAAAGCTTTATCAAGCCTGCGCTCAGATACACAGTCACCGAAGTTTCCGCTCGAGTTGCACCGGCACCTGTTCCACAATCTCGATATCGAATCCCTCGAGCGCCGCAACTCTTCGCGGATGATTGGTAAGCAGGCGTATGCGGTGCAGTTTCAGATCCGACAAAATCTGCGCTCCGATTCCGATCTCCCGTTGCGTCTGTCGTTGGCTCTCAGACGCCGACTGCGGCGCGCGTTCATGATGAAACGAAATTGCAGTCTTCTCGCCCACCCGTTCGACGGAGAATCCCTTGGATGATTGGTGAAGGTAGATCAGGGCTCCCCGTCCTGCATAAGCAATCGCCGATAGCGAACCGTCAAGCGTGTCACGGCAGTCGCAACCTTCGGAACCGAAAACATCGCCAATCAAGCAATGCGCGTGCATTCTTACCAGCACCGGACTCGCCGGACTCAATATCGCCACGCACCAGCGCCAGGTGAGAATCGCCGCCATCGACCTCGCTTTCGTAGGCGATCACCCGAAACTCGCCATAATTCGTGTTTACCAGCGCCTCGCCGACGCGATGGACATAGCGCTCATGTTGCATGCGATAGCGGATCAGTTCCGCGACCGTCAGCATCTTCATCCCATGCGTGTTGCAGAACTCGATCAGGTCGGGCACGCGCGCCATGGTTCCGTCTTCGCGCATGATCTCGCAGATAATACCGGCCGGAACCATGCCAGCCATCCGCGCCAGGTCGACCGATGCTTCAGTTTGCCCTGCGCGTACCAGCACTCCGCCCTTACGCGCGCGCAATGGAAACACGTGCCCGGGCCGGGCCAGATCTGAAGGACGGGTGGCAGGATCAATCGCCACGCGAATAGTGCGAGCTCGGTCGAAAGCAGAAATTCCCGTAGTCACGCCCTCGCGGGCATCGATGGCCTCGCAAAAAGCGGTTCCGTAATTGGAAGTATTCTCTGCGCTCATGGGCCCTATGCGCAGATGTTCCAGACGCTCTTCGGTCAGGGTCAGGCAAACCAGCCCTCGGCCGAATTTGGCCATGAAGTTGATGGCTTCCGGCGTAACTTTCTCCGCGGCCAGCATAAGGTCGCCTTCATTTTCGCGATCTTCATCGTCCACAATCACAATCATCCGCCCAGCGCGAATTTCTTCTATCGCGGCAGGAACGTCGGTGAATGGAGATTTTTCGGGCATATTCAAATTGTAGCAATAATGGTGCAATCGAGAAGCATCGACCGGGCTGACGAATGTGTCGTAACTTCATGGAAAGCTTTTAACCGCAGAGATCGCAGAGAAAAGCATGAGGACGCAGAGAAGTTCACTCGACCCATGAATTTGCGTTTTCTCTGCGAACTCTGGGGTTTCTCTGCGATCTCTGCGGTTAAAAGCTTTTCTCGGCTGCTCATCACGACCCGAGCTTGCGCTCCAACTCTGCCTTCACCCCCGGCCATTCCGTATCCAGGATGCTGAAGTAAACCGAGTCACGCTGGCGTCCATTCCAGGTGAGCATGTGTTTGCGCAGCGTACCTTCTTCTTTTGCTCCCAAGCCGAAGAATAGCCTGCCGCGAACGCTGGTTCATGGAATCTGTCTTAAGCTCTACCCGCAAGGCACTTCCAGCTTTCAAATGCGTGGCTCAGCATCAGGTATTTGGCTTCGGTGTTGATCACGGTCCTCTGCCATGGTGGCGCGATCCAGGTTGATCCAATCTCCACTTTGCGATTCGGCAGGTCCATATTCATGTAGCGCGTGGTTCCGACGACTTTACCCGAGCTGCGCTCAAGCGTCGCAAATGGTAATGACACCCCGCGCTTCACCTCTTCGGCGACCTGCCGGTTGAACGCTTCGAAATCCTCCAAAGACTGCAGCCGATAGGGAATCCAGCGAAACATATCATCCAAATGGTCTTTTACGATTTCCCAGAGCATAGGCGCGTGCTCCGGCCGCAGCGGTTCCAGGCGAACCTGTGTGCCCTCGAGCGAAAAAGGCGCAGCGTAAAGATTGTGTCATCAAGCAGCAACTCCCCGGCAGGTATGACGTCTATATACTCTGAGAGGATATCTTTGCATCCGGTCGAGGGTTTCGTCATCTGATCGGAAGGAGAATCGGAAACCCTTGCTATCCCTGGCTGTGACGAGTTGATTTGCCGGACGAAAGCCAAGACCCCCAATTCATGAAATCGCACTGTTTCCCATTCCGCCAGGTTCCCCATACCAGCAAGCTTTTTCTGGACTATCTGGATTTCTCTCCTTCGGTGCAGCCGTTCTATCCTCGATCCCCTCGTTTTTTGGAATGGGCAAAAGAAGAAAGCGGTCGCATCCGGTATCCGGCCGATCGTCGGGAGCGCGTGACAACGATTCTCGAAAGACAGAACCGGGCATGGGGAGCGTCGGCAACCACCCTGCAAAATATTGATCGACTGCGTTCCGGCGCATGCGCGATCGTCACCGGCCAGCAGGTCGGACTTTTCGGTGGCCCGGTTTTCTCGATCTACAAAGCATTAAGCGCGGTGAAATTGGCTCGAAGAATCGCGCAAGGTCGGAATCGATGCTGTTCCGATTTTCTGGCTGGCTACCGAGGACCACGATTTCGAAGAAGTGAATCAGGTTCAAATGCCGGGCGCCGACGGCAAGCTCGAAACTCTGGTCAGCGGCTCAAAGCAAACCTGATGCGCCGGTCGGAACCATCAGCTTCGGTCCGGAGATCGCGCAGGTCGTCGCCCGTACCACGGAATTTTTGGGCGATTCCGAAATAGCGAAGTTACTAGGCGAATGTTACCGGGCCGGAGAGAATTTCGGTTCTGCATTCGCTAAGCTCTTCACGCATCTCTTCTCCGATTTTGGCGTCATTCTTCTCGATGGATCTGATCCCGAACTCGACCGGATCGCGGCCCCGCTTTATTCCGCTGCCATCGAACGAGCTCCGCAGGTCACGCAGTCCATCCTCGACCGCGATGCGAAATTGCACGCCGCTGGATATCACCAGCAGGTGAAGGTCACAAGTTCATCCACGTTATTGTTCGCCATGCGCGATGGCGCGCGCGTGCCAATTCACCAGGCGAAAACGGGAGAGTTTCTGGTTGGGGAAGAGAAGGGTTTCGCGCCAGCAGCTCCTGGATCTGGCGTCGCAATCTCCGCAATCTTTCAGTCCCAACGTGTTGCTGCGCCCGGTGGTCCAAGATTACCTCTTGCCGACACTGACTTATATTGGCGGCGCCGCTGAAGTGGCTTACTTCGCGCAAGTCGCAGCCGTGTATGAAAGTTTAGTGGATCGTACAACTCCAGTTTTATCGCGCTTTTCTGCAACCCTGATCGAGCCTAAAGTTAAAGCTTTACTTGATAAGTACAACTTGGCCATTCCAGAGATTTTGGAAGGCCCTGATGTCCTACGCGAAACCATCGGCACCCGCAGGCTTCCGCCAAATCTTCAGAATTCATTCGAGAAGGCCACCGCCGCAGTTGAGGGCTCGATGAAAGCGGTTCGCGAGTCACTTACCGAACTCGATAAGACTTTGATCGAGTCGGCAGAAAATGCCGAATCCAAGATGCTCTACCAGATCAATAATCTTCGTGCCCGGGCCGCGCGTGCCGAATTGCGGCACAGCGAAGTGATTCAGCGGCACGCGGAACTGATCAGCAATTCTCTTTATCCCGGCAAAGAGCTTCAGGAGCGCAGCTTCGCCGGCATTTATTTTCTGGCGAAGCATGGCAGGGAATTGATGAACGGACTCCTGGACGCCATGCACCCCGATTGTCTCGATCATCAGATCATCGAACTATAACCTTGGTTCGTGTAGCCCCGGACGTTCACGTCCCGGGAACGAAGGCTACTCAAATGTCGCCGGCTGTTGCTGGGTCATGCAGTGAATCGCCCCGAATCCCCAGATCAAATCCCCGCAATAAATTCCCACAACTTCGCGATCGGGAAAAATATCTGCAAGGATATCGAGCGCAACCCGGTCATTGGGATCATTGAACACCGGAACCAGGACGGTACGATTCGCGATATAGAAATTCGCGTAGCTCGCCGGCAAACGGCGGCCTTCGAAATAAACCGGCGCAGGCATAGGGAGATCAATCGTCGCCAGCGGTTTTCCATCCTCGACGGTCGCATCGCGCAGCCGGCGCACATTCTCGCGCAGGGCTTCGTAGTTCTCGCTCGCGGGATCCGCTTCCACGCAGGTCACGACCGTGTCCGGCGAAACGAAACGAGTAATGTCGTCGACGTGCCCATGAGTGTCGTCGCCGACAATGCCTGAGCCAAGCCAAATGACATTTGACGCGCCCAGGTATTCGGCGAAAATTTTTTCGTAGTCGCGCTTCTTCATTCCCGGATTGCGCTGCTGTATCCGGCTAAGCAGGCATTCTTCGGTGGTGATGAAGCGTTCCCTGGCCGTTGACGTCGATCGATCCGCCTTCGAGCACAACTCGTTTCTTTCCAAAGACAGCCTGAATTTCATCTGCACCCGCGGCCTCTGCCATCAGGCTGCCGATCTTTTCGTCTCGTTTCCAGTTGGAATATTTGGCCCAGGCATTGAACCGCCATTTAACCGCGGCCAGCTGCTCTGCGCGCGCGCGGGCGCCCATGCCGTCAACTCCTCGTTCTTGTAGAGGCGCGGTCGCCCCCGCCCGGGCAGACTCACCCTCAAACACGAAAGCACATCCCGAATCCCGCGTCCATATCCGGTCGGTCGGCCAACGATGAAAATGGACGTTTTCATTCAAAGCATGAGCCAGCCGCAAAGTTTTGCGTGCCGACTTCTCCGCCGCCGTATTTTAACAATCAGTTCCACCCGCTCATATCGGCTCAAATACCGGATGATCTCAGCAAAGACCCAAGGAATCGGCTCAAACTTGCCCGGCCAATCCAGCTTATAGTGTGGCCATGCCAGCCAGGTGGCGGCGTGCGGCTCCCACTCGGCGGGCATGCGGTATCGTTTTTTGGGGGAGACGACCATGCAAGTTGCCTCAGTCAATATAGCAACGCCTGCGGTTCGGCGTGACTTGTTCGGTGCAGGCTGACCTCCTTAGAATTTTGATCTTGCTCTCATAACTTTCCTGAGGTAAGTTGCATCGTACTTCCAATAAGGCTTCAGGATCGGAGGTGCCGCGTGCGCATTCTGCTTTCGTTACTACTTTTCTCTACTTTTGCTCTGGCGCAAGACAGCGCCCAACCCGAGATTACTCCACGGTTGCAGACAAAAGATGATCCCGCTCCGGCGCTCACTCAGCGTCCGCAGCGGACCGTCAGGCAGGTGATGATTCCGGCCGGCACCCGCATTCCCATTGCTCTCAAAAACACCATTTCTACCAAAGCCAATCACGAAGGCGATCCCATTTATGCGCAGTCCACATTTCCCGTCGTCGTCGACGACCGCATCGTGGTGCCGCCGGGTACATACGTCCAAGGGAAAATCATCTCCATCAAACCCGCCGGACACATTAAAGGGCGCGCCGAAGTCCTGATTCACTTTACGAGCCTCATTTATCCCAGCGGCTACACGGTGATGCTGCCGGGAGCTATCGAAAATGCCCCCGGAGTTGATAACGCCAAGGTCAAAGACAAAGAAGGCACTATCCAGGGCGACAGCAATAAAGGCAAGACCGCGGCGACCATTGCCGGACCTGCGGCTGATGGTGCACTGACCGGCGCAGTCATTCGCGGTGGCGAAGGCGCTTTAATCGGAGCCGGAGTTGGCGGCGCCATCGGTACTGCGATCGCTGCTCTGAGTCACGGCAATGAAGTGAAGATGGGACCGGGAACTACCCTGGAAGTCGTACTGCAGCGCGATGTTCCCGTGGACGGCGCACGCATCAGCCGCGCCTACGCGGAACGTTATTAGTTTCCTCGGCAGCGCAGACGCCTGATCATCACGGCTCCTGAAATCAAACTCGCCGCGAAATCCATCTTGCGGCTGCAATATAATTCCTTGCAATGGTTCGTGATGGTTATTATTACGGCGCCGTCCTGATTGCGGCATCGTTGCTGGTGGCATGGCTGACGCGGCCTTCATGGGCCATTGTTCCGCTGCTGCTGGCCGCATTTTTTCTCTGGTTCTTTCGTGATCCAGAAAGGGTCATCCCCTCCGATCCTGGGGCCGTGGTTTCTCCGGCCGACGGCAAGATCACAAGCATTGCAACGGTCAAGGTCGATGACCAGGCATTCAAGAACATCAGTATTTTTCTCAACGTATTCAGCGTTCACGTAAACCGTTCCCCGGTTTCTGGCATTGTGCGCGACGCACGCTACAAAGCGGGGAAGTACCTGAACGCAATGAATCCCGCCAGCGCTGACGAAAATGAGCAGAATACAGTTACCATCGAGGGCGAGGGCCACCGCGTCATTTTCAAGCAGATTGCCGGCTTGCTCGCTCGGCGAATCGTTTTCACCAAGAAAATCGGCGATAGCGTGCAACGTGGCGAACGTGTCGGCCTGATCAAATTCGGATCCAGGACTGACGTACTGCTTCATCAATCGGCTGAAGTCGCGGTCAAAGTCGGCGACAATGTGAAAGGCGGTTCCACCATCCTGGCTTTTCTCGAGCAGGAAAAAGAATTCGCGGGCGCAGCCGCTGGCCACGCACAGCAGAGGAAATCCTGATGCAGGAGCAACCGTCACATCCGCTTCGCAGAAAAGAAGACCAGCGGCCGCGCCGCTTTCGCAAAGGTCTTTACATTCTGCCCTCGCTGTTCACCGCCGCCAATGTCCTGCTCGGCTATTACGCAATCCTGCAGGTGATTCATGGGGCAGCGGTTTATGCGATTGCTCACGCCACGCAATCCCCGGTCACGCCAGCCCGGGCACTTCGACAATGCCGCAAAGGCCATTGGGTTCGCCGTATTATTCGACGGCCTTGATGGCCGCATCGCGCGCATGACCAATACCACCAGCGACTTTGGCCGCGAACTCGATTCTCTAGCCGACGTCATAACCTTCGGTATTGCTCCGGCTCTGCTCGCCTGGGCCTGGGGATTTCACCAGGTCTCGGCGGAGATTTCCCGGCCTGACATGGCCAACCTTCTTCCTCGTTTGGGCGCAATTGCCAGCTTTCTTTTTCTGATCGCCGGCGCCAGCCGCCTGGCGCGTTTCAATATCGCGGTGAATCCGCAGCCCTCGAATCCTGGGCGCCCCGGCAAAAAATATTTTGTCGGCATGCCAATTCCGGCGGGCGCCGGCGTTATCGCAGCCGTCGTGCATTTCTCACATGGAGATCCGTTGCTCTGGTGGGGCTCGGCTTTGACCTGGCTGATTGTCGTCGTGCTGGCCGGTTACCTCATGGTCAGTACCTGGCGCTTCTATAGTTTCAAAGACATCAACATGCACGCCCGCCAGCCCTTTCGGCTGGTCGTCATTATCGGATTGCTGCTGGCCGGGATCCTTTTATTTTCCGGACCCGTGCTCTTTGTGATTGCGCTGACCTATATGTTCTCCGGAATTTTCTGGCGACTGCATTGGCTCTTCCGGCGGAAGCGCAATCCACCGCCTCCGACCTACACGCAAGCGTCGCAAATTTCATGAATTCGAACATCAAATCCGCGGGCATCGCCAACCTTGAAGCTACGCCCGGTTTTTACCGCGTCGCCATCGTAGGCGCGGGGATCGCTCAAAGGCAAAGACGTTGCCGAAGTTCTTGATGAACGCAATTTTCCGTCCTCTGAAATCAAGCTGCTCGACGATGACGAGGCTACCGGCAAACTTGAAGCGGTCAAAGACGAGGTAACCTTCATCCAGAGCATCCGTGCCGACCAGTTCGATAAGGTCGATTTCACTTTCTTTGCCTCTGACGCCGATTCCACGCGCCGCAATTGGAAGCAGGTCGCGAAAGCAGGCAGTTCGATCGTCGACTTGTCTTACGCTCTCGAGAATGAGCCGGGCGCCGTGGTCCGCGCCCCCTGGATTGAACGGCAGCTGGGTCAAACCTTCGCTCCGGAACTTGAACCAGTTCCAGTCGTCACCGCCGACCCGATTGCGGTCGTCCTCGCGCTGTTGGTCCTTCGAGTGAAATCCGCCGTGCCGGTAAAGCGCGCCGTGGCCACGGTTTTTCTTCCCGTCTCCGAATTCGGTCAAAAAGGCATGGACGAACTGCACGAGCAGACGGTGAATTTGCTCTCCTTCCAGCCGTTGCCGAAGGATATTTTCGACGTACAGATTGCGTTCAATTTGATTTCACGCTACGGCGAGAAGGCGGTCGCGACGTTGTCATCGCTCGGCGACCGCGTCCTACGCCACTACAGGAAAATTACTGCTGATCGGGCGATCGTTCCATCGGTGCAGATTCTGCAGCCGCCGATCTTCCACGGAAACGCGGTCTCGATGAACCTGCAACTCGATTCCGCCGCCGATATCAGCCAGATTTCTTCGGCCCTCGCCGGCGAACATATTTCGCTGATTCCGGGTTCCGAAGACGCTCCCAGCAACGTCAACGCCGCCGGCCAGGGCAACATACTGGTTTCGATCGCGCCTGATGCCGCCGATCCCAACAGTGTCTGGCTCTGGGCGACTTCTGACAATCTCCGGGTTGCCGCCTCCCTGGCGGTCGAATTGGCGGAGAACATGGCCGCGGCCCGCCCGCGAGGGAAAATTCAGTGATTCGTATCGCCGGTCTTCTCGCGCTGGTCTGCGCCTTTGCCACCGGATGCGGTTATCACACTGCCGGACGGGCTAATCTGCTGCCTTCAAATCTTCGGGTGCTTGCGATTCCGGCATTCGTCAACCAGACGCAAACCTACAAAATTGAGCAGATGCTCACCGCCGCGGTGGTCCAGGAATTCACCACTCGCACCAGCTACCACGTGGTTTCCGATTCCAAGACTGCCGATGCAACCTTGCGCGGTACGGTCACCGCCGCTGCCACCACCCCGCTCACCTATGATTCCACCACGGGCCGCGCTTCCAGCGTGCTGGTCGTCGTCAGCATGCGTGTCATATTGACGGATGCGAAGGGAAAAATTCTTTATCAGAATCCTTCCTATGTGTTTCGCGAGCAATACCAGGTCTCAGAGGAATTGAGCACTTTTTTTGAGGAAGATTCTCCCGCCTTCCGCCGGCTTTCGTCCGAGTTTGCCCGCACCCTGGTCTCAAATATTCTGGAGGCATTTTAGTGCGCGCCTTCGCCCAAGCCGAGCGTTTCGTTTCCGAAGTAGAAGGCAAGAAATTGCGTCCGGCATACATTTTTGTGGGAGACGAAGTATTCTTCCGCAAAAAATGTCGCGACGCGATTCTGCAACACCTGGTTCCTCCCGATTTGCGCGAATTCAGTTTCTTCGACTTTGATCTGGCGGAAACCGACCTGGCCGAAGTTCTGGACCGCGCACGTACACCGTCATTGATGGCGCCCTTTCAGGTTTTCTTCGTGCGAGGAGTGAAAACGCTTTTCGGCCGCGGATCGAATGAAGAAAAGCTGAATGCCATCGAGCAGTACTGCGGCGACCCCAATCCCGACGCCGTCCTTATCTTCGTCGCCGATCACATCAGCATCCCGGTGGACGCCCGCCGCATGGACCTCACCGACAAGGAACGCTATGAGCGCATTCGCGAGACTCTCGGCCGCTACTGCGCGATCGTCGAATTAGGACGGGTGGAAGAGGGCGATGCGGTTCGCTGGATCCAGGAATATTGCGCCACCCGCGAAGTCAAGATCGATCTCGATGCCGCCCGCGAGCTGGTCGATTCGCTGGGCGGCGACATGATGATGATTTCGAACGAACTCGAAAAACTCATCCTCTACGTCGGAGATAAAAAACGAGTCACCCTCGGCGACGTTGAGACCATGGTCCTCGCCGCCAAGCAGCGTTCTCTTTACGAGCTTACCGATGCAATTTCTGCCCGAGACCGAACTCGCGCGCTCGAAATGCTGGACGCCATTCTCTCCACCGGTGATGGTGACGACGCGGCCATCGGCCATCTCTACATGCTGGCTAAAACCTTTCGCCAGATGCTGGTGATCCTCGAGCGCAACGTTCGCGATCAGCGAATGTTGTGGGCCGCCCTGTGGCAGGGGTTTCGCGTCCCTCCGTTCGCCGCCGATGACATCATTCGCCAGGCCCGCCGCTACAAATCGAAACGCGAACTTACCCGCGCGATCCGCCTGGTAGCAAAATCAGACCTGGCCCTGCGCTCCAATCCGCCCAGCAAGCGCCTGGTGCTCGAAAAGTTAGTGCTCGATCTTACCGCCGAACCCAAGCCAGAACCCGAATGGCTGCAGGAAGAACTGGGCGTCTGAGACGCGCGCCCTCCGTGAAGTCTAAGAGGAATCAATCTCGCCCAACGTGTGCTCTTATAGGAGCACGAGAGTTGATTATGTGTACTCATTAAAGAGTACAAAAACAACCTTATGTGCTACTATAAGAGTACAAATGTGCTTTGAGAATCCATATGAAGCCTGAATTCAGAAACTTACGTCTCACCCAATTGCAGCGCGCACTCACGCAGTTTCAGAAGTCCCAGGACGTTCCGCGCCCCCAAAAGGGGTGGATTCGCGCGATTCGCGAGGCAACTGGGGTCACAGTGCGCGAAATGGCGAGGCGGCTCCACAAAGCCCCGACCGTCGCGGCACGTCTTGAGAACTCTGAAGCTGAATACAGAATCAGCCTGGGAAGCCTCCGCCAGGCGGCTGATGCCCTTGGTTGCCGGCTTGTCTATGCTCTTGTCCCCAAGAATGGAAACATCCATGGGCTGGCGGAAGAATCTGCCAGAAACAGGGCAGCAGAGAATGTCCGGGCAGTGGAACACAGCATGGCACTCGAAGACCAAGCCGTGGGCCGGGTTGAGCGAAAGATAGAGGAAGAAACAACCCGCCTCCTAAAACGCAGCCGCAAGAGATGACAACCCTTGCAACAACCGGCGATGGCAACACCCCGCTCTCGCCCGATGAACTTAAAGATCTCATTCCGAATCTCGCGACCAAAGAAGAACTCAATGAATGGGAGCGCGAGAACATTTTGCGCGCAAGGGAGTGGGCTTTGTTAGACCGCACTAGACCACTGGATCTCATCTCTGACCGGTACATCCGAAAACTGCACGACAAGATGTTCGCCCAAACATGGAAGTGGGCAGGAAAGTACAGACACAGTGAAAAAACAATTGGTGTTCCGTTCCATGAAATCCTGGATAGGCTCGCCGCATTATTCGGCGATGTGTGTTATTGGATCGAGAACTCCACCTACTCGGTTGATGAAATAGCTGTCCGCTTCCATCACCGGCTTGTGTTGATTCATCCTTTTCCCAACGGTAACGGCCGGCATGCGCGTCTTATCGGCGACGTCCTGGTGACCAAGCTTGGTCGCCCTGAATTCACCTGGGGTTCGGCCAATCTTGTCAAGCGGGGCGAGGCCCGCAAGCATTATTTGGCGGCGATCCAGGTGGCGGACAACGGAGACATTCGACCGCTTCTAATCTTCGCGCGATCGTGACGCCGTTTCCATGGGTCAGTTCATGGTAATTACTACCCTGAATCGCGCCTGGCCACTCAGCATACGTTCATAGCCCTGCGCCGCCTTTGCCAGCGGAAAAGTCTCGATCATCGGACGTACCCCGGTCAGCGCGCTGAACTGCAACGTGTCTTCGGAGTCTTTCGCAGTTCCTGACGGCCAACCCACTACCGTCCGGCGCTTTGATATCAATTGCAGTGGAGTAATCGATAACGGATCTTGAGTCGCGCCGATTACCAGCAACTTGCCGTCCGGCGCCAATCCATCCACCAGCGCTGAAATCGATTTCGAATCGGGAGCGGTGGCCACAATCACATTTGCTCCGCCCAGCTTTTGCAAGGCTTCACCCGGCGCTCCCGCATCGGTGTCGACGTATTCATGAGCCCCAAGTTTCTGAGCCATGGCTTTCTTGTCCGCTCCACGTCCGATCGCTACGGTGCGGAATCCCATCTGCCTTGCGTACTGAACACCCAGGTGACCGAGCCCACCAATCCCCTGAATCGCGACCAGCTGTCCCGCCGTAGCGCCTGAATGCCTCAAGGAATTGAACATTGTGATACCCGCGCACAGCAAAGGCGCTGCTTCTTCTGCCTTTAAACCTTCGGGAATTGCCGCCACCGCTTCTGCCGGAGCGATCACGTATTCGGCGTAGCCCCCGTCAAAGCTGATACCTGTGATCTTTTCGACCTGGCACAGAATAAATTCACCCCGCCGGCAGGGATCGCACACAAAGCAATGCCCGCCATGCCAGCCGACGCCGACGCGTTGTCCAGATTGCCAGTTCGTCACTCCTTCTCCTACGGCATCAATGCGTCCGGCGATTTCGTGGCCGGGCACCCGCGGGTATTGGATACCCGGCCAGAAGCCGTCCTTTACCACCAGGTCGCTATGACATATGCCGCAAGCCTCAACTTTAATCCGTACCTGCCCGCGTCCTGGCTGGGGCGTCGGCCGCTCAACGGTTTCGAAGTTTCCGCCAGCTTTACTGACTTGAACCACTTTCATGATTGCGCTCCGCTATCAAAAATTCGACGTGCTGAAGTGGATCAGATTAAGAAATCGTCGATTTGGTCGCAGAGAATAAGTATTTCCGCAGTGCTCTTGAGGCCGCCGATTACCAGCCGGCCCAATTATTTCCGCAATGAATGCATCAATTGAGGTGGAATATCGGAGCCTCGCTTTTTATAAAAAAGTCACGCGGGCAAATTCCCGGTTCCGGACAGCCAGCATTGTCGGTGTACCGACGAACCCTGCGCAACCTGCACAAGCTAAAGAACACAAAAACGCCAGTTGAAAAAGGTGCCACTTACCCCTTACTCTAAAGCTGCGATAGCAAGTTCCCCGTCCGCGCAGTTTCCGCGCGCCAGGGTAGTTGGTTCGAGGACCGAGCACAAGGAGATCGGTGATATGGAAACCAAGCCGGCGACGCAGAACATACAGGACACTTTCCTCAATACGGCACGCAAAGAGCGCAGCAGTATCACTATTTATCTGATGAGCGGGGTAAAGCTGACCGGACGTATTCGTTCATTCGACAAATACTCGGTTGTGCTTGAGACCAACAACCAGGAGCAACTAATCTTCAAGCACGCGATTTCAACCGTTGCGGTCGCGAAGGGCCACGGCTTCTCCGATCGACCTCGGGTCGTGCCCTCGCCCCTGGCGAACGATGCTGATCAAGCGTCCCCCTCGTCTGGGACTGGAACTGAAGGGTAAGTCTGTTTGAGCTTGCGCAGTACTGAATCCAGAGTATCGCGTGCCAGCGGGCGCTCCGCTCAACAAAATCTTCCTCCTGGAATGCGCAAGGAACGCGCATTTCTGGTCGGGCTCGAATACCGCACCCGCAAGCGCCCGTCCGCTAAAAACCTGACCAGCGGAGCCCAGGCTGCGCGCAATACCGCAACCGCGGCGACCTCTCACCCGGTGTCCGATCCCCAGTTCAGCGCGGAAGAATCTCTGGGAGAATTGCGCGATCTCGCTATCAGCGCCGGCGCCGAAATCGCGGGAGAAATTCTGCAGCGCCGCGACCGTCCCGATCCCGCCACCCTCATCGGCCGCGGCAAGCTGGAAGAAATTGCCGGAGCTGCGGCCGTCGGTTTCCGCCGACTCTGCTGCTCTTCGATCACGATCTCACCGCATCCCAGCAGCGCAACATTGAGAACATGGTTCATGCCCGCGTCATCGATCGTACGCAACTGATTCTCGATATATTCGCCACGCCACGCCCGTACCCGCGAAGGCCAGCTGCAGGTCGAACTGGCGCAACTGGAGTACATGCTCCCGCGGCTCACCGGACGCGGCGCGGAAATGTCGCAGCTTGGCGGCGGAATCGGCACCCGCGGCCCCGGCGAAACTCAGCTCGAAACCGACCGCCGCAAAATTTATCGCCGCATCCGCCACGTCAAAGAACAAATGGAAAATGTTCGCCGCATCCGCGCGCCAGCAGCGGCAACGGCGTGAGTCAGTCCCGGTCGCAACGGTCGCATTGGTCGGTTACACCAATGCCGGCAAATCGACACTGTTCAATGCGCTGACTAAAGCCACCGTGCTGGAGTCGCCCGCGCATGTTCGCCACGCTCGACCCCACATCTGCGGCGGTCAGCTGCCGTCCAAGCGCAAAGTCCTGCTTTCGGATACGGTGGGATTCATTCGCAACCTGCCGCACGCGCTGGTTTCAGCTTTTCGCGCGACGCTTGAAGAAGTGCAACGCGCGGCGCTGATCCTTCACGTCTCTGACGCCAGTAGTCTGCTCTCCGCCGAGCAGGACGCGCAGGTCGATCGCGTGCTCACCGAGCTAGAAGCCGGCCAGAAGCCTGCGCTTTACGTAAAAAACAAAATCGATCTGCTCCCGCCGAAGCAACGCGACAGCCTGCGCGACGACCCGCGCACCGTCCATGTTTCTGCCGCGAAGGGAATCGGCCTGACCACCCTGCTCGATCGCATCGATCAAATGCTCTCGGAAGATTCACTCAGCCGGATCCATTTACGCATTCCCCAAAAAGAAGGCAAGGCACTCGCCCAACTCGAAGCCCGGTCGCGAATCTATTCCCGCCAATACAAAGATGGAATGGTTGAACTCGAAGCCGAAGTCCCCGAATCGCTAGCCAGAAAATTAAAACAGTGGGTAATGGTTTAGCTGACGGCTGAAGGCTAATTAAACGGGCCGACTACCAAGAAGCGGTGACTTTCCTTGGCTGCCGGCCCATTCGACCCTGAAATGGATCGGAGGTGATATATCCATGCTAGACCCCTCATCCTGGATGTCAAGCCTCAATTCAGTGAGGCTGAATTAAATTCCGCAATGAGCTTTTTCTTAGTGTGATACAGCTCTCCTCCAGCCCATCTACACTCAGAAGTCCATAACCGAAGTAATACGTAATTTATTAGCTATCAATAAGTTACAACCATGTGCGACTCTGGTCTCATCTCAGGGTTTAACTTGGAAGGAGAAAAGATGGATTCGAACCTCAGCACACGTTGCAACGATACCCGAATTCCGAAGATGCCCGTCTCCCAGGAATACCTTGCGGACACTGACATGGATCTGTGGGAGCCTCCATTTGAACGCTGGTTGCGGCTGGCTGATTCATTGCTCGGCAATCTGCCACCCGTCCGTCCCTGCGCCCCTCATAAAAACTAAATAGCCTTTGAAGTCCCGGATTTTTGCGTTCGGGACTTCAAAGTACCAACCCTGCCGCGCTAAATTCTCCATTGCTGCCCATTACCACCGTAATGCTCTGCGCCTCGCTATTACACAAGTATTACAGCCAGACTCAAGCCCCGCCTTTAATCTACCGATAGGGCCATTAATATCCGAACCCCCGGGAGAACAACTTGGAAATCGAAGCGCTCGAACGCAATCGCCAGGACGACAAAATCAACTGGGTCACCGCTATTTTTATGGGGGCCTTTCACGTGGGCGCCGTGGCAGCGTTGTTCTTCTTTACCTGGAAGGCATTTTTCGTGGCCTGCTTCCTGTGGTGGGTTTCCGGAAGCCTTGGCATCGGCATGGGGTACCATCGCCTTCTTACCCATCGCGGATACAAGACTCCAAAGTGGGTGGAATATTTCCTCACTGTCTGCGCGACCCTAGCCCTCGAAGGCGGACCGATTTTCTGGGTTGCCACTCACCGCATCCATCATCAATTTTCTGACAAAGAGGGCGATCCCCACACCCCACTCGATGGCAAATGGTGGGCGCACATGGGATGGATACTAATGGGCAAGAGCCTGCATCAGGACACCAGCACTCTTTCCCGCTACGTGCCCGATCTCACCAAATCCAAATTTCATATCTGGATTACCAAATATCACTACGTCCCGGTGATCGTCTCCGGTGTTGTTCTTTTTGCGATCGGCGGCCTGCCGTTCCTGATGTGGGGACTTTTCATGCGCACAGTTGTCGGCCTGCATTCCACCTGGCTGGTCAATTCCGCCACTCATACCTGGGGATCACGCCGCTTCCGCACTCGCGATATGTCCACCAACAACTGGTTTGTGGCCCTGCTCACCTTCGGCGAGGGCTGGCACAACAATCACCATGCGCATCCGGTTTCAGCGCGTCACGGCCTCAAGTGGTATGAAGTCGATATCAACTGGTACGGAATCTGGACGCTGAAGAAGCTGGGTCTGGCGCGGCATGTCTATCGCGTGAAGCTCGATGAACTGCGCGAAGACGAAGCCAAGATGATGAAAGAGTCGCGCCCCGAGCTGGTGTCGGTCTAGAGGTTTTGCTCGACCGGGCGGTTTAATTGATTAGATTTAATGTGATCTAAAAGCGCAGAGATTATCTCTGCGCTTTTCTTATTGCGCCTATCCGCTGCCGGTAAAAATCTTTGGATGCGACAACTTACTGCGGACTCGCCGCCGGCTTCTCAAATCTGCTGTCCGGAATCGATGTATTCGCTTCCGCACTTTCCAACTGAATGACGAATCTTCCTGTCGGCGTTGCCGATACCCAATGGAACGGCAACTTCACCCCTGCCACATCCCGATAATCTGAGTAGTCGATCTGCGTTGGGTTCCGCCCCAGCGGCGATTGCGCGTAACGCACCATGCGGAGCAATAATCCGCTCTGCCGATCGAAGTACATTTCCACCGGGGCCAGTGATGTCCGTTGCCCGGAGATCATTACCGCGTCTTTGTCCCCGATCTTCAGTTCTTTCTCCACCCGCAGCTCGCTGAAAGATTTCTTCATGTCGATCGCGAATTGCAAGTCGGCATCAATGCGCGCTGCTTCGACGTCGGCGGGAGTCATGGGGTGCTGCGGCCGTCCCGGAAAGGTGATCCATCCGGCCTGCCCATTAAACACGGTGCTGCCGTCTCCGTTGGGCCATTGGGTCACAACCGAAATCCGTTCCGGAGACTTTACAAAAACTTGCACCGGAAACTGGTGGCCCGCGGCCTCAAACGTCCCCTTTTCGACCAGGCTTTTCAGCTTGGAAACACTAGCTTCGCCACCAATCGCGGCTGTATATTTTCCAACGATCTCTTCGGCATGCGGCAAGTCCGGTGGGTTCGCCTGGTTCGGCGGTGGCGCTTCCGACAACAAATGCGGCTGCGACTCCGCAATCGCAGGAATCGCCTGCGGCTTAGGATTGCCTCGATGGCAGGTGTTGCAGGTCACCATCTGCTTGCCTTCAAAATTAGCGGCGTCGATATCCAGCATCATGCGCATCATTTTCCGCGCCGTCTGCTTGGTCTTCTTGTCATCTTGGTCGAAGGCGTTTTCCACGTGGCAGAAAGAGCACTGCACGCCCAGCGACGACGTAATGAACTGCATCGCCGGAATTAATTGGTCGGAAGGAACGTCCTTCAGCACTTGAACATTCTTGAAAACTTCGCTCGCTTTTTTGTCGGCGCTGGGCACGGCGTGCTCTGTTGGCGCCTGGCTAAACGTGGCGAGCGGGCACAGAAACATCAAAGTGATAACTGCCATTCCGAAAACTCGGCTGATCTTGAGCATTGATTTCTTTCCTCAATCGGGGAACGACGCCAGATCTTTCACTACTCGAATTTGATGGTCCGTAAAAGTATTACGCATTTTGGGAACTACGTATTTTGGCATATGGCAACTGGCACAGTTTTTAACTGCGACCGGACACGCCGCCCCCGGATGGTCCGCAACTTTTTTGGACGCCGACGTCACATGGCAGCTTAAGCATTTTCCGTCATACGCGGCAAGATCTTTCACCAGCGGCTGGTGCGGATCATGGCATGCGAAGCAGGTCAGCCGTGCATCTCCTTTGCCCCAGCAGCGGCTACCCTCCAAGCGATAAGCCGGGAACCGCGCATTATTCACGCCACGATAAGGAAGCTGGCTGATGTCCCACCACGTGCGGTGACAGGAACCGCAAAAATCTACGGCCGTGCTGGGATCCAGGTTCCGCGGATTGATTATCATTCCGGGATTTCCGCCCACGCCTGCACTCGCCGCCGCCACATGGGCTGCACCCGGGCCATGGCACCCTTCACAAGAAATCCCCGGCATGGAATGTTCCGGATCAAAGTGATTGCCGACGTTCGCCGCGGTGGTGTGACAACCGAAACACGCCGGGGCTTCTTCCTTGGGAATTTCCCGGCCCAGGGCGTTCTCCATTGAATCCGGGATCCCAGAAGGATGGTCGGGCGTAATTGCAAATCCCAGATTGCGAAAGAAACTGATACGCGCTTCTTCAAAGTTCCCATGATGTTGAAACAGGAAACTCTGTCCACGGCTGCCGCTTCCGAACACCCACAAAATCGGCGCCGAAAAAGTTTCCCCTTTTCCAGTCACCAGGTAGGTCATGGCGTCGTCTTGTTTCGTCAGGCTGTAGTGGAACGGGCCAATGTCATAGGCTGCTTCGCCGCCCAGAATTTTCGCCTTCGCAGCGGGAGCAGCGCTGTGCGCCATCGCATGTTTCTGCTGCCCGGCTGCGAGTGCAGCATGGCATTGGGCGCAGACCTCCGCACCCACGTAGTCGTTGCGGGCTGCATTTCCTTTGCGCGGCCACCAGCCGGGTTTGGCCAGATGTTCCTCGCTGGTGAACTGTTCGCCAATGGTTGCCGGCACCTGTGCCGCGGCCATAGACATCAAAAGGAAAACTGAAAGCAGTCCAGAGAGGTTGCGCACAAGCGAGCCGACATGAAGTCGATGACAATAGTATGAGGCTGCTTCTCGCAGCTGTAAAGAACTGAAGAGCCCGTGGCCCTGGCTATTCTTCTCGCCCGTCCGCTCTCCCGCGCTAGAATCTCTGCATGCGCGTAAGCCGGCGCGGCAAACTCGTGTTTTTCCTTACCTTCGGGGTGGTGCTGGCCTCGGTGGCAGTTGCCGTTGGCTTCGGCTGGATCATTCTGAACTGGCAGCATGATTTTAAAGTTCTTCTGGGGATCATCTTCTTTGGCGCAATCGCTACCGGCCTTATTCTTAACACCAGTTTTCTGGTGCGCGAAATTCGCCGTAACGAGCAGCACGACAGTTTCATCAACGCCGTCACTCACGAACTGAAAACCCCTATCGCTTCCATTCGCCTTCATCTACAAACCCTCGAGCGCCGCCAGGCCACTATCGATGATGCGCAACGCGCCAACTTCTACCGCCTCATGCTTGAAGATACCGACCGCCTGATGGGCACCGTCGAAAAAGTTTTGAAGGCGGGGGTGGCCGGACGGAAGGGACAGAACCTTAATGTGGATTTCGCCAAACTGGTGGAAGAGTGCGTGCAAAGCGCCCGCACCAGCCATCATCTCCAGCCGGACGCCCTGCGGTACCAGTCATCGCTAAATGGCGACAGTTCTGAGGTTAATGGCGATCCCGAAGACCTGCGCACGGCCGTCTCCAACATTCTGGATAATGCGGTGAAGTATTCGCGCAATAACGTCGACATCTCGGTCCAGCTTGCCATAGAAGAGCAGAAACGGCTGATTTTGCGGGTGCAGGACCGCGGCGTGGGCATTCCCCGTTCTGAACTGAAGACCATTTTTAAGCGCTTCTATCGCGTACCGAGCCGCGCCCTGGGGCAGGTTCGCGGCACCGGCCTCGGCCTTTTTCTGGTTCGCTCCATCGCCAAGCGCCACGGCGGCCGGGTCGTCGCCGAGAGCGCCGGCGAAGGCAAAGGCGCTACCGTCATCTTCGAATTGCCGCGGAGAGTCTCATGAGCCGCGTGCTCATCGTCGAGGACGAAGCTCACATCGCCACCGGCCTGCAATTTAATCTGCAAGCCGAAGGTCATTCCGCCAGCATTGCCGGAGACGGCGAGACTGCGCTGGATCTTTTACTTCGCCGGCACGAAGACTTTGACGCTCTCGTCCTCGATATCATGCTTCCCGGCAAAGACGGCTTCGAAGTTGCCAACCAGCTGCGCGCGGCCCGCAACTACATTCCCATCCTCATGCTCACCGCCCGCGCCCGTCCCGAGGACGTCCTAAAAGGGTTCGCCTCGGGCGCTGACGATTACGTTGCTAAGCCCTTTGAGCTGCCAATCTTTCTCGCGCGGCTGCAAGGCCTGCTGCGCCGTCGCGAATGGATGCAGCACCCTCCCGCGCAGCATGTCCCGGTTCCTTCCGATGAAGGTCGAGATAGCAGCAGTCAGGAATTCGGCACCTTCTCGTTCAATGGCAGGACCATCGATTTTGGCAATCTGGAACTCAGCACGGACGGCGAAACCACTCACCTGACGGTTATGGAGGCAGAGCTGTTGCGATATCTGATCCGCCATCGCGGCCAGGTGGTCTCCCGCAAAGCAATTCTCGAGGAAGTGTGGGACCTGCGTGAGGACACTGACACCCGCGCCATAGATAACTTCATCGTGCGCCTGCGCCGCTACATTGAAGACGATCCCGAACGCCCGCAGCACCTGCTCACGGTGCGGGGAGTGGGCTATCGCTTCCAACCCGAACCTGAAGAGCTTTGAATGTTTTCAGTGTCATCCCGAACTCGCCCACCGAGGACGAGAGAGACCTTACGTCAGCATGCATTGCAGGGCGAAGTTATAAGGACAAAACGGCTGCGTGTAACCAGAGGGGACTACTGGCGCGAAGCCGAAGCTCCCGACGCCAGATCGCGCAGCACATTCAGAAACGCCGCCGTGGCCTCTTCATCCGACAATGCCTCAAGCGGAATGGTGGCCGCCAGGTTTGGCGAGTCAGGACGGAACCGGACCGTCATCAAACTATGTCCGCGGGAAGTCATCAGCGTATTCACTACCGGAGTCAGTTCGTGGGTCCACTCCGTTCGGGTGGTGAGCACTACCGGCCCCGGACGGGAAATCGTCCAATTCCGCTCCGGGTTCGAAATTTCCTTCGGCCTTTGCGTTAGCCAGCGGTGGCGAGAGATGTCCAGATGAAAATGCGGCGAATAATCAAGGTCGGCTTCGAAGGTCAGGGTCTCTTTCTGTCTGCGCCACAGGCACATCGCCCACTGGATCGGAATAGGGCGGGGAATCAGCTTTATCGTAATCCTAGCGTTTTCAAACCAATGGGTGGCAAAGCTGAAGTGGGCCTGCAAGCTGCTGGCGCTTAACCAGCGGGTTTCAACCAGCCGTCCGCGCGTGGCGCAGGCCGATTCTACCCAATGTAGAACCACCGTTCCTCGGCGCCGATTGTAGCGGGAGAAAAGAAGGTACCAGATAGCGACGATAGCGGTCGCGGCAACCACCGCTTCTATGGCGATGCGTAGCACCACAAACCCCTCAGATGCGAATGTTACGGCTTGCGGTAGTCAGCGGGCAAGGCCTTCGAGGAATATTTTTTTCGCAACTTTCACCTTGCGGCAAGTACATGGATTTCATGGCGTTCCGAGCACAAGCCTGCAATCCATCTAGAATGGAAGGGTGAGATTTAAACTCCGCGACTATCGGCCCGATGATTTCAACACCCTATGGTCCATCGACCAGTCCTGCTTCGAGCCCGGCATCTCGTACAGCCGGTATGAATTGCGGATTTATTTGCGTCGCTGGGGCGCGTTCACTCTGGTGGCGGAATCGGCCGAGCCCGCGCAAGCTTCTGTGAAGCAGAATCTGCAAGGCCAGGAAGACGATAAGGGCGATCTAATAAGTAATTCTTCAATCCTTGCCTTCATTGTTGCCGAGAGCAGCCGCCGCGGTAAGGGGCACATCATCACCATTGATGTCAGGGCCTCCGCCCGCCGCTCCCACATCGGTTCAGCCTTGCTCGAAGCGGCCGAAAAACGCTTGCTGTATTCCAGATGCGACGCGGTTCGCCTGGAAACCGCGGTTAATAACGCGTCCGCCATTTCCTTCTACAAACGTCACGGATACGACGTCATTCAATCTATTCCGCATTATTATTCCAATGGAGTGGACGCGCTGCTGCTTGAGAAAAATTTGCTTTCCCGGCCGCACGCCGGATAAGTTGCTCGAATGAAAATTGCTATTCAGGGAGAACCGGGGTCGTTCAGTCACGAAGCTGCCCGCCGCATGGTCAAGGGCTGCAGCGTCGTCCCCTGTGCCCGCTCGGTTGAAGTTTTCGATCAGCTTGAATCCGGTAAGGTTCCCGTCGCGGTTATTCCCATAGAAAACTCGCTCGCCGGATCGGTCACCGAGCACCTCGATCTGTTACTGGCACGCGAGGTTTTCATCCAGCGCGATTTTCATCTGCGCATCATTCACAACCTGATCGCGGCGCGCGGGGTAAAGAAGGCGGACCTTCGACGCGTCTTTTCCCATCCCGTGGCGCTCGATCAATGCCGCGACTTTTTCCGCGCCAACCTGAAAATTCAGCCCAATCCCTTCTACGATACGGCGGGGAGCGTCAAGCATGTGATCGCAGAAAAGATGAACGATGCCGCCGGCATCGCCAGCCGCCATGCCGCCACAGTCTACAAAGGGAAAATCCTGGCGGCCGGCATTGAGGATGACAAGCGCAATTTCACTCGCTTCGTTCTCATCCGGCGCAATCGCCGCATACTTCCTGGCGCCAACAAAACTTCTGTTGCTTTCGGATTAAAAAACATTCCCGGCGCGCTGCACAAAGCCCTGCGCGTCTTCGCCGATCGCGACATCAGTCTGAGCAAAATCGAGTCCCGCCCCATCCGCGGCCGCCCCTGGGAGTACGTCTTCTACGCCGATTTCCTGCGTGGTGATGACAAACTGGCGCGCGGCGCTCTGCTGCAGCTCAAAGCCGTCGCCGATATGGTGAAGGTGCTGGGGATCTACAAAGCGGCGTGACCCGACTATTGCGGCGGCAAGCCGCCGAGCATGGTGTAATTCAGGCGTTCGGCTTTGCTCATTAACTCTGTAACTTTCGGATCAGGAAAGCGCCGAGTGTAGAACTGAGCCCAACTTATCTGCCAGGCTTGTATTCCAGAGTCCGTTACCTGCTCTACTCCTGTCTTGTGCTGAAAGAAACTCGCATCCTGCAAGCCGCTCACACAAAGCCCTACCAGGCGTTTAATTGCATAATCGCGTTCGGCGTAAAGGTTCATCCCGTTGGCCTCGCCAAATTCGGCCAGCATCATCAGCGGAGCGAGGGCATAAAGATGGTAATGCAGGGCCATTTGACCGCGCGCCATTTCATTGGGCAGGCTCCCGTCCTTCTGAATCTCACTGATGCCGTGCTTGTAAGCAGCCACGCCCCAGTTGAATAAATTGCGGTTGCCATTCGTTATTCCGGCTGCCGCAATCGCAAAGCCCGCCCAGTACACATGGTTGTTGTCAGCGTCGTTCGGGTGATGCCGGCTGGCACGTTTTTTTTCGTAGTAGCCCGCATTCTCTTCGGCTAATTTCCTCATCCAGGATTGAATGTCGCGGGCCCGACCTTCCGATACAAGTCCGGCCCCGCGGACCTTCAGGAAAGCCACCGCCCAGGCTCCAAGGTTCCAGCCCTGCACGTAAGACGCCTGGTTTCCATCCATCGTCCCGGTTAGAGCCTTTTGGGACGCCGCAGACTGGAGCAGCGTCGCAACGCACTGCGCAGCCGTCCGGCTGCCAGTTGTCTGGTACGCATCGGCCGCCCTAACTATGGCCCTCGAAAAATTTTCAATTCCTGTTACTGAGTCTTGATAGTTTTTCTTGAGAACCGGGTCTGGAATGGAATGCTGCGAATCGACGTAGTATGAATTAGTTGCGAAGTCGTGCGGCAGTTGAGGCCCACCCGGGCATTCGTACGGTTCATTACTCAGCGTTATGGGATGCAAATCCCAGGGCGACTTCAATGGTTCCTTTGCAAACATTGTGCCCGGCAGGCTCAGCAGGAAAAACGCGAGCAACAGTCTGGTTCCAATTGTTTTCATCCCGCCACCAGCTCTTTCTGCAACTCTTCCAGCGATACTCCCTTAGTCTCCGGATAAACCAGCAGCACCACAAAAAATTGCACCAGCGTAATGACGGCAAAAAACACAAACGGCAGCGGTCTCGACCACTTGGCCAAGGTGGGAAATCCCAGAGAAATGAATGCCGCGCAAATCCAATGGGTAAAGCTACCCAGGCTTTGTCCCTTGGCCCGCACCCGGTTGGGAAAAACTTCACTGATGTAAACCCAGATCACCGCACCCTGCGAAAATGCGAAGAACGCGATGTAAAGAATCAGCAGCCATATCAACAAGTCAATATGTTTTCCCGATCCGAATATCCCCGCAACTCCCGCCAGACATGCCGCGGTCCCCGCCGCTCCGATCAACAGCAACTTCTTCCGCCCGAATTTGTCGATCACCGACATGGCCAGCATAGTGAAGATCAAATTCGTCAGACCCACAAAGATCGCCTGCACGCTGCCCGAAACTTTACTGAACCCGGCGCTGGCAAAAATATCGTTGAGGTAATAAAGGATCGCGTTAATCCCGGCAAACTGGTTAAAGAACGCAATCGATACCGCCAAAAATATCGGCAACCGGTATTTGGTGGAAAACAACCGCTCATCTCCGTGTCCATGCTCGGCATCAATCGACGCCCGGATTTCCTGCAAATCCTGGTCGTAATTTTCATCTCCGGTGAGTTTCAAGACCTCGCGTGCCTCGGCGATCCGTTGCTTCTTAGCCAACCATCGCGGACTGCGTGGGATGGTGAACAGCATCACAAAAAAGAAAGCCGCCGGAATCGCAGTCACTCCCAGGTCCCAGCGCCATTCCGCCGGCCCGAAATTCTGCAATCCGATCAGGAAATTCGATAGATAAGCCACCAGAATTCCAAGCACAATATTGAACTGAAAGAATCCGACCAGACGCCCCCGCCAGCTCGCCGGTGCAATTTCTGCTATGTACATTGGCCCTAACACCGACGACCCGCCAATCCCCAGTCCGCCGACAAAGCGAAAAATCACCAGCGCCGTCCAGCTCCACGCGCCCGCACACCCAATCGCCGAAACCAGATACAGTACTGCCATCCAGCGCAGGCTGTCCCGCCTTCCCAGCCGGTCGCCCGGAATGCCCGCCAGCATCGCTCCCAAGACCGTCCCCCACAGCGCTGCCGATACCGTGAAGCCTTTCATGAACGGCGAAAGATGGTAGGCCGCCGCCAGCCCGCTCGTGGTTCCCGAGATCACCACCGTGTCGAAACCGAATAGCAGGCCGCCCAATGCCGCCACTACCGTGCTCTTCACCAGGTAGCCATTCAGCTTCATCAGCTCTCCTTCGCTCCTCGCCCTCGACCGAGGGGCGCATTAGTATAAGCCCGGGGGCAAACACCTTGGTTCATCTTTGCCTTCAAACCTTTCGTTTTTTCACAAACCCCACGGTCGAGGTTTAGAATCCAACTGATTGATCTGTCGGGAGAAACTTACACCAGCACACGCCGCCTGCATCTTTTAGCGATGCAGGGCATCAAAGTTGAGTAAGATACACTCAACCCAAAAAAGCTTTATTCAGCGCTTCATTCGTGGATCGGAGTTCAGCCATTTCGCCGATGAGCGCAGCGAGAAAACATGCCACAAGATAAAGACAAATCATTACCTATTCTTCCAGTGCGAGACACCGTACTATTCCCCCACGCCGTGCTGCCGCTGACTGTCGGTCGCGAAAGTTCGGTGCAGCTTATAAATTCGCTTGGGGAAGACAAGACCATCGTGGTGGTTGCGCAGCGCGAGGCCCGCGTTGATTCGCCCCAACCCTCCGACCTTTACACCGTGGGCAGTCTGGCGGTGGTGCACAAAGTCGTAAAAATGCCTAACCAGAGCCTGTTCGTGTTCGCCGAAGGCCTGGAACGCGTGCGCCTGGTCGAGTTCACCCAGCTCACTCCGTTCATGCACGCCCGAGTCGAGACCGTGCCGGAATCCATTCCGCCAAAGTCTTCTGAAGTCGAGGCTTTGCAGCGCAACGTGCTCACTCTGTTCCAGCAGATCGTAGCCGGCTCGCCCACTTTGTCCGACGAGCTTTCGACCGTTGCCATGAATATCGAAGAGCCTGGTCGCCTGGTGGATTTCATAGCCTCTTCGCTGCCATCTCTGTCAACGCCTGACAAGCAGGATACGCTTGAAACTACCGATGTTCGGATTCGCCTGGAAAAAATCAACCAGCATCTGGCCAAGGAACTCGAAGTCCAGCAACTGCGCAACAAGATCCAATCCGAAGTGCAGGACCGCGTTCAGCAAAGCCAGCGCGAGTACTATCTGCGCGAGCAGATGAAAGCTATCCAAAAAGAACTCGGCGAGCAAGATGAAGGCCAGCGCGACACTGAAGATCTTCGTCAGAAAATCGAAAATGCCGGCATGCCGGATGACGTGAAGAAAGAAGCACTGAAAGAACTTGGCCGCCTCTCGCGCATGTCACCAATGGCTGCCGATTACGGAGTCACCCGAAATTACATCGAGTGGCTCGCGGTTCTGCCATGGGCGAAAACTTCCGGCGGAGAAGTTGATATCCCGAAGGCTAAAGAAATCCTCGATACCGATCATTACGACTTGAAGAAGGTAAAAGACCGCATTCTGGATTACCTTTCAGTTCGGCGTCTGAAGCCCACGATGAAAGGCCCGATTCTTTGCTTCGTGGGACCTCCGGGTGTTGGCAAAACTTCGCTCGGCCGTTCCATCGCCCGCGCCCTCGGACGCAAGTTCGTCCGCATCTCGCTGGGCGGCGTTCACGATGAAGCTGAGATTCGAGGCCATCGCCGCACTTACATAGGAGCTCTGCCCGGACAAATCATTCAAGGCATTCGCCGCGCTGAAACCAAGGATCCGGTTTTCATGCTCGACGAAATCGACAAAGTAGGTCGTGATTTCCGCGGCGATCCTGGTTCGGCTTTGCTCGAAGCGCTTGATCCGGAGCAGAATTCGACCTTTCGCGACAATTATCTCGACGTGCCTTTTGATCTGTCGAAGGTGCTCTTCATCACCACCGCTAACATGCTCGACCCCATCGCCGAGCCGCTGCGCGACCGCATGGAGATCATCGAATTGCAGGGCTACACCGAGGAAGAAAAAGTTCACATCGCCTTCCAGTATCTCGTGCCCCGGCAGATTGACGAGAACGGCATCGCGGCCGACACCATCGAATTTCCGCCCGATTCTATGAGCTATCTGATCCGGCACTACACGCGCGAAGCCGGCGTTCGCAATCTCGAACGCAATATCGGCACCATCTGCCGCAAGCAAGCGCGCCGCATTGCCGAAGGGAAAAATCAGAAGCTGGTAGTCACTCCTGAAATCATCCAGGAATTTCTCGGTGGAATCAAAGTTCGCAGCGAAGGCGAAATTGCCGAACGTACCAAGCGCTCGGGCGTCGTTGTTGGCCTGGCCTGGACGCCATCCGGCGGCGACGTTCTGTTCGTCGAAGCCAATGTCATGAAGGGCAAAGGCGGCTTCACCATGACTGGGCAAATTGGCCAGGTGATGCAGGAGTCCATGCAAGCCGCGCTGACCTGGGTCCGCTCCAATGCGAAACAGCTCGGCATAGAAGAAGGCTTCTTCGCCGATCACGATATTCACATTCACGTGCCCGCAGGCGCGATTCCGAAAGATGGCCCGTCGGCTGGCGTCACCATGGCCACTGCCCTGGTTTCGCTGTTGAAAGACACCCCGGTCCGTCCGTTGACCGCCATGACCGGGGAGATCACGCTTAGCGGAAATGTTCTGCCCGTCGGTGGCATTAAAGAAAAGGTTTTAGCCGCCAAGCGTGCCGGCGTACGCGACGTGATCCTGCCCGCGGAAAACAAAACCAACGTTGAAGAAGACCTCACCCCTGAACAACTCGATAATCTGCAGGTCCACTACGTGAAGACGATCAACGAAGTGCTCGAACTCGCGCTCCCTTCTTCTCCCCGAGAAGAGGAGCGCGATGCCGAGGAGCGCGAAAAGGTGCTGGCCGAGCAGCCCGTCAGCTAATTCGAGATTTATGTGGGGACAAGCTGCCCACGGCTGTCCCCATATAAGTGTGCACCGCCCGTCGCCCGAGCCAAATATCGCACCTGTCATCGTCATTAAGCTTCATTCCGCCATATACTTATACGTACCCTTCCTAACAGGGCCGAGTACCTACAGCACGGTATGGAACTTGTGTTTGTGCTCCGGGTTAAATCAACTAGCATTTCGTCCGACATTCTGAGCGGCTGTTTCCGTGGTCGGAAAAGCCGCAGTGAGGAACTCAATGAAAGAACGCGCAGGATTTTCCCTTGCAGTATTTGCGGCGGCAATTCTGTTGCTTTGCCAGATTGGACCGCGTGCACTGGCGCAAGACCAGAATTATCCTCCTGATCAACCGCAGGCGCAGGATCAGAACCCGCCGCCCGATCAGGCGCAATCACAGCAAGGTGATGAGGACCCGCCCACCATCGCGGGGCGCCTCAGTGATATGGAAGGCTCGGTGTCTTTCCAGGCCGGCGGCCAGGGCGATTGGCTCGATGCCGTGCCCAACCGTCCCCTTACCGTGGGCGACAACCTCTGGGTCGACAAAGATTCGCGTGCCGAAATACAAATCGGCTCCACGTCCATTCGCCTGGGTCCTGAAACCAGCGTGACTTTTCTTAATCTGGGTAACAACGTCACTCAGCTGCGCCTGTCATTAGGTTCGATTTATTTCCGCATCCGCCACTTCGATGGCGATGACGCGTTCGAAGTCGACACTCCCAACCTCGCTTTCAACGTCAACCAGCCGGGCTCATTTCGCCTGGACACCAACGAGAATGGCGATCAGACCATCGCCACGGTTTTTCATGGCGAAGGCGAAGTCACTGGGGCAGGTAATTCCTATCGCCTGGATGAAGGTCAGGCGGGCACGTTTTCCGGTACTGATCAGCTCAGCTATGACGTAGGCGCAATTCAGGATTCGGATGCTTTCACTCAGTGGGCGTTGTCGCGCGACCAACGCGAAGACCGTGCCCCGAGCCGCCAGTACGTGTCGCAGGACATGACCGGCTATGAAGATCTTGATGACTACGGCCATTGGCGCAACGATCCGCAATACGGAAATGTATGGGAGCCCAGCGGCGTGGCCGGCGATTGGGCGCCTTATCGCAATGGTCATTGGGCCTACGTCTATCCCTGGGGATGGACTTGGGTGGAAGATGAAGCCTGGGGCTTTGCGCCTTTCCACTACGGTCGCTGGGCGTACGCAGGAAATAACTGGTGCTGGGTTCCGGGTCCGGTAGCGGTTGCTCCGGTTTACGCACCCGCGCTTGTGGCTTTCGTCGGCGGCGGTGGTTTCAGCGTAGGCGTTGGTGTGGGCGCTGGACCGGTCGGATGGTTCCCACTGGGCCCGCGTGAAGTTTTCGTTCCCTGGTATCGCACCAGCCCGCGCTATGTTCAAAACATAAACGTAACCAATACTCGCGTCAGCGTGGTGCAGGTCACCAACGTTTACAACAACTACACCACTAATCACGTCACCAACGTGACTTATGTAAATCAGCACGTAAACAACAGCATCACTGTGGTGAACCATGACACTTTCGTGAACGCGCGCCCGGTGAATCGCAATATCGAACATGTCGATGCCCGGCAGCTGGCCAGCGCTCGCGTCATGCCCGCAGAAATTAATCGGGTTCAACCAGCGCGTCAAAGCGTGATGGGAGTTTCGCATCCTGTCAAATTCCAGCCGCCTGCGCGCGTCATGAGCCGGCAGGTGGTTGCGATTCGCCAACCGGTTTCCTACAATCGCGCCGGTGCACCGGCCTTTGGTCGACCGGCTGCGCCTCCTCCGGTAAGAACTGTTCGTCCAGCACCTCGTGGTCAGGCCCAGCAGCTGCAACGAGGGGCCCGCGGTGGGCCGAATCCTGCCGCACCCAATAACCGTCCGGGTCAGAATAATGGTCCGGAGAATCGCGGTGCTGCGCCGCCCCCCGGACAGCCGAACAACCGGCCGGAGAACCGTCCGGGTCAGCCCAATAACGGTCCGGAAAATCGCCCTGGGCAGCCGAACAACGCCGGCCCGCGCGGTCCAGAAAATAATCGGAATGTTCCTCGCCCCGGAGGTCCGGCAAATGACGGCCCCGGCAACAACAATCCGAATGCCCGGCCAAACCAGAATGCTCCTCAGCCCGGAGCGCCTGATAATCGGCCTGCTCCTCCTGACAATCGCAACGCGCGTCCGGATAACAGCCATAACGTGCCGCGCCCGCCGTCTGCAAGCCAGCCGGAGCAGCCTCGTCAATATCCTGGAACCCGGCCGGAAAATACCCGTCCGCAGGAGAATCCTCAAGCGCGGCCGGAGCAGCCGTCGCGACCGGCGGAAACTCCGCAGACTCGCCCGGAACAGCCTGCCCGTCCGCCCGACACCAGACAGCAGCCGCCTCCGCCGCAAAATCGGCCCGAGACTCAGCAACGCAATAATCCGGCTCCGGAAGCCCGACCGGCCCAGCCGCCTCCGCAACGCGAATCTCGTCCAGCACCGCCACCGGAGCGCGAAGCCCGACCGGCTCAGCCGCCTCCGCAACGCGAAGCTCGTCCAGCGCCGCCACCGGAGCGCGAAAGCCGACCGGCTCCGCCGCCGCGCAATGAGAAACCTCCGAAGGAAGAGAAGCCTCCGAAGGAGAAAGACAAAGAGCCACCCAAGGGTCGTTAGGCAATATTTCTCGAATAACCGGCCAGTCGCGAAAGCAACTGGCCTTTTT
Organism: uncultured Acidobacteriota bacterium; assembly: GCA_963838785.1. Classification (GTDB taxonomy): domain Bacteria; phylum Acidobacteriota; class Terriglobia; order Terriglobales; family Acidobacteriaceae; genus Gp1-AA145. The sequence continues at coordinate 581,221 of CAWISI010000002.1, forward strand.
CTTCTCCCAAAAACAGCTGCTTCCGTTGATTTTCTCCGCAATCGCGGCGCGATCTCTTCGTCTCTGAACTTAAAAGCTTAGAGATCGGCGCTCTAAGTGAATTCGGTTTTCCTGATGACTGAGTGGCGAGCCGCTACCCGCGGAACAGTAGAATTCTGCTCCTGGGTGTATCTTTTTCTTGTATGGAAGTTCGCGTTCTTTTCTTCGGGATCCTTAAAGACCTGACGGGCCGCAGCTCCGACCTGATCTCGCTCCCCGAGCACGCCTGCGCAGCCGACGTCCTCGGCCATTATCAGCCGCGGCTGTCATCAATTAATGGGATGCTCTCCTCGATCGCAATTTCAGTGAATCAGGAATATGCCCATCCTGAAACCAGGCTGCACTCCGGCGACGAGATCGCGCTGCTTCCGCCTGTAAGTGGCGGGGCCACTCCTGAACAGTCGCCGGAAACCGAGGCTCGAGCTTTGATCACTCGCGAAAAGATCGACACGGCGGGTCTGCTCGAAACATTAAAGCGACCGGAAGATGGCGCTTTGTCGGTGTTTGAGGGAATTGTGCGCAATCACAGCCGGGGTCGCCGCACTCTCTTTCTCGACTACGAGGCATACGAAGCGATGGCGCTCAAGCAAATGGAGTCGCTGATCGACGCAGCTTGCACCCAATTCCAGGTTCGCGATGCGGTGATCGTGCATCGTTTGGGTCGCATCGAAATCGGCGAAACCAGCGTCCTGATCATCGTCGCCTCCGCCCATCGCGCTGCCGCATTCGACGCCTGCCGCTGGATCATCGACACGCTCAAGCGCACCGTCCCCATCTGGAAAAAGGAGCATTTCGAAGACGGCGCCATTTGGTCCGACGGCGAACCATTTCCGGAGCAAATCATTCAGCCGAATAAGAATGCAGAGTTACCGGCGCCCTCGCAAGCTTCCGTTCCGGGCAAGTCGTCCTCACCCGACCGAGACCCAGCTACGGTGCCGAAAGGCAGCCATTCAAGCAACTCTGCATCCAACTCAGTAGCTCACAAATGAAATTTTTGCCTTTTTTCATGCTGCTGGCCGCATCCGTGTGTCAGGCGCAGAGCACCGCCAGCGTTCCCAAACCTCCGTGGGCCAAATCCGATGAGGCTTCTTCCGCCGCCGATGGCACCGATATCAAAGTCGACGTTAAGCTGGTAAACCTTTTCGTCACCGTGACCGACGAGCACGGATCGCCTGTGGGAAATTTGACGAAAGAGAATTTTCGAGTATTCGAAGACGGCAAGCCGCAGAAAATTTCTGTCTTCGGAAAGGAATCCGAACTCCCGCTTTCGATCGTCCTCGACATCGACACCAGTCTGAGCACCCGTAAAGATCTTCCACTCGAACTCGCCTCCGCTCGCCGCTTTGCCCATACCATCATCCGCCCGGTGGACGCTTTGTCGCTCTATGATTTCAGCGAAGTCGTCAGCCAGGATCTGCCCTTCACGGCAGACCTGAAAGCCATCGACCGCGCCGTGGATCGGGTGCACACCGGGGCCGCAACGGCCCTTTACGATGCCGTCTTTCTCGGCGCTCAGTCCCTTGAAAACCGCCAGGGCAGAAAAGGTTTAGTTGTGATCACCGACGGTGGTGACACCGCCAGCCAGATCGATTATCAGGGCGCGTTGCGCGCCGCACAGCAGGCCGAAGCCATCGTCTACAGCATTATCGACGTGCCTATTGAAGCTAGCGCCGGTCGCGACACCGGCGGCGAACACGCGCTGATTCAACTCTCCGAAGACACCGGCGGCAAATATTATTACGCTTCCTCGATCGCGCAACTCGACCAGGCCTTTCGCGCCATCAGCGACGAACTACGCACCCAATACCTTCTTGCCTACTACCCCTCGCAACGCATCGCCGACTCGGACTTTCGCCGGGTGGAAGTGAAACTCACCGGTCTGCCCGAAGCCGCCAATTACAAAGCCCGCCACCGCACCGGCTACTACTCATCGAAATCGCGATAGTGAGGGAGCGAAATTGAGCGACGGACACTCGTCGCCCGTCTTCCCGAAATCAAATTCTCGAAAACGAGATTTCAACGATTGTCGAGGAATTAATTTCCGTTTAACCAAGAAGTCATAATCAGAAACCTATAATCGGCTCCTCTCTGGAGGAGAGTTTAGAATGCAATTTAAAAATTCTGTGGGTTGGAAATGGCGCGCCACCGCTAAAGTCGGCGTGTTCGCATTAATTCTGCAAATGGTGTCGCCTGCCTTTGTCGCGGCCCAGGACAACTCCGACAAAACCAATAGCCCCATCAAGCACGTGATCGTCATCATCGGCGAGAACCGCACTTTCGACCACGTCTTCGCCACCTATAAACCGAGGAATGGGCAAACCGTCGACAATCTGCTTTCCAAAGGGATCATCAATGAAGACGGTACTCCCGGCCCGAACTTCGCTCTGGCGTTGCAATATCAGGCGGTCGACAACCACCAAGACGGCTATGAAATTAATCCCATGGACAAGTCTCTTTACCGGGCTCTACCCGCGCCCTTAACTGGTGGTCCATCGAACGTTTGCACCAATAATGGAGTTTGCACTCTGGCCGAAGCGCAAGCTTCAGAAGATGGGCTAGCGAGTGGTTACTCGAAGTACCTGTTGACTGGCGGCACCGGTCAGGCTTCTCGCGTTCCGGATCAACGCATCCAGAACGTTACCGACCTCCCTCCGGGACCATTTCAACTCACTTCGGATACCATGCCCTACGACTCTTATGCAGCCAGCCCGGTTCACCGCTTTTACCAGATGTGGCAACAGACCGACTGCGATGTTTTGTATTCCAGCGTCTGGAACCCCAGCGGTTGCCGTTCCGATCTCTTTCCCTGGGTGGAGGTCACCGTCGGCGCCGGCAGCAACGGGAAACCGCCGGCTGCAAATTTCAGCACCGAATATTCGCCTACCGCTACCACCACCGGCGAAGGCGCGACCTCGATGGGCTTCTACAACGTGTTGCAGGGCGACGCGCCTTACCTGAAATCTTTGGCTGATAACTACGCGATGAGCGATAACTATCATCAGGCGGTGATGGGCGGAACCGGGGCCAACCACATCATGATGGGCACCGGCGACGACATTTTCTTCAGCGATGCCAACGGCAATCCAGCGACGCCTCCGCACAACCAATTAGTTTGGTCGGGAACCCCGGATGCCGGCGTAGTCGACGAAATCGAAAATCCTAACGCCCTTCCCGGCACCAACAACTGGTACACCGAGGATGGATACGGCGGCGGCGGCTTCGGCAGCCCGGTTTACGGCGGCGGCTCTTATTCCAATTGCTCGGACTCCGACGCGCCCGGCGTTTTCTCGGTACTGGATTACCTCAGCCAGTTGCCGCGATTGGTCAACCCCCGCTGTGAGCCAGGCCACTACTACATTCTTAATAATTACAATCCTGGCTACTTCGGCGACGGCACCAACGCCTACACCGACCACTACGTATACAACACGGCTTTCACGGTTCCACCGTCGAAAGTTCGCAACATCGGCGACGCGCTGCTCGAAAAAAATGTTTCGTGGAAATACTACGGCGACCAGTTCAACGCTTATCTCGCCGACAAGTACCAGCTCAACTATGGAGCAGTCGGCAAAAACAGCGATCAGTACTGCAACATCTGCAACTTCTTTCAGTACTCCACCTCAATCATGACCAATGCTGCGGTGCGCACCGCACATTTGAAAGACACGATGGATCTGTACACGGACATCAAGAACGGCACGTTGCCGGCAGTTTCCTTCGTCAAGCCCAGCGGCTGGGTGGATGGCCATCCGGCTTCGTCAAAACTCGACCTGTTCGAGGGCTTCGTCAAAAAGATCGTCGACGGGGTGAAGGCGAATCCAACCCTCTGGCAGAGCACTGCGATCTTCGTCACCTTTGACGAAGGCGGCGGGTACTACGATTCTGGTTACATTCAGCCGCTCGACTTCTTCGGCGACGGAACCCGAATTCCGATGATCGTGGTCTCAGCCCACAGCAAAGCCGGCCACATTTCGCATGACTATACCGATCACGTCTCGATCCTCAAGTTCATCGAGCGCAATTGGAGTGTCGCGCCAATTACCGGCCGCAGCCGCGATAACTTCCCCGATCCCAAATATGGCAAGTACAGCAAATATGCGCCAGTCAATGGTCCTGCCATCGGCGACATGTTTGACTATTTCGACTTCGGAGGCGAGTGATTTCAAGGAACTCGCGGTTAATACGAGCCAAGAAGCTCACAGCTCACATCTCACATCTCACAGCTCACAGCTCACAGCTCAAACCCCACTCTTCGCACTTCTGGAAGAGTGGGGTTATTTTTGGGTGGAAGTTTCGAAGTCTGTCCGAGGCCGAACTCTGCGCTCTCTGCGGTCAAAGGCTTTTTGAGTCGGGCCGCACTAAACGCCTTTCCCAATCCCCAGAGGCACACGCCAATCCCGCGCCGACACGTGCCCCGCATAAATCCAAGCAATCCGTGTCAGCAAAGATCCCGCCACCGAAGATACCGCCGCTGCTTTGCGCAGCGAATTTGATCCCGACAACAAAGCGGCTGTACGCAACGCCACCGGCAATGGGCCGGAGAGCAATCCACCGGCTCGCGTCAGAGTGCCGCTCGTTCCATGTTTAAGCGGCTCCAGAGCAGGCCGGTGTCGGGCCTCAATCTTCAGCCCCTCCCAGCACTCGAAAAGTGCCGCGCCGAGTCCCAACGCGCCCAGCGCGCGGCTCTTGTGATTTCCCATCAGCTCGAGCAGTCCCACCGCGGCCGCCAGTCCCGACATTCCAAAATGTATCGGCAGATCTGCGGCGTTTTCATTCCACGCCGGAACCGCTGTCGCCCCAATCAACACGCCGGTGTAATTGGAGAAGGGAAGTCCGAACAGAAGCGATGCCGCCTGCCCCGCCTGCTCTATGACTCGCACCGGAAACGAGGGCCCGTAGCGATCGGTCAACACTTGTGCAAATGCTGCCGCCGCCGCGCCTCCGGAAAATCCCACGAGTGTCCACACCCCTACCGACATCGCGCTCTGCGGTTTGAACACCCGCAGCATATTCAGGAACCGCGCCGGTCTGCCAAGATCGGACACCAATAACGCCGGCGAAATCACCGACCCCGCCGCCGCAATCCAGCGCGCATCGCGGACCAGTTTTCGATCGGCGCCCGTGTAACTCGCAACCGAACCAACCACCGCGGCAGCGCCCGCAGCGCCGCCGACAAAAAAATACAGCGGGATCTCCCACGTCCACGACGGTTCTTTGAGCAGCGGAATTCCGTAGTATCCGGTTTCTGGCGATGCCTGCGGAAACGGCGCGCCCCCAGGTCGCACACCCTTGCCAACCACTTTGCCGGTGCTCTCGGCTTCGCGGCGAATTTCCTCCAAGCGTCGTTCGCTCGAAACATCCGGCGTTCGTGGAGTAACTCGTGCAGTATCACTCATGATTTTTTCGTCTAAGTGTGGGGCGGGCGCCATCGCCCGCCAACTCCGTTTAGTACTTCCTTCGTGTAACTTCGTGTCCTTAGTGGTTAATGGCGTTGCTATACCACTTACTCACCGACGTTCCTCGTCCGCCAGAAATGCCGCCACCGCGCCACCCAAAAGCATCAGCGCCCCGATTGCCGACCCGCGCCAAGCCTTCTTCAGGTATGCGGTTGGCACCACCGGATTCGTTGGCAAATTATATTGTCGCGGATCTCCTCTTACGATGAACATCGCATGGGTTCCACCCACGCTCGTGTCCGATGCATCGTAAAATTCCACATCTTTCATGCCGCGATCTTTCAGTTGCGCAACTCTGTCCTCTGCATCCTGTCTTAATTCGCCAATCTCACCAAACTTGATTGACTCTGTAGGACACGCCTTGGCGCACGCCGGCTTCAATCCCGCCTTCTGCCGGTCATAGCAGAAGGTGCATTTAAAGGCGCGACCGTCGTTTTCATTTCGCTCGATTACGCCGAACGGGCAGGAAACAACGCAATATCCGCAACCGTTGCAGATGTCCGGCTGCACAAACACTCCGCCGAATTCCGTACGTACAATCGAGCCCGTCGGACACGCTTCCAGACATCCCGCATTCTCGCAGTGCTTGCAGACATCGGAGGAAAACGACCACGAATTCATCTCCGGAGCGTTCCCGCCAAAACCCGGCTCCGGCGCCTGCTCCACAAACTTCACGTGCCGCCAGGTCTCCGCGCCGACTGCTCCGGTGTTGTCATAGGAGAAGCCACTCCAGTCCAGGCCGTCTTCGCCGACTCCATTCCATTCCTTGCATGCAACTTCGCAAGCTTTACAGCCGATGCACAATGTCGAATCTGTCAGGAACGCGGTTATCGCCATGTCTACCTCAATCGCCTGTCTCGATCTCAATCTGCGCAAGCCGACTGCACCTTGTTCTTTCTTCAGCCAGCGATGATCCAGAAATCGAAAGCGTCAGATCGCCTCTCTCCGCGCGTCCTGCTCGGAAAAAGTTTTTCTTCGCCCCGGTCTCACATTACACACCAGCGCCTTGGTCTCCATAATGCGCACATTGGGCTCTTCGCTGATCACCAGGAGATCATTCACCACATCGCCTTTGGCCATGCCTTTATATCCCCAGTGATACGGAATTCCAACCTGATGCACTTGCTTGCCATCGATCACCATCGGCCGCATCCGCTGCGTGACCAGCACCCTGGCTTCGACCTCCGCGCGCGCCGTAGAAATTGTTGCCCAATCGCCGTGCCGCAAGCCGATTTCATTCGCCAGCTCCGGAGAAACCTCGGTAAATAACTCCGGTTGCAATTCCGCCAGGTGAGAAAGCGTGCGCGTCATGCCGCCCGCGGTGTGCTGTTCGGTCAAACGATAAGTGGTCAGCACATATGGAAACCGCGGATCTCCCGGAGACTTCGCATACTGGTTATCGGGTCGTTGTTTCTTTTGCGCCGCAGGATTGTCCTGCTGTTGATAAAGAGGATTGTGGATCAGCGATTCGAGCGCCTCATAGTGCGTAGGCAAGGGCCCATCTTTTAGCCCGCTCGAAACAAAAAGCCATCCCACGCCGTCAGGATGCAAAGTAAACGGACGCACGCCCCCGAGCGCTGCCACGCCCTTGCCATTTGGCAATTGATCGGGTGTATCCGGCGCCAAATCTTTCTTGAAATCCGCGTTATCGAGACCCGTCCACTGTTTTTTCTCCCCATCCCACCAGACTAATTTCTTGCGTTCGCTCCACGGCGTCCCGTCAGGACGCGCCGACGCGCGGTTATAAATAATGCGGCAATCGTTAGGCCACGAAAATCCCCAGCCATGCCCTAGTAGATCTTTCGGCTTGCGCTCCAGCGCGCGATTTCGCCCTTCTTCGGGATACACACCACAATAAATCCATGCCCCGCATGCGGTGCTGCCATCATTCTTCAGATCTTGAATGTGCGTAAGTAATTTGGGCTTTGAATTTTCCTTTTTGCTGTACCCGTTAATTTCCTTCAGCACCGCGTGTACGTCCGGATCCCGGTCACCTCCCTTAAGCGTGTACTCCCAGGTCAGCGCATTCAGCCCTGCATTCCGCGCGCGCGTGTCACCCTTGGCCTTCGCCTTAATCCGCAGTCCCAGGTGATACATGAACCAGGTCTCACTGCGTGCGTCGCCCGGTGGGTCTATGGCTTTTTCTCTAAACTGCAAAAGTCTTTGGGTGTTGGTGAATGTCCCTTCTTTTTCCGCAGTCCCGGCCGCGGGAAAAAGAAAGACTTCGGTCGCAATGGTTCGCGGATCCGACTCCCCGCGCATCACCTCAGGCGAATCCTTCCAGAAAGAGGCCGTCTCGGTCTCCACCATGTCGCGCACTACCAGCCACTTTAATTTCGACAAGGCCTTGCGCTCTAGCTTTCCGTTCGACGCTCCCACTGCCGGGTTTTGCCCCATCACAAACAGGCCTTCCATCTTCCCGTCATCCATTTCCAGCCAATACCCGAAGTGCGAGTGATCGCCGGTCACGCGCGGCAGCCATCCGAATCCATAATCATTTTCTTCTGTTGCGGCATCTCCGTAGTAGGCCTTGAGCAGGCTCACGATGTATGAATCAAAGTTCGACCACAGGCCGGTCTTCGCGCCGTGCTTCTTGATGTATTTCTTCAGCGTCTGAACGTCGGCATCGAAGAATGGCATCGGCAGGTAGCCGGGCAGAATGTCATAGAGTGTCGGGACATCCGTCGATCCCTGAATCGACGCATGTCCGCGCAACGCGAGAATTCCGCCGCCGGGGCGCCCGATATTTCCCAATAGCAGTTGCAGAATCGCAGCCGTGCGAATGATCTGCACGCCCTTTGAATGCTGCGTCCATCCCACGGCGTAGCAGATGGCTGCAGTTTTTTCCGGCCCGGAGGCTGAGGTGAAAGTGTCGGCAACCTCGGCAAATACATCTTGTGGAACTCCGCAGTAGCGCTCCACCATCTCCGGCGTATAGCGCGAGAAGTGCCGCTTCAAGACCTGAAACACGCAGCGCGGATCCTGCAGCGAAAGATCCGATTCGAACTTAGTGTCGTCCTGCGCTTCGCCGCCGCGATCTTTACCATGTCCACCAGCAGCCTCGGCGTGCCCCGGTTTGCCGCCTCCGCCGCCATTTTTCGACGACGCGCCCCGGTAGAGCCAGCTCTCGGGATCATATTTTTTCTTCTCCGCATCCCACCCGGAGAACAGCCCATCCAAATCTTCCGTGTCTTTGAAGTCGTGTCGCAACAATGTCGAGGCATTGGTGTAATTCACCACGTACTCGCGAAAATCCTTGTTGTTCGCAAGCACGTAATTCACCAGCGCGCCTAGAAAAATAATGTCGCTGCCGGCGCGCAGAGGCACCCAGACGTCTGCCATCGCTGAGGTCCGCGTAAATCGCGGGTCCACGTGAATGATCTTCGCGCCCCGCTCCCGCGCTTCCATTACCCACTGAAAGCCCACGGGATGGTTCTCCGCCATCGACGATCCCATGATCAGGATCGCATCGGCGTTACTCAGATCTTGTTGCGCAGTGGTCGCCCCGCCTCGTCCAAAGCTCGTGCCAAGACCTGGCACCGTGGAGCTGTGTCATATCCGGGCCTGGTTGGAGATGCACACCATTCCCAGGCCTATAGCAAATAGTTTTTTAATCAGATAATTTTCTTCGACATCCAGCGTAGCGCCGCCCAAGTGGCCGATGGCTTTGGTCTGCATAACCAGTTCGCCGTCCTGTTTTTCGTGGAAGGTGCGCTCGCGCGATTCCCACAGGCGGTCCGCGACCATGTTCATCGCGGTATCCAGTTCCAGTTCTTCCCATTGCGTGGAGTAGGGCCGACGGTATTTCACTTTCTTAGCCGCCCGGGATGGGTGTGCAACTCGAAAGTGTCGGCGCCCTTCGGGCAAAGGCGCCCGCGGGAAATCGGCGACTCAGGATCGCCTTCGATCGAAACTAGTTTGCCATTTTTATGAAACGCCAGCTGCCCGCAGCCTACACCGCAATACGGGCAAATCGATCTTGCCACCTCAGCTCCGTCAGTTTTAGGACGCAAATTGCGCGTCTTCTCTGACATGGCCTCAACGCCAGTTCCGTCGGCTCCAGTTTTAATTTGTTGAATCAGCGGCCAACGCGAGAGCAGATCGGTGAGCACAGTTTGCCTCCTTGCTTTCAGGAATCTGTGGGGCTGCAAGCAAACTTAGACGATGTTAGCAGAAGACACAGTTGCCGCGCCTGCTCTGGAATTTACGTTGAGGTATTTGTCGTCGCCGCGATCTCTGCGGTTAAAAAATTTCGTTAAGCACCAGCAGAAACCCTGAAGCGCGAAGTACGCGCGGCCAAAGTCAGCTGATGATTTGCCGCCGATCAGGTGCTGATCATGGGAGCGAGGAACAATGCATAAGAAAAAAGACCGCGTCGCGGAACCGCTTCACGAGGCGCGAAACTGGGCGGCCGCCCGCAACAATTTGTTCCATGTTGAGAGCTTGTCATCGCTGCGGCTATTGGCTGCCAGAGCCGGCTTTTCATCCTCTTCAAATCCGTGGCGTTCCATTACTGCTTCAACGGTGCGGATGGTGCAAGACAGCCAATCTTCGCCGGCATTTTTCAACATCTCAACCTCGGTCACCGCATCGCTCAGGGAAGCGAACGGAAATTAGTGATCCAAGCCTATCGAGATCCGGAGTGGCAAGGAAGGGCCTTCTCGTAACTTTATCGTAATCAGGGATTCTCTATGTGGTAGGGAAATGTCCGACGCCGAACCGATCCAATGTACGGCAGCTTACACTCACGGCTGCACGCCTCGTTCGATAATGCCGCGAATCACTGAAATGAGGGTGTCGGCCTGCACCGGGCTGAACAGGTATCCTGATGCTCCCAGAGCCTCGGCGCGGGTGCGGTCCGATGGCGACTGGGCTTCGGCGCTCAGGAACACCACTGGAATGAGCGCCGTCTCCGGCGCATCGCGTAATTGTTTTAGCGTCACCAGGCCGCTTTGGTCGGGAAGATTCATATCGAGGACAATCGCATCCGGGCGATGCTCCCGCGCCCGCTGGATTGCGTCCGCCCCGGTGGCAGCCTCCACGGTTCGGTAGTGCGCTTCGCGCAGAATACGGCAGACTACGTAGCGCTTCGACTCCACGTCGTCCACAACCAAGACGGTCTTTCCAGTGTCCGACATTTTTCAGATACCGAATCGAGTGTCTCACACACAACAGCGATTGCGGGTTTTTAATCCAATGCCTTGAGAGTTGGGGTCTGGCGAGACATCCGCAAGATATCCTCTTGCTTTGCCATTTGCCTCACCCCGGCTCCTTCTGATGCAGGCCAGGTCGAGGTGGTCATGCGCTGCCACTGCAGTCGTTACGGGGAAACGTCAGAATTAGACGAAGGCGCACGAAAGTCCTCGCTCTTCAATCTAAGGGCGCAACCAACTTTAATAATTGACTGAGAGCAGGGCGTCATCGGAGCCCCAGTCTGCAGGCGGTTTTCCAACTCCCCAGACGTTGCCGGGCTGATCCAGGGACAAACCGATTACCCAAAATTTTTCATATTGTCCGAACGAAATACAGTTCGCGACTCGCGCCGTCACTTCATCCTTAACCGGCAGCCCGTCAAGCCGTACTCTTCTTCCGACGTCGATCGGCTGGCCAATCCGCAGGGCGCAACCCTGAGGATTTATCAGCAGAGTCACACCTGCTTCAGATACAGGGAGACCATCATCGATACTAATAAGCGCCACAGAGATTCTGCGACTGATCCTGGTACCGCGTCGAAGATCATTCACCCGTTATTTCTCCGCAGAAATTGGGTTTACTCCGCAAGCGAATGTTTCGCCTTCGGGAACATTTCTATGCCTGCCGTTCTGTGATCTTAAGTCGCAGTGTTCGATTCGGAACCGAACCCTGGCCTCGTCGGCCTCCCGACGACTTCACGAATCCCAGAATGGGTTGCATCCATTTTCGGAATGTCGCGGTTACCGAAGGTCAAATTTTTTCCGCCTCTTCTGTTACTTGTTCGCCGCTTCGAAAGCGTCGAGGATTTCTTCAGCGCCCAGGGCGATCCGGTGGTTCGCTGCGCCTGCGAACTGCCCCGGTCAACAATCGGTAGGGATGCGCCCGGTGCCAGTCCATATTCAGGGGAGAAGAATGAAAAGCTTCATCAGCGTTGCGGTTTTAATTTGCATGACTTCGGTATTCGGAATGGCTGGCGAAATGCCCAAGCCCGAAGTGTTCGGTGGATATCAGTTCACTAGCACCGACGGTGGATGGAACGCCAGCGGTTTCGATTCAGCAGCCAGCTTGAACATCTGGAAGATGGTGGGAGTTACTGGTGACCTGAGCGGCGTATACAGCGGCGGTCAGAATCTGTATACCTACACGGTCGGACCGGTGGTCTCGCATCCCAAGGGCAGCTTTTCGCCCTTCGCGCATGCTCTGTTCGGGGGCGCCCACACAGCGGTTGACGGCTTTGGCGAGGGCGGAGCAGCCATGATGTTCGGGGGTGGTATGGACATCGGAAGGCACAAATTCGTTCTCCGCGCAGTTCAGGTCGATTGGATGATGCTCCGCTTCAACGGCTACACCGACAAGAACAACGTCCGCGTGAACACCGGACTTCTGTACCGCTTCTAGAAAAGACTGAACGGTACAAGGGCGGCCTTCATGGCCGCCCTTTTTTATTCCCGCATAGACGTGACAATCGCTGAAATCGCTTTTAGGTCTTCCGCAATCGTCCGGTGTCATCCGAATCCGCTCGCGAAACGCGGGCGGAAGAGGGACCTTACGACACCTTTGGAGCGCCCGTGATGTGCCTCGGAGAAATGAGACCGCATGCAGAAGATGAAAATCGATTTCGCATTACACCGGCAGTGCCTGGCGATGGCTGGCTAGGAGCAGATCGAAGGCCTTTACCGAATCGACAGGGGCCGAATACAGAAATCCTTGCACCATTTCGCATTTCAAGTGCGTGAGTTCGTCGACCTCATCTTGAGTTTCGGTGCCTTCGGCCACAACTTTCAAGCCCAGGCTGTGGGCCAGCATGATAATCAGCCGCACGATTTCATGATTGTCATGGTCGGTTGACATTTGCGAAATGAAAACTCGATCGATCTTGAGCGCGTCGATGGGGAAGCGCGGCAGGCGGCTGAGCGACGAATAGCCGGTGCCGAAGTCGTCGATGCTCAAGCGCACGCCCAGCGCCTTCAAATCTGACAGGACAGAGAAGGCGTGATCAGCGTCCCCCATGGCGATGGTTTCGGTGATCTCAAGGTTCACCACGCTGGGATGAATGCCAGACTGCTCCAGAATTTCCGCGATTTCTTTGCACAGGTCAGGCTGCGCAAATTGCCGCGGAGTAATGTTCAAACTCATGGTCAGCGGCGGTGTGCAACCCAGCTTGGCCTGCCAGGACTGCAGCTGGCGGCAGGATTCTATATAGAGCGCGCGGTTCATGGGCAGAATCAGTCCGGTTTCGTCCGCCACCGGAATGAACTCGGCGGGCGAGATCATTCCTTGCACCGTTTTCCACCGGCTGAGGGCCTCGAATCCAACGATTCTTTCTGATTGCAGCGAGATGATGGGCTGGTAATAGACCAGCAACTCACCATGCTCAATCCCGCGGCGAAGATCGGTTTCGAGCTTCAGACGCCGGACCGCATTGGAATGCATGGCGGGATCGAAGACTTCGCAACGCGCCTTGCCCGCCTGCTTGGCGCGGTACATGGCGATTTCGGCGTCCCGCAACAGGTCCTCTGCGCTTTCGTATGCGTTGCTGCTGGCGGCAATGCCAATGCTGGCCGAGATGACTATCTCCTGACCGGCAATGGTAAAAGGAACTGCGATCTTCTCCAGAATGCGCCTGCCCACGCGTATAGCGTCGCTGGGATTGGAAACGTCATCGAGCAACACGGTGAATTCATCACCACCCAGGCGCGCCAGGCTGTCATCGGTTAATTTTGCATTCATTCCTGCGCCGGAACGAGAGATGGTATCGGTCTCGCGAAAACCCGCATTCAGCCGCCGCGCCACTTGAATCAGCAATTCGTCGCCTGCCGAGTGCCCCAGACTGTCATTCAGCACCTTGAATCCGTCGATGTCGATGAACAGCACAACAAAGGTGTAATCGGAATGCCGGCGCGCGCGTATCAGAGAATGTTGCAGGCGGTCCACGAACAGAGCGCGGTTGGGAAGTTCGGTTAGAACGTCATGTAAGGCGCGATGCTCGAGCATCTCCTCCGCGCGCTTGCGCTCAGTAATGTCACGATTGACGATGACCAGCCTCTCCACTTTTCGGTTGCCGTTTTTAATCGGGCTGGCGGTGGATTCAAGAATGCGCCAGTCGCCATTCTTGTGGCGCATGCGATATTCGAGCCGCTGCCCGCGTCCGCTGCTGCGGGCTTTTGCTGCGGCTTGCAAAACTCGTTCGCGATCCGAAGGGTGTATCTGATCCACCGATGAACCAGCGCTCAATTCTTCCGCCGAGTAGCCCAGGACTCTTTCATACGCTGGGCTGTTGTAAAGCCGATTGCCCCCGGCGTCCACCACCGCAATCATATCTGCGGCGTTTTCGGTGATTAATTGAAAGAGTTGGTCGCGATCGGCGAGTTGGCGGCGCACACGTTGCAACTGCAAATGCTGATACATCGTGTAAATGTCGAAGATCAACACCAGTGCGGACAGGCCTCGTACCCAATCTTTGAGATCAGCCCAGTATTGCGAGCTGATCGCGCCGCTGTGCCCGAAGAAGGTTAGAAAAACGATGCCGGCAGTCAGGGCGAGGGTGACGATGACGGCGAAGCCCCACAGCCACCATTCGCGGCCTTCGATCTGGTTGATTTTGAGCGAGGAGCGACCGGAGCTTGCGAGTGAAGCGGGTTGGAATTCGGAAGTCATTCGAGCGAAACACAATGTTAGGTGCGGATTAGATTTCGCCAAAGTTACAGAGGTAGATTGAGCTTTCGTGCGATGAATACTGAGGCCAAATGGACCGATACCCCAGGATGATATGCGTCGGTTAACCGACCGAAGATAACATTTTTGAGTTACCGCGGCTTTGGCAGATACTCAAGTTAGCTTTCTTCAAGAGCGGCTAGATGCCATACTTGGCATAGTCAATATGAGTGCAGAAGTAGAGCTTCGGGCTTTGGTTGTGACCCAGGATTCCGGGCTAACCGCCGCGTTTGTCGACGTCTCGCGCGAGTTCGGGATTAGTGCGCAAAAAAGCCGAAACAGTAAGGATGGAGTACCAGAAGAACTGGCGCTCTCCAAATACGAGGCGCTGCTTATTGATTTCGAAACAGTTTCTCAGACCGTCCCAATTTTGACCACCGTCCGGCAGAGTCCGGCCAATCGCAACGCGGTAGTGTTCGCGGTTGTCGGAAGCTCCGACAGCCGGCAACGCGCCCGGGATGAGGGAGCCACGTTTCTGCTGGAGCGTCCTCTCGAGGATGAGGGCATTCGGCGTGTGCTGCAAGCCGCATATGGACTGATGACCAGCGAGCGGCGCCGCTACTTCCGTTATGCAGTCGAAATCGCGGTACAAATAGTGCGAGACAGCGGTGAAGAAGTGAGCTGCCGGACAATCAATATCAGCAGCAACGGGACTGCGATCAGCGGTCCGGTGCCGTTTCAATTAGCCGAGAAGTTGCAGGTGTTGTTGCCGCTGCAAGAATCGGCGCTACCGATACGCGCGACCGCCACAGTGGTTTGGGATGACAAACACGGCAAGACCGGATTGAGCATGGAATGCGTCAATACGGCCATGCAAATGAAGCTTGATTCGTGGCTGGATGCCCACTTCCGGCCCTCCTTCCGGCAATAATTCAGTTCATTCGAAAATTTATCTATTCAAGAATCGGTTGCGGTGGAATCGCCACATGCGTAGGATTAAAACGTTTTAATCAGAGTCTCTGAGGCTACGCATGAACTGGAGATTATATTCAGCGCTTTCGTTTTTGTTGATTGCGGCTTGCTGCGCGGCGCAAACCGTCGACGTCGACATCACGCCGTCACACCAAACCAACCGCTTTATTCCCAATCAAACCCTGGGCGCGGGGATTGATCGAATTCCAGTCGAGTCCATCGACAAAGATCTGACTCCAGAAGCGCTGAAGCCGGTATTCACGGCGGGTTGGGGCCCGGTCACTTTTCGCCAGAATACTGAGCTCATGGTCCAGGCGTGGCACTGGAACCCACAGGGTACGTGGAGCGATTCCAGCGGCAAAGGCTATTTCACCGGGGCGACCGACTCAACCGATAATGCGCGCTATTCATACGGTTATGATTTGCCACATCGCGGAGTCACTCGCAATGACGGCACCGGGACGAGCGGATATTCGCGGCTCACCGACGGCGATCTCAATACTTACTGGAAGAGTAATCCTTACCTGACTCAACATTGGACAGGGGAGAGCGACTCGGCGCATCCGCAATGGGTAGTGTTGGACTTGCAACAATATCAGCCGGTGGATTCGATTCGCATCGCATGGGCCGACCCGTTTGCGACTGATTTCCTGGTGCAGTACTGGACCGGCGTCGAAGAGCCGATGCACTATCCGACGCGCGGAGTATGGAAAACGTTTCCATTCGGCGAATTGCAAGCCGCAAAAGGCGGAACACAGACAATTCGGTTAAGCAGCGGACCGGTGCCGGTGCGGTTTCTGCGCATCTGGATGACAGCTTCCTCCAACACCTGCGACTCGCATGGTTCGAGCGATCCCCGCAATTGCGCAGGTTATGCGATCCGCGAATTGTATTTGGGAACAACTACACCGGATGGTGCTTTTCACGACGTGATGCGGCACACGCCTGATCAGGAGCAGACAGCAACCTACAGCTCATCGATCGATCCCTGGCACGAACCCTCCGATTTGGGGTCGACTAAACAGGCACAAGTTGGTTTCGATTTGTTTTTCAACAGCGGGGTTACGCAAAATCTTCCGGCAATTATTCCGGTGGCAATGCTTTATGACACGCCGGAGAATGCGGCCGCAGAGATGGCCTACATCAAGAAGCGCGGCTATCCGGTTTCCTACGTTGAGCTGGGCGAGGAAGCTGACGGGCAGTTCACGCTGCCGGAAGATTATGCTGAGCTTTACATTCAGGCTGCGCGCGCAATTCATAAAGTTTATCCGTCGGCCAAGTTGGGTGGCCCGTCGTTCACCGGCGAAAATCAGGACATCGAAACCTGGCCGGATGAGAACGGCAAAGTTTCATGGACCGGCCGCTTCATCGACTACTTGAAATCGCATCACGCCATGAACGAGCTGTCGTTTTTCTCTTTCGAGCATTATCCCTATGATCCCTGCCGCATTCCGTGGGGCAGTTTGTATGATGAGCCCGAGTTGGTGAGTCACATCATGCAGGTGTGGCACGAGGATGGCGTTCCGCAGGATATGCCTTTGCTGATTACGGAGTCGAACCTGTCTTCCGCGGCGAGCGAAGCTAATCAGGATATTTTTGCGGGCTTGTGGCTGGCGGATTATGTGGGCGAGTTTTTAAACAGCGGAGGCAAGGGGCTTTATTACTTTCATTATCTGCCGTTGCAAATGGAGCACGGCTGCAATGATTCGCCCGGAACCTTTGGCATGTTCACCGTCAACAAGGATTACCAGGTGCAGCAATATCTGTCGCAATATTTTGCTTCGCAGCTGATCAATCTGGAGTGGATCCAGCCGGGCAGCGGCGAGCACACGGTATTCTCGGCCAAGGGTGATCTTACCGACGGCGCAGGACGATCGCTGCTCACCGCATACGCGCTGGATCGTCCAGATGGCGATTGGTCATTGTTGATAGTCAACCGCGACCAGTCAGCGTCACATCAGTTTCGAATTAATTTTCACGATGACGCGGCACACAGCGCAAAGTCATTTGCCGGACCGGTTGCAATTTCGATCTTTGGCAGCGAGCAATACAAGTGGCATCCGGCGAGCACGGAATTCATGGCGCACTCGGCGCAGGCAGCGCGGGAGCCGGTAATTACCAACACCAAGGGCTGGGTGGATCCGGATGGGCCCGCCGTGCACACCACAAAGGATGCATCGGCTGAAACGACGTATGAAATTCCAGCAGCATCGATCATGGTAGTGAAGGGGAAAGTGCAGTAAGACCAGGGCTTAATCCAGGCTGGCATCAATGCCGATATCCTCGTTGACTTTGCGAAGTGGTTTATCTCTCGTCCAAAGAACGGTCGGCGGGTTAATGAGAACTGACGCAATTAAGTGTGCGTCGCCCAATGCCCCGACTGTGTAACTTTCTTGCCTCGATCGTTTGCGGCTTACCTTTGGCAACCATCCCAAATTACCGTGCAACTAAATAATTAGTTGACCTTTGGGCAAGCCGTCCGTCTGACCCATCAGGCTAAACGAGAGGAACTGGGTGCCGAGAAGACAATCCACAACCCTGACCGAAGCCGAGCTTCGGATCATGAACGCCCTGTGGCAAAAGGGGGCGGGCACGGTGCAGCAGGTGCTCGACTGGATGCCGGAAAGTCCGGCTTTGGCCTACAACTCGGTCCTGACCACAATTCGCGTTCTTGAAAAGAAAGGCTATCTCGGGCATCTGAAAGATGGTCGGGCGCATGTCTACCAGCCGCTGGTGGACCAGCAGGAAGCCAGCCGTTCCGAGATTCGTCACCTGGTGAATCGCTTCTTCAGAAATTCCCATGAGGCATTGCTGCTGAATATTCTTCGCGATGACGAAATCAACGATCGGGAGTTGAAACGGCTGCGCGAAATGTTGGGCGTGGATTCTGACGGCGGTAACAGGGAAGGCCAGAAATGATCGCGCACGAATTCCAATCTCTTGCCGAACTCATGGCTGGTCGCACGATGAACACAGTGGCCGAAGGCTTTGCCGTGGCCGGGTTGAGCTGGTGCGCCCTGCGCTGCTTCGGGGCGCGCAACGCAATGTCACGATTTGCGGTCTGGTTCTCGACCCTTCTGGTCATCGCGGCTCTGCCGCTGCTTACCCGCTTCGGCCCCGCGGTCGGAGCGGGGATGCGCCCCGCGGAATTAGCTCTCTCCAGCGACTGGGCAGTTGGACTCTTTGCTGCTTGGGCGCTGATCGCGAATGTGCTGCTGCTTCGCCTGGGTCTTTCGCTGTACCACATTTGGGTTCTGCGCAATGATTGTCGCGAGCTCGACCCGAATGCTTGTCCGGCTCTGCCGGAAATCGGCTTGAATCGGCAATCGCGCCGAGTGAAATTATTAGTCTCTGACGAGGTTCGCGTTCCCACGGCGCTGGGATTTTTCCGGCCCGCGGTTGTGTTGCCGGCATGGGCCTTGCGCGATCTTTCTCCCGATGAGTTGAAGGTTATCGTCCTGCACGAACTGGCGCACCTTCGCCGCTGGGACGATTGGACCAACCTGGCGCAGAAATTCGTGAAGGCCCTGTTCTTCTTCCATCCCGCGGTGTGGTGGATTGACAGTCGGCTGACGCTGGAACGCGAGCTGGCATGCGACGACATGGTGCTGAAGCAAACCCCTAGTGCCCGCACTTATGCAGCGTCTCTGATCTCGGTAGCGGAGAAAGTCATCGCTGAAAAAATGCGGACGCAACGGGCGATGGCGCTTGCCCAGGGCGCGCTGGGCCGAGTACGTGAAGTTTCGCAGCGAGTGAAACAGATTCTGGATAAGGACAGACGGCCTGCAACTGGCGGCTGGCGTCCAGCACTGGCCATGATCGGTGGTCTCGCAGTAATCACCGTGGGCGCGATGCCGTATGCGCCGGAATTGATCGCGTTTCAGAGCAAGCCGGTACCGGCGTATTCGGCAGTTTCGGGAAGCCTGCCCACGTTTGGCGCCA
Organism: uncultured Acidobacteriota bacterium; assembly: GCA_963838785.1. Lineage (GTDB taxonomy): Bacteria > Acidobacteriota > Terriglobia > Terriglobales > Acidobacteriaceae > Gp1-AA145. The sequence goes on from CAWISI010000002.1 coordinate 600,477, forward strand.
GGGCGATTCCGGCCAGTTGGGCGATCGCGCCGCTCCCTTCTACCAGACGTCAGAAATCAGGCGCAGTACGCCTTCGCGCGGACGGTAATACCTTTCATCGCTTAGTCGACAGAACACCTGTGCGTGTCCGTCAATTGGTAATTCCGGCGAAGGCGACGAGCCCGGCCACGGAGCGTGCGCCCAAGGTGGTCGCGGCGAAGGCTGCGGTGCGCAACCATCCAGCTGAAACATTGTTAGTGATGCGTTCGACCCAGCTTGACGCCAGCGGGGCGCCGGTTTGGACCTTATCCGTGTGGCGCATCAGGACTGAAAATGGATATCAGCAAATGATTCAGGAGACGATCGCGATGAGCGCTCTCTAGCAGATATCAGCCGCGAAAATTTTTTGTGAGTACTAACTAAATAATTAGTTGCAGGGAAAAGGAGAAGAGACAATGTGGAGTTGGTTTGTTGAAACTAGGAAGAAAGTAACCCGGCGTTTTCTGGTGCCGGCGGTGGCGGTTGCCGCCATTGCCGCACTGGGGACGTATGAATTCGCCAAGCCTGCGAGCGCTGCGGCGCCCACACCAGCGGCCGCGGCGGCGCCACTTGATGACAGTAGCGTCAGCGCATTGCTTGCGCTCGACCGTGCCATGGAAACGGTGGCGGCGCGGGTCACGCCTGCGATTGTGAATGTGACCGTCACCTCGAAGACGTCGTCTGATAACGGCGATGCTTCGGCGCAAGACAACAGCGGCAATGACAACGACAACGATGGCTCGAACGGTCTGCAGCAGTTCTTTGGCCCGTTTGGGTTCAACAAGAAATTCTTCCAGATGCAGCCTCAGCAGCCGCAGTACGAGCACGGGCTCGGCAGCGGCGTGATTATTTCGCCTGATGGTTACATCGTGACCAACAATCACGTTGTGGACGGCGCGACTGACATTCGCGTAACCCTGCACAACCGCGAAATCCTTCCGGCCAAGGTCATCGGCAGAGACAAACTGACTGATCTGGCAGTGATTAAAGTCAACGCGTCCGATCTGCCCAGCGTTCCCTGGGGAGACTCGACGAAACTCCGCCCCGGAGAGACCGTGCTTGCCTTCGGCAATCCTTTGGGATATCGCTTCACGGTGACGCGCGGAATCGTGAGCGCGCTCAACCGTCCGAATCCGGCTGCTGACCGCCGTGCGCCCGGCGAATTTATTCAGACCGATGCGGCGATTAATCCTGGAAATTCCGGTGGTCCGCTGGTGGACGCTCGCGGCGAAGTCATCGGCATCAACACCTTCCTGGTTTCTTCTTCAGGCGCATTCTCGGGAATGGGATTTGCGATTCCGACTCAGATCGTAGAGCCGACCGTGAATGCTCTGATCCGCGACGGCAAGGTGGAACATGGATACATGGGAATCGGGATCAGCGACGTCACGCCTGACGAAGCAAAGTTCTTCGACGTGAAGAGCGCTTCGGGAGCGGTGGTGAGCCAGGTTGAACCTGATTCGCCGGCTGCAAAAGCGGGGATAAAAACTGGTGACGTAATCACCGAACTCAACGGCAAGACGGTCGAAGACGCGGGCCAGCTGCAGGTTGAAGTCGGACAGACGCAGCCGGGCGCGAAAATCGATCTGACGGTGATGCGTGATGGAAACAGCCAGCAGATCCCGGTAACTCTTGAAGCCATGGGAGCACGCGATAAAGGCAGCGAGTCAACCAGCGCTGGAGCTGAAAAACCTCGCTGGGGCCTCGGTTTAGGAGACCTGACGCCGGATGTCCGGCAGCAGGAACAGGCGGAGAGCTCGGTGCAGGGGGCGGTCGTGGAGAAAGTTATCCCCGGCAGCTCAGCCGATGACGCCGGCCTTCAACGCGGCGACATCATCACCGAGGTAAACCGTCGCCCGGTACATTCGGCGGCGGATGTTCAGCAGGAGCTTTCCAGTGTTCCCAAAGGACAGGATGCGTTGGTGCTGGTGTGGTCCAATGGCGGGACCACGTTCCGCGTGTTGCATCCAACCCAAGGGTAAGTAACTTGCAAGAGTGCCGCCTCGAAAGGGGCGGCATTTTTTGTTCCCATGGGAATTTGATTTGTGTAACAGGCTAGTCATATGACTAGTCATGCTGTACTTAAATTTAGGAGGGAACCGTGAATTCCTGGCAGGTTCAGGATTATCTGCGGTGACCTTGGGCGAACTCCAATCGGGAGTCGAGCTCACCCGGCGGCTGGACGGGCCCAAAGCAAATGAGGTAGAGGCGTGGCTTGACCAACTTGCGCCGTCATATCAGGTCCTGGTTATGGACGCTCTATGTTTCCGTGAGTGGGGCCGATTGATGCACGAGCAGACGGATCGATCGCTCGAAGATGGAATGATTGCAGCCACGGCCCGCATCCATGGATTGACGGTAGCCACTCGCAATGAGCGTAATTTCCGCCATTCTGACGTGCGGATTTCGAATCCGTTCAGAGGCGCTTAAGACGCTATCGTTCGGCATCAATCTAAAGGCAAAGTTTATGGGTCTTGCTCCCGTGCTAACGGCCGTAGAAGCGCACCTGTCCATCGACCACGTTTGCCACGTACCTTCCATCGCGCAGGAATTGCATTACTTTCCTGCCTTCGCGCGCGAGTTTGGCCCAATTGGAACTGGTGTCCGGGTTCTGCTCCAACCCGCGCAGCTTCTCGCCATCGATTTCGAAATCGACCTCACGTAATTTGGAACGCGTGGTTTTCTGTACACGGAAACTCTTTCCGCCGACATTCACAGTGGCAGCTTCTTCGATCATTACCTGCTGCCAAACCGAAATCAGAATTTCTTCCAAGTTGCTGGACATTCTCTAAATCCAAAAAGATATTCCAATTTTCCGCAGTGTTGATATCGCATGAGGGCGAAGAAAGTCAATTGCCGAGGTGTTAAAGGGTGCACAGCATTCGCGCGCATTTTGGGCACTATCCATCTCCGCTATATTTGAGGCTTATGGACGGCCGGATGTGGGAGTGGAAACTTTACTCGATTCTTGATGCTGCGTGCTTTTCCAATCCTGCCATGCTCTTGAGCGCAGCCGAGGGATTGCTCGATGCCGGCGTGAAGTTGATCCAATATCGAAACAAATTCAGCGATGCTGTGACCATCCTGAAGCAGGCCAGGGAATTGAAGCGTCTGGTTGGCTTGCGGGCAACGCTCATCATGAATGACCGCGCCGACCTGTGCCTCGCGGCTGAATTTGATGGTGTCCATGTCGGTCAGGACGATCTCTTGCCGGAAAGTGCGCGGAAGATTATCGGTCAGGAATATTGGCTCGGCGTTTCGACTCATAATCCTGAGCAGGTGGCCGAGGCTGATCGCACTTCTGCCGACTATATCGCTATCGGCCCGGTCTTTGCCACCGGGAGCAAAATCGATCCCGATCCGGTCGTCGGCCTGGAGGGAATTGGCCGCGCTCGCGAGCTTACCCGCAAGCCTCTGGTTGCCATCGGCGGGATCACTCGCCAAAACTGCGCTTCCGTCTTCGAAGCTGGCGCCGACTCAATCGCGGTAATATCCGATCTGGTGCGTGATCCCCGCAAATCAGCAGAGGAATTTTTGCGCATTCTAGGGTAGAGTCTAGTGGTTAGTGATGAGTTATCAGCTAAACGCGGTGGTTGCAGTTAGCCACTGACCGCTGATCACTCCTTTTGGAGAAGCGCCTGACCGTCGAAATCAAACCGGCTGCCATCGTTCCAGCCGCAACCACGGATCGCGAATTCGTCAAAGGTCTCGGACTGACCAGTTCCACCATGCTGGTGATGGGTTCGATGATCGGCTCTGGCATCTTTCTTGTCTCCGCAGAAATTTCCCGCGAAGTAGGTTCTCCGGCGCTGCTGATCGGCGCATGGCTGATCACCGGATTCCTGACCATCACCGCAGCCTTGAGTTATGGCGAACTTGCCGCCATGATGCCGCATGCCGGCGGTCAATATGTTTACCTGCGCGAAGCCCTTGGCCCGCTGTGGGGATTTTTGTATGGCTGGACGCTTTTTCTGGTGATTCAGACCGGCACCGTCGCCGCGGTCGGCGTGGCCTTTGGAAAATTTTTCGGCGTCTTCTTCCCCTGGATATCCTCCACCCATTGGCTGCTTCATCTGTTCAAAGTTCCGCCTATTCCCATCGGCCACTCGATTGTCCTCGGCAACATGGACGTCGGAATCAATACCCAGAATCTGATGGCCATCATTATGGTCATCGCGCTTTCGGTGATCAACATCTTCGGAGTGAAGACCGGGGCACTTATCCAGAACGTTTTTACCGCCGCAAAGGTCGCAGCCTTGGTGGGGCTGGTCATCGTTGGACTTTTCATCGGCCGTAACGCTGCCGCGCTAGCCGCGAATTTTGGCGCGAATTTCTGGCAAGGCGTCAAGGCATTTCATCCCATTCAGGTCGGGGCAGGCGGCCCACTGGTATTAGTGAGCACGCTGACGATTCTCGCGGTCGCGCAGGTCGGCTCGCTGTTTTCCGCTGATGCCTGGAACAATGTAACTTTCACCGCCGGCGAAGTCATCAATCCAAAGCGCAACCTGCCGCTCTCGCTGACCTTGGGAACTGGGGTTGTGATCGCCCTCTACATCGCCTGCAATGTGATTTACCTGAACGTTCTGCCGCTGCATGGTTCGGCGGACGGAGCAACGATTCTGCAGCGCGGGATTCAGCATGCCACTGAAGATCGCGTCGCGACTGCCGCCCTGACGCAGATGTTCGGCAGCATCGGTGGTTATCTGATGGCCGCGGCCATTATGATTTCGAGCTTCGGCTGCAATAACGGCCTGATTCTTTCCGGCGCCCGCGTGTACTACGCCATGGCGAAAGATGGATTGTTCTTTCGCGGCGCGGGCAAGCTGCATCCCACTTACAAAACACCCGCAGTTTCGCTCATGGTGCAAATGGTCTGGATTTGCATTCTGTGTATCTCCGGAAGCTACGGGCAATTGCTGGATTACGTAGTGTTTGCGGTGCTGGTGTTTTATATTCTGACCATCGCCGGGTTATTTGTTTTGCGATTCAAACTTCCCAATGCCGAGCGGCCTTATCGCGCGATTGGATATCCCGTGCTGCCGGCCATTTACATCGTGATGGCAATTTTCATTGATGTCGTGCTATTGCTCTATAAACCGCAATATACTTGGCCGGGATTGATTATCGTGCTACTCGGGATTCCGGTCTATTTTGCGTGGCGTTCCCGGCGCGCCAATCCCGAAACCGCCGTTGTTTGAGGAGACGCTAAATTAATGGCTAATCTGCTGGCCAGAAAACCGCTAAGCGTATTGTGTGCCGAGGCCGAAGAGAGCGGCGCACACAGCCTGAAACGCACTTTGGGAGTCTTTCAATTGACGTCCCTGGGCGTTGGGGCGGTAATTGGCGCTGGAATCTTCGTGATGTCCGGCCTGGGGGCCAGCATGGCGGGCCCTGGCCTTATGCTGTCGTTTGTCTTGTCGGGCCTGGGGTGTGCCTTTGCCGCGCTTTGTTACGCAGAATTCGCCGCCATGATTCCACTGGCGGGCAGCGCCTACACATATGCGTACGCCACGCTGGGAGAGTTTTTCGCATGGATTATCGGCTGGGACCTGACGCTTGAATATGCCATGGGCGCCAGCACGGTGTCGTCGGGATGGTCAAACCATTTCATCGAACTGCTCGATGTATTTCACATCAGAATGCCTTTGTGGCTAGCCTACGATCATTGGACGGGACTGCGGATTGCGGAAGGTACGATTGCCCGGCAAATGGCCCAAGCCTCGGATTCGTCTCTGGTCCCCGGCACCCAAGCTTTCCTGGCGAAGGTTGCGGACATTATGACCGCCCAATCTCCTGAACTGATCCAGCGTGGCCACCAGCTTCTAAATGCTCCTCATCTTTTCGGAATGGAAATCGGGGTCAATATTCCTGCTTTTCTGATTGCTTTGGTCATCACCGCAATTCTCGCCGTCGGGATCAAAGAGAGCGCGCGTTTCAATTCGACCATCGTGGTAATCAAGGTTTCGGTTGTGCTCTTTGTGATTGGGTTGGGATTCAAGTACGTCAGCTTTTCCAACTGGGGACACGACTGGCCCAGCTTCGCTCCTTACGGCTTCTCAGGGATTGGCGCGGCCGCGGCGTATGTTTTTTTTGCCTACATCGGCTTCGACGCCGTTTCAACGACCGCCCAGGAAGCGAAGAATCCACAGCGCGATCTGCCGATCGGAATTATTCTGTCCCTGTTGATTTGCACGGCGCTGTACATCCTGACGGCGGGAGTGCTGACCGGTATGGTGCCCTGGCGCGACGTGAATATCGAGGCCCCAATTGCACGCGCGTTCCTCGATCGTGGACTCAACACCGCTTCTCACATCATTACACTGGGCGCGCTGGCTGGGCTCACCAGCGTGATGTTGGTCATGTTGCTTGGCCAGACGCGAGTGCTTTACTCGATGGCCAACGACGGTCTTTTGCCCAGGAAATTCTTTGCCGATATACATCCCAAGTGGCGCACTCCCTGGAAAAACACCATTCTTGTTGGCCTGCTCGCGGCGGCGGTGGGAAGCGTTACGCCGATCGATGACATCGGCAGAATGGTGAACATCGGTACCCTCCTGGCTTTCATCATCGTGTGCATCGCAGTGATGATCCTGCGGCGGACCGATCCAGCTCAGCCCAGGCCTTTCCGAACCCCATGGGTCCCGGTGGTCCCAATCCTCGGCATCCTTTTTAACGGCTATATGATGATTCGTCTCGGGTGGGTGAATTGGGCAAGATTGATTATCTGGCTGATAATAGGCCTGGTCATCTATTTCACATACAGTCGCCATCACAGTAAAGTTCAACTGGCGAATCGCTCCGGTATGAACCCGAAGCCCACGCCCACAATGGCCGATTGAAAGAACCGGCTTTCTAGGTTCTAGCTCATGAGTTCAGCTTCTCCCGATTTATGCAGTTTTCGCAGCCTTAGCTCCGTTCACAGAAAGTCTCCGGTTTTCTACCGAATTCTTTTCAAAATCGGATTTAAGCTAGAAGCTAGAAGCTAACCCTGCCATGAAAATCGTGACCTCCGCCGAAATGCATACCATTGACCGCATCACCAGTGAGCGCTTTGGGATTTCTTCGCTCAACCTCATGGAAAATGCCGGCTCCGCGGTCGCCGAGTTTGCCCTCGCTTCTTACCCGCAAGCCAGGACATTCGGCGTGATTTGCGGCAAGGGCAATAATGGCGGCGACGGGTTCGTGATCGCTCGCAAGTTGCAACAAGCCGGACGGGAAGTACGATTGCTGCTGTTGGCGGATCCCGCTGAATTGCACGGCGATGCGGCAGCAAATTTCTTCCGCCTACAGAAAAATTCTCTGGCGCGCGAAGCTCACGATAAAGCTAATGGCGGATCACTGGCTATTTTCAATGCCTGGGGCGAACCTGCTTTCAGGGAGATTTTCAGTTGCGACGTGCTCATTGACGCGATTCTCGGCAGCGGCTTTCAACCTCCGGTTAGCGGCGTGTACGCCGAGGCGGTAGCTAAAATCAATTCGGCCCCCGGCCATGTGATTGCTGTCGATGTACCCTCCGGCGTCGCCGGAGATTCTCTGGGGGGTCAAACCGGCGTTGTTGCCCGTGCCGACGCTGTCGTCACCTTTACCGCTCCCCGTCCGGCGCATGTCTTCGGAGATCTCACCCCCGGTCCGACGATAATTGCTGCCATCGGTTCGCCGCCTGAGGCGATCGAGTCTTCATTAAATTTAGAAGTGATTACGCCGCAGGAAATTGCTCAAATGATTGCGCCGCGTCCGCGAGATTCGAATAAGGGCATGTATGGCCACGTGCTGGTAGCAGGAGGATCTCTCGGCAAGACCGGGGCGGCGGCGATGGCAGGGTTTTCCGCGCTTCGCGCCGGCGCGGGCCTTGTGACCGTGGCTTCTCCCCGGTCTGGCCTTGGCCTTATAGCCAGCTACCATCCCGAGCTGATGACCGAACCGCTGGATGAAACCGATGCCGGGAGCATTTCGAAAGCGGCGCTCGACCAATTCAATCGCATCGCGCATAGCAAAACCGTGCTGGCGATCGGGCCGGGTATATCTCGTCATCCCAGTACCGCAGAATTTGTCCGCACCGCGGTGACCGAGTCGGAAACGGCCATCATCCTCGACGCCGATGGCCTAAATGCATTCGAAGGCCGGGCGCAGGAACTGACCGGTGGCCAAAGAACTCTAGTGCTCACGCCGCATCCTGGCGAGATGGCGCGGCTCACCGGCCTTAGCATTCCAGCTATTCAGCGCGATCGAATCAATGTGGCCCGATCGTTCGCGCGAGAGCACAAGTTAATTCTGGTACTGAAAGGCGATCGAACCATAATCGCGGGTCCTCAAGGCGAGGCATGGGTGAATACCACTGGAAATCCTGGAATGGCTACCGGCGGAACCGGAGACATTCTGACCGGCATCGTAGCCGGGATGGTTGCACAGAATCCGCAGCGTGCTTTTCAGGCGGTGCTCGCGGCCGTCTACCTTCACGGACTGGCGGGAGACGTCGCTGAAGAATCGACCGGCGAGCAATCGCTGGTGGCCACCGACCTGATTACCGCGCTGCCCGAGGCTTTCCGGCGGTTGCGTGCGCGAGCGGCAGAAAAATGGGTAAAGATGGGTGATTGGCGAAACGCGGCTGCGTGAATTTGGCCACTGCGCTTCAGTAATCTCGCCCGGAAATGGCGCCAGTGCCATATTGGTGCTGATGACATACTATCCCCAGAGTAACCCCACTCATCGTGCTGTTCGTGTAAAACTCCAAACCACACCGGCGTTAGTCAAGCTAAGCGACGGGAACCACGCAGCCGGCCGGCTTCAGATTGTTTCCGCGACCGGAGGGCTATTGCAGTTGCCGGTTGCCATTTGCGAAGGCGATTTCGTGGAAGTGGCATTTGAAACCCGTGCCGGCGGCATTAACGGAATGGCCGAAATGTTAAATCCCCTGCGATCCGGCCCCGGTAGCGTGTTCCAGCCATTCCGGTTCGTAGCCATTGAGGATGACGCCCACCAGCATTTACGGATGATGGTCGAGTCGGCTGGCGATCAGACGTTCGCGGGTTTGCGTTCCAGCCAGTGGAACTCGCATTGATCACAGGGCTCGCGCGCCCGGCTATACTGATGTTTTATCGACAGCCGGATGGCGCACGAGTTCACAACCAAATCTCCTGAGGAAACCATTGCACTGGGGCGCGAGCTCGCATCGATGCTTGCGCCTCCGAAACTGGTGGTGCTGAGCGGAGACTTGGGCGCAGGCAAAACCACGCTGGTGAAGGGAATCGCTCAGGCATTTAACGCCGCCAGCGAAGCTGACGTGACCAGCCCGACGTTTACTTTGATCCACGAATATCGCGGGCCCGCGGCTACGGTTTATCACATCGATCTATATCGGATTGACACGCCACGGGAGTTGGAGACGCTTGCCCTCGACGATCTGATGACCGACAAAGGCGTCTTGTTGATCGAATGGGGCGAAAAGTTTCCGCGCTTTCAACGAGAGCGGGATGTGGAGATCGTATTGGAAAGAATTTCCGAGGATGAACGGAAGATCAGGATCGAGGTTGGCAGCTCGCAGCTTTGAGATCGTAGATTTGAGATTGAAAACCAGCGCTCACCGCTGTCTTTGATTTTCTCGGGCTATCGTTTGCCTGCAGCTAACGTCTCAGCGGTCTTGATTTTTACCGCAATATCGATAAATGCCAGCGCGGCACGGCTGAGAGCTTTGTCTTTGCGGAAGACGAGAGCCAGGTCACGGCGAATCTGCACATCTGCAAATTCGATTGCCACCAGTACCTTGGCCTTTACATCTTCCTGGACGTTGGATCGCGATATGAATCCCACGCCCACGTCGGCGGCTACGAAGCGTTTCAACAATTCACTGGAGTCCAGCTCCATCGCGTAGCGCGGTTTCAATTTCAATCGATGGAAAAGATCGTCAAGCGCGTCGCGAGTATGACCCACCTTCGGCATCACCATGGGGTATTGTGCGATATCGGCTGCGCTCGCAGATTTCAGTTTCGCCAACGGATGCTTGGGCGGCGCAATCACCACCAACTCGTCCTTATGGATCGGAACCGCGGTCAATCGTGTGTCCGTTATCGGCAACGACACCACGCCGAAGTCCACGGAATTGTCGGTGACCGATTCAAGCACTTTGGAGTAATCGGCACGATTGATGCTGATGGAAACGTCAGGATATTGCTTCTTGAAGTGAGCGAAAACTTCTGGAAGAACATGCAGGCACGTGCCCTCGTTGGCTCCCACCACGATTTCGCCGCGTGGCACCCGCTCCGTCTCAGCGATGGCCGTCACCGCCGACTTGCGGGCGTCAATCGAATCCTCAGCGAACTTTAAAAATAATTTGCCGGACGCCGTCAGTGAGACTTTTCCACCCGAGCGGTCGAGCAGCCTGGCGCCCACTTCTTCTTCCAGCGAACGGATTTGCGATGAAATGGCAGGCTGCGTGCGGAAACGCTTCTCCGCGGCCCGCGAAAAGCTGCACAGCCGCGCCACTTCGATGAAGGTTTCTAACTGATCGAAATCCATAAAGGAAAGCAGTTAGCACGTCGCCTTTAGCGCTTAGCCGTCCAGATCGGAAGTGAAATACTGGAACACCGTAATCCAAGCGCCAATTGCTAAGTGCCGGATAACCTCCCGTTATCCTGCCCATAAAAACAATCAATTTCCTCAGCCGTGCAGCCCCATCTAGGCTGTGCATAACCTGCAGGTTTGAACGATTGTAGCAGGTGTACAATTCTTCCGATTCCCGTGAAAGTCTGATCATTTTCGCGTTGACAGGTCGTCGTGTGTCGGCATCGAGTGCCCAGGGTGCAAGCGGATTTCCAAAGGAGATTATCTGATGGCAGATGCAAAGAACGTTCTGGAGTTCGCCAAGAAAAATGGAGCCAAGTTGCTCGATCTCCGCTTCACGGATCTGCCAGGTTTATGGCAGCACGTCTCTTATCCCATCAATCAGTTAAGCGCTGATTCTTTCGAAGAAGGCTTCGGTATGGATGGCTCGTCGATCCGCGGCTGGGCGGCGATCAACGAAAGTGACATGCTGTTAATCCCCGATCCCAATACTCATATGATGGACCCCTTCACCGAGGTCCCGACTCTGGTGATGATCTGCGACGTCATCGATCCCGTCACCAAGCAGCGGTACGATCGCGATCCGCGCTACATCGCAAAGAAGGCAGAGCTTTATCTGGCTTCAACCGGCATGGCTGACACCGCGTACTTCGGCGCTGAAGCCGAGTTCTTTATCTTCGACAACATTCGCTTCGATCAGCGCGAGCAGCACGGCTTTTATTTCATCGACGCAGAAGAAGGGCGCTGGAATTCAGGTCGCGAGGCCAACAATTTGGGCTATCGTCCTCGCTATAAAGAAGGCTATTTCCCGGTTCCTCCCATGGACCACTACCAGGATCTGCGCAGCGAAATGGTCATGACCATGGAAAAGTGCGGCCTTGAAGTCGAGTGCCACCACCACGAAGTGGCGACCGGTGGCCAGACGGAGATCGATCTTAAGTACGATTCGCTGGTCAATTCCGCCGATCACATGCTCTTTTACAAATACGTGGTCAAGAACGTGGCCAACCAATATGGCAAGACAGTGACTTTCATGCCCAAACCCATCTTCCAGGACAATGGCAGCGGCATGCACACTCACCAGTCGCTGTGGAAAGAAGGCAAGCCGCTGTTTGCGGGTGATGGCTATGCCGGACTCTCGCAGATGGCGTTGTGGTACATCGGTGGCCTGATCAAGCACGGCCCCGCTCTGGCCGCGATCATCGCCCCGACCACCAATTCGTATAAACGCCTGGTTCCCGGATTCGAAGCCCCGGTTAACCTCGCGTATTCTCGTCGAAACCGTTCGGCCGCATGTCGAATTCCCATGTATTCGGCGTCGCCGAAAGCCAAGCGCGTCGAGTTCCGCCCGCCGGATCCAAGCTGTAATCCATATCTTGCATTCGCCGCTATGCTGATGGCGGGACTCGATGGTGTGGAAAACAAAATCGATCCCGGCCAGCCACTCGACAAGGATATTTATGATCTCGGCCCGGAAGAGCTGGCAAAGGTTCCGTCGATGCCCGGCTCGCTGGAAGACGCGCTGGACGCCCTCGAAAAAGACCACGCCTTCTTATTAAAGGGAGACGTTTTTACCGAGGAGCTGATCAGCACCTATATCGACTACAAGCGATCGAAGGAAGTAGACGCAATTCGCCTGCGCCCGCACCCTTATGAATTTGCCTTGTATTACGACATTTAAGGAAGCTTTTAGCGGTTAGCTTTCTAAATCCGACGCAAGCCGGAAGTTTTTCAGCACTGCCTGCAATCTGAATCTCCCGAGAAAAGCAAAAAGCCCGGGTTAGCCGGGCTTTTGCTAAAAATCGCAAAGTATTGGGTTTCTAAACCGATGCCTTCATCCTCTCAGGGTCGGGTGCCGGCATGGTGTGAAGCCGGGGCACAGTTTCAGTGCGGACCGGGGGATGGGCTTCAAAGTCCTGCAGTTCGTTCAATCCGCCAGTGATGGCCGCCAAAGTGGCGTTCGATTTGGATAAAACCGACAACAGGTGTTTTCGCGCGATTGGGCGGTCTGCGGGATGGATGTGTTTCCACCACCGCTTCACAGACTCCTGCACGTCGTCGCGGTTCTTGTCGTCTTCCACCAGACTGTCAATCAGACGGTAAACCTTACTTTTCACTGCCTGGTACGAAACTGAAATCTCCTGGCCCATTGTTCCGGTGCTCCTTGAATCTTTTTAAGAGCAATAGGGTCGCCAAACCGGCGCTCTGATTTCGCGGCAGTTAGCGTTCACATCCCATTCATATTCTCCAACTTGTTGGAGAACTCACAACTGGGACTATGGTTTTTCGTAGAGCCGGCCTCCAGCTTCCGAGAAAGTCGCAACGATGTACAATTCGGACTCGAATTGGGTCATCTCTTCTCCAATTTCGTTTCGTCCAATTTTCACTCACGTTGGAGGCTAAGTGAAATCCTTTTACCTTCTGGCGGTAATTGTCCTGACCAGTATTGGATCGCTGGCACAGATTGAAACTCCCCGCAACGAACGCATGTTCTTCCCGTCTGACATGTTCTGGGGATACGCCCAGTTCGACCTCGCCCCACCTCACAACGAAATAGACCCGAACATTTGCGCCTCTGACGCCGGCAAGTTTGGTGGCGTAAACGCCCCCTGTAACGCCTTTGGCCGCTACATGATCTCCGGGCTGCTCGAAGTGCGGCCCTTCGGAAGAGGCCAGCTTCGCCGCTTTATGCTCTTTGGCGAACCCTCATTTTTATTCGGAAAGAATATTCCTCAGACCCTTTACACCTGGTCTTTCGACGCGATTGGGGTAGAGCATTCCTGGGGCGCGGCGATCTATTTAGGGAAGGGATTTGAAGCCCGTGTCACGCAACATTTTCTTTTCGACCGCTTCGGAGCCCGCAATGCTAACCTCGGCGCCGCCGATCTCGGACCCAACGGTCCATGGGGACGCTACAACGCGATAGGAGTTCGAAAATATTTTGGCTCGCGCAGGTGGTAGGCAGCTGTTAGTGGCCAGTAACTAAATAGCACCAGAACGATTTTCTCCGATGGTCGCATCTTTCAGCGCTTTTTTCAGCGAACGCTGTCCGATCTCAGCGTTCTCTGCGATGAAAAGCGTGGAGCCTTTACTGATAGCTGAGAGCTGAAGGCTGATGGCTGAAGGCTGAAGGCTGATGGCTGAAGGCTGAAGGCTATCATGCTATTCTGGTTTGCCAGCCCATCGGAGTTCCTTCGTCCTCCATCCGGCGAAATGCCATCCAGCGAACAGACCCGGGATTTCCGAGACGCTCCGGATACTAATGTGTTTCAAAATCCGGAAGCCGCCGGCAAACTCTTGGCTCCGCTTTACCAACGTTTGTCTCCTTCTCTGGCTAAGTCTTTTCCCGGACTCCTGGCAGATTGCCCCGATCCCGACTCAGCCCTTTTACTTTTCGACCGCTTCCTAAGTGACAGTGCCCCGGAAATCCTGCCGCTGATCGAGGCGCATCCTTACCTCGCCCATTACGCGATTGCAGTATTCGCCAACAGTCGTTACATCGGCGAAACGCTGGTGCGAAATCCAGATTTGCTGCAGAAGTTCCGCGATGAATGGAGGCTCGACCGCAGTTTTTCTCAGGACGACTTTTCTGAAGCTCTCGTCCGCTTTCGTTCGACTTCCGTCGACCGCGACGCCTCGCTGATTTTAAGCCGCTTCAAGCGCCGCCAGTACGTTCGCATTGTGCTACGCGATGTGCTGCGCATCTCTCCTTTGGCTGAAACCACGGCCGAGATCTCCGCCCTCAGCGATGTGTTGATCCAGGCTGCGCTTCGAGTTGCCGAAAGCGTCATGGAGAATCGTTTCGGGGTGCCGCAGCATCTTGAAGCGGCCGGCCACGCTGTCACCACGCCTTTTGCGGTTCTGTCGCTGGGAAAACTGGGCGGCAGCGAGCTCAACTACAGCTCCGACATTGACCTTCTTTATTTATACGGAGATGGGCCCGAGTTGCCGGGAGCGCCGATTTCTCATCGCGAGTACTTCGTCCGCCTGTCGCAACAGCTCACGGAAATCCTTTCATGCCCCACCACTGAAGGCAGCGTTTTTCGCATTGATCTTCGTTTGCGTCCGCAAGGGAACGAAGGCGAACTTGCGATCAGCTTATCCAACGCCCTGCGCTACTATTCCGACGTCGCTCACGACTGGGAACGCCAGGCTTTAATAAAAATTCGGCATTCAGCGGGCGACCTCGCGCTTGCGCGAACATTCATCCATGGAGTTCAGCCACAAATCTATAGCGATAAAATCAATTTTGCCGCTCTAAAAACCGCTTTAGTTGCCCGCGAAAAAATCGACCGCAAGCGTCGCAAGCAGATCGCCGCCGAAGGCCATGACTCCATCGACGTCAAGGTGGATCGCGGCGGAATTCGCGATATCGAGTTCCTGGTGCAGTGCCTGCAACGGCTCTACGGAGGCGCCGAGCCCTGGCTGCGGTCCGGAGGAACGCTGTTTTCTTTGCAGAAGCTGCACGATAAACGGCACATCAGCGGGCGCGATTTTCACGAACTGACATCGGCTTACTCTTTTCTTCGTCATCTTGAACACCGTCTGCAGTTGCATGAAGGCCAGCAGTTACACCGGCTGCCGCGTTCCGAACACGAATTGCAGGTTCTACAACGTGCCATGGCCGGACTGACTCCCGGATACAACTTTGCGGAGCTGACGACTTTTGTCCGCCAACGAATGGCCGCCGTCGCCCAGATTTACCAGCGTGTGATTTACCAGCAACAGACAGTCACTCCGCAGCCTGATAACGCGGCTGAATTTCAATTGCGCACCCTTTCCGGCATCGCAAGCGCCGATCAATCAAACCAGCGACTGCTCGAGCAACTTGCGGTTGACGCACCCGAACTTTTCCAGACCATTTCAGGACTCAGCAGTTCAGGGCGCAAAAACCTGGTCCGTTTTCTCAGCGCGGCATACGCCAGCTCCGAGCGTTACGCCGCGGTGCTGCGCGATCAGCTGGCGGTGGTGCGGACCTCGGCGTTGTTCGAGGTCAGCGATTATTTATCTGAGCTCCTAGCGCGTTATCCGGAGGAGGTAAGTACGCTGGCCGAAATCAATTTGCCCCCGCCTCAGTTTCTGGGGACGAATCTATTTGATGTTGCGTCGGGAACGTTTCGCGACTCTTCCTTCGAAAACTGTGACGCGACTTTCGATTACATAGCAAATTCCACCGCCGGACACGCCGAGAAGATGGCCCTGTTGCGTCGCCATTTCCGTCATCTCATCTTTATTGCGGGCGCGCGCGACATCGCGGAACGGCGCTCAGTCTATTCTTCCCTGACCGAAACCACTACCGCCGCCGAGCATGCGATTGCGGCCGCCTTCCAAATAACCGGATCTCCTTCCGGCTTGGCAATTCTAGCCTTGGGACGATTGGGCACTCGTGAGTTCGATCTTCTTTCCGATGCCGACTTGCTTTTCATTTGCGATGGCTCGCATGACCGCGAGGCGTTGACTAAATCAGCCGAACAGATCATGCAGGCCCTCGCCGCTTATACCCAGGAGGGCATGGCTTTTGCCGTGGACGCCCGCTTGCGTCCACGCGGCGCCGAGGGCGAATTGGCAGTCACCCCAGCTCACCTTGAATCTTATTTCGCCAACGAAGCCCAGCCCTGGGAAGCCCTCACTTATACAAAGTTGCGCCTCATCGCCGGGAACGCGGAACTGGGGCGGCAAACCTCGCATATTGCAGAATTGCTGTTCAAAAGATTTGCGATTGATTCAGGCTTTCCGCAGGCGGTTCGCGAAATGCGCGCCAAGCTGCAGCAGGCTACGGCTCCGGCTCGAAGTATTCGCACCTCGGCTGGCGGACTCTACGATATCGATTTCTTATCCAGCTTCTTGCTGGTGAAAGAGGAAATCCACCCAAAAACCGGAACACTGCGAGATCGCCTGTGGCGATGCTCCGCAAAAGGCGCGTTAGAAAAACGGGACGCCGCCCTGCTCGATCACGCCGCCGAGCTCTTCCGTACCGTCGAACACGTTTTGCGGTTGGTCACTGGTAGAAACGCCCGCTGGCTTCCCTCCGCCGACCATTCCCGGCAATCGGTCGAGAAAGTCGCCGCGCAAATTCTGCGTCGTGAATTTTCTGACGGCCTGGAGCAGGAGCTGCTGCGCACGTTTGTAGAAGTCCGTAGCATTTATGACCGTGTGGTGAAGTGACGGGGCTGCTCTCGAGATTTGATCGCGCTCCGGAGCACGCGTCTTCGAATGACTGTTGATCGAGTCTTTTCCGTCTGGAATTCCGCCGTTGCAGGCCTTTCCCAATGTCACGAGAAGCTGTTAGGATATTTTTGTGCTGAGGGTGGCTTAATTCCTCTTGGTGGTCTGCCGAGATTTTTTATCTGGCTCCCTTTGCAGTTGCGAACCAGGATTTCCCACGGTCTACAGGTGTTGGAATTGCCCGCGTATTGGCGGCTTTAACCCGTGGGGAGACAATCCAGGTCGGTGTAAGCAATCGAGGCGTTTTGCGCTCTCGCAAAGCCTCATAACACCGGCGATTGCGCATGTTGTTGTTTTGGCGAGTGGGGACGTAGTTCAGTTGGTTAGAACGCTGCCCTGTCACGGCAGAGGCCGCGGGTTCGAGTCCCGTCGTCCCCGCCATTCGTCTTAACGACTTACGCGCTTGAGAAGATGGTCCATTAGTGAATTCTGCTGTTCCGAGCTGCTGCTACATCCCGCCAATATGCAGGTTGATGGGGAAACCTAGTCGTAATGAGCACCGAATCCAAAAAACAACGCGCCTGCCTTTCTTGCGCTGGCCGAATATCTGGATGATTCTGAATGCGCACTCGGCGCGGATGGTGTGCCTTCATTTTTCTTGACAGGCTATTGGGCACGCTATAAAGTGCCGTCACTTAAATTTCCTGATAGCTTCTTGAAGGTCCTGAGGGGAACTTTCACGGAGGAGGAGTCGATGTCTCTCCGTTTGAAAAGATGCCCTGCATCCCCTCCTCCTGCCACTTACTAATGCACTTTTTTAAGTGAAAGGAGAACATCATGGCCGTCAAACTGTTTCGCGGAGCATTCCCGTCTCCGAGACACTTGCTGGCAGCTGCAGCGCCGCATGTAATTTCCGGTCCTACTCCGCCGCATGTGCTTTACCAACCCAAAAAGCTCTCGTTTTGGCTCAATAAC
Source organism: uncultured Acidobacteriota bacterium (assembly GCA_963838785.1). Classification (GTDB taxonomy): domain Bacteria; phylum Acidobacteriota; class Terriglobia; order Terriglobales; family Acidobacteriaceae; genus Gp1-AA145. The sequence goes on from CAWISI010000002.1 coordinate 618,192, forward strand.
CAATATAGAGATTGCGTTACGGCTGAAGAAGCCTTCGCCAAGGCCTGTCATGACCCGGAGATCTTTATTTCGGACGCCGAGGTCAAGAAATGGGCGCAACAACACAAGGTGCTTAACGGGGCGAATCTCACTGACGTGTTGGAAGCGATGACGACGAAGGGATTTGAGCAAAATGGCCGGACCTATGACGACGGTCCGCATACCGCGGTTGATTGGACGACGCCTGGCATTCTGCAAAACGCAATCGCGCACGGGCCGGTCAAAATCGGAGTTGCGGCGGATCAACTTGAAAATGCGGTACCCAACCCTCCGCACAGCGGGTGGTTTGCCACAGGGTTCAAAAGCGATACGAACGAGGATCATTGTGTCAGCCTTTGCGGCTACGGGTCTTTTGCCTGGCTGGCAGGTGAGCTCGGGGTGAAGGTGCCCAAAAATCTGGATGGCACAACTCCCGGATATGGCTTGTTTACCTGGGACAGCATTGGGATCATCGACCAGCCCTCGATGGTGGCCATTACTCATGAAGCCTGGCTAAGAAATCCGGTGACGATCGTTCATTAGGTTTGCAAATGAAAACAAACTGAATCTGAGCGGCTGGTCGGTCGGGAAAGTGTTCGCAGGATATCTCGACAACCTCGAGAGCTTGCGGACCCTGGTCGTCTCGCGAGCGATCGCCGCTTAGGTTTCAGCCCCGTCAAAGCTGAGAACCGCGGGGGTGGCGGGAGATAAGGGTCCTAATAAAAACTGCCGCCTGATTGCGTCGATGTGACGGTGCCGTCCTTAACTGCAAGGCTATAGCCGAGGCCTCCGTCGCCCTGCCACGAGGGAAGATCGAAATGAGAACCGGTCGGAGCCTTGTATACGGATATTTCGAGAAAGGTTAACGGGGTTCCCGGCTTACAGATGTCAGGCGCTTTGGTTGGCTTGATGAAGTAAGCGCCTTTGCCGTTTCCTACTATTGTGGCCTTTCCGTCGCTGTCGACCAACACCGCTGATTTTTCGTCGACCGCGATTTCACGCGGTGTTTTCGTCCATCCATCCTGCATCAGGCGAGCCAGGAAAACCAGGCTGCGGCCCAGTCGGTCGCGTTTTGCGAAGTGGCTGTCGGTGATTGTGTCGTGCAAGAGTGCAATGTTCAAAAAATCCCGAACCAGAGTGACCTGAGGAGTGAACGGATCGCGCAACGCCTCGGGAGAAGCCAGCATTCCATCTGGTGGATCGTTCAGCGCTCCATAAACAAATTCTCCCAGGACAGCTAACCCGGCGCTGGTGCCCCCGATTGGCTTTCCCTCGGCGATATTGCGATTCAGGGCCTGTTGGACGGGCGTGTTCTGCCACGCGCGCATGTAATGGGCCTGATCGCCGCCGGCGATGAACACTGCTTCAGCCTTGCGAATGATGTCAGACACGGCAGGATCCTGCGCGGCTTTGCGGTCGGGAATTATGAGAGTGGCGACCGAATTCGCCTTGCACAAGCCATTTACATAAGAGTTGTAGGCGTCATCATCGGCGGCGCGAAGAATCAGAAAATCGCCGCCGTTTGCCTTCCCGCAGAGCCAACGGAAAGCATCGTCAAGGTCCTTGCCGCCGCCCATCAACGCATAACCAGCGCTCGGGCTTGCATTGGAATCGTTCTTTTCCCCAATGCGAAAGTATTGATAAGTCTGTTGAGCGCTGGCGCGAGTCGAAAGGAATGGACTCACAAACAACGCCAAGCCCAGAACCCAGGTCATGCGGATGGTTAGCATGTAAGGAAGTATGATGTGCCTCCACGTAATGGTCGTGCAAAAGTTAAAAACATGAGTCTTAATTAAAAGATGATCTTGGCTCCGATCTGAATGTGGCGCGATCCCCCGGAGCCAATGACCGGATTGGACGCCTGCACGTCGGGAGTGGCAGTCGCGAGACCAAGACTGGAAGAACTGGACAAGTCCTCGCCCACCGAGCCGCCGGCAAAGTTCGCATGATTCAGAACGTTGAACATCTCGCCTCGCAACTGCAGTGAAAAGCGCTCATTCAGGTGCCATATCTTGCTGATGGAGGCGTCCCAGTTCACAAAGCCAGGCCCGCGCAAAATATTCCGTCCCATGTTGCCGAAGGTATCGAACGCATTCGGATAGATGGTCACGCCATTCTGCGAGTAGCAACCGCCAGCGTAGTCCAGGGCCTGCAGCAAAGCCGGCGTGTTGGCTACGGCGGTGCAAACCGGGCTGCGGGCGGTAACGTTGCCATTGCTGTCATAGGTATCAGGAAAATACGGGATAGGCGTATTTTGCGACCACCGCAAATTGTTCGGATTCCCGACTATGTTCCAGCGGTCATTGCTGCCATTGTTGGGGCCTTCTCCGGTACCGGTCAGGTCGTTGCTGTCGTCATAAAGCAGAATTGGTTCTCCGGTCTGCAAACTGACGATGCTGGTGAGTTGCCAACCTTCCAGCAATTGTCCGAAGCCTTTTCGTGAAGGCAAGTCATAAGTTAAGGAAAGAGTGAAGCGATGGCGAATATCGTAATCGCCGCTGCCCTTTTCAGCCGCGTAATTCAAGCTGTTCTGCGGAATATAGCCGAGATTATTGGTATTGCCGGCGGTGTCGATTGCGTGTGCCCAGGTATATCCCGCAAGCAGGTAAAGTCCGTTGGCATAACGATGGGTGAATGTGGTTTGCAAGCTTTGATAGCTGGAGGTTGATTGGTTGCCGAGATAATTCAGGTAGCTGATGTAGGGATAGCATGGCGAATTGCCGATCCCGAGCCCGACCGGCGCCGGGCAGCTTGCGGTCAGCGGCCGGCCGAGTTGCTCCGAGCCATCGTCGAGCGCGGTATTTACCTGATTCAAGTCAATGGTGCTGTAAAGTTGATCACCGCGGTTGGCGACATAGGCGACCTGCAGCACGCTATTCGTGCCCAGTTGTTGTTGCAAATTTAAGTTCCAATTGAGGACGTATGGAGTTCGGAGGTTTCGATCGACGGCAAACATGGCGCAGGGACTGTTGAAGCTGCAAGAGCTCAGCGTCGGCGAATTGACGGGGAAAATTGGCCCGGTAGTATTCCAGTTGATCAGTGAAGGATCGGCGCCTTCCACCAGGAATGAGTTGATGGTTCCGTTGGCCCCGGGCTGAATTAAAGAAGTGGGATCCAGGTTCAGCCCGCCGCCACTAAAGGCGAAGCTCCGAATCGACGGCTGCACGTAGATCATGCCGAAGCCCGACCGCAGTACGGTCTTGCTGGTTCCAAACACGTCCCAGGCAAAGCCTACGCGTGGTGAAAAGTTGTTCCAATTGGTCTTATATGGTTGGCTGATTCCGTATCCGACCTGCACGATACCTTTTGAAGGAACGTAATTGGCCAACTGGTTTTTCGAGTCGCTGATTGGATAAGTCACGTCATAGCGAAGCCCGAGATTGAGAGTCAGTCTTTTAGTGGCACGAAAATCATCTTGCAGGTAAAGGCCAAAAGATTTCTCGCTCAAGTCGCGTTGCTGGTCGCCGTAAAGTAGCCGCCAGTCGCGAACATTGCCGGTGAGGAAATCATCCAAGTAGTGAAAATCGATACGGCCTCGGCCGTATCCGGCACGGTAGTAGTCCACTCCACCATTGGTGAAATTGCCGCCAAAGCGCAACGCGTGTTTGCCTATGGTGTAGGCCACAGTGTCCGAATAGTTTTCTGTATGGCTGGGCGTCGTGCCGAGAGGCCAGCTGGAATTTCCGCCCAAATAGTCAAAGTACGACGTACTCGGATTGATGCGCGGGAATCCGAACAGGCGCGGGTCGGTGATTCCGGTATTGAGTCCGTACTGCTTTGGATTGACGTTGGCGTCGAGCGGAGCAATGCTTTCGTTGAAGCGGTTGTAACTGAAGCGGGCGGTGTTCACCCATTTCGAATTCGGAATCCAGGTCCAGTCTCCTCCGAAAACCTGAGTGACCGGGGAGGTATGCGACAACCAATAAGGTTGCAGGGGAACTGCGTCTTCTTCAGTCTGATCGGAATTAGCGTAGATGAACCGGCCGGAAAATGTATTGTGCTCGTTCAGGTGGTAATCGCTCTTGAATACCAAATTGTCGGCGCGGTCACGGTTATCGAAGTTGTAATTGATCTCCGTAGGATCATTGGGGTTCGCTGTAAAACCCGGGTTCTTGGGAAAATACTTGATCAGGCTAAGGCTCAGCGGGCTGCAGGTCGCGGGAAGCGGTGTTTGGTTACATCCGGTGTCGGTGAGCGCGTCCACGATGCTCGACTGGGGATCGAATCCCCAGGGCGTGGATGCGAGTGAGGTGGTTACCGGGGTGAAAACGTCATAGGGATTTCCGACTTTGGAGCGGACGCCTTCGTAGTTTGCGAAATAGAACCATTTTCCTTTGATGATCGGGCCGCCAATTGACGCGCCGAATTGATGAAGCAGAAGATCGGAAACCGGCTGTGGCGCGGGATCGAAGTAGTTGCGGGCGTCGAGTGCGGCATTACGATGAAAGTAATACCCGGTGCCGTGGATCTGATCGGTGCCTGACTTGATGCCGATGTTTACGACTACGCCCGGCTTCTGGCCGAAGTCGGCCTCTGGATCTTCCTGCGTATTAAATTCCTGGATGGCGTCGAGCGGAAGATTGCTAGCGGGAGTGCCTTGAATTCCGGCCTCATTGAGTACAGTCTCCCCGTAATAAGCATCATTGTCACTGGCGCCGTCGATGACGTAGTTGTTGTCGTCCGGACGAAGGCCATTCGAAGTCGTGGAATGAAATCCTCCGCCTGGCTCGCGCTGTACACCCGGGTGAAGTCCCAAAAGATTCTGGAAGTCGCGACCCTGCAGTGGGAGTTCGTTGATTGCCTGGTTTGATAAAACCCCGTTTAAAGTGTCGCTCGTGTCATCCACCAGCGGAGCTTCACCTTTGACTTCGACCACCTCCGATTGTGCACCTGGCAAAAGTTGGAAGTCGATTTTGAGGTCGTTGCCCACCTCGATCTGTACATTCTCGCGAATTGCTTTGCGAAAATTGCGCGCATCCACGCTAATGTCGTAGCGTCCGGGCTCGAGATTCGGAGCAACGTATTCGCCCGAGGCATTGGTCTGCAGGACGCGCTGCACTCCTGTTGCCCGGTCCTTAATGATGACGCTTGCATTGCCAATGACTGCGCCGGTCGAATCGCTGATCTGTCCCGTGACCCGGCCCTGGGTTTGCCCCAGACCGAATTGGCAAAAACCCACCAACAGTAGAGGAAGACACATGAACCTCGAACAGTATTTCCAGATCGAAACTAGGCCGGTGGACATGATCGATTCTCCAAAAGCAAGCTGAGGTTATTTCTCTGCGAACAGAAAAGAAAATACGAAGGTCGAGAATGGAACGCAGGTGGGAAGCAGGAATCACAAACCAGCTGCGAGTTTGCCGGCATCAACCAGAGGCGACTCCAAAATTGACGGATGGAAAGAAGATGTTCGACCGGACAATGACAAATCCCCTGGGTGCGGAAAACAGCCGGAGTTTCTCACAATCAAGATTGAGCGTCAAGCCAAAAACCAGCGACGCGGATCAGCAAGCCAGTCATTGGGGCAGAAGAGGCCTGCTGCGGATCGGCGGGCTCTCGTCCTTATTCCTTTGGGGGCCCGGCTGAAAACCTGTGACTGAGATCCCGGTATCGCGCAATTCGTAGCGAAGAGTGAGAACTAGTTGATCCAGAAACTCACGTGAGCATCTCTGCTCTCGGAGTAGTGGCCCGTGGGTTGGTATCGGACGCTGCGGGCCGTGGATCTCAATCAGGAATTCACGAAGGACCTTGGCGACAGAGTGGATGAGCAGCGATTCAGGACGCCTAGGGGAAAATTCGAGTCGAATTACGCAAACCTGTCGATTGCTCTATGAGGCCGGGAGGTCTATCGATAGTGATAGACCTAAAAAACTACTCTACCGGGCGCAGCCCACCACAACTTTGAAAGGGAGAACTCATGTACCACCACATAAAAAAATTGATGTACACGGTAAACGTCGGGACACCGGACCCTCGCTTCGGCAACATGCTGCTCGAACAATTTGGCGGAGCCAACGGCGAGCTCGCTGCCGCGATGCAGTATTCCATCCAGGGACTGAACTGCGACGACGCCGAACGCAAAGACATGTTGATGGACATTGGCACTGAGGAACTCAGCCACCTGGAAGTTGTGGGCACCCTGGCGCGCATGCACCTTAAACCAATGAAGAAGGATCGCGAAGCCGGAGAGGTTGATCCCCTGATTGCCATCGCCGGCGGAGGCGGCGTGAGCTTGTTCAATTCCGTGGGAGACGCGTGGACGGCAGACTACCTGAAGATAACCGGCGAATTGGATGTGGACCTCAGAAGCAACATTGCCGCCGAAGCGCGTGCAAAAATTGTCTACGAGCGGTTGATCAACTTTTGCGATGATCGCGGGTCAAAGGACGCGCTCCAGTTCCTGATGACGCGAGAGATCACTCACATGAAGGTGTTCACCGCCGCGCTTGAGAGCATGGGCAAAGCGCCGTTTTCAATCGGAAAAATTCCTCCGACTCCGGTGCTGGTCGACCAATATTTCAACGATTCGACCGGAGAGGGAGATGAAGGCGAGACCGACGCTCGCGGCCCGTGGAACCAAGGCGGCGATTGGGAAATTGTCGAGTTCCCCGAACTTAAGGAGGGCGTGGAAAACCTGGAAGCGTCGCAGCGCGGGAATTCCGGGCGTGGCAAAAAACAGAAAGGCAGCTCGCCCGAAACAAAAACTCGCAGGTCAGCCTGAACCGACCGAACCAACAGACGGGCCCCGGCTTCTAAGCGGGGCCCGCATCTAACTGCGCTTATTGCTGCATCTGGTAACCGTATCCATTTTTTGCATTTAGTGGTTGATCGAGGCAAGTGTGCAAGATTCATCCAACGCAGGAATACCCCTCCGACAATTCGGACGCGCCGACGCCAAAATTTCCATCCTTGGCTTCGGTGGTCATCACTTGGGTGACGCACCCGACGAAAAAACTGCCGTCCGCATTATTCAGACCGCCGTCGACAACGGAATTACTTTCTACGATAACTGCTGGGAATATCGCAGAGGCAAGACCGAGTTGTGGATGGGAGCTGGACTAAAAGGTCGGCGAGACAAAGTTTTTCTTATGACGAAAACCTGTCCGCATGGTCGAGACGCGGACCTGGCCATGACAATGCTGGAAGAGTCGCTACGGCGTCTGCAAACCGATCATTTGGATTTGTGGCAGGTCCACGGTATGGCCTTTGAGAATGATCCGGAGCTGTTCATCCGGCCAAATGGCGCCGCGGAGGCGCTGGCCAAAGCCAAGAAGGAGGGCAAGACGCGCTTTGTGGGATTTACCGGACACCAGAATCCCATGGTGCATTTGGGAATGTTGAAGACCGGCTTTGAATTCGATTCCGTGCAAATGCCGCTCAATGCCTTCGATCACGGCTTTGTCAGAAGTTTCGAACGGCAGGTCTTACCTGAGCTGAATCGGCGCGGCATTGCAGTGCTCGGCATGAAGCCCCTGAACGGCCATGGAGAGCCGATCAAAGCCGGCGCGCTTTCAGCCGAGGAAGCTTTGCGATATGCGATGAGTCTTCCAGTGACCACGACGATCACCGGAATAGACAGCATGGATGTATTGCAGCAGAACCTGCAGATCGCCAGAAATTTTAAACCCATGGCGGCTGCCGAAATGGACGAGCTGCGAAACCGCTGCAAAGAGTATTCAGCCGATGGACGGTACGAGCTCTACAAGCTGTCTTTGAAATTCGATAACCCTGAAGCTCGGCTTGCGCACGGCTTCCCGCTTGATACAAAACAATCGGAGGTCCAGGACATGTTTGGCGCGGCTGAGAATACCGGTCATCCTTTTCCAGACAAAAAGTTCTAAGGAGGAGCTGTGGATTCGAAGCAGCCAAGCGTGAGTAGGAGACGGTTTATGCAAGGAGCCGCAATGGTGGGCGCATCGCCACTTATGCCCAGGTTGTCCGCGAGTGCCGGTGCTCCGCCACAAAGCAGCACCAGTGGCGGCGTGCCGAAGAAACCATTGGGAAAAACCGGGGTTCAGATATCCGCCCTCGGACTTGGCGGCTACCACCTTGGTTCCGCGAATACAGACCAGGCCGCCAACGAAATAGTGGCCAAGGCGCTCGATCACGGAATTGATTTCTTCGACAACGCATGGGAGTACCACGACGGCCTGAGTGAAGAAAGATTGGGCCGGGCGTTGAAGGGAAAAAGACAGAACGCCTTTTTGATGACAAAGGTTTGCACTCATGGGCGAGATAAAAAAGTTGCAATGCGCATGCTGGAAGAGTCTTTACGCCGTCTGCAGACCGACCATCTGGATCTCTGGCAAATCCATGAAGTGATTTATGAAAACGATCCCGATCTGATATTCCTACCGGGCGGAGCTGCTGAAGCTCTGCAGGATGCCAAGCAGCAGGGAAAAGTCCGCTTCATCGGATTCACCGGGCATAAAGATCCTGAGATCCACCTGAAGATGCTGGCGCACGATTTTCCCTTTGACACGGTGCAGATGCCGCTGAATTGTTTTGACGCCAGCTTTCGCAGCTTTGAGACCCATGTATTGCCGGAGGCAATGCGGCGGGGAATTGCTGTGCTGGGGATGAAGAGCCTGGGCGGCAGCGGCGAAATGGTGAGACACGGAGGCATAACCGCTCAGCAGGGATTGCGTTATGCGATGAGTCTACCGGTTGCAACCACGATCAGTGGCATCGATTCTATGGAAGTTCTCGATCAGAACCTTGCGGTGGCAAATAATTTTCAACCGATGACCGATGCCGAACTGAAAGATTTGCGTGAACAATGCCGCCAATTCGCGGCTGATGGACGTTATGAACTCTTCAAAATGAGCACCAAATACGACGGCAAAATCGGCCGCGAACAGCACCATTTTCCCAGCACCGAAGAATTGCCTCTGTGAGCATCATGCGTCTCGTTTAATACCAGTGATAACCCACGCGGATCTGAATTCCATTGAACTCAGGATTCTGTATGCCAAGATTCGCGTTGGAAATATGCATCCAACTCGCTCCGATGTCCCACGCGCGTTTTTCTCCCGACGGCAGATAAAAACCTGCTCCGCCGCTGGCCGTGAAATTGAAATCCGAGGTATCACCCGCGGGAAGGTTGAGGTTGGTGCGCACGGCGCCGCCTGCCAGTTCAATATAAGGACCCAGGGATCCCAGTCGACGCGGCGAATTCCATCGCAAAATAATGGGCTGGAAGGCGAGACCATGCAAACCTTGAGGTCTTAACTGAAACATTGGACTGAGGGAAAATGCGTATTCCAGGTTTCCGCTCCACCAGCCCTCGCCTGCCTGATGAAACGTTCTCCCGGCAAAGACGCCCGCGCTGATAATTTGAGACTCGGAAAAGGAATTGGTGATTTCCTCTCCAGTGGCGGCTGCGAACCAAGCGCCCAAATCCCAAGAGCGAGAAGATTGTGTTTCCTGGCAAGTGGCTGGAATCTGCAATGCAAAGCTGGTGGCGCAAATGGCAATCGCTGACCTGAGCAGACGCTTCATTGCGGATCAGTTGCAGGCGATGAAGTGTTCCGTTTCTTTGCTTGGTGTGAAAGATAAAGCAGGCGAGCATCCCGCGCCCGATACCACGGTGCTCTGCCGTGAAGAATACTGGCTCCTCCGCGGATTGGGTTGAGCGCGCAGCGGGTGAAATCGATCAAGTAATGGTTGCGGGTTTCACCTTCCACCCGGCGCGCAATATTTTTATCCAGTAAGTCCTCGGTCAACATCCACAAGAAACCGCCGACTGGGGTCATCACTAAATCGATTTGCCCCACCCCCGTATAACAGTTTTTCTCCGTGCACGGCCACGTGCCATTCTGGTTCCAGGGCGACCGAGTTTTGGTTCCGTATTTTTCCACGGTCATTTCGCTAAGCGGCCCGATATTCCATTGCGTGCTGTAAACCGCATTCCACAAAGTAGCGCGCAGCCGGCTATGCCAGTATTCTTTGGTATTTGAAAATTCCAGGCCGTCTCCGCGTGGATCGTTCTGGATTTGTATGTAGCTGGTAAGCGCGCCCTGAATGGGATGGCCGACATATCCGTACATGAGGGCGTCGCCGTCATTCCACCCCGACTCCAGCCACGCGTGCAGAGACTGTTTGTAATCGCGCCAGTAATGGTTGAGCGGCACGCCGTTTTCGTAAACCACCCAGCGGTAATCGTCATGTACAACGTAGGCTTGCTCGATTGCCAGAAATGTAAATGATTCGAATAACGCTCGCCCCCAATGAAATCCCTGCTTTGCCGGGGGAGACTGCTGCACGAACATTTCACTTGCCGACGCCGAACTGCGCCATCAAATCAGGAACGTCGGCGCGCTTTTGGTCGGCGTTCCATCCGTGAGTTGAGTTCGGCGGCCGTTACCGCCTCAGCGTTCGAGCAGGGATTGCCGAGAGACTGAGTACTGACCAGATATGCACAATTTTCAATCGGCTCCCGGCCAATATCGCATTGGTGCGAAGGCAACTGACAAAATGCGGCGGCCGGGGTCAAAAAGACAATCAGGGCACGCGCGACCATGCCAACGGGAACTGATGCATTCCAGCGACTCGGTCCAGGGCGTGGGCGCAAAGAAGTTGGGGGTCAGATCTCATGCTGAATCGAGATTCATCCGGAGTCACGCTGAGTCCGCAAGCAAATTTTCCGCGCATTCAATAAGCATTTTTGCTGCTGAAAAAGCGGAACAGGGTCAGGGTGATAATTTGCAGGTCGAGGGCAGACTCCAATTGCGCAAATAATAAAGATCGTATTCGACCCGTTTCGCGATCGAAGTATCGCCCCGCCATCCGTTCACCTGGGCCCATCCGGTGATTCCAGCTTTGAACATATGGCGGGAGTTGTAGCGATCAACTTCCTCCAGGAATCGTTGCACGAAGAAGGGTCGTTCGGGTCGTGGGCCCACGATACTCATATCTCCTTTTAAAACATTCAAGAATTGCGGTAGCTCGTCGAGATTGGTTCTGCGCAAAAAGGCCCCAATTGTCGTGCGCCGAGGATCATGATTGCTTGTCCAATGCGTGTCTTCTTCTTGCCGGCTGCCCACTCTCATGGTGCGGAATTTGAACATCGGGAAAACCCGCCCATTCAGTCCCACGCGATCCTGAACAAAAAAGACTGGTCCGCGGCTGGCTAACTTTATTACCAGGGCAATGAGAAGAGTAATCGGGAAGGGTGATGAACAAAATTAAAATTGAAAAACTAATGTCGAAAATGCGCTTCTGAAACAGATACGATCCGGTCTCGGCCAGGGTTGGCCGCAGGTCGAGCATCTGAAAACCACCCAATGCGGTCAGACGATCGCGCGGGACAATGCCGTCGCCAAGATCAATCACAACGCGGGTAGGCACGCATAATTTCTCCAGCGCCGGGGCAATTCCTTTGACTTCATTCAAGCGCGCGGGAGGAAGCGCAATCACTACATCATGAATGGAATTTCCATTGGTGAATGTCGAGAGCTGGTCCACGCTGTAGATCGGACCATCCACCGAAATTTCCTGTTCATCAAGCCGTACAAAACCTACTACGCGGCATGGCAATACTTCGCCATGGAGCAGCGAATTGGCCACCCGCTGCGCAAATCTCCGGTACCGACGATCAAAATTCTGACTTCCTTCCGGTAATCCTTGCGCATCAACTCGAAAAAAACTCTGAAGCCTACCCGTACAGCGGTAGCAAGCACGAACATAGCGACGGCGCTCAGGCCGATTACGAGCCGCGAATAACTGGCCTGCCGGTAAACAAAACCCACAGCCATCACGCAGACGTAAGTAAATGCGAGAGCTTCGAGTAATCTTCGGCTCTTTCCACTAGCTGCGTAGAGTTGCTCGATATTCCATAGTCCAGACTCTTCGGCGGCGATCGCCCAAATGATGGTGGTGAGTAGAAGAACGCCCCAATAAGAGGGCAGACCAGCCGGGTGGGTTCGAGAGAAGAAGAAGTTAAAGCCGAAACGGACTTTAACCGCAATGAAATAGGCACACGCCGGCAACAATAAGGTAATAATTTTCAAATACAGGCAGGCATTACTAAGGCGACTGCGGATCATCCCAAACCATTCTTTCTACTGCATTCGACGTTCTAGACTCTTCCCCATTCGGGTCTGGGTGGTCAAAAGCTTGGCGTTTAGAAACCGGATAAGCCTGAGATGCCCTGCTGAAAGTCATGGGTTGGTTGCTTTTGCACCTGAGATAAACAGTGGAGTTGCTGGCGTGAGTTGCCGGTGCGGGCTTCGACGTGCAGAGTTCCTGATCAGAGTTTCTGCAAAGGATTACCTGGATTCAGATCAGAAGATGATGTGTACCAACGGGTGAGATGCTGCTTTGTCTCAGGGATGAAAGGTTGAGGTGAGTTGCTCGTCTGAGTGTGTCGAAACATCCATTGGGCTCAATCGAAATTTGTAAAGCCGCCGTCACATTTTTCGCGAGCAGTCGGTTGGATGGCGGGAAACAGCCAACGCTCATATTGGACCATGGTCGATACATCGAAATTGCTATGCACCCAAAGGTCAACCGAAGCGCCAATATCGGTCAGGCTTCCACCACCGGTAATAAACTGCGGACTCACCTTCTGGTGCCTGAAATTTAGCTGTAATTTATTCTTGCCATTCAGCCAGTAGATTGTCCATGCCTCCGCACCCTGGCCCTGCCTTCCGATCCAGCTTCCGATCAGGTTTGAATCGTTGGCGTATCCGCTCTTGAATCGACTGTTGCTGTAAAAGAAACCATGCTGCACTGTGGGTTCGCCGCCGGCGAGATCGGTGAAGATTCCTTCTACTCGGAAATCCAGCTTCGGAATGAGCGGTACGTGAGACAGATAGAGGCCCGAAGTGAAGGCCGCCTTGTTCCACGCCAACCACGGGTTCGGTTCGTCATCGGTAAACGCGTCAGTATAAAGCGTCAGCCAATCACGCAGGCCGGGAATGCGATAGGCGAAATCAAATCCTCCGCGGCGGTCGCCGGCATCACCGGATGTTCCTGGCAGCCCATTGCCTGTCGAGAACATTGCTTTAAGAAGTTGGTGCGCAGTGGCTGGAACGCCCGGTCCGCCAAAAAGCGCGGTAGCGCTGAATCCGAGTTCCAGATCTGCTGAAGGTTTAAAGCTGACTTTTTCCCCAACTATAAATGGCTCATCACTCAGAGACTGGGTCCATGAGCCCACGAAGCCGGAGTTGGCGCCGAAGACCCAATGATATCCATCAATCCTCCCCACAATGTAATCAACCCGGATCGGTCCAAGCACCCCAAGAATGCTTGGCAGTTGAAACGGCTTTACCCGATTAATTTGCAGCATCACAATCGGTTCGGCATTGGTGCTGAACAACATCGGTCCACTTTCGTCTTCACCCCACCACAGCGACTGCTTGCCAAAACTTATCTGCCAATTGTTTATCTGCAATCCAACATAGCCTTCAAGAACGTCAAAGCGATCCACCGCGGGCGTAGGCGTGAGCGGCGGGGCGGTAGGAAGACCATCGACCGACTGAATGACTTGCGACGCCTGACTCGAAAGTGGAGACGCAGACGGCGCATGCTGGTACTCGCCGCGCACGAAGAATGCGAGCGGGCCAGCCTCGGCATGACTGATAAATCCGGTCACATTATTGACGCCCTCGGCGTAGGGGCGTCCGTAATCGTCGACGATGGTCTGTCCGAAGTGCAGCCCATCTCGCACTGGCGTGCCGGAGATGCCTTCAAGCCGGGTATAGACGGACTGAAGTTCGATTCCGAGATTGGGAGCGCCGCTTAAGCTTGCGATTTCTTCGCTAAATTCCGACGACACAGCAGCGTAAACTTTTTGCGGCCCGCTTCCTGGCTGGTTGTTTTCTTCGACCTGCTTGCCGGCTTCTTCCACCAGCAGGCGAGCGCATTCAATACGCGTCCACGGACGCATGCCCAATTCGGCGGACTGAATGTAGCCAAGCGCCACCAGTCGATCCATCGCCGGATAGACCCAACTATCGAGGGGCACATAGGTTGACGCCATATTCCCCGGATTCGGGACGGTCGCTTTATCGCTCTTGTTGAAGGTGCCCCATTGCGCGGCTTCGGAATCGCTGTAGTGAGAATGCGTGCGAAAAACCCGCCGGCCCATGTACCAGCCGAGCGCGCTCCCCACCAGCACGTCGGTCATAAAATGCTGTTGCCCAGCGAAACGGGCTGCGCTGATCGCTCCCGCGGTTCCGTAAGCCAGGACTTGGGTAAGAGGGCCCGGATACTCATGGGCAATCACACTGGCAATCGCCCAACTCACTGCGGCGTGTTGCGACGGGAATGAGTCTCCGCCCTGAAAAAAAAGACCGCGGCCGGCGCCGGTGAAGGGCCGCTGCCGCCCGAACGCGTATTTAAACACGGTCGTATCCAGATAGGCATCGATACCGGCTTCGCCAGCCAGCAGGCCGGTCTCACGTTGCTGATCATCGCCGGTTATGCGCCCGAGTAAAAACATCCCTCCGCCCACGCCTGCGAGCGCGGCTACTCCGGCATTCGACAGCGTGACCGCATGCGACACGGTTGAACGATTAGTGGGCACATGCTTTTCGATCGCGGTGTCGCTCGCCAGTAGCCCCGCCCCAACAAACGCCAGGGGAACCGTCCACTGCCACTGCCGCGTCGTCATATGGAACGGGGTGGTCCAGAAAGTCTTTTGGTCCGTGAACAGGTTGCGGGGAAGCGATCTCAAGTCGATCGGAGAGGGCGAGAAATCATATGCGTTTTCCGGCTTTTGCGGTATGTTGAGGGGCACTCGGATTGTCCGGCGGCGTCTGGGCAGAGACACTCAAACAACCCACAACCAAAGAACCTGCAACCAAAGAGCGGCAGACCAGCAGTTTAGGAAGTCGTAACCACAATCTTTCGGCGCCTTTCATGTCAGCCAAGTTGAAGCGGGAAGATGAGAAGAATGGCTGTACGGCATGGGAAAATCAGATTCAGCATGTTCTTACGATGCGAGATCCTGCAGCCGGATGGCCTCGATCTGCGCCGTAGTGTCATAATTTTAAGAGCGGCTGAAAAGCCGATGTGATGATTCGCACTGAAGACCAACTCGAACAAGTCATACCCCGAACCGACGAGCGGTTGCGGCACGAGTCCGAGATTTCGCTGCTCGATCTGGCGGTCATTCTTCTCGAGCGCAAGCGCTTCATCCTGCGATTCGTGCTGGCTGCGGCGCTATTGGCGGTCGTAGTCGCCTTCATTCTGCCGGTGCGATATCAGGCCAAAGTCGTTCTGCTGCCGCCTGCGCAAAATACCTCCATCAGTTCGAGCCTTCTCGGTCAGATGGGGAATATCGGCTCTTTGGGATCGCTCGCCTCTTTAGCCGGAGGGACTTTGGGCCTTAAAAATCCCGCCGACATGTACGTCTCTTTTCTAACCAGCCGCACCGTCGAAGACGCGGTCATTCAGCGTTTTCGTCTGATGAGTGAATACCACGCCAAGCGCATGTCGGATGCTCGAAAAGAACTTGAGCGCCGCACCACTGTAGTCGCTGGTAGCAAAGACGGTTTGATCCGCATTTCTTTTGACGATCACGACCCCAAACGGGCGGCGGAGTTGGCGAACGGATATGTGGACGAATTCCGAAAACTTTCCGCATCCCTGGCGATTACCGAAGCCGCGCGGCGCCGATTATTTTTCGAGCAACAGTTGCAGGACACGAAAGATAAACTCACCCAGGCCGAAGATGCCATGACCAAGACCGAGCAATCCACTGGCGTTCTGCAGATCGACAGCCAGGCGCGGTCGCTCATCGAGTCGGCCGCAGTGTTGCGCGCCCAGGTCGTGGCCAAACAAGTTCAAATTGACGCCATGCGATCTTTCGCTACCGAAGATAATCCCAGCCTCATTCTGGCCAAACAGCAATTGGCGGCTTTGCAGTCGCAGCTCGAACACATGGCCGGCTCGCAGAAGGATCCGGGCTCTGACATCAATCTTTCGAAAGGAAGGGTGACGCAGGCGGGGATGGAGTATCTTCGGCGATATCGCGATCTCAAATATCAGGAGACGGTCTTCGAATTATTAGCCAAAGAACTCGAAATCGCCAAGCTCGACGAAGCCCGTGAAGGGTCGATTGTTCAGGTAGTGGATGCGGCGGTGCCTCCGGATCGGCGATCGTCTCCGCATCGTCTATTAATAATTCTGATTGCGACCATTGTGGCTTTCATTATTGCGTCATTTTGGGTGTGGCTGCGCCACCGGATGGCGGTTGCTTTTGAGTTGCCCGAGAACCGACGGCGCGTGCGTTTGATCAGCATGCTGTGGAACGGTAAACCTAAGGCGGCTTAGGGTTTCCGTTCCCCGGTGAGCTGCGGATTGTGCCCCTGAGAAAGCTTAAAACTGCACATCTCAGTCGGTTTTGCTGGCTACCGGCTGCCCGGAGTTCGCATCCAACCAAGCTCAATAAAGTTCAAAATATGCGCGTCTTATTTTTAAATCCCCCTTTTCATCCCCGGTTTTCCCGCGAGCAGCGTAGTCCCGCGGTGACCAAGAGTGGAACTCTTTACTACCCCAAGTGGCTGGCCCATGCCGCCGGGGTTGCAATCAAAAATGGCCATGATGTGGACCTGGTGGACGCTCCGGCCGGCGGACAATCGGTGCAGGCCGTCATCGATCGAATTGCTGCCAAACAGATTGATGCCGTAGTTTGCGACACTTCCACGCCAAGCATTCTGAATGATGTCGATGTTGTGGACCGCCTGGTGGCAGCGAAATCTTCGCTGCATGTATTGCTGGTCGGGCGCCACGTTTCGGCTTTGCCCGCGGAAACCCTTGCAATGTCGGATTCGCTTGAGGCAGTTGCGGTGCGCGAGTACGAATATACGGTGCGTGACTGGCTGGCAGCAAAGGCGTGCGGTTCCGACCTGTCTGCGGTGGACGGTTTGGTGTGGCGCAATCGCCGCACCAATGAGACCGTCACCAACAAGCAGCGTGATGCGATTAAAAATCTCGATGAGCTGCCGTTCGTCTCGGAGGTTTACAAACGGTTTCTGCACACGCCGGATTATTTTTATGGCCACTCGCTATGGCCGCTGGTGGTGTTTGACACCAGCCGTGGCTGCCCTTATCACTGCTCGTTCTGCGTTTATCCGCAAACTTTCAGCGGCCACACCATGCGTTTTCGCTCGGTGGCAAATGTTGCCGATGAGTTCGATTTTGTCGCCCGCGAAATGCCGGAGATCAAGACCGTGATGCTGGAGGATGACACCTTCATCGTGAATAAACCGCGCACCGTCGAATTGGCTCAGGAACTGATCAGGCGCGGCAATAAGCTTCCCTTCGATGCGAACTGCCGGGCCGACATCGGCGCCGAAACTGAGCTTCTCTCCACTTTGCATCGTGCGGGGGCGCGCTTATTTTGCGTAGGTTTTGAAAGCGGCGACGTAGAAGTGATCAAGGGCATGAAAAAAAACAACGACGATCGTCGCGACGTGAAATATCACGACGAAGCGCTGCGCTTTGTTCGCCGTTGCCAGGAGTCCGGCATCATGGTTCACGGTTGCTTCATGGTTGGCAACCTGAACGAAACTCCGGCAAGCATGGAAAAGACCCTCGCTTTCGCTAAGCGGCTCCAACCTGACACAGCCCAGTTTTTTCCAATCATGGTTTACCCGGGAACCACCGCATACGAAGAGGCCAAGAAGAGGCAATACATTCAAATTGAGGATTGGGGTGCATGGCTTACGAAAGACGGGCTGCACAACAGCGTTGTCACCCTGCCCAACATAACCCATCAGCAGTTGGTCAGCTTCTGCGATCGCGCGCGGCGCAGCTTTTATCTCAGCCCTTCTTATCTTTTGTACAAGTTAAAACAGTCATTACAGGATCGGCGTGAATTACAGCGCAATTTAAAGGGATTCATTACTTTGTCGAAATATTTGCTTCGTGGAAGCCGCCACAATAAGAACACCGAAGCCCGCGAACCGCAACGCTCTGGGGGCATCACGCCGGTTGTGAGCGCCGGTAGTGGTGATTGAGGCGATCGGCAATGCCAGAACGCGAAATAAAGCATGACTTCGCAAAGCCAATCCCAGGACTGCCAACCGGAAAGTCAGTGACTCGCTCAAGGCGTCCATCATTGTCCCGACTTTTAATGGCGCCTCGCGCATTGGAGATTGCCTTGAGGCTCTACTCGAGCACACCGCAGGGCGAGAGGTGGAGATTCTCGTAGTCAATGACGGTTCAACCGATAATACGGAAGAGGTAGTCCGGCGCTATTCAACGGTTGCGCTGATAAATCAGTCGAATGCCGGCCCAGCCGCCGCCCGCAATCGCGGGGCGCTGGAGTCCAGCGGCAAATTGATCCTGTTTACGGATGACGACTGCATAGCGACGTCCCAGCTGGCTGAACTCCATGCTGCAGCCTTTCGATGACCCGGAAGTGGTCGGAGCCAAGGGAGCATACCGCACACGACAAAAAGCTTTAGTTGCGCGCTTTGTACAGATCGAATACGAAGACCGCTATCGCCTGATGAGTCGCGCCGATTCAATAGATTTCGTCGATACTTATTCAGCAGCCTTCCGTCGCGAGCGATTTCTCGAGATGGATGGATACGATACTTCCTTTCCGGTAGCGTGCGCCGAAGACGTTGAACTCTCGTACCGCATGTCGAATCTGGGTTGGAAGATGCAGTTCGCGCCGGCAGCAATTGTTTATCACACGCATCCGGAGACACTTCGCGCTTACGCGGCAAAAAAATATAAGTTCGCTTTTTGGCGTGTAATGGCGGTGCATAAAAATCCGCGCAAGGGAATCAAAGACAGCCACACCCCGCAATTAATGAAGCTGCAACTTTTGTTCGCCCCGGCTTTGCTGTTGGCTTTGGCCTTTGATCTGACGATGCGTCCGCACCTGCCCGCCGCATTGCTTGTAATTGGACTCTTTCTGGTAAGTACGCTGCCGTTCGCAATCCGTGCATTCAGAAAAGATCCTGTGGTTGGATTCATTTCTCCGGCGCTGCTGGCATTGCGGGCATGCACGCAATTGATTGGCGTGATCGGCGGCCTGCTACACGCGCTTTTGACGCCGGCAAAAATCCCGAGTAAGTCGCATGCCTGAGGCCGCCATCCAACCGGTCGTGCAGCAGACCAGCTTCGCTACCAAGCTTTCCCGGAATATTTTGGCCAGTCTGGCACGTGTGATTGCGGTTTCCCTGGTTGCATTGGTTCTGCCGGCATATCTGACTCACCATTTGCCGGTGACCACGTACGCGGCCTGGGTCCTCATCATTCAACTTGGCGCCTACGTCTCCTACCTCGACCTTGGAATACAAACTGGTGTCTCCAAATTTGTAGCCGAATTCGATGCTCGCGGCGATCTCGCTGGAGCCGGCCGTCACGCGAGCGCAGGTCTCGCGCTTATGTTGTTTGCCGGCCTCTTAGGCGTGCTTCTCACCTGCGGGCTGGCTTGGCAGGTCCCGCGACTCTTCCATGAAATGCCCAGCAATCTTTACCATGAAGTTCGCGTGAGTGTGTTGCTGGTCGGGTCATCTCTGTCTTTCGGGTTAGTGTGTGCGGTGTATTCGGCCGTCTTTTTAGGGCTCCAGCGTTATTGGATCCCGATGTCAATCACCATCATCAACCGCGTTTCCTACGCAACGGTCATCGTCGCGATAGTCGCGCTGCATGGGAATCTCGAAGCGATGGGAATAGCGGTGGCCGCGGTAAACGTTGTGACTGGGTTATTGCAGGTCATAGCCTGGAGGCAGAAAGCTTCCCATGTTCGCATAGGGCTAAGAGAGGCCGACTACGGAGTCCTGAAAAATGTGACGCGGTTTTGTTCGCTGCAATCGGTTTGGCTGATTGCCATGTTATGCGTCGTTGGGCTCGACGTCACGATCGTCGGCCACTACGACTACCTGCAGACCGCATATTATTCCATCGCCACGCTGCCGGTCGCGTTTGTGTTGACGGTTATGTCAGCGATGCTCAATCCCTTGATGCCAGCGTCGTCCGCATTGAGTATCCATCGCTCGCCCGCAGAGATGGGCGAGCTTCTGGCCAGGATGACACGATACTCTGCTCTCATACTACTGTTGACGGGGCTGCCGCTCATTGTTTTCGGTTACCCGATTCTGCGCCTTTGGGTCGGAGCGGAATACGCTCTACACACCCTTCCATACTTGCGAATGTTGATTGTTGCGAACGTTATCCGCAATTTGTGTGCGCCATATGCCACCGTAATTGTTGCGACTGACCGGCAGTCTGCAGCGATTGTGTCCGCTGTCTCTGAGGCCGTGGTGAATTTGGGCAGCAGCATCTATCTGGCCGGCCGGTTCGGGGCGGTTGGAGTGGCGATCGGAACCGTAATTGGTGCATTTGTCAGCGTGGGGCTGCATTTCGGAGTCACCATGCGCTTCACTCAACGGACGCTGGCGATCTCTCGCCTTCGATTGTTCGGCAAAGGAATGCTGCAGCCTGCAACCATCGCGGTTCCGTCCCTGGTAATTCTGCCGTTCTGCTGGACTCCTGGCCATAGCTCATGCGGCGCACCACTGATGCTGGCGTGGTGCATCAGCACTCTACTGTTCGCGTGGTACGCCGGCTTGACTATCGGCGACAGGATGAACGCCATTCGAATTTTTCGAAGTAAATGTTTTGAGCCTCTGAGGTTGTTTGCCACTACTAATCTTGCGCGCCGGACCATATGAGCCAGACACTCTGGTCTCACGATTGTAAAAACTCGATGAAGCTGATGTTCAGAATAGATAAGCACAATGACGAGCAGCCCCTGGCAGATTAAGAAAGCAGTTCGAGCGGCGGCCCAGAGCATCCTGGGTCCACGTTTAACCGGGCTCGTGGCGCGACCATTTCGTCATAAACTCGAGTCTGCGGCTGAATATCGCAGTCACCTGGCGTCAAGCAAAGGTCTGGAGATTGGCGGACCGAGCGCAATGTTGGCTGACGATGGTCCCGTTCCTGTGTACGGCGACCTTGCATCGCTGGACAATTGCTTGTACTCCGGCAGTACGATTTGGACCGGAGAAGTGAATGAGGGAAATACTTTCATTTACCATCCGGATAAGCCGCCTGGCCGCCAAATCGTTTGCGAAGCGACCGATCTACGGCCGATTGAGGACTCCAGCTACGATTGCATTCTTGCCTGCCATTGCCTCGAACACATCGCGAATCCGCTTCGCGCGCTCGCGGAATGGAAACGAGTGCTGAAAAAAGACGGACTTTTGCTGCTGATTTTGCCTCATAAAGACGGGACCTTCGATTGGCGGCGGCCCACTACATCGCTGGCGCACATCATGGAGGATTACGAGCGAGCTGCCGGCGAAGATGATTTAACCCATCTTCAGGAGATCTTGCGGCTGCATGACTTGTCACGCGACCAAGCGGCAGGCACGAAAGAGCAGTTTCGCGAACGCTGCCAAGAAAATCGCATTCATCGTGCGATGCATCATCACGTCTTCGATACTATGAGCGCGGTGGCCATGGTGAGCTATGCGGAATTTCGAATACTTCGAGTGGATAATCTCCTGCCTTACCACATCATTATTCTGGCCCAGCGTAGCAATCAAAAGCCCGACAATCGCACACTCTTAGAATCTGGATCGGCATATCGACTCCACAGCCCGTTCCCCTCGGACCGCAGAGCCGTTGCGGGGTAAATGATGAACACTGAGCAGCAAGCGCAGTTGGCGAGGCGGGTATGCGCCGTGTTGGTTACCTATCATCCCAGCGCTGCCATGGTGGGAAATCTGTCGAAAATTCTCATGCAAGTGGATCGCCTGGTTGTGATCGATAATGGCTCGACTGAAGTCGAGAGTGTGGCGCTGCGGAGTGCGCAACTCAATCTGGGTTTTCATCTGATCGAGAATAAGGAAAACCTCGGCATTGCGGAAGCCCTCAACCAGGGCGTGCGCTGGGCAAAGAGCGAAGGTTATTCATGGGTACTCCTGCTTGATCAGGACAGTGAACTGACTGACAATTTGGTCGCGTCTATGTTCGCGACCTGGCAGCAGCATCCGCAGCGAGAGCGGATCGCTTCGACTCATCCGAGCTATGTCGATCCAAATACCGGCAAGACACCAAAAGTGCGGCGTGCGGGCGACGGTGGTCCGGTGGTCTCGCTGACTTCCGGCGCCCTAATGCCTTCCTGGATATTCGACAAGATCGGGCTCTTCTCCACCAGCTACTTTATCGACTGCGTTGATCATGAGTACTGTTTTCGCATTCGCGCTGCCGGATATTTGATCGCGGATTCGGGGACGGCGGTGCTGTTGCATTCGGTTGGTCATCCCCGGGTGGACAGCTTTTGCGGCTTTAAGTTTCGCCCCACTCACCACGGCGCAATCAGGCGGTATTACCTTTCGCGAAACCGCATCGCGCTTTACCGCACTTACTTTGGCGTGTTTCC
Source organism: uncultured Acidobacteriota bacterium (assembly GCA_963838785.1). GTDB lineage: Bacteria > Acidobacteriota > Terriglobia > Terriglobales > Acidobacteriaceae > Gp1-AA145. Next base: position 640,567 of record CAWISI010000002.1, read on the forward strand.
GGCTTGGATCGCACGGATTATGTATGACGATCTTCGGGAAACTATCAAATGTTTTTTACGAGAAAAGAACCGGGGAAAAAAGGCTCGTAACTTTTTGCGCGGAACCTGGGATGGCCTGACTGGAAGAATGGGAAAAAGAGAGTTCGGGAGTGAACTCCATTGAATGTCCCGCCGCCGGTTACCTGCATCATTCTGAATTGGAATGGATGGGGCGACACGCTCGAATGTCTGGAAGCATTAAAAAACTGTGCCTACGCCAATTTGACTGTGGTGGTCGTTGACAACGGATCCACAAACGATTCTGTTCCCCGTATTAAGGCCGCGCATCCTGACATTCTCCTGCTCGAAAGCGGCAAGAATCTGGGCTTTGCAGGCGGCAACAATATCGGAATCCGCCATGCTATCGCGCGCGGCGCTGAATATGTCTGGCTGCTAAACAATGACACGCGGCCTGCCGCGGATGCGCTCACTGCTCTTGTCGCAAAGGCCGTGACCGACGATCGCATCGGCGCCGTGGGTTCGGTTTGCTACTACGCCGAGTCGCCTGCAAGCGTCGAAGCCTGGGGCGGGGCTCGCGTTAATCTTTGGATCGGTTACGGGCGCAATTCAACCACGCCCCGCGAAGATGGGTGGTTCCATTCGCTGAATGGCACTAGCATTCTTGTCTCCACCGCAGCCATAAAGGATGCGGGATTACTGGATGAGGGTTTCTTTCTCTATTGGGAAGATACTGAATTCTGCCTGCGCTTACGTAAGCGGGGATGGCGCATCGCCGTCGCTGCTGGTTCACGAGTTGAACATAAAGTTCATGGCAGCACTACCGGAGGCTCGATTAAGCTCGACCGCTATCAAACCACCTCCGGCCTGAGGCTGCTGCAGCTTCATTCCCCCGCGCCACGGTTAGCGTCAAGTTTGTTCCTCATGATCCGTTTTGCCCGCCGTCTGGCGCGGCTGCAATTTGCGCGATGCAGAAGTGTGTGGCGCGGCATCCAAGATTATCGAGAGATGCTGCCCCTGTTACCGCGTATACGCTAATGTCACATTCCATCCCACTCATTCCGTGGAGCGTTTGTTATCTGGTGGATGGTTTCGCGATCGTCCTATTTGCACTTTCCTATTACCGCAAATGCTACCGCCGGGGTTATCGCATCGATTTCTGGTATTCGCAGATATTTCTGCTCTGCGTGTTTCCCAACATGCTGATGCTGCCATTTGCTAAAAGCGAATTGAACGTAATTGTTCTGGGAAGAGATTTGAACGCCGTTATTGCCGTGCTGCCCGTCATTTTTACGATCACAATGGTCGGGTATCTGGCGCTAATAGGAGGCGGGGGACTCTGGCGGCTCCAAACCGGAATCGGTTTGCGCGATACGACGGCGAAAATGCTGGATATTGTGCCGCGGGCTTCGATGATGCTCATGTCGTCCCCAAGTATTCTGGTATTTCAAGCAGCGTTATGCCTTGTGCTTCAGTCGCTTATCCTCGCCATCTATTTCTCGCAGAGCGGCTTTGCATTTGATCTGCGAGGTTTCACCTTTGCCAACCCCAGCCTGCGGCCGGTCGCTCTGGTGATCTCGAATTATTCGATCATTATCGCGTCGCATTGCCTGGCGCGGTATATCGATAAGAAAGAGCGTGTTCTGCTGGCATGCACTCTGCTGCTAACTTGTGGGCTGGTTTTCTTCGGAGCACGCGGGAACATTCTAGCCATCTACATGAACGTGCTGATTTGCTACGTCATAATGCTTCGGCAAAAGATCAGCCTGGTCCGGGTTGTCGTTTTCGCAGCAGTCATTCTGGCGGCCGCATTCTATCTGGGAAACGCGCGTGCGGGCGAATATTCATTGACGGGTTTGCTGGGCTCTTTGGCCTTTCTTTTATTCTATGGAAATAATTTTTCGGACCTTCGTGATTTTGCCTGGGTATATTCCGCATGGGACCACGTCTACTGGGGAGGCAAAACTTATTTAGCGGCGATCCTTGCATTCATTCCGCGGTTCGTCTCGCATTTCCGAGATACCTGGGGTCTGGGGGTCGCGACAGCTACCACGGTTGGCTTCGATCCTGAGGTGCACCCAGGCGTCAGGCCAGGAGCTTTCGGCGAAGGTTTCTTTAATTTTGGTTTGATCGGGGTGATAGCGGTGGGGCTGCTGCTCGGAATTGTGCTGCGACGGGTTGATATCGATGTGAAACGCGCATTGGGATCATCCCAGCCTTCCATGATGAAAGCATTTGCCTCGACCATGCTGCTCGGGATTGTCAGCGCGTTCGCAGTTTCAGCGGGATTCTCCGGCGTTTATGTTTTGGCGGGGATATATCTATTTTCGTGGTTTTGCTTATCCGTGCAGCGAATGTTCGCACCGCAAAAGGTTTTGGTTACCGGTGCGAAATAACCAGCAGCGCGGAAGTTCCGAAAGCCCCTGTTGAGAAACTCACAAATCCCTCGCTCAGGTTACCGCTGACCCAAGCGCTTCATTGACCCGAGCGCATGTCCGGTCCCATGAAAACTGAGTTGCCCGGGCCAGCCCTCTTTCTCGGAGACACAGACGCAGAGAAGTATCACTCACAATTTGCTCGATTGCATTTGCGATTTGCTCGACCGAAGCCGGGTCAACCAGCAGGGCAGCATCTCCGGCGACTTCCGGCATAGCGGCGGTATTAGCGGTCATTACGGGTGTGCCGCACGCCATTGCCTCCAGCACAGGCAGCCCAAAACCTTCATAGAGCGAAGGGAAGGCCAAGGCTTCGGCCCCGCGGTAAAGCCCTGGCAACTTGGACTCTGGAACAATTCCCGTGAAGTGAACTCTGTCCTTCACCCGTTCCTGCTCAATGCATTTCATAATTCCAGACGCCGGTTCGCCGGTAAAAACCAAATGCATACACGGAATGTTTGCGTTTGCGAAGGCCGTGACCAGCCGAAACTCGTTCTTGTGCGGTTTGCGATTACTGACGCAAAGAAGATACGGAAATGGCGCAGCATACTTATCGCCTTCGGGGCGATAGGAAGCTTCGACTCCGCAGCTGACATTGGCAACTTTGTCCGCCGATATCCCAGACCATTCCAGAATTTGCGAGCGAGTAAATTCTGAAACCGTAAGAACGGCAGCGGCTCGATCACATGCCCTTTTCGCAAACGTTGCATAGTAAAGCCGGATGAGCGGGCTGCTGTTTTCGGCACAGTAGACGTGACTAAGATCGTGAATAGTGAAGATGAAGGGCGAAGGACAAAACAGCGGTGCGTTGTATCCCGGAGAAAAAAATAGATCATCGCGCTTCAGATTTCTCAGCGCGCGTGAAAGCCGCCACGCATCGAGGGGAGCGGCGGGACGGCCGCTGAGCACAATTGGAGAATAGCGAATTGCCGGCAGTACATTGCGAGCGAATCGTCCGATCCCATGATTCCCAATCCACCGTTGGTCCGCATAAATCACGGCGCGATCACGGCCAGGGCTGCCGCAGTTATTGCCAGCTGCGACGAAATCTGCGTCCAGTCACGCAGGCCGCGGACGAAGGCGCCAGTAGGAAGTTTATAAGGTACGACGATCTGGTCCCCAGGATACAACCGCAAGCGGTCAAATTTCGTTCCGGTAAACACCCCGTTGACGGTGTTCGCCGCCACCACAATTCCATTTGCCCGTAAGACGAAAGCGTGATGCAGATCGGATTGCGGTTTTCCTTTTCCCGCCATTTCCAGATAAGCGCCAGTGCTGGTGCGAGGTTCAAAGATAAAGGAGCCGGGATTGTACACGTCCCCAACAACAGACACCGTCGAGGGCATCCGAGGGATTGACAAACGGTCTCCATCTTCCAAAACCATGTTTGGCAAATCGGCCAGGTTCTTGTCTGAAGGCTTCAACGGCAGGGCGACTCGTCCGCTGGCGCGGGTGCTCCGCAATTGAGCGATGATGGCTTCCTGCGCCGCCTGCATCTGCGGTAAGTCTCCCGGTTGGCTGGATGCTGCTACCGCAATGGCCGACTGACGAATCTGTACTTCCATGGCGTGAGCCAGCTCGTCCAAACTTTTTTGCTGCGCAATTCGTGCCGATTCGCGAGTAAACCGCGCACCGTAAACGTAAGCTTCAGATGTCAGGCCGCCGGCGCGCTGCAGCACCGAGTGCAGGGTTTCGTTCGGTTCCAGCTTGTACACCCCAGCCCGCTTCACCTCGCCTTCGATGATCACGTACTGTGAGCGCTCGGCCTGTGGTATGGCAATGTCGCGCTGCGAAAAGATGGTGACGATGTCACCGGGCAACAGTTCGATATTACTTTTCTCATCGTGCTGGATGATCGCCTTACGCGGACTCATCCACACCAGCCTCGACGAAAGGTCCTGGGGATTCACGCGCTGGATGATTGCGTAGTCCCAATTGATTTCGGGAGCATAGCGACGCAAATCTTCGGCCACGTTTCGGACAATATTGGGATTGGCGCCTGGCTCAGAAGGCGTGGTGGATGATTGATTGTCAGAAAACCGATCGTTGGGATTTATCGACCGATTGTTAGTGGAGCTTTGCTCTGGCGGCAGGGAAGCGCCATTTCCGCCATTTGGATAGTTCGTCCCTCCGGCAATGGCATTTTGAGAAGGCGCGCTCGAAGTGGTTTGATCCTCCGTGCCGTTGGTTGTTGTTCGCTCATTATTCTGCGCTTGTGGCGAACGGAAGTTTGGTTGTTCAGGAGTTTCCTTGCGAACGGGGTATTCAGTCGCGCGGCCGCTGACAATGGCTGCGCGGTCGCGCCAATATTCGCGGGTAAGCAACGCCTGGGCATTAGGGATGAGGTCGGAAATCCTCATACCAGGTTTCCACGGATAACGCCCTGGGTTGGCTACATTGCCCCGCAGCGTCACAGTATCTTCAAAGCGCGGAACGATCGATAGCACGCGCACAATGTCACCGTCTTTTACCGGCAGGGCGCGGGACTGCTTATCGTAAGGAAACTCGAGGGTCTTGCGCGCCTGATGATCGACCAGGCGATCAACGGTGATCTTGCTTGTATCGGCAACTGTGCTGAGGTCGCCAGCAGTGTCAATCAAATCCTGCAAGGTCGAATCGTCTTTCATCTCGTAGATGGCGGGTACATTTACCGAGCCGGAGATCGCCACCAGTGGGCCCACATGAGGAATGTAGAGGACGTCGCCGGATTCGAGACGAACATCTTTCGATTTGTCGCCTTTGATAAGAAGAGCGTAAAAATCAAAATCCGTGATGGTGGCGCCATCGCGCCGGACCTGAATGTGCCGCAACGATCCTTGCGGCGCCGGGCCACCCGAGGCAAAGATCGCATTCACCAAAGTGCTCAGGGCGCTGATCGTGTACGTGCCAGGATAACGAGCATTCCCAACCACAATGATCTGAATCGAGCGAAGCCGCCCCAGGTTCGCCGTCAGGTTGAAGTTCTTGAATACTTTTAGAATCTCCTGCTTGAGATGTTGTTGCAGATCGCCGTAGTGAACGCCCGCGACAGAAATTTGCCCGACTTGAGGTACATAAATTTGTCCAGAACGGTCCACGATGACCCGCAAATTCGCCGTAATCTGACCCCAAATATCGATCTGCAGTTCGTCACCGGGGCCGATGATGTAGTCGCTCGGCACCTGCATCCAGTCAATGGGAGAAAACGTGCTCGGCGGTTGCAAAAATAATGACTGGCCAAATAAAGGCAAAGGCCGGCCGATGGAGTCTGCGACCAATTGTTCGAATTCGGTTTGAGGCTGCGGAGTAATTGGCAGGTGTGCCGCCTGCGACGGGTTTGGCGGAGGCGTACTCGGACTGTACTGATCGGGATTGACACCCGGAGGATTGGTTAATACCGGCGCGGTGACGGTGGCGGGCGAGTTATCGCGTGGCTGAGCGCCATTCGCCCCCTGCGATTGTGCGCCGCACTGATCCGTTCCCGCCATCGACGGATCAGAACAGTCAGCACCGGCGCCCTGGGGATTTGCGCCCAGCGAATAGGAGCCGGAGGACTGTGAAAACGAAACTCCGACGGCGAACACGACAACAAACGCCAGCAACAGCAAACGTTGTATGTGGATGAAGAATCCCATGACTTTCAGGAAGTCTGCCCAGCTTTGAAAAAACCTAAGATGCAGATCAGGGCAAAAGCGAAGCCAAAGGGCGAAGAAAAGCTGCTATTCGAGGCCTTTTATTGAGGATTCAGGAGGATAATGCTCTTTGCCGATGCCGATGTGTTCTGAATACAGCGTTAACTTTCAAATTTCTCCACAACGGGCGCAGTCTACGACGTGGAAGCCAAGCTTCGGTCACCCGAGCGGAAAAGGTCCGCGCGCGAAAAATTTTCGGATCGTTAGCCCTCAGCTCATGTTCAGCGAAGCACATGTTTACAAACAATTTTCGATTAGCGATAATGCAGCCTCTGACGCACCGCTTCAGTCGGCGCGAAGACCGCTAGTGATCGGATGTTGCGGCGAAATGAGGTTTTTTATCCTCCCGCCAGCGCTTATAACTTCCGTGGCGGGGGATGAAAGCCGGATTGCGAAGCAGCCGTCTTGTCGGCGGCGCTCCAGTCGAATCTATACTTGAATAGCGGCCCATGAATCTGATCGCCGCCATTTCCTGAAAGGGCGACAACTTTGCCGAGCCACGACCACGCCAGCACCTCAACAGCCTCGCTGAAGCATTTGCGTGAGGAAGTTCTTGAGGCCAATCTAGAACTGGTTCGGCGCGGGTTGGTTCTCTATACCTTCGGCAATGCCAGCGGGATAGACCGCAACGAAAATCTGGTGGTGATCAAGCCCAGCGGTGTTGCCTACGACAAGATGACGGCTAAAGATCTGGTAGTGACCGATATCGAGGGCCGAATTCGTGAAGGTGACCTGCGCCCGTCTTCCGATCTCCCCACTCACCTGGTTTTATATAAAGCGTTTCCTGAAATTGGCGGCGTTGTTCACACCCATTCGGAGTACGCCACCGCCTGGGCGCAGGCACGGCGGCAGATTCCATGCTTTGGCACAACCCATGCCGACTATTTTCACGGCCCGGTGCCTGTGACCGAGCCTATGTCTGGAGATGAGATTGCCGGCGCATACGAAAAGAATACAGGGCATGCGATCGTGCGCCTGCTTGAGGCTGGCAAACCTATGTCAGTACCTGCCGTGCTTGTGGCCAATCACGGCCCTTTCACTTGGGGCACGGACGTGAGCGCGGCAGCGCATAACGCCGTCGTGCTGGAATCCGTTGCCCGCATGGCGTTTTTCACCGTCACGATCAATGCCGAAGCCGGTGCGCTTGGAAAGCCGCTGCACGACAGACATTATCTTCGCAAACACGGAAGCGCGGCGTACTACGGCCAGACCAAGGAACATAAATGACTCTACTGCGTCGGTGCGATCCCGGCGCAAACTCGGCGATCTCTGCGGTCAAAAGCTCTTCCACCTAAACTTATGGCAATCGTCGCTGGCGTTGATTTCGGGACCCTGAATGTTCGCGTTTCCATCGTAGATAGTGATCGCGGCCTGCTCGCTTCCGCAGTTGCCGAGTACCCTCTGCACCGCAAGCGCGAAGACCCGGAATACGCTACCCAACCGCATGACGACCACATGCGGGCGCTTGCTGACGCCACTCGCGAGGGCATTAAGCAGGCGGGAATTCGCGGCGACGAGATCGAAGCCATTGCTCTCGATACCACCGGTTCGTCTGTCATTCCGGTGAACAAAGCTCTCCAGCCGCTCGGTGAATACTATCTCTGGTGCGATCACCGCGCCAAAGGGGAAGCGGAAGAAATCACCGCAGCCGCCCACCGCGAGAAGCTCGAAGCCATTGAATGGTGCGGCGGCGTGTATTCCTCCGAGTGGGGATTTTCGAAACTCCTCCACTGGCTTCGCCACAATCCCGAAAAGCGCAAAGAATTTGCTTCCGCCTTTGAACACTGCGATATGGTGGCGGCGATACTCTGCGGCATCACCGATCCCAGAAAAGTGAAGCGCAGCATCTGCGCCATGGGCCACAAGTGGTTGTGGAATGCGAAGCTCGGCGGCCTGCCTCCGGAAGAGTTCTTAGTCAAGGTCGATCCTTTGCTTGCCGGTGTACGCGAGAAACTGGCCGGCGAGTACGCAACCTCCGATCAGATTGCCGGCAGACTCTCGCCTTATTGGGCCGAGAAACTTGGCCTCAAAGCCGGCATTCCCATTCCTGTCGGCGCCTTCGACGCTCACTGGGACGCGATCGGGGCCGGCTGCCGTACCAATGACATGGTCAACGTGATCGGCACTTCCACCTGCATTATCGGCATCACGCCTTCGCCGAATCTGGTTCCCGGCGTCTGTGGCGTGGTGCAGGGAAGTGTTCACCCAGGCCGTACTGGAATCGAAGCCGGTCTTTCAGCAGTGGGCGACATCTTCAATGCCATCGCCAGCCGCGCCGGAACTGACGTAGCCACACTTAGCCAGGGTTTAGAAAATTATCGCGCAGGCCAGACCGGGCTGCTGCGCATGACATGGGACAACGGTGACCGCACCGTGCTCGTCACTCCCAACCTCCGCGGCATCACCCTGGGATGGAATTTGCAGAGCACGGCGAAAGACGAATTGTTCGCCGCCATCGAAGGCAGCGCGCTGCATACGCGAGTGATCTTTGATCGAATGGAGAGCAAAGGGGTAAGAGTTCAACGCGTGATCAATGCCGGAGGCATTCCGCAAAAGAATGAAGTCTTGAATCGAGTCTATGCGAATGTTCTTGGCCGGCCCGTCCTCGTAGCGACAAAAAGCGTGACCAGCATCGGCTCTGCCATCTTCGCCTTTCTCGCCGCCGGCACTTTCAAATCCGTCGAAGAAGCCCAGGACAAAATTTGTCCGCCGCATCGAGTCTTTGAACCCGATCCGGCGGAGCGGCAGGTTTATGACGATCTCTATCGCCTGTTCAGCCGTCTTTATTTTTCATTCGGTGAAAGGCAAAGCGAAATGGGGGATATCCTTCCCGCGCTCATTCACATTTCCAGCCGCAGCCATGCGCGCTAGTTGATCGTGAAATTCATAGGCGTGGAGGTTGCAGCCGCGGTGCCGCCGCCATACTGACCGCCGGCCGTACCCGGATTGGTTACGGTTACTGGGACCGCCGGATTGGCGGTCGCAACTGCGCTGGCCGGAATCGTGGCCATCACTTTCGTTCCACTGACAAAAGTTGTGGCCATGACGGTGCCGTTAAACTTGACGACCGCGCTGCCACCAAAATTCGAGCCGTCGACTTCCAGGGTGAATTGCGAACTACCGGCTGCGGTGCTGGGTGGAACCAGAGTGGCGATGGCGGGCATACTGCCAGGTTGTTGTGGAGTCGTTGCATGGCTTGAGTAGCCGCATCCAACTCCGGTTGCCGTGGCGGCAGTCAATAAAAAAACCATTAGTAGCTTCATAATGTTCTCCAGGATTGTGCGTGCGAACTGAAACGAGTGTAGGAAATGCAATCCTGGGTGAGTGTCTGGGGGCTGTAACTTTCTTGTAAAGGAATCATCCAGATAGAAATTGATTAAGCAAAAATGTTTGCGCGGGTACGGTATCACGCTGGCGGGTTGGACAGTGACTGCGCTGGCTGCGGTTTTTGCTCAAGTTGTGAAAAGCCTTGCGCAATCGGATTCTGCATGTAAAAAGATTGTCAATCGCTGGGGCAAGTTACTTCGCATTGGCGGAAGTAGGAGTAATCTTGAGCTTAGTTCTGCTGATGTTACGCGAGAACCAAAGGGGTAGAAATGCTGCGCACCGCAGAGAACCTAACGCCGCCTTCCTTTCAAGGCAGCCCACAGAAATTTCAGCAGCGAGTGAATGTGACGCCGTCCGAACGAATTCTGGTAGTCGAAGATGATCACGCGGTTCAGAAAGCGCTGCGGCGTCTGTTCGAAGCTGAAGGCTATGCGGTGCAGGTTGCTCCCGACGGAAACGCCGCGGTAGAGAGCTTTAAGACAACAACTCCGTCGGCGGTAGTGCTGGACTTGCGCTTGCCTGGTTTGAGCGGCAGCGAGGTCTGCCGCGAATTCAAACAGCAATCGCCGGCGGTGCCCATCATTGTATTAAGCGCGACCAGCGATGTTTCGGACAAGGTCCTGCTGCTCGAACTGGGCGCCGATGACTATGTGACCAAACCGTTCAGCCCGCGCGAGCTGTTAGCCAGGGTTCGAGCCGCTTTAAGAAGGACGGTACGCCCGGTCGCCAGCGACAAGTGCTCATTCGCCGATATCTCAGTCGACTTCACCAAGATGGAAGTGATCCGCGGTGGCAACACCCTGGCCTTGACCGCGCAGGAATTTAAGACTTTGAAGTTTATGTTGCAGAATCCGGAACGGGTCATCACTCGCGACGAACTTCTAAACGAAGTCTGGGGATACCACAATTATCCATCGACCCGCACCGTGGACAACCATATCCTCAAGCTGCGCCAGAAGCTTGAGAAGGATCCCGCAAATCCGGTGCACTTTCGCACAATTCACGGTGTAGGCTATAAGTTCGTGGCCTAGATCACCGCCCGCGCCCAAAGGGACAGTATGGTAACAATCCGCCTCAGGACCAAATTTCTGCTGTCTATGGTTCTAATTTCGGCGGGATTGACCTCGTTGAGTCTGCTGCTGGTTCGTCAGAGTGTTCAATCGGAAGTCCGGCAGGAAATCGTCTCCGACCTTCACAACTCAGTCAGCACCTTCGGGAGTTTTCAGCAAGAACAAGAAATTACGCTCAGCCATTCGGCCGATCTCCTGGCTGATTTGCCAAACCTGCGAGCGTTGATGACTACCAATCACGAAGCCACCATCCAGGATGGCTCGACCCCAGTCTGGCAGCTTACCGGCAGCGATTTATTTGTACTGGCAGACCGCGGCGGAAAGGTAGTCGCTCTGCACACCAAGTCGCCCGGTTTCACCTGGGAGATGGCACAGAGTTCTCTTACCTCGGCATTAAACCGGCAGGAGCGCTGGTGGTTTGGAGCAAAACATCTTTATGAAGTTTTTCTGAAGCCAATTTATTTCGGTCCGGCGGCAGCAGGTCGGCTGCTCGGATTTCTGGTGGTTGGGCGGGAAATTGATGAGCGGGTCGCGGCGCAAATTGGGCGTGTCGCCAGTAGTCGCGTAGCGTTTTACTACGGCGATGCAATTGTCACCAGCACCCTGACGCCCGCGAAGCTTGCCGAGTTGATGAAGCAGAAGTTACCCGGCAGGCAAAGCTCGCAGCCGGCATCCTTGGAGCTTGGAAAGGAACATTTTCTAGCCACCACGCTGGATCTTTCGCCGCCGGGAACTCGAGGGGTCCGCTTAGCGGTGCTGAAATCATATGATGCTGCCACCGCTTTCCTTCACAAGATCAATCGCCTGCTGCTTGCGCTCGGTCTGCTGGCCGGTTTAGTGGGAAGCGCATTGGTGTTTTTTATCTCGCATACCTTCACCCGGCCCCTTTCAAGTCTGCTCGCCGGAGTTTCAGCTTTGGAGCGTGGCGACTTCAATTACAAGCTGGATGCGACAGGGGGCGATGAAGTCGCCGAGCTGGCGCGGGCGTTCGATCGCATGCGGGAGAGCCTGGCCCATTCCCAGCAGAATCTGCTTGAATCCGAACGTCTGGCCACTATTGGCAGAATGGCTAGTTCGATCTCACACGACCTGCGGCACTCACTGGCAGCAATTGTGGCGAATGCGGAGTTTCTGTGTGAGCAGCAGCTTTCGCCGGATCAGCGGGACGAACTCTATGAAGAGGTTCGGGCTGCGGTCGGGCGAATGACTGAGTTGATCGATTCCTTGCTTGAGTTTTCCCGCACTCGCGCCTCCCTGCGGCCGACATATGGAAATCTGCGAGATACGGTGGACAGCGCGATTGAAACTTTAAGATCAAATCCACTGTTCCGCGAGGTTCCAATTGCGGTACACGAGCGCGGCAACCTCGAAGGCTGGTTCGACCACCGCAAACTGGAAAGAGCATTTTCGAATCTCTTTCTGAACTCCTGCGAATCGCTGGATGCGCGGCGAGGGCGAATCGACGTGTCGATTTCAGAAAAGCCAGCGGAGATTGAAATCACAGTTGGCGATAATGGCCGCGGTATTCCGAATGCGATTCGCGGCACCCTGTTCGAACCCTTCATTAGTCAGGGCAAAGAGAATGGCACTGGGCTTGGCTTGACCGTCGTCCAGAAAATTGTTCAAGATCATGGCGGCGAGGTCGCAGTTGAGCGAACTTCGTCCGACGGCACAGTCTTCCGGGTTACTTTGCCGCGACCGGTTCCCACCGCAGTAGTCAATGAGTCAGGCGGCGCCGAAGACTCCGTTCCTGCAGACAGCGTAAACTCGACGAAACGAGTTTAGCGTCAGGCGTTATTGGTGAAAACCGCTTGTCGGGAGGGGAACTTGAAACTGCCAAATATCTCTTTCAGTCGTTCCGCGAAATGCCTTATCGTGGGGCTTATTTGCGCTAGTAGTTTTTCGGCCGCAGCGCAGCAGCCGGCGAGCGCTGACTCCCAAGCCGATCTGGCGGATTCAATTCGCCAATTGCGGGAGCAGATACAAGAGTTGCGCAGCGCGGTATCTGACGTAAAGTCGGAAGCAGATGAGTATCGCGCGGAAAATCGACAGTTGCGCCAGGAACTCGAGAGCTTCCGGAACAATTCAAATCCGGCGCAGAATCCGCCCGGAGAGAATTCTTCTGCCGCCAGTGAGCCTTCGACATCGAATGCTTCCACTGAGCAGCGCGTCTCTGCTCTAGAGGAGACGAATCAACTGACCCAAAGCGAACTGCGCACTCTGTATCAAACAAAAGTGGAGAGCGCCTCAAAGTATCGGGTTCGGCTGTCGGGAATGGTACTGCTGAACCTGTTTCACGATCGCGGGGCAGTCGACAATCTTGATGTGCCGACCTATGCGTCTGCAACCGGACCCTATGGTTTGACTCCCGCATTTGGCGCTACGGTGCGTCAGTCTGAACTTGGGCTCGAAGTGTTTGGGCCGGATCTGGCCGGTGCGAAGACCCGCGGCCAGGTGGACTTTGATTTTGGCGGAGGGTTTCCCGCCAGCGCACTCGATGGCGTTAATACCGGAATCGTGCGCCTGCGCACCGCCGACATGCGGATGGATTGGGAAAACACTTCGTTGATTGTGGGTCAGGACAGTCTTTTCATTTCGCCAAATTCGCCTACGTCATTTGCTTCACTTCTGGTTCCGAGCTTCGGCTATTCCGGAAATCTCTGGTCATGGACGCCCCAAGTCCGGCTGGAACATAAATTTAATCTCGCTGACGATCAGAATGTTTCCGTGCAGGCCGCGATTCTGGATAACGTGACCGGGGAAGCTGCTTACGGCTCGAATCGTTTGCCGCAGGCGGGAGAAGCGTCGGGGTTGCCGGCCTATGCCGCGCGAACCTCATGGACGAAAACTCTAAACGGAAAGCCGCTTACGCTGGGCGGGAGCGGTTATTACTCCCGCCAAAATTGGGGCCAGGGCTGGATCGCCGACGGCTGGGCTGCAGTGGGCGACTGGAGAGTTCCGCTCTCTTCGCGTTTGGAATTTTCCGGCGAGGCCTATAGAGGCAGGGCCGTGGGCGGCCTGGGCGGCGGGATCGGGCAGTCGGTCCTTATCAGTGCCGCGCCCAAGAATTTCGCTCCTGACTTTCTACCATTGAATTCTGTCGGCGGCTGGTCGCAGCTGAAATTTGTGGCGACCTCGCGTCTCGAATTTAACGGGGCATTTGGAATTGATAATCCATTTGCCCGTGATCTTCACGCTATTCCTTCCCCCGTTGGCGTCTATCCGAATCTGCTGGCGGCAAATCGCAGCACCATGGCGAATTTCATTTATCGTCCTCGTTCTGATCTGCTGTTTTCCGGCGAATATCGCCATCTCCGGACTTCGGAGATTGTCAATTACTACAGCGCCGACCAGATAAATGTGATGATGGGAGTTTTGTTTTAAATGAGTCAAAGTAAAACATTCATCGCCATTATCAGCTTGCTATGCGCATGCGCGCAGGCGCAAGACGTAACGGTTTCAGCTCGCGTCAAGGTGATTGATAACCGTCTCGGCGCGGAATCATTGCACGCAGAAAATGTCGTGGTATGGCTAACGCCAACTGGCGTTGCACCCAAGGCGAAATTTGTGTCCACACAGCCGCTGGTTCTAGCCCAGCACCACAAGAGTTTCCAGCCGCATTTGCTGGTGGTTCCGGTGGGCGCCGTAGTCCGGTTTCCCAACCGCGACCCATTTTTTCATAATGTGTTTTCGCTCTTCGAGGGCCGCAGATTCGACCTGGGTCTTTACGAAGCCGGAACCACTCGTAACGTGAGTTTCGACCGGCCTGGAATCTCTTTTATTTTTTGCAACATTCATGCAGAGATGAGCGCAATCGTGGTCGCGCTGGACACTCCCTACTATTCGGTTTCTAACCGGAAGGGCGAAATAATAATTCCCCGGGTCCCGCCGGGACACTATACCTTGAAGATCTGGGCCGAGACCGCGTTGCCGGAAAATCTGAATGCGTTAACCCGAGAGGTGACTATTTCGGACAGCAGGGCCAGTCTGGGGATATTGCAGATTACGGCCGGCATGGTCTCCACCGCCCACAAAAATAAATTCGGCATGGATTACGAACCTCCTGCCCCAAACAGTCCCGGTTACCAACAGCCCTAGGCAGAAACAGTTATCAAGTTTTGGTGCGAGCTACGCCGATGCTTCCACCCGGATCTCATTTTGTCCGGTCAGAAAACGCTGCCATCGTTGTTCCGTATTCGCTTCCATTGCGTATAGGCGAGGGGGGATTAGCGTCGGCGAAGGAGTCCCTTCGTCGAGGCCTCGGATCCAGGTGGTTCGCGAAACGGTTCCACAGAAATGCGTTCGTAGCGCACATCCAGCACGGTCAGAGATTCTGTGCCGCCGGGTAATTGAAGGACTACGCAATCGCCCGCTGCCGACTTCATCAAGGCGCGCCCCAGAGGCGACACCCAACTGATGTGATTGCGGTCGAGATCGACCTCGTCGGTGCCCACGATGCTCACCACTCGCTCCGCTCCCGCGGCATTGGCATAGCGCACGGTTGCTCCGAAAAATGCCCGCGCCGCCGCTTGCCCCGCTCTCGGAACTTCCGGGTCCACCACTTCCGCAGCTTCGATTCGCTTGGTGAGAAATCGAATTCGCCCATCGATCTGCCGCAGCCGCCGCTTGCCGTACTGATAATCGGCGTTCTCACTGCGATCGCCATTGCCTGCAGCCCACGCCACTACTTCCACCACGGCGGGGCGTTCCCTGGTGAGCAGAAAGTGGCGCTCATCCTGGAGGCGCTGCAAGCCGCTCGGCGTTATGTAATTCTTGACGAGCGGCCCGGGGGCGTCGGGTTGTGGTTTTCTGGTGAAGCCTTTGCGCATCCGGTAATCCTACCAGCGCGAATCCAATCGGCGGCCCTGCTGGACGCGGGCGAGCTCAGAAGGATTGCCGACTAATCGGTATTTGGCTCGCGTTGCACCACAATCAAAAACACCACGCCGACAATGGTAAACATTCGGAATGCCTCTTCCTGCCCATTCCATATTTTCGACTGCCACATCAGAAACTATTCTCCTCCTACGTCGAGGAACGCCACTAACCACATCAGCAGGCTCGTCGTCAGCCCAATCATGGCGAGGTTCTGCGCAGCGGCGAATTGCGGCCTGTCTGCACGACGCGATTGCAGCAACCGAACACCAGCCCACCAGCATAGAAGCATAGTGACTGCCTCCCAGGCGATAATGGCGATGTAGAAGGCCGTATATATCAGTGGCGAATTGAAGGCGCGCCACATGAGGTGGTTCCCTGGGAAGGTAGAGTCCATCCTCAGGACGTGGCGGACAAACTCATAGTTGGAGCCGTAGTCCGTTATGTTGTTCAGGACCAAAATCGTGTAGAAAAGTGCGATTGCAAGAACCAGAACTGCCTTGGAAACGCGAAGCGCCGTTACATGCCGCATAGGTTCTCTCACGCGCGAATTATATCCATCGGGGATTTACCGCGACCGCTAAAAGCCACCCCCGGTAAACGATGGAAAACGGAAAGCGGTAAAGAATGCATCGCCGACTCCGTGCCTATAGGTCGGCCACCGCTGCGGCTAGCGGCCCGAACTTTCCAGCGCATCGTAGATCGCCGAGAGAAATCTGATGCTTGCCTCGGGATGGCATTGCCGGGTAACTGCATTTACTAGACTTTCAAAAAGATTTTCTTGCGCCACAAGAACCACAACATGATCCAACAGATCAGCAGCGCGCTTAACGAATAGAGCAGGGAAGCGTTGGCGACGCTCAGGCCGGCCGCTTGCAGATGCGCTTGGGCGGCTTCGTGCCAATTCATTTTTGTGCCGGTTTCGGTTGTGACGGTAAAGGTATAGCCCGGGCCGTAGATCAGGGAGTCGGCCACGAAACCCGCGATGGCGTTCATGCCGAGTACAAGGATCGGCATGGTCCATTTCCCACGCCAGCGTCTTATCTCGGTCGCCCAATAGAGTACAGAGAGAAAGATGAGGCAGAAGCCGCCGCTGAACAGGACGTAGGAACTGGTCCACATGTGTTTGTTGATCGGAAACCAGCGGTTCCAGAGTTCGCCGCCAAGCATTCCCAGAACCCCAAAGAAGAACATCCCGCCAACCAGCTGCACAGCCTTTCGGTTTGATTTAAGCCAGTGCCCCGTTAAAACTCCGATGATGGTGGTGGCGATTGCCGGAATCGAGTGAATGATTCCCTCCGGGTCACTCGTGCCATCGTAGAGATGGCCTGAAAAAAGTTTACGGTCGAACCAGGCGGGAAGGTTCTGCACCTGGTCGAGGAAAGGAATGTCGCGGCCCGGGATGCCAGCGCCGGGAACCGGCACGAAGCGAACCAAAACCCAATAGCCGACGAGACATGCCGCGCACGCGAGCAGTTGCCCGCGCCGTCCGGCCCACAATTCCAGCATCAGCGCACAGAAATAGCAAAGCGCGATCCGCTGGGTGACCCCCTCGAAACGCCATGTATGCAGATTTAGCCCGTAAAGCGGGGAGGCGTTTACAAGAAGTCCGATGGCGATAAGGATCAGACTCCGCTTGAATGCGTGCCGAAGAATTTGACGGTTGGATTGACCGCGTTGTCTCCGCGCCGCAGTCGAATAGACGATGGAAATTCCCACCAGGAAAAGAAAAGAAGGAAAGATAAAATCGGCTGGTGTCCAGCCGTTCCAGTTGGCGTGCATGATGGGCCAATAGGCGTGCTCATCGCTGCCCGGATTGTCCGCGATGATCATGCCCGCGACCATCAGGCCGCGGTAAATGTCGAGGCAAAGCAAGCGGTCGGGAGATGGGGCTGAATGATTGCGCAACGAATGTTCAGCTGATTGAAGGCTGGATTCGGTGGCCGACATGCGACCAATATAGGCTTGTCTTTTTCCGGCCGCCACAGCAAAGTATAGGCAAACCCTCGATACTCCATAGTGCCCGCGCGAGCCACTGATTTTCTGGCCCGAGCGCACTGCGGCTACACTGGAGGAGGCAACGTCCGGCGAGTCGCACCTTCCACAATGATCTCTTTCTCCAACATCAATAAGCAATATGGCAAGCAATTGCTCTTCGTGGACGCTTCCTTCCAGTTGAATCCCGGCGAAAAAGTCGGGCTGGTCGGGCCGAATGGCGCGGGCAAAACAACACTCTTTCGTATGGTGGTTGGCGAGGAAACTGCCGACGAGGGCACGGTCTCAGTCCCCAAGAAGTTAACGGTCGGATACTTTCGCCAGGACGTCGAGGAGATGCGTGGCCGTTCGGTCCTGGATGAAGCGATCGCCGGGAGCGGGCGCGTCGGCGATCTGCACCACGAACTTGAAGCCTTGCAGCGGGAAATGTCCGACCCCGAAAAGGCGGATGACATGGAGCGCATCCTTGATCGCTTCGGTCACGTTCAGGAGGAGTACGAGCATTTAGGCGGTTACGCGCTCGAGTCGCAAGCGCGCGAAGTGCTCCACGGTCTGGGATTCAAAGACGATCAGATTGACGGCGATGTGGGCGCGCTCTCGGGCGGATGGAAAATGCGGGTAGCGCTGGCGCGCGTGCTGCTCGGAATGCCGGACGTGTTGCTGATGGACGAACCGACAAACCACCTCGACATCGAATCCATCATCTGGCTCGAACAGTTCCTCAAGTCATTTCCTGGCGCGCTGCTCATGACCTCGCACGACCGCGAGTTCATGAACCGCTTGGTCTCAAAAATTGCAGAGATTGATGGCGGCGAAATCATCACTTACTCGGGTGATTACGACTTCTACGAGCGCGAGCGTGCCGTGCGAGAGAGCAACCAACAGGCAGCGTTCGCGCGGCAACAATCGATGCTGGCGAAAGAACAACGCTTCATCGATCGTTTTAGAACGCACGCCGCCAAAGCGGCGCAGGTGCAGAGCCGGATCAAAGCGTTAGACAAGATCGAGAAGATCGAACTGCCCAAAAAACGGCAAGTCGTAAAGTTCGACTTTCGTCTTCCCCCGCGGTCCGGCGAACAGGTGGCCGTGCTGGAAAATCTGCATAAGAGTTACGGGCCGCGTGTGATTTACGACGGGTTCAATCTCACCATCCGCCGCGGAGAACGCTGGGCCGTCATGGGAAGAAACGGCGCCGGCAAGACCACGCTGCTCAAGATGATCGCCGGAGCCAGCGCTCCAGATGCCGGAAACGTGCGCCTCGGCGCCAGCTTGCATATGGGCTACTTCGCGCAACAGTCGCTGGACGTGCTCAATTCAGATCTCACCGTCATCGAACAATTGCAACAGGATTTTCCCCACGACGGGCTCGGGGCGCTGCGGAACCTGGCGGGAGCATTCCAGTTCTCCGGCGAAGATGTGGATAAGAAGATCCGCACACTCTCCGGCGGAGAAAAATCGCGGCTGGCTATAGCGCGCATGCTCTACAACCCGCCGAACTTCCTGGTGCTCGACGAACCGACCAATCACCTGGATCTTGCGACCAAGGAAATGCTGGTGGACGCACTGAAGGACTTTGAAGGCACCATGATCTTCGTATCGCATGACCGCATGTTCCTTCGCGGTCTAGGCTCACGCGTGCTGGAACTCGGCGGCGAGAGCGGCACCGACCGCCATCCCACGGTCTATCCCGGTTCCTATGTCGAGTACGTGCAGAAGCTTGGACACGAGGCGCCCGGGATCTATTCGTAAGGCGTCCAGGCATTTCAGGAGTGCAGCCAAAACGCATGCGGCATGCGCGTGTTTCGACCACTTTGGATCGAGTATGGCGAAGCCTCGGCAGTGGTGAAGCGCAAGGCAATCGGGCCGGTCGTGCAACCCCTCCCGAGAAGATCGGCCAATCAACCAACAGCAGCTCTCGATTCAATAAATAAGGGGAACTGGTGGCAGTTCCCCTTTATCAGTCATCGAAACTTGAACTATTGCCCGTAACTGTATGATTGCGTTGGTTGCGGGGGGTGGATTTGAACCACCGACCTTTGGGTTATGAGCCCAAGGGATCAAACCTAAGTCCCCTTGATTCTATTGCCCTTACCCGCATCCGCCCCAATCTACTGAGCCGAGAAACCGTGATTCTGCACGCCAGTTGCACATAAATGCTTCAGCTTTATCGGGTATGTTCTTTTGCGTGTAGTGACCTTGCCCGCTTGGGCATCAGCGTACTGACCTGCCCCCCATCTTTAGTCCACGGATAATGAGACTTTCTCCGGTTTTTGTTCTCCCCACAGGCCTCGCTTGGTAGCGGGGATGGGGGTGTGGGGGAAGGGGCCGGCGTTTGAGGCCTCTTGCCCCACTTCCTTTCCGTGGAAGCCAGCAGCCTGGGCTGCGAACTCCACTGGGGTTCGATACCGCAAACTGCTGTGCGGACGCTTTTCGTTGTAGTCCTGCTTCCACTGCGCGATCTTCTCCCGCGCATCGGCCAGATCGCGGAACCAGTTCTCGTTCAGA
Source organism: uncultured Acidobacteriota bacterium (assembly GCA_963838785.1). GTDB lineage: Bacteria > Acidobacteriota > Terriglobia > Terriglobales > Acidobacteriaceae > Gp1-AA145. The sequence continues at coordinate 660,442 of CAWISI010000002.1, forward strand.
CACTCATCGCGGAAGCGTCCGTTGAAACTCTCCACATAGCCGTTCTCCATCGGTCGTCCGGGTTGAATCGTGTGCCACTGCAGACCTTGTTCGTAAGCCCATTGATCGACCGCGCGGCTCACGAACTCGGGTCCGTTGTCGCTGCGGATCTGCCGCGGCAGTCCGCGTCTCTGCTTCAGTTCTTCCAGCACCCGCACTACGCGCAATCCCCCCAGCGAAGTGTCCACCTCGATCGCCAGGCACTCCCGCGTGTAATCATCCACGATGTTCAACATGCGAAACCTCCGCCCCGAGCTGAGTGCGTCGGTCATGAAGTCTACCGACCACACCTGGTTCGCGGCTACTGCTTCCGGCAGCGGCTGGCGCACCCGGCTGCGCTTCCGTCCACGCTTGCGCCGCAACGACAGCTTCTCCTCGACGTACAGCCGGTACACCCGTTTGTGATTCACCTGCCAGCCTTCGCGCTGCAGCAGGATCTGCAGACGGCGGTAGCCGAACCGGCGCCGGACTTCGGCGAGCTCGCGCAGTCGCACTCGCAGTCGTTGATCCTCACCTCTCCGCCTTCGATACCGACACGTCGCACGATAGAGTTCCATCAGCCCACAGGCGCGTCGCTGGCTCAGCTCGACTTCCACTTGCATCACCAGCACCGCCTCTCGTCGCATCTGCGGGCCTACCACTTTTTTGCGATCACCGCCTTCAACCCCCGAATGTCCACCGCCTGCTCGGCCGCGATGTGCTTCAGCTGCCGGTTCTCCTCCTCCAGATGCCGCAACCGCTTCGCCTCGCTCAGTTCCATCCCTCCGAACTTACTCTTCCACCGATAAAAACATGCCCGCGTGATCCCGTGGCGCCGGCACAGTTCCCCGGTTTCCACCCCCGCTTCTGATTCCTTCAGCACGGCGATGATCTGTTCTTCGCTGAATCGACTCTTTCGCATGACTCCTCCTCCGACCCTGGGCGGGTCATCCTAAATGGAGATAGTCACATTTCCAATGGACTAGTTTTTGGGGGGCAGGTCATCAAGGCGCGTAGGACATCAAGTCCAGACAGCTTGGGTAACATCATATCCAGTAGGATTAGATCGGGATGGTTTTCCCTCGCTGAACGGAGCCCATCTTCGCCGTCGGCCGCATGAAAAACCACGTACCCAGCTTGAACGAGCCTGCGTTCAGTGGCGACCCGCTGGAATTTACTATCTTCAATCACTAGAATTTTCATTTTTTGAACCCGCTTGCGTTCCCACTCTGAACGCTGCGTGGGAATGAATTTGCACCCGATGATTACCAAAAAGGTGCTTTGGAAGTTACCGAAAACATCTGTATGTAAACTCTGCATCCAATGCACCGGGTAGGTGCACCTTCCCAAAGTGGAGGTATTTCGCCGATGACGCAAGAATCCGACCGAACGCTCCTCTTGCTGCAAGAACTAGCGGAGCTCAACGATGCCGCGGACAACGGAAAGGTCACAGATGCCGATGCCGACCGTAAACGCCGAAAAGAGATCAGTGAAGAAATCAAGCAGCTCGCCCACCAGAAAAAACAGAAGTAGTAGCGAGGTGGCGAGCTGCACAATATGCAACTTGGCTGCCTCAGAACACAAAGGCAATCATCATCAGGCGCTTTTCTCTTTTCCGACTACGTTCTGTTTAACCGCTTCGACCGCTGCCTCCGCCGTTTGCCGTCCGATCTTTTCCCCCAGCTCACCCGCTTTTTGTTTGGTAGCATCAGCGACTTGAGCGGCTTTCTTGCGAGGAAAATCAGCTAACTCCTCAACTTGTTCTCTCAGTCGAGCACGCATTTCCTCGCCTTTTGCCGGTGCGAATAGAACCCCTAAACCCACACCGACTCCAACACCCAAAAGAAATTTAGTCACAAATTCTCCTTTCAACGGCGCTTAGGATGCCTTCCGATGACACTGAGATTTCCAAAGAACCGTAGCTGCTCCACTAACTGCTTCTTGTGCTCCTGTCAGCCACACATGTTGAGGTAAGAAGATGAAGAAGAGAGTGCTAGAGTCGCCCTGCATCACCAGCGGATCAGCTGGGATTTTCCTTGGAACCTAATAGTAAGAATTGATTTTTGCCCGTTCATCTTCTTAATGCGCTCTGCAACTTTGCGCATCGCCGAGGGCGTCGCGCCCACGATTTCGACCACAATCGCCTTCTCTGATCTCTTCCTGTAATACCCTGTTACGGGCTGCAATGTGAAACTCTCGAATTGCTCGCTCAGTAATTTGGTGATAATTTTCATATTCTTCTGCTCTGTATACAAGCGGTGAATCGTTTGTTCGCGCACAAAGCCTCAGTCCAACAGATACTTACGACTCCCGGCAAGCAGGCTACATTGCCAAATCGGAGTCATCCCAAAGAGAACCGTGACTAAACATAATTCGGAACTCCGCCTCGCGGATAGGCGCAGGGATTGTCCTACCCGCGTAGGCGGTCGCTGTACTTTGCTAGAAGTTGTAACCGACAATTAAACGAAAAACAGGCGCAGGATGAGCCCACAAACTGGTTTTCGCCTCGACAAAGGTTCCCCTTCGCGATTGCATTCCAGCAAGAATGTTAAACCCGGCGTCGAAATCAAAGTTCCCGAAGTTGATATCTCGCCCCGCTTGGAAACTTTGGTGAATGAAGGTGAGGGCTGGGCCCGCGCCCACGTAAGGCGACCACTCCCTAGGCTCCGACGACCGGGGGAACCTGTAGATTCCTTCGAGGTTGAGTGCGATGAGATCGGTAACTTCTCCGAAATCGAATTCCGCACTGGGGCGAAAAAAGACGCGGGAACTAAAAATGGGGCCCATTTGCGACTGCACCCCGAACATCAGCAGTTCCGGGTCAAAGGCGGCTCCCGCCCTCACTCCCAGACGCCATCGCCGAGCTTCGCTCTTGATATTACTTTCCACGTCTCGAACCGACTGTGGAATCGGGGCGGCATCTGTACCCGCCGCACGTTGCTGATCTTTTGGGGCGGCTTCTAAGCATAGTGACTCTGGTCGCGAGCCTACTCCCTGACTCCGTCCCCGGTCTTGATTCCACCCTGACACGAGTGCCAACCGCTAATGGTCTCGGCTTTTCGGTATAACGATTGAACGTGAACAAGTAAAACTCATTGCTTGAGGTTCTCACGACGAAGGTCTGGCGACTAGACGAAGCTACCGTTCCTTCAATCGTGCTCTCATTCGGGGTTGGCGCTGAGGTTGAGTTCTCTTGAGACACAACTGGAATTGACAAAAGACAGGCAACAAGCAAAAAGCATGCACACGATATTAGAAAGTTCTTAATAGACATAGCCCTTACCTTCTGGATTCGACCGTCTCAGCTGTTGCAGCACTATGCTGAGTGGGCATTAGGATGCATCCTATAAATCTACGGATTGAAGGCGGTGCCCGAATTCGAGAGCTGTCCAGCACTGAACCAGTAATAAACCACGGCACGCTTTTTGACCTTGGGGAAATCAGTTGCAGAAAATAAAAAGCCCATCAGCGAAACAAATCTGATGGACTTTGGCTTGTGAGAGCGCGACAGCTACGCCGCTCTGCGGATGTTAGTCACATCGCGATCCTTTTCCGAGTTGTATTGTCTTTTACGCCCGCCGAGACCGCTGAGTCCAACCAACCCCAAAAGACCAAGCCATCCCCAATCGTGACCTCGATTGTTATTGTTATCGACGTTCTGAGTTGACGGAGTTCCGGTTCCCCGGTCTGAGTTGGCATTGTCAGCCGTCTGAGCAAAGCTCAGGGAGGCCCCTAACAGCATCACCGCTAACATCCCAAGTATCTTTTTCATAAAGTGGCGTCTCTCCTTGGACGATTACCAAACCCTACGGGCCGATCTACTCGCGATCCATAAGGATGACCCCTGATTCTGACATACTATTTGCTGTAGTTTCCTCGCTTTAGATGGCCGTCAGTGAATCTGCCCTCAAATCGTCAACGACAAACCGCCAGAGCCACGCCGCCATTTTGGCTAGCCTTCAGTCGTGCGAGATTAACCTCTGAAGCATCTAAAAGCGCATGCTGGACGAGCTACCACCGTGGACACGTATTCACGTGTTGTGGATAGCCGCCTGCGAGACATGCGTTGGTCTTCTCTATCACTTCCAAGGACGAACGCGTTAGCTCTTCGGTTTTGGAAAGAGGTACGCCATTTCGCCGCTGTACTCTGAGACAGTTACGGGAAATTTTGTATCGGTAGCCATATGGCCTCTTGTGCAACTCGGGTCCGTTGTCGCTGCGGATCTGCCGCGGCAGTCCGCGTCTCTGCTTCAGTTCTTCCAGCACCCGCACTACGCGCAATCCCCCCAGCGAAGTGTCCACCTCGATCGCCAGGCACTCCCGCGTGTAATCATCCACGATGTTCAACATGCGAAACCTCCGCCCCGAGCTGAGTGCGTCGGTCATGAAGTCTACCGACCACACCTGGTTCGCGGCTACTGCTTCCGGCAGCGGCTGGCGCACCCGGCTGCGCTTCCGTCCACGCTTGCGCCGCAACGACAGCTTCTCCTCGACGTACAGCCGGTACACCCGTTTGTGATTCACCTGCCAGCCTTCGCGCTGCAGCAGGATCTGCAGACGGCGGTAGCCGAACCGGCGCCGGACTTCGGCGAGCTCGCGCAGTCGCACTCGCAGTCGTTGATCCTCACCTCTCCGCCTTCGATACCGACACGTCGCACGATAGAGTTCCATCAGCCCACAGGCGCGTCGCTGGCTCAGCTCGACTTCCACTTGCATCACCAGCACCGCCTCTCGTCGCATCTGCGGGCCTACCACTTTTTTGCGATCACCGCCTTCAACCCCCGAATGTCCACCGCCTGCTCGGCCACGATGTGCTTCAGCTGCCGGTTCTCCTCCTCCAGATGCCGCAACCGCTTCGCCTCGCTCAGTTCCATCCCTCCGAACTTACTCTTCCACCGATAAAAACATGCCCGCGTGATCCCGTGGCGCCGGCACAGTTCCCCGGTTTCCACCCCCGCTTCTGATTCCTTCAGCACGGCGATGATCTGTTCTTCGCTGAATCGACTCTTTCGCATGACTCCTCCTCCGACCCTGGGCGGGTCATCCTAAATGGAGATAGTCACATTTCCAATGGACTAGTTTTTGGGGGGCAGGTCAGAACCGGTTGCGAATAATCAATCTGCTTGGCTGAGGGAGAGCTGTGCGGCTGCGATATTCAGTACGTGTTGCGCGTGTCGCAGTCGAACGTCTCACGCCATCTAACGTATCTAAAGAACTCAGGCCTCGTAACCGACCGGCGCAATGGATAACGCGTGTATTACCGGCTATCTCCAAAGAAAACAAACGCGGGACTCTTTGAGTTCCTAAAACAAGCGTTCAAGGAGGACAGGGTTTTTCCATCTGGCATTAAGAAATTGCGCTCTGCGATAAAAGAAGGTGCATGCACGATCAGCATGGACACACATGGCTGAAACTGAAAAAGGTAGTTACGCCAGGCGTGTTGTGGCAGAAGCCGTCGGTACCGCTCTGCTGCTGGCAACGGTCATTGGATCTGGCATCATGGGCGAGAATCTCTCAGGAGGGAATGTAGCTATCGCTCTTCTCGCGAATACGCTTGCGACCGGGGCTGCTCTCGTTGCACTCATCCTCACGTTTGGCCCGATATCCGGAGCACATTTTAACCCCGCTGTAACATTAGCGGATGCGTCGCAGGGAGGTCTGCCTTGGCGTGAGTGCCCCGGTTACTTAGCTGCTCAATTTTTGGGAGCATTTGTCGGCGTAGGGGCAGCGAATCTGATGTTCGCGAAGCCGCTCTTCTTCGCATCTCAGCACCCTCGCCATGGTAGCGCTCAGCTTCTGAGTGAATTCATCGCTACCTTCGGCTTGCTAGCGGTGATATGGGGCTGCGCGCGGCTGAGAGCAGCGGCCGTCCCCTTCGCAGTAGGCGCATACATTACGGCTGCCTATTGGTTCACAGCTTCAACTTCATTTGCTAATCCGGCTGTCACGGTCGCGCGAGCTGCTAGCGATACGTTTGCCGGAATTCGCCTCACAGACGTGCCGGGATTCGTCGTAGTGCAACTGTTCGGAGCAGCAGCCGCGACCGCCCTCTTTCGTTGGCTCGTCCCAAGTTTGCCACGTATTGCAGATAACGTGATTATCCCGCACGCTCAGCCGAGCGCCAGTGTCGAGGTTACTCACAGATGAAGAAAATTATCTTCGCCTGCGTACACAACGCAGGTCGCTCGCAAATGGCTGCTGCGTTCTTCAACAGCCTGGCCGGTAAATCAAGTGCTGAAGCGATTTCTGCGGGCACACAGCCAGCAGAGCACGTTCACCCGGTTGTAGTTCAGGCGATGGAGGAAGTCGGCATTGATTTGAGAGATGCACGACCTCAGCGATTGACCGAGCAACTTGCACGAGGAGCGGACATGTTAATTACAATGGGCTGCGGTGATCAATGCCCATATGTGCCAGGTCTCAAGCGGGACGACTGGGCTCTGCCCGATCCAAAGGGCAAAGACATCAGCGAAGTGAGGCGTATCCGAGACGAAATTCGAGATCGAGTCAGGCATCTGATATCCAAGCCTTATCGGCTCCCGGTCTGTCGCAAGTGGTGAATCAGTCGTTTAGCATCAACAATCAAGCTGTCGGTGCAATGGTGATGCAATCGGACGGCACAGTAGTCGCCCAGGGTAATACAATTCAGGTCTCCGTTACGGACAAGGGAAGTACGTTTACTGGGCAACCATAGAAATTGCGTGAAGGGTCCGTAAACTTCTACAATTTTTGCGGGATCAATGGAGGAAAGTTATGGCGAGATCCAGAATGTGTGTGTCATTGGTGGGAATATGGTCCGTCATCTTGGCTGGGAGCTCCATTCTTGCATTTGCAGCAGACCAGAACACTGAGGGCGATGCATGGTTACACATGAACTCGGATACCCGAACTGGATTTGCTTGGGGCTACACGGTAGTGCTAAGTCGGGGATTCGCAGAAGGATGTGATAAGTACCGGACCATCGAAGGCTCCAAAAGCCGTCATCTGCACGACGATCCGTTTGCTAGGTGCCTTAATAGCCAAAACCGTGGTTTTAGTCGACCCGTGGACTACTATGTGACTCACGTGACGGAGTTCTACGAATCATTCCAGTCGGACCGCGCAGTTCCATTTGAGGAAGTGCTTAAGAAACTCAGCGCCCATTGTTGGCTACGATTTGAAGGCTTTCAATGAGAAAACGTCGCCAGAGCACCAAACCCCACCGTTCTAAGAGAATTTGCCGCCCGCACTTCAGCCTATTCATCGGCAAAAAGGTTAAAATTTGAAACGTCGAAGCTGCAGGGCGCCCAATGCAGCGACCATGCTATTGAAATGACTGACGTACCCTTCGCCAGACCCGATGTCGTCCTCGCTGCCGAGCAAGCAAGATCGATGTGGAACCAGATTGCACACGAGCGAGTCAAAGAGCGATTGAATATGGTGTGTTCACGAATGGAGCTTCACTTCGTATTTGATCGCACCCGCGGCCAGGCGTATCGAGAATATCGCGAAGTGGAATCGCGCGTAAAAAATTCCGCGAGCAAGGTTCCTTCGCGCGAGCTCGAGGATGCAATCTTCAAATTGGAAGATGAGTTCGTACAGGACTCGCTCACAATTTACGAAGAAGAAACCCCACAGCGGAAGATCACACACGCTGGTTTACTGTGGTTCATTTACAGTCAAGGGCTTGTTCCTTTCATAGAGAAGGAGATTCTTAGAGACGTTTGTTTCCGGCTTGATAGGGCTCAACCGTCACTAAACCTAGACATGTTTCGCCACAATGCAGTGGCTTTTTTCTCATACAGTTCACCGACAATGCGGAAGGAATACCCTGTTGTCATTCGGATTGTGGAGCGACTAAAAGACGACTGGCGCGCTAAGACATCCAAACGTGCTCAGGAAATCAGCGAGAGGAATGCCAAGTCTGCCGAAAGTCCGACACCGATTGTCGCGGGAGCTGATTCCCAGATAAGACTCTTATCCGCTTCGCCTTATCCGGAGGCAGCAGCCCCGCAGGCCGAGGATCTGGCCAATGTCCTCGCACAGCAAAATCATTGTGAGTTGCCGCCTGCAGTTGCAGAAAGGCCTTCGGTAGACGTTAAGACGCAAACGAGTATCGGCGAGGCGGGGCAAAAAGCGGGAGGATGCACCCCGACGCCGAGGACATGGGGAGAAGTTGAGATTGTGTTCTTGAGCGATGATCGGCTTCAGATCTTTATCGGACAGAAAGCACGCGAAACCATGAATTACGCGGAGATTGGTTTCCACGATTTGAGAACCGGCAATCCGAATCGTGCGTGGATAGCCTTGCGCGGAATCGCTGAACACAACGGTACTATTCGTAACTCCTCCCAGACAAGCTCTATGTGGAGCATATTTGAGAAGCGGGTACAAGAAATTCGCAAAATCCTTCGCAACCGCTTCGACATTTCCGTCGATCCCATCCCCTTTGTTGAAGGTACCGGGTACGTAGCGCAGTTTAAGATCAGTTGTGGCCCGTCCTATCGACGCTGAGCGAATTTTCGCCGTTGCCCATCTGAATTCTCGCAACTCAATAATTCCTTGTTTTGAGGGATTTATCGTCGAATTTTCGACAAAGTAACTCTTTCTGATCGAAATTTCGCTCTTCCTGCATGAATGAAAGCAACAAACTCGCCTGCTACAATGCCTAGCCAAGGGCAGTGGGTCAACGGGCCGAAAGAGGTCTCAATGGCCCGACGACGCTATCAGAAGGGGAGCCTCGTTCCCAAGACGGGCATCCCAAGAAATGGGCTCTGGATAGGCAGGTGGCGGGAAGACGTGATTCAATCAGATGGCAGTATCACACGTCCCTACAAATGGGAGGCCCTCGGTACCCTTCGGGACTACCCAACCCGGAAGCTCGCCTTGCGTGCACTTGAAGCCCGTCTCTCCACCATAAACTCTCCAACTTACAGGGCACGACCGACCGCCACGTTTGCAGAATTCGCAAACCGCTGGGTTGCGACGGTCTTGTCACAACATAAACCTAGCACCCAAAGCTCAACACGCAGCCAGTTGCGAAATCGGCTGTTGCCGGAACTGGGCAATTGCTCGCTTAAGGACTTGGATGGTGAGAGGTTGCAGGTATTTATTTCGGGTTGTCCCTGCAACGCTAAAACAACCCGGAACTTAGTTGCTACGTTACGCATGATGTGGAGTAGTGCCCGCGCGTGGGGTTATGTAGCTCATGATCCTTTCATGGGCCTGGTACTTCCCAAGCGAGGCCTGTTTCAAACGTTTATATTCTCGCTGGAGGAGACCAAACGAATCGTTGTCTCCGCTAGTGAGCCATACAAAACGTTCTACTTGATTCTGGCTGAGACCGGAATCCGGGGCGGCGAGATTTGTGGCTTACGTGTTGCCGACCTGGATTTGGAGAATGCCGTGATTCACGTTCGTCAGAGCGTGTCGCGCGGCCAAATCCAGACAGTGAAATCCCGCAAGGGCAATCGTCGATTTCCGATCTCGGCAGAGCTAGTGGAGCACTTGCTTGCGTACCTCCGAACTTGGCGACCGAACTCATTGGGCCTGCTATTTGTAACCCAGAACGGCACGCCCTGGGATCACAGTCTGGTTCGCAAGCGCAAACTCCATCCTCTGCTCAAGAAGCTGGGAATCCCTCAGTGTGGTTTCCATGCGTTCCGGCATGGCAACGCCACGCTGCTCGATCAGATCGGTGCGCCAATGGCAGTCCGGCTAAATCGGCTGGGCCACACAGAGGCGCAAACGACGATGGGCTACACGCACGCTGTCACGGCAGACGAACGCAGAATTGCAGACGAACTTGGGAGAATTCTGCACGTTACTGCACGGAATGAACAAAAAGAGAGGCTAGCGCCAAACACGCTGAGCCTTATGATTCAGTAAGATGAGGTTGGTTGCGGGGGGTGGATTTGAACCACCGACCTTTGGGTTATGAGCCCAACGAGCTACCAGACTGCTCCACCCCGCGATTTGATGATAGCAATCGCGCTAACCAGCGTCAAACTTCTGCGCGCTTATTGCTTCAATTTCGGGCGCTCGCAGGCGTCCACAATTTTCGAAGGATCGATGGCGGCGCTGTCGACTTGTTCTTCGAGAATGCGTCCATCTTTTCCGATGAGAAAATTCACTCTGCGAGCGGCCTTGTATTTATCTACATAAAGGCCGTACTTGTGGGTGGCGTCGCCGCCCCAGTCGCTAAGTAACGGAAAGGTGATGCCAATGGAGTCGGCAAATGCGTGGTTGGCGAAGGGGCTATCCATGCTCACACCCAGGACCTGGGTGTCGGTAGCTTCCAGCTTTTTCAAATTCGCCTGGAAGTTTTTCATTTGCTGGGTTCAACCACCGGTGAAAGCGAAAATATAAAACGCAAGCACTACCTGCTTCTTACCGCGATATTGATCGAGGGTGACGTCTTTCAGATCATGCCCGTCGAAATATTGCATTTTGAAATCGGGGGCAAGATCGCCAACTTTTGGCATGGCTCCGGTCTCCTTATTTATTCGCGCCTGCGAGGGGATACGAAAGAGCTGCGCATATTAATGCCAGCGTCAAAAACAGTCGTTTCATGTTGGGATCCTCGGTCAGGCGAGTGTATCTCTCTGATTTCGCCAGGTCAACGCCAGGACAAATTTATTACACCCGCCCAGCGAAGAAGGCCTAACTATCTCCACAATCATAGCGTATTCGCGACCTGCCGGCCGGGCAATCCGGGGTAATCTCCCCAGATCGGGTCTACCATGTGACAATTGCGCAGCGTAAATGAAGGCGTTAAGTTGAATTTTTGAAGCATGAGCATTCAGACCCTGAATGATATTTTCGTTGCGATCGCAGGCCGGGACCAGCCGCGGTGCATGTTGCGGAGAGTCGGCACTGAGTGGGTACCGATTTCTGCTCGAGAATTTAGCGCCAAGGTATCGGGTGTGGTGCGGGCATTGCAGTCCTGGGGGATCTCTCGCGGCGATCGGGTTGCAATCCTCAGCGAGAATCGCCATGAGTGGGCGGTTGCGGATTTTGCCTGCTTGCTGGTGGGCGCCGTCGTGGTTCCCATTTACACCACGCTCACTCCGGAGCAAACCTCGTACATTCTGAGCTGATTCAGGCTCGCGGGCTGATCTTCGTTTCGTCGCCAAAGCACCTGGAGAAAGTTCTATCGATCCTGCCGAGCACCAGCGTGGAAAAGATCGTGGTGATGGACGAAGTCAGCCGATCCGCGCGCTGTGAAGATGTCGGAGCTAATGAAGCTTTCACCTGATCCAGACGCTCACACCCTCGCCAAGGGGGCACAAAGCGAGCAACTGGCGACAATCATTTACACCTCGGGGACGACGGGTATGCCGAAGGGAGTGATGCTGACCCATGGCAACATGGCGGCGAACATCAATTATTCGCTGAGTGAATTCGGTTTCGGGCAAGGCATGACATGCGTTTCATTTCTGCCGCTTTCACATGTAACCGCGCGCTCGGTTGACCTTGGTCTGCTTTATTGTGGCGTGACCCTGGCGCATCTCTCCCAGATCGACCAACTTCCTCAGGCATTGCGCGAAGTTCGCCCCAATATTTTATTGAGCGTTCCGCGGGTGTACGAAAAGGTGCATTCTCAGGTTGTGCTGAACGCGGCTAAGTTTCCCAAGAAACAAATTTATCGCTGGGCGGTCGATGTGGGCCGCGCTCACAGAAATGAAATTCTTGCCGGCAAAACTCCTCGTTCTGCGGCATGGAAGCTGGCGAACAAGCTGGTGTTCTCCAAGGTCGGCGCGGGAATCGGTGGCCGGGTGGGGTGCTTCATCTCGGGCGGCGCGCCGCTGGGGCGCGAGCTCGCGGAATGGTACGCTGATATCGGGATTCGAATTCACGAGGGGTACGGACTCACCGAGACGTCGCCGGTCATTGCGGTCAACACGCCTGGCGCGCATCGGGTCGGAAGTGTTGGAAAACCGCTAGGCAATGTCGATGTCAGGATCGCCGACGATGGCGAAATTCTGGTGCGCGGTCCGTCAGTGTTCCGCGCATATTGGAACAAGCCACAGGAAACTCGCGATGCATTTGTTGACGACTGGTTCAAGACCGGCGACATCGGCCGAATTGACGAAGATGGGTTTCTTTACGTCACCGATCGAAAAAAAGATTTGCTGAAAACTTCCGGCGGAAAATTTATCGCACCCCAGCCCATCGAGAGTTCCTGCAAGCACCATCCCTGGGTGGCCGAAGCTATCGTCATCGGGGATAAACGGAAATTTCCAGCGCTTTTGATCATCCCGAACTTTGCTGCGGTTGAGGCGTATGCGCGGGAGGAACGGAATGGCATTTTCGTCGCGCCAGGACCTGATCGCGAAGCCTGAAATTCATGCCTGTTATGCCGACATCGTTCAGTCTGTGAATGAAGGAGCTGGCGCAGTTCGAACGTTTGAAGAAATTTCGCCTGATCCCCGAAGAACTCTCGTCTGCCAACGGGACGCTGACTGCCAGCATGAAAATTCGCCGGCGCGCTATTGAAGAACACTTCAAGCGCGAGATTGAGGAAATGTACTCAGAAGCGGAAGTAACGCCGGTCTTACGCTAGACCTTCCTTCATTGACATTCGAATCCCGTGTCGGCGCTCACAAAACCTTTACCACAGAGGGCACTGAGATCACGGAGGAAAGCCACAGAGGGCGTCCAGGCTTGAACGGGCGCAGTTTGTGATGTCGAATCTCTCTGTGGCTTTGCTCTGTGATCTCAGTGCCCTCTGTGGTGGATTCTTGGTCGCTGTCCGCGGATTCGAATAACCATTCACCTAGTAATTCGATTTACAATATTCACATGTCTGATCCACTCATCATTGCCGGGCGCCAAGTTTCAGTCCCGCCTGATCGTCGGCACTGGAAAGTACAAATCATTTCAGGAGACCGCGCGTGCGCTCGCCGCCAGTGGCGCGGAGATTGTTACCGTCGCGGTGCGACGCGTGAATCTTGATCGCAGCAAAGAGTCGCTGCTCGATTACATCGATCCGAAAAAATATTTTCTTTTGCCCAACACCGCCGGGTGCTATACCGCCGACGAAGCTATTCGCGCGGCCCGTCTTGGACGCGAAGTCGGCATCTCGGATTGGGTCAAGCTCGAAGTGATCGGCGATCAGGCCACGCTTTACCCGGACGTTCAGGCAACGCTCGAGGCGACTCGCGTGCTGGTGAAGGAAGGCTTTACGGTTTTGCCTTATACCTCTGATGATCCGGTTTTTACGAAGCGACTGCTTGATGCAGGCGCGGCGACGATCATGCCTCTGGGCGCGCCGATTGGCAGCGGACTTGGAATCCAGAATCGCGCGAACATTCAGATTTTGCGCGAGATCGTGACCGGCGTTCCGCTGATTATTGATGCCGGGGTGGGCACAGCTTCCGATGCAACCGTAGCGATGGAACTTGGCGCCGATGCGGTGTTGATGAACACCGGAATCGCCAATGCCCAAGACCCGGTGCTGATGGCCGAAGCCATGAAGCATGCGGTTCTTGCGGGCAGGGAAGCATACATGGCGGGAAGGATGGAGAAGAAACTTTATGCGACCGCGAGTTCGCCGCTCGAGGGCGTGGTGCGGTGAATGGCGCATCAGTGGAAGTCATGGGACACAGTGTGCGCCTGAGTAATTTTCATGGGAGCGACGCGCAGGGCTTTCACCGAAATAACTCCATCCTGATTTTGCAATATGCCTTCAACCAGTAGAAATTGTTCAGTTCCCAGCAGCAGCCGGTTCTGTTGAAACAGATCAGGATTGACGATAGCGTTCGAAACTCCGGTCTCATCTTCCAGGCTCAAAAATACAAAACCTTTTGCGGTTCCGGGGCGCTGGCGCGCGATCACGCCGCCGGCAATGCGGACCTTGCGTCCACTAGGAAGCCGCTTCAGATCAATGGCCCGGCGCACGCCCATTCTCTCCATGCGCGCGCGATGATACGACATGGGATGCGGTCCGACGGTCATGCCGGTGCCGCGAAAATCTGCTACCAGCCGCTCTTCATCGGTCATTATTTTTAGTGGAGATTGGATGTCAGATTCTGGAATTTGCTCGAGCAATGGCCCGGCAGGGTTGGCCGCAGCCGCCACGCTCCACAAAGCGTCGCGGCGATGAAAAGAAATGGCAGATTTCCGATTGGGGATGTCAGATTGATGATCGCAGGCTACAGATACGTTTTTCGGGTCGCAAGCAGCATGAGATTTTTCAATCGGCAATCCGATTGAGTTCAGCGCGCCAATTTCTGCCAGCGTATTTAATTCGTCTTTTCTCAGCTCCGGTATGCGGTGAACGAGATCATGAATGGAAGCAAATGGGGCACGATTCCTTTCGCGGGCAATTGCCTTTCCCGCTTCTTCATGCAGCCCGCGCACATAACGCAGGCCTAGTCGAAGGGTGATGGTGCCGTCCCTGCGGGACTCAGAATTGTGGGGCTGCTCTTCCCAGCACTCACGTGCTGGGCTAATTAAACTGCGCCCCTTCGGGGCTTGGTTCAAAGGTTGTGCTTTCCCACGGTTCGCGCCTCGAGCTGCATTCTGCTCCCACTCCGTAGCTTGGCCTTTGCCGACAACCGAAGGCCGAGGACCGACGACGTAGTCGAAAACCGGCGCTTGGGAATGCAGTTCTTCGCCAACGACCGACGACCAATGACCAACGACCTGCTGTTCCAGCGTGCACTCCCATTCCGACCGCGTCACATCCACCGGCAGCACTTTCAACCCATGCCGCTGCGCGTCTTTCACAATGGTCGCCGGACTATAAAATCCCATCGGCTGATTGTTCAACAAGCGCAGCGGTAAACGCGGCCAGGTAATGGCACTTCAAATAAGCGCTGGCATAGGCGATCAGGGCAAAGCTGGCGGCGTGGGACTCAGGAAATCCATACAGCGCGAATGACGTAATCGAAAGCACGATTTGTTCTTGCGCCTCTCGCGAAATTCCATTGCGCTCCATGCCGGCGCGCAGCTTGGCTTCAATCTCGCGCATGCGTTTTTCTGAGCGCTTGAATCCCATGGCGCGGCGCAGGTCTTCCGCCTCGCCGCCGCTGAATCCGGCGACGACCATCGCCATGCGCAGCAACTGTTCCTGGAATAGCGGCACGCCCAATGTCCGCTTCAGTACTGGCTCGAGCGACGGATGCGCATAGGATCACTTCCTGCCGGCCTTGCCGCCGCTCTAAATAAGGATTCACCATCTGCCCCACAATCGGGCCAGGGCGAATGATCGCGACCTGCACCACGAGATCGTAAAAGCGCGTGGGATGCAGGCGCGGCAGGCACGACATCTGCGCCCGGCTCTCGATCTGGAACATGCCGATGGTGTCCGCTTTTTGCACCGTCGAATAAACTTTGGCGTCGTCGGCGGGCAACTGCGCCAGGTCGACCTTCTCGCAATAATGATCGCGAATCAGATTGATGGAATCCTTCAGCACCGCCATCATCCCCAGGCCGAGCAGATCGACTTTCACGATGCCCAGGTCGGCGCAATCTTCTTTGTCCCATTGCACCACCACGCGCCCCGGCATGGACGCGGGCTCTAGCGGCACCACGGAATCAAGTTGTCCCTGGCAGATCACCATGCCGCCGGAATGCTGGCCGAGATGCCGCGGCAAATCCTGAATGGCTTCGCACAACTCAAAATATTTGCGAATACGCGGATGGCGAAGATCGAGGCCGGCATCGCGAAAGCGGTTGTCGAAGGTGTCATTGGCATCGCGATATTCCCAGTGCGCCACGGCTGCGGAAAGTTTGTCCAAGCGTTTCGGGATCGAAGCCCAGCACCTTGCCGATTTCACGCGAGGCCATGCGGCTGCGATAAGTAATGACGTTGGCAGTCATGGCCGCGCCGCGCTCGCCATAGCGGCGATACAAATACTGGATCACGGTTTCGCGGTCGTCGCCGCTGGGCAGGTCGAGATCGATGTCCGGCCACTCGCCGCGCTCTTCCGACAAGAAATCGTTCGAAGAGCAATTCCATGCGGATGGGATCGACCGCCGTGATGCCCAGCGAATAGCAAACCGCGCTATTGGCGGCCGATCCGCGGCCCTGCACCAGAATGTTTTGCTGGCCGCAGAACTGCACCAGGTCCCACACGATCAGAAAATATCCCGGCAGCTTGAGTTTTTCGATCAATGCCAGTTCGCGCTCGATCTGGATGCGGGCGCGATCTTTCAGGTCTTTGGGGCCGTGGCCATAACGAATCTGGAAACCTTCGCGTGCGCGTTCGCGCAAAAACGAGATCATGGTTTCGCCTTCGGGCACGGGATAGCTGGGAAACTCATAGCCCAGATCTTCCAGGGTGAATTCCAGCCGCGATGAAAGCTCGACGGTGTTCGCAATCGCCTCCGGCAAATCTGCAAACAGCGCCTTCATTTCTTCCGGCGATTTCAAATGACATTCCGAGTTGCGGGCCAGCAAGACGCCCGGCAGTTGTTTACCGTGCAATGGTTTTGAATGGAGGTGAAAACGTCGCAAAGTTCGCGGGCTTCAGGCGTGGCATAGCAGACCCCATTGGTGGCGAGCAAGGGAAGATGAAGCGAGCGAGCAATTTCTATCGCCGCCCGATTTCGCAGTTCCTGCTCGCGGCGAAAATGCCGCTGCAATTCGACGTAAACATTTTTGTGTCCAAAAATGTGGACTAGTCGCTCGACCTGCGCGGCGTGCGGCGTCTATTCCGCCTCGTTGCAAAGCCAGCGCCAGCGGCCCATCATCGCCGCCGGTCAGGCAGATCAGCCCCTGCGAATATTCCTGAAGTTCATCTTCGAAAACTGCGCCTTCATCTTTCGCGGCGCGCAACTTCATTTTTGTGATCAGGCGGCACAGATTTTGATAACCGGCGCGGGAGGAAACGAGAAGAGGCAGGCGAAATCGTAGAGACGTTGCTTGCAACGTCTCCGTTCGGAAAGTTGAGTGACCTTGCCGCTCCATGCAAGACGTTGCAAGCAACGTCTCTACGCGAAATGTCGCATATTACTTCCGCTCCTATATGCGCCTTGATCCCAATTTTCTTTGCTGCCATGTGAAACCGCGGCGCGCCATAAACTCCATCGCGATCAAGCAACGCCATCGCCGGCATTTTCAACTCTGCGCAGCGCGCAATCAGATTTTCGGGCAGGGAAGAGCCTTCGAGAAAACTGAATGCAGAGCGGGAGTGGAGTTCGATGTACAAGATCAGCTCTTAGCTATTAGCTTTTAGCTCTTTAGCTGTGCTATCGAGATTCAAGCTAAGAGCTAAGAGCTAAGAGCTTCAGTTTCAGTTTTCAGTCATATCTTCCCTGCAGCAGCCATTCGCTGGTGAGCAAATCGTGGATCAATCGATACAGCCCGATCCCTTCTGACTCCTGCACGGCAATGTCCCATTCGTCCCGCACCCATGCATCCTGCTCCCACCAGTCTCCGGATGAACGCCATGGTCCTGCTGCCCACAGAACTTCTCCAGAAATTTGCCCTCGTTTTCGCGACATGACATGCGAGGGCTGGCCTTTGCTGTGGCTCACTCTCACGGCAATCGGCGGACGAAGAATTCTTAGCGCGGTGACAATCTCTCCGGTGTGGTTTTGGAGTGCCGGGCTTCTTCCTCCAACTGGGCGAGCGAGGCGCTCGTTACTCCACGCTCTGGGTTGAGACGGGGTGAAATGGCGCATCTCAAACGCTTCGCGCCGATGTGTATCCAGCAGTACTGGTGATCCCGATCGCCCTGCGCCCACAACCGCGGAAATTCTCGCCAGTGTAAGCTCTAGTTTTTCCGGCTCCGGCGAAGCCGGCATGAAAAGCCCGTTCTGCGTGGGACGCGGCTTTGCCGGCTCTATTCGCAGGCGCACTTTTGCAACGGGCGCTCCTGGAGGATTGGCTTTCAAGTCCAACTGCAAAAGTTGTGAGAAATATTTTCGAATCAAGCAGCGGCACCGGAAGATGAAGAGTTCGCTGAAAGTGGGTAAGCGCCGCATCTTTTTCGGCTCTTCCATTCGCAAGCGTCAACTCCAACTGCAATTCCTGAGCGGCCAAAGCGCGTCCTTGCAATCGTGCGCATAAATGCTCCAGCATCCGGTTCAACACAAATGCCAGCGGCTCAAGGAGCACTATCGGATACTCCAGCTCGATTACTTCTTCAAATACCAGCGGCGGATCGGAGGGGACCAGATTTCGTGTTCCGCATCCACAAGCCAATGCTTGAAAATGCAAACCCGGCTGCCCCATGCGTTCACTTAATTCAACTTTCGGTAATGCGGCCAGATCGCGAAACTTGCGGATGCCCCAGCGGGAGAAAGTTCCCAAGAACTCTTCCGTGTTTTCCGGATCACTTTCCGCAGCAAACAAGACTTCCACCGGCAATCCGCCCAAGATTTCCGCTTCTTTTCCATCAGGAATCACAGTAACTCCGCTGAACCCGTGCGCCGCGAGCAGCGCCGATTCCAGCGTCGAAGCGACTGCAACGTTCGTTTCCACGCCCATATCTGCAGCCCGTCGCGAAATTTCACGAGCAATTTTTGGCAGTGGACCAAAAAGTTTGTCGAGGCCGGATAAATCCAGCAGAAGCGTGTCTGCGGCGAAATCTTCTACTCGCGGAGAAAATGAGTGAGCGCAATCGAGTAATGCCTGGTGCGCAGCTGCTTCCTGCAACTCGGAGCGATTGCGCAGCACTACGTCATCGCACAGTTCAGCCTGCAATTTCGTCATGCCATTGGAAATTCCAGCGTACCGGGCTTCTTCGTTACTGGCGGAAATTTTTTCCAGCGGAGGTTTGCCCTCGATTACGGCGACAGCTTTCGATCGCAGCTCCGGTTCGGCGCGAAGGATCGCTTCCACGGAAAAATCCGACACGTAGATGCATGCGAAAGGCATAAAAAGCGTCGTTGGTCATTCGTCTTTGGTCGTCGGTCAAACCTAAGCCGGCCACGGATCACACGAATTTTCACGTGATTTTAGTTGATTCAGTCGTGAAATCCGTTGAATCCGTGGCGGGGTTATTCACCCTGCGCGTATCGCTCTCGTTGAAAAAACTGCTCTCACCGATCCTGCAGGTTTGCGCTCCAATCGCATGCGCGAAAGTTCTGCTTCGACCGGCAATTGTTCCAGGAGTTGCGAATGTAAAGGTTTAGCTGATGGCTGACGGCTGAGGGCTGACGGCTCGTACCCAAGCTTTAAAACCACCGCTGCACAAGTTTGCGCGCAGGCAAACTCACTCACCACCAGCAGCGCCGTTTTCGTATGTTCCACCGCGCGCTGAAATCGGAACCATGACGCCAGTGGAATACGACGCACGAATTTTTCAGGAATTCCCGCCAGGTCAAGCACAACCATTCCAAAGCCGCCGCTTTGCAGCACCAGGTCGGTGGACTTTAAAACTTGCTCCAGGCGGCGTTCGTTGGATATTTGCCTTTTGAACGGGAAGTCTTCGGTCTTCGGCCTTCGTTGTCGGCATTAGTTTGGGCCGAAGCCCGAAGGCCGACAGCCGACGACAATTCTCCGCATCTTACCCACAAAAGCTTGCTGAACTCCACCCCGGCCGCCGCGGCTGATTCCGGATCGAAGCTGTCACTGGCATCGACCAAAACGCAAGTTTCGTCCCGCCGAGTCGAAGCCGCGAGTGCCGCCAACAGCATGCTGGTTTTGCCCGAAGAAGCCGGTCCGCAAATCTCAGATAAACAACCGCGTGGAATGCCACCGGTAATTGCGTCCACTTCAGCGATGCCGCTGGAAAGCATCTCCGGGCGTGGGCGCACCTCCAACCGCGAAGCCGGACGCACATCCAACTCTCGCCTGGAAGTTAAGATATGCCTCAAAATACCGGCTTTTTTTTCGCTCAGACTTGCTTCTGAAGAAGCTGGAAATCCTGCCGCAAGCGCCTCACTTAAAAGCTGAGTTGGTCTCGGAGGAACATTTAAAAATGCGGAATCGGCAACCTGCAGCGGAAGTGAAGACATGCGGACCTCAGGCAGAAAGATCAGGCTGGTGCTGCCAGGCGAATCGGGCGTATTTCGCTTTTTGTTCGCCTAAAAGATATTGCTATTACCGGCTTCTGCATGTCAAGCGCATTTTTAAAAATGCTCTGTGTTCGTTGCAAAACCAAACTAGTAAATAAGCTGAAACATCAACCTATGTCACAGTTAATCCCAAGGAAGGGGGAATTAATGGAGGGGGAGTCATGAGGAGGACGAAAAACCGTGCAGCCAGTAAGCGCAAATGCCGGAAAAAGTTGCAAGCCCCCTATCCTGAGAGGACTGAGATTTCAGCAAGTTTATACTCAGTAACAAAATAAAAACTATCTTTTCGTGGGCTGTTTGGTTTAATCGCCCGAAGGTCGTAAAAATTCCCAAAGGCATAAATCCTCCACCCAAACAGTTCTACGAAAAACCAGGATTCAAAAAGCTAACCCAGGAGCAAGCCAACTTTATCTTGATTGGCCAACTCAGCCTGGGAGAGGGAAGAGCGGCTGATCTCCTGGAGCAGATTTTCTCCGCACCGTAGCCGCCCTTGAAATCTTTTGCCAAACTTGGCGCTCAATGGCGGCGCCGCACAACTTTCGATCGCGCCACTGGACGCGTCCGCGGCTCCGCGGGCAGATCGTCCGACTCATCATGCCGGGGAATTTTCCTTAGCTCCTCGACCAATGCCAGACGCTTGTAAGGATCTTTTTCGGTCACAGCATCTACGTACAATTGCAGCCAGCTTTTTGCATTGCTGTTCATCTCGGCCGGATCGGACAAAGAGTTCGATAACGATTCGTAGTTCATAGAATTAAGAACGGACATGCTCCCAACCTTTGCGAACAGATTTTCCAGTCATGAAATCAGCACACCTAAAGCATTTGCTATAGGCGAAACCAGCCTGTTTGCTGAAGGTTTGCTTTAAATAATATGGATGCAGTGTGCCAGCCGAAAAGTCGCGCCACCAGAAACACTGCAGGTACTTGAGAATGCGGGACAACGAATCGTGTGCCGGCCCGCATCCCTAACAAAGAGAGCTGCAATTTTTCGGGTCGCTTTAATAGCTCAGGTTTTGACAGATACTGACTGCTGTTCTTAACATAGGAATCATGCCGCTCTGCTGGTTGCGGATCGGTTCCGTGGCTGTGTGTCTCGCCAATAAGAATAATTTTTATGATTAATGTAAAAGACCTTACCAAGCGGTACGCCCGTACCATTGCCGTCGACCACATTTCATTCGAGGTGGCGAAAGGGCAAATCGTAGGTTTTCTCGGACCCAACGGCGCCGGCAAGACCACCACCATGCGCATCCTGACTTGCTTTATGCCACCGACATCGGGCACGGCCACGGTCGCGGGATTCGATGTGCTCGAGCAGCCCATGGAAGTGAAAAAGCGGATCGGCTACCTGCCCGAGACCCCGCCGTTATATCCCGAGATGGAGACCGCCGAGTACCTGAAATTCGTCGGCCAACTGAAAGGGCTGTCAGGAGCCGAACTGCAAAAACGCATCGATTATGTCTGCGAGCGCTGCGCGGTGGTTGATGTCAAAAAGAAGTTGATTGGCAAACTATCGAAAGGTTACCGGCAACGGGTTGGGCTGGCGCAAGCCATCATTCACAATCCCGATGTGCTGGTTCTCGACGAACCAACCGCAGGCCTTGATCCCAAGCAGATCAACGAGACTCGCGATCTGATCAAGGACCTGGCGGGCAGCCACACGATTATTTTGAGCACGCACATTTTGCCTGAGGTCGAGCAGACCTGCGAGCAGGTGGTCATCATTAATAAAGGCAAGCTGGTGGCGACTGACTCGGTGCGCAATTTGCAGGCACGGGCGCGCGGGGCGGAATCGATGCTGCTCGAAGTTGGCGGCGCGCAACGGCAATTTGCAAACCTCGACCGTGCAGCAGAAGCTGGAACGCGTAGCCGGCGTAAGCCGCGTGCTCTGCAAAAATCAGGTCGACGGCCGCGCAGTGTTCGAGATCGAAAGTCAAAAAGGCCGTCTGGTTCGCGGTGATCTGGCGCGTGCGGTGGTCGAATCCGGATGGGACCTGAACGAATTGCGTCCTGCCGCGATGAGCCTGGAGGAAGTCTTCCTGCAACTCACGGGAAAAGAAAAAGAAATGCCTTCTGAAGAGCCGGTGGCCACGGGGGCACAGTTATGAGAAATGTCTGGATTATCTGCCGCAAGGAATTGCGCAGCTATTTCACCTCGCCGGTCGCCTACATCTTGCTGACCATGTTCGCCGTGGTATTCGGTTTCTTCTTCTGGAATGCGCTGGCCTTACTTCGTGATCGCCGGCATGGAATCGCAGATGCGCGGCCAAATGTTCCCCATGAATCTGAACGAACAGGTGATTCGGCCTTTACTGCAGAACGCCAGCGTTTTGGGTTGTTTTTCGTTCCTATGATCACCATGCGGCTGTTCGCCGAAGAAAAGCGTACTGGCACTATCGAGCTGCTGGTGACTTCTCCGGTGCGGGACATTGAAATCGTGATCGGGAAGTGGCTGGCGGCCATGCTGCTTTATGCTTGCCTGCTCCTATTCACCGCCGTGAACTTTGCATTCTTATTCAGATATGGCAATCCCGACTGGAAGCCGCTGGCGGTGGGCTATCTCGGGCTGCTGCTGCTCACCGGCGCCTTGCTGGCGATCGGTACATTTATTTCCACGTTGACGAAGAATCAGATCATCGCGGGCGCCGTCACTTTCGGCGTCTGCATTCTGCTGTGGGTGCTGGAGTGGGTCAGTGGATACGATTCAGCGGGTTGGGCGCATGTGCTCTCTTACATGTCGGTCATTACGCATTTTGATTCCTTCGGCAGAGGCGTGATCGATTCGAAAGACGCAATTTTTTACGCAACTGTAATTTTCCTGGGACTGTTTTTCACTGTGCGTTCCATGGAATCTCTACGGTGGAGGTCGTAATGGCAAGCGAGTGGCTCAAAGCTCGACAGACAAAATATGCGGCGTATGTGACGGTTTATATCCTTGTGATCATCGCCGTGGTAGTCGTTGCCAACGTGCTGGCTGATCGCTACGACAAATCCTACGACGCTACCTCCAATAAGCGTTACAGCCTTTCCGAGCAGACTGCGAAAATCGTAAAGGGATTGAAGCAGGATGCGACCATCACTTATTTCAACCAGAGCCTTCATTTCCGCGATGGAAAAGACTTGCTCGACGAATACAAGGCCCTTTCACCGAAAGTGAAGGTGGACTATGTAGATCCCGACAAAGATCCGCAGCGCGCAAAAGAAGCGGGGATTCGCAATTTCGGTACGGCGGTCGTCGAGGTTGGCGGCAGAAAAGAAGAAGCCAAGAGCATGACCGAAGAAGGCATCACCGGCGCCTTCATTCGCGACCTGAAGAACAACACCCGCACCGTTTGTTTTGTAACCGGCAGCGGCGAACACCAGATCGATGACAGCGATCGGGAGGGATTTTCTCAATTCAAACAGCTTCTGGGAAAAGATGATTATGAGACCAAGTCCGTCGATCTTTTGCAGAAGCCCGAAGTCCCGCAACGATTGCACCACGCTCGTGATCGCCGGTCCGACCCGCGATTACGTTCAGCCCGAAGTCGATGCCATCAAGAAATATGTGGAAGACGGTGGCCGCGCTTTCTTCATGCTCGATCCTCCGCTGAAGATCGGTCATTCTGACATTGCCGATAATGACGCGCTTACCAGCCTGCTGCAGAGCTGGGGCGTTACGGTGGAAAAAGATCTGATTCTTGATCTCAGCCCGGTGGGTCAGCTTTTCGGGCTTGGACCGCAGGTCGCGTTGGTCAGCAACTACAGCTCGCAGCCCATCGTCAGTGACATCAAACGAACGGCGACAGGCTTTCCACTGGCGCGCTCGATCGAGATCAAGAATGCGGATAAAACGAATGTTGAGAAGCTGTTTGATTCTTCGACCAGCAGCCTGGCCACAAGTAATTTCAGCTCCGACTCGGGTGAGCGTGCAAGATCCAAACAACAAGAAAGGTCCGCTGACCATGGCCGCGGCGGGAACTTATAACACCGGCAAACAGAATTCGCAGGGCAGGTTTGTTGTGATCGGCAGCTCCGGCTGGGTGTCGAACCGGTTTATCGATTTCAATGGCAACAGCGATCTGGCGTTGAATGCGGTGAATTGGCTTTCCTCCGACGAGGACTTGATTTCAATTCGTCCCAAGCCGCCGGAGGACCGGCGCATCACCATGACGCGCTCGCAGTTGAGCCTGGTGCGAGCCACCAGCCAATTTATGTTGCCGCTGATTGTGATAGTGGCCGGCTTCGGGGTGTGGTGGAAGCGGCGATAGAAGAACCAAGCCGATTAAAAGGCGTGAGAAATAATAAGAATGAAACTTCATAGTCTCGCAATTGCCGCTTTAGTACTGGCCATCCTCACTGGATTCCTGTACTGGTCTGGACGCCACAAGCCAGCCGACGACACCAGCAAAATCTCTGCGAGCACACCTCCTGCGATCCTCAAGCTCGACCAGAACTCGATCGTTAAGCTCGAACTGAAGAAGAAAGATGCGGAACCAGTTGTGCTCGCCAAATCCTCCGGCGATTGGAAGATCACCGAGCCTAAGCCGTACCGCGCCGACCAGAGCGCGGTCGAGAGCCTCACTTCTGCGCTCTCGTCGTTGAACTCAGAGCGCGTGATCGAAGATAAGGCTTCTGATCTGCAGAATTTCGGTTTGAATCCACCGGCGCTCGAAGTCGATCTCACCGAAAAAGACAACAAGACGCAAAAATTGATCCTCGGCAATGACACGCCTGCCAGCGGCGGGGTTTACGTCATGGTGGCCGGCGATCCTCGGTTGTTCACGGTTGCCACCTACACCAAAACTAGTCTCGACAAAACGTTGAACGATCTGCGCGACAAGCGGCTTTTGCCTGTCGCTGCTGACAAAGTGAGCCGGATTGATGTTATGGCAAAAACGGCGACATCGAATTCGGCCGCACCAAAGACAACTGGCAGATCCTGAAGCCCAAGCCCATGCGCGCAGACGGCATTCAGGTGGGCGATCTGGTTCGCGATCTTACCAATGCAAAGATGGACCTGAGTAGCGCTGATGCGAAGCAGGAAGCCTCGGCATTCGACCATGCCGCGCCGGTTGCCACCGCGAAAGCTGACCGATGAATCCGGCACGCAGCAGCTTCAGGTACGAAAAAGTAAAGACAGTTATTACGCGAAATCGAGCGCAGTGGAGGGCGCCTACAAAATCGATGTCGGCTTAGGCAAGGCGCTCGAGAAAAACGTAGACGACTTTCGTGACAAAAAGATTTTTGACTTTGGCTACAACGATCCCAATAAGATTGAACTTCGCAACGGCGACAAATCTTATTTCCTCACGCGAGGAACTGCAGGCGTCGATGATTGGTGGTCAGGCGGGAAGAAGATGGACGGCGCCAATGTCGAATCCGTCATTTCCGATCTTCGGGATCTGAGTGCCACCAGTTTTCCCGCATCAGGATTTTCGAATCCTTCGATCGACGTCACCGTGACTTCGCAAAACGGTAAGCCACGGAAAAAGTTCAGATCGCAAAATCTGGGGATCATTACCTCGCCGCGCCGCGAAAACGATCCAGCGCTTTATGAATTAAGCGCCAGCTCGGTGAATGATTTGCTGAAGGCCGCCCAGGACCTCAAGCCGGCAGCAACTCAGACTGCGCAGAAGAAATAGCTCTAATTTCGCGGCGCCCGCCGGTCTTTGATCTGCCGCAGATGTTGTCGCAAACGATCGATGGCTGGCCGCTCGTTGCGAATCGTCCATTTCATCCCGCAGCTCCTGCAGCGCGAAGTGGACCACGTCATGGTGGTGCAACTCCTCAGGCGCCACCGATTGGCTGAGCTCCAGCCAAATGCTGTGCAGCAGGTCAACTTCCTTGGGCGTGAGATGAGGTGCATGCGGGCCCAGGTAAAACACCTGCTCCTGGCCAGTGGGTGAGTAGATGATGAGCGTCAATTCCGGCTTCGGGATCAGCCAGGTGTTCCCAGGCCAGACCCGCAACCCGCGCTTCTTCCGCCACCGGATGGTTAGGCGAAACTCCTAGCACGACTACCGCGGACTGCAGGCTCTGGGCGGCGCGCAGAATCGCATCCCATTTTTCAGTAGCGGCAGCGACCGCAAGATGAATGCTCTTGCCCTTCTTTTCCGCCAGCGCCAGTGCTCGCGTAAATAGCGTCTGCTCCTCGGAGCTGAAAAACTGCTCAGGCTCAAGTTCGTATTCGCCTCGCGTCCGAGCGATTAAGAAATCGCAAATGCAGCGTAACCACATCCTGCTTGTGGGTGTCGACCTGATCGAGGGTCGCGTCGAGGTTATAAAGCGTGTTGTAGTTGCGCACCATGACCAGCACGTTTCCCGGACGCACACCCGAGGATTTCGGAGTCAGGTCATCGCCCGGCTCCACATTGAACTGATCGAGTTCCGAATGCTGACCTGAGTGTCTGCGGGTGACCGCTTCTGATATTTCGAAAGTGGTAAAGAAAATCAGAGTGAAAGCCACTCCCGAAATCGTCGCCACTTCTTTGGTGAAAAGGTTGATTACGCAAAGCGCCATCAGGGTCAGGGTAATCAGTGCCAGGCCCAGGGGAATTTCTACCCGGCCAATGTGGAAATTCAGCGGAACCCGGTACTCACGTTTTCCCGGCTCGGTGTAGCGAAGGACCAGCACCGCCAGGCCCTTTCATGGAGAAACTCCACATCACGCCAAACGCGTAAGCTTCGCCGAGGACGAAGACATCGCCGCGGCTGAGAATGATGGTGAGGAGTTGAAGCCCGACCACCAGGTTCAGAATGCGATAAGACGTGCCGAACCGAGGGTGTGGTTTGCGAAACCACTGGGGAAGTATTCCATCTTCGGAGACACGATTCAGCACGCCGTTCGATCCCACAATCGCGGTATTGACTGCGCCCGGCCAGCATCAGCACGCCAACTACGACCACGAAGCCATGAAATAACAACCGCAACGAGAACGGGCCCACCAGATGCATGGCCAGTCCGCCGATCAGGTTTTCTTGAAAATTTCCCCGCACCGAATCCGGGATGATCATCACCGCAAAGAAAGTGACGCCCGCGGTGAAAATCAAGCTGTAGAGGAAAATGACCCAGGCGGCTTTTTTCAGATTCGGAAGCTTCGGGTGCTCAATTTCTCTATACACCTGCGCCATGGTTTCTTCGCCGCTCATGGCGAGCACCGAATGTCCCAGGCCGATCAAGATTCCGATGAAGCCGACAGTGTAAGGTAACGAGGTATGCCGCAGCCAGCCGAGCGCTCCCCCGTGCGGCCCGTCGAAATAAGTGATGTTCCGAAGGTGCGGCCACGGCGGTAGATGCGCTCCCTTGACCCACACGGTGTAGCAGCACCACAGAATCATGATCACCACCATCACGCGTGGTGATGTACATGATGTGTAGCGCCTTCTCGCTTGATTCTGGAATGCCTTTGAGGTTCTCCCGCCAGAAATACAGAGTACAAATGATGGCGAACACGGCTGCAGTCAGATTCTCGTTAAGAACGACATGCAAATGGGCGTAGCGGAACAATTCGTTCAGCAAGCCGACCAGATATTGTCCCGCCGAAACGCCGCTGATCGGGCCGGTCAATATGTAATCGAACATCAAGGCGGAAACAGAAAACTTCGCCAGCGTGCTGCCCATGGCCTCTTTCACCACGCGGTAGACGCCGCCGCGCACGAACATTCCGCAGCTCTCGATGTAGATGGCGGCCACCGTGCCGGCCAGCAGCATGACGGCAAGAATGAACCAGGGTGCGGTCTTTCCGATGAAGTGCTCGGAAATGCCCCCGGCATAAAAGGCCGATGAGCCCAGATCATTGAGCACGATCGCGGCCACGCGCCAAAAAGAAATGAAGGCCAGCATGGCGCTGGTGGCCACTAACACCCGGGTTGAAGAATTCCCAACCGAAGATTTATCGGCCGAAGATGCCATAGAGTTCGACCCGCCTGAGTTCACGAGCACAGCTCCTTTCTGCGTCGACGAGGTTAGCTGTCGGGCTCGGACTGAAAGGTGTCCTACCGTGCGCCGGTTGGGCCGGCCTGACGGATTCGCCCCGTCGGAAATTGCTTTCCGTTGCGGGTCCCCCGTTCCCGCTCGCGCGGGATTGGACGTCGCAACTGATTCTACTGGTGTGCTACATACATCGGCAACATGCAATCCGAAGTGGAATGCTGAGAGTTCTTGAGTGGTTAGCCCTCATCGTCAGATCGCTTTTGCAACTCCCGCCATAGCCATCGAGCACTTCGGCCTTCCTGGGTCCCTGCAATTCCTGCTGCAGTTGTTGCAAGGCGACCGCGACAATGATGGTAGTGGTGCACACCGGCGAATCTTGGGTCGGCGCTGATTTCAAGCCAAAGCCGATGCAGCAGATCTAAATCCTGATTTCGTAGCCGCGGGGTATGCGGTCCCAGATAATACTCGCGCGATATCCCGTTCGGCATCCGGATTTCCATCACCAGCCGCGGTTTGGGGTCCGGTAATCGTTCCCACGCATCTCCGGTCAACTTTGCCTGTTCGTCCGGGCTCAAGCTTGTTCGAAAGTCCACAGACAATCCGACTGGATTCAATCCGCTGCGCGGTGACCACGATGGAATCAAAGACGTCGGTCGCGGGTACCACCAGCAACGAGACCGGTTTGCCTTCTTTTTCAGCGGCGGCCACTACTGCGGTAAATAGCTCCTGCTCGTACTGATCGAAAACCTGAGCGGTATCGAAAGCAGTGTTGCCGAACGATGGTTCGCGATGATACAAGGCGCGCAGTCATGACCACGACATCCTGCTTCTCGGTGTCAGTTCTTCGCAAAACCTCGCGCAGATAATAGAGGTTTTTGGGGTCGCGGACTGCGACCACAATATTGCCCGGACGTACACCCAGCGTCGCGGTAGCCGGCTGCTCATTTCCATAAACCCGGAATTGATCCAGGCTCTCCGGCTTGCCGGCGCGCTCTTTGGCAACCCGGCGCTCGGAATATGTGAAAATCGCAAAAAACACCAGACTGAAAGTCACGCCGCCGATGGTCGCCTCATATTTCGTAAACAAATTCACCAGCGCTGTGAGGAACAATACGGAGGCAATCAAAATCACGCCCAGCGGCAATTCACGGTCTTTGCCTAACGGGATATTTAGCGGAACCTTCCAATCCCGCCGCGCAGGTTCGGTGTAGCGCAGCACCAGCACCGCCAAGGCCATCATGGCGAAGCTCCAGATGACGCCGAAAGCGTACAGGCCGGCCAGCGTAAATACGTTTCCCCGAGTCAGAACAATGGTGAGCAACTGCAAACCTACAACCAGATTAATAATTCGATAACTCGTACCAAAACGAGGATGCGGCTTCTGAAAAGCCTCGGTAAGTACGCCATCTTCCGCGACCCGGTTGAGTACTCCATTCGCGCCTACGATAGAAGTGTTATGCGCGCCGGAGAGAATCAGTACTCCAACCAGTACCACAAAGCCGTGGAATACCAGCCTCGCCCATAGCGGTCCCCACAAATGCATCGCAATTCCGCCGATGAGGTTCCCGAAATACTCCGGCCGGCGCGCGTCGGGAATGATCATGACGGCGAAGAAGGAAGTAAGAGCGGTGAATAATAGCGCGTAGATGCCGATGACTACCGCCGCCTTTTTCAAATTCTTCAGTTTGGGATGCGCGATCTCGCGATTGACCTGGGCCAGCGTTTCTTCGCCGCTCATCGCAAGCACGGAATGGCCGAAACCGACCAGCAGGATGAACAATGTGATATGGGTGAGCCATGTGTCCTTCAAACCGCGTAACCACCCTAATGATTCGTTGATCGAGGACTATTCCGTGCTTCAAAGGGCTCGGAGGTAACGGTACTGGCGAATGCCACAGTGTGAGCGTGCACCAGATGATTAAAACCACCACCATCACCGTGGTTACGGCCATGATCTGCAGTGCTTTTTCGCTCGACTCATGAAGGCCCTGGATGTTTTTGTGCCAGAAATACAGAGCCACAACAATGCCAAAAACTGCGGCGAAGAGATCGTCGGGAAATCGGCGCAGCGGGTGCCCCATGTATCGCGAAATGTCGTGAATGAATCCTGCCAGGTATTGTCCGGCGACTACCGAGCTCAGCGGTCCGGTCAGAATGTAATCGAATAACAGTGCGGAGACCGAAAACTTTGCCAGCGTTCCGCCCATGGCGCGTCTGACCACGGTATATACTCCGCCCCGCACGAACATGCTGGTGGATTCGACATAAAGGGCGCGAACGCAATTGGCGAAGAGCATGACCGCCAAAACGAACCACGGCGCGCTCTTGCCGATGACCTTTTCCGCATCTCCGCCCACGTAGTAAGCGGAGGAGCCGAGATCTGACAGCACAATCGCCGCCGCTCGCCAGAACGAAATGAAGCTCAACAGAACAGTGGTCGCAACGAAGACCTTTACAGCAGGTCGCCCAGTGGGTTCTAGAGTTTGCGGCATGGAGTGGCGTTTAGGGGCAGCAGTTTGTACGAATTTAGCACACCATGAGTGCAATGGCGCATAAAGCAGCGCTGTCGACCTTGAAATCCGGTGGTAACCTGCCCGGGGTCTTGCCGGGCTAAAAGCTGGGGCCTGCGATGATATCTTTGTTCATATGATAGGCGGCCTCCGTCATTCCATGGACGTTCTCAAACAACTTTTCGAGCAACATTTCCACTCTCCGGTTGAGCGGGTTCAGCCTCTGCAGGGGCAACTCGGCGGCTCCGGCCGTAGCATTATTCGGCTCAGCAATCGCCGGCAAAGCGCGATAGGTGTGCTGTATGGAGTGCGCGAGGAGAATGTCGCATTCGTTGAGTTCTCCCGGCATTTTCGGCGCTACCGTCTGCCGGTGCCTGAAATCTACGAAGAAAAGTTGGATCAGGGAGCTTACCTCGAGCAGGATCTTGGCGACGTCACGTTGTTCGATTTTCTATCTCAGAATCGCAGCAGCGACGCCGTCGCATCCCCGGTTGTGGAGGTGTACCGTAAGGTCCTTGAAATCCTGCCACGCTTTCAAATCGACGCCGGGCGGGATTTGAACTACAAGATTTGCTATCCCCGCGGCAGCTTCGACCGGCAATCCATTAGTTGGGACCTTAACTACTTCAAATATTATTTCCTGCGGCTTGCGGGAATTCCGTTCAACGAGCAAGCGCTCGAACAGGATTTCACCCGGCTCACCAAGTTTCTTCTGACCGCTGAGCACGACTACTTCCTTTATCGAGACTTTCAGTCGCGCAACATCATGCTGCAGGATGGCAACCCGTTCTTTGTGGATTATCAAGGCGGCCGGCGGGGGGCGTTGCAATACGATGTCGCCTCGCTGTTGTTCGATGCCAAGGCTGACTTGCCGCCGGCTATTGCGCCAGCAATTGCTCGATCATTACATCGACAATCTCCGCACCCACATTCCTCTGACCCGCAATGCCTTCATGCAGCATTACTATGCATTTGTTTATGTTCGCCTGATGCAGGCCTTCGGCGCTTATGGGTTTCGCGGGTTCTACGAGCGCAAAGCCCACTTCCTGCAAAGCGTCCCCTATGCACTCAAAAACTTACGCTGGCTGTTGCACAACATCACGCTTCCGATTGAACTGCCCACGCTGATGGAATCATTCCGCGGCATGCTGGCTTCACCCAAGCTGCTCAACTTGCATTTTGACGCTCCATCGCAACCCACGACTTGGGGCCGATTCCAGCCTGGCAGTGCAGATTTACAGTTTCTCTTTTCATCGCGGCGGCGCCCCAAAGGATGAGTCCGGCAACGGCGGCGGTTTTGTTTTCGATGGCCGCGGCATTCCGAATCCGGGAAGGGAAGACCGATTCAAGCACCTCACCGGCAAAGATGCCCCGGTCATCGAATTTCTTGACCAGCAGGAAAGCGCGCAGCAGTTTCTTGAACACGCCCGCGCTCTGGTCGACGCCAGTGTCAGGGAATATCAGCGCCGCGGTTTCAAGAACCTGATGGTCGCTTTCGGCTGCACCGGCGGCCAGCATCGTTCCGTCTATCTTGCTGAACAGCTGGCAAAACATTTGAGCGGAAAAAACGGAGTGGTGGTCACCGTCCACCATCGCGAATTGGAGAAAGCAGGCGCTGCCGAGCAAGCGGCGGCCGCTGAATCAGGGACCGCATAATGAAGGCTATGGTCCTGGCGGCCGGGTTGGGCACTCGCCTGCGGCCCCTAACTAATGATCGGCCTAAGGCCCTGGTGGAGGTCGGTGGGCGTACTCTTCTTGAAATCGCACTCACCCGGCTGCGCGAATTTGGAATTCGCGACGTGATCATTAATGTTTTCCACTTCGCGGAAATGATCGAGAAATACCTGCAAGAACATGACAACTTTGCTCTGCATATCGAGATTTCACGCGAAGAAACTCTGCTTGACACCGGCGGCGGACTAAAAAAGGCTGCTCAGTTTTTTTTGCAAGGCAAGGACGGTGGCGAACCATTCATTCTGCACAACGTCGATGTCATCAGCAACATCGATTTCACCCGAATGGTTAAATTCCACGACGAAAGAAATGCTCTCGCCACACTCGCGGTGCAAGAGCGCGAGACCTCGCGCTATCTACTTTTCGATGACTCACTTGAGCTGTGTGGCCGCCGTGCAGGACGGGATGGCCAGTTCCAACTGGTCCGTCCTGCGCCTTATCCGCATGCGCTGGCATTCTCCGGCATCCACGTGATCTCGCCCCAGTTTCTCGAAATGATGACTGAAGAGGGTGCGTTCTCGATTATCGACAGTTATCTTCGTCTGGCAGGACAAGGACAAAAAATCCTCGGCTTCCGCGCCGACCAGTATTACTGGTGTGATTTGGGCAGACCTGAGCATATCGCACAGGCGGAGGAAGACATCGCCCATAATCGCGGGTTGCTTTCAAAATAAGCAGAGCAAGCGACGGCGAGATGAAGTGTCTTACTGAATCAGACTTTTTCGTTCAAGATATTTCGCCATGCACCGGATGCATGGCACGTATCCCTCGCGCATGGCTTCGTGCGCCGTCACTGACCGCAAGTGGGTTTTGTCGAGGATGTAGGTGCAACCCGCAACGTGAAACGTCTTGCCATCGGGATAAACCAAGACCATCATGTCTGGAGGTACGCCACTGCCGGGTTGGGCGTGCTCGGTTCGCAAAGTGCGGCCAATGCCCGACGATCTCGCTGCCTCGAAGCTGCCCACGACCAGCACCGCCGCGGCTGCCGCCACCATCCATCCGAAAGAAAGTTCTGTCGGCTGGGGTGCGCATTTTCGTCGAGCCGGCGTTGCAATCGATAGCTGAATCCCAGCGGCACCTCCACCATGCGCTCATCCCCGTATAGCTCGACCACATTGCGTGTCCCCGCCAGAACCGCGCTGCATCGCTGGCACGTGGCAATGTGTTCGTCCATGGCAGTGCGCAGGCCGGCCTCCGACTTCGCCGTCGAGATAATTGGAAATCTCGCGCCATACTTCTTCGCAATTCACTACCATGGTTTCGTCCCCTTCCCGAAGGACATCTTGCTGAGCCACGGACCGCCCAGCCCCGGCGCCAGCAGATCGCGCAACATCAGCCGCGCCCGCAGCAGGCGAGTCTTCACCGATGCCGTCGAAATCTTCAATGCCTCCGCGGTTTCTTCAATGCTCAAATGCTGCATGTCGCGCAGTACAAATACTTCGCGGTAAATCTCGCCCAGCGATGCCAGCGCCTCCGTCAGCTTTTCTCGGATTTCTTTCCGCTCCAGCGTCTCCGATGGAATCTCGCGCCAGTCGGCGAAATCGCGCGGCATATAATTTCCCGCTTCGTCCGGACGGTCTGCGATCGGCTCCATCACATCCGCGTGATTTCTCCGCCTGCGCATGCGCGCCTCATTCACCGCAATCTGGATCAGCCAGGTGCTGAACCGCGCTTCCTCGCGAAACTGCTTGATGTGCCGGAAGGCCTTTATGATCGCCTCTTGCGCGGCATCTTCAGCGTCAGCCGCATTTCTCAGAATCGCGAAGGCCGCCGAATATACCCGCCGTTCATACGGCCGAACCAGCTGGTAGAAAAGATCCGCGTCGCCGTCCCGGACTCGCCGCACCAGCTCCACTTCGCTCAGTTGTCCCGCTGGATTTCCCAGCGAAGTTGCTGATTCCGACATCGTTCCTCATCGTGAAAACTGAACTCACAGCGCCAGCTATTCCGGCTTGTACTCCGGATCTTTCTTCCATCCCGTAAACATCGAAACAAAATTACTCCACCCGTGAAGGACCACCATCACCAGGTGTCCAAACACAAACGCAATCAGCGCCCACATGATGATGAAGTGCCATATCCGCGCGTAGTGAAATCCGCCCATCATCCACGCCAGCCACGAAAATTGCACCGGCTTCCAGATCGCAACGCCAGTCAGCACTGAAAGCAACGCCAAGCCCAATCGCCGAAGTGTAGGCATGTTTCTGCAGCGGGTTATACGCTTCTTTCGCCGGCGGCTTTGGCCCGAAGAAAAAATAATGCCGCACCATCGGCCACACGCCGGGAATGTCGCGCGGCACAAATAAAATTTGTTTGTAGTTTCCGCTGAAAAGTTGATAGCCGACGTACACCAAGTCCGCTGGCGATGTAAATCCACATGAAGGTCAGATGCCATTGCAGCGCGCCGCCTAGCCATCCGCCGATGGCGAGAGACTGACGGCCAGTTGAACAAATCGTGTTGCGGGATTTTCGCTCCAAAGCTGGGAAAGGCGCGAAAGATCTGCAGCCCGCTGCCGACCAGCACGAACAGCGAAATCGCATTCACCCAATGGCAAAGCCGCACGATAAACGGGTGCTCATAAACCGCTTCCGTCACTTCGCCGGTCTTCGGGTTCTCGATTTCAACCACGCGGCTTGCCATTCCGTCTCCAACTACAAACCATAAAAGTGCGAATAGCCCTGGTCTTCCCAGTAGCCGACTTTTTCAAGCACATTGGTCACTTTCATGCTGGTCAGGTATTTCGCCTGCTTGTATCCAATCTTCGTCGGGATCTCCAGACGCAACGGCGCGCCATGCTCGCGGCTGAGCGGCTTGCCATACATTTCATAGCAAAGCAGCGTCTGCGGATGCAGCGCGGTCGCCATGTCCAGTGACTCGTAATAATCATCTGCGCATTCGACGGTGACGAAACGCGCGGTCGTGTCGGCGCCGATTGTCTTCAAAAAATCCGACAACCGAGCGCCGCCGAAATTGCCAATTACGTCCCAGCCTTCGACGCAGACATGCCGGGTGTTCTGCGTGTGCTTCGGCAAGGCCTGAACTTGCGCAAGTGCGTAGTCTCCCGGCTTTTGCACCGCTCCCGACACCGCAAGTTTCCAATGCGGCAGATCAACTTCCGGATCGTCAACGTCGTAATCGTTGATAGGAAACTTTTCGAAGGGAGCAACTTCGGCATCGGAAAACGTCGGCGCGAGATGCCGACGGCGAAAGAGAACACCCGCAGCCCAGTCGCTAAATCCCAAACCTGCTTTCAGTAGCGGCGCTTGCAGCGGCGGAATTGCGAATGCACCGAGCGCCACCACTGGCGTGAGCTTCAGCAATTCGCGCCGGTTAATGCTTTTAAATTTTTTTTGATTAATGTGTTCGGCCACGATTCAGCTCTGCCAAAGAATTCACAATCCTACCGCAGATGGGATTGTCAAGCAGGCAAAAGTTACATAATGAAGATGCTGCAATTCGAACACGGCCTCAGAAGCGATCGCCAGCCTCTTCGATAAATCGTCCTCCAAGAACAGGTGGATGCCCACGATGAGGCGGTCGCGACACTGTTCGTTTTTTATCCAGCACCACGCGCCGTACCCGCTTAAAGAAAATTTCTGCGCTGTAAGCCTCCGGCCGATGAAATTGCACGTTTACGAATACTTCCCGCTGCATTCCCCATGGAGTGAAACTGGTGTTCTTAACCAGCTCAACTGCTGCGTCCGCTAACTTCCGGTCGGAATTTTGTAGTGCTTCGGCTTCGAGTACCTGGCCGTCATAATCAGAAACCGTCGCATGCACAATGACCGGCTGGATCCAGGCTGGCGCCATGGGATCGGGATCGATCACCATGGGAAACCGCGACGGCATCGACGAAGTGAATGACGGCCCCTGCGCGATCATTTCGGTCGTCGGCTCCAAGGTCTTCGGTTCTGCGTCGATGGCATCTTCAATACTGGCGACGCGAATTCTGAGAACTGAGCTGCCATTCTCATTCACCGAGATGTTTCTCGGGATGATGTGACCGTGAAAATCGATCGCGTCCGTGTAATCGTAGACGGTGTAAACACCCGGCGCTTCCGACCACATCTGAAGCAGCCCCGACGTTGGATCGACGCAGTATTCTGTCTCTACCCAAAAACGTGGCGCCGGCTGCGGTGCCACTGATCCGGAAACTAATAGGCAAGTAATCTTTCGACCTTGATACTTCACCTTCGCAGATCGAATCATGTTATTTTCTGGCTGCCAAATTATCGGCCAAAACAGCGCACTGCGCGCCATCTGAATGCGCATTGGCACAGGATCCGTCGACCCGTAAATCATCCCGCCATTTACTTGCCGCACCTGCGTCGCGCCGGCAAAGGTCGCTTTCCAGCTCCAACTCGAGCGACTAGCCCATGAATCCTCCATTGTGCCGCTTACATCGTGATCCGACTGCCCGGTCGCAGTAAGAGACACTTTCATTGTGTAAGGCGCTCCACCGTCGGCATGCAGGTTGTAGTTCCATCGGGCGCGCTGTAGCAGTTGAAGAGCTGCCAACCGCTGGTGTCCGTCCGTGATGAGTTCTGCCAGTTGTGTAAGTTCAGATGGATCGGATGGAAGCGGCGCCATTTGGGCGAAGGCTGGGAAGCAAGCCAAAAAGCATACGAACACACCCGCGGCCACGTGATATGCAAGAAAATTGCGGCGCAGGAGCCGAATCCGAAAGCGGACGACCTTTTTGGCAAACATGCAATGCACCGCGCTCGGCCATTGGCCGACGCACCGCAGTGTACACCCTCTAGTCTGCTAAAAAAATACAGTTTCGGGGCGAAGATCGGGCGGTGGAAGACCTCTGCGACAAAATTTGGGAGGTAATGGTGGGCCCGGAGAGATTCGAACTCCCGACCTAACGGTTCGTAGCCGTTCGCTCTATCCAACTGAGCTACGGGCCCCACAAATGGATTTTACTATCTACTCGTAAAAGCGAAGCTGCGCATGTTTCCGAGCTTTTTTGATACAGGCGCAGCTTCCATTCATTCTTATCGCTGCGGCAAAGGTTGCAGCCCGGCGCCGGTTGAGGCAAAAACCGCCGCCGGCCAGCGGCGTGCCTGCGCAATAGCAATGATGTGCAGGATCAGAAACACCGGTACGGCGAACGTCGGAATGTAGCTCACTGGCAGGACGGTCATGGCTGCCGTGGAGATCCCGTGCGGATCGATAATTCCGGAGAGCGTGCCCAGGGCGAGGGCATTAACCAGGTCGGCGATGCCCAGGAGCTGCCAGAAGATGAATCCTCCGCGATGTGCGGGGTTGGCGAGCCACAGCGCGGCGAACGGCGCAGTTACGCCGATGATGATATCGCCCCATCCTGCTGACAAGGCGAAGTACGCGGGCAGAATCTTGTAGGTGGCGAGCGCGAGGAACAGAATCCCGGCGACGCGCACGCTATGCACCAGCGTGACGGTTCGCGGGTTCAGCGACAGAACGAATTGCCTGAATCCCGTTGAAGATGCGAACCAAACCAGAAACACCATGACGGGCGTGAGCACGGCGAGGCCGAATGCGGCCGGCGGCTTGTTCGGGGCATTCACGAAAAGGTGCAGTGCGGAAGCGGACAGGGTAAAGACTAACCAGGCGACTAAAAGCCCGGCACTCAGTTTGGCGTATTTCGACATGGCGAATTCTCCTTAATTCTGTGACCTTCGCGGTCACTTGGTTGGTTAGGTTAAAAGTTCGTTCCAGCGCTTGTCCCCGAACTGCACACGCAACTCCTGCTGCACTTTTTCCCAATGCGGAAGCGCGCGCTTGTATTCCGCCCTGCCCGCTTTGCTCAGGGACGAGTAACCGTTCCCGCCGGTCCTCGCCCGCTCGACTGGCGATCCAGCCCTGGCGCTCCATGATCGCGAGCGTGCGGGTGAGAGTGGTGCTGTCGATGGCCAGAATCTCCCCAAGCGTCTCCCTGGGAAACTTCTCCGGTCGAGAGACAGTGCTTGCAACAGAGTGAATTGCGTGCCTCTGAGGCCCAATGGCCGGAGAGCCGTTTCGTAGTGCTGGGTCAGCACCCGTGCGGCCCGACGAAAACTGGCAGACAGGCAGGGAAGAGGGACTGTGACGGGCTTATTCATATCTGCAATAGATGTATATACATCTATTAGGATTCAGAGAATATGTATCGGCCATGCCCTGCAAGGCTGTGATGGATAAACCGGGAGTCGCTAGCTCGGCCTGAAGGGGGTTTGGCGTGATCGCGTCGAGCTGGCAAGTGCGAGAATCGCTCCGGCAAATAGCAGCGTATCGGCAAAGTAGTTGATCCCCTCCACCTCGACGCCAACAGCTGGTTGGGAGAGCGCGCCGATCAGAACCGGTCCATAGATGACCAGGACCATCAGCAAAATCCAACCGCCAACGCA
This sequence comes from uncultured Acidobacteriota bacterium, assembly GCA_963838785.1. Taxonomy (GTDB): domain Bacteria; phylum Acidobacteriota; class Terriglobia; order Terriglobales; family Acidobacteriaceae; genus Gp1-AA145. The sequence goes on from CAWISI010000002.1 coordinate 698,949, forward strand.
AGCTGCCACAATCCGCGTTTTTCTGCCCAGCAGAGCGCTTGCCCCGGTGACCAAAAGAGCTGCGCCGGTCACATAGTCAATGAGCGCCCGCGCCGGAACCCAGGCCGGCATTTCTTTCAGGAGTGGCACGCCGGGAAGCGCCAGCGGGTGCAGAAAGTGCTCAATGCCGAAGACGATTGCGGTGATCGCGATCAATATTCTTCCCACAGTTATCAGCATGCGCTTCGTTGGCGCACTCCATCCGGGAGTTGCGTTCCCGGCGAGAATCCAGCCGGCGCCGCCGAATGACATCTCACGGAAAACGATCGTCCACAAAATTCGGTTATGCGGGCTCGTGCAGCGCTCCGGGAAAATGGATCATCGCGACAAACACAAACATCATCATGCCGAACAGCAGCCCGGACCAGCGCACCCCAACTTTGCTGGCAATGCTAAGCGATGCCGCGATCAATCCGCAGCCGACGAAATATGCCCAGAACATCGGCCACGGCATGTAATGCGGCACGATAATGACCACGAATTGTGGGGCAAAGAGATGGAGTGCGCCGAACACTGCCAGCGGGATAGCGACACATATATTTGCCAATGCGACGATCTTGTCCAGGCCATGGGCCTGGGCAACTCCGTTTTTCGCCGGCAGGATTCCGATCAGGAACGCAACAATCCCGGCGGAGCACATCGCGACCGCGATGCGAGAGACTCCAGCGAACATGGCAAGAATGATCGGGTGCACAGATTTGCGATCGCAAACAGAGATTCAGATTCTATTACGAGAGTGCATCCGCATGCAGGAAGGAAGGCTGGATTCCCGTTATCTCCGGCGAAGCCGAAGGAATGAACTCCCCCCGAGTTGTTATGATACGGAGCGGAGAAAGGGGGTTACCCGTTCTCGAATCATCACAAAACACCGGGAGCATTGCTCTATGTCTGATACGAGTCTTGCGAGTCTTGCTCCGCCTGATGTATTGGCCCGCGCCCGTAAGATCAAACTTTTTCTCATGGACGTCGACGGCACGTTAACCGATGGCGGCGTCTGCCTGATCTCGACAACGATTGCCGGCGGCGCAGCTGAACCTGCCGTCTCTGAAATGAAAGTATTCGACGCCCACGACGGCCAGGGCCTATCTCTGGCTCACACCATGGGAATCCAAACAGGTTTCATCACAGGCAGGCAGTCTCCCGCCGTAGCCAAGCGCGCTCAAGAGCTGAAGGTCACCTTTGTTTATCTGGGACAGGCAAAAAAGACGGCGGCCTTCGAAGAGTGCATGCAAAAAGCGGGGGTGACCGAAGACCAGGTCGCTTACTTGGGCGATGACCTGCCCGACATTCCTCTCGCTCAGCGCGCCGGACTCGCCGTCTGCGTAGCCGACGGAGCTCCTGAGTTAGCAGCTGTGTGCCACTTCACCACTCGCCGGCGCGCAGGCCGGGGCGCCGCGCGCGAAGTGGTAGAGCTCATCCTGAAAGCGCAGGGACGATGGGAAGAGGCAGTGCCGCGGGCGCTCGCGTAGAAACTACGATTTAAAAATTCAGACTGAAAACGCGATTGTGATTGACTAAGGCGCTCGGCAGCGCTCGAAAATGAAATTACGCGCGCCCGCCAAATTCGCGGGTCTCGGTCGACACTTTCACCTTTTCTCCCTGTTTAAGGAAGAGCGGAACGCGAATCTCCAGGCCGGTTTCGAGCCGGGCCGATTTTGTCACCGTACCGCTCGAAGAGTCGCCCTTAACGCCCGGCTCAGTTTGAGAGATTTCCAATTCAACGAATATCGGCAGATCCAGGCCAATGGGACTCCCGTTGTACTTGCGCAATTCAACAATCGCGCCCTCGACCAGAAAATCCAGCGCATCGCCGACCATCTGCTCAGAAAGTGTCAGCGTTTCGAAACTTTCCTGATCGAGAAAATGTGAACCATCGCCGTCGCTGTAAAGATATGACGCCGGCACCGACTGCAGATCGGGCTCTTTAAACTTGTCATTCGCCCTGAACGACTTCTCAAACACCGCATTGGTAAGCAGGTTACGCATCTTCAGCCGCACCAGCGTCTGCCCACCGCGAGCGGTCGGAGTGTTCACCACCGCTTCCAGGCACAGGTAAGGCGTGTTTTCAAATTCAAAAAAGTTCTTGCGCTTGATGTCAATCGCGTCAATGAGTGCAGCCATGAGTCCTCGAAGAGAGATGTGCCTATGATATGCGAGAAGGACGGTGGCTTACTGTGTCGCGACGGTGGCCCATTCAAGCCTGATTTTGGCTTGAGTGGGACATGCCTAATCAGGCGCCGCGACACTCCCTGCTTCAGCGACGTATGAGCCGCGCGCCGAAATCCGGAAGGGAGAACGGAATAAAGACCGCAACTCAAAACAGGTATTAAGCGGAAAATTGTCTGAGCCGCCCCACTCAAGCCAAAACCGGGATTCAATGGGCCACCAGCCGAGGTCACGTTCAGAAGTTGCGTTTCTCACGGATAGCGTGACGGTCTTGTTGAAATCGGATGGCTGAAATGGGTTTTGCTTCTAACGCGACCACAACTTCATTTCACCCGCTCTTGCAGCACCACAGACACCGTCTCTCCCGCTTCTTTTCCTATCGCTTTGCGCACCTCGGCCTTCACCGGCAACATGTGCCGGCCATTGCCCATGGCCATAAACGCCGCGCGAAACGGATGCCCCTCAATCGTCCCTCGCACCTTCACCACACCCCGCGTGCCAAAAAACTTCACCGACTCAGGCCACACCACGTACGTCCACCCGCCTTTGGTGCGCCTCTTTTGCAGCTTCGCAGTAAATCGTTTGTTCAACATGCGTCTAGCATACTCCCGTGGTGCAAGGTGAGTTGCTGTAGCGGGACTGAAGTTGGATGGCTGAGATGGGTTTTGCTTTGACTTATAACTTCTGCAGTGTCATCCCGAATCCATCCGCAGAATGCGGATGGAAGAGGGACCTCACTTCACGTTTGCACCGCTAATGACGTCAGCGAGGGACGCGGTCACCGCATGCAACGCTTATTTTCTCGTCCGTCGACAATGCTGATCGATTGGCATCGTACGGTCCCTCTCTCGTTCGCTTGACGCGAACGAGTTCGGGATGACACTCGTACGTGAAGAAATTTCAGTGAGCGCATCGGGATGAGACATCAGGCGCCAGGCGGGTGGCCCATTCAAGCCCGGCAGTGCCTATCCCCGCTTTTCACGGTTCATCCGCCCTTGAGGCCCTTTGCAATGTGGAGGTACTTAGCGCCAAGGTCAGGGTCATAGCTATTCACAAAGCTCGCCCATCCCAGTAACTCCGTCAGTCTTGAGCGATACCGCACAGGGTCAAACTCCGCGCGATGGAACAATGCCCGAAGCTTGCGGCGCAATTCGCGATTGGGATGTACCTTTTGATTCACTACCAAACCAGTCACATAACGTGCCTGCCCTGGGCCCGCAAAGCGAGTCTTCCCCGGGTTAATCTTGAATCCATGTTGCCTGAGCACAGATTCAAGCGGCCACAGAAACTTTCTGGTTATTTTCTGGTGACCGGAAAATGTCAAATCGTCCGCGTAGCGAGAATACTTCAAATTATTGTTTTCGCAGAGGTGAAGGATTGCCTCATCCACTGGCGCGAAAGCAAGGTTCGCGAGGTAAGGGCTCGTCGGAGCGCCTTGGGGCAACGAATCTTGGTATGTGCATAGGCTAGCGAGAGATTTGGCGACATGGTCCCCAAATCCGAAATCCAGAAATAGTTGCCGGACTGTCCCTTCGTGGATCGAATCAAAAAAGTCCTTTATATCAACGTTCAGTACGTATGGCGCTGCCCGATGTGTCCTTGCGTTGGTTACTATGCCCCTTCCACTTACAAATCCATTCACGTACAAAGGCAGAGGCCGTGTTTCCAGAATCGATCTGAGAATATAACGTTGAATCGTCTTTAAGAAGACGCGCGGCGCAAGGATCATTCGTTCACCGCCAGATTTCTTGCGCATCATGAATGCGCGGTAGTTTCCCTTTGGGAATCGAGCCATTGCTGTTATCAATTTTGGATTTACGCCCAGAATCACGCCCATGGCCCTCATCGAGACCAACGGCGGGAGGTTTCTATCGACCAGCTTTTGGAAAATGTCAACGTTGAACTCGGTCCGAAACCTCGAAGGCCAGACCGGACGCCAAAGGGCAGAGCGTAATTCCTCTGGTGTGCTGAAGGAAACGAGCGACTGCTGCATTTCAGACTCTCCAGTAGCTAGACGCAGAGATCTAGCCCTGCTTCGAGATTTGCTCGCGTGAGCGAGCATACCTTATTTGTACAGCCACGCACCATTCGGTTGGCGAAACGCCAACCTAGACAGCCAAAAGTCGTATCGTGCAAGAGCCGCTCGTTTTTAGTTTACTACTTCCGGAACCGGTCTTTGAGTACGAACATCCTGTTCTTATCTCTGGAAAAACCAAAGTGAAATAGCGAGAGTTTCTGAAGGCCTACTACTGTTACCGCGTAACGCCCATCTATCTCGGATATAGCCATATTGGCGTCCACCAATGACGCGAGCGTTCGAGAAATATTAAAATCTGTCGCAGTGCTGCGACCCGCAGCCTTCATCAGTCGACGGGACTCGGCCTCCAGCTCCTCGACTCCAATGGGCTGAAGAACATTAATCAAGTAAAGCACCCAAAAGGCATCAGTTGTCTCATCTATTTTCATGTCTTTAGCAATCTAGTCCTGCCTTTATTTGCTCTAATGTCGAGGATGAGCGACTTAACCTCCTTCCAGATTCTGTCTCGATCAGAATAATCGACATAAAAAACTTTGGAATTCCGCCGCTTCGCCGCCGCAACTGGTCCGTTAACTACGAAGCTTCTACTTCCCCGAAAGCGACGATTCAAAAATATGACCATCTTTTGGGCAATGGTATCTTCCAAACAGAACATCCCCAATTCTGCGATCGATCCTGCACTGCTCGGAAAAATGACGAGGAGGTCAATCTTGTGAGCCAGGGCCAACTCATGATCCGCAAGGTTGGTAGCTGTCCTCCCTACAGCAGTTGTGTAGGTTCGTATCAGAACCTTGTGCTCTCCGAGCTTGACACGACAACTCTTGACTTCGGCTTCCAGCATTCGCTGCAAATAGGTTCGGATATCCCTCCTGCTGGACGGCTTTGTGGTGAGGCCCTTCCCACAGAGAAAAACTGTAAGTGAGATATCCTCGAGGGCTGTCGTGAGGTCTTGATAGAATTCGCTAACAAACAGCCTATCTCGGTCGTCAACCTTGGACCCGGCCATCTATATTCCCTCAGTTAGGTAAATGAAATTGGAATTCTATTGCACCCCCGAGGATGTCTACAAGGAGACTTGACGGGGTATCATTTCATCGGGGGCTGGCCCATCCTTTGAACAGCACTAAAACCGGCTGCTCCACCCTTCGTGCTTTTCGAAGGGTGGGCACCGCCGTCCAGCTCGGAGTCCCTACGGACAGCATAAAACTTCTCCTCGCACAAGCGTTCGAGGCCGGGTGGCCCATTCAAGCCCGGTTTTGGCTTGAGTGGGGCAATGTTCAGTTGTCACAGACATTGTCCCGCTTGAAGAGCAAACTGGCTTCATGCCTTGGGGACTGAAGCGCTTTCATCACACTGAACAAAGTCATTTCGTAACTTTCTGCTGCTATCATCGGCGCCCGCTGCTCTCTTCCGACGAGAGCAGGCGGATCTTCGAGTCCGCGATCGAGCGCGTGCGGCGAAGGTTTGGGCTTCGGGTCTACGGCTACGTTGTGATGCCCGATCACGTCCATCTTCTATTGAGCGAAACCGAGCAGGAAACTCTCGCGAATGCTCTGAAGTCACTAAAGCAGGGAGTAGCTCGCCGGCTGATCGGCAATGCTGAGCACTTCTGGCAAAAGCGCTACTACGATTCAACGTTCGAAACAGTCCACAGTTCATTGAAAAGCTCCGCTACATTCATAGAAATCCAGTGAGAGCGGGATGGTGTGAGCGTCCAGAAGATTGGCCGTGGAGCAGTTTTTGTCACTACGCGACTGGTTGCGAGGGCCGGGTTGAGATTGAGTCGGAGTGGACCGCCCGTAAACGCGAGCGGGCTGCCGGGAGACTGTGTCGCGCTATAGAACTGCCCCACTCAAGCGAAGACCGGGCTTGAATGGCCGCCCGGGAAAAATTGGGAACAGGAGTTGGTGGAGGCGGCGGGAGTCGTTCTTTTCCACAGCCTTTAGAATGTGTAAGTTGCTGATTTTATTAGGGCGCAAAATGCCAAAAGTGCCACACAGCCGGGTTCATCGTACACCTATTGTACACGGCGAAAGCGAAGATAAGACGAGTATGGCGCATTGATCCTTTCGAGGTGCAAGTGACCGCGCCCACTACTTCCGAAACAAACTCGCCATCACGTGTTCCGGTCAAAACCTCGTCTGAACGTGTCGAGCTGAGCGCGAGCATCTTCTTCAACATGTTCGCCGACGCCTCTGGCACGGACGAACGCCATCCATGATGGATTCGCTTCGTTCATCGCATCGAGAAACTTGTAGACAATCCGAGCTTCGTCGTTCGAGCAAAGCGCGCGCAGATCGAGACCCATCAAAAAGGCAGGAGCGAGACCATAGTCCTGAAGCTCAGCATCTATCACCACGTCTGAAAATGTTCGATCGCTGTCGGCTTCATATTGCACAAGGATACCCCGTATGTCATCGAGGTCCTTGACTCGCCGTTGGGGATCGTCCATAAACGCGACGATTTTCAGGAGCATCAACGCGGTAGATGAGATCACTTTCAGCGCGAGATCTGGCGCAAGCTGAACCGGTTGAGCGGTTGCGAATACGTGGTCGAATCCCACGAGACTCATCGTGAACTGACTAACGGGCCACGTGATCTGCTTGGCCTTTCGAAGTTTGGGTCCAGCTGGGATCAGGTCCAGGATCGTTCCATTCGCGCTCCGCCATCGGTGCTCACGATTTGCAAAACGGACCCAGCCGTCGGCAAGAAGTCGGCGCTCCAATTCCGCGAACCCATCGAGGTCTAACGCTACGGCAAAATCGATGTCTCCCGTATGCCGCGACTCCGCTGGAAAATGTATTTGGTATGCAATAGCTCCGATGATTACAAATTCTGCTTCGAGCGCTCCACAATGTTTTTGCAGGACTCGGAGATCGGCGATTTGGTTGTCGGTAAGTTCGGGCATCGCTCAGGCGAGAAACTCGCGTTTAAGTTCTTCCGCTGCCTCGTGCGCTCTCGGGTCGGAAGAATACATCAGCTCCGCAAAGATCAACCACGGATGCGCGAGAGGGAACGGCTTACTCTCTCGCCAAAACGGAATCGTGCCGAAGGAACGCAGGAAAATGAGCGGGCCGGTTTTGTCTGAAATGATACGCAATTGACGACGAAGCTGGTCAGGGAACGAGTCAACGAAGATTGGCAATTCCAATCCTCGATAAAACTTTTGGAGAGCTTGAGCAGCCGGGCCACCCGTTACCGACCAGCGAATTGATAGCTCTGCGAAAGGTTTTCGGACGCTGGCGAGCATGTCATCCAAGTCGCTGTGGGCGGACCGGAAACGCCCGATGAGCAGTTTCGGCCGCAGAGCGAACTCATACCCTCTTAACAGTTCGTCCTGTAATCGCGACTTGTCGCTGAGATCAAAGCCGTGTCCCGATTCTCGCAGTACGCCGCGCTCGACCAACTGCTGTCGAACTTTCGCGACATTGCTTTTGCTCAACCCGGATGCTTCCGCCAGTTGACGGACAGACCATGTCCCGGCTAGTTCTTTCGTGGCGAACGTGAACAACAATTGAGCGATCGCGGGGCTGACACGATTGCCGTCTTTTGCAGCGGTATTCTCTTTGTTTCCGACGACCGTGCGCTCATAGTTTTTACCAAGCACGAGGTGCATGTTGCCCGCTTGGTCCACAAAATTTACTCGTGATTCGATCAAGCGCTCGGCGGAAGGCCGGGGGATATAGCGAGCGAACAATAAGAGCGGCTTGCGGTGTGCGCTCGCATAAAGTTTGGCTTGCGCTTCCACCGCGTTGAGTATCCCTCGGTCGAGATACGACCGCTTTTGTTCGACGAGGAAAGAGTAGGTTCCTTTAGGGGTGCGCACCTTGAGGATGCCGTCGATTCCTTGATCGCGATCGTGGTTCTCTGGAGAGAAATCCAGATCGCTGATGAATTGCAGGGTCTGGAGTCGCTGCAGGAAAGGAGTCAATGCCGATTCATTCCGCATGGTGTCCACTATTATTGCATGTCCATTACTAATGGACAACAGCAAATGCAGGCCGAAATCAGTGGACTAGCGGACCTTCATGCCTATCTCAAACACGGCAATTATGTGACACGATTCTCCTTCCCGGTGTTGGACATTCCTGCTTCAAAGCCGAAGTTCATTGAGCGATTGGAGGACGACTACATTGTCCGAGAACCACGCACGGACTCACCAGAGGCCTCAAAGCCCGAACCACCAATAGTGTCCACGACACTCCACGAAGCAAAACCGTTGCTAACACTTGTTGCTGTTACCGTGACCGGACATGAACCGGACCCGTCCAATACAGCGCAACTTATCGGAAACGTTGAAGGCGCTGCATATACTCCGTTGGAGATTGTTCCGAAGGAACTCCCGCCATTATTCCCCATCACCGACCAGTTCACGGCAGAGTCCGCAGAGAACGTTACAGTGCCACCCAGAGGGACGGTTGCGGTGCCGGGCGTCACGGTAATGCCGTTTCCCACTCCAAGACTCGCCGCGTCGATAGCATTGCAGGCGACGCCAACTAGGTCGGCTGGATCAGCCCCCTGCAAGAGCCCAACAATATCGACCTCCGTCTCGCCGGCTACACCTTTTAGCTTGTTGCTGCCCGCGAGGTATTGAACCACTTCGTTTGCTAAGAATCCAGCGCACTCTTGGCCAAGATCGCCAACGACTCCGACGCCCCCGGCACACACAACTGCTCCCACACCGCTTTCAGGGAGTGCACATGCCACCAAAATGCCCGCTGTCCCAGCGCAACTGGCGCCCCCGATAATGTCGCCGACTACAGTGCAAGCGGTCGTAGAAAAGTCAGATGGACTTAGATGAACTTGGCTAGTGCTGAAAACCGTTTGGCAATCGACAGGCACTGTAGTATCCAACTGCGCGTTGCTGTAACACATATTCGGCGTTAGAAAAGGATTGGTTGTGCCCGGTGCGGCGCTAGTTCCTATCATCATGGGAACAATATTCGTATTGCTCGTACCCGAATCTAATGGATTACTTGAACCTGAGACAGAGAACCGCGTAGAACTCTTGCGCCGCGCGCGCTTCAAGAGAACCGCCGCATTTTGCTCCAGACTTCCTGATGTCGCGACGAACGCAATGTTGACTGCCGCCGTCTGGCTGCCACTCGTAGCCACTATAGCTACTGCGTCACCCGCATACGAGTCGGGCGGAGAAACACTTGCACTGAATATCCCCTGAGTATTTGTAAAGCCGCTAGCCGGTGTGACAGATCCCTCAGTAGCTTGAAGCGAAATCGGCAAGTTCGGAATGAGGTTGCCACTGGAGTCTGTCCCGGTAACAGACAGAACCCATGGTCCAGTCTGAGCACCGCTGTAAGCCGGAGTTGCAAGAATTACTAGGCTGCTAGCGGCAGTCGAAGGGCTAATCGTAAACTGCGCAGCGGACGACGAGCCGCCTCCGGGCGTCGGCGTCATGACAGCCACACTCGCAGCTCCAGGTGATGATAGGTCATCACCGGGTATTGTTGCAGAAAGCTGAGCGGCGGAAGTAAAGGTGGTTGTGAGTGACTGTCCGTTGAAAATCGCAACTGATGCTTTGCTAAAATTCGATCCCGATATCACGATCTGCGTGCCAGACGAACCGATCGATGCCGAGGCGGGCGATATTCCCGTCAAAGTAGGGGCTGGATAAACCAGGGATATTGCGGCTGATGCGGATTTGCTACTGTCTTCTTGACTCACAGCGGAAATCGTCATCGTGCTTCCGATCGAAGGAATAGGGTCGGGCGCGACATAAAGACCCGTCGCAGAGATGGTGCCAACCGTATCGTTTCCACCAGATACACTATTTACCGACCAATTGACCGCCTTGCTATAGCTGCCCGTCCCCTGCACTTCCGCGCTGCACTGGGTCGTTTGCTGGACAGGCAGTGTTGTGGCAGCGCAGGACATCGCTACGGACATTATCGTCGGATTGGAGCCGACATTACCACCGCCACCCCCAGAGGCGCCACCACATCCACCCAAAACAAGGCAGTAAAGTATCCACACACCGGACAATGGAAGAGATACAACACTTTGATGAGAGCGCATATTGGATTCTCGCTATTCTTCGGAAATCTACTGATGCAAAACTCTCAAGGTGAGGAGGGTTTTGCTTCTTACGATCGTTAGTTGTCCCTGGGTTCGGTTTCAACTTAGCGCATGTTCTGATGGGGGGATGCGCTCTCGTACAGTGCTCATGCACGGCAAACCGCGCAATTGTGACCGTTCTAGTCAGGATTGTCAATCACTTACATCACGAGTAAGTGGCTGCTTCCGCGACCACATCCGCCCCCCGCGACTAAACTCAAGCAATCCTACGCTTTTGTGGTCGCGAACCCAGATGTGACGAAACGAACGGTTGTACGGTACCCGCAAATCTGGTGGCAGGCTTGCGTGCGACAACGCAGACCTTCCCGAGGTTAAGTTTTACAACCGCGAAGAGCCATCACTCAGTCGTTCTTTTCGCGGGGCGAACATGGCGCCGTTTGGCAAACGCGAATCCCTCGAATTTCAAGATACTGCACCTTGCCACTCACACTCATGTAGGTGATGACCTGTGGAGTTCATTTATTTCTCTCGGTTGCCGAGATCGACTCGATGCACTCACGGGATTGCAACTGACATCGCTAACCCTCAAGCAACAGTTGGTAGTGCTGAGCGCTTGCGGTGGATCGGCCGGCATGACTCTCACTCTTTTTTCTCTTTGGCTGGGCAGGTCGGAATCGCTTGAGAAAGGTCGTGGCAAGGCGAACATTTGTTGACGATCACGGCGCACCGCGTTAAGTGTGTCCGTTTATTGTATAAGCCGACCAGCGGGCGCAGAGGATATATGAACAATTTAGATTGAATTCATCGGTCTAGTTTGCTACAGTCCTTGTCGATTCGCTGAGGGGGCGAAAGGGTAGATGTGCGCCACCTCGTCCGCAATCTGGTAAGGACCCTCGTTTGTACCCCAGCAGTACCTCCACACTCATTGTCGCCGACGCGATACTTATCCTTAAAGCCTGAAGTCGCGGGCTTAAGTGAACTGTCGCAACAACTTAGCCCTATCAATTTTCAAGGCAACCTAGTCCCCAATCGTCTGGAGCCAATAACCGTGCACATTCGGCGACCACAAGACTCTGATCTCGATGTTCATGGATGTATCAAATGGCCCAGGATCACAATTTTCTGAGGAAAAGTGAGGCAACCGAAAATGTTGCGCGCATACTTTCGATTGACGCTTCTGATGTTATTGGCTGTCACTGCGGCACGAGCGGACGCCGGAGATGCGGTGGTCATAATCTATGCGCAATTTCCCGGTAACGCGTATGAGATCGGCACCGGAGCGTTTATTGATCACGACGGGTTAGTGTTGACTGCAGATCACGTTGTACATCATATCGCCCTTTCTCATCCCGCAACGTCAACGTCCGGATCGGTACCGACACCCGTCGCCCCAACGAGCATAACCATCTATAGCGCATTTCTTAAGGCGAAGCTCTCTGTGGATTTGACACAACAGGGCAACCTGACGGGTGGGACGCTCACGCCAGCCGAGTGGATAGATATTGCATTGATTAGAGTGAACTTGACAGACACGCAGAAACTGATACTCCAACCTCTGGACTTGTCTCCCAGTGCGCCGGCGAGGGGTGAATCCCTTAACGCATACGGCCCTTTATGCACAGTTTCGACGGACGACAGATGTTTTCAACCAGCCGTCACGCAAACGGTTCTGAACAATGCACCTAGTTCGTCACGCGACTACCAGGTGCGGGACAACATCACTCCGGGGTATAGCGGGGGACCGCTAGTCAACGCATCTGGCAATATTGTTGGGGTTGCCAGTTGGGGGGATGTGCAGAACGGTACTTTTGCTACCAGGGCATCCTACGTTCCATCACAGTACATTTTGCGCTTTTTCTTGGGACGGGCGCCCATCCCATCCATGCTTAGCGCCGCTGACGCTTGCACTCGTGTTCAACCTTTGCCCTCCCTGACCGTTTTCGACTGGGACCAACTGTCGCAGCGATGGGTCTCCCAAAGCACTCTCTTACAAAGCCAAGACCAATGTAATTGCTGTTGTGCATCGCTAGACAAAGCGAGAAATGCATCCATCGCACCTGGCGCAGTTGGATCCTGTCGGCCTCCTTTCTGCGCCGAAAAGCGGTTTTACGGGTTGGCTAACGCTATAGAGTTGGCCGTCGCCACAAAGACTGTTGATGCCGGAACTGCCATCCAATATCAGGCACTGAAGGCCACGTTCCGCCAGATAGATCTGCAACAACTACCCGCAGAGCGACAGCGGGATCTGTATACCAAATTCGGATCAATGGCTGGCGAGTTAGCTACCAACGGCGACGCTTCGAAGCATTCGGAGTTCAATGACGCGGGAGACACAGCGATCGTTGCACTTGAGCGCAGCCAACAAATTAAGGAAACACAAGAAAACTACTATTCACTGGCTAAACTCTTTCAAGCGGCGGGCGACGCAAAGAATGCCATCGCCGCAAGCGTTCTGGCGACGGTGATCGACGAGTCGCCGTCCACGGTTCATGAGCTGAAGATCAATCCTGAAGCTCTGCGAAAAAGCATCCAGGCTAGTGCTCTTGCGAAGCAATGAATGAAGTTGTGACGGCTATAAAACGCAGGCGAGAAACTAATTAAGGAGCGTTATGCAGCGACTATCCGCAGGCGTTTTACTGTTGATTCTAGGTACAGCATCCAGCTTGTTCGCTCAACCGAAGGACTCTCCGGACCCAAAAAAGCCGGCTGACGATAGCAAACCCTCACCTTTTGCAACTTACGACGTTATTGGGAGTACATTCACCAGTGTTGGTGAATATATGGACCCGAAGCACACGGATGATGATCTGAATAACGATCTTGCGGCGCTCAAGGATGGTAAGAACTTGGTTTGGCGCGAAAATGGTCCCGGTGGGTATAACGCGAAAGAGCCGGGTACCATTCTCTGGTGGCTGGCGAAAAAGCATGGACCAAACAGTACTGGAACTAATCCTGCACAAAGTGCGTGTGCTATGAATGTAGATGTTCATCAAGCCTACATTTTCCACATAACGAAGTGGACAAACCTGGGGACTCCAACAGCGTACACTCTGAATTCTAGTGCGTGGTATGTATATCGTCGGCCCCGGCACCCGTGGGATACAAAGAAACAGACAAGAGATTTAGTAAAAGCCGATTGGACCGGAGCGGGTGCCCCTCTCATCTACGGTGCAACCGAAGCGCTAATCGTTGGTATCGACCGGCTCGACCAACCGGGGCCACTTGCGACGACCTACTCTGTGACTGTTACCCAAGGGACTCCCGAAAACCTCACGGATCTCGGTGCACTTGCTTCGGCCCTTGGTGGGGTGTCAGGGACGAAGCAGGCAGAGTTGGGCGCCACGGGCGCGCCCTCTACGTACGTTGCAGTGGCCTGCCAACAGGGGACGAAGAAATTGCCGTTCGACGTGTCTATAACCAGCGTCGTCGGGAAGAAATCTGACTCGAATCAGGACGGGTCTACATCCACATCCCTCTCGGTCGGGGAAAAATCTGACTCGAAACCGGGCGGTACAGCAACTGCTCCGCAGGCACCAAAGGCCGGAACCACAATCTGTTCGGGAGATGGAAATACACCTCCATGCTCGACGAACCGGACTTTCACAAGTCTAGATCACGAATACTGGGATGTCAGCATTGGAGTGTCCATCCCAGGTATTCGTCAGGCCAGCTATGCGTTTTCGAATGGTGCGGTGAGTTCTAGTATCACGAAACACACCGACCTTTATGCCTTCGCTGATGTTTTTCCGTTTGGGGCGTTGGTTCCCAAAGAATCGCCGGTTCCACATATCAATGTTGGAGTCCCGGTTACCAGCCAGAGCCTCTATCGACCTTATTTCGGGATGGCAGAGAACCTGACGGGCTGGACACATTTGCAGAAGGCGTTAAGCCTCCCCGTAAGCTTGAACTTCTTCGCGGGGATGGTGTACATGAAAACGCAATACATCGTCGGAAGTCCCAGACTCAAACTGAATTCAATTCGGACCTGCACTGGCATCGCGTCTGGAAACCTATGTTCGGAATCGAGGTACCTGTTAGCGCAATGGCAAGCAAACTTGGGGGCAAAAGCAGCAGTAAGAATGCTAGCGGCACAGGGAAGGGCGGTTCGTAGTTCTATTTATGCCGTATCATCACCCGACGGACGGACCCGCCTACTGAGTGGCAAAGAAAAAGAGGATATGCTAAAGGTTTATCTGTGGTTCTCCGAAGATGCGTTGTTGTGGTAAAAAATGTCCAGGTCGTTGCGCACTTCATAGACGTCACCGCGAACACTTTTGTGTCTTGGCTTTTCGACTAAATCTCGCGCTAACCCGTAAGAGAAATAGCTTCATCGAGATGTGGGCTTTCGCGAGCGGGCCTGTCGAGCGTCGGGTTTGGCTCCAATGCCCCTTTCACTTTTCGGCTCATGTTTTGCCGCCATCGTCTCGTTCGGAATTTGGAGGCTGGCGCTCAACGGCAGAATCATTTGAGGAGGAGCGAGCACTTGCTCGATCCGCTTCATGAAGGCCCGTGCGAATTCACTTGCAAGTTTTGATCGATTTTCGGCTCGGGATGCCAGGTAAAGCTCGATTCGCAGTTCTTTATCGACCAGAGGACGAACAGTTACACCGGGACTCTTGGCTCGCAGTGCGCCGGTCATCGTTAGAAATGCGATGCCGACGTTTTCTGAAACCAATTGGAAGGCTTCGTCGGCGGTCAGCACATTTTGATTGTTCCTGTAAATCACTCCGTCTTCGGATGCACGCCGCGAAATCGCATCATGCAGGATGGGGTGGACTTTACGATCAAAAATAATCCAAGTGCAGTCGTGCATGTCTCCTAACGTAAGGGTCTCTTTCGCCGCCAGGGGATGGTCATCTGGAATGGCTATGTAAAACGGAGCCTCTCCAATTTTTGTCATCGTGAGTTTTCGGTGAGCTCCAGGATGGGCGATCAAAGCAAGATCGAGTTTTGATGTTGCCAGACCATGGACCAGATCGGGAGCGAAATCGCTTTGCATACTGAGGTGCAGGTTCGGATGCAAGGGAAGACGAATGGAAAACAGAGTTGCAATCAGCAAGGGATCAACGTAAGGGGAGTGCCCGATCGTCAAGTGTGAGACCGCGCCGGCGTGCGCCCTCTTCGCCGACTGCATTGCACTTTCGCTATGAAGGATTGCAAGCTTGGCGTCCTCAACGAAGGCTCGCCCCGCATCCGTGATGGCGACTTTTGCGTGGTCGCGCGTGAAGAGCTTAACCCCACATCGCCTTTCCAGTTCATTTAAGCGGCGGCTCAGTCCTGACTGGGACAACTTGAGCCTCTTCGCCGCAGCGGTGAAGTTTAGGTCTTCGGCAAGAAATACCGCAGCCATCAGATACCGAATTTCAAGAGGACCATGCATTGTCAGGCCCATTCGACGTGTGGCCACACCCTGCTGCAAACCATCGGCATCCTAGGCACGAGCAGTTAGTCGCCAGTGGTGCCGGAACTTCCAAAGGCTGGTTTACAGCCGCTCATCAAGGCAGAGGATCGGTTATGAGCCGGAGGCATAACGCAGTTTCTGAAACTCATTGGACAAATCCGGCGGATGAGAATCTTCTTACTAAAACCTGCTTCAGTGGGGATAGGACAAAAATGTACCCTCAGCCAGCCGCGAAAAAGGCCGTACAGAGCGAAGGCATCCACTCCGTTGCCCTGGAACGGCACTACTCAGTTACCGAGGTTGCAACCCTTTGGGGAATCAGCGAGAAAACTGTGCGACGGCTATTCGATGGGGAAGACGGCGTGCTGACATGGGGAAGCGGTGAAACCCTGCGCAAGCGCAGATATCAGAACCTGCGCATCCCCCAAAGCGTTTTGATTCGGGTGCACCATCGCCGCAGAGCTTAATTCAGGCGCCGAAGGATAGCAGCTTCCCCTTGTTCTCGGATGCCTTTTTCGCAGGAACCACATCCAGTGTGGCCCACGCATTTCTGACGCTTGCGGCCAACTGATCCTGCCTCACCTTTACCCAGGGAGAGTAGTGCTTCTCTGTGATCTTAACGCTCGAATGTCCCAGCAGCATCGAGACCTGATCGATGGGAACGCCGGCAAGCAACATCTCGACGGCGAATGTATCCCGCAGCATGTGGGGAAAACAACGCTTCGGCGATCCATCGGGTTTCTCCAAACCAGCCAGCTTGAATAGACGACGAAAGCTCCGCTGCCAATCGGCGACAGCAGTCTTCGGCAGGCCGTTTCCACTCCAGAAAAAATATCTAGGGTTTGGTTTTGCTCCGGGAGGAATCGTGCGCAATTCCTCCGCGACTTGCGGAGGCAGCGGTACGTAGACGGGCGTTCCTGTTTTCGCTTGGTAGAGCAGCAGGTTGTCATAGATGAGGCGTGTTCGTTCGAGCGTGAGCGCATCGCGGATGCGCAGCCCGCTCCATCGCATAAGTTTTATCAATGTGCGGAGTCGCGTTCCATTCGTCGTTCCCGTCTCCCCGCGATTCTCTCGATACAGGTACGTTGAGTCGAGCAACTTCTCATATTCGTCGCGCGTGAAATAGTCGGTAGGAGCTTGCGTAACGGAGATGCGGCCAAGATTGTTCGTTGGATTCGTCGTGATCCAGTTTGCACGGATGCAGAACCAGAAAAAACCGGTCAGACGTTCCTGCTTTTTTTTCTTGGCCATCGCGCCGTCCTTCCAGGACGTGCGAAATGCCTGTACGGCGCGGAGGTCGATTTCTCGCAGAAGTCTGTATCCCTCGGCTTTGCACCAGGCGAGAAACTGCTTGCGAAAAAAAATGTCCAGCTTGTAAACGGTCGCGTCACTCAGCTCGCGCGCCTTGGCATCAGCGAGGTATTCGGTCACAGCCTGAATAACCGTTGCCGGTTCTTCTTTCCGTTCTGGGGTCGAAGCGGGATCTTCCGCGTCTTCGATCTTGCGAGCAAGATCGGTTGCACGCTCCCAACTGCCGGTCTTCAAAGTACGGCGAATGTAGATTCCATTCGCCGTTCCTTCAACCCACATCGGGCAAGTGCAGCGTTTGTAGAAGCGGTCGGAAGACTTGGAACAGCCGCGCGAATGGCGTCGATAGAGCGTTAGCATAGACGCATCTATCGTACACCTATCGTACGCGGAAGAGGCGTACTTTTATATATGTATGATAATAAACAACTTAAGTGTGGTGGAGGCGGCGGGAGTCGAACCCGCGTCCGAAAATGTTACTGGTCAAGAGACTACATGCTTATTCGCGTTCATGCCCTTGGCATTACCCAAGGACGTTCGCGACCGCCGCTCAGAACGGACAAGAAACGGATGCCGCTAGCCTGAGATCTTAGCCTTCCGGCCCAGACGTAGCCGGAAAGAGCAGCCCGCTGTGTGACGTCCGCTCGCAGCCCACGGGCGAAGCTGCGGAAGACGGCAACTTAATTAATTAAGCTGCGTATGCCATCTGTTGATTGGCAATTATCATTTTGCCCTCGATTACGGGTGAGTGCACCCCGGCATGCCTCTTGGCCGCAAGCATCTCCGTCGAAACCGTGACGCCCCCAGTTCGGGATGGACCATTCAAAGAACTGCTTCCAATCTTAGTAGATCAAGAAGGGAAGTCAATGTGCCTAAAGAATTAGATGCGGGTAGGATGCACCAGGAACTTGAAAACGATACGCTCTCAGCGATTGGCCAAGGTTGCGATGTCGCCCAGTCCGAGTAATTTCGTGTCGGCTGTGGCCAATGTAAGATCGAGAACTTTGGCTGTTGCAGCCAGAAAGCGATCTACGGGATCGCGATGTTGAAGCGAAAGGTCCTCGGCAGTTACCGCTATCGAGTGTGTCAGGGGTGCTTCGCGAAAGGGAGCCGTGAGCGCCGCAATCCAGTCTGCGGTTGGTTGGTGGACGATGAGGCGCCCTTTTCGTTGTAAAACCAATGCCTCCCACGTACTGACCGGTGATAGCCAGAGTTCGTTCTTAGAATCTCTTAGGTACCGCTTCAAAACAGGACCGATACGTTGGGGCTCCCGAAAGCTCCATAGCCAAATATGGGTATCTAGAAGAATCCTCAATCGCTGAGAACCTCCCATTCTCCGGGATCAGTGGCAGGAGAAATTATGTCACCTACGATCTCCATCTTGCCTTTCATTGAACCCATCCAATCAGCTACTGCCATTACCGAGGGAGGATTTACTTCTGCGATGGGCTTACCCCTGCGAGTCACCTGTATAGGACGTTTTGTTTTGTGCACCTCGTCGAGAATGGCGAGGCATTTTGCTTTAAATTCGGCAGCCGCAACTTGCTTCATGACCACCTAGATTACCATGGTCATCTCAAGTGGTCAACTCTGCAGCTTTACTCACCCATCTCAATCCCCACCTCGCGGTGCCATTCTGAATCGTGTTTTGAGTGCAGCAGGCGGGCGCAGCGGTTCCAGCGCAGGATAGCGTCGTCGTTGCCGGTGGGGCGGATTCGTTCCGCTTCTTCGTAGTGATGCATTGCGTCTTCTAGCAATACAGTTACGGTGTGCGCCGGACGTCCAGTGTGGAGTTGAGCTTTCGCGCGCCGCTCGTGCAGAAGTCCAATGTAGTAGAGCCGCTCATAAGCGTCGGTGAGTTGCTGGAAGGCTTTCTCGGCGTCGGCGTAGCGGTCAGAACCTTCGCCCTTAAATTGGTCAGTCAGCGCCAGCCCCAGAGTACGCAAGGCCAGCTGATGACCCGATTGCACCGCCAGCACATCTTCGCAAATCGATTCCGCTTCTTCGGCCTGGTTCAAAAAACGATAAACCTCGGCTTTAGAGAGGGCGGCATCAATGCCTTCCGGCGAAATTGTTTTCAGTTTGAATTCCATAACGCCCTCCTCCGTGAAACTCTGTGAGACCCCAGTGTTCTCTGTGGTTAGCTTTTGCTTTCAGCGCCGGTAATCTTCCGAACCAGCCGCAGCACCGGATCATAAAATTCATCGACGACGCGTTCTTTCAGCGGAATGATGGCGTTGTCGGTGATATGAATTTCTTCTGGGCAAACCTCGGTGCAGCACTTGGTGATGTTGCACAGTCCCAGCCCGAGTTCGTTTTTCAGCAGCTCGACGCGCGAGAGTCCATCCAGCGGATGCATCTCCAGTCCCGCGACGCTCACAAAGAAACGCGGTCCGCCGAACTGATCGTGCTTATCGTGCTCTCGCAAAACGTGGCACACGTTCTGGCACAAGAAACATTCGATGCACTTGCGGAACTCCTGCACCCGGTCCACATCTTCCTGCATGATCCGCCAATCGGTGCCGGCGCGCGGCTTAAACGCAGGAATCTTCCGGTTCACTTTGTAGTTCCACGAAACATCCGTCACTAGATCCTTGATTACCGGGAACGATTTCATCGGCAGGACGGTGATGGGCTTGTCATGGGGCAGGGAATCCATGCGGGTCTTGCAGGTGAGCCGTGGCCGTCCGTTCACTTCCGCCGAGCACGACCCGCATTTCCCGGCTTTGCAGTTCCAGCGCACGGCGAGATCGGGCGCCTGGTGCTTTTGAATATAATGTAGCGCGTCGAGCACCACCATACCGGGTGTCAGCGGAATTTCGTAGTCCGCGGTTTGGCCGCCGTTACGATCGCCACGAAAAATTCTCAGCATCACGATCGGCATTAGGCTTTTCGCTCCTTTTTCGGCTTCGATCAGCTTCTGCAGTTCCTCCGGAGGTTCCGCGGTGGCCCCTGCTGCAGGGTCATCTCCTCGCTGCGTCGCGAAATAATGTTGTTCTGTTTGCCCCATGAGGATCGTAGTTGGGAAAATCAATGCGGCTGTGAGCGCCGCGGCTTTCTTTCCTTGCGAGCGCGCAACGCGTGACCGCTTCTGACACAGTCAACATAGACTTCAGATCTGCGCACAGATGCCAGCCGGGATTAAACATTCGCGAGCCTGAAGTGCTCAGGTTTTTTGCCCGCGCACTCAACTCCGCGAGCTTGCTGAGAGCGGATTGCAGGTCTTGTTCAGTGCGAAAAATTCCGACCAGGCTTTGCATCGTTTGCTGCAGGTCGGCGTGAAGCATGTACGGATTCTCGTTGGTGTTGCGCTCGAAAGGGGCGAGAGCTTCGCGTTCGCCCTCTCCGATCTGTGGCGTCAAGCGAAGCAAAGCTCTCCTTCATGGCGTTCTCGGCGGCCGCTTGGCCCGCACGCCGGCCAAATACCAATAGATCCGAAAGCGAATTCCCGCCCAACCGATTTGCGCCGTGCAGTCCCGCTGCAACTTCACCGGCCGCGAACAATCCCGGAACCGTTGTGGCTGCCGTCTCCGCTTCTACGCGAATTCCGCCCATCATGTAATGGCAAGTGGGTCCAACTTCCATCGGGCCTTTGGTGATATCTACATCCGCCAGCTCCAAAAACTGGTGATACATGCTGGGCAGTTTGCGTTTCACGTATTCCGCAGGTTTTTGCGAGATGTCGAGGATACGCGCCTCCATGCTCGGTGCCGCGGCCTTCACGTACTTCGGTATAGATGGCGCGAGCAACAACATCGCGGGTGGAGAGCTCCATGCGCTTTGGATCGTACTTCTCCATGAAGCGATCGCCAAGATGATTGCGCAGTATGCCACCTTCGCCGCGCACGGCTTCAGTGACGAGCAAGCCCTGGACGCCAGGCGGCCATACCATGCCGGTAGGATGGAACTGCACAAATTCCATATCGATGAGTTCAGCGCCGGCGTCATATGCCAGTGCCATTCCGTCGCCGGTATATTCCCAGGAATTGGAAGTGATGGGCCACGCCTTGCCGATTCCGCCGGTGGCGATCACAATCGATTTCGCTTTGAAGACTACGAACCGCCCATGCTCCCGCCAATACCCAAATGCTCCGCGACGCGGTCACCGTTATCTTTGAGCAGACGGGTGATCGTGCACTCCATGAACACGTCGAAACCCAGCGCACTCCGCGGTCTTGTAAAGTGCGGATCATCTCCAAGCCGGTGCGATCACCGACGTGACATAGGCGCTTGAATCTGTGGCCACCGAATGCCCGCTGCAAGATGTGGCCGTCATTGGTGCGGTCGAACAGCGCTCCCCATTGTTCGAGCTCGCGTACCCGGTCCGGAGCTTCTTGCGCGTGTAGTTGCGCCATGCGTCGGTTATTGAGGAATTTTCCCCCGCGCATGGTGTCACGGAAATGGGTGCGCCAATCGTCGGCTGTATCGACGTTCGCCATTGCCGCCGCGATTCCTCCTTCGGCCATCACGGTGTGCGCTTTACCGAGAAGCGACTTGCAGACCACCCCAACGCTTGCTCCAGCCGCAAGTGCTTCAATGGCTGCACGCAGGCCGGCCCGCCCTGCGCCGATGACCAACACATCATGTTCATGAGTCTCGAAGCCGACCGGATCGGTCATAGGATCCGCACGTCCCTGCATAACGCCCGCGGAGACCAGACGAATATATAGGTCTGCAAGTCCGACGGAGAACAAGCTAAGCCACGCAAAAAGCATGTGTGCTGGTTCATCCAGGAAGCGAGCCTTCCAGGTGGAATGGCGTGGACCGCCAGAATGCGAGACAGGAAAAACAATCGACTTTGCCGCCCAACAGATGCCGCAAAGAATGGCAGGAGAGGCTGTAGCAGGAGAGCAAAATCACATCCACCAGCATGATGATCGTACCCAAACCGATGCCGAAGTCCGCTGCAAGAAGAACGCGTAGATCGCATCTTTCCACAGAAAGCCAAGGAAGATAAGAGTGGCAAAGAAAAAATAGCGATGGATATTTTGCAGGATGAACGGGAATGCGGTCTCGCCCTTGTACTTATGCCCGCGTCCTTCATCGACGGCGCATGCCGGCGGATCGAGGAAAAATGCCCGATAGTAGGCTTTGCGGTAGTAGTAGCAGGTTGCGCGAAAGCCCAGAGGTCCGCCCAGGATCAACAGCGCCGGCGAGTAGTGCCACCAATGGTGCGATGACGTCGATCAGCGGCGAATAGAAAGGTGAGAGATAAGGCGCGGCCCAGAAAAATGCGCCTTCAAAGGCCCGCCAGGTCGCATACACCGAAAATCCACCCAACACTATGACGACAGGAATAATCTGCGTCCACCAGGAACCCGAACCGGCTGCCTGATACGCGGTTTGCGAAGCAGAGGCCATGATCCATCCGATCCTGAAAAATTTACTTTCGAGTACTCAGCCCAATTTGCGAACCGAGCATTATAGTTCGATTCCAAAGAGCAGGAAGCAAGATTTTATTTGGCGCTGGCTTGGGCCCAAGCGGCTATTGCTTGTGATTCTGATCTCCCCCGCCATGCATAGTTCCGTCAAGCGGACACAACGTAGGCGGCAGACTATTGTCGACACGGTGCGCCACCGGCTTCAAAGTTTTCAGGTAGGCGAACATTGACGCCAGGTCTTGATCCGTCAGATTACGAAAAACTACCCAAGGCATAGCATCGTTCAATTCGCGTGCTCCTACACTGCCGGTTCGCATTGCCTTTATAAACATCGCCTCGTCATAGTAGGGAATGCCCGATGGATCAGGCGTGAGGTTTGCACTGGCAACTTTCGTTGACACCATTGCAATAATCTGTCCGCCACTAAACTCCATTCCTGGAATTGGATTGTGATGATCGTCCACCGGTGTATGGCAGTCGGCGCAGCCAATCAAGTTCACCAGAAACGCTCCCCGCTTTACAGGATCGGACAAATCAGGCTGCGACACCGGAGCGGTGATTGGTTGAGGCGCATTGCGCATGAAATATTTCACCGGGAAAATAACCTCGGTTTTTGGCAGCTGATTTTTCACCGGAGGCAGAGAGCGTAAGTAGACGACGACTGAGGCGAGATCTTCGTCCGGCATTGTGCGGTAGTGCGCGTAGGGCATGATGGGGAACAGGGCGCGGCCGTCGTGACCAATGCCCTCGCGAATTGCCCGGGCCAACGCATCATCGCTCCAAGTTCCTGTACCGGTGTCTTTGTCCGGCGTCAGATTGGGAGCGACTATCCTGCCGGGAAGATCGGCATACGGCAGCTGCTGGCCGGCGCCCAGCATCCCTGCGGGGATTGGCTCATCTCGCTTGCTCAAGTCATGCGGCGAATGGCAGTACAGGCAGCCCATCGAGTTCGCGATGTAATTGCCTCGCTCGATTCGCGCGGGAGTGCTGGTAAATTTCTGTCCCGTAAGATCGCGTTTGCGTGGTCCTATGAACGTGCGCAGGCCAAAAAGCTGCACGGCTATCGCCGCAATAGCAATGATCAATACACCTAAAGTGATGAGCGCAATTTTTGCCGCTTTTCGCACCGTGTCAAAGCCTCCTGTCCTGTTTGAAAACCGTGCATTATAGTTCGATTTCAAAGAACATAAGGCAAGATTTTTCAGTCTGAAAATGATTGTCCAGGCCGAGCTATTGCTTTTGGTTCTGGTTTCCGCCGCCGTGCATCGCCCCATCGATCGGACAGAGCGTCGCCGGCACGGAGTTGTCCACACGATGGGAAACCGGCTTCAAGGTTTTTAAATAAGCATAAATTGCAGTAAGGTCTTCGTCGGTCATGTTGCGGAAGGCCCACCAGGGCATGACTGGGTTCAACTCTCGAGCTCCCACATACCCGGTTCGAAGGGTTCGAACAAACATGGCTTGGTTGTAATAGGGAATTCCGCTCGCATCCGGCGTCAGATTCGCGCTCGCAACCCTGCCCCACGGTCCGTCAAAAATCAGGCCTCCACCGAATCTCATGCTGGCGATGGAGTCACCTTTCTTATCCTCAGGGGTATGGCACTCGGCGCACCCGATTATGCTTACCAGATAAGCGCCCCGCTTTACCGGCGTCGAAAGGTCCGGGGCGAGCACTGGTTCAGTGAGTGGTTGCGGCTTATTTTGTATCCCGTTTTGCACGGATGACGTTAGCTGTGTCTTGGGCAAGGGATTTCTCGCCGGGGGCAGCGAGCGCAAATAGACGACTACCGAAGCAACATCTTCATCTGACAACAGCCGAAAGAGACGATACGGCATTAATGGATACAGCGCGCGCCCGTCATGTCCGACGCCTTCGCGAATGGCCCGCGCCAGCATGTCGTCGGTCCATTTTCCAGCGCCGGTTTCTGGGTCGGGGGTAATGTTGGGAATCACCAGGTGCCCTATCTCTGTAGTACCCAAATCAACCCCCGCGAGTTCCATGCCCGCGGGAATGGTTGGATCGTGCTTTGTCCAGTCAAGCGGCGTATGACAGTGATTACATGCAAGAACCGCCTCGACCAGATATTTGCCTCTCTGCAAGCGGACCGGCGTGCTCTCGAACTTGCGGTCGGTTAAGGGACGGCCGCTCACCCCAAGCAAAGTTCCCGGGCCAAGGACCTTGACAGCTCCCACTGTGACTGCGACAACCATCAACACTAAAATGGCGATGGGAATTTTTAGCCACGATTTCATAGAGTTGAAGGAAGATAGTTTCCAGAGGCGGTTTTGTCAATCCGATCGCTGTGAATGGACCGGAGCGTGCGGGAATCGCTCTTTTTTGCCGTCAGCCAGAATTCCCGCACGACTTATTTTTCTTGTGAGTTCCTCAGGCGCGATGCAATTTTGCGATCAACGTTTAAGGTTCCGGTCTCCGCCACCGTGCATTCCGCCATCCAGCGGACACTTCGTGGGCGAAACCGAGTTATCCACAAGATGAGTGACCGGCTTCAGGGTCTTTATATAGGTGAAGATAGCCGCCAAATCCTCGTCCGTCATATTGCGAAATGTCCACCAGGGCATAAACTGATTAAGTTCGCGTGATCCCGCGTAGCCGGTCCGCAAGGTCTTAATAAAGAACGCTTGATCGTAATAGGGAATGCCACTCGGGTCGGGCGTCAGATTTGCGCTCGCCACTCTTCCCCAAGGTCCTTCGAAAACCTGGCCTCCGCCGAATTCCATGCCTTGAATCAGATGGCCGTGATCGTCAACCGGCGTGTGGCACTCGACGCATCCGATAACACTCACAAGGTACGTGCCCCGCTTGAGCGGCGTGGATAGGTCAGGAGCCGGCACCGGTTCAGTCAACGGCTGCGGAACCTTTTCGTTAGCGTCCATCACCGCGGCAACCAGCTGCGTCTTCGGCAGAGGATTTTTCGCCGGTGGAAGCGAACGCAAATACACGATAATCGAAGCCACATCTTCATCCGGCAAATGGCGGAAGAGACGATAAGGCATTAGTGAGAATAGCGCTCGTCCGTCGTGACCGATACCCTCCCGAATACTCCGCGCCAGCATGTCATCGGTCCATTTACCGGCGCCAGTTTCAGGATCAGGGGTAAGATTGGGGGCGACTATATGGCCGAGCGATGGATCAGTACCCATGTCCTGGCCCGCAAGCTCCATCCCGGGCGGGATTGCGGCATCATGCTTTGTCCAATCGGCCGGCGAATGACAATGGTTACAATCCAAAACCGCTTCCACCAGATATTTGCCTCGCGCCAGCCGCGCGGGAGTCCGCTCAAATGTGACTGAAGTCAGCGGCCTGGCTCGCGGAGACAAAAATGTCCTTGACCCATATATATTCACCGCCCCAACTGCGGCAAGCACGAGAATAGCAATCGACACGATCAGTGCAGCCTTTATCCAGATTTTCATCCATCCCCCCTTCTTTGTCGTCCGTGAAGATAGGGCTTCGCAAGAGGTAAGTCAATGCTGATTATTGCCGCCACGCCTTCAATTTGAAGCCAGCCGATACCGCATTGCTGCGAGTAATCCGCTCCGCTATGATCTAAACATGAGCTTTCCCGATACCATAGTCTTATTCATTCTGGCCCTGCTCCTCTTCGGACCCAAAAAGCTGCCGCAGATCGCCCGTCAGGTGGGGAAGGCTCTGGGCGAGTTCAAGCGCGCATCCAATGAATTCAAGTCGCAGATCGAGTCAGAAATATCGCAGCTCGAGTTCGAAGAGAAAAGAAAGGAGCAGGAGCAAAGCCTGCCCAAAATCGAGCCCATGTCAGGATCCATTCCGTCTTCACGATTTGCTTTGCCCGAAAAGCGGCCTGATTCCGGAGCATCTTCGCCGGACTTAGATTCGCCCGCCCACAGCAGCCATGTCTAACTCCGCTACTGAGACTGAACCCCAGGAATCCGAACGCGAGCCCATGAGCTCAATGAGTTTCCTCGAACACTTGGAGGAGCTCCGGACTCGCATCTTCCATTCGCTTGCCGCGCTGGCTGTGGGGATGGGTATTTGCTGGTGGTACCACCAGGCATTGTTCGCATATATGCAGAAGCCCATCATTGATGTGCTTCGCCAGAACGGTCTGCCGCAAAAGCTGGTTTATCTCACGCCTGCCGAACCCTTCAACCTTTACTTGAAGATATCGGCGCTCGCCGGCTTATTTCTTACCTCGCCCTATGTGCTTTATCAGGTATGGCTATTCATCTCGCCGGGCCTATACCGTAAAGAAAAAAAATATGCCATTCCCTTCATGGTGTCTACGATTTTTCTATTCGCGGCCGGTGGATATTTCGGCTACCGCATGGTGTATCCGGCGGCGCTGAAATTTCTGATCGGTATTGGTAACCAGTTCACACCTATGATCACCATCCATGAGTACACCGATCTTTTTCTCACGGTGATTCTGGGACTCGGACTGGTATTTGAGATGCCAATCCTCATCTTTTTCCTGGCGCTCATGGGCGTAGTCAGCGCCGGATGGATGTGGCGCAACATCCGCTACGGCATTCTCGTGATCTTCATTGTCGCCGGGGCCCTTGCCCCGACGCCCGATATCAGCAGCATGTGCGTGTTCGCTGCGCCCATGGTGGCGCTGTATTTTGTGAGTATCGGCGTCGCCTATTTTGTACATCCTACCCAGCGCCAAAAGCGTGAAGCCCGGAACCGAGCATGAAGATATACAAATTTATTCTGTTGCTGGCTGCTGTCGGGCTGTTCGCGTGCTCGAAAGTCAATAACGTGGACGCCGGCACTGCCGTTCTATCGGCATCGGTCCATGCCGACACCGCAGCCTCCGCCGACGCCGCTCCGCCGGTATTCAACGCCAATCGCGCCATGCAATATGTGAAGGAAATTGTCGCTCTGGGGCCGCGCCCAATCGGCAGCGCAAATCACAAGAAAGTTGAAAACTACATTTTGGCTCACTTGAAGGGCGACGATGTCGAGCAGGATACCTTCGACATTCATCCCACTGAAGGTGCGTTTCCGGTGCGCAATATCATTGCGAAGTTTCCCGGAACCCGCGACGGCATTATCGTGATCGCCAGTCATTACGACACCAACTGGCCTTTGCGCAATACCTCCTACATCGGGGCCAATGATGGCGCATCCTCCAGCGCGCTTCTGCTGGAAATTGCCGATCAGCTACGCGGCAAGAAACTTGAGGGCTACAGCATCTGGTTGCTTTGGGATGACGCCGAAGAATCCATGAAGCTTCCCTGGGATGATCCTGAGTCGCTTTATGGAGTTCGACATCTGGCCGACAAATGGCAGGCTGATGGGACGCTCAAAAAGATCAGAGCATTCCTGCTGGAGGATATGATCGGCGACGCCGACCTGAATATCGAGCACGATACGAATTCGACTCCATGGCTGGAAGACATGATTCTGAAGGCGGCGACTCAATTGGGATATCAATCTCATTTTTTTGCCAGGAGTATGGGTGTGACTGACGACCACATGCCGTTTGTCGAGCACGGCGTGCCTTCGGCAGACCTGATCGATTTTGACTACGGCTATAACGACGTCTTCCATCACACCACCGACGATACCGTCGACAAGCTCAGCCCGAAAAGCTTGGAGATTGTCGGCACCGTAACTCTTGAGACGGTGCGCATGATCAACCAGCGATAGCCACTTGCTGCCTTTCACTTTTCGGCTATTTCATTTCTAATTCCCACAGCACCTTACTTCATGAGCGAAACCCTGGCCTGGATTCTCTTCAATGTATTCGTTGCCGCCATGCTGCTACTCGACCTCGGCGTCATCAATCGGCGCGCAAAGACGCCTACTCTGCGCCAGGCACTTGTCTGGAGCGGCATATGGATCGCGCTGGCCGCGGCTTTCGCTGCAATTCTTTACGGCACCCAGGGGCGCACTTCTGCGCTCGAATTTTCTACCGGTTACGTGATCGAAGTGTCGCTCAGCGCCGATAATCTTTTTATTTTTCTTCTCATCTTTCGCTACTTCCGGCTGCCGGATGAACAACAGCATCGCGTGCTGTTCTGGGGAATCATCGGCGCCATCCTCATGCGGGCAGCTTTCATTTTCGCCGGCGTGGGTTTAATTCGAAGGTTTCACTGGATCATTTACGGCTTTGGATTGCTGCTGGTTTATAGCGGCATCCGGCTGCTTTTTCCTCGCGGCGGTGAAGTTCATCCCGAGAAGAATCCGCTACTCCGTTTGATAAGAAAATTCATGCCGGTCACTTCAGATTACGAAGGCGGAAAATTTTTCGTGCGCGGCGAACAACTCTGCGCGACCCCGCTCCTGCTGGTGCTGATCGTGATCGAAACCACCGACGTGATCTTCACCGTCGACTCCATCCCTGCGGTTCTGTCGATCACCTTGAATGCCTTCATCGTCTATACGTCGAATATCTTTGCCATACTCGGCTTGCGCTCGCTGTTCTTCACCCTATCCGGGTTAATGGAAGTGTTTGAGTACCTGCACTATGGAATCTCCTGCGTATTGGTCTTTGTGGGAGCGAAGATGCTGCTCTCGCACTACTACCCGATTCGCACCGATATCTCTCTGGCAGTGATTGGAGGAATTTTACTGTTGACGATTATTGCCTCGGCGCTCCATCGGGATGAGCCAAAAGCTGAAGCGTGAGCCGGAACCGCTGAGGTCTATTCGAAGCGGATCTTCTCCCCGCCGGCCACTGAATGCTTTTTGAACTTCACGTCATTGTGGTCAGGATAATCCGTGCGATAGTGCGCGCCTCGGCTTTCTTCCCGTGCCAGAGCCGAACGAGCGACCAGAGTTCCGACTATCTGTAGATTTCGTCCTTCAAACTCCCGCCGGCTGTGCGGCCGCGATACCTTCTCGCCAATTTCACCTAGTCGCTTGATCGCGTCTTTTAAACTCGCGCCGGTTCGCACGATGCCCACGTTCTTCCACATCAACTCTTGCAATTCGCTGATTGACGAATCCACCGGAACACTTACCGGACCGTTCGAATACGCGGCCGGAGGCAGCCCGGATTCGCGTTGAGGCGGTGCCTTGAGTTCGTCGCGCATTCGTCTGCCCGCGCGGGCTCCAAATACCAAACCCTCAAGCAGGGAATTGCTGGCCAGCCGATTCGCGCCGTGAACTCCGGTTCCTGCAGCTTCTCCCGCAGCGTAGAGGCCTGGCAAGGTTGCGCGGCCTTCTAAATCGGTGCGCACACCTCCCATGGCGTAATGTGCGGCCGGCCGAATGGGCACGAATTCACCTGTAATGTCGATGTTGTACTGCATACAGGTGGCATAAATTCGCGGGAAGCGCTTGCGAATGTGGGTTTCCTCAAGGTGTGTCATGTCGAGATAAACCACCGGCTCTTTCGCCCGCGATCGTTCCAGTTCATGCATGATGGCGCGCGCCACCACATCCCGCGGCGCCAGTTCTCCCATGGGGTGGTACTTGCCCATGAAGCGCATCATTTCCATGTTGCGCAAATACGCGCCTTCGCCACGCAGTGCCTCGGATAGAAGAAAGCGCGGCGCCTTCTTCAAATACAGCGCTGTAGGATGAAACTGAATGAACTCGAGATCCGTGACTTCCGCCCCGGCACGATGCGCCATGGCCACACCGTCGCCGGTCGCAACGCCAGGATTTGTGGTGTTCATGTAAAGCTGCCCCATGCCGCCGGTTGCCAGCAGCACTGCCGAGGCATGGATCGTACTGTGAAGGCCATGATCGTCAATGACTTTCACCCCGCAGACGCGACCGCCTTCCATTACCAGATCTGTCGAGAATTCGAATTCACGGATCGTTATTTCGGGGAGAGTTTTGGCTTTGGCGTAAAGCGCGCGCTGAATTTCGCGTCCGGTGGAATCGCCATGCGCGTGCAGAATGCGGTTACGGCTGTGCGCGCCTTCGCGTCCAAAGGTCAGCTTGGTGCCGTCGCGGTCGAACTCAGTTCCCCAGGCGATCAGCTCTTCGATTCGCTCGGGTGCGTCCTCAACCAGAATCTTGGCCGCCTCGGGATTGCAGAGCCCATCGCCCGCCACCAGCGTGTCTTGAAGGTGCAGGCTGATTTCATCCTCGTCGCTCAGCGCTGCCGCGATTCCGCCTTGCGCGTATTGCGTGCTCGAATCTGCTATCTCGCGCTTAACCAGCACCATGACCCGGCCGGCAGGGGCCAGTTCGATCGCCGCGCGCAATCCTGCGATTCCGGCGCCAATGACCAGAAAATCAGTTTCGGAGGAATCCGCTGGCATGACGAAATGGTATACCCGAAACCCGCGCCATACCACAAGCCGCAACGAACGCCAAACAGATCGGGACCGCCGCCTATCAAGTCGAACCCGGCTGGACCGAAATTCTCATCTGATGGCTGATGGCTGATAGCTGATCTGGTTGATATCTGACAGCTTGTTATCATGTTTGCAATGCTCCGCATCCCGATCGCTACCGCATCTCACAACTACGAAGCTGTGATTGAGCACGGTTTGCTTACGCATGCCGGAGAGATTCTGCGGGAGCTTTTCGAATCCCAGCGGCCGATATTCATCGTCACCGTGGCCGCGGTACGGCGGCGGTGGGGAAAGGACCTAACGCAGTCCCTTACCCGATCCGGCTTTGGCCACCGGTTCATCGAGATGCGGCAGGGAGAGCGCTTCAAGCGGCTGTCTAGCGTAGAGCAACTGGCAGATGAGCTGGTAAGCCTTGGCGCAGATCGTAAGGCAATCATAGTGGCCTTCGGTGGCGGCGTGGTCGGCGATGTCGCTGGCATGCTCGCCTCGGTTTACATGCGCGGAGTGCAGCTGGTGCAAATACCCACAACCGTGCAGGCCCAGCTCGATGCGGCCATAGGCGGCAAGACGGGAGTGAATCTGAAATCTGGCAAGAATCTACTGGGCACGTTTTATCAGCCGGCAGCCGTGCTCATCGATCCTCGAGTGCTTTCCACCCTGCCCGATCGTGAATTCCGTGCTGGAATGTACGAAGCCGTGAAATGCGGCGTGATTGGAAATCCGGAATTGTTCTCGCGCCTCGAGCAATGCTCGATCAAAACATTGCGGCGGGATCGCGAGCTGCTCAGCTGGGCAATTGCCGAGTCGGTTAAGCTCAAGGCGCAAGTAGTCTCCAGCGACGAAAGGGAAGGCGGATTGCGCCGTGTTCTCAATTTCGGACACACGCTTGGCCATGCGCTTGAGACCGCGACTTCTTACCGTAATTTTTTGCATGGAGAGGCAGTCGCCTGGGGAATGATCGCGGCCGCCAAAATTGCCGACCATATTCGCTTTTCGAATCGCGGTACGCTCGAACGGGTTCGGGATGCGAGTCTTGCGTGGGGACCGCTTCCGCAAGTGAGTCTGACAACTGCGAAAGCCATGTCGCTGATTCGCTCCGATAAAAAAACCGAGGCCGGTGTGGTCAACTTTGTCCTGGCAAAGGAAATCGGCAAGGTTGAAATCGTGAATGGTGTTCCGGAGAGCGCAGTAGCGGCGGCGTTGGCGGAGATTCGGCGGCTTTCGCATGAATAAGACAGCCAGCGACGAAACAGAAATTGCGCGAAGTGACCACTCGGTTCGCGGCGCAACTCCATCCGGGGCTTCCGACCGTGATTCAGCGGCGCGGACGGTGCGTGAAATGTTTACCGCCATCGCGCCCCGCTACGATCTGCTCAATCATCTTCTTTCCGCCAACGTAGATAAGCTTTGGTGGCGTCGAACCGCCAGAAGTTTCGGGAACATCCTCGCCCGCCCGGACGCACGGGTGCTTGATTTGTGTTGCGGTACCGGCGACATGGCGCTCGCTTTGCAGAGACAGGGCAGGCAAGCGGAGATTACCGGCGCCGATTTTTCTCACACCATGCTGGTATTAGCTTCGAAGAAGAAATCAGCCGGCCATCCAATCCGCTGGATCGAAGCCGATGCCTTGCGACTTCCATTTCCCGATCAAAGTTTCGATCTGGTGACATCCGCGTTCGGTTTCCGCAACCTCGCTGATTATGACGCCGGGCTGCGGGAAATCCTGCGAGTGCTTCGTCCGGGAGGAGAATGCGGGATCCTGGAATTCAGTGAACCGCAAGGGATCATGGGCACGATCTACAACGTGTATTTCAAGTCTATTCTTCCGCGGATAGGCAAAATAATTTCGGGGAACAGCGGAGCCTATTCCTACCTGCCGGCTTCGGTGGAACGGTTCCCCACTCCGCAGGAAATCCTTACCCGCATGACGGCTCTGGGTTTCGTCAGCTCCTCGTGGACGCCGTACACATTCGGAATTGCTGGACTATTCCGCGCTAAGCGCCTAACCACGGACCCAAAAAAATCTTAGAAGACGCCGGTCATAGGCTGAGCGGACCCCGCCGCACCAGGATAGGTTTTTACACCCAGAGCTTGCATCAGCGTCTTAAGCGTATTCTGGTGTTGATACAGAGTCGCAGGCTTGCTCCCCGGCTTCACTTTTGGGCCGATCACCACTGCAGCCACATGGCCCCCGCCATGAGCGGTATCTGAAGTAACACTTTCGTCAAACACAATGATCAGAATGCCATCCTTCTGAAAAGTCGAACTGGAGAGCAGCGGCGCAATGTGGACCTTCAACCAGCTATCGGCTTGCGCCAGAGTACCGTTGTGCGCGTCATCATCCAGATCCGGAACGATGAAAGAAAAATTGGGCAGAGCATGATTGTTCAGATCGTTTGCGAACTGGGTAAACGGCACTAGATTATCCTTCTCGCTACTGTTGGCGACATCTGAAAAGTACGCGAGCGGATTGTGCCGTTTTACATATAGTCCCGATCCGCATCCGGTGTATCCCACGGATGGCAGACTTTCTGCATAAGATTTCCAGGTTTTTCCAGCCGCCAGCAGATGCCGCACCAGATTGTCATTCGAGATCGTGCCGCAGTAGCTGTCGTTATTGGTGATGATTGCCCCGGTGGTGAGCATGAAGTAATTGCCGATGGAAGGATGGGTGTTGGCATAATACTGGGTCGCCAAACCGTACTTCGAAGCCAGACTTTCAAGGTATGGCATGGCAGAAGTTCCTATGACGTTCGAGTAACTGTGGTTCTCTTCCAGCAGAAGGAACACATGAGTACTGGCGGGAACCACTGCTGTGCCCGGGACGAGAGATACCTTCGAAGTCGTGCCCGCGCCAGAGGCTAGCGCGGATGCTGACAAAGCAAGAAAGCAAAGTAAAACTTTCATTTGAACTCCAGACCGCTGGATTCTTCACGGATCGGTGCGACGATTGAACCAACCGACGTCTCGCCGGGTGCCAGCAGGACACTCTGAATCTAGAAAAGCAACCGCCGGCATGCAAGTTGCGCGGGAAATAGTTAGGGCAGCAGATTCCCGAATTTACGAGGGAACGGCGTTGAGGGGTTTTTCATCCAGCAGAAGTTCGGTGGCCTGCACTCGCGGATGCGAATGAAACCAGCGTTGCACAACGTCCTCCGCCAGGAAGTTGGCGAGCGCCAGCAGGCTCATGCCCTGATGATGCGCCATCCAGCAGCGAATCAATTCGGATTCATGCTTCCAAATTCGGTCGCGTGAGGCGCTGTAATCCGCAGACTCGAAGAACCCGTAATCCCCAAACCATCCGTCATGACTCATGCGGCGAAGATTTTCGATTGCTGCTTTGGGAGTCGTATTGAGCGCCAGGAAAGTAGAATAAGGCGAAATTACCAGCGCATTTACATCGCTGTGAAAAATCGCGAGCTGCGGAATACCGAAGGCATGATAGCCGTAATTTCCCGCCGCATCACGAGTGGCAAATGACGATTCTGAAATGCCCCATGGAATGCGTTTCGACGAAGTGTATTCCTGTTGCGAAATAATCGCGCCATGTTGCGACCCATCGAGTAGCGTGCCAGGGTACGTTTTCATCCAGATGGCCGGCATCAGATACTCGAACATGGTGCCGGTCCAGGACAGAAGCACCGCGCGGCCCTGGTCGACCGTGCGTGAGCGTGAAAGCAGGAACCAGGTTTCTTGCGGGATCTCATCTTTTGCGATTGCAATAAACGATGCCGTGCGGGCTTCGGACGCCAGCAGGTCGTAACACGCGTCATGCAGTATCTTCTCCCCACCGTCGAATCCGATCGAAAGCAACTTGCGGCGGCGGCTCAACAGGAAGCCGAACTCAGTTTCTTCAGCCAATTTGCCGGCTTCGTCTGAGACGGCTTCCAAGTCCTGTGCCAGGCGGGCGGCATCCATTCGCGCTCCGGAAACCATAGAGAGCAGCCGTTGCAACAAAGCACGACGAGAGGTTTTATCCGGTTCCGGTCGCTCATCGCCGTCGTCGTCCGGAAGATGGTCGATAGCGCGCTGCAATTGCGCGGCAAACTGGGTGAGCGCCCCGGGAAGCGCGCTAAAAGTGAGCTCGTCCGATGGCGGAGTAATCGCCGGATCTTTTTCGAGGTCCGCGAAATCCAGCAGTTTCCACGGGGTCAGGCGTACCGTAGTTTGGGCAAACTGGTGCAGTCGCTCCAGGGCCTGCTCACTAAACCATCGCACGCTGTTCTCGCGCTCCGCGTCGTTCTCCCCGGCGGAGATTCGCTCCAGGGCCTTATGAGGAAATCGTAAGAGCGAAGCCTCCCAATTCTCGCCTGCCGATCTGACTTCAATTTTGTGAAATAGATCTGCTGGAAACGCTTTCAGCTCGGTGAGAACCTGCAAATGATCGAGAAAGCCGACAGCTAACTCCCTGCGAAGGACCGGCTGCTCCAGAATCCGTCGGCAGCCTTGTTGTAGTGTCCACAAAGACGCCACCAGATTGCCGCTGTCCACAGTAGAAACAAATAATGGTGGCAATGGCTCCAAAGTCCGCGTGTCGTACCAGTTGTAAATATGTCCTCGATAACGTTTCATGTTCCGCAACGTCTTCAGCGTCTTCGCCGTAAGGTCGGCGAATTCATGCGGAGTGAGATAGCCAAATTCGCAGGCGACCTGGCGAGCATTCAGCAGCAAGCCGACATTGGTGGGCGACACTCGCGCGGCCACGACAAATGGTTCCTGCTGCACATTGTCGGGAATCAACCAGTTGTGTTCGTGAGTGCTGAATTCGGCAAAATACCGCCAGGTGCGGACAGCGGCGGCGCGCAGAAACTGCTTGTCTTTCACGGAAGTTTCAGCACGAGTAAATTGGGGCGGCCGGTTCAGCCACACCGAAACCAACTTGCTGCTGCCCCACAAAATAAGAATCGGCAAAGCTGAAAAGAACGCCGGGCGCCGGATGATGTAGACCAGGGCAGCAAGCAAGAGCACGATCAGGGGAATCCAGTCGAGGTAAATATCTACCGGCGTGCGCTTCTGCCCCCCGGCTTCTGCTTCTGCCGCGGTCTCCCACTCGAGCAATCGTTGACGGGTGAACAGCCGCCTGACCAGGGTCCGCACCACCGCGTCCATCGCCACCAGCATCTGGTGGGCCAGGAAAACGAAGCTCAGAAAAACATTGAAATTGGCGACGAACAAGGTGCGCAGCGCATCGCGGGCAATGGCCATCTTGCGATCGGCAACGGAGCGCACCAAGTTAAAGAAGAACTCAAACCACACCGGCACGAACAAGATGCAGATTGCGGAAAGCGTCCAGTTGCGTGCCGAAACCGGCAGCATGAGCCAGCTCAAAACGAAAAGCAGGAATGTTGCCGGTTCCACCAGGCTGCGTCGCAGGTTGTCGAGAATTTTCCATTGCGACACCAGTGAAATAGGATTCCGCACCCGCCGCCGGCTTTCGTCCGGTACATGCGGCAAGAGCCAACTGGTAATCTGCCAGTCGCCGCGCAGCCAGCGATGCTTGCGGCGGTTATAGGCGCTGTAGTGCGACGGATAATCTTCGATCACCTCTACATCGGTGACCAATCCGGCGCGGGCGTAAGCGCCTTCAATCAGGTCGTGACTAAGCAGTGCATTCTCGGGAAAACGATGCTCCAGCACCCGCTGTACCACGGCAACTTCATATATGCCTTTGCCGGCGAATATCCCTTCTCCGTACAGATCCTGATAAACGTCGGACACGGCGTGCGTATAGATGTCCATTCCGGTTTGGCCGGAATAAATGTTCGCCAGCCGCGAGCGGGACGCGCTTTGCACGCTGACCCGTACCCTGGGCTGCAAAATCCCATAACCTGCGATCACGATGTTTTTGTCAGGGTCGATGATCGCCTGGTTGAGCGGATGCGCCAGCGTGCCGATCAGGCGTTGAGCTGAGCCGCGCGGCATTTCGGTGTCGGCATCCAGAGTAATGACAAACCGTGCCTCTGGCAGCAGCGAAAGATCGCCGGCCTTCACCGGAAAACTGTCGTATTCACCATTCAACAGCCGGTTCAGGTCCATCAACTTGCCGCGCTTGCGTTCCCATCCCATCCACACTTTCTCGCGCGGGTTATACACCCGGTGGCGGTGCAGCAACAGGAAGGACCCCATTTTTTTCCCGGCATATTTTTCGTTCAGGCCTTTAATTAGATTGGCACACAAATCCACCAGCGGATCTTCCTCGTTCGCGGGTATTGCGGAATCGGACAGATCGCTCAGCAAAGCGAAGTGGATATTAGGATCGTGATTGCCCAGATACCTGACCTCGAGATCATTCACCAGCCGTTTGACTTGATTTTCATTTAAGAGTAAGGCTGGAACCCCAACCAGCGTGACGCAGTCCGGCGGAACTGATTTGGAAAAATCCAGCTTGGGCAGAATTTCGGGGCGAAGCACCGCGGTGGTCAGATAATTCATGACCTGTACTGCGCTTTGCGAGGACGGCAGCAGCAGCAACACCATGGCAAACAGAATCATGATGGGCGGCGTATTGGTGCTGGTGAGTAAAAGAACCACCGTCGACATAATTACCAAGGTGAGAATTTCAATCCCCGGCAAGTAGAACTCGTCAGGATGAGTGCGTAGAAAATGTCGAATTCGCCAACCAAAGGGCGGCCTGAAACCAACCTTGGCGCATAACTCTTCGTTTCCCGCCCCTACCAGGTAATAGCCAATATGAGATTGACGTTGCAGCAGTCGGGGATCGCCTGAATCCTGTTTTGCGGCCTCGCGCGCCAGCGCCAGAGCGGCCTGGGCCACTTCCATCTCGGTGGAGTCAGAGTGCTCAGCGATCTTGACTAATCGCGAACGATAAAGATCACGGCTGTCGAAATCCATTCGCGCATAAGCGCCCGCCGGGTCCTCACGGAGTACTTTCTCAAACGCAATCTGCGGGTCGAGTACGTCCTTCCAATGCAGTTCTCTGATGTCGCGCAGGCTGCGTACACACACACCCACCTTTTGCGGCGTCTCAGGATTTTGCAGCGCCCTTTGCCCGCGAGCAGCAATCTGCTCCAGCAATACCAATTCGAGTGATGGAATGAGCGCCCAAAGCTCACTGAATTTGAAGACGGTCACCTGCTGATAAGCGTCGATGTAGGCAACCAGGGCGTGCTCATCAAACTGAAAATGGACGGCATGCAGAAAGGCCTCAGCCACCGCGGCTGCCCGGGGAATGGTAATTCCACGAGGAGTGCTCACATGCGGCAGCCGGTCCAGCGGTTTGAATGCGTCTTTCGTGCTTGCTAAATGCGACCAGAGCAGGGTGGTGTTCTCCCGCAACCAGCGGTGGTCGTCAGTCTCTGACTCGAGGCGCCCATCTTTCTCAACTTTCTCCAGCAGCGGCCGCATCGCCGATGCCATCGCATTCCACCGAGCGATATAGAAGGGAGAAGTTTGAACACTCGGGTTCCACGCCAACAGGGGCGCAAGTTCCTCCGCCTGCCGGCGAAGGTCGGTGAAGTCTGGAGTCGTCGGGTTGGTGCCTTGCGGCACCCGCTCGGCATCGGCCTCGATCATATCTATGTGCGTGTTCTGCGGCATTCGGGTCAGCGATAACTGGCGGCCTGCAATTCAAACATCTCCGCGTATCGGCCGCCGACTTGCGTGAGCTGCTCGTGCGTTCCTTCTTCTACGATCCGGCCGCCTTCGAGTACTACGATGCGGTCGGCCATGCGCACGGTTGAAAAGCGGTGCGAGATGAACAGTGCCATCCTTCCCGTCGTGAGTTCGGCGAAACGTTGAAAGACTTCGTATTCGCTGCGTGCGTCAAGCGCGGCGGTCGGTTCGTCAAGAATGAACAATTGTGAGTTGCGC
This sequence comes from uncultured Acidobacteriota bacterium, assembly GCA_963838785.1. GTDB lineage: Bacteria > Acidobacteriota > Terriglobia > Terriglobales > Acidobacteriaceae > Gp1-AA145. Next base: position 737,404 of record CAWISI010000002.1, read on the forward strand.
AGATAAGCCCGCGCCAGCGCGAGCTTCTGCCATTCGCCCCCGGAAAGATCGACTCCGCCCTCAAATCGACGACCCAGCATCTGCTCGAACCCAGCCGGAAGCCTGGCGATCACTTCATCCGCCATGCTCTTTTGAGCCGCCGCTTTCAGCAAAGGAAGATCCATGACCTCGTCTATTTTTCCGACTGCGATGTTCTCACGCGCAGTCATCTCGTAGCGCATAAAGTCCTGAAAGATAACGCCGATTTCTCGATACAGGTCTTCCAGGTCGTATTCGCGAAGATCGACTCCATCCAGCAGAATCTGGCCTTCGGTCGGATCGTACAGCCGGGTGATCAGCTTAACAATGGTGGTCTTGCCTTGCCCGTTCTCGCCAATTAGGGCAATCCGCTCTCCCGGGTGCAGGTGAAAGTTCAAGTGATCGATTACCCGGCGTTCATTGCCCGGATATTGAAAGCTTACGTTGCGGAATTCGAATCCTTGGCGGATCGGTCGTGGTGCCGGCAAAGCGTTTGGCTTCGACTGGATCGTAGGTTTCATCTCAAAAAACGCCAGCAGATCGGTCAGGAACAGTGCCTGATCGGCAATTCCGGAGAGCGTCGAGAATACCTGCTGGATGGTGCTGCTGGCCTGCATGATTGCGGTGATCAGGAAATAAAAGGTACCGATACTCAAGCTGCCCTTTATGGTGCGCCAGATCACATAGGCATAAGCCCCGTAATATCCGCCGGTGCTGACGACAGATAAAACCGAACCAATCCCCAGCCGCTTTCGCGCCAGATCGACGTCCTGTTCATAAATAATGTCGGAGAGTTTCGCGAAACGCTGGGTGAAAAAATCCGCAAGATTGAAAAGCTTGAGCTCCTTCGCGGCTTCCTTGGTGGCGCCGGCCTGCCGCAAGTAATCGAGTTGCCGCTTGATCGGAGTCTGGCGAAAGTTTTTGGCGTAGCCAAGGAAGGCAAAGTGGGTTTCGCCCAGAAACGCCGGCAGCACAGCCGCGATCAGCAGTAGCATCAACCACGGCGAATAGAACATTACCGCCGACGACCATCCGACGGCAGTAATTACTTGCAACTCCAACCTTCCGATCGACTGGATCATGACCAGGCGGTCGGTGGCCTGGACCCGGGCGCGCTCCAGCCGGTCATAGAAGACCGGGTCTTCGTAAGCGATCACGTCCAGCTCGGAAGCGTGCTTCATCACCTGAATGCTGACGTGACGGGTGTACTTGTTGGCGAGCAAAGCGTCGGAGTAATCCATCATTCGTCCGACAATGCCGGTCATCAAAGCCAGAGAAAATTCGGCTGCTACCAGCCACCAGAGGTGGTTTGAAACCGGCTGGTGCTTGGTAATGACATTGTTGACGATATCGATGATCAGCTTGGCGACATAAGTGAGCCCGATCGGCAGCACCGCTGCCACAATACGCGCAACGATGCCGAAGGTGACGACGCCTGGCCCCGACCGCCAGACAATCTTTAAAACAGGGGGAACGTTGCGCAGGGCCGAAAGCCGCTCCTGCCAACTGCTCCAGAAGGTTTCTTTTTCTGACATTTGGCCGAGTCCCGGCTCGGTCTATATGCTGCGCACGCCAAGTCCGCACCAGAGATGCCGAAAAACGGTGCAGAGGTTTGATTCGGTTGCGCCTGCTGGGCGACGGCTCGGCCACCGACTTCCGGCCAGGCCCGCCGCCGTCGTGCCACAGCTTACCCATTATAAGTTGCAACCGCAGACTTCGAGAGCCGGCGCCAGCTAAGTCGTTCGCCTTAAATTACCTGAAAACAATGGCCTGAAACGAGTTATTGCAACCGAAAATTGCGGAAATTTTTACTGGGTCATGCACCAGCGTCACTACCGCGGCGTACTTTCGCGGCACGCTGATCAGCAACTCTGCTTGATAATGATCTGACACCAGCAATGTTTTCTACCCGTCGTCAATTTCTTCGCGTGGCAGTGACCGGGGCCGCAACTCTTCCGCTAGCAGGAAAAATTGCCGCTTCCGATCTGCTGACCCCGCCCACTGACCTTTCGGCCAGCGATGCCGTCTTGTTGAACGAAATTGAGCGCACGGCGTTCGAATATTTCTGGAATGAGGCCAATCCTGAAACTGGAATGGTGCTCGATCGCGCGAATGCGAACGGCGGCAGCACCTGCGAAATTTCAAGTATTGCCGCCACCGGTTTTGGTCTAACCGCACTATGCATCGGATATGAACGCGAATATCGCTCCCGCAACCAGATCGAGCAGCGAGTGGCGCAGACGTTGGATTTTCTCTCCCGCTCCGCGGCTACTGAACACGGATTCCTCTACCACTTTATCAATCCCGTAAGCGGTAAACGGGCGGTGCATTCGGAGATTTCGCCCATTGATACCGCGATCCTGCTCTGCGGTGTGCTGACCTGCCGCGAATATTTTCGCGACCTGCACATCCACCGCGACGCCACCAATATTTACAACCGGGTTGACTGGGATTGGGCGCTGAATAGTGGCAAAACGATCGCCATGGATTGGATGCCGGAGTATGGCTTCAGCCGCCGGCGTTGGGATTCCTATTGCGAATCCATGATGATGTATTTACTCGCCATAGGCTCGCCGACACATCCCATCCCGGCCGATTCGTGGAATGCGATCCATCGCCCCAAGATGGTTTACCGCGGCCACCAATACATTTCCGGCCCCGAACCGCTTTTTGTTCATCAGTATTCGCATGCCTGGTTTGATTTCCGGTCCAAGCATGACGCTTACGCTAACTACTTCGAGAACTCTGTGATCGCGTCCTCCGCCCATCGCGAGTTCTGCGAAGAGTTGAGTGACCGTTTCCCCTGCTATTCGAAGGATGTTTGGGGAATCAGCGCCTCGGAGTCCAGCACCGGATATGTCGCCTGGGGCGGTCCACCGATCCTCGGTCCGATCGATGGCAGCATCGTCCCCGCCGCATCTGCCGGGTCGTTGCCGTTTTTGTATCGTGAGTCCATGACGGTCCTGCGGAACTTACGCCGCTATTATGGCGGTCAGATCTGGAAAGAGTACGGTTTCGTCGACGCCTTCAACCCGCTTACCGGCTGGGTCAGTCGCGACGTCATTGGCATCGATGTGGGAATTACCATGCTGATGGCGGAAAATGCCCGCACTGAATTTGTGTGGAACACCTTCATGCGAAATACCGAAGCCCGGAATGCGATGGAGCTTGCCGGGTTCCTTCCGGATGGCTTCGAAGTTCCTGCCATGGCGTAGCCCGCAGCTCCCAAATTCCGCCCAACCAAAAACCTTGAGTCCAGCAGCGAATTCGTATAAGTTCGCTGAAATGCGGTCCAATCGGCCACTGCATGGGACCAGCCGCGGTGACTGGCCCGCGGTGTTAGCGTTTTAGCGCTTTTTGGTTTTACAATGCCCTAACGAGTCAATCCATGAATGCTGCTGTCGCACAGGAACTCTGGAAAGGCCAGACCATCGATGGAAAGTTCGCCCTGCTTGAATGGCTGGGCGGTTCCACCCATAGCGCGGTATTCCGCACCGAGTTGCCCGGCTCTTCGACCCAACCCGCGGCAATTAAACTGATTCGCGCTGATCGTCCTGATGCCGCGCAGCAGATCGCAGCCTGGCGCGGATTGGTAACTCTATCGCATTCCCACCTGCTTCGAATCTTCCACGCCGGCCATTGCCAGATGAGCGGCGCGCCCTGGCTCTATGTGGTGATGGAACATGCCGAAGAAAATGTTGATCAGGTGCTGCCGGTGCGTGCGCTTTCCATGGCGGAAGTTGGCGAACTGCTGCCTCCGGTAATTGAAGCGCTTTCGTTCCTGCATTCAAAACATCTGGTGCATGGGCGGCTCAAACCATCAAACATCTGCGCCGTAAAAAATCAGTTAAAGCTGACGACCGATAGCGTTCATCCGGCTGCTCAACCGTTTACTCCTTATTTTCTGACCGCCTACGATGCTCCAGAATCTGAATCCGGAAGGCTATCTCCCGCCGCGGACATGTGGGCGCTCGGTATGACGCTGGTAGCAGCTTTTGACCAGCGGCCGTTGACCTGGAGCCGGTCGAACACTTTGGATCCGGTTATACCGAAATCGATTCCCGCGCCCTATGCACAGATTGCGCGCGAATGTCTGCGCATGAATCCTGAGGATCGATGCACTCTTTCGAAGCTCAGGGATCTGGTTCACCACGCGCCGCCGCTGCCAAATCCACCCGCCCCTAAAGCGACAGGGCGGAAAAAAGTGGTAGCGCCGCTGGTTGCCGTGTTGGTCGTCGCAGCAGTGATTTTTGCGGTTCGGTCAAAGCACTCAACCCCAAGTGAGGCGCCGGCCGTGGCTCCCGCGGAGCAGCAACAGCTCCCGCCAGCTGAGCAACCCGCCGCCAATTCCTCTGACCAGAAGCCGACAGCGTATGCGCCCAAGGCCGATACGGCTGCCGCACCTGTTGTCACTCATGAAAATGCTCCTGCGCCGCAAACTCCTCCCAAGCCGCCGGTGAGGGTGGTCGAATCCGTGCCCACGACTGCTGGCGTCGTAAGCCAGGTTCTGCCGCAAGTTCCTTTGAGCGCACGCGAGACGATTCATGGAAAAGTCAGAGTAAAGGTGCAAGTCCAGGTGGACCCGAATGGAGACGTTTCGGATGCGTCCTTCATCTCTCCCGGCCCCAGCCGGTATTTTGCTCGTCTGGCAATGGAAGCGTCCCGCCAGTGGAAGTTCCAGCCCGCCGGAGTGAATGGTCAGGCAACGCCCGCCCAGTGGGTCCTCGAATACAGGTTTGGTAGAACCTCGACCGAGGTTACTCCCGTCGCCACCCAGTAAGGACAGTCCAGAATTGTCTTTTTTGGCTTCGGAAGGCTCATTACCGCGCCCGTCGGGCACCACTTCCGTTACTTCTAATCCAACTTCATCATGCTAGGCTCGACTCAAGGTTGTGAAGGGGGAAGATTGCGCAATCGTTTGCTGGCTGCCTGGTTGTTGATGACAGCAGTTGCTGTCGCATCCGCGCAAGAAGGCAAAAACGAAGTTTCAGGCTCATTCGGCGAAACCTTCATCAGCGATCAGGGAGTGCCCAACTCCGGTCTTTCTGATTCCATCATCAATCACGGCTCAGGATTTTCCTTTGAGCTTAACTACGCTCGAATCGTGCTCGATCATCAGTGGTTCGATTTTGCTATCGAGGTGCCGGCGGTTTTTAATCCCGACGAAGACCTGCACTATTTCAGCGACCAGATTCCCGACCAATATGGCTCATTCTTCGTGACCCCTGCCGCGCGCCTGCGTTTGATCCCCAATCTGGCGTTCTCGCCCTGGATCAGCTTTGGCGGAGGCGTTGGATACTTTGCAGCCAGCAGCAATCTTCTCTTTTATGGCAAAAATACCGGGGACCGTAGCGCGACCTCTGGCGTGCTGCAGGGCGGAGTTGGGCTGGACGTGAATCTCCCCTGGCGATGGAGACGGGTGAAACTCCGCGTCGCCGCCCGCGACGACTGGAGCGGAGTGCCCCCACTGAATGTCGATACCGGAAAAAGCCGCCAGCATAATTACTTCGTTGGCGGGGGACTAGTTTACAGATTCTAGACTTTCTTTTTACTTGCTGATTTAGGCATCCGTTTCTAACCCTGCATCTAAGCTCGCGTGATTCATAAAAGCCTGCTTCTGCTGCTTTTGTTTTGCGGGTTGGCGGCCGCGTATCCTCCTGCTGAATCGCCGTCCGGCGCAGTCGAGACCGAGATGCGCAATGTCATGTACCACTACACCGAGCCCATTGCGGTCCACATAGCTTATTTGAAAGGCAAGTTGTTACCCACCAAGGCTGGTGGAATGCCTGTGTTTGATGATGCCAACTCCTTCATTCTTTCTTATTGCCTCAGCTCGGATTTCTATCACCACCGACGCGCTGGCCAATGTGATGAATCAATACGCGCTCGCCTCGCCTGACTCTCCGATCAAAGAAGTCCGCATCATTCCAAGCGGAGGCAAGCTCAAAATCAAAGGGCGTTTGCATTCCAAAGGTGACGTGCCGTTCGAAACCGAAGGCTCACTGTCGCTGACTTCTGACGGCGAAATCCGCCTCCACACTGAAAATCTGAAAGCTGGTCATCTGCCGGTTAAAGGACTGCTGCACCTGCTAGGGGAGTCGATTGCCAAGTTGATTGACACCAAAAAAATCGCCGGGTTGCGAGCGGACAAGAATGACCTGCTGATTGATCCGGCGGAACTTTTTCCGCCTCCGCATATTCATGGACGCCTGCGCGCCGTCTCGATCGTGGGAAATGAAATTGTGCAGGAGTATGGCACGCAGACTGCGCCCACGGTGAAGATCTCCGGCAATTACATGGCGTATCGCGGAGCGCCGATTCGATTCGGAAAGCTGCTTATGACGGATACCGATTTGATCCTCATTGATCTCGATCCACGCGATCCGTTCGATTTCTATCTCGCCCGCTATCGCAACCAACTCGCCGCCGGGTACACCAAGACTACCCTCAGCTTCGGCCTGCGCTGCTATTTTCGCGATTACAACAAACTGACTGCCAAACAGAAAGCGCATTGAGCCGCCAGGCCACGGTGCCGGACTAGTGAAAAGGCTGACTAATGAAAGCGTATTTGACGATGCGCAGAGCATAGTTTTTGCCGTATCATAACTCGCAGCCTTTGCGAATTTCCGATATGAGCACCCAAGTTGAACCTCTAGCAACCACGCTCCCGGCGCGGTATTACACCGACCAGCAGATGTTCCGCGACGAACTGGAGCGCTTCTACTGCGAATCCTGGATATGCGCCGGTCGCGCGGACCAGGTTCCGGATCCCGGCGACTATTTCCTTCGTGAAGTTGCCGGCGAAAGCATAATCATCACCCGCAACAATGATCAGTCAGTCCGCGCGTTTTATAACGTGTGCCGGCACCGGGGAACCCGGCTGATCACCAATGCCGAAGGCAAGCTCTCCGGCCGCATCCAGTGTGGATACCACGGCTGGACCTATGGGCTCGACGGAAGGCTCATTGGCGCGCCGCACATGGAGGAGGGCAGCGGATTCTGCCGGGAAGACTATCCGCTGAACAAAGTGCAGGTTGCAGTTTGGGACGGGCATATTTTTATCAATTTGGATCCGCAAGCCGAGCCGTTGACACAGCAACTGGCCGATCTTCCGCAAAAATTTCTGCCGTGGAAAATGCACGACCTGCGATTGCACAAGCGAATTGTCTACGACGTGAAGGCAAACTGGAAGTTAGTGATGCTCAATTACAACGAGTGCCTGCACTGCCCGGTGCTGCATCCTGCACTGAATCGCCTGACCAATTATCTGGGCGCGGACAATGAGCAACCGCATTCCACTTACATTGGTGGCGCGATGGGATTTCGCGGCGGCGCCGAAACCATGAGCCTGGACGGCAAGCGGCGGCGCGATTATCTTCCCGGCTTAAATGATGAAGAGCGGCAGAAGGTCTGCTACTACTCGATCTTCCCGAATTTTCTGTTAAGCCTGCATCCCGATTACATGATGACGGCGACGCTGTGGCCGAAAGCCGTGGACCGCACCGAGATCATCGCGGAGTGGCATTTTCATCCCGATGAAATGGGCAAGCCGGATTTCGAATCCAGTGATGCCATCGATTTTTGGGACCTGACCAATAAAGAAGACTGGAAAATCTGCGAACTCTCGCAGGCGGGAATTGAATCCCGCGCCTACCGCCCCGGCCCTTACTCGCAACGCGAAACGCTCCTGCATGCCTTCGATCAAATGGTGCTCGCGCGGGAACGCGAAGGCAAGAAGAGCGACGTGCGGTGAGCTCGCGTCCTTCATATGGGAAGCGTGTTTAAAAGTCCAACCACAGAGGACACAAAGTTTCACAGAAAAAGACCACAGAGCGTCTGGTGCAGGTGCTCCTCTGTGGCGTTAACTCTGTGAAACTTTGTGCCCTCTGTGGTTAATGTTTTTTGGGCCGACGCGATCTCTGTGGTTAATGTTTTGTTGTCGTTGTTCTTTGCGAAAGCCCGCCCAACCGGATATGCTTTTCGCGTATGCAGACCCTGGTCGAATGCGTTCCGAATTTCTCTGAAGGACGGGATAAATCGAAAGTTGACGCGATCGTCGCCGCCATGAAAATTGACGGCGTCTTCCTGCTCGACCGCGAAATGGACGCTGACCACAACCGTTGCGTGATCACGCTGGCAGGCAAACGCGAGGCCATTCAAGAAGCCGCCATTCGCGGCGTAGGCAAGGCATCCGAGCTGATCGACCTGAATACGCACAAAGGCGCTCATCCGCGTCTGGGCGCGGCCGATGTCATTCCATTTATCCCCATCGAAGGCGTGAGCATTGAGGATTGCGTCACCATGGCGCGGCACGTGGGCGAGCAGGTTTGGCAGCGTTATCAGATTCCGGTATATCTCTACGAAGCGGCGGCAACTTCGCCCGAGCGCCAGAATCTCGAAAATATTCGCCGGGGACAGTTCGAAGTTATTCGCGAAGAGATCGTCACCATACCCGCCCGCAAGCCGGACTTCGGCGAATGCCGCCTGCACCAGACTGCAGGCGCGTGTGTCGTCGGCGCGCGCAAATTTCTTATCGCCTATAACATTTTTCTGAACACCCCAGATGTAGATATCGCAAAGAAGATTGCCAAGGCAGTGCGTTTCTCGACAGGTGGATTGCGCTTTGTTAAAGCGGCGGGCTTTCTAGTCCGCGGTCAGGCCCAGGTTTCCATGAACCTGACCGACTTCGAACAAACCCCGATTCATCGCGTGTACGAACTGGTGCGTCGCGAGGCGGAAAGATATGGAGTCTCGCCATCCAGCAGTGAAATCGTCGGTCTAATTCCGAAGAAGGCGCTCGAGCAAGCCGCAGAGTGGTTCCTGCAAGTCGAGCATTTCGATTCGTCGCTAATTCTGGAAAACCGCCTGACTTCGGTCATGGGAGGGAAAATGGCTGTCGGCGGCTTGCGTGCCGGGGTCGAGCCCTTCATCGAGCAATTGGCTGCTCCTACGGCGACCCCCGGCGGAGGTAGTGCCGCCGCAGCCAGCGCCGCTATGGCCGCCGGCCTGGCGCACATGGTGGCGTCGATGTCTCGCGGCAAGAAGGCGTACGCGCAATATGAACGCGAATTGAGCGAAGCAATTTCGCGGCTCTCGCAATTGCGCGAAGAACTGAAGTCAGCGATCGATGCTGACGCCGAGTCTTACAACGCAGTTATGGCCGCTTATAAAAAAGCGAAAGAATCTGCTGCCGCCGATGGAATCGTCGACTCCGCGCTCAAGCAGGCCACTAGGGTGCCGTTGAACGTCGCCGAGCGGGCAAGGGAAGTGCTCAATCTGGCGCACCGGCTGGCTCCGATCACCAATCCCAACATGAAGTCCGATTTAACCACTGCCGCGGCTTTAGCGCGGGCCGCGATTGAAGGTGCGTTGGCCAATGTTGAAATCAATCTCCAGTCATTGAAAGATCCGGAGTTTATCGGCCAAATCCGCCAACAAGCCGCTGTCCTCTCCGCCGGATGATGCGCAAAAGTATCTAGGCCATAGGCTAGACAGCGGCCCCCGGTGCGTACCTTAGTCATCATTCCGGGGTTTGTCCGTTCAAATACAATGGCATTAACAGCTGGGTGACTGCTGAATCCTGCTCTGCATCCAACTACTAGACACCTGAGGACTCTATGAATACTCATCTGCGTTCGGGCCTGGTCGCATTGTTCCTGGCCATGCTTTGCTGCGGCAGCTTCGCCGCCCCACTGCCTTCGTCGGTGCGTCCGGCGATTCCCGCCCAGGTGCAGCAGTTGATTTGCGTGGATTATCGCGCCCTTAAAAATTCTGATACTGCCCAGCAGCTGAAAGAACAGGTCCTGCCGGAAAATTTGAAGCAATTCGAGACGGCGCTCAAGGGTATTGGCGTGAGTACCGATCGTGACGTTGATACGCTTACCTTTGTTTCTTATCGCTTGCCTAAGCAGGGAATTGAGATTGTCGGCGCAGCGCAGGGCGTGTTCTCATTAAAAACTGTATTGGCAAAATTGAAGGTCAAAAAAATCAAACCAGTGAAGTATCACGATTCGGATATTTATCCCATGGCTGAGGGCATGGAGATGACTTTTCTCGATGAGACCACGCTTCTGTTCGGCAGCGGCCCCGCCTTACGAGGAGCGATCGATGCGCGAGACGGCTATGTGCAAACGCTCGATTCCAATCCCGACATTGCGAATTTGATTCAGGATGTCGAATCAGGAACGGTGTGGAGCATTCTCGACCAGAAGGGCACGCAAAATATGATGCTGTCGGCATTGGGCGATGCATCACGACTGGCCGATTACGACACGATTAAAAAACACATTCTCGGCTCGCGCTACACCATGAACTTTTCGAATGGGGTGAATTTCGATTTGGACGTTATCACTACCGACTCGATTACGGCTGCGACCCTGTCGTCGCTGGTAAAAGCCGGCGTGCTTTACAAAAAAATGAGTGCGTCTCCGGTAGAAAAGGCGGCGCTCGAAGACGTATCCGCGAACTCTGACGGCTCAAAGCTGCAGATGCATTTCAAGGCCGATGACAAGCAGTTCCAGTCATTGATCCACACCCCGTTGTTTACCGCGGTTTCGCGCTAACCAACGGACGCGGAGCAATTTTAGTTGCCGGCTTTGCCCCATCCGCCGCCGCCCGGCGTTTCAATCGAGATCATGTCACCGTTCTTGGCTAGAATGCTGGACTTCGCAGGGATCGGCTGGCTTTCGGCTCCAGAAATATGAATCGCCGACCCAGCTGCTCCCGGCTCTCCCCCTGCCAATCCGTACGGCTGAAACTTTCTACGATCGCTGAGCAGTGTGACCTGCGCGTCAGCGAGTAATTCGATTTCGCGTATCAACCCATCCCCGCCGCGAAACTTGCCTTTGCCTCCTGAAGTTGGTCGATAAGAATATGCGCGCACCCGGAACGGGTATGCATACTCAAGCGCTTCAACCGGCGTATTGAGAGAGTTTGTCATATGCGTATGCACGCCTGAAATTCCGTCGGCATTCGGCCGCGCGCCCATTCCTCCGGCGATGGTTTCGTAGTAAGCGAACGGCTGGCCGGTACGAGGGTCGACTCCGCCTATTGTCAGATTACTCATCGTCCCGGCGCTGGCCGCGGGAATGCGATCGGGTATTGCCTGCGCCAGCGCTCGCAACAGGACGTCCACAATGCGCTGCGATGTCTCGACGTTCCCGGCCGCGACCGCCGCCGGCGGGCTGGCATTCACAATGCTTCGCTCAGGAGTATTCACCGTGATCGGACGCATCAATCCGGCATTTGCGGGCGCGTCCTGCGGCAACAGGCAGCGGAACACGTAATAAGTGGCGGAATAAGTAATGGCGAACACCGCATTCATACTGCTCGAAACCTGCGGACTCGATCCCGAGAAATCAACCCGCGCAGATGCCGACGCGGGATTGAATTCTACGCTCACGCTGATACGGACCGGCGAATCGCCAAAGCCATCGTCATCGAGAAAATCTTCGGCGGAGAATATTCCGGCCGGCATTTGCGAAAGCTCTGCCCGCATCAGCCGTTCAGCGTACTCCAGCAGTTGCGCGCACAGGTGCTCGACCTTGTCTGGACCAAGCCTGTTGATCAGCTCCTGCAGACGCATTTCTCCAACCCGGCATGATCCAATTTGCGCCGCCAGATCGCCTTCGCGTTCTTGGGGTGTGCGGACGCTGCTCAAAATCATCTGAAGGACAGATCCATCCATCTCGCCTCTGCGGACCAACTTCGTCGGGGGAATCCTGACGCCCTCTTCAGAAATGTCGCGGCACAAACCCATCGATCCGGGATATTTTCCGCCAACATCGGCGTGGTGCGCGCGGGAGGCAACATAGAAGATCGGCGTGGAACGACGGTCAACAAAAACCGGCAACACCATGGTGATGTCGGGCAAATGGGTTCCGCCGGCGAAGGGATCATTCAGGATGGCAATGTCACCAGCTTCGAGGCTTAATGCGTTTACCGCAGCTTTGACTGACATGGGCATCGATCCCAGATGCACCGGCATGTGATCGCCCATGGCTATGGCCTGACCCTGCCTGTCGAATACCGCGCATGAATAATCGCGACGTTCCTTGATATTCGGCGAGAAGGCCGTGTGTCTTAGTGACGCACCCATCTCCTCGGCGACCGAACGCGTGGCGCTCTTGAAGACCGCCAGCTCAATTGGATCAAAGGTTCTCATTCACAATGCCCATGGCGGCGCCCTCGCCCGCCATTCTCATATCTCGATGATCAAATTCGAAAATGAATCCATTGTGGCCCTGCATTCCGGCGGCACAACCGTGGTTGCACTATACTCATGCACGGTCGCAGGACCGATAAAAGTATTTCCGGGCAACAACAGGCTTCGATCAAGCACCGTCGTTTCCATCCACTCGCGCTCGAACATCGTTTTTTTCCTCTTTAATGTTGCATGCTCTGAGCTGGCCGATCCTACAGGTCTTTTTGGAAAACTGATGGGATCAGATGCCGCCACCATCCGCACCCGTACATTCACCACTTCAACCCGCCTGGTTTTGTCGGCGTGGCCATAGCGTCTGCGATGCACATCATGAAATTCGACGAGCATCTCTGGTCCGGCAGGTACATTTAGTTCATAGCCCTGGCCTCCGTAACGAAGATCCGCGGAGCGGACCGCAGTTGCGGTGAGGCCTTCATTTGTGAACTCGGCCATGCCCCTGGTTTCGAGCTCTGCAAAATTCGATTCCAAAGCACTCAGGACATCGGAGCAACGCGTATGAATTGATCGAGAGTCATCTCCTACTGAAATCATCACGGTTCGCGAATAATCGCGCACTACGTCGGCGCATAGTATTCCCAGCGCCGAAAGCGCTCCCGGCATTGCCGGAATCATAACTCGCGGAATTCCCAATGCTCGAGCGAGCGAACAGGCGTGCAGGGGCCCGGCGCCACCGAATGCAACTAGTGTGAACTCCCGAGGATCATGCCCGCGCTCAACAGAAATCAGCCGAATAGCTTTTTCCATGGCAGCTTCGGCGACCTGAATAACTCCGGTAGCAAATTCCTCGAGGGATGCAATCGCGCCACGCGCTTTTTGCATGTACTTTATGGTTCGCTCTTTATCCAAGCGCACGGTCCCGGCCAATGCCAGTTCAGGATCTAAACGATTGAGGGCGAGATTTGCATCGGTGACCGTGGGCTGCTGGCCACGGCCATAGCAGATCGGCCCGGGATCGGCTCCCGCGGATTGCGGCCCTGCATGCAGAATTCCTCCGCGATCGAACCATGCCAACGAGCCTCCGCCTGCACCGACGGTGTGGATATCGAGCACGGGAACCGAAATTGGCAGGTCAGAAATGTGAGATTCATTGGTAATTTGCGGACCACGAGCGTCGATTAGCGCTACATCGGTGGAAGTTCCGCCCATGTCGAAGCTGATGATCTTTTCGAATCCCGCCCGCCGTGCCACGCGATGCGCGCCAATGACGCCGCCCGCCGGTCCTGAGAGCACAGTGCGCACTGGCTCTGCGGCCGCCAGTTTAGCGGGGATGATCCCGCCGGAGGATTGCATAACATAGAGGGAGTTCGAGCTTTCATCCTCCGTGCGTGGATGGTCGGAGCTGCTTCGCAACTTGCGGTCTCGATCTGCGATTGCATTTTCTAAACGCTGCACATAGGCCCCGGCCTTCGGGACCAAATAGGCATTTACTACTACCGTTGCCGCGCGCTCGTACTCGCGGAATTCAGGCAAAATCTCGTGCGAAATTGAGATAGGAAAATCAGCCACGTAGAGGCGGGCATCCACGCTCGCCCTCCCTGCTTCCCTTAACACCGCGGCGACGCGCTGTTCATTCTCCGGATTCGCGAACGAAAATAGCAGCGATATGGCGACACTCTCAGCGCCGCTCGCCCGAATCCGGTCGCGCAGCTCCGCCAGTTCCTGTTCACTCGGCGCAAGCAGAATGTTGCCTTCAGCGCTTACCCGTTCCTTCACCCCGAAACGCAATTCTTTTGGCACAATGCAGGGGGCGGGGGTTGCCATCCAATCGTATAGATGCTGCCGCGCCTGGCGCCCGATTGCGATGGTATCTTCGAATCCCGCGGTCGTGACAAAAGCAACTCGCGCGCCCTTGCGCTCCAGTAAAGCATTCGTGCCAATTGTTGTACCGTGACGGACCTCGACGGTTCCCTCAGCCGCAATTGTGCGAATCGCTTCCAGCACTGAGCGCGCTGGGTCGTCGGGCGTAGAAGGCACCTTACATACTGCAAGCGCGCCATCTTTCAGATAGACGCAATCTGTGAACGTCCCCCCGGTATCGATCGCGATCCGCATCCCAGCAAGTTTATTCTCCAGCGAGTTTATTCTGCAGATGCGCCGGCGGAACGACGGAAGTGAGCATTCGAATTTAGGCTGCTTCCCCGGGGTCTTCAGATAAGGCAGCGCTGGCGGCGATGGCGGCAACGCTTAAACCGCCGCCGTGTCTTTTCTTGCCATTTCCCATGGCATTCTTCACATATTTATTTCTGAGCTTGTCCGCCATCTGGGCGGCGTGGGCGAATTGCGAATTGGCTGTTTCTTTAATCCGGCGAGTCAATTTGCAATTGGCTCCATGATCGAGGATATTACCGGCGATCGCGACCAGTTCCTCCCAGTCGTGCCACTCTCCGATCGCATCTTTCACTTTGCCGAGATCATCCGCAAATTTCGGATGATCCGGCGAGAGCTCCAGAACATATCGCAGTTGCTTTACTTTCAACCGGTAGGAGTGCAAATTGTTTTTGCTGAACCGTCTAGGCGTCGCGAGCTCAGAAGAAAGCCGGAGCGATTCTGCAGCGGCCAGTGAACCGGGTTGCGGCTCTTTGTTCTTCAGTGCTTTGTTGACAGTTGAAGACGCTTTCCGCAATCGGCGTTTCATTTTCGCGCGCTGCCCGCTAATCAGTTTTCGTAATTTGCCCGCTTGTTTTTGACGTTCGGCGCCCAAGTGTTCCAAAAGCTCCACCTGGCATTCGCTCTCGCCATCAACATGAATGCTGGCCAGATCGCCGGTTAACACGTCGAGATCTCTGACTTTGCCGGCCCGCTTCCGGATTTTTCGCACTTCCTTTACGAGACGTCTCTCATTTTTGTTTGATTCCAGAGACAAAGCCGCAAACGTGGATTCCAGTTTTCGCGCATTGGTACGAAGCTGATGGATTTTCTCAGGGGAAGGATTTCGGGGAAGCTTGGTGACGAATTTGTGCAATTTCCGTATCGGTTTATGAATCTGTTCAACGTCGATGGCCATGTCGAACTCAACCCTTGTGATAGCGAGGCCCGGGCGGGTCGCTTTGAAGCGTAAATACGGTGCAGAAGTGAGAATGCAGAATGGAGTCTCTGCCTCTTCGTGCTTGGCTGCAATTCCGCGTCCTTACCTTTTGCATTTTAACCTCTGATTGCCGCATTCGCATTTCTGATGTCACTTCAGGCTCTGAAGATAGGCGATCAGCTGCATCATCTCGTTATCCTTTAAAACAGGCGTGGGCATGCCGCCGGCGGTCATTTTGGCAGTGGGATGTTTGAGAAGTTCTTCCAGCTTGGCCGCATCGTACTTCGCGCCCACGCCGGTCAGTTTGGGCGCGGCCGCAGTACCAACCCCGTTGTCGCCATGACAAGCGTTGCAGGATTGGCCTTCGAATATTTCCTTGCCCTTTGCGGCGTCGGGATTTTCCAGCGCCTTGTTTTCTGCGGCCAGCGATCCGCCGGAAAGTTCAGGCTGAAACTTGGCGCTCATGAACGCTTTGGTGGCTTCACGCTGGGCTTGGAGTTGGGCGGCGACCCCCGGGTTGCGAATGTCTTCGCGATGACTGATAACACCCAGCGCAGCCAAGCCGAGCAAGACCGCGGTAAATATTCCGACGCTGACCGGTCGCTTCCAGGGGCGGCGCTCCAGGCTGCGATCGAAGAAGGGAAGTCCAACCAGTAATAGCCCCACGATGCCGGGGATTACCAGTATGCCGAGCAGCGCGGTGGAACCGTGCCAATATTTCAGATACTGAAAAATGGGAACGTAGTACCACTCTGGTCGCGGCAAGAACTGGGTATCGGATGGATCTGATTTCGGCCCCAGCTCGGTCGGCCACAAATAGGCGAGAATGCCCAACAGGACGATGATGAGCACGGCAAAACCCATGTCCATCACTAATTGCTTGGGGTAAAAAGGTTCGCTCGGAAGTTTAGGAGCCAACGGGTTCTCCGCGACCGGCCCCGCGGCGCCCGCCTTGCGAAACGAATAAACATGCATCGCGATGAACCCAAAAATAATCGCGGGGATCAGGAATACGTGCAGCACGAAGAAACGTGAAACGGTCAGCGTACCCATCTCGCTACCGCCGCGCAGCAGTTCCTTGATTCCGCTTCCCACCACTGGAATTTCGCTGAGAATATTGGTACCAACAGTGGTGGCGAAGTAAGCCTTCTGGTCCCAGGGCAGCAGGTATCCGGTAAAAGCCATGCCCAGCATCAGCGCGAGCAGCACGCAGCCTGCGACCCATACCAACTCGCGGCGTCCTTTATAGGAACCGTAAAAAAATGTCTGGATGATGTGGAGCAGAAGGACGATGACAATTGCGCTCGAACCGTAAGCATGAATGCTTCGCAAAAATGATCCGCCGGTCACTTCTTTGGTGATGTAGGCAACGGTGGTGTGCGCGTGATCTGCCGATGGCACGTAGTACATGGTGAGAAACACGCCGGTCACCACCTGTGAGAGAAAGAGAAAAAGCAGGCCGGAGCCAAAGACGTAAGCAATCTTTGCGCCGCCGGGAATTGGTTCATCGAGCGCATGGCGGAGCAGGGAATCGATGCCGGTGCGATGGTCAAGCCAAGCGCGAAATCCGGCCTTGGGTGCGCCGCTTTCTGCCATCAGGCCATCTCCTCTTTGTTGCGGATCAGGGGGCGGAAGAATTCGTACTGGGTTTTTAATACTCCGTCTTCCACTTTGGTTTCGAGGTGGTCGAGTCCGCGTGGCGGTGGCCCGCTCAGCAATTCTCCGCTCGCCGAATACATGCCGCCATGGCACGGGCAAACGAATTCGTTTTGATCGCCGACCCAACGTATGGAGCATCCCAAATGGGTGCAAATCGCTGAGAGGACAACGATCCCGCCTTTTTGGTCTTTGGTGACATAGACCGGTTCCTCTCGGATTGTTTTGCGCCAGCCGTCACGCTCCTCGATCTTCACCAGTTTCTGGACGGGCGCAGTGATGTTTTGAAATTCGTCGATCTTGCCGACATCTGACCACGACTTCTCAGTGGTGCGGGCCAGCACCGGATACAAAGTAAAACGAACCAGTGGGACTGCGAGCAGTGCACCTACGGTTGCACTTGCGACCGCCAGCAGTCCAGCAAAAAATGAGCGCCGGCTCGGAACATCAGGCTGCGTTTGATTGACGGGTTCGACAGGCGGCATCAGCTTCCATCTCGGTTGATTGAAGTTACTTTTTACTCAAGTGGCGAATGTATCCGACTAACTGCTGAATCTGATCGGGCTTCAGTTTCTGCCCGAATGCGGGCATCTTGTTTCGACCCTTGGTAATGACCTCAGCCAACTCGGGATCGGAATTTTTCTGAACTTCGTCGGAGCGCAGATCCTTCGCCTTCAAAGCCCTGCCAGTTGGAGTCGCGCCACTGGCATCGTCTCCGTGACACAGCGAACATTTCGACTTAAACAGCGCTGCTGAGTCGCTTTGGGCGAAAAGCCAGGAGGGGCAAATTGCACCTCCCAGCAGAATTATGGCAATCACGGAAGGTCGCTTCATACATCCTCCTTGTAAGCAGGGCCACTCTATCAGAAGACGAATCGCGCCAGCAGATAAATCGAATTGTTTCCGTTGGCGTTGCGCCCGGCGTCGTCATAATTGGTCGCGGCGCCGTTGAAGCGTAGATTTCCCGTGTATTGGAACATCAGGTCCACGTTCTGCTGTGGCCACCACGCTAAGCTCAATACATAGCCATTGCTTTGGGGACTACCATTTGCGCTGCCGAAAACCGGAGCGGCGGCAAACAGCAGAGGGTCGGCCGTGCCAGTCACATCGAAGAATCCAGCGGTTGCGGCAACCCGGGACCCAAAGTGATACTCAACATTGGTTTGGGCCGTGTTTAAGTGATGACTTACAAATCCGGCTGCTCCTTCATTAAAGCTCGCGACCAGCGAAGAATTTTCACGAATGTAGGTGCCGCGGAATGAGAGGACATCGCCTTTCAGGCTGGGCAGGGTGCGGTCATATTGGAAGTCCGCCGCCCAGTCGGTATAGCTGTCTTCCAAACCGGTGATTGCGCCGGGTGAACTTTTCATGTGCATTCCGTAAGTGCCGATCTCAAGGTTGTTGTTTTCGCTGGACGTTTGATAAGCAAGCCGCCAGTAGGGCGCCAGCCCACGGATGTTAAATCCGAAGCCAGTTCCCGGATTCGGTTGCGAACCCCCGATGTGCTCGGAGCGATAAATTGTGCCGTCCAGGTACATGTGCTCATTCCACATGACATAGCCGCCGATGCCGGCCACATCCTGGCCGAGCGTACCGTTAATGATCGCTCCGGCTGTGGGCGAAGGCGCCACGTCGCTTGAAACGAACGGAAATCCCCAGGCGGGTGTGCTGTTCCATAGATCTTCGACCGTTGGATTGTTATTTAGAGTTATGCCGTAAGTCAGCGATTTATCGAACAGGCGTCCATTGTTGTTCGCGTAACGAATGTCGGTGTTGTCCCAGCTAAAATGATCGGCCTGAGCGTCATATGTCACCTGCATGAAGCTGCCTACGTGCTCAGCCCACGCGCCCGCCAAAAACAGCGAAGCGTCTTGTGGAAATTCAAAATTTCCATTTTGGGTCGTCGGTTGCGGCGCTTTGGTCGAGGTGAAGGAAGTATCAAATACCACCGACAGTGGGAAGGCCTCGAGCAAATGCAAGGCGGAATTGTGGTCTTTCTTGTCGTCGCTAATTTCGCCCTTAGTAGCGAAGGTGTAGCCCTCGAGTTTGAACTTCCTGCCGAATGCATTGAGCTCGGGCGGCGCGTAATGGCAGCTTGCGCATGGCAATCCGGTCTGCCGTGAATAGCTGGGTACCGCAAAGGCATCCAACGAAAAGAAGATCGATAAAATCAAGATTGCTAAAAATTTGAAGCCAAAGAAGGCCGAGTCAGAAACAGGGACCGGAGATTGCATTCTTAACCTTGGCATCGCATGCCTCCCTTTGAGTGAGACTCATTTTCGGAGACAGTGCGCACCGGGTCTGTAGCTTAAGGCACTGCGAAATGTGATTGCAATCACACTCCTCTGAATAGGAAACTGCTTCCATACCGAATGGATTTATCCGAGTTGTGTGCAATCGACGGCAGCCGGTTGAGTGTGCACTCACTGCACACACCCGTAGTAAAGCCGCATTCGGAGGATGAATGGGGTGTCCGAGAATGGGATGGCAACGCTAGGCTGTCTTGTGCTCGCCCAGGACGTTTTCTTCCACGCTTTCGACGGCAGCTTCCGCGGCTTCGCGTCCAATCCTGCTACCCAGATCGCCGGCTTTCTTTTTTGCCAACTCGGCAGCCTCCCGCGTTTTCGAGCGCGCAAGCTCACGCGCCTTTTCCTTCAGGACGCTACGAGTTTTTTCCCCCGCCGCCGGGGCGAAAAGCATTGCCAGGCCAAGACCTATTCCAAAACCGAGTAGAAATCGCATGAATTGCTTCTCCTTTATGACTGACTCTTAGGATGCAATCCCGGCGGTTACGTTCTCATAGACGAAGGTCGCAACCGAACCCAGCCTGTTGGACCTCAATAGAGAACGGTGAAACTCGCATTCTATGCTGCGGACGTACCGAAGCCTGCGCCGCGGGATTTTCCCGCACCTGCCGGCAGGGCTACCCTGATGGCGGTTCTTCCCGGCGCAGACTGAATTTCGAGTTGACCATTTAACTCGTGCACCCTCTCTCGCATCCCCACCAGGCCTACGCCTGCCTCACCGGCGGCTTCGCGGAAGCGCTTGATGCTCTCTTCCGGTATGCCGTCCCCGTTATCTGTGATTTCGAGGATGAAATGCTCGGCCTCGATATTCAGACTGATGCTCGCCGCTGACGCCCGCGCGCGGCGATGGACATTGGTAAGACTTTCCTGCAAAACACGAAAAAGCACCAACTCGTAGTTTCGTGGTGGCCGCTCCAGGTTCTTTGCAATCGCACACTGTACCCGGATGCCGCTGCGTCTGGAGAAGCCCTCCACGAACCATTGCACCGCAGAAGCGATTCCGGCTTCATCGAGCAAAGGAGGATGCAGCAGATAAGAGGTGGTGCGTATCGCCTGCACGGCTTCGTCGGTGAGCTGGTTCAAATCAGCAACTAATTGCTGAAGTTCAGCGCCGACGGCGGCACGCTGAATGAGCGCCGTGGTCATTTTCATGGCGGCAAGCGTCTGGCCGGTCGTATCATGCAAATCACGCGCAATGCGGCGGCGCTCTTCATCCTGCAGGCTCATTAGCCGGACCGACAACTGGCGCAGTTGCTCCTCGGCCAGCTTTCGTTCCCTTACTTCCGCCTCCAGCCGCGCCAAAGCCTGGGTGAGTTGGCCGGTGCGTTCGACGACGCGGCTCTCTAGTTCGTCATGCGCCCGCTGAAGCTCTGCCTCGGCCCGTAATCTTTCACTGGCTTCGGCGGTCATGGCAATAACGGATTGGTTAAGTCGAAATTGCTGCTTGCGTAAGTTTCGCCCAACAGGATTAAAACCCCGCAGACAAAAAACCAGCCTACGATCCCATGCACCTCAGAAGGGCGAACCGGAGAGAGGGAGTGGCGCGGATCAACAAACCAGTAAAAAATTCCCAGAAAGCCGGCAATTGCGCTCACCATCGCCGGAGCATAGCCGCACACCATCGCGCAGTATGCGACCGCCGCATAAACCGTGACGTAAAAAGCCACGTGTCCCAGCAATGGATCGAGAATCCAGCGCAGCGCTATCGCCAAAGCGGCAGCACAAAGGGCAACAGAGTAGCGCTCAACTACAAGTTCGCGCCGTATCGGAGAAAAGATTTTCAACGTGATTGCAGTGAACGGTCGTGTTGCTATGGTCCAACTTATAGCTACCCTGTCTTCATTCGTGCCTGTGTCGGGACGGCCGCTTCGACCGTCCGATCGAGCCAGGCTCGATGGCGCTTCGTCACAAGGATTTAAGTGCGTGCGGTAATTGATCAGCGAACTGAGCTCTTAGGGTACAAACGCCGCCGCATTAAACTCCCTTTGCTTTTTCCGCGGCGCAACCACTTTCTGTTCGATCGAGCTGCTCCCGTAGCCCTCGGCCATATAACATAGTGCCCGATCAAAAAACTGGTCCAGCAAAGCGAGTAGTTCCATCTCGCCATACAGTTCAATTGGATTGCGTAGGAAACCCTGCTTCTGCAAAAAATCCCAGAGGTATTCTTTAGTGATGACGATTGCCCAGCAGGAGTCTGCGAGCGCAATGCCGCGGCCGGCACGCCGCACGGCGATTTCGCGGTAGCGGTTCTCAACGTCGGTCTCAGTCTTAGAAAGCAGCCACTCACTCATGTGCTGCAGAAGCTCCTGCAAACCGGTCAACAATTCAGCTTCCGGCAAACTTTGCAGTCCAGTTGTTTTGGGAGAAGTGCGAATCCGGGTTGCCAAAGTCCGGGCTATTTGCTCAGAATGACTTTCGATCAGGCGTATCAAACGCAATGCAACCATTCACCCTCCTAACATGATCAGCGTGAGTCGACTTCCAACAGGTGAAAGAGGTACGGACGCTTCTTCCAAGCGGGAAATCAGAATCCGCTCCTCCTATGAATGATGCTCGCACCTTCCCCGTGGTTGTAAAAAATTGACGAGCCGATGACTTGTACTGGAAAAGGTAATGGCGGCGGCAAGAATCGACTGCCTTGTCCGCCGCCTTCACAGGTCATTGCTGTAATGACAGGTGATCACGCCGGTTCTGTTGCCAGCATTGGTCGTCTTCCTCAGAGCAGAAAGGATGTTCTTTTCCGTAGCTGACGATTTTGATCCGGTCTGCGCTGACGCCCTGTGCGATCAGAGCGGTCTTCAGTGAATTCGCCCGGTTGTCGCCGAGCGCGAGGTTGTATTCCTCTGAGCCGCGATCGTCGCAGTGGCCCTCAATCACCACATTCAAAGCCGAATGTTGAGCCAGGAAGTTGCCATCGTTCTGTGCCAAGGAATTTTGATCGGAACGCAAATCAGAGTTGTTGAAGTCGAAATAGACGTCTTTTACATTTTTCGCAAAAAGATCTGCTTCGCTTGGCGAAACCGCGCTGGCGCCGGTTGCTGGGTTCACTGTCACCTCGGCTGTGGCTTGCTGCGCTCCTCCTGCTCCGGTTGCAATCAGAGTGTAAGTGGTTGAAGTGTTGGGGTTGATGGTTCGCGTTCCTGATGCCGGAAGCTCGCCGAGTCCTTCTATTGTTATGCTGTCCGCGTTGGTCGTCTGCCAGGTCAACTGAGTAGATTGCCCTTGCTCGATGACGCTGGGATTAGCGGCAAGCGTCGCAGTTGGGGTCCCGGGTGCGGGCGGCGCGGGAGGAACAACTTTGGCGGCTTTCTTGTTGCACCCTCCCAACAGCAGCATGCTTCCTGCTATCAAATGGATCATGAGTAACTGTAGTTTCTTGCTCACGTGATTTCTCCTTAAAATGAAGTAGGTCTGATTTTTACGATCTCTCAGCGCAGGCAAAAATGCCGCGCGAATGCCGGTGCGGTAAATCTGGCGGGAAGGAAGGCTAGCAGCGGAGTGCCAGGATACGGCCGGGAGGGGAAGAGCAGACTACCTCAGAATTGTGCGAAACCTCATCCTGCGCAAAGCATGAACTTAGCAGGAGCTGCGAAAAGCTGAGCCCTGCTATCGCCATTGCCCAATGCACCCGCATGGCAGCGCGAACTGCGAGCAGCGCGCTAACCGGGCCATGTACCGATGTATAGGATCCAACCGCGGCGGGAAACAGAAATAGTCCGACAATGCAAAGGATGGTCAGCAGCGCCAATTTGCTTCTAAAACAACTTGGAATCATGATCTGAACCGTCCAATTCCAGAGTACCTATGCGGATAGAAGCACGACAATATGACGAGAGTTGCTCGAATGGCATATCGAAAGTAACGTCGGCTTTATCCAGTTGTCCGCTCAGTGTTGGACTTTTGTGTAGTCGGGCGCGAACTCACGAGGCATCTCTTTTTCTTGACGAGTTAACTTGCTTATTTCAGATCTGGCAGCAGCGAATACTTTGCACAAATTAATGATGAAGGCACTTCCTTTGCGTCATGCGGAGTGTCCGAGTCAAAGCAGCACTTCTGCACAGGATTGAGAAGAATACGTCGCGTATTCGTCAACACAACAGATTCTTCCGCTAAACTGGATTTAGAAATTGGGAGAGTCGAGTGCACAAATTCGCACCGCGCCAAGCCTTCAGTCTTTTTATATGTGCTCTCTTGCTACCTTCAGCCCTCGCTCAGACGGTTTCGCCTCAACTATTTAATGCGCTTAAGTGGCGAGTAATCGGCCCCTTTCGTGCCGGGCGAGTAGTCGCCGTCGCCGGCGTTCCTGGTGACTCGACCACTTTTTATTTCGGCGGTGTCGATGGCGGCGTGTGGAAGACGACCGACGCCGGCACCGTATGGACGCCAATCTCTGACAATGCCTCGATCGGATCCGTGGGTGCGCTGGCAATCGCTCCCTCAGATCCGAACACGATCTACGTGGGAACCGGCGAGTCCGACATCCGTTCTTCTCTGTCATCCGGAAATGGAGTTTACCGGTCTGCCGACGCCGGTCGTACCTGGGCGCACATCGGTCTTGACGATACCCGCCACATCAGCAGAATCGTCGTCGATCCGCACGATGCCAAGGTGGTTTACGTTGGCGCTCTCGGGCATACCTATGCTTCGAATGAGGCACGCGGCGTCTACAAATCCACCGATGGCGGCGAGCATTGGACGAAGGTCCTCGACCAAGGCCCCGAGACTGGCGTTTCCGATCTCGCAATCTGCCCAGGAAATTCGAAGCTGCTATTTGCTGGAACCTGGAACACGTGGCGTCCACCATGGAGCACTTATGCTCCAATCGATCGGCCGGGTGGCGGCATTTTTCGTTCGCAGGATGGCGGCAATACCTGGGCGCGCCTCAGCGGCCATGGCTTGCCCGACGGCGACTGGGGAAGAATTGGAATTGACGTCGCACCCGATGGCAAACGCGTATATGCGCTTATCCAGGCGAAAAACCCGGGTCTCTACCGCTCAGATGACGGCGGCGACAACTGGACGCTTGCCAATGCCGACCCGCGCCTCACCGGCAGGGCCTGGTATTTCAATCGGGTCACGATTGATCCGGGCAATCCTGACGTTTTGTATATTCCGAATGTAGCGCTTTATCGTTCGGAAGACGGAGGCAAGACCATTTCCATTGTGCGAGGCGCACCCGGTGGCGACGACTACCACCAGCTCTGGATCGATCCGAAGAATTCCTCGAGCCTGGTTCTTGGCACCGACCAGGGCACGAGCATAAGCCTCGATCGCGGCCGCACCTGGAGCACCTGGTACAACCAGCCAACCGCGCAGATCTACCACGTAATAACTGACAATCGTTTCCCCTACACAGTTTACGGTCCGCAGCAGGATAGCGGCAGCGCCGCCGTTCTAAGCCGCACCGATCACGGCCAGATCACTCCGCGCGACTGGTTTCCCGCAGGTCCAAGCGAGAGCGGATATATGGCGCTGGATCCTGATAATCCTGACATTATTTATCTGAGCAGCGCTTATGGCGGCGTGGAGCGCTTCAATCGCCGGATTACTCTCAGTCAAGATGTTTCTCCTTGGCCGGTACAAATGTTCGATTCTGAAATCGATCAACGTAAGTATCGCGCGCCCTGGTCGCCGGTACTGGTTTCTTCTCCCGCCGATCCCAAAGAGCTCTTGTTCGGTACGCAGTTCGTGATGCAGACCGTCGACGGTGGTCTGCACTGGCAGACCATCAGTCCGGATCTCACCGGCGCAAATCAAACCCCGGGAAATGCGCATCCGCAAAGTCCCCCGACAGTCGAGAATGCCAGGCAGCGAGGCTTCGGAGTTGTGTCTACGATTGCCGCCTCGCCGCTCAACGCGGACCTGATCTGGGCCGGAAGCGATACCGGTCTGATTCATGTGACGCGCGATGGCGGCAAGACATGGAAAGAAGTCACACCTGAGGGACTCAGCGATTGGAGCGCGATTTCGCTAATTGAAGCCTCACACTTTGATCCCGCGGTTGCTTATGCCGCAATCGACCGCAGCCGCCTCGACGATCAGGCTCCATACATTTATCGCACCCGCGATTATGGCGCGACCTGGCAGCTGATCACCGACGGAATTCCCGCTCCAGCGTTTTTACGCGCAGTCCGCGAAGATCCCAAGCGCAAAGGATTGCTGTTTGCCGGAACCGAACTTGGAGTTTACGCATCCTTCGATGATGGAGGCCACTGGCAATCGTTGCAATTAAATCTGCCCGTGTGTTCGGTTCGCGACCTCACCATTCATGGCGACGATCTGGTAATCGCCACGCATGGGCGATCCTTCTGGATTCTCGACGACATGAGTCCACTGCGACAGACCGGGCTCGCCAAAGTCAATGCAGCCTTGCTCTACCGCCCTGCGACTGCAGTCCGCGTCGACAACGATGATTTTGTCGGGACGCCACTACCGCCCGAGGAACCCACCGCAGACAATCCGCCAGATGGAGGAATGATCGATTACTTTTTGCCGTCACCTGCAAAGGAAGTGACGCTCGAGGTTTTCGACTCGCAGCAAAAACTAGTGCGTAAATTTACCTCCGACGATCCTGAAGCCGTGAACCATCGGGCATTACCGGTCGCCGAACGCTGGTTCCCTCCGCCGCAAGCGCTCGAAAAAAATCCAGGCATGCACCGCTTTGTGTGGGACCTTCGGTGGGGAAGTTCGGGAGGCCCCACCGCTGATGAGGAAGCCGCGTTTCGTAACCCCAGCGGGCCAAAAGTCGTTCCGGGAATGTATCGGATACGTTTGACGATTGATGGTCAAGTGCAGACCCAGCCATTGCAGGTCGCAATGGATCCACGTTCGGCGGCGACCTCGCAGGAGCTACTGCAACAGCAGAAACTGGGCAACCAAATGTTCGGCGTAACTGTGGATGCCCGTCGCGGGCTGGCCGAGATCAATTCGGTACAGACGGAAATCGCTGATCTGCAGAGTAAGTCGGCGAACCAAAGCCCGGAGATTCGATCCGCGCTTGCCGCAGCCCAATCCGAACTTTCCACGATACTCACTCATACAACTGCCGACTCTGCGAGCACGGCGGGGCTGCAAGATGCTTATAAGAATATCGCGTCCGTGCTGCAGGTAGTCGAAGGTGGAGATCGCACCGTGCCTTCTCAGGCGATTGCAGTTTACGACCAAGCTACTCCCGAAATAAAAGCCGGCCTCGCAGAATGGAGTCAATTCAAGCAGACCAAGCTTACGCAACTTAATCAACAATTACGCGACGCCGGCATTTCTCCGATCACGATCTCAGAAATCGAGCAGGAAGTGGAGTTTCTGATGTCGCGCTAAGAGCGTTTTAGGGGATAGCCACGTCAGAGACGATGTTCGAGTAAGTGCTCTCTGTGTTGCTGCTATCGACTGCTGTCGTCGCATAGCAATAAGCGGTGCTGCTCGCGACCGTGTTATCAGCGTAGAGAGTAGTCGTGTCAGGGGCCGGATTGATCTTAGAAAATGCGCCACATGCGGAACTGCTGTATACGGCGCGATAAACGTTGTAACTGACAACATCGGTGGTGGTGCTGGCGGTCCATGACAGGTTCACTGAATGCGTCGGCGCCGCGGTTCCCGTGCCGGTGAGTGCCTCGGTCGTAGTTGTAGGTTGGGCGTTGCTGGTGATGCTCAATGTCGCGTTTGCCGCCCCGGCTGTCTGCGGGCTGAACGTAATGGTGAATGGCGCGCTCTGTCCGGATGGAATAGTCACTGGCAGAGACAGGCCGCTCACGCTGAATGCGGAATTATTCGTACTGGCGGCGGTTACAGTTACGCTTCCACCGCTGGCGCTCAAACTGCCGGAAGCGCTTCCACTCTGCCCAACCACAACATTGCCCACTGCCAGGGTGGTCGGCGACACAGATAACTGAGCGGCTTGTGGAGCAGCCCCGGTCCCCGATAGAGGGATGGTTAATGCCGAATCCGAAGCGTTCGAAGTGACCTGCACATTTCCGCTGAAGGTGCCGGCTGTCTGCGGGGCGAATGCCACCGTGAAGGTTACGCTCTGGCCTGCGGTAAGCGTCAGGGGTGCATTAATTCCGCTCAGACTGAAGCCGGTCCCACTTGCGGTTACGCGGCTGATACTCACACTGGTGCCACCGCCATTGGTAATTGTTTCCGAGGCGTTCTGCTGGTTGCCGACGCTTACACTGCCGAAAACCTGGCTCGACGGATTTCCCGCCAGTTGCCCTGGGGCAATACCAGTACCGGACAGCGAAATGCTAAGCGTTGGATTTGTAGCATTGGATGTCAGGGTGACACTCCCGCTCACAGATCCCGTCGCTTGTGGCGTAAAGGTCATTGTGAAACTTGCGCTCTGGCCCGCCGCCAACGTAGTTGGCGTGGTCAGTCCACTCAGGCTGAATCCCGTGCCGCTGACTGCCGCCTGCGAAATCGTGAGGCTCGTGCCGCCGGAATTGGTTATTTTTTCTGAAACCGTCTGCTGACCGCCTACGGTCACGCTGCCAAAGGCTTCACTCGATGGGCTGGACGAAAGCTGTCCGGGACCAACTCCGGTGCCCGACAGCGAAAGTGTGGCTGTCGAATCTGAGGCATTGCTCGTAATCTTGACCGTCGCATTGAACGACCCAACCGCGTTAGGGCTAAACGCAAGGCTCAGAGACGCGCTCTGACCCGCCGCGATTGTGGCGGGCAAACTCGGCGCAGTCACCGAAAAGTTACTGTTAGAGACGCTTGCGCCGCTGACGGTCACTGCAGCAGAGCCGGAATTAGTCGCGGTCACGGTGAGCGTCTTGCTGACGCCCGCGACAACACTGCCAAAGTTCAGGCTGGCATTGGCCAGAGATAAACTACCGACCGGTGGTGCCTGGCTGCTCTTGGAAGAACTTCCAGCGCTAAACCCCTGACAACCCGCCAGGAAAGCGATGCCCAACAGAAGCATCAATAGCCGTGCTATTTTCCAGGAGTTACTCGGATTGCCCTGAGCGGGACAGATTCGGATCGGGGAGTTCGGCGTCATTGGGGGTCATGAGCCATCCCCTCTACTTCCAGCATTAATTCGGTCTCGGGGGAAGGACTGTCAGCAGTGTGGACCTATGTTCCCCAATAGAACAGATTTCAAAGGTACATAGCTTTTAGTGGCAGAAGGTCCAGTCTCAAATCGGAACTGGCGCCAAATCGGAATGGAACCAATGGGAGCGTCAAAAATGAAACATCTTTCTGCGCCCGGCTAAAAGCGCAGAAATCGACGCAGAAGGACAGCGTGATAAATCAGCTTTTGATCAATCGTGGGGGCTCAATTTAATCGGTCCGCCGGCGGATTGAGAGTGACGATTCAAGACTTCAACTGGGCCAGCTGTTTTCTGACCTCTGGGGCCGCGCTGTAATCAGGATTAATTTTCAGCACGAGCTCAAGCTGCTTGCGAGCCAGTCGCGGCTGATCGGTTTTTACGTATGCCAGTCCCAGGCGGTAATGCGCGTCGGCATTGTCCGGCAGTTTGTCTTGCTCCATGAGCCGGACAGCTTCTTCAAGAAGGCCGACGGCAGAAGTGTAAGCTCCCTTCTGGTAATAGATCCATCCCAGAGTTTCAGCGACCGCCGGAGAACCGGGCAAGCCGCGACGCGCCGTCTGCGCAAGCGACAACGCCATATCGAAGTTGCCGCCCTCCTGAACCAGCACATTGGCCAGATGCTCGTCGGCCAGCGGATCGTCGGGTTTCATTACCAGGGCCTGCTGGTATGCATTTTCCGCGTTCTTCCAATCTCGTTTGGTTTCGTACAACTGACCAAGCAAAATGTATAGCGTGGGTTGGCGCGGATTGTTTTTCAGAGACTGCTTGTATAAGGCAATGGCATCATCCGTCCGTCCATTAGAGGACTCGATGCCCGCCAGGTTGACCAGCGCATTGAAATTTCCAGAATCCAGTTCAAGCGCCTTGGAGAAAGCGGTCACCGCCCCGCTCACGTCTCTTTTATCCCTGGAGAGCGCAATGCCCAGCAAATCGTAAAACTCGCTATTCTTTGGCGACTTCGAAATCTGTTGCTTAACCGTGGAAACAGCCTGATCCAGTTGTTTTCGGGCTATGTATGTATTCATCAGGCCGCGCAGAGCGTCTGCCGAGTTCGCATTCCGGTCAAGAGCCTGTTGGAAATACTGACCGGCATCGCTGTATCGTTTTTGTGCGAGCCGAAGGTTTCCCATCTGTACATAGCCAAACGCATTATCTGGAGCCACTTCGATGGCTTTACCGGCGTTCTTTTCGGCTTCCTCAAATTTACCCAGGTTTATGTCGGCGATTGCCTGCAGCGAGTATCCGTCCGGTAAAGTGGGCTGCAAGACGATCATTCGGCCGGCACTCTGATCCAGTGCCTGCATGTCGCCCTTGCGCATAGCCAGAACTGCCAATGCGCGTGCCGCATCGACCATATTCGGACGCAAGCGAAGCGCTTCCCGCCATTCGCTTTCGGCGCCGTCCAGATTTCCTGATTCCTGTAAAGCGGCCCCCAAATGGTAATGCGCCAGGGCATTTGTGGGATCATTCTTCGTGACTCTTTGCAGCGTACTCACAGCAGCCGGGGCATTGCCGGCTCGAAGCTGCAGTTGGCCCCGATATAGTAGCGCTTCATTGTCGTTAGCGTCGGATTTCAGGATCTGATCGTCCAGCGTGGTTGCGTCGGCCAGGCGATTCTTGAGGATCAGGAGTTCAATATAATTTTTCTTTACCTGCGCATCCTTGGGATGGTCTTTATACAATGCGGCGTACTCAGTAAGCGCACTATCGAGATCGCCGGTCACGAAGTAAAAATCTCCCAACATGCGGTAGCCGGCTGAATTTTCAGGGAAATCGTTTTTAGCTTGTTTCAGGAAGTCTTCCGCAGCCCGCTTATTGCCCTCAGCGAAATACAGGCGGGCCATAGCCGCGCGCGGGTCGGGATTCGCAGGGTCGTTCTGAATCGCGGTGTGAAGCTGCTGCTCCGCCTCTGGGAAGCGGCCGTGCGCCTGATAAAAGCTCGCCAGCATCTGGCGGGCTTCCGTCGCTTTAGGATTCAACTCCAGTGCCTTCTTTAAATTCGATTCCGCGAGATCGGGCTGGTTATTCTTCATCTGCATCAGGGCCAGATTCAGATAGAGATCCCAGTTTTGGGGATCAAGGGCGATCGCATTCTGCATTTCCGCTATTGCATCAGGAAAATTGCTTTGCGCGGCCAGCAGGTTCGCCGCCATAAAGTGAGACTGAGAGCTCTTCGGCCACTTTTTCATCAGCAGATCGAGTTGCTCTTTGGCTTGCTGAAAATTGCCGGCGACGATCAGGAGTCTTGCCAGATCATCCTGAGCCGATTGGTTATCAGGTTGTAACTCCACGGTGCGTTGAAGCTCCGTGAATGCCCGCGGCCATTCTTGAATTTTCAAATAACTTTCGGCTAAAGCGTAGTGAGCGTCGGCATAATTCGGGTCAATCTTCAATGCGTCCCGGTACTCGATCGCGGCCTCCCGGTATTTGCCCTTTTCGAAGTACCGTTGTCCACTCGATAGGTACTTCTGCTTGCGGACGTTAGGATCTCGGGAGCATCCGGCCAGAGCGATCGAGATATACGCCAATGTGACCAGCAGACGAAGCGCCAGTTTGGTTTTAGAGGCCGACGGGTGCAAGTTCCGCATGATGTTCTAGGCTACCGCAACTCACAACCGCCATGAAAGTTACTATTGCGCTTTCGGAAGCCGGACACGCACTAAAAAAACAGTGCGAATTTTTTAAAAAATATACCAAGGGCCGTGCCCGGAGCCACACTGTAAGCTGCTCATTTATATGAATGTTATGGCAGTGTTGCAATCTACTACAACCGGTCGCAAAAATTATCAGTCTTGACAGCTCTGGCGTTTCCTTTAGATTAAGCCTGTTGTAACACCGAAACTCGTGTGGGTTCTGTGTGAACAACCCTCCCCCCAAGTGAGGAGACCCAGGTGATGAAGAGTATTATGAGTAAATTCTGGCCGGTTGTTTTAGTGGTGTGTTGTATCGTTCCCGGCGCTTTGGCGCAAACTACCTCCGTAGATGTTACAAGTGCAGGGAGTTTCGCCTACGACGGCATTTATATGAGCCCCTACTCCGCCACCGTCGGTGGCTCCGCTAAAACCACAGTTATCTGTGACGATTTCGCGGACAACAGCTATCTCAACGTCGCATGGACTGGCAACGTTACGCAGTTCTCGAATCTCGCATCTAGCCTGGGCAGCACCCTTTGGGGTTCCTGGTTTTCAAGTACAGCTGGTGGCAGCGTGAGCGCTTCGACCATCGTTAAGTGGTATCAGGAAGCAGCTTGGCTGACCCTGGGCCTGCTTTCACAACCGACTGGTTCGATGAACCAGGCTTACTATTCGTTTGCCACCTGGGCCGTCTTTGACCCCAACAGCGTATTGAGTTGGCTGAAGTCGTACAACGATACCGCGGCATGTATGGCCGTCTTCGGCAATGCATGCACGAGTACTACCGCCAGCAAAGGAAGCCTGCTGTACAACGCACAACAGGACTATGCCAGCGGCAACTATTCGAACTTCCTTATCATTACCCCTATGGTGAATGGGAAGATTTGCACGCCGGGTATCAGCGGCGCCGGCAATTGTCCCGCTCAGGAGTTCTTTGAAGTTGTACCTGAAGGTGGCACGGCAGCGATGTATCTTCTCCTGGCCGGATTGGCTTGCTTCGCAGCCGTATTCATGCGGCGTTCCAGATCGAACGTACTTCAGCAAATGGCCTGATTCTGCCGATCTGATTTCTGGTTGTCCGGATTCAGTGAGAACCTGCACTGGGTCCGGACCACTGGACAAACTACTAGTTATTCCCGCCCGCTAAGCAATCTTTCTACCGTCTTATTTAATCGGAAGCTGCCCCCAACCCCGCCGTTGCCTGGCGCTCACTGATGTCCGCAACCGGTGCGGGCGAACGTTTTTGGGTCTTGCGCAGCCAGTCAGCTGCCATCTTTTCCGCATATAGCAACTGCTCCATCGACATCATTTGGCTCAGGTTCTTGCTATTGCGCGAGATCTGCGCGCTGGCGATAAGGCACCATTTATAAGCCTGCAAAGAGTCTGTCGGACTGCTCTGGCGGGAGTGGTACATGTGGGCGAGTATAAGCTGAGCGATCGGGGAGCCCGACTCAGCTGCCTTTTCGCACTCCTTCCGCATGGTGTCGTCCTGCAGGCTTCCATCTATGCAATTCTTCAGGAAATAACTGAAGACCGATTGCGAACTATTGTCCTGACTTAAAGTCATGAAAAGAAGTTCGACCCGGCTGGATACTCCAAGCTTATCGAATATGCGAAACAGATAGTTCTTGACGGTATGCTGGCTTAGCTTCAGGCGTTCCGCGATTTCACGGTTGGTTAGTCCTTCCGCCAGACTCTGTACGATCTCCTTCTCGCGCTTCGACAGCAGGTTCAGCCCGTTTGCGTCCACCGCATTCACCGTTGGAGCCGACGCCAAAGCTTCGAACGCCAAAGACATTTCACGGCTGTTTGCCCAGACCTGGCCTTCGTAAACGCACCGAATGCACTTACCCAGGTTATCGACTGACTCCGACCGGCTGAATACGCCTCGAGCTCCGGCGCGGAACGCATCCAGAATTACCTGCGGCTTGCATGAATCCAATAGCACGATAGCCCGCGTGCTCGGCGAGGATGCACGTAGCTGGCGCAGGATCTCAAGCCCGCGGTTGGCATGTTCCTGGAGATTGGCGCCGATGACAAGTACCTCAATCGCGTTCTCCGTAACGCTCTTGAGCACCGTCTGGCCGGGATCGAGACTGACCACGCTCAAAGCGCGATCACGCCGAAGTGCCTCAGCCAGTAGTTGTGTGTGAATGGCGGAACTGTCAAGAACTAAGACGCGAATCTGTCGTTCTATCGCCCCTGCGCGATCCATGTAACTCTCCCCCAACCAAGAATTTGCTCAAAAAGGCGAACCGATCGCCTTCACAGATTTCGCCGCTCAGCGACAAACTCGGCGCTTAAAAGCTACAAACATCAACTTGATCTTCGTACAGGGGAGGTAAGTTCGAAGGTTTTTTTGTTAAACCAAGATCATTTGCTTTAGGCACTCTACCGTAAGGCTATTATCGGCGCAAGAACCGACTCACATTTTTTTCACTGCGAGATCTTTTGCATCTATGTGCAAGCCGCTGCAAGCCCCAAAAGAAGGTTAATGGTGAGACGGCCCCGGGGCAATGGCACGAAAGTGACCTGCTATGGCCCAAATTGGTTACTTTGTGTTCTCTTGTTTTCAGCTGCTTACGATGCATGCAGTTCCGCCGCGTTGAAGACATCCGAGACCAACCGGTTACGGTCCCGGTTACCCGTCCTTCATCTCTATACCCAGAGAACTTCGGCTCTGGTCCGGCTTTCCCGACTGCCGCGAAGTTCTACTCTCGCGCGAATGAGAATACCTGCAATGAGGGGGTGTACCTCTTGCAGCGCTCTGCACTCGCCGATAAGCTGCAAACACGTTGAGCAGTATACTCTTCGGAGTTCCTATCCCCCTTGCTCAGTGATTAGAAGGCGTGCCGGCTGCCTAACCGCATCCGTCTCCTGAAATCATCCCCCTGATTATCGCCGTTGTGGCGTTTGGGCAAAATTCTGTGCACTTAAGGGTCAAGCAGGCGCTGTGACCCAGAGGGCGAAGCTATGAGCACACTCACTCAATCCTGGCAGATGGCAGTTCCGGCCCTCGGATCAATACCCGAGGAGCAACGGTGGTTCGCGCTGCTGACCCGCGCGCGTCACGAAAAAATCGTTACCCACCGCCTTCAGGAAGTTGGGGTCACATCTTTTCTTCCCACCGTTATGCAGGAGCGCCGCTGGAGCGATCGCAAAAAAATGGTCGAGTTTCCGCTCTTCAGTTGTTACGTGTTCGCGAAATTGACTCCCACCAATGAAGGCCGTTTAAAAGCGCTTCGCATCGACGGCGTGTACAGCCTGGTTGGAACCCGCGGCGAAGGAACCCCGATTCCCGATGAGCAGATTGATGCCGTCCGCCGAATCACCGAAGAACATTTTGAGTGGCACACCCACCCATTTCTGAAAATTGGCCAGCGCGTCCGTATCCGCAGCGGCGCCCTGGATGGAGTGGAAGGCATTCTTACCGCGCGCAGCGGCGAGTCCACTCTGGTGGTCTCGGTCGATGCCATTCAAAGATCGTTAGCCGTACGCATCGAGGGATACGACGTCGAACCGGTTTAACTTCCTTATAGCGCTGCCATTACAAAGCCTGGTAATTACCGTGATTGAAAACGCCATTGCGACCATTCGCTTATTGATTGTGAGCAGAGAGCTGCCGTGCTGCGCGCCTCTCTGGTCAGTCGGAGAATCCAATTCCTGGCATCTGGAAACCGCCGGCAGCGGCTGGGAAGCGCTTGAACGCATACAGTCCGGCGCGGTGCCGGACTTGTTGCTGCTCGATTTGCCTCGCGGCGATGCCGACGCATTGCACGTGCTGCGATGGTTGCGCCGGCTGCGCCCTGAATTGCCGATTATTTTGCTGGCGTACGCAGAAGATATCGCGCCGCGAAAAAGAGGCAATCAGCCTGGGGGCGCAAGGT
This sequence comes from uncultured Acidobacteriota bacterium, assembly GCA_963838785.1. GTDB lineage: Bacteria > Acidobacteriota > Terriglobia > Terriglobales > Acidobacteriaceae > Gp1-AA145. The sequence continues at coordinate 772,202 of CAWISI010000002.1, forward strand.
TTCCTGCTCCGGCCATTCGATGAAGCAGCAATCGGGAGCCGCCATTCGCGATCACCTCCATTCCTCACAATCGCTGGCCTCAAGCGACTGCGCGAGCGAAGATGTCGGAAAAACTTGGCGAAGACGCATTCTTCGTCGGCGCCAGCCCGATCATGCAGAAGCTTCGTGCCCAGGCTGAATTGCTGTCCCAGGCTGACGTGCCGGTGCTGATTGTTGGCGAACCCGGAACCGGCCGCGAAACCACTGCGCGCCTGATTCACAAACTTTCTGTGCGCTCCGGTTTCAGGTTTCTTAAGGTGAATTGCGCGGCGTTACCCGGCGACCTGCTTGAAAAGGAATTATTCGGCTACGGAGGGCGTCTGGCCAATCGAGACGAAGCCTTCCGTGGCCGGAAAACTTGAGCTCTGCGACAAGGGCACCATTTTCCTCGATGAAATCGTCGAGATGCCGATGGCTTTGCAGGAGAGACTGCTGCAGGTTTTGCAGGAGAAGCAATTTCTAAAGCCCGGTACGGCCAGTTACATTGACGTCGATGTGCGAGTGCTGGTTTCAAGCGATATCAATATCGAGCGTGCCCCGTCGGAGAACAAACTTCGCGAAGATCTTTATTACCGGCTGAGCGCATTCACCGTTCACGTGCCCGCCCTCCGCCAACGCAGAGATGAGATCCAGATTCTGCTGCAGCATTTCATGCACAAGCTGGCCAGACACTATGGCCTTCCGCCGCGCGAGTTTTCTGCCGACGTACTCGACCGAGTGCCAGCATTATTCCTGGCCCGGCAACGTGAGCGAGTTGGAGAATTTTGTAAAGCGTTACCTGATGATCGGGGACGAGAGCTCAATATGTCTGATGCCCGGCGATCTGGTATTGCCGAAAACCTTAGAGCGGGAAGACTCCCGGCAACTTGGATGGCCCGGCCGAAGAATTGGCTACGAAGAACCCAACGGCAAGTCCCTGAAATCATTGATTCGCGATGTGAAGTCGCAAGCCGAGCGAAACGCCATCGCCGCTGCGCTTGAAAAGAACTGGATGGAACCGGAAGGCGGCGGCCCGAATGCTAAAAGTCAGCTACCGGACCATGTTGTACAAAATCGACCAATATCGAATGAGCTCTTCGGACCCTTTCTCTCTACCTTTCGTCAATGGGAACGGAGTTAAGGGAACTGGCAATCCACTCAAAGATAAAGCCAATTAACCGGAAGGGCGGCCGCACCGCGCGACTGCGCCTGCACGGAGTATTTATGAAATCCGAAGCTTAAAAATATTGTCCCCAAGGCAGACAGTTCTTTTGATTCAGTATCGTCCTGTCATCGGGCGGGATGTGGGCGCAAAATGCCCTGCCGGCGCACATGAAGAGGCCATCGCCGGTAAGCTGAAGCTTCGCTCAGCCAGCCGGTCGCCGTGCCGAGCCAGCAAGCCGCACGACAATAGTTTCGTGATCGGAGACAATGACGTGCTGGCAATCAACGTGTGGAAGGAGCCGGATATTTCGCGCTCGGTGCCGGTGCGTTCCGACGGAAAAATCTCGCTGCCGCTGGCCGGGTGAAGTACAGGCTGCAGGGCTGACCCCGCTGAAATTGGAACAGGACATTGCCGAGCAAGTTGCAGAGTTATATCTCTGAGCCGGAAGTGACGGTCATCGTCCAGCAGATCAACAGTCAGAAGTTCAATATCCTGGGCATGGTAAGCAAGCCAGGATCGTATTCGTTGACCAACTCTTCTACGGTGCTGGATGCGATTGCGCTGGCTGGCGGCTTCCGCGATTTCGCCAAGCAAAAATCAATTTACGTTCTTCGCCAGAATCCCAACGGCACGCGAGTCGCGGCTGCCTTTCAACTACAAAGATGTAGTGAAAGGGAAGAACGCCGGATCAGAACGTGAAGCTTCAGCCGAACGACACCATCGTCATCCCGTAAGTGGTCATGATCTACTCGATCATCCATATTGGTTCTGGCTCTGCTGAGGCGGTGCCGCTCTGGTCGCAGAGGATGCGAATACGACCAGCGAGCCCTCGACTGCAGCCGGCGACTCGCAAATGGCGGTCCCGCCTCCGGTGAGCGCCGAATCGTATCCGACGGCTTGACCGGCTCCGAAGGCCGGTCAAATTACTTGCGCACCGGGGTCACGGTTAACTTCCACCTACACTGACAACTTGCTGGGCGGAGTAAGTGACCGTCCGGTGGGCGATGAGAGCTATTCGATCGTGCCCTACATTTCGCTGGATGAAACCACATCGCGTCTGCATTCGATTCTGAAGTTTGATCCAGGCTTCACTTTTTATCAGCACACCAGCGATCGCAATGAGGCTGATGAAAATGGCGGCTTGGATATGTCCTACCGTTTGAGTCCGCATGTGACCGCCAAGCCTGGCGGATAGCTTTCCAAGTCGTCCAATTTGCTGAACCAGCCGAACGGTTTCGTAGAGTCCGGTATTCGGTTCGGTGCAAGCTTCGCCGGTAACCGTATTTGCCCCGGTCGCAGACCAGCTCAGCAATGCGGGAACGGCGCAGTTGACTTATCAGTTTGGCCCCAACGCAATGGTCGGGGCACAGCGGAACCTTCACCAACCTGCACTACTCGAATCCCGCTGAGGTTCCCGGACTCTATGACTCCGGATCAAGGGGCGGTTCGGCTTTCTATACCCATCGGCTATTCGGCGCGGCACTATATTGGCGCGACCTATCAATATCAGATGCTGCTTGCTTATCCGGTCGCGTTCCGCGCGCAAACCACTACCAACGGGGTAATGCTTTTTTATTCGATCTATTTGAAGCCGACAGTTTCGCTTTCATTCTTCGGCGGCCCGCAATATTCGGATACGAGGAGTCGATCGCCGCACCGATTCGGGCCTGGTCGCCCGCGGCGGGAGGCGAGTCTGTCTTGGCAGGAGCGGCAGACCAATTTTGCGGTCAGTTATTCCCGCATGATTGCGCCCGGCGGCGGCCTTGATCGGGGCGGTGCATCAGGATCGCGGGCACGTTTTCGTTGCGCCGTCACCTGACCCGCTCGATGAGTGCGCGGTTGGCCGGGCAATACGCGAATAACCGAGTGCTGGATCCGGCCTGTTGCAGATGTTGGAGGCTTCAGTGGCGGCGGCCACACCATTTCGGGAATGGTCTCACTGGACCGCCAACTGGGAGAGCACTTTGCGTTGGGTCTTGGATATTCCCGGTTACACCAGAGCTACAGCGATATCGCGCCATATCAGGCGCGCCGGATACCAATCGCGGTTGGGTATCGGTTTCTTATCAGTTTGCGCGCCCACTTGGAAGATAGATCTTCAAACATGACATCAATGACCCAAGATATCGAAGAGCAGAGTTCCGGCGGATTCAAGCCGGATCAAGTTCTGGACATCGCCCGCCGCCGCCATTTTCATTTTCTGATTCCTTTGTTTCTGGGATGGCTGGCGGTCTGGGGATCGAGTTGGTTCTGGCGCCGCGCTATAAATCGGGCACCCTGATTTTGGTCGAGCAGCAGGCGATGCCGAAAAATTATGTGACTCCGAACGTTTCGGACGATCTGCAGGGCCGTTTGCAGACCATAACCCAGCAGATTCTTAGCCGCACCCGTCTGTTGCACATCATCGATGAACTGCATCTGTATCCCGGAAAGCCAGGGAACGCGGAGGAAAAGGTCGAGCGCATGCGCAAGGATATCTGCGATCGACACTGGTACGCGATGCCGCGAGACCAAGTCACGGCATTTAATGTGTAGTTATTCCTCCGGCGATCCTTACACCGCCCAGCAGGCGACCAGCGAACTGACTAATCTCTTTATCAACGAGAACCTCGAAGCCAGGCAGCAGGAGTCCGAAGGCACAACCAAGTTTCTGGTCGATCAGCTGGAGACGCGCGCAAGAGCCTGGCGAGCCAGGAAGAAAAAGTGCGTGAGTTCAAAAGCCAGCACATGGGCGAGCTGCCCGGCCAGTTGGGGACTAACCTTCAAATTCTGAGCGGGCTGCAGGGCCAGCTTCAAACCGAATCCGATGCCATCAATACCGCCAAGCAGCAGCACGCATACTTGCAGACCCTGGTAGATCAATACCGCAGCCTTGCAGTCGTCGCCGAAGACTGCTGATGGCGCCCCGGTGGGCTTGCCGGCGCTCGACCAGGAACTGGAAAATTTGAAAGTCCCAACTCGCCGATCTGAGCTCACGCTATACCGACCGCCATCCCGATGTTCGCAAGCTGAAGGAGCAGATCGCTAAGACGGAAAAGATGCGGATGCAAATCGTGGCGGACATCAAAGCGCGGAATGCCGCCAAGCAGAAAGATGCCGCCGGAGCCCAATCTTCCGACGATCAGAGTAGCGCCAGCGGCACCCCTTCTCCCATGGCGCAGATTCAGAGCCAGTTGCAGTCGAATGAGCTCGAGATCGCAAACCGGGAGCACGCGCTTACCGACCTGAAGAACAAGATCGCCGACTACCAGGCGCGCTTAAACCAGGAGCCGATGCGCGAGCAGCAGTTGGCCGATCTGACCCGGGGTTACGACCAATCGAAATCGAACTATGACGATCTTCTGAAAAAGAAGAACGAATCGGCCATGGCTACCAGCATGGAATTGTTGCAGCAGGGCGAGCGGTTTCGCATTATCGATCCGCCCAGCTTGCCGGTGAAACCTGATTTTCCGAATCGTCTGAAATTTTGCGGGATTGGACTGGCAGTGGGTTTGGCGCTCGGCGCCGCAGTGGTTGCGGCTTTTGAAATGCTGGATGACCGGCTATACAGCGAAACGGAAATTCACGAAATCATTCCGGCGGCGGTGATATCAGAAATTCCCATGATTGTGACGCTCGCCGATGAACGCAGCAGCCAGCGAAAGATTTGGCTGGGATGGGCGACCGCCGCGGCGGTGGTGCTCAGTATTCTGGTGGGTTCCGCGTTCAGCTACTTCCGAGGTTAGGTTCACCTTATGTACGAGAGCTTTTACAACCTGAAACGGGGTCCTTTTGAGATCACGCCCGACCCTTCGTTTTTGTTTTCAACCAAGCGGCACAACGAAGCGCTGGCGGCTCTTTATTACGGGGTGCGGTGGCGCAAAGGTTTTGTGGTCCTGACCGGGCAAGTGGGTACGGGCAAGACTTTGTTGCTCCGTTGCCTGCTGCAATTACTCAAGCAAAGCAAAGATGTCGCCTACGCCTATGTTTTTAGCAGCCGGCTCACCCCCACCGAGTTTCTGCAATACATTCTCAATGACTTTGGATTGCCGACCGCCGGCAAAAACAAAGGCGAGCTGCTGTTCGATCTTTGCAACTTCGTGGTCAACCGCGGTTTGAAGGGGTTGACCACGGTGCTGATCGTCGACGAAGCCCACCATCTTTCTGCCGAAGCCCTCGAAGAAGTTCGCCTGCTGACGAATCTCGAAACCGCAGAGCACAAACTGTTGCAGATCGTACTGGTCGGGCAGCCTGAACTGGATGACAAACTGGATTCGGCCAAGCTGACGCAGCTGAAACAGCGAATCGCGATCCGCTCTCACCTGGAGCCGCTGGATCACGAAGATACCCGGGGATACATCGACAGCCGCTTGCGATTGGTCGGCAACCAGTCCGCAGGCGGAAATTCTGTTTCCCCAAGAGACGGTTGCGGCGGTGTATCGCCACTCGCGCGGTATTCCGCGCCTGATCAATACCATTTGCGAGAACGCGCTGCTATCGTGCTATGCCAAGCAGATATCGAGCGTGACGCCGGAAATCATCGACGAAGTGGCTCGCGACTTTCGGCTCAACGTGGTGCGTCCCTCGGAAGCTGAAAAACTTGACAGCTTGAGTGACAACGATCTGCAAAAGGCGGCCCGGATGCTGTTCGAATTGTACGGTTCGGCGCAAAAACATGCCGACCGCGCGATTGACATGCCTTCCCCGGTGGTAACCCGAGTCCGACAAGTATGAGCCATATATTCGACGCACTACAAAAATCAGCTAGCCAAGACATCGATCATAGAACTTCCTTCGGCATCACTGGCCACCCAGTTACTGGAAGCTACCGAGCGCAAGACCGCCGCTGCACGTGCCAGCGTTGCGCTACTTGAAGAACCACCGCTGCTCCGCGGTATAGCTTCGCTGATCGCCAATTTACGGCAATCACTCGATGCTGCTTTGTCGAAGCCTGCGGCGATTGAGGCTCCGCCCTCGCTCGACCCGGTAATGAGCGAACACGGCATCGATCAGTTCAGCCAGTTCCAGTCGCTGAAAAGTTTGATTCCACCCCAGAGCCGGGTGGTCTGCATTACCGATAAAGACAGTCTGGCGGCAGAAAAATTTCGCTTCCTGGGCGTGCGCCTGCGTCAGTTGGCGCAGACTCGGCCGCTCAAAAGGGTATTGATTACCAGCACCATTCCGCAAGAAGGCAAGAGCATGGTCGCGGCCAACCTGGCCTGCACCCTGGCACGACGAACTCATCAGAAGACGCTGCTTTTGGATGGCGACCTGCGGCGTCCGTCGGTGGCGCGGCTATTTGGCCTGGGAAAGGCGGCGGGCCTCAGCGAGTGGCTGCAAGGCGAGCGCAGCCCCATGACCAGTATCTATCATCTCGAAGAGGCGGGACTGTGGGTGCTTCCCGCTGGCAATTCGCCGCGCAATCCGCTCGAGGCCATGCAGTCAGGCAGACTGGCCGGGCCTGATGGAGCAACTTACATCCTGGTTCGACTGGGTGATTATCGATTCCCCTCCTGTATTGCCTCTGGCTGACACCAGCGTATGGATGCGTATGGCCGATGGCGTCATGCTGGTGGCCCGTCAGGGGACCACCGAAAGAGAACAACTCAAGCGCGGGCTGGAGGCGATTGAGTCTTCCAAACTTCTGGGAGCGATTTTGAATTGCTCGGCTACATCGGCGAAAAGTGACTATTACTATCAGCTTCCGGCAGAACCTTAGTCTGAATCCTCCTCCGCAAGCAAATCACAAACACACAAATTCAATTGGGAGAATGAAATAATGTCTAATCTCAGAGTTGCCGTCATAGGTTGCGGGTATTGGGGCCAGAACCTGCTGCGGAATTTTTGCGAATTGGAAGAGGCGGAAGTTGTCATGGTTTGCGACTTCGACTCTCGCGCCCTGGGACGGGCAAAGCGCCGTTACCCGTCAATTGAAGTAACCCAGAGTTACAGCCGAAGTGCTGGCCGATCCGCGGGTTGATGCGGTGGTGCTGGCGACGCCGGTGTCGACTCACTACCTGTTCGCCAAACAGGCGCTGCAGAGCGGCAAGCATGTTCTGGTCGAGAAGCCGCTGGCTCAAAGCACGCCGCAGGTCCTCGACTTAATTGAGCTGGCGGAATCCATGGGCAAGATTCTCATGGTGGACCACACCTTCTTGTATACCGGCGCCGTGCGCCGCATGAAGGCGATGGTCGATTCGGGCGAGATCGGCCAACTGCTGTATTTCGATTCCGTCCGCATCAGCCTTGGCCTGGTGCAAAGCGATATCAACGTTCTCTGGGACCTCGCCCCGCACGATCTCTCGATCATGGATTACTTGTTCGAGCGCGAACCGATTTCGATCTCGGCGACTGGAGTGAAGCATCTGAACACGCCTCACGAAAATATCGCTTACGTCACGGTGCAATTTGAAGGCAATCTGATTGCGCACTTCCATGTGAATTGGCTGGCTCCAGTGAAAGTTCGACGAACCCTAGTTGGCGGCAGCAAAAAAATGGTGGTTTACGACGACACCGAGAACAGCGAAAAAATCAAGGTGTACGACAAAGGCGTCGTGCAAACTCAGGACCCGGAGCGCCGCGAGAAGATGCTCACCGGGTATCGCAACGGGGACATGCTGGCGCCGCAACTCGATACCGGCGAAGCTCTGCGCTTGATGGCGAAAGAATTCGTTGCATCGATCAACGAAAAACGCGCTCCGCTTAGCGATGGCTATGCCGGTTATCGTGTGGTCCGGTTACTGGAAGCGGCGCAACGTTCGATCGAGCAGAATGGCCGGGTCATCAGCCTGCGCGATGAGAAGTTTTCCTTCAGCGAAATGGCAGCCGCCTCAAACGTCGCCGCCGCCGACTGATGGCTCCGTCATCACTCCCCTCAACTTACTTATCAGGAGAATGTATGCGTGATTTTTGCAGAATCGCCCCGGACGTGAAATTGGGCGAGAACGTTTCGATCCATGCTTTTGTGAATCTGTATGGATGTTCGATTGGCGACAACAGCCGGGTGGGAGCGTTCGTGGAGATCCAGAAGAACGCCTTCATCGGCAAGAACGTGAAGGTCTCAAGTCACACCTTCGTTTGCGAAGGCGTGACCATCGAAGACGACGTTTTTGTCGGCCATAACGTTTCCTTCATCAACGACAAGTATCCCCGCGCTACCAACCAGGACGGCACTCCGCAATCGGAAGCCGACTGGGGGGTAGTGAAGACGGTAGTCAAGCGTGGCGCGTCGATTGGCACCAGCACGACCATTCTGTGCGGGGTGACCATCGGCGAAAACGCCATTATCGGCGCCGGCAGCGTAGTTACGCGTGATGTACCCGACAACGCCATCGTTGCCGGCAATCCAGCTCGCATGATGAGAAAGGTGATCGCAGTATGAACAAAGTAGCTTTTGTCGACTTATATCAGCAGCACCAGGCGATTGAAGAGGAGTTAGTCGAGGTATTTCGCCGTGTGCTCCGGAAATCATCCTTTATATTGGGCCCTGAAGTTGCGGCTTTCGAAAAAGAGTTCGCTGCTTACGTCGGAGCCGCGGATTGCATTGCCGTCAACAACGGCACCACGGCACTGCAGTTAGTGCTGGCGGCTCTGGGTATCGGACCTGGCGATGAAGTGATCACGGTTGCGAATACCTTTATCGCGACTGCGGAAGCCATCAGCGCGGTGGGCGCGCGGCCGGTGTTTGTAGATGTCGATCCGGTCTCCTACACCATGGATCCGCGAGCTGGTCGAAGCGGCGATTACGCCGAACACCAAGGCGATCTTGCCGGTCGATCTTTACGGCCAGGCGGCGGATGTGGATGCGCTGCTCGAAATTGCGCGTCGTCACAATCTTCACCTGGTTGAGGATGCCTGCCAGGCGCACGGCGCCAATTACAAAGGCCGCAAAGCCGGATCGTTGGGCGTCGCCGGTTGCTTCAGCTTTTATCCAGGAAAGAATCTGGGCTGCCTGGGCGAAGGCGGTGCGGTTGTCACCAGCAATCCCGAGCTTGCGCAGCGCATGCGGATGTTGCGCGATCACGGCTCGGTGAAGAAGTACGAGCACGGCTTGCCTGGTTAGAACTTGCGGCTGGAAGGGCTGCAGGGCGGTTTCCTGTCGGTCAAATTGCGACATCTTGATCGCTGGAATGCGCGCCGTCGCGAAGTTGCAAGCTTTACCACGAGCTGTTGTCGGAAGCGTCTCTCGGATTGCCGGTCGAAATGGGATGGGGCGAGCATGTTTACCATCTTTATGTAATTCAGGCGGACGATCGTGAAGCGCTTCGCAACGCTCTCAACGCCGCAGGAGTCGAGTGCGGGCTGCACTATCCAGTGCCCTTGCACTTGCAGGCGGCCTATGCGGACCTGGGCTATGAAAAGGGAAGCTTCCCGGTTTCAGAGCACCTGTCCAGTCACATTCTTTCGCTGCCCATGCATCCGTTCATCACCGACGAGGAAGTGAAGCGCGTCGCATCCGTTCTTCTGGAGTCTTTGCAATGTCAGTCGACTCAGCAAACAGTAACGATCTAACCCTTCGCCAGGTCGCGGCGACCTTCGGTCTCCGCGAAACGCGTGAAGACCCGGCGTGGGAAGGCGACTTCTCGGCATGGCTGAAATCTGCCCGGACTCGCGAACAGTTGGTTGAAATGTTCGGGCAGTTTCGGTCAGGCGAGAGTTCCTTCGACAGCCTGATGCGGCGTGTCATCATGCGTTCGCTTTGCAAGTCGGTAGGAAACGATTTGCAGGTCGGCGTCCTCGGTGGTGCTCAAGCATCCGGAGACCATGGAATTTGGCGATTCGGTTTTCATCGGATCGCAGACCATGATCCAGGGACGGTTCGACGGAAATTGCCGCATTGGCAATCACGTGTGGATCGGGCCGCAGGCTTACTTCGATGCCCGCGACCTTGTCCTCGAGGACTATGTAGGCTGGGGTCCGGGAGCAAAGGTGCTGGGCTCAACGCACACCGCGCAACCGGTGAGCATGCCGATCATCGCGACCGAGCTGGTCATCAAGCCAGTCCGGATCGGATTCGGAGCTGACATCGGAATGAATGCCAGCATTCTCCCGGGAGTTCAAATCGGCGCACACTCGATTGTGGGCACCGGATCAGTGGTAACTCGTGACGTGCCGGAGTATGCGATTGTCGCCGGCGCGCCGGCAAAGATCATGCGTTTTCGCAATGAAGAGGAAATCCGGCATGTCTAAGGCGAACGGTCAGCAAGAATCACGGAGGAGAGCCGATGAATCGGATTGATGGAGCATGTTGCCTGGTTACTGGAGGCGCAGGTTTTATTGGGAGCACGATTGTTGACCAGCTGCTCGATGCCGGCGCCGCGCGAAGTCCGCGTGCTCGACAATTTCGTTCGCGGCAGTTGGAGCAATCTGGAATCGGCGATGGAGCCGGGGTCAGGTCAAGGTGCTGATTACGACGGCGACATCCGGGACGCCGCTTTGGTGGACCGGCTAGTGGACGGCATGGATTACATCTTCCACGAAGCTGCGCTGCGGATTACGCGTTGCGCGGAAGCCCCGCGGGAGGCGGTCGAGGTGCTGATCGGCGGCAGCTCGAACGTGCTCGGAATCGCAGTACAGCACAAGGTGAAGAAGATAATTGCGGCGTCCTCGGCTTCGGTTTATGGCGAGCCTTCGTATCTGCCCGATCGATGAAGAGCATCCGTTTCAACAACCGGACACTATGTACGGAGCCGGGAAGATTGCGAACGAGCAGATGCTGCGGGCTTATTACACGACGTTTGGCTTGCCCTATGTGGCGTTCCGTTACTTCAACGCCTACGGTCCGCGCATGGACACGGTCGGAGTTTATACGGAAGTTATGATCCGCTGGCTGGACGCGATCGAAGCCAATCAGCCGCCGCTGATCTTCGGCCATGGCAAGCAATCGATGGACTTCGTTTTCATCGATGACATTGCGCGAGCGAATCTGCTGGCGGCGCAGAGCGATGTGACCGACGAAGCCTTCAACGTCGGCACCGGAGTTCAGACCAGCCTGAATGAGCTGTGCCACCTGATGCTCGAACTGAGTGGATCTCGGATGCAGCCCGAGTATCGCGAGGCGCGCAAGGTCGGCAATGTCCAGGCGCGACGGGCGGCGACCGAAAAAGCCGAGAAGATGCTGGGTTTTCAGCAGTGAGGTTACGCTTGGAAGAAGGGCTGCAGCCGGTTGATTGAATGGAAGCGACAATCGACAGCCGGCTGCGTTGGCACGGAGGCCCGATGAGCAGCGCAACATTAACCAAAAATGATTCCGGTCGCCCGTCCGTTTATTGGCAGGGAAGAAGAAGCGGCCGTCCTTGAGGTGCTTCGCAGCGGGTGGGTGAGCCAGGGCCCGCGAGTCGCTGAGTTTGAGCGGCAGTTCGCGCAATATGTCGGGGCGGCGCATGCGATCGCAGTTTCGTCCTGCACGACCGGGCTTACACCTTGCGCTGGTGGCGGCGGGAGTGAAAGCGGGCGACGAAGTACTGTGCCCGAGCCTTTCATTCATCGCCACCGCCAATTCAATCCGATACGCAGGCGCGATACCGGTCTTCGTCGATGTCGATCCCGCAACTTACAACCTGGATCCAGCTCGGATCGAAGCCGCGATTACGCCTCGCACCAAGGCGATTCTGATCGTTCATCAGATCGGTTTGCCGGCGGCGATTGCAGAAATCAGCGAGATCGCATCACGTTACGGCTTGGTGGTAATTGAAGATGCCGCCTGCGCGATCGGTTCTGAATATCAGGGGCAACGCATCGGCCAGCCGCATACTTTGATGGCGTGCTTCAGTTTTCATCCGCGCAAGATTCTGACCACCGGCGAAGGCGGAATGATCACCACCTCGGATGAAGGCATCGCCGATCGCATTCGCAAGTTGCGCCAGCATGCCATGAGCGTCTCCGACCTGGCCCGTCACAGTTCGTCGCAGATCGTCACCGAGAGCTATCCCGAGGTTGGCTATAACTACCGCATGACAGACATGCAGGCGGCGCTCGGCCTGGTGCAGTTACAGCGCCTGGACGAGATGATCGCGCGCCGGCGATATTTTGCCGGCCGCTATTCGGAAGCGCATAGCCGCGTTTTGATTGGCTGGTTCCTCCGGTTGAGCCCTCGGGATCGCGGCATAACTACCAGTCCTACATGGTGCGGTTGAAAGAGCAATGCGCCGTTGACGCGCGACCAGTTAATGCAGGAAATGCTCGATCGCGGCATTTCAACCCGGCGCGGAATCATGGCGATCCATCGCGAAATTCCGTACGTCGAAGAACGCTGGACCAATAGTTTTCCTGAAACCGATTCGGTGACCAGCAATTGCATCATTCTTCCTCTGTTCCACACTATGAACGAGGAAGATCAGGATTACGTGATCGATTGTATTCGCCAGCTTTCGTAGTCGCGATAACGTCTGGTCGCTTGAAAACTTTTTTGAACCGATGTGAAAAGCTTCCATGCCGTTGCAACTCAGTCCTCCCCCAGGATTGCAGGACTCAAGCGAACCGCGGGTCTTTAACACTTCGATTTTGCAACCAGGAGAGTAACTCGTGAATTCCCGCCGTACAATAACGGATCTGTTGCCGGAGTAGCCCCGGCGCTTTCAACCCCGGTGTGCGACCGAGTGGTATTGGACGAAGAATCATTCCTGCGCACCCTCTCGCTCGAGCGCAAACGCACCGAAAGATCGCGCAAGCCGTTCCTGCTCATGCTGCTCGAGTTCGGCGACATGTCTGCCCACGGAGAGCAATCGCGCATTGGGCAAGGTCATCTCCACTTGTCGCGCTTCGACGCGCGCAACCGACGTGGTGGGCTGGTACAGGAACCACTCAGTAGTCGGAGTGCTTTTCACCGAGATCATCATCGACGATCAAAGCTCGATCGTCAGCACGATGATGGCGCGGGTAAGTGAGACCCTGGGCCACTCGCTGACCCTGGACCAGTTCAACCAGGTAAAATTTCGTTTCACGTATTTCCCGAGCCCTGGGACGGAAGGCATCTTCGATCGCCCCAGCAATCCGATGCTGTATCCCGATTTTTCTGACCAGGACGACCGCAGAAAATATCAGTTTGCCGTCAAAAGGCTGATCGATGTCCTGGGCAGCGGAATCGGCCTGGTATCTAAGCGCGCCGATTTTCCTGGTAGTGGCCGCGCTGGTTAAGCTGACCTCGGAAGGCCCCGTATTTTTCCGGCAGCAGCGGATCGGTCAACATGGCACCCGCTTTCACCTTCCTGAAGTTCAGGACCATGTTTACCAATAACGACCACAGCGTCCACAAGGAATTCGTACAGCAGCTTATCGCCGGCAAGGTGGATCGGGGGCAAATGGCACGGCCAACGGAAACGGCAATGGATCATGGCGTCTACAAAATCAAATCCGATCCGCGGGTCACTCGAATTGGCTCCTTCCTGCGCAGATCCAGTCTCGACGAATTGCCGCAGCTGATCAATGTGCTGCGGGGCGAGATGTCTCTGGTGGGTCCAAGACCGCCGGTGCATACGAAGTCGAGGCTTATGAGATCTGGCACCGTGGCCGATTGATGGAAGCCAAGCCCGGCATCACCGGGCTATGGCAGGTAAATGGCCGCAGCCGGGTGAAATTCGATGAAATGGTGCGCCTCGACATTCGCTATGCGCAGGACCTGGTCACTGTGGCTGGATCTTAAAATTCTGGTTCGCACGCCGCACGCGGTCTTTCTGGGCGAAGGCGCGTACTGAACGGTCGAATAAGTCTAAAGCTGACTGTTCCATTTAGTGCAGACTTAGTCGTTCCGAGTCTAATGCCGGCGACGTAAATCACGCGAGGAAAGAATGAAAGTAAGAACTCAACAACTTGCTGATAATTGGCGCCGCAGCCTTATTGCTCTGGCTGCCAGTATTAGCTTTCGCCAGCTGCAGCCTCCCCGCGAATGCCATCGAGGCTGAAAACTGCCTACCCGGTACGCCCAACACGCAATGGGACCTGAACAGCGACGGTGCTGGCGACCCCACGATCCAGGGTTTCGCCACCGACATCAGCTTTAACGTCGGGCAAACGTAACTTTCAAAATTGACACCAATGCAAGTCAAGTACACTATCAATATTTATCGATTGGGCTATTATGCGGGCAATGGGCGCGAGATTGATCACCAGCATTGCGCCCTCTGCAAAGCTGCCCCAGTCGCAGCCGGCGTGTATAACCGATTCGAGTACCAGCCTGGTGGATTGTGGCAACTGGGCGATATCTGCATCCTGGCAAATCCCATCCACGGCAGTTTCTGGCATTTACTTCGCGCACTTGATCCGGACCGATACCGGCGGAGACAGCCATATAGTTTTTGTTGTGCGTAACGATGCCAGTCATTCCGCAATGCTGTTTCAGACCTCGGATGAGACCTGGCAGGCATATAACGGCTATGGCGGCGCCAGTTTGTATGGCCCGGAAAATTTGTTCGACTTATCAAGCCGCGCTTACAAGGTAAGTTATAACCGTCCGGTAGAGACTCGCGGGTTTAGCGAGAAGTCGGCCACCTGGGTCTTCGGCGCGGAGTATCCGATGGTTCGCTTTCTGGAGGCGAACGGATATGACGTTAGTTATTTCAGCGGGATTGACGCGGCCCGCTCCGGTAGTTTGATCTTAACCATAAGCGTATTTATTGGACGCCGGACACGACGAGTATTGGTCGGGGCCACATCGCACCAACGTGGAGGCGGCCCGCAATGCCGGCGTCAGTATGGCGTTTTTCAGCGGCAACGAAGTGTTTTGGAAGACCCGTCTTGAGCCCAGCATTGACGGGACCAACACCGCCAATCGGACGCTGGTGTGCTACAAGGAAACGCTTGAATAATGCCCGCTCGACCCGTTGGATCCGCCTACCTGGACAGGCACCTGGCGCGATGACCGGTTCAGTCCCCCGGCCGATGGAGGCCGTCCCGAGAACGCGCTAACCGGCACGCTTTTTATGGTGAATGGACCGGCCGACTGACAACCCGGGCACGCTTGTCTATTCAGGTGCCTTATGCCGATGGACGCATGCGTTTCTGGCGCAACACCGCGCGTCGGAAGCCAAGAGTCCAGGACAGACTGCCACCTTGCCAAAGGGCACCTTGGGATATGAATGGGATGAGGACATTGATAACGGCGTCTCGTCCGGCTGGGCTGATTCGCATTTCTACGGCCACTTACACCCTGACCAGCGACTTGCTCCTCGATGAAGGCGGTATCTATGGAGCCGGCGTAGCCACTCATCACCTGACATTTTATCGCGCTCCAGCGGGGCACTCGTATTTGGTGCCGGCACCGTGCAGTGGGCATGGGGCCTCGACAGCAATCACGACAATCCATTTTTCTCGCCCAATACCGCTGCCAACCCGTCGATGCAGCAGGCGACAGTCAACCTGTTTGCGGACATGGGAGTTCAGCCGGCCACTCTTCAGTCCGGCTTGGTGAAAGCCAGCGCCTCGACTGATACTGTCGCCCCGACCGCGGCGATCACGTCACCGGCCAATGGATCTGCGGTTCGAACCGGAACCTCGATCACATCAGCGGAACCGCGCAGACGCGGGCGGAGGGGTGGTTGGCGGGGTGGAAGTTTCAACCGATGGCGGAAGCACCTGGCATCCAGCTACCGGACGCGAGAGCTGGTCCTACAACTGGCAAGCCAGCCTTTTGGGAAGTGTGACCCTCAGAGCCGCGCGGTTGACGACAGCGGAAACCTGGGAGGCGGCATCGCCCTCGGTAGTGACCGTCACCCCGCCCGATTGCCCCTGCAGCGACTGGAGCGCGAGCGCTACGCCTACCCAGGTGGATAGCGGAGACACCCGCTCGACCGAACTCGGCGTGCGTTTCCGGGCTGATTTCAACGGGTATATCACTGGCATCCGTTTCTACAAAGCCAGCACTAACACCGGCACCCATGTCGGCAATTTGTGGAGCAATACCGGCACGCTACTCGCGACCGCGACCTTTACGGGTGAAACGGCTTCCGGTTGGCAGCAGGTGAATTTCAGTAGCCCGGTCGCAATAACCGCTAATACGACCTACTTAGCGTCCTATTTCGCGCCCGTCGGACATTACTCTTACTCGATTTCCTATTTCGCCGGCGCGGCATCGGATGCTCCGCCGCTGCATTTCCTACAAGACGGCACCGATGGAAGTAATGGCGTCTACAGCTATACCTCGACCAGCGGTTTCCCGAACTCAACCTATGCTTCGAGTAACTATTGGGTGGACGTTGCCTATGTTCCTGCCTCCTCCATGCCTGGCGCCCCGCCAGCCCTGCTGGCTTATCCGTCTTCTTTGAATTTGCCGGCTTCAAAGGCCAAGCGAATCCTCCGGCTCAGACAGTGAGCGTTTATAACCAAGGCACGAGCGTTCTGAACTGGACAGCAACTTCCAACGCGGCGTGGTTGCATGTAACGCCGTCTGGAACCACTCCCGCCTCTCTCAGCGTGTCGGTCGACACTTCGCACTTGTCACCGGTACTTATACCGGATTAATCACGGTAAGTGCGCCGGGTACGACCAATGGTCCACAGACCATTTCTGTGTCGCTGCTGGTCACCAATCTGTGGCTGTTCTCGAATTTCGCCGACGGAACCATGAATGGCTGGGCATTTTCTCCGCTGGGCTTTGCCTCCAATTGGTCGGTCAGCAATAATGCTCTGCAATATAACGGCGGCGGGCACACCCAGGTGTATGCCGGAGATGCCGGGTGGACGAACTATAACCTGAATGTGTCGGTGAAGCTGGCCACTCTGAACGACTATCCAGGTGGAATTCGTGGCCGGCTGAATCCCAGCACCGGGGCGGGTTACGCGGTATGGCTGTATCCGACCGAAGGCCTAGTTAAGTTGTTCCGTAATACGGCCTGGGATATTGATTCTGGCTTGGTGCAACTCGGGCAAGCCAACGTAAGTTCGATACCACCAGACTACCACAATGTGCAGCTGTCGTTTAACGGCAGCCAGATACAGGTTAGTTTCGATGGCGCCACGGTAATTACGACGACTGACGCCACCTACGCATCCGGCGCGATTGCGCTCGATGTCTCTAACCAGGTCATTAACTTCGCCAATGTCATGGTGACCTCGTCAAGCGTGAACCCTGGTTCTTTGAGTTCATCAGCCAGTTCAATGACGTTTGCGGCAACCTATGGCAGCAACCCCGTTCCACAGAGCCTGCAACTTACCGGCGCGGGTGGTCCAGTAGTGTGGACCGCTGCCACGAATGCCGCGTGGCTTAGCGTTAGCCCCAACTCCGGGGCAACGCCGTCCACGCCGCAAGTGTCGGCTGCGGCGGCATCGCTTACACCCGGAACTTACAATGGCGTCATCACCTTGGTCGCTCTGGGAGCGGCAATTCCGACCCAGACGGTAAACGTGCAGTTGACCGTTACATCGCTGCCGCCTGTTTTGGTGGCTGCACCCGCT
The DNA here is from genome assembly GCA_963838785.1 of uncultured Acidobacteriota bacterium. Classification (GTDB taxonomy): domain Bacteria; phylum Acidobacteriota; class Terriglobia; order Terriglobales; family Acidobacteriaceae; genus Gp1-AA145. Next base: position 789,749 of record CAWISI010000002.1, read on the forward strand.
ACCCTCAACTTCTTTGCGGTTGGCGGCCAGCAGATACCTGCTCAAACCATAAATGTCATTAATGGCGGGGGCTGGGGCGGCTTCACTTGGACGGCCAGTTCGAACTCGGCCTGGTTGAGCGTCTCCCCGACATCGGGCGGAACGCCGCAAAGTGCCAGCGTTTCAGTCAATCCTTCCGGTCTGGCGATCGGAAATTACAGTGGGACCGTGACCCTCGCCGCCACCGGTGTGGCTAATTCTCCGTTATCGATTCCTGTGACTTTGCAGGTGTTGGCGGCGGACCTGACGGAAAACTTCCAGGATCTTGCCAGCGGGTGGATTATTTCCCCCATGGGGCAAGGGAATGGATGGAGCGTTGCAAACGGCGTTTATTCTTACAGCGGATTGGGCTTCAGCCAGTCCTGTGCCGGTAACAGCGGATGGACCGACTACTCCTTCGATGCGGATGTGCGTTTGTCCAATCTGTCGAATTGGCCGGGTGGAATTCGTGGCCGGGTGAATCCGGCGACGGGCGCGGGTTATGCGGTTTGGCTCTACCCTGCCTATGGGGAGATGATTCTTTATTCCGTGCCCCAGTGGAACATCAATCAGGGCGGCGTCAGCCAGCTGGCGGTAGCTCCCATGACCTTTGACGCGACCACTGCCCATGATCTCAAATTGGATTTTCATGGGAGCGCGGTTTCGGTCTACTGGGATGGCAGCTATATGATGGGTTCCACCGATTCCAGCTATGCCTCGGGTTACGTGTGCCTCGATGCCGACAGCCAGCCCATCGCGTACTCAAACATTCAAGTCGGGGCAGTGCAAAAGACGGCCGCACTGGATCCGGTCAGTCCTTCGAGCCTGGTATTCAGCTCGGTTGGAGGATCAGTCCCGTCGCCACAAACCCTCAACATTACTGCGGGTGGAGCAACCACCACCTGGGCAGTCACCAGCAACGCCGCATGGCTTAGTGCGGCGGCGTCAACCTCGGTGACGCCTGGCCAATTGACGGTTGCAGTTAACCCGGCTGGCCTGGCACAGGGCAGCTATAGCGGTACCCTGACGGTTTCAGCTCCGGGTGCCAGTAATTCTCCATTCGCCATTCCGGTGACGCTGAGTGTATCGACTGCAGCATTATCCATCTCCCCGTCTCAGCTGACGTTCTTCGGCGCCTCAGGTGCGGCTCCGAATGCCCAAAATATCCAGGTTGCTAATCTCGGAATAGGTTCCATGAACTGGACGGCAAGCCATGCCCAGTCGTGGCTTACTTTGAGCAACAGTGCAGGGACGGCGCCATCGTCGATTGGTGTGACCGTGAACCCGAACACATCCGGGACCGGCACCTTCAATGACACGGTGACGGTAACTGCTCCGGGCGCGGCCAACAGTCCGGCTTCAGTTGGGGTTTCATTTCAAGTCGGTTCGTTATTGTTCAGCGACAATTTCAGCTCGGGATCGGGAAATTGGACGATTTCGCCGCTGGGATTCGCCGCCGGATGGGCAGTGGCGAATAATGTCTACACCTACAACGGTGGCGGCCATACTCAAAGTTATGCCGGAAGTTCTGCCTGGACCGACTACACGGTGGCTACTGATTTCCAGCTAGCATCTTTGAACGATTACCCTGGCGGGCTGCGCGGACGGGTAAACATCAATACCGGCGCCAGCTACGGGGTCTGGATTTATCCGGCTGAGCGGGTGCTTAAACTTTTCCGGATCGGCCAGTGGGACATCGATGCCGACCTGTCTTTGCTTGGCCAGTCGGCGCCGCTTCCCATGGACACCAATTGGCACAACTTGCGGCTGGTCTTCCAGGGCTCGGCTATTCAGGTCTATTTCGACAACACTCTTGCGATTTCCGCCAATGACACCAATTACTCGCAAGGTGCGATCGCTCTGGATGTTTCCAACCAGCCAGTCTCCTTCGACAATGTGACCGTAATTTCACTTCCTTAACCCGTAAACGCGAGCCTTGAAGACGCACGCGCAAACCTTAGTGCGTCTCTTCCTGTCAAAAGTAACCTGTACCGCCCATAGTTTGAAATTTTAAAATGTCTTCCACAGTCATTAACGCCCCAGTCTCGCCTTCTCAACGGAAGTCTTTAACGGAACCGGATTGTACGGTTCATTCACCGATGGGCGCCAATGTCTCCAACCCGGCCACACACGGCGGCAGCTACCGTCAAATTCTCAAATCGTCTGCCCTGATTGGAGGATCTCAGGTCTTAAACATCGCCATTGGAATCGTTCGCACCAAGGCCATGGCGCTGTTTCTCGGGCCGGCAGGATTCGGTCTGGCTGGCTTATACAATTCCGTGGTCGATCTGGCGCAAAATATCGCCGGGATGGGAGTGAATAGCAGCGGAGTTCGACAGATCGCCGAGGCGGTCGGCTCAGATGACGCTGAGCGGATCACAGTTACCATCGCCGTATTGAGAAGGACATCGGTGATGCTCGGCTTGATCGGCGCGATGGGCTTGGTAATTTTTTCGCGTCAAATATCAAGGCTCACTTTCGGCACCGAGCAGTATGCGACTGGGGTAGCGATATTGTCGCTGGCGGCATTTTGCAAATTAGTTTCCGGCGGCCAGGCAGCGCTCCTGCAGGGGATGCGCCGCATTTCCGATCTGGCAAAGATGAATGTTTTTGGCGCCCTGTTTGGCGCAGTGATCGGGATCGCACTGGTTTATGCCTTCCGGGAAAAAGGTATCGTGCCTTATGTAGTGGCGGTCACCGCCATGACCATTTTCATGTCATGGTGGTATAGCCGCAAAGTCCAAATCCCGAAAGTTTCCGTTCCGTTGAAGCAGGTGGTGGAGGAGATAAGAGCTCTGCTGAAGCTGGGATTGGCGTTCATGATAAGCAGCCTGATGACGCTCGGCGTGGCTTACACCATTCGCGTAACTGTTCTGCATAAAATCGGAATCGAAGCGACCGGCTTGTACCAATCCGCATGGACACTGGGCGGGATGTATGTGGGCTTCATCCTTCAGGCCATGGCAGCCGACTTCTATCCTCGCTTAACCGCCAGCGTTAATGACCATGAGACCTGCAACCGGCTGGTCAACGAACAGGCTCGGGTGGGGCTGCTGTTAGCCGGACCGGGCGTTCTGGCTACTCTGACGTTTGCACCCATCGTGATTGCGCTCTTGTACAGCTCGCGGTTCGGTGCTTCGGTGCCGATCCTGCGTTGGATATGCCTGGGAGCGACCTTGCAGGTGATCACATGGCCGATGGGCTTCATCATCGTGGCCAAAGGCCGGCAAAATCTCTTTATCTTTAGTGAAGTGGCCTGGGCAGTGGTCAGCCTCGCGCTTACCTGGTTATGCGTCAGCCATTTCGGGCTGAACGGGGCCGGAATCGCGTTTTTCTTGTCGTATGTTTTCCACGGTCTGCTGGTTTACCCAATCGTCCGGCGGCTGAGCGGATTTCGCTGGTCGCGGGAAAATTTGCAGGCAGGCGCGATGTTCTTCTCGATTATCGCCATTGTTTTTTGCGGGTTCTCGTACCTTTCGCGTCCGGTTGCGGTTACTTTAGGCACCATCGCGGTAATACTGACTAGCGGTTATTCTATTAGGCTGCTGGCCACGTTGGCATACAGCAATAAGTTGCAGGGACGGTTGGGGCGGATTGCGGCGCGGTTGGGCATTGTCAAAAACCAATTCAGCCCGGAGCCGGCAACCGAGTGATTCCCCTAGGAGGTCAGGCCTTGAGTTCGGTTGACATCGTGGTGCCATGTTACAACTATGGCCGCTATCTTCGGTGCTGTGTGCGGAGCGTGCTCAACCAGACGGGAGCCGACATCCGGGTGCTTGTCATCGACGACGCTTCGTCGGACAACACCGCCGAAGTGGCTCTTGCGCTGGCGAAAGAGGATAGCCGGGTTACATTCATCAGACACGCGGCGAATTGCGGCAACATAAAAACTTATAACGAAGGCATTGCATGGGCTTCGGCTGACTACTTCTTATTGTTGTCAGCCGATGACTGGTTACTGCCCGGCGCCCTCGCCCGCGCGGTGACAGTTTTTAATGAACATCCGGAAGTGGTCCTGGTCCATGGTCAAGCGGTAATGGCGAGGGCAGGGCAGCCTCTGCCCCAAATGCCGGCCGGTTCGACGCGGCCGGTTTGCCGCATTGTAAGCGGGCAAGCGTTTATCGAGACCGCGTGCGCAAACAGTGCAACCAATCCGGTGTGGACGCCGACCGCGTTCGTGCGCACCTCGGACCAAAAGGCAGTGGGCGGTTATGACCCAGCTTTGCCTCATGCCGGTGATCTGCATCTGTGGCTGACTTTGGCCTGCAGAGGTTCCATCGCGCGACTGGAAAACCCCCAGGCGGTTTATCGTACGCACGATGCCAACATGCATTATTCGTTTTCTAAATTGAAGAATTTAGAACAGCACTTGCTGGCCTTTGATTCGCTATTCCAGGCTTGCGGCGACAAGATCGCCGGCCATCAGGACCTCAGCCGCCAATACAAGAAACAACTGGCCCTCAGCGCTATCCGCTTAGCGCAAAAGGACCTGATCGATGGGCAATCGGAATCGTGTGGGGAATACATCGCCTTCGCCTTTGAACTGGATCCCTACGTCACCTCCAGCAGGGCGTGGTGGCAGCTGCGATTGCTGCAAGCGGGCGGGGATAAGTTGGCCTACTGCGCCAAGTCGCTGGTGCGAAGCGTAAAGAACCTGCGCCGCAGCAGATACTCCGATTGTGCTCTAAGTTCGGTGTCGGATTAAAGGATCAACAGTGCTCTCCCCGGTATTAAGTTACGTGGTGATAACGCCCGCCCGGAATGAGGCGGCCTTCATCGAGCTGACCCTGAAGTCGATGCTTCAGCAAACTGTGCGGCCGCTGAAGTGGGTGATTGTCAGTGACGGATCAACTGACGGCACCGATGATATTGTGCGCAGTTATGCCGCGAAGCATGACTGGATCGAACTAGTAAGTATGCCGGAACGCACCGAGCGGCATTTTGCCGGCAAGGTGCATGCTTTCAATGCCGGCTACTGCCAGGTCCGTCACCTGCCATACCAGGCAATTGCAAGCCTCGACGGTGACCTGTCCTTTGACCCTGGATATTTCGCGTTTCTGTTGGCCAAGCTGTCGGAGGATGAGACTCTGGGATTGGTGGGCACGCCTTTCCGCGACAGCATCTCGAATGAAAGTTATGACTATCGCTTCGTAAATATTGATCACGTCTCCGGCGCCTGCCAATTGTTCCGCAAAGAGTGCTTCGACGCCATTGGAGGTTATACCCCGGTCAGGAACGGCGGAATCGATTATATTGCGGTCATCAGCTCACGCATGAAGGGCTGGAAGACCCGCACCTTCACCGATAAGTCCACGCTGCACCATCGTCCCATGGGAACGGCCCAACATGGCATCCTGCGGGCCAGGTTCAAGTACGGAATGAAGGACTCTATGCTGGGCAATCATCCGGTCTGGGAGTTGTTTCGCGCGGTGTACCAGATGACTAAGCGTCCATTGGTTGTGGGCGGAGTATTTATCCTCTCGGGGTACTGCTGGGCGCTGGTTGGAGATGGTGAACGTCCGATCAGTGACGAGATGGTGGCCTTTGTGCGGCGCGAACAAATGGAACGCCTGCGGAGATTGTTTTTGAAATGCATCGGAATTTACAGACCGGCCTCGATGCAATCGAAAGCATCGGCGCCATCCCTTAGAGAAAGAAAGCAGACTACATAAGTAACCATATTCTGTGCCGGTGCGGCAGCCGCTCAACCGCACAGCAGTATAGACGAGTGCCATTCGATGACTACGGCAGTGCAAGAACAGTTGAACCCGAAAGTTGACGCCAAACCGCACCGCCGCGGTGCGCTCATTATTAATGCCGACGACTGGGGACGCGATCGTGAAACCACCGACCGCACCGCGGAATGTTTGGCTATGGGTGCGATATCTTCGGTGAGCGCAATGGTATTCATGGAAGATTCGCAACGGGCAGCGGCGCTTGCGCGCAAGCAAGGCGTCGACGCTGGACTTCACTTGAACTTGACCGCCCAGTATTCCGGGTCGGGAATATCGTCGCGGCTGGCAGGATATCAGGCTCGGGTGGCGCACTATCTGCGACAGAATCCGCTGGCTCAGGTGATTTTCCATCCCGGGCTGGCGCGGGCTTTTGAGTACATCGTCGCGGTACAAATCGACGAATACCGGAAGCTCTACGACCAAGAACCCAGGCGCATCGACGGTCATCATCACATGCACCTCTGTGCCAATGTGGTCTTTGCCAAACTCCTGCCGGCGGGCACCCTGGTACGCAGGAATTTTTCATTTGCCCCCGGCGAGAAGAGCTGGATCAATCGCTTCTACCGCAATTTGCTGGACAAGCACCTCAGCAAAAGACATCGGCTGGTGGACTTCTTGTTGCCATTGGCCCCGGTCGACCAAACCGCTCGCCTGCAGCGAATTGTGGCCCTGGCGCAGCATTCGGTGGTGGAACTGGAAACTCATCCGGTCAACGCAGAGGAGTACCGGTTGCTGATGAGCGGCGACATTCTTAGCGAACGAGCGGGTGCGCCTCTGGCGCACGCTTTCACAGCCTATTTAGATTCACCCCAAAATTTATGAGCTACAGTTCACCAACCACAGATTCGCCCGTCTTCGCCGACAACCAGATCGCGGTGCGCGAGACGGTGGAGGTCAGCGTCAAAGGGAAATGGTTCCAGGCACCGGCATTGCGGGTGAATGGGCAAAGCCTGGTGATCAGCGGAAAGCGGATTAAGCTGGCTGTGATCAATGAAGAGGAGTGGCTGGAATCAGAAGTGGTGGATCCCAGGGCCTGTATCGCTGCTTTAAAGGAAAATGCCCGCGCCGATTTCCGCGCCGATGTTTTTAGCTTCTCGCAAAAACCGCCTGACACCGCGCCCAAATATTCATATCCCATGGAATGGGACAGCATTGCAGCGGTGCCGATTCGCAGCTTTAAAGAGTGGTGGGAAAATCTTCCCCAGGAGTCGCGCAAAAACGTTCGCCGGGCGGAAAAGCGCGGGGTCACGGTCGGAATTCAACCGCTGGATCATCGCCTGGTAGAGGACCTTATCGATCTGAATAACGATTCACCGATGCGCCAGGGCAAGCCCTATACGCATTATGGCAAGAACCACGATCAGGTGTGGAAGGACCAGCAATCGTTTCTCGAGCGTAGCGATTACATTTGCGCCTATGCCGCGGGAGAGCTGATTGGAGTGGTGAAACTGGTTTACCGGGGGCAGATTGCCTCCATATTGACGTTCGTTTCCAAGAAGAGCCAGCAGGACAAGCGGCCGGCGAATGCGCTGATGGCGAAAGTGGTCGAGATATGCGAAAGCAAGCAGATGTCTCATCTCATTTTCGGCAAGTATAACTACGGCAATAAAAAGGACACGCCACTGCGCGAATTCAAGGTGCGCAATGGTTTTCAGGAGATGCTGATTCCGCATTTTTATGTTCCACTGAATGTAAAAGGTGCGCTCATTGTAAAATTGAAGCTCTATCGCGGCCTGCTGGGACTGCTTCCGTATCCGGTTATTACTTTCCTGGTTGCAACGCGTGCGAAGTGGCAAAACTTTAAAGCAAGCCGGTGTAGCTCAATGCCAGAGCGGCCGACCCGTAATCGGCAGACGGGGCGTTCAAATCCCCCCGCCGGCTCCAATTCCTGACCACCCTTCCAGATTAAAACTATGCCAGGACTTGTAGGCTTGATCACCAAAATCCCGCGGCCCGACGCCGAGTACCAGCTCAAGCAAATGCTTAAAGCTGTGACCCACGAATCTTTTTACGACACGGGAACCTGGATCAGCGAGGCTTTGGGGGTTTATGTCGGATGGACAGCGGTGAAGAATTCGTTTGCCGCGAGTATGCCGTTACAGGACCCATCCAGCGGAGCTACTCTGATATTTTCCGGAGAAGAATATTCCGCTCCCCAGACCGGCGGCGGCCCGGGAGTTAGTAATGATCCAGTAAATCCGGCTTTCTACCTGCTGCGTCTGGCCGAAACCGACCCCAATTTTCCCGCCTGCCTGAATGGGATGTTTCATGGACTGTTGGCGAATGAAGCGCGGGGAACTGTGCTGCTGTTCAACGATCGTTATGGAATGCATCCACTGCATTTCTTTGCATCAAAAGACGCCTTTTATTTTGCCGGAGAGGCCAAGGCAATATTGGCGGTGCGGCCAGAGTTGCGCAGGGCTTCGTTAAGGGGCCTCGGCGAATTTGTGGCGCTCAGCTGCACTTTGGAAGATCGCACAATATTCAAGGATATAAATAAGATACCGGGGGGTTCGGCGTGGTGCTTCCGGAATGCCGGGCTGGCCAGGCGGAATAAGTATTTTGAGCCGAGCGCCTGGGAGCAGCAGGAGCCGCTGGCGCCGGAGGCATATTATCGGGAGTTGCGCGATGTTTTCTCGCGCCAGATTTCCCGCTACTTCGAGGGGACGCAATCTACCGGGGTCGCCCTGACCGGGGGGATGGATACGCGGGTGATTATGGCGTGGCATAAGGCCGCACCCGGCTCTCTGCCATGCTATACATTCGGCGGTCCTTTTCGGGAGTGCCAGGACGTCAGGCTGGCCAGGAAGGTTGCCGAAATCTGCGGGCAATCGCACCAGGTCATCGAGGTTAGTGATGATTTCCTGCAGCAATTTCCCCAGTATGCCGATCGCGCGACTTACTTGACTGAAGGCGGGGTGGATGTATACCGCGCCTCGGATTTATACGTCAGCCAGAAAGCCCGCCACATTGCGCCCGCGAAAGTGGTAGGGACTTATGGCAGCGAGATTCTCCGGCATGCAGTTATGTTCAAGCCGGTGATGCCGCTCGAAGGATTGTTCCGACCCGAAATGCTGGGGTCGGTGCAAGAAGCAAGCCAAACTTATTCGGCGGTCCGCAACACCCATCCAGTGACCTTCGCTGCCTTTCGGCAGTCTCCGTGGTATCACTATGGAATTCTGGGTCTGGAACAGACTCAACTGACGGTGCGTTCGCCTTACCTCGATAATGAATTCGTGCGTACCGTTTTTCGCGCTCCCGCAGGCCAGGATGAAGGCATTCGACTACGCCTGATTGCCGACGGTAGTCCGGCTCTACAAAAGATCGCATCGGATCGAGGCGTCGGAGGAACCCGGAACGCCGCACTCGCCGCACTACCCCGCGCCTTCCTCGAATTCACCTTCAAGGCTGAGTATGCCTACGATTACGGCATGCCTCAATGGGTGGCGAAGGTGGATCATATGTTTTCCGCGATGCATTTGGAGAAGGCGTTCCTGGGAAGACACAAGTTTTTGCACTACCGGGTATGGTACCGAGATGCGCTGAGTAAGTATGTGCGAGAGATGTTGCTTGACCCGCTGACCCTTTCGCGGCCCTATATAAATCGCGGCCGACTCGAAAAAATAGTTCAGGGGCATCTGAAGGGAGACAGCAACTACACTACCTCCATCCATAAGATTCTTACTCTGGAATTGTTACACCGGCGGTTCTTTGATGCGCAGTGAGGACGCCTTATGAACACCGACCAGCCATGCAGCACGGTTGCGGGGATCAGCCAGGTGCTTGCTCAAGGTGAAGACGCCGATGCAAGAATCGACGCGGCGACTCTCACCGCTGCTCATCGCCGCGAGCTGCGATCGGACGATCCCAATATGCGGGTTGCGCTGTTGACGGGTGGGCAGGATCCTCACTATGCGTACGGTTTGGCCACGGCGCTCGCCAGCCAGGGGGTCGACATGGAAGTGCTGGGCGGCGAATCGATTGACGGCAGCCACCTGCAGCAGACATCCGGTTTGCATTTTGATCTGGTATATGGCGGTGATGGGGATAGAAGCCGGGCAGCGAAGATAAAGAAAGTACTCGGGACTTATGCCCGGCTTATCCGCTATGCCGCGGTCTCGAATCGAAAAGTGTTACATATTCTGTGGAACTACAAGTTAGAACCGTTCGACCGCACTTTCCTCTTGTTGTTTTACAAGCTGCTCAACAAGAAGATTGTGCTTACGGCCCACAATGTGAATGCGGCACGCAGAGACTTGAAGGATTCGCTGCTGAATCGATTCACTTTGCGGGTTCAATACCGGCTGGCGGATCACATCTTTGTTCACACCGCGCAAATGAAAGACGAACTCAAGCAGCAGTTCGGAGTAAGAGACCAAAACATCACCATCATTCCTTACGGTGTAAACAATGCTGTGCCTAACAGCTCGCTTACCCGGGCCGAAGCCAGACGGCAACTGGGAATTGATCCTTCGAGCAAAGTGCTTTTATTTTTTGGCGCCATAAAAGCCTACAAAGGCCTCGAATACCTGGTCTCCGCATTCCACGAATTGTCCGGCCGGGACTGCTCCTATCGATTGATTATTGCCGGCGAAGAAAAAAAGGCTATGAAGGGTACTGGCGTGAGATCCAAAGCGCCATTGCCAATCATGCTTCCGGAGCGAAGGTCATACAGAAGATCGCTTTCATTCCTGACCAGGAAACCGAAGTGTATTTCAAGGCGGCAGATGTCGCGGTCCTGCCCTACACTGAGATTTTCCAGAGCGGAATTCTGTTTCTTGCCTACAGTTTTGGGTTGCCTGTAGTCGCCACCAGGGTAGGCTCTTTCGACGACGATGTTGCGGAGGGCAAAACCGGATACGTTTGTGCCCCATGCGATTCCGGCCAACTGGCCGGTGCCATCGATCGGTACTTTGCCAGCGACCTGTTTGCCGACTTAGAACGGCGTTCACCGTGGATTCGTGAATACGCCTTCACTCGGCACTCGTGGGCCACCGTCGGTAACCTTACGCGGAAGGTCTACGCCGACTTACTGGCAACTTAGAAGATCGGAGTCGGTCGAAGAGCGGGACTCCGGTATCATGACTGAAGAATGCTGAGCCACTTACATATGCGGCTGCAACTCAGGGAGCGGGTCTGATGTCACCCACTCTGGCGAGCGCAGTATGCGGCTGCGGGATTCTTTGCCTGTTCTTGTTGGACGAGGAGAGCGGGCTGCCGGCTTCCTGGTCGCTCTGGATTCCGGTGATCTGGCTGCTCATCGCCGGTTCCCGGCATGTGTCGGCCTGGTTGAATATGTCTCCGGCAGTGTCGGTCGACCAGTACCTGGAGGGGAGCCCCTTAGACCGCGTCATCTATGCCCTGTTAGTAGCCGCAGGCGGGCTGGTCTTGATAGCCAGGCGAAAAAAGGTGGGCGACATTTTGCGCCGGAATTGGCCGCTGGTTTTGTTTGTAGGGTATTGTGTGGTGAGCGTTCTGTGGTCAGACTTTCCCGGAGTCGCGTTCAAACGATGGGTAAAGTCTTTGGGTGACTATGCGATAGTTCTCATCATGCTTACGGAATACAATCGCCCGCGGGCGCTTAAGCGGGTATTGTCGCGGGTTGGATTTGTATTACTTCCTCTTTCTATTTTATTTATCAAATACTATCCCCAGTTGGGAAGGATGTATGCATCCCACTGGGACGGAACCCAGTTTTATGTAGGAGTCGCGGACACCAAGAACATGCTCGGCATGACTTGCATGGTGTTCGGGTTTGCAGCTTTTTGGAGCCTGTTACAGCCGACGGCCGAGGGGTCCCGGCGGCGCTGGCGTAAACTTCTGGTGCATGGCTCGATGGTTGCAATGGCAGTTTGGCTTCTGTTGCTTTCCAATTCGAAGACCTCACTTATTTGTTTCATCGCGGCCAGTGGCGTGATTGGGGCGCACGCCTTATTTAAAGTGGCGCGGCGCAAACTGGTAGTGCACCTGATGTCCGCTGCTGTAATCCTGGTTTCTTTCACCGTGCTTTTTCTCGGCATCGGAAGCGGCGTCCTCGAAACCATGGGGCGGGACTCAACTCTGACGGGACGCACCGACATTTGGCGGGCGGTGCTGGATATTCCAGTAAATCCGCTGGTGGGAACCGGTTTCGAAAGCTTCTGGCTGGGCAGCCGGCTGGATAAGATTTGGTCAAATCCTGAGCTCTACCATATTAATGAGGCACACAACGGATATCTTGAGGTCTATTTGAATCTGGGATTTGTCGGCCTGGCGCTGATTGCCTTGTTGCTGATTGCCGGATATCGTAACGTGGTTCGCTCACTGGCCCGCGATCCGAATGTCGGACGGTTGCAGCTCGGTTATTTTCTTATCGCGGTGACTTACAATTTTACCGAAGCCGCCATTCGATCTACTGACCTGGTATGGATTGCGTTTTTGATCGCTCTGATTGCGGTGCCCGAGAAGCGGCGCGTCCGTCCCGCACTTACCAAAAAGTATGACAGCCTGGTCACGCAAAACCTGGGCGAAGTGAGCGGCGACTTGTCGATCCCACTGAAGAGGTCTGCAGGGCTGGGAGCGATAAGTTGAGAGTAGGAATGGAACAAGGGTGAGCAACTTGAAAATCGCCTATCTGGTATTCGCTTACAAAAATCCGCGGCTTTTGCAGCGAGTCATCAGTCGCTTGTCTACCCCGAACAGCGCATTTTTTATTCATATCGACCAGAAGAGCGATATCGAGCAGTTTCGGTCGATTCGAGGAGATAATATTTTCTTTTCGGAGAAGCGGATTCCGGTGTATTGGGCGGAATTCACCGGCATAGAGGCGATTTTGCTTTTGATGCGCCAGGCCCTGGCCAGGGCAGAGAATTACGATTATTTCGTTCTTCTCAGCGGCAGCGATTACCCGCTGCGCAGTGCAGACTATATTCACGCATTTCTGCAGGCAAACCGGGGAGCGGAGTTTATCAGCATCGTGAAAGTGCCAGCGCCCGGGAAGCCGCTTTCCCGGATCAATACTCTGCGTCTACCTTCAACCAAACCGGTAAGGCGATTTATGGTTCGGGCAATGGCAAAGCTGGGCTTGGCCGAACGCGACTATCGCAATTCTCTGGGAAGCATGGAGGCCTATTCCGGCAACACTTGGTGGACGCTGAGCCGGGAGGCCTGCCAGTACATAGTTGATTTTGTGAAAACCCATAAGAACGTGGGGGATTTTTTCCAGAACGTTTTCGCGCCCGAGGAGAGTTTCTTTCATACCATTCTGGGGAACTCAGAATTCAGGGAAAAATGCCGCCGCAATCTGCTCTATGAAGACTGGTCGGCGCAGGGAGCCCATCCTGAAATGATTAGTGAGAAGCACTGCGGGTTCTTTGAATCCCATGCCCAGGTGAGCATCGACGACGGCTTTGGCGAGGGGGAATTGCTTTTCGCCCGCAAGTTCTCCGACCAGACGCTGGCGCAACTAGACCGGATGGACGCAATGATAGAGCAAAAAGAACGCTCAACTCTCGTCTCCCGCGATTGAGAATCACGCATCCCCAAGCCGGGTCGATGGGAGTTCCCGGGAAACCCATAAAAAAGCCACGCCACTAGTACATCTTTAAAGCCCGGTCCTTGAGGCGAGAGCAGATATGTCCAATGGACACAAGGACTTTCTAGTATTTGCGCGGCGGGCTGGTGTACTTCTGTGCCTTGAGAGCAGTCCCCCATCTGCGTAAACTTTTGTCTGGAGCTTACAGTTTTACCAGGCAAAAATATGAATCTTAGACGATCCCCCCTCAGCCTTATTTTGCTGCTGTGTCTTACTACTTATGGCTATAGCCAGGCCTGGAACGGAGTTCTGAGTTCCAAGCGAGCCATCGACTGGTCGCAGGCGGGCGTGGCGGGAGGAATTCCCACCAATCGCAGCCAATGCGTCACTTCGCAGTGCGCAACCGTATCGGGCGGCTCGGTTACCACCAGTTCTGTGAATGCGGCGCTGGCCTCTGCACCTGCCAACAGCTACGTATTGATCCCCGCAGGAACGTTCACCATCAGCGGCGGAATCTGGTTCGGAAATAAAAGCAACGTCACTCTTCGCGGCAGCGGATCGAACAGTACATTTCTGGTTTTTACCGGTGGCAACAGCCATTGCGGCGGCGGTAATCATGATATCTGCGCCGACGGCAGTGACATGAACTACTGGCAAAGCCCGTCGAACAGCGCCACCTGGAGCGGCACGAATGGATCCAGCGGCACTTATACTCAGGGCGCGACCTCGATCATATTAAGCAGTAAGACCAATCTCGCAGTCGGAGCCCCGCTTATTCTTGACCAGGTCGACGACCAGTCCGACAGCGGCGGGCTATACGTTGGCTGCGAAGTGAATGACGGTTCGCCGGCTTGTGATTCGATAGATGGGCCCAGCGGCTACCAGCGCGGCAGCTCTCTTTCTAATATCCGCGGCCAGCAGCAGATTGTTAATGTCACCAGCATCTCGGGCTCCGGCCCTTACACCGTGGGAATAACCCCGGGGATATACGCCTCGAACTGGCAGAGCAGTCATTCTCCGGGAGCCTGGTGGGCGAGCAGCCCCATCTACGGCGATGCGGTGGAAGACATTTCGCTCGACCATTCCAACGGAGGCGACGGCATTACCTGGTTTAATTGCAGCGGATGCTGGGTGAAGGGCATTCGTAGCGTTCGCACTACCTCGACCGGGACCGGTTGGTATCACGTCTCACACCTGATTTGCAATCACTGCACGGTCCGCGACTCGTATTTTTACGGCTTCGACGGGGATTCTTACGAACTGCCGGCGTTTATCGCCAGCGATCTGTTACTGGAGAATAATATCCTGCAACGGCCGGGAGCTATCGTATTTAACTCCGACTGCGAAGGGTGCGTGCAGGGTTATAACTTCGAAGTGAATGACGTCTCCGGCACCACTCCTAGTAATTGGTTCAGTCAGAGCCAATACATGCACTCCATCGACTTGTTTACTCTGCAGGAGGGAAACATCGGTGCGGGAGTTTACGAAGATCAATTCCACGGAACCCACGTATTGAATACTTACTTCCGCAACCGTTTTGACGGCCGCGAAGAAGACAACGGACAGGCTACCGGATCCAGCACCACTCCGTTTGTGCTGTCTCCGGGTGCGCGCTACAGCAACATAATCGGTAACGTATTGGGCACTGCCGGTTATCACACTAATTACATCGCGACACCGTCCAACGGGAAAAATACTGATGTCTCGATTTATAACGCCGGGGTTGGGCAGACCAATGATGGCCAGGTGGCACCGACGACCATGTTCTGGGGCAATTGGGACCCCGTTACGAACGCAGTTCGCTGGTGCGGAAGCTCATCCGATACCGGTTGGTCCTCCACCTGCGGAAGCGCGTCGGAAGTGCCAAGCACGTTAAGTGCGTACGCGAATGCCGTGCCGGCTGCCGAGTCTCTTCCGGCTTCCTTTTATTACTCTTCAAGACCTTCCTGGCTGTCATCCTCCAAGCCGTGGCCGCTGATTGGGCCTGATGTTACCGGCGGCAATGTGGGTCAGTGCGTAGGTGGAACTTACAATAGCTCGCAGTGCACCTCTAACTCCCAATGCTCGGCGGGAGGCGGAAGTTGCTCGCTGGTTGGAGCCGGAAGGGTCGTCAGCAATCCGGCAATGGACTGCTACCTGACCACCATGGGTGGAGTTGCCAATGGCACCGGAAACGCACTGTCGTTTGATGCTAGCTCCTGCTATTCATCCAGCGGCGGCAGCGGCGGTGGTGGCGGGACGCCTCCTGCACCTCCTTCAAGCTTGTCGGCAGTAGTTCAATGACGGTGTGATTCAACGTGGTATCGCAAAAGTAAGAGTGGTTGACAGCTAAAGCATGATCACAGTGGTTGTGGGGCTCTCTCGATCGTATCTCGAGGAGCCCTTTCAATTACTACGAAACGCACTAACTCCCCTCCTTAGTTAGTTGTGAATGTCTGGCTTCCGCCAAATGCCAACTCAGATTCCAAAGCGGATCATTCAAACCGGTAAAAGCGCTCATCAGAGCTTGCGCACCCGCGGCATCACTGCCAACCTGCGCCTTCTCAACCCCGATTACGAGTATTTGTTTTTTGACGACCTGGCGGTAGAGAATTTTATTTCCCAGCAGTTTCCGCGATATCGCGACATTTTCAATGGATTCCAGTTTCCGATCCAACGTTACGACTTTTTTCGATACCTCGCGGTTTACCACTATGGCGGCTTCTACTTCGATACCGACGTGCTGCTGGCACGTGATCTTTCTCCCTTGGAGGAGTCGGAGTGCGTATTTCCCTTTGAAGGCTTGACCTTCAGCCATTTCCTTCGCACCCAATACCATATGGATTGGCAAATTGGTAATTATGCGTTCGGGGCTGCCGCCGGACATCCATTCCTGGCGGCGATAATCGAAAATTGTGTGCGGGCGCAGAAAGAGCCGTCCTGGATACGCCCGATGATGCGGCGTCTGCCGCTTTTGTCAAAGCCGGAATTTTTTGTTCTTAACACGACCGGCCCGGGCTTGATCTCCCGGACCCTGGCTGAGCATTTAGAGCTTGCCAGCACCATCACGGTTCTGTTTCCTGAAGATGTATGCGAGTTCGACCAATGGAACCGGTTCGGAGACTTTGGAATTCATTTGATGGAGGGTTCCTGGCGTCTTAAGATGGGGCGGGTTCGGAGATGGGTGGCACAGAATTGGGAGGCGCGAACTCTGCAGCGGCTTATACGAGAGAGCGCCAGGCTTGGCAAAACCAGATGCCACACTCCCAAGCTGACCTCAGCCTAGACTGAACCTGCATCTCGGATTCACCATACATAAGATATGACCGTCAATTTAAAATCAAGGGTCTTGGCCGAACCAGGTGAAAAGCTGGCGATGGAAAAACCCGAAGTGTACCGCTCACTCACGCTTCTTTTCGAATGGCTCGAACGGTGCGATTACCAGGGCTATGACACCTTTGATGGGCTCAATGCGAAGTTGGTGCGGCCGCTGACATTCAACAACCGGTTCCTTCGCATGGCGCTACAGCAAGGCGTGCGCCGTTTTCCGCTGAATCTGCGGCCGCTTTTGGGCGTCACGAAAAGCCGCTCGACAAAAGCAATGGGGTTTTTTGTGAAGGCCTTCATCCGTCTTCACCGCGCCACCGGCGATCCAAGATGGTCCGACCGGGCCAGGGCCGGCCTGCAGTGGCTGGTGGAGAACCAATCTCCGGGATATTCCGGGGCCTGTTGGGGTAATCATTTCGATTATCAGTCGCGCAGCTCGTACTCGCTGAAGGGCGAGCCTTCAGTGGTTTGGACGTCCCTGATCGGCCACGCATTTCTGGATGCTTACGAATATTTCGGCGACCCAAGTTATATGCAGGTGGCGGTCAGTGCGTGCGAACACATTCTGCGCGATCTCGGACGCCATGACGACGGCGATACCCATTGCATAGGCTATTTTCCAACCAGCAAACACCAGGTTCATAACGCCAATACCCTTGGGGCAAGCCTGCTGGCCCGCACTTATTCGTATGTCCCTGATGAAGCCCTTTTGCAGCACGCAAAAAAAGCGATCTACTATACGGCGCAATATCAGCGGTCCGACGATTCGTGGTTTTACGGGGAAGAGTCGAATCTGCACTGGGTGGATAACTTTCACACCGCCTACGTTCTCGACAGCTTTAAATACTACGTCGATTGCATCGGCGACGAGAAAATCGATTCCCAGATGATGGCCGGCTACGATTATTGGAAGCGGACGTTCTTCCTGGACGATGGGACGCCGCGATATTACAGCCACAAGACCCTCCCCCTCGACATTCAATGCTGCTCTCAGGCGATCGACACCTTGGTTTTCTTCAGCGATCGCGATGCCGCCGCCTTACCACTGGCTGCCAAGGTTGCGGATTGGACGCTGCACAATATGCAGGACCCGAAGGGATACTTTTACTACCGCAGGTACTCGCGCTATATAGTTAACAAAACCCCGACCCTCCATTGGGGACAGTCCACCATGTTCTGCGCACTGGCCGGGCTGTATGAAATGCTGTAGACCGAGGCTAACCGAGTGAAAAGAAAAATTCTGATCGTTGTCGAAAACCTGCCCGTACCCTTCGACAGCCGGGTCTGGAAGGAAGCGACCTCCTTGCGCGCGCATGGCTATGAGGTTTGCGTGCTCTGTCCCCGGGGCAAAGGCTATGAGCGGGGATACGAATTGCTGGAGGGTGTTCATATTTACAGGCATGCCATGCCGTCGGAGGGCAAAGGGCCGTTCGGTCATATCGTGGAGTATGCCTGCGCGATGTTTTGGGAACTGCTATTTTCCTGGTGGATTTTTTTTCGTCGCGGGTTTCAGGTTATTCAGGGATGTAATCCCCCTGACCATATTGTTCTTATCGCGCTCCCCTTCAAACTTTTCGGAGTGAAATATATTTTTGATCATCATGATGCCAGTCCTGAGCTGTACCTTTCTAAGTACGAACGCAAAGGCATACTTTACAGAGTCCAGGTGTGGCTGGAAAAGTTGACCTTCCGTTGCAGCGATGTGGTGCTTTCCACAAATCTAAGTTACAAGGAGCTGGCGGTAAATCGGGGAAATTTTCCGCGCAATGATGTATTCGTCGTGCGCAACGGCCCCGACCTCACGCTGGATGCGGTGGCTCCGCGTCCGGAACTTAAGCACGGCAAGAAATTCCTGGTGGGATACGTCGGTAACATGAATGTTCAGGAGGGGCTCGATATCCTGGTTAAAGTGGCGGCATACATTAAAGAGCTCGGCCGCCATGATATCCAATTTACCTGCGTGGGCGGGGGCCCTGACCTGCCCCGCCTGCGTGAGATGGTTGTGCAGTTGAACGTTGCCGAGTCGATGAACTTTACCGGACGGATCCCGACCAAAGATCTGATTGAGATACTGTCGACCGCCGATGTTTGCGTAAATCCGGACAAGCCGTGCGACATGAATAACATTTCTACCATGATCAAAATCATGGAATATATGGCTCTGGGTAAGCCGATTGTGCAATTCAATCTGGATGAGGGACGTTTTAGCGCTCAGCAAGCCTCGGTCTACGCTGACAATCATCTCGGGGTAGAGGATTTCGCAGCCAAAATTCTGTGGCTGCTGGATCGCCCGGATGAGCGGGCCCGAATGGGGCAAATCGGAAGGAAACGGGTCAGGGAAGAGTTGGCATGGGAATTTTCCGTGCCCAATTTAATTGCCGCGTATGAGCGCGCCTTCAGCAAGCGACAGGCTGGCGGCGCTGCCGTACGCGAGGGTATTTCAACCGGCAACTCGCAGGCGGTGTGAAGCTGGCCTGAATCGATGAGAGTCGTTATCGCGAGCACAACTTCGGAGATGAGAGTAACGCGTGAAGCTGATTGAAGCCTTAGAGGTTATCAAGCGCCCCGTGGATGCTGATGCACGGGAGTTTAAAGTGCTGCTTGCTTGCGGCTTCACACCCTTGCATCTGCATACTTTTTTGTCCGCCAGTCTGCGCCTGCTGAAGCCGGCATCTCGCGTGACTGTTCAGGCGGGAATCTTTGGCGATCTGATCGGGAACATTGAAAGAGGCTTAGCCGGTAAGCTCGATGCGCTGGCGGTAGTGATCGAATGGTCGGATTTTGACCCTCGATTAAGCGTCCGAAATTCGGGAAGCTGGCGGGTCGAGGGGTTGCGCGACATTGAGAGCGCAGTTGGAGTGGCAGCAGTTCGCATCAAACAGGCTATACGCACCGTCTCAGGAAAACTGCCCATTGTGGTTTGTATGCCTACACTGCCGCTCCCGCCTATCTTTACAACCTCACCGCGACAGGCAGGAAACATCCAGGCCAGGCTGCAGGCAAAGCTGGCTGAGCTCGCCTCCGCAATCAGTGAGTACCCGGCTGTACGCCTGCTCAACGCCGAGCTCCTGCACGAGATTTCGCCTGCGGCGACGCGTTTCGATTTGAAGTCGGACATGGCCAGCGGATTTCCTTATACGCTTGCGCATGCGTCTAAGCTAGCCGAAGTAATTGCTTCGCTGGTGGAGAACCCTCCCCCAAAAAAAGGACTCATTACCGATCTCGATGAAACTTTGTGGTCGGGAATTGTTGGCGAGGAGGGCGTTGATGGGGTCTCGTGGGACTTGGAACATAAGTCTCAAATGCACGGCCTTTATCAGCAGGCGCTCTCTTCACTGGCGAGTGCGGGGGTGCTGGTAGGGGTGGCAAGCAAGAATGACGCGGTCACCGTGCAAAAGGTTTTCGATCGGCGCGATCTGTTGCTTTCCCGCGATGAAGTATTTCCCTTCGAAGTTCACTGGTCGCGCAAATCGGAATCGGTCAAGCGGATTTTGGAGAAGTGGAACATTCACGCCGATGCCGCGGTCTTTATCGACGACAGCCCCATGGAACTTGCAGAAGTGAAGGCAGCATTTCCAGAGATCGAATGCATCCTTTTTCATGCCGCTGATCCTCAGGGGATATGGGACCTGATCAGGCATCTACGCACGACATTTGGAAAATCAACTATTTCGGCTGAGGATGGCCTTCGCCTCCAGAGCCTGCGAAGTGCCGCGGAATCCAGAGACATAATCGAGGATTCACGAGCGTCGCTGGATGACTTTCTGCGGTCGGCCAATGCAACCATGTTCTTCGATCTTTCGAAGCCCGCCGAACCCAGGGCCTTCGAATTGTTGAATAAAACCAACCAGTTCAATTTGAACGGCCGCCGATACAGCGAGTCCGAATGGAGCGAGCTGCAGAGTGATCCTAAGTCGTTTTCGGTGCTGATTGGGTACGAAGACCGCTATGGAAACCTGGGAAAAATCGCGGTTATGGCAGGCAGGCTTTACGGCCGCGAAATAAGGCTTGATTCCTGGGTTTTGAGTTGCAGGGCCTTTTCGCGCCGAATCGAACATCAATGTCTAAAATTTCTTTTCGAAAGATTTGAGGGCGACGAGATCATCTTCGACTACAAGCAGAGCTCTCGTAACGGTCCATTGCAAGAGTTCTTTACCGGGCTGTTAGGCAGAGCGCCCGCCCCTGGCATGGGGCTCTCTCGCGCCGCATTTCTTTCGCGCGCCCCAATGCTTTATCACGAGGTTAAGGAACATCAGAATGTCTAGCGTCGATGTGCCGGCAGAATTGGAAAGTCGCCTGCTCCGCTGTTTTTCGTCGGTCTTTCCCGCTCTCACCGATGAAGAGATCCGCACCACCAGTGTGGACGATCAAGGAGTATGGGATTCGCTGGCCACGGTCACGCTGGCGGCGGTGGTGGAGCAGGAATTCGACCTGCAGATCGACTCCCGGCGCATGCCCGAACTCACATCGTTTGCCGCATTCTTGAATTATCTTCGCGAACCAACCGGTCGGCAGACATGAAGGAGAGCGCTCTTCGCGGATTCAAGAATCGATTATTGCAGCATCTGGCGCGAAGCTTACCGGGCGCTCGCAGCCTCAGAGTTTTTCTGCATCGCGCGCGCGGGGTGAATATCGGCAACAACACGTGGATTGGATACGATGTCATCCTGGAGACCTCCCGGCCACATCTGATTACGATCGAGGACAACGCCGCCATCAGCATGCGGGTCACGATCGTCGCGCACTTCCGCGAAACTCAGGGAGTGAAGATTGAACAGGATGTGTTTATCGGCCCGGGAGCGATCATTCTGCCGAACGTTGTAATTGGAAGAGGCGCGGTAGTGACCGCGGGCAGCGTGGTCACCAAGTCCGTTCCGCCGATGACGTTGGTGCAAGGAAATCCCGCGGTGCCGGTGGCTAAATGCGGCATTCCGCTCGGCCCGCAAACCAGGCTGGACGAATTCTCCAGAGGCTTGTTGCCCTTTTCTCGCCCTGCAGCGCGCAATGTGCCGCCGGGAGGCCGCAAGCTTTGAAAATGTTGGTTCCATTCGTTAGCCAACTGGGAGCCAACGATTCCCGGCTTATTCAACTTGCGGAATTCCTGGGTGCGCAGTGCGAAACTCTGGCGTTGCCGAAGCTATTGTCCGGCTATGCGGAGTTTCTGGATGATGCGCTACCTGGCGAGGCCTGCTGCGTTGTAGTCAATCCTGCCGTGATGCGGCAATGGACCGGCGGCGAAGAGTTTCCGGCTGAGATCGCCGCGTGCCTGCTGGCGCGCTGCTCCCACCTGTTGGTGCATGGGCCGAGCCCCCGGGCATTTGACTCCTCGCTCGTGGCCGCGCTTTCCGAGAATCAACTTACGGGTGTAGGCGACGCCGACGCTAAGGGCAAAGGCTACGCTTGCGCCACTGACGCCCGCGAGTTCTGCGAATCATTCTCTGGCCTCACGCTGGGAACAAGCCGCTCCGAGCGCGAGCAGGTTTTCCCCCAAGGCAGGCCAGGAGCGCGGGTCCTGATCTCAACCGGTGGAAAGCCTTATGCGGTGTGCACGAAAACCTCATCCGCCAGAGTGTGGCTTCTTGGCGGTAGCGGGGTAGCTGATCTGCAGCAGCAGGTCAGCGAAAATTCCGTCACGTCCTTCTTCTCTTGCTTGTTGCCGTATGCCATGGCGATACGCGCCATCTTTGAAGATCGCGTGTGGAGGCCGGCGGCGCAGAGCGCATCACTCATTATTGATGACCCGGTCCTGCGTCAGACCTACGGATTCTTGAATTTTAAAACTTTGCTTGATCTGGCGAAGCACAACAAGTTTCACGCCAGCCTGGCGTTTATTCCGCACAATTTTCGCCGCAGTTCCGCTGCCGTGGTGCAGATGTTCCGGGAAAATCCCAGGTATTTATCTCTGTGCTATCACGGCAACGACCACACCCGCGCCGAATTTGCCTCGACGGACACTAAGCTGCTCCGCGCGCTGGTGGCTACGGCGGAAGAGCGCATGCAAATCCACGACACGGTGAGCACGGTTCAGTGTGACCGCGTAATGGTGTTTCCTCAGGGAAATTTTTCAGTTGAAGCGATGGCGGTTTTGCAGTCGCGTAATTTTGACGCTGCGGTAAACACCATCGCGCATCCCATGGGAGAGAGCAATTCATTCACGCTGGCTGAGCTTTGCCAGCCTGCGCTGACGCGATATGCGGGGTTTCCGCTGTTTCTGCGACGTCCCAGCGCGCTTTGTCAGCCGCCGGAAATAGCCTTTGACCTGTTCTTTGGGAGGCCGGTTTTTCTGGTAGAACACCACGATACTTTTAAGGACACACGCGGGCTGTTGAATGCGGTCGCCAATATCAACCAGCTGTGTCCATCTATCAATTGGACGCGCCTTTCGGACGCAGTGCGTCATGCGACGCTGCGGCGTGTGGCGAATGATGGAACCGAATTCATCAGGGCTTATTCGAGTACGGTTGAAGTCTCCAATTCGAGCGCCGTGGAACAGGAAGTTGTCGTGCAATGGCCCAAGCTTGCAACCTCTGATTCGTTCTTTTGTGCCGTTCAGGGGAGTCGCGGAGCAAATAAAGAATTTCCTGTGTCGAACTCAGAAGCCCAAGTGCGAGCCCTGGTTCCAGCGTATGAATCCACTAATTTCTCACTACGGCACCACCAGCAGCCTACCCAGGCTGCACGCCTGGGGCTGGAATGGAAAACGAAAGCCTTTGTACGGCGCAGATTGTCAGAACTGCGAGACGACTATCTGAGCAAGAATGCTTCACTGCTTGCGTTTGCAAAAACTTTGCAGCGGCTGGTGGCGCATTAGCGATCGCTGTTTAGCTTAAGGGGATAGCCCGGGCTACCCTGCAGGAGTTGTAATTTTGGGATGGAAATCAGGTCTGGCATCTCTGATTTTGTTGCTGCCGCTATCGGTCTTGGCAAGCGCGACGAGTCAGCCTGCGGCTAAAGTCAAAGTTCATCCCGAGTGTATGCGCGCGCCTGACGGAAGTGACGCTGCCGAGCCGGTGGATTTGCGAAGCCACAATGGCCTTCTGCGGGTCGAGTTGACGGTCCATAACTCACTCGATCCGAACCGTCACATGCGATATTGCTACATCGATTCCCAGGGACACCAGTCGCCCACTCTTCGGGTTCAACCTGGTGACACCCTTATTATCGACTTAAAAAATGAGATATCTAATTCCCTGGAGGAGTCTTCCACGGGCACGCCTGAGCCTGGGTCAAGTCATCATGATCCGTGTCGCGGCGGCATGATGAACGCTGCCGCCACCAACCTTCACTTCCATGGACTGGCGATTCCGCCTGTGTGCCACGAGGACGAAACCCTTAAGACCCTGGTCGAACCCGGCGACCCGCCGTTTGAATACCGGGTCGAAATTCCGAAAAACCAGGCGCCGGGGCTTTATTGGTATCACCCCCATGTTCACGGCTTCACTGAGGAACAGATGCTCGGCGGCTTATCCGGGGCGATCGTTATCGAAGGCATAGAGAAAGCCGTGCCGCAAGTAGCCGGATTGCGAGAGCGGATTCTGGTCATCCGCGATGAACAAATGCCGGATGCCACGTCCGCGGAGAAGCTCGATCCTAAGCGCCCTACCAAGCAGATTTCGATTAACGATGTACGCGTCCCTTATCCGCAATATCCGCCCGCGGTGATCCGGATGAAGCCCCTGGAACGTCAGTTGTGGAGAGTTCTGAATGCATCCGCTGACACATATGTCGACCTGAGCGTCGATTTCGCTGGCAAGCGCCAAAGCCTCGGAATCGTTGCCCTGGACGGTGTGCCTCTCCGATATGGAGAAGCCGGAGGGCAAGGCTACATCCCTCAACGCACGCATATTTTTTTGCCGCCGGCATCGCGCGCGGAGTTCGTGGTCGCCGGACCTCCCGCGGGCGTCTCCGGTCAGCTGGTCACGAATTACGTTTATCGGGGAGCCGAGGATGACGATCGGCCGGTTGTGCCCACAAAAAGCAGCACCCAGCCGGCACTCCGCCTGGGGTTGGACGACGTGGATGCGGCTCGGCCGCTGGCGTCGATTGTTCCCTCGGAAAGCGATCCCGCTCCCTTTATTCATGCGATTCCGATTGCTCCCGCTCCGCCGATGGCTTCCTTGTCCTCAGTTCGTCCTGACCGCAAGCGGTCAATTTACTTCTCTGAGAAGCTGGTAAGCCCGAGCGATCCAAACAGCCCCACGCTTTTCTTTATTACCGAGGCCGGCCATGAGCCGGAGGTATTTGACCCTCGCAGCTCCACGCCCACCATTACCGTCCATCAGGGCGAAGTCGAAGACTGGACGATTGAGAATCGCTCGCGCGAGTCGCACACATTTCATGTTCATCAACTGCACTTTATTGTGGTTGGCGGCCAAACTTCGCGTTGGGAAGAGCCAACTCTGCGGGACACGATTGACCTGCCGGCCTGGAACGGTATTGGAAAGTATCCTAATTTGACGGTACGAATGGATTTCAGGAATCCCCGAATCGTGGGAACGTTTCCCTTCCACTGCCATATCATGCAGCACGTGGATGGCGGAATGATGGGGACTGTGCGGGTCGAACCCGCGCTCGCTTCCCGCTCTTCCCGCAAGACGCTGGAATATGCCGTTGATGCAAAAGCTGCAAATTGAGGGGAGGACCGGCTCAATTCCCAGGCCGCGACCCTGGCGGATGGCTGGTTAGAGTCATTCTTCTCCTGGTAACACTACCCATTTCTAAGTACCTGGGTCTGCGGGAAAATTACCCAGGCTTTGTTCTTGTTCACAAAGGTATGTACGATTTGACGTCGCTACCTTCCTTTTAAGCCAGAGACTCCCCGTCCCCGGCATTGATAAATCGACATTGAGATCAACTCGCCCGGACAGGCAAGAAATCAAGACCGCTACAGGAGAGACGCTGTGAAATCCTCACGACTTCCGTTTATCGATCGCAGAATACCGCTGGCGCTCGTCGCCGCTATTTTTCTTGGCGTAGTTCCGGCATTTGCCTCCATCGCCATAGACGCCAACGTATCGGTAAACCAGAATTCGGCCAAAACCACGGTCACCAGTCCGGCGCTCTCGACCACCGCCGGCAACGAGTTGCTGCTGGCATTCGTCTCCGCCGATTTTCTTTCCGGCACCAACACTCAGGTGAGCAGCGTGACTGGCGGAGGTTTGACCTGGACCCTGGTGGTGCGTACGAATGCGCAAAAGGGCTCTTCAGAAATATGGCGGGCGTTTGCCACCGCTCCGTTGAGCCAGGCGACCGTGGTAGCGACCCTGTCACATAGCGTTCTTTCCTCCTTGACGGTATTGAGCTTCACTGGCGTCAATACCTCCGGCACTGGCGGCGCTGGCGCAATTGGCGCGATCCAGAGTGGAAATTCGGCGAAAGGGGCGCCTACCGCCAGGTTAGTGACGACCCAGCCAGGGTCTTGGGTATTCGGAGTTGGAAATGACTGGGACAATGCAATAGCTCGGACCCTCGGTCCCGGTCAGTCGCTGGTGCATCAGGATCTCTCGTCTTCGGGAGACACTTACTGGGTGCAGATGGAGACTACCCCCACCCCGCTGAGCGGGACTACGGTCACTATTAACGATACTGCGCCAACCGGCGACCGCTACAATCTGAGCATTGTTGAAGTGGTGGCGGCCAGCGGCGGCGGCACGGTTTCGAGCATCTCCGGAACGTTAAGTCCCTCACCCCTGGTGAGCGGCACATCAATCGTTCTGGGCCTTCCCGGCGGAGGCACCGTCACTACCACGCCCGATGGTTCTGGAAACTACAGTTTTTCTAACCTGGCCAATGGCAGTTATACCGTAACTCCCAACAAAGCAGGGCAGACATTCACCCCGTCGAGTCAGAACATTAGCATCGCCGGCAGCAGCATTTCCGGCGTCAATTTTGCGTTGCAGACCTGGGGTATCGCGGGAACATTGAGCCCGGCGAGTGCCAGCAGCGGAACGACCATAACGCTTAGCGGTTCCGCAAGCGGCAGCACCAGTCCCGACGGGTCAGGTAATTACAGCTTTAGTGGTCTGCCCAACGGCAGCTATTCGGTGACGCCGGCTAATAGCGGGTTCACTTTCAATCCTGCAAATCAGCCTGTAACGATTTCCTCGGCAAATGTGAACAGCGTTAATTTCTCGGCCACTGCTAATCCAACCTGGAGCATATCGGGCACTATTACGCCGCAAAGTCTGGGCGCCAACGTATTGCTGACACTAAGTGGATCGGGCACGGGTACGGTGAACGCCGACAGCACGGGAAATTATATTTTTAACAATCTGCCAAATGGAAGTTACACCATCACTCCAAGCCAGGCGTCGGAAGCGTTCACTCCGGGATCGCAACCGGTCGTGCTGTCCGGCGCATCGCAAACCGGCGTCAACTTCGCCGCGCAGACTTCCACTGTAGGAACGCTGGCCATCGATTCCTCGGTTTCGGTGGACACAACCGCGAAGGCAGCGGCTGCCACTATTCCGTCTTTTTCGACGACCTCCGGCAACGAGTTATTGTTGGCGTTTGTAGCGGCAGACTACTTGTCGGGAAATAACACGACTGTAACTGGGATTACTGGAGGATCGCTTACCTGGGTCCTGGTGCAGCGTACGAACGTACAAAGCGGAACCGCAGAAATATGGAGAGCATTTGCTCCGAACCCGCTGGCTAATGTCTCCATCACCGCCTCACTCTCTCAAAAAGTGCTTTCCTCGATAACGGTGGTGAGCTTCACCGGAGTCGATATTTCGGGAACCAACGGATCCGGGGCGATCGGCGCTACGGCTAGTCAAAACGCTGCCACCGGCGCACCGTCTGCCACCCTGGTTACTACGCGGAATAACTCATGGGTATTTGGGGTTGGCGACGACTTCGACAACGCAGTGGCTCGTACCCTCGGCTCGGGCCAGACCATGGTCCACCAGGATCTTTCGTCCTCCGGCGACACCTATTGGGTGCAGCGTCAAACGAAGACCACGCCGGTGATCGGCACCGAGGTCACTATCAATGACACTGCGCCGAAAACCGATCGCTACGATCTGAGTTTGGTTGAAGTGTTGCCCAATGCAGGAGGTCCGCCACCTACAGTGAGTGTGACTTCCCCATTGCCATTTGGAAGCGTGACCGGCATCACAACCATTTCTGCTAGCGCGTCCAGCAATGGTTCCTCCGTCACCGGAGTTCAGTTCCAGTTGGATGGAAATAATCTGGGGTCGCAGGTACCCTCGGCACCTTATTCGCTGGCATGGGATACAACCGCAGTATCGAGCGGAACCCATACTTTGTCGGCGATTGCTTACAATTCTCTCGGGTTGAGCGCAATCTCCAATACTATTACCGTTACCGTAGATAACTCCGGCAATGTGCCGACCGCCGGCAGTTGGTCTATACCGGTTAACCTTCCAGCGGTCGCGGTAAACCTTGTACTTACAAAAAACAATACTTTGCTGTTTTATCAGGACGGATCAACTCCCACCATCTGGGATTACGAGAACAATGTATTTACAAGCATCCCAGCGCCGGCGGATTTATTTTGTTCGGGTCACGCTCAACTGGCGGATGGACGGATCCTGATCGTGGGAGGATATGGAGAAAGCGGGAATCAGATGGGCATCTCGAATGCCGAAATATTTGATCCCGCAACCGATACCTGGACGGTCCTGCCCAAGATGGCTTACTCACGCTGGTATCCGACAGCAAAAACACTATCGGACGGCCGAATCATAGTCATGGGAGGATGGCAAACCACCCAGCACACTAATGCTGGTATTCCCGAGATCTACGATCCCTCCACTAATACCTGGACCCAGCTCGCCGCTGCCAACAATCCGTTTGAAACCTACCCCTTCATTTATCAGTTGTCCGATGGGCGCATTGTTCACGTGAATGGCTCCGAGTATCCGACGACTACTGACATTCTCAACCTCAACACACTGAACTGGTCCACGGTGGATTCAACGATAAAAGATGGCGGCAGCTCGGTAATGTATCAGCCGGATGTGATTATGAAAGCCGGCAGCGCTACCGACAGTCAGGAAAGTGGCGCGTCTGCCAATACGACTTACGTCCTGGATATGACACAGCCTTCTCCGAGCTGGAAACAGACGGCGTCGATGGCCTATCCGCGAAGTTTCCTGAATCTCACTGAACTTCCGGATGGCACCGTGCTCGCCACCGGCGGCGAGACCGATAAGAACGGAGGCAATATCGGTAACGCCGTATATCCAGCGGAACTCTGGTCTCCGGTAACGCAAACCTGGACGACCATGTCCGCGATGCATACTCCGCGCGAATACCACGGCACCGCGCTGCTCTTGCCCGACGGCCGCGTTCTCGAATCTGGGATGGGTGCGGACTTTGGCAATGTCCCGAACGAATTGAGCGCGGAATTTTTCTCGCCGCCCTACTTATTCAAAGGGCCTCGCCCGACGATTACTCAATCGCCGTCACAAGTCTCATATGGCCAGAGCTTCTTTGTCGGCACCCCGGATGGGGCGACGATTCAGAGCGCCGTTCTGATTCGGATCGGAGCGGTAACCCACTTTTTCGACATGAATACGCAATTTGTTCCTGTCACCTTCCAGCAAGCCGCAGGAGGACTGACCCTGACCGCGCCGGCGAATGGCAACTTGGCGCCTCCCGGCTATTACATGCTCTTTTTAGTAAACTCAAATGGTGTGCCATCCATCGCGCCGTTCGTTCAATTGCAGTAGCAAGCGCAGCAGCGAAGGAGAACCATGGTTTCGGGAAGTTAAAGGTGAATAGCGGGATCGAAGATGAGCGTATATGAATTCGATCCCCTTTCTGACGGCCGATGGCAGGATTTGCTGCAGCGGCATTCACGAGCATCGGTTTTTCATTCCCGCGCTTGGCTCGAAGCTTTAAGACGCACCTACGGCTACGAGCCAGTCGCTTACACCACTAACCCCCCGGGCGCACCTTTACGAAATGCCTGGGTCTTCTGTCGCATCCACAGCTGGCTGACCGGCCGGCGTCTTGTATCCCTTCCTTTTTCTGACCACTGCGATCCTCTGCTCGAAAACCCTGAAGAGTTGCAACAGTTATCTGCCGCGCTTCTCAAAGACCGGCAGCCGCGGCATTGGAGATACATCGAGTGCCGGCCGCGGACTCATGAGACTGTCCCCGAAGGTTTCAGGGAATCGGACCGCTTTGTCTTCCACCAGCTGAATCTTGGACCGGAACTGACCCAGCTTTTTGAAGGCTTGCATAAGAGCTCGACTCAACGCAAAATCAAACGCGCCGAAAGGGAAGGCCTTACGGTAGAGGAAGGTTCTTCAGAAAAACTGCTCGATCAATTTTACGAGTTACTGCTATTGACCCGACGAAGGCATCGAGTGCCGCCACAACCGCGGAGATGGTTCTCCAGCTTGCAATCCGGATTCGGGGATCAGCTGAAGATTCAGATTGCATCCAGCAAAGAGGTACCGATTGCCGGCATTCTTACTATTCAATTTAAAGAGTCGCTGGTATACAAGTACGGGGCCAGCAACGAAAAGTATTTCAGCCTGGGCGGAATGCAGATGCTATTTTGGCGCGCTATTACGGCAGCCAAGCTGCAAGGCCTGAAAGAACTAGACCTGGGCCGCTCCGACTTGCAAGACCGGGGCCTTATAACTTTTAAGGACCGCTTAGGGGCTGCATCTACTGATCTCGTGTACTTTCGTCACTCCCATCGATCCGATGAAAGTTCAATCCTGGCCGAAGGCTTGCAATCTAGGCAGAAGCTGGCCGCGCGCCTTCCCGCGGGCTTGATGAGCACTATGGGTCGATTGCTTTACCGACACTTTGGTTAGTCGCACGTCCTTGATCTGCACGGGAAAGGGCCTAGGTCGTGAGACAATTATTCAGTTCGAAAATCTGTTATGACACTTCCTGCGCGGGCAATATTGGACCACTATCGTTGCCCCGCGAACTTACTTGACATTACGCACGATGTCCTTTCCTCCCGCCCTGATTTCTTCCGCTTTGGCCCAGAGGCAATAGCTTACGGCCGCGTAGCGACAACTTGCCCAAAGGGATCGACCTCAGCGCTTTGCGACCTCTTGCCCGAGGTCCGGCTCACTCAATCACAAGTCCGGCTTCCTTTTGACCCAGTGGAGGTTATTGAAAATCTCCAGCGCGAACGTTATCAGAGCCGCGATTCCTGGATTCGAAGGATTGCCAAACGAGCCTACTATCAGGTGCGCCCCACCATGAGGCCGGCGATTCGCGAACGCATTCAGAAATGGCAGTTGAGTGACTGGCGAAGCATATCGTTTCCTGGCTGGCCGGTGGATTTCTCGGTTGAAAATCTTCGCGAGGAGCTTCTCCTGTTTGTACTGCGCGCCACGGGAGCAGAGCGAATTCCATTCATCTGGTTCTGGCCCGAAGGTAAAGACGCGTGCACCATCATGACCCACGATGTGGAAGCTCAGGCGGGTAGAGATTATTGTGCGCAGCTGATGGATATCGACGATTCCTACGGAATCAAGGCGAGCTTTAACATAGTTCCTCACGGATCCTATTCGGTATCGCATGACTTTCTCGAAAGTATTCGTGCCCGTGGGTTTGAGATTGGGGTTCAGGACTTCAATCATGACGGTCGTCTTTTTGATGAGCGAACCGAATTTCTCCGGCGGGCAAGCCTCATAAATCAGTACGCCCGGGAATATGACGCCGGCGGTTTTCGTTCTGCTGTGCTCTACCGCAGGCCGGAGTGGTTCCAGGATTTGGAGTTCTCGTTCGATATGTCCATCCCCAACACCGCCCGCCTGGATCCCCAACGCGGCGGTTGCTGTAGCGTTATGCCGTACTTCATCGGAAACATGGTCGAACTTCCGGTGACCACAGTACAGGATTACACGCTGTATCATCTGCTAGGCGAACGCTCCATTGCATTGTGGAGACAGCAAACGGGATTGATCCTGGAGAAAAATGGTCTGATCAGTTTCATCGTGCATCCTGATTACGTGATGCCCGGCGAAGTCAAGG
The DNA here is from genome assembly GCA_963838785.1 of uncultured Acidobacteriota bacterium. Lineage (GTDB taxonomy): Bacteria > Acidobacteriota > Terriglobia > Terriglobales > Acidobacteriaceae > Gp1-AA145. Next base: position 821,297 of record CAWISI010000002.1, read on the forward strand.
CGCTTTATTCGGAATTACTGGCTCATTTGCGCGAACTCGCGATTACCAGAAATATCTGGTTTGCACTTCCTTCGGAGGTCGACCGGTGGTGGCGGGAGCGGAGCAAAATGCATTTAGTGTTTGATGGCGACGACTGGCAAATTGAAGGCGAGGGAGCAGAGAGAGCATGCGTGGCTTACGCCAGAATTGGTGATGGCAGGCTGGTTTATGAATTGCAGCCCGCGTTCGCGGGTTCTCGCCGCGTCAAGACTAAGTCAAATTAACCATGAACTCTAAGCCTCACCTGTGCCCGCTACAGCAACCTACCTTCTCCTGCCCCCGCATTGTGAAGCAGGGTTTACCAGGGAGGATGTGAGATGGCGTCCTTGCGCGATGCGCGCTTCCCAGCTTTAGTGGCCGGTTCGGTGCTGGTTGCATGGCATCCCCTGCTCGAGTTATTCCGTCTCGCACTTCATAGCGACGAATATACTCACATCCTTCTGGTGCTTCCCATAAGTATTGCTTTGATTTCGGTGCAATGGAGATCGGAACGGCTATTGACACGCACCAGTCTGTTTGCCGGCGGAAGCTTCCTGAGCGCCGCCCTCGTTATTGCGGCTTTTTCCCGGTGGGGGCTTGCCTCTCTAAGCCCGGGTTTTCATCTGATGATGGCAATCCTGGCAGTCGTGATTTGGTGGATTGGCAGTTTCGTGCTGTGCTTCGGCACCAAAGTTTCACGAGCCATGTTGTTGCCGATTGGTTTTCTCTTTTGGATGGTTCCGCCTCCAGCAGTTGCCCTCAATGAAATCATAAAGTTTCTGCAATACGGGTCGGCGCGGGCCACGGACGCGTTGTTTGCGCTGGCGGGCGTGCCAGTGGCGCAGGACGGGCTGCTAACTCACCATTCCTGGTCTTACAGTAGAAATCGCCAAAGAGTGCAGCAGCATTCGATCCAGCCTAATGCTGGTGGTTACAACCATGGTGCTAGCGTATCTGTTGCTGCGCTCGCCGTGGAGGCGGCTCCTGGTTGTCGCCATCTCACTGCCATTGTCGATCGCGAAAAATGGATTGCGTATTTTTACCATCGCGATGCTGGGGACCAGAGTCGACCCGGGATATTTGAATGGCAGGTTTCATCATCAGGGAGGCGTGGTATTTTTTGCGATTTCTCTGCTGATTATCTTCCTCGTGTTGTGGGCACTGCAGCGAGGAGAGAAGCCGGTCGTGGAGAGCCGGAGTTTGAAGACCGCCTTGCCATGTTAATCAAGCGCAGCGCACAGCTTCGCTGAAACTACCCGCACAGCTCTCTGGGTGGCGCTGATTCACTCGATGGGATTAAGGAATTGCAGCCATCGCTTCGTTCGAGTAGGCGCTTTCATTACTGCTGCTATCCACTGCGGTGGAGACGTAGTAGTACGTAAGGCCGGACTGCACGCCGGCATCATCGTAACTGGTGCCAGCCAGCAAAGACGAATTCAGCTTGGCGTACGGTCCGCCGGATTGCGTTCCGCGATAGAGGTTGTACCCAGCCACCGTCGAGGTGCTGGGGTCCCAGGTGAGTGACACGCTGTGCGACGCCACGCTTTGCTTACCCGTCCCGCTGAAGCTCTGTTTCAAGGAAGCGTCAGAGGCATTGCTGACAAAGGAAATGCTGCCCGGCGAACTTCCGGCGGCTGGCGGCGTGAAGGTCACGGTGTATTGCGCGCTCTGACCCGCCGCTACACTGAGCGGAAAAGTCACTCCGCTGACCGAATATCCTGATCCGCTCCAGGCGGCTGACGCCACGGTCACATCGGCAGTTGATGCTGACAGAGTTCCAGTGAGCGATGAACTGCTGCCTACAGCCACATTACCGAAACTAAGGGTGGAAGGAGATACCGCCAACGACCCCGTTGTAGGGGGTGGCGGAGGTTGAGTATTAGACCCAGCCGAGACTCCCGCGCATCCAGCAAGAACAAGCACACAACTCAACGCGGCGAGTGTCTTAAGGGCACGCCATCGCGAACTGATTGTTCTTTCCATACCCAGATTATCTGGGCCGAATGGAACCCGGTCGAGAGTGCGAATAGCCATGGCCCCCGGGGCCGGCCCGAATTGCACTTCGGTAATCTATGGAGTGTTATCTGGGTGGCGAGTCATAAGCTTCTCAGCCGTTCGGCGGGTGCCCTCAGCTATGAGGGGTGCATTTGCGCACTTAGGTTATGCATACCAATGGCTTACAGATTTCACTGTATAAGCCTTTCCTAAACTGACGGATTACCTCCCGTCAAAAATCTGCAAAACTTTACACTTCAGTCACCTCGTCCCGAACCGGGGTAATTCTAACTCTTTGTGAATCAATGGTTTAATTGGGTCATGAAAACAGTTACTCGGCTTCATAATTGCCAACACTCATTAAGCGGTTTAAAACGAAAGTCCAATCCTATGATGACAAAGGGCCATACCCTACTGTTGTTCGTTACGCTGGTATTAGTCTCTTCGTTCATTTCCATCTCGGCGGCCGCGCAGCAGGCGACTCCGCAACTCATTCTCGCCTCGTACCGTGTCCCGGCGGCCGAACCTGTTATCAGCGACCAGCAATCGTACCTTCCCGAAGCTCCCAGTCAGCACCGCTTTTGGGATGGCCGAAACACTTTGTTGTTTGCGTCGGTTGCCGCGTTAAGCGCGTCTGACTTTGCGGTCACTCATGCCAACTTGGCGAGCGGCGGACGAGAGCTCAACCCGATAGTGCGTCCCTTTGCCGGCAATACCGCGCTGCTGGCAACTAACTTTGTGGCGCAAACTGCCGGAGTAGTTATGGTCAGTTACGTCCTTCACAAAACCGGACATCACAGGCTTGAACGTCTGGCGCCGGTCGCCAATGTAGCCAGCTCGGCAGTTGCGGTCGCTTACGGACTCTCCCACCGGTAGAGCGGTGCTCGATAGCAACTGCAGTTAGTCGAGTAGACTTAGCACGTCAGCGGTCCTTCCAGTAGCGAAGCTCGCCCTTGTTGGCGCCCTCCACTTCGCTTGCTACTAGCGCCTGTTACGCAGCTTTTCTCTAGCGAAATACTCCCGGGACCACTGTTCTATTGAAGCCGGTAGTTCCGCCTTACGGAACTGAAACCTGAACCTGGTTGGAATAAGAGCTTTCCTGCCCGTTCGAATTCACCGCAGTAGTTACATAAAAATAAGTACGTGACGCAGCCACACTGCTGTCGGTATACGACGTTCCAGCGTCAAGGCCCGAATTCACCTTCGCGTAAGGGCCGCCGGTTGTGCTGCTGCGATACACGTTGTATCCGTTTACCTGCGATGTGCTCGGGTCCCAGGTCAGGCTGACACTGTGCGATGCGACCGCCACGCCGCTTCCGGTCAGAGATTCAGTGACTGTGGAGGCATTGTTGGCAAAAGAAAGGTTGGCGGACGCTGATCCGCTGCTCTGCGGAGTGAAGGCCACAGTGAATGTCACGCTCTTCCCGGCTGCGATGGTCGTCGGGAAAGATAATCCACTCAAAGTAAATTCCGAATTAGTGCTGCTGTCCGCAGTGATAGTTACACTTGCTCCCGAGGCGGTTAGCGTTCCGCTATGAGTGGCGCTCGAACCTACGTTCACATTTCCAAACGAGATACTTGCGGGCGACAGGCTGAGTTGACCGCCCGCCGTTCCCGTTCCACTCAGCGGAATTGAGACCGAAGTCGAGTTCCTTGGATTCAATGCCTGAAATGAACCGGTGACCGAGCCCGCCGACTGCGGAGAAAAAGCCAGGGTGAAGGTAAAGCTCTGTCCCGGCGTGAGCGTCATCGGTAACGTCAAACCTTGAACGCTGAATCCCGCACCTTGTATGACCGTGTTGGAAATTGTCGCGTTCGTGCTTTTTTCGTTAGTCACCGTCACGCGCAGTGTTGCGGTGCTTCCAGTTTGTACGTTGCCGAAGGAGATGCTCTGCGGACTCGGAACCACCGCCTTGTTGGACGTTCCGGCCCCATGAAGGTCGATCGCCATCTTCCCGTTAATCAGCAATGTGCCCGGTTGCGAAGCGGATCCTGTCGGGCTAAAAGTGACCGCGAGGGCCAAAGTCTTTCCCGCGCCGAGAGTGCGTGGAAGCGACGGATAATTCACAGAATAACCTGCGCTTGCGCTCAGCGTTGAAATGCTGATGCTGCTGTTGCTCCGATTCGTTACGTTGATCGGCAGGCTTTCCGATTGTCCGACAACAACATCACCGAAGCGTAAACTCTTGGGACTGAAGCCCAGCGGGTTTGTAGAAGCCTGGGCTTCGAATCCGAAGGTGAGGGAAAAGGCCAGTACCGATAAAAAAAAGGCAATTCTGGAAATTAATTGGGGGAGGTTCATAGCATCTCCAGTTTGCCGAGCGAATCGCGATCGGTGAAGGTCTCGACAGTGCACTCTGGCTAATGAGAAGGACCTATTGCGGAAGACAGCATTCTCGCGGCGAAAAGCGGCAACTGGACGTAGCGGCGTTGTTCGATAGCGTGTACTAGTGAGTATGTTGTGGATTGTTAAAGAGGTTTAATGCAGGAACGAATCGTCAGAGGATGCAGAGCAGTGTTCGATAACAACCAAACCGCTTTGCAGTTACACAATTTGTTGGCGGTTTCGAATTGCTTTTTCGGGATCTACAATCAACCACGCCAGCGCTCCGAACAGACATAAAACTGCAGCAACTAAGAATGAGGCTGTCCACCCGAAACGGCTCGCGATGAATGGCGTTAATGACGCAGTTACCATGCCGCCGATCTGCGCGCCCATGTTCATAAATCCGGAAACTGAACCAGAAGATCGGCCGGCGAGGTCTGCGGTCACCGACCAAAAAGAACTCTGCGCAAGGTACAAAGCGCCGGCACCTCCCGCGAGCACCACACTTGCCAGCCGCGCACTGTCAACTTCGGAACCCATCACGAGAAAAACTCCGGCCATTAGAATGACGGCCGCCGCGAGATAGCACCGCCCGATGCGGGCGCCCCATTTTTTTGTGAGGCGATCACTGATGAATCCCCCCAGCGGGCAGCAGGCAGCCATGGCAAGGAAGGGAAGCATGGCGTAGAACGCGCTGGCTTTTAAATTCAAATTTCTGACTTGCGCTAGATAAAGATAAAACCAACTGAAAAAAATCCAGGCCACGTAGCCAAAACTGAAATAGCTGAGAGTGATCGCCCACACTTCGCGGCTCTTTAATATGGCGCTCCAGGCGATCAGCGGCTGATCATTACTGCCTGATTTCGAAACAGAAATTCCCCGGCGAATGAATTCCAGTTCTGAGGCGGAGACGCTCGAGTGCTGGCTGGGATCATCCTTCGCCCAGATGAACCAGACCAAACCTGCGAGCAAACCAATCACCGCGCAAATGTAGAATGATGCTCGCCATCCGTAATGCAGCATGACGTAAGTGATGAGCGGCGGGGATAGTCCGGCGCCTGCGCCTACCCCGGCGAAGATCCAGCCATTGGCAATTCCGCGCTCCTGGACTGGGATCCAGCGTGCGACGAATTGGTTAGACGCCGGATACATCACCGCCTCGCCGGCCCCCAACAAAAATCGCGCGGTCACAAAAAGCCATAAGGCACCCAGGATTTGCGAAGGCACGGATGCGGTCAGCGCCGTAAAAATTCCCCACCAGATGACTCCCGCGGCTAGAACTCGACGCGGGCCCAGCCGGTCAGCCAGGCGTCCGCCAGGAGTTTGAAAAAGCGCGTAACCGGCAAGGAAAGAACTGAATACCCAACCCAGCTGGATATTGCTGAGATGATAGGCCTTCGCCAGAGAGCCGCCGGCGATGGATATATTCACCCGGTCGAGGAAAGCGACCGCGCTCAAGACGAACAGCCAGAAAATCAGCCGCCAGCGCACATAGCTGTGCGGGCTGCCGTGCGCCATCAGGCCGATTTCGCGAACTCTCAGCTTGTTCTGCGGACGTGGGCGCCATGATATGCGGTAACTCGTTGCCGTGATTCGCCGAGGCCATCGATGCCGAGTTCCACGATATCACCAGCCTTCAGATAAACCGGCGGATTCATCCCCAGCCCAACTCCGGCCGGAGTTCCGGTACTGATCACATCTCCGGGCAGTAGAGTCATAAAATCGCTGACGTATGAAACCAGGGTCGCGACATCGAAGATCATATTTGCAGTGGAACTATTTTGTCGCGAAGCCCCGTTGACCATAAGCCACATTTTCAGATTGCCGACGTTCGGGACTTCATCGCGCGTCGCCAGGAATGGGCCAAGTGGGGCGAAAGTATCAGCGCTTTTTCCTTTCACCCACTGGCCGCCATGTTCGAGTTGGAAACTGCGCTCGGAGTAATCATTGTGTAGAGCATAACCCGCAACATAATCGAGAGCGTCTTTTTTCTCCACGTAAAGCGCGCGTTTGCCAATGATGACCGCGAGTTCCACCTCCCAGTCGACTTTGGACGAATTGCGCGGCATCACCAGTGGATCATTGGGCCCGGTGAGCGACGTGGTTGATTTGAAGAAGAGGACCGGTTCCTTCGGCGGCTCGGCTTTTGTTTCTGCGGCATGATCGCGATAGTTAAGGCCGATGCAGACGATTTTGCTCGGCCGGCATACCGGCGGCCCGAGCCGTAGGCTTGGCTCAACCTTTGGCGCCGAAGACGCATTTTTCTTCAGCCAGGTTTCCAGCTTCTTTAAACCGCCGCCAGCAAAAAAGTCCTCATCGTAGTCTGAACCGATGGCCGAAGCGTCAATTCGACTTCCATCTTTAAGCAATACATCCCGGTTTTTCATGTCCCGGCTCCCCAAAGCGAATGAGTTTCATTTGCGCCCCCTCGAAAGTTTCTTAAGAAACTGATTGCTCGCTGCAAACTGTCAACTAACGGCTTTGTCGAACGCGTGGGAATGTGCTGCAGAATTTCGTGCTCGACAATCATCATATAATAATTAGAATAGTGCTCGATCATTTTTTTGCGTCTCGAGTTTCAACCAGGAGAACTCGCTCCATGCAGAGAAGAATTCTCGCATCCTCAATTCTGATTTCCGCGTTTGCCATATTATTTTCTTCTTTGGCCGCCGCGCAAACCATCGGCGACACCATCGATCTTTATTTTTCCGACTGGCATTCCTCATCGCCGCATACCATCCGCGGCGGACTGCAGGGGCGAGATATTTTTACTCGCGGCGATGCCAAAGCGCCTACAAAAAAAGGTGCTGTGCTTCGTTTTGTTAATTCGTACACCTATGCCACTGTAGCGCCCGGCAGCGCGACCCAGGCGACCCGTCTCGATGGACAGCAGGAAATTTACTTTGTTGAATCCGGACGCGGCACGGTAACTGCTGCCGGGCAAACATCCGAGCTTTTCCCCAATATCGCGATTCTAGTCCCCGCGAACCTCGAGTTCACGATAAAAAATACCGGCGATCAACCGCTCAACATGTATTTGATCAATGAACCAGTGCCTGCCGGATTTCGTCCCAACAGCAGCATTCTGGTTCGCGATGAAAATAAACTGCCCATCACTTCGAGCGATGGCCACTGGGCGCACATCGTGAAGACTTTGTTCGTGACCAGTGACGGCCTGGCGACGCTTGAAAGTGTGCTCACGGTTGCGCTCGATCCGCTGACCATTGGGCGTCCGCATGTCGCCGATCACGATGATATTGAGGAAGTCTGGACCGCGCTTCAGGGCACCAGCATTGCTTTCGTTGGAAACCAGCTGCGCAAGCAGACGCCGGGAATGGCGTTTTATCACATTCCTGACAATAAGACGCCGCACACCAACATCAATCAAAACGAAGATTCGCAGGTGAGATTTCTTTATTTCGCCCGCTATCATCCGCACGAATTGCGCAAGTGAGATGCAGGAAAGAGTTCGGTGAAAAAGGAGATCTCAATGATGCGGCGTGCGATGCGATGGTCGGGGTTATGGGTGATGGCGTTAGCAACTTTCAGTCTGGCTCAAACCCCAGCTCCGCCCGCGAACAGTCGGCAATCAGAATGCGATCAATGGGATCAATTCGTATCCGGGACCGGGGCTGGTGAGGTATGAGCCCAACCGCGAGCCCAACGACCGCCGCATCGATTTATTTTTAAGTGACTGGCAGGGATCGATGCCGCGGTCCGAGCACGGTTCACTGGTTCTGCGCGACATTCTGACGCGCGGCGACAACTTTGCGCCTCCGCAAAAGGGTGCGGTGTTGCATTATGCAAATTTTCTCGCCATGGGGACGACTGGCGGCAGGGAACAGCACCGTGCCGTCGCGCCTCGAAGGCCAGCAGGAGGTTTATTACATTCTGGGCGGCGCACGGCGAGATTACCGCCGGCGGCGACACGGCGCAATTGCGCAAGGACATCGCCATCCTGATGCCGGCGGGACTTGAATTCGTGATGAAGGCTATCAGGCGATGAAGACCTGACCATGTACGTGATCAATGAGCCGACTCCGGAGGAGTTCCATCCGAAAACAAAAATGGCAGTGAAGGACGAAGCCGGCGCGCACCAGCGCACTCCGGCTGGCGGCGATCCTTATATTGTCGGCGGGGCTTCAGGACATTGGGCGCACATCGTGAAAGAACTTTTCTCGCCGGCCGACGGGCTGGCGACTGAGCAGAGCGTCATCACCGTAACCGTCAATCCGCTCACCCTGGGCGAACCGCATCCGCACAAGCCAGGTCAGGAAGAGATTTGGGCCGCGATCGATGGCGACAGTCTGGCATTTTTGGGGACCGAACTGCGGATTCAACGTCCTGGAATGGCGTACATGCTGCCGCCAGATGCGACCACCATTCATTCCAACATCAACCCCGGTGACAAGCCGGTAAAATTTCTTTACTTTGCAAAATTTCCGGAAGGCGACAATTACACTCACGGAGCTCCTGCCCGCAGGTAAGAGCGCGATCATGAATCTATGCGCATGAAAAACAAATCCGCACTTCTATTCTGTTCGATTTTGTTGATGACCATTTCGGCCTGGTGTTCGTCCGCGGCGTCGGATGAATATTTCGTTTACTTCGGCACCTACACCGGGTTCACCTATATGAAGGAAGGGCTTCCCGCAGGTGGCAGCCATAGTAAAGGGATTTACCTCAGCCGGTTTCATCCCGCGACCGGAGAACTCAGCAAGCCCGAGCTGGCGGCGGAGATCGTCAATCCGGCGTTTCTGGCGGTGCATCCTAATCAGAAATTTCTTTACGTGGTCACTGAAGACCCGCTTTCTCTCGGGCCGGATTTCGATCACGAATCTTTTGTCACCGCTTATTCGATCGACCAATCGAGCGGCAAGCTGACCCGCTTGAACAGCATGCCCACCGGCGGCACCAGCACTTGTTATCTCTCGATCGACAAGACAGGACATTTTCTTCTGTTTGCGAACTTCGGCAGCAGCAGCGTCACCGTGTTGCGCATCAACGAGGATGGAACCATCGGCGAACAGACCGCGTTCATGAAGCACATTGGTCATGGCAAAGATCCCGCATTTCAGTCGAAGGCCCATCCGCATTCGATCGACGTTTCGCCGGACAATCGCTATGCCATCGTTTCTGACCTGGGAATCGATAAGGTTTTTGTCTATCACTTTAACGCCGAAACCGGGGCGCTCTCGCCGGAGCAGCCGCCATTCGTAGAGGCTGAGCGGGGCGGCGGTCCGCGCCATTTTGTTTTCGACGCTTCGGGTAAGTTCGGGTATTCGCTGCATGAGATGAGCGGCTTCGTCACCGTGCTGGCCTGGGACGGCGCGAACGGCAGCTTCACCAAAATCCAGGATGCCAAAACCCTGCAGCCGAATTTCGTCGGTGCGAATGACAGCGCTGAGATTGCGATTCATCCCAACGGAAAATTTCTGTACGAGTCGAACCGGCGGTTTCGCGGTCCTGAGATGTGGGGACCGGATTCGATCGGAGTGTTTGCCATCGATCCGGCCAATGGGACATTAACTGAAGTTGAGCAGGTTCCGCCCGGAGGCACGATGCCACGCAGTTTCGCCATCGATCCGACGGGATCGTATTTATTTGCCGCGAATGAGCTCAGCGGAAACGTAGTTCTTTTTCACATCGACAGCAGCACCGGGCGGCTTACGCCGGCGAACCGGCAGGTGAAAATAGATGTCCCGGTCAGCATCGTGTTTGTGCCGCACAACTGAGAGCGGCGAGAAGAAATTGAAGACGTTTAAATGAACTCAAAAATGAAAATCGGAAAAAATAACCCGATTCTTTGTCCGCATTCTTTGCGTTGCGCTCGGGCTTGTCTTCGTTGGGAGCGGCGCAGCGGTCGCGCAGGGCAACAACTACTTCGTCTATATCGGCACTTATACAGGGTTCAGATACGTGCATCACAGCCGCACCTGGGGCGTGGGCGAGTCACACAGTAAGGGAATTTATGTCAGCCGATTTAATTCGGCTACCGGCGATCTCAGCGAGCCGGAGTTGGCGGCGGAGATCATCAATCCATCATTTCTGACGATTTCTCCCGATCATCGTTTTCTTTATGCCATCAGCGAAGATCCGCTTTCGCTGGGGCCGCCGCTCGATCATTCTTCTTATGTCAGCGCTTTCGCGATCGATCCGGCGACCGGAAAATTGCGCCTGTTGAATACCGCGCCCGCCAGCGGCACCAGCACTTGCTACATCTCGATCGACAAGACCGGGAAGTATGTGTTCATGGCGAACTTCGGAAGCGGCAGCGTTTCGGTCATCCATATTAAGGATGATGGATCGCTTGGCGAACTGACATCTTTCATTCAGGACGTTGGCCACAGCGTCGATCCGTCGATTCAGACTGAGCCGCACACGCATTTTATCGGCGTGTCGCCTGACAACCGTTTCGTAATTGTTTCGGATCTCGGCCTCGATAAGGTTTTTATCTTTCATTTTGATGACAAGACGGGAAAGCTTTCGCCGCCGGATGCGCCTTTCGTCACGGTTTATCCCGGCGGCGGACCCCGTCATTTTACGTTTGATCCGGCAGGAAAGTTTGGCTATCAGCTCAGCGAGATGAGTGGAAACGTCGACGTATTTGCCTGGAATCCAGCGCAGGGAAGCCTCACGCGAAGTGCAGCGCGTGCATACCGTGCCGCACGATTTCTTTGGCGACAATCACAGCGGCGAAATTGCAATTCGCCCCGATGGAAAATTCTTGTATGAATCGAACCGCAGGACGCGGGGGGAGAACATCAGAGGCCCGGACACGATTGGTGTGTACTCGATTGACCAGCAAACCGGAGTTCTGACGCCGGTCGAGGAAACACTCTCCGGCGGAATCATGCCGCGGAATTTCGAGATTGACCCGACCGGCAAATACCTGCTGGCGGCCAATCAGCTGAGCCAAAACATTGTAGTGTTTTCAATCGACCAGACCACCGGCAAGCTGGAAAAGACAGGCAAGGAAATTAAAGCCGATACTCCGGTGTGCCTGAAATTTATGCCGGCGGGGCAATAAGCGAATGCCTATTTCGCCGATGCGCAAGCATCCCGGTGGCCGCACAAGATTCAGTGCATGCGCTCAATTGTCATATGATATAACTGTAAAACTGACGGATATTCAGAATGATCGTCCGGCTTAACTGCTCCCGTGAACTGTTTTTGAAAGCTTTAGCGCCGATTCTGGTGTTGAGCACAGTCCTTGCGCCGGTGCAACTCACCGCCCAGGATGCGGCTTTTCATAATGCGCCCGCGAGCGCGAAGGCGGAGAAAAATCCTTACGCGGGGCAGCAGGCCGCGGTCGACGCCGGCAAGGCGGTGTACTCGAGCACCTGCATTACCTGTCATGGTCCTGCAGGCCAGGGAACGGGCAATGTGCCGCCGCTGGTCAAGGGTCCCGCCCAGTCGGCTTCCGACGGCGAAGTTTTCTGGTACATCACCCAAGGCGACGTTCAGAACGGGATGCCCTCGTGGAAGAGCTTGCCGGAAGAGCAGCGGTGGCAGGTCGTCACATATATCAAATCTCTGAGCAGCGGAGCTTCCGCCGCGAGCGCCTCGGCTCCTGCAGCTGCGCCGCAATCCGCGTCTGCGGTTTCAAATGCGCCTCCGCCCACCCCGCCCTTCACTGACTACCGCTACGAAAGCCCGGGCACAGTCCGGCACATCACCATTAAGGATTTGCCGCAGCCCTTCGCCACGGAATCCGCCACCAACGGGCCGAAAGTTGTTGCCCGGCCTGAGAATGCATGGCCCAAGACCTTGCCGGGTTTTAAAGTCAATCTGTTTGCGTCGGGGTTGACCAACCCGCGCATCATGCGGATCGCTCCCAACGGCGATATGTTTCTCGCCGAGACCAGCGCGGGCGACATAAAAGTTTTTCGCGGGATGACCTCTGACGGTAAGCCCGAGCAGGTGAAAGTTTTTGCGACTGGATTAAACACGCCTTTCGGGATCGCCTTTTATCCGCCGGGAAAAAATCCCGAATGGGTTTACGTAGCCAACATGGATTCGGTGGTGCGCTTCCCCTATCACAATGGTGAGATGACCAGCAGCGGGCCGCCGCAGCATTTGCTCGATCTTCCCAGCGGCGGCCACCACCGTTCGCGCGATATCGTATTTTCGCCGGACGGGACGAAGATGTTTGTGTCGGTGGGATCAGACCAGAATGTCGACGATGCACCTACGGAAAAAAATCGCGCCGATATTCTGGAACTGAACCCTGACGGCTCGGGCCTTCGTGTCTACGCCTCCGGAATTCGCAATCCCGTTGGCATTGCCATCAATCCAACCACCGGCGAGTTGTGGTGTTCGGTGAATGAGCGCGACGGTCTGGGGAATAATCTGGTTCCCGATTACATCACCCACGTTCAGGATGGCGGCTTCTATGGCTGGCCGTGGTGGTATATGGGCGGCAATCAGGATCCGCGAATGGCGGGAAAACATCCCGAGCTGAAAGACAAGGTCATCACGCCCGACGTGATTTTGCAGCCCCATAATGCTTCGCTCGAAATGACTTTTTACGAAGGCAAACAATTTCCCGCCGAATACGCCGGAGACATTTTCGCCGCTGAGCATGGCTCCTGGAACCGCTCGCCGCGCGCGGGCTACGAAGTGATTCGTGTACCGCTGCATCAGACGGGACATGCAACCGGCGAGTACGAAGACTTTTTAACCGGCTTCGTGGTTGACGACCAGAGCGTCTGGGGACGTCCGGTTGGAGTCGCGGTTGCGCCCGACGGTTCGCTGTTGGTTAGCGATGATGCTTCGGGTTCGATTTGGCGGGTCAGCTACAGCGGAAAATGATTTACGAACAATTAATAAAGAGACGGAACGCGCGACTTGATTCGATGACCAACACTCTTCACCGTTACGGCGATTCCGAAAGCTTTTACGACGACTTCATTATTTTTGCTACGCCCAGCCACGGCAATAATGAGCGCGACAGCGTGCCCAAGCTCAAGGCTTTTCTGGAAATGGCTCTCCCCTTTAATCCAGTAAACCTTGGCGATCCGGCGCATGGCGGCGCTCTGCGGCCGTCGCGCAAACTGACCACGCTTTCCAATTGGAAGCGCGACATGACGCCGGATTTTCGTGCTGTGATCGACGGAATCAATGAGCCCGCATCGGTGGCCGCGATTTTCGATAATCAGGAATCGGCGGAAAAATTTCTTAAGGCGGTGGTAGAGGCTGATCTCGGCCTGTCAGTAAACGTTTCAACTTCAATCGAAGGCGCAGAAGATTGTTGCCGCTATGCCGGCATCACCCGTCACAGCGTTGGATATTCGCTGGGCTTCGAAGGTTCAACGGAAAAATTGCCCAACACGCAGGTGCTCAAGCTTATGACCATGTGCGGGCACGGCATGGTCTCATCCAACCTGGCGCGCAAGATGATCGACTGGGTGAAGGAAGGTCGCCGCACTCCTTCGCAGGCGGTGACGTATATGGCGCGATTTTGCTCCTGTGGAGTGTTCAATCCGGTTCGCGCGAAACGCATTCTTGAAGATGCCCGCAGCAGGATCGAGTGAAGCGCTTTCGCCGATCAGTCGCGACGAAGATTGCGGTGGTCCAGAGAAGCATCGGGCAGGGAAGTACGCAGAATAAATCAGGCAAGGGTACGAAATTCAATCACGGGGGCCGAAGTTGAAATTCGGCGTTTTCACTGCTTTTCTTGGCTTGCTGATTCTTCCGCTCGCGCCGGCAGCTGCGCAGACCGATTGGCCGATGTACAGCCACGATTACGCCAGCACCCGCTACTCGCCGCTAAACCAAATTAATACTCAGAACGTCCAGCACCTGCAGCGTGCCTGGACTTATCACCTGAAAAAAGAAGGTCCGCGTCCGCTGTCGGCGGGAGCGGTGGGCAGAGGAGGCGGGCGGCGTTCTTCTCAAGCCACGCCGATTGTGGTGAATGATGTCCTATATATGCCGACACCGTATGGCACGGTGATCGCCCTCGAGCCCGAGACAGGCAATGAAATCTGGATTTACAAGTTGCCCCACGGAAGGCCTGCCGGACGGGGCGTTGCGTATTGGCCGGGAGACGCGAAAACTCCGGCGTCGATTTTATTCGGCACCTCAGAGGGCAAGCTGATGTCGATCGATGCGAAAACCGGCAAGCCGACTGCCGGCTTCGGGGATGACGGCGTAGTGAATATCAAACCCATCGTGCAAAACGGGATTGCCACTGCGCAGTTCGACATCACTTCGCCGGTTACGGTTTACAAAGATTTGGTCTTCACTGGCGGCCAGCTGCAGGAAGCGCCGGGCGCCGGCGCATCTGGAGACACTCTCGCCTGGGATGTTCACAGCGGAAAACTGGTCTGGCGTTTCCATTCGGTGCCTCATCCGGGAGAAACCGGCAACGACACATGGGAAGGCGAGGCGTGGAAAAATCGCTCGGGCACCAACGTATGGGGATTTATGAGCGTGGATACGGAGCGCGGTCTTCTATTTCTTCCCTATGGTTCTCCCAGTTCTGATTTTTACGGCGCTGATCGCAAGGGCGAGGACCTCTTCGGCAATTCACTGGTCGCGGTGAATGCTGACACCGGAAAGCTGGTCTGGTATTTTCAGGCCGTCCATCACGACACCTGGGATTACGACCTGGAATCAGCTCCAATCCTGATGGATGTGACCAAGGATGGAAAAAAGATTCCGGCGGTTGCCGTCACTGGAAAGCTGGGGTTGCTGTTTATTCTCGATCGCCGCGACGGCAAGCCGATCTTCGGAGTAGAAGAGCGACCCGCGCCGGCGAGCGATGTTGCCGGGCGAGCATAGTTGGCCCACGCAGCCGTTTCCGCTTAAGCCGGCGCCGATTGGGCGTCACAGTTTTTCTCCGGATGAAATTGCCACGGTCACGCCCGAGCAGAAGCAGTTTTGCACCAATCTTCTTGCCACTGAAGGCGGAATGGCCAGCGGTGGTCCCTACACCCATTACGGATCGAAACTCACCATTGTTTTTCCGGGAACCATCGGCGAAACCAACTGGCCGGGCATGTCCTACAATCCCGATCTCGGATATCTGTTTCTTAATACGGTGAATCTGGCGGACGTCGGAAAGATCGCGAAGTCCGAAGAAGGATCCGATCCGCCTTACGATCGCGCCAGCCCATGGGGAATGTATGCGCGCTTCTGGAATCCCGACAAGTTTTGGCCGTGCCAGCAGCCGCCTTGGGGGGAATTGTGGGCGATCAATGCTAACACTGGCGATGTGGCCTGGAAAATTCCTTTCGGGGTTGAGCCGGAACTGGATGCGAAGGGCGTTCACGGAACCGGAACTTTAAACTTCGGCGGCTCGATCACTACCGCAGGCGGCCTGGTATTCATCGCGGCTACACGTGACCAGATATTCCGTGCCTTCGAAGCCGCTACCGGAAAAGAGTTGTGGGAGAGCAAGCTCGAAACCGGCTCATACACGGTTCCTATGACGTATCGCGGGAAGAATGGCAAACAATACGTGGTACTGGTTGCCACCGGCGGCAGCTTTTACGATCCAACCGCGGGCGATTCGGTTATCGCTTTCACGCTGCCGAGAGTTTAACGCCACAGTTCGATCATTCACCGCGCGAGTTCACTCGCAGGCAAATTCTCATTCCACTCAGAATGCGAATTTCCAGACACTGCTGCTAAACAAAAAATGCCGGGTCTGCTTCGAGATACCCGGCGACTTCTGAATCGAATTTAAACCACTTCGAACTTACTGTTTGTCGTAAACCACCATCTCGTGGAAGGGCTTGCCGTCTTTGTCGGTGCCGTCCATGGTGAACGTGGTGGTCTTGCCATCCTGGGAGAGAACCGCTTTACTCTTGGCGGACTTTCCGTTGAAGTTCCAGGTCTGTTCGTTAGTGTGACTGTTGATTTTTCTTACGATGACAGTGGTGTTGTCCCGGCCTTCTACCTTCACCGGCTTTCCCGCGACTGGGAGTGTAGTGCCAGGTGGTGCTCTTACCTTCAGAGTTGGTTTCATTCACCGTGACCGTACCGTCAGCGGCGACTTTGCACTCGTCGACTTGCGGAGGGGTCCCGGGGAATTTGGATTTCGAGAAATTCACTTTCCAGTATCCGGCAAAACCGCCGGCCGGCATGGTGGCAGTCAACTGCGAAACAGCCAGGAAGGTGAACGCGGCGGTCAGCAACATCAGTGATCGGGATTTCATGGTTCATATGATAATATAATTGGAAATCGTGTCAACCGCTTTTGCGTTCTAGGCAGGCACACGACCGCCGGCGAATCTGCGATTATGATTTTCTTCTGCCCTTAATTTGAAAAGAAAAACGGAGCCGCGTATGCGCCAGGTTTTCCTGATTCTTCTTTTTTCTTCAGTTGTCGCTTCTACCGTTCAGGCTCAATCTTCTGCCCACACTTCATCCCAAGGCTGGCTGCTGGTCGCAAATAAAGGCGACAACGCTTTGGGAATCATCGATCCTCGAACCGAAAAGCAGATTGCGGAGATCCCCGAAGGTGGCGTAACCGGGCACGAGATCGCCACTTCGCCCGACGGTAAGCTCGCTTACGTGCCTATCTACGGAAATTCCGGCGTCGGGCAGCCCGGAACCAATGGCAGCAATATGGTGGTGATCGATCTGGCAGCCCGGAAAGTAGTTGGGAATGTTGATTTCGGAAAAGGCGTGCGGCCGCATCTTCCGGTCTTTGGGCCGGAGAACGGAATGCTCTACGTAAGCACTGAACTGGAAAAGGCGATCACCATCATCGATCCAGCATCGTTGAAAATTGTTGGCTCGGTGCCGACCGGGCAAGAGCAATCGCACATGTTCGCGATCACGCATGATGGCCATCGTGCGTATTCGGCGAACGTCGGCCCCGGAACAGTTTCGGTGATCGATCTCGATGCGCGCAAAGTGCTCGCGATTATTCCTGTCTCGCCGCAGGTGCAGCGCATTTCGCTTTCCGTGGACGACAAATACGCATTTACTTCGGACGTGACCAAGCCGCAACTTGCGGTCATCGACACCGCTACCAACAAAATCAAAACCTGGATTCCGTTGCCGGGCTTCGGCTATGGGAGCGCCACCACCGCAGATGGCAAGTGGCTGGTGATTGCGTTGCCCTTGGTGCATCAGGTGGCCGCGTTCGATCTCAGCACAATGAAAGTTGCGCACACGATTGATGTCGGGATGCGAACTCAGGAAGTGCTTCTTGCGCCGGATGGCCGAGACTGCCTACGTTTCCTGCGATGAGGCAGGAAAGGTTGCGGTCATCAGTCTTGCGGACTGGAAGGTCAAGCACGTAATCGATGCCGGCAAGGGCGCGGATGGTCTCGCCTGGGCGGCTTCAGGTCATTGAAAAAGTAGAAGAGATAACTGGCCGCTTAGACGATTACAAAGGCATTCGAGGAATAACATGAATCGAGCGCAAACAGGGAAGTCGCGGTTCCGCAATTATGCTCGGCAGCTCTTGCCCCGTTTCTTCTGGGTGCGGCGTTGTTGCCCGCAGCTGCGCAAACTCAGGCCAAGCCTCCGGTGAAGACTCCGAGCGCGGGAGGAAATAGCTTCAATGGCCCGGGCGACGTTCGCTATCAGCCTTCACGGGATATTCAAGAGCGGCGAATCGACATGTTCATCGGCGACTGGCGCGACTCCATGCCTCGCCACGCCTATGGTTCGCTGGTGCTGCGCGACATTCTGACTCGCGGCGACAACTATGCTCCGCCGCAACCCGGCGCAGTTCTCATGGCAGCGAACTACGTAGCCTACGGAAGGCTGGCGGCGCACAACATCTACCGTTCCCACCGCCCTGCAGCATGAACAGAACGTCTTCTATATTGTCGGCGGCTCGGGCGAAATCACCGCGGGAGAGAAGACGGTTGGGTTGCGGAAAGACACCGCTATTTTTATTCCCGAGAATCTCGAATTCGTCATGAACAGCACCAGTGACGACGATCTGACAATGTACGTGGTAAGCGAGCCGGTTCCCGATGGCTTCGTGCCGCCGAAGGCAATGCTGTCGATCGATGAAAGCAAAGTTCCGGTACGTACTCCGATGGAGGCTTCTCCATTTACTCTGCCCGGCGCTTCCGGCCATTGGGCGCACGTGGTGCGCGATCTCTTTTCCCGAACCGACGGCCTGGCCACAATCGGCGATCTGATCACGGTGGATATCAATCCCATGACCATGGGCGAACCGCATCCCCATCGCGCCGGGCAGGAAGAGATCTGGGTGGCGATGGACGGCACCAGCCTGGCTTTCATCGGAACGGAGTTGCGGGTGCAGCATCCCGGAATGGCTTACATGATTCGCCCGGATGAATCCATGACGCATTCAAACATCAACACTGGAGACAAGCCGGTCAAGTTTTTGTGGTTCGCAAGTTCTTCGATAAAGAAGTAAGTTGTTTCGCGACCAATCGTTCGCTCGTCGTCGATCGGGCATTTCCTCCATGCGCAACCGCTTGCAGATTCGTTCAGCCATAAGAGCAGCTTTCTGTCTGACACTTTTCCTGATTGCGCTTTCGCCGACTTTTGTAGCCCAAACTGCGCCCACCACCATTCGCCTGGCTGGCGACGAATGGTTTCTGCGCGCGTTTACCGGCACTGGGTTGATCGAGGATTACGAGCGCCAGAGCGGAGTCCGCGTCCAGGTCATATTTAAAAATGACAGCGCGATTATGGGCGAGCTGGATAAAACTGGAACCGGAAGTCAAGACGCGCCGTTTGACCTCATCGTAGTGAGGCACCGGCTGCTGGGCGCGCTGGTCGAAAAGCATGAGGTCCAGCCAATAGATTCGTTTCTCGCAAACCGAACCCTGCACGATCCATCTTTTCATCCTGAGCAGCAACTCTACGCAAAGTGGTGGAAGGAACTCAGCTCCTACAAAGGACGGCTATACGGATATCCTTTCACCGGACTGACGGCCTATCTGTGCTATCGCAAAGATCTCCTTGCCGATCCCGCGAATCAGCGCGATTTTCGCATCCGCTTTCATCATGAGCTTCGGCCTGCTGAAAATTGGAAGGAATATTCGCAGCTGGCGCAGTTTTTTAACCGCCCGGACCAACATTTTTACGGGACGTACATTCAAGGCAAGCAGAGCCTTGCGCTGTGGTACGAGTGGCTAAACTTTATTTATGCGTTCGGCGGCAATATTCTCGATGCCCGGCAAGGCTGGCAATACGGAGACATCGTGGTCAACTCTCCGCAAAATGTTGCCGCGACCGAGCAGTACCTGAAACTGATCGCGTTCAGCCCTCCCGACACGCTCGACTTATGGATGGGATGAGGCTCTATCGGCGCTGCAGCAGGGCCGTGTCTTCATGGGAATTTTATGGAGCGACCAGGCGCCCTTTCTCGAGGATCCAAAAGTCTCCGAGGTTGCAGGGAAAGATCGGGTACATGCTTATACCGTCAAATTCGGGGCAGGCCTTCAGTCAATTGGAAGGGCTGACTTATCTGATCACGGCAAAGTCGCAACATGCCCGCGAAGCTTATAAATTTCTTGAGTGGGCGCAGTCGCAGCCAGTTCAGGTCGCGCAGACATTGCGGGGAAGTTCATCGATCCGGAAATCAACCTACGATGATTCTGCGGTAAAGAAGCTGCCATACACGCCGGTATTCCTGGCCAGCATTCCAATCGCGATGCCCAAGCCGACGGTGCCTGAATCTGATGCGATGACTCAGGCGGCGGTGAAGCGGCTGTATGAAATTGTCAGCGGCAAAACTTCCGCTCAGCAGGGACTGGATGCCCTGGCGCTGGATATGCAACGACATCCTCGGCGGGAAAGCGCGCCTGCGCTACCAGTAAAAGCAACCCGCTAAATTTCAGGAGGTTTGTGTGGGGCGGACGTCCACGTCCGCCTACTTCATCCCGTTTCGCTTCCTATCTTTCCGACAAAACAAAAAGGGTGGAGACCGGAACTGCGTCTCCACCCTCGAGAGTCGTCGACAGCCTTAATTAGAAGATGAACTTGGCGCTGATCTGACCGATGCGGCCGGGTGCAGCGGTCGTGGCCTCGCCAAACTGGCTGCTGTTGGCGTCTCCGATCACGCCGCTCGCCAGGAAGTTAGCATGATTGAAAGCGTTGAACAGTTCGAAACGGAAGGTTAAATGCCGTTGCTTCGGTGATTTTCGTATCTTTCTCCAGTACCCAGATCGGTGGTGATGTCATCGCGGCCCGTAGAAGGAGTATTGCTTGGCGCTGCCCGGTAACGCCGCAGGCATTATAGTGATGACACGCCGCAACTCAGGCCTGTGGCGAAGGAGTGGGATTAAAGTAGTAGTTACGCGGGTTGAGGAGTTCGAGCCCAGCGCTTGAAATTGGTGCGGATTAAATTTTTGGATCGAACCGACTTGGTTCGGATAGTCCAAGCCCGATATTGGTCAGAGCATAGTCGCCACCGCTTTTAAGGTTGATTGGAAAGCCGGAGTTAAAGCGGCTGATGCCGGTAATGTGCCAGCCAGTCGTGATTCGGCGTGACCCGAGCAGACGATCAAACGGAACGTTCCAGTTGTAGCTCACCACCAGATTATGCCGCATGTCGAAAGTCGAAGGACCATAATGCACGCGACGGATCGCGCGGATCATACTTGGCAGAATAACTGTCGAGGGAGTGAGCGTAGGTATAGCTGGCAAGAACGTCAGATCACGCGCCCGGCGTTCGGCGGAAACTTGCAGCGAATTGTAGTTAGAGTTTGCCGAGTTCTGGTTCCAGGTAGTCGCCGAAGCGAAAGCCACGACCGGACCGCCCGCTGGCGTTGTGGTAGTTCGGGCTGATCGCTTGGTTGTTGATCGGCGCCGGTCAAGGTACCGTAGTAATTTTGGCCGCCTTGGCGTGTAAACACTGCCTTCGCCGTCCGGTCCGCAACCGCGCTGGCTAGCGATTCGCAAAGCGGCGCGCTGCCCCAAATGATGTCGGCACACTACGCTGAATGTGGTGACCCTGAGTCCCGACATATGCAACGGTCAACACAGTTGATTTATCAAGCTGCCGCTGGATCGAGAGGTTGTAGTGTTCCGCCATCTGAGTCTTGTTGTCGGTGTAATAGCCCGGAAATAAAGAGGCATGAGCGATCCGAACTGAAAATTCGGAAATGGCCCTGGCCCGGTCGGGAAGGTGAAAGGGAAGTGCTGCCCCTGGGTGACGCCGTTAGCCCGGGTAATGTAAGGGTTTGATCGAACTCTGGCGGTTGCGACGACTGCCAGTACAGACCCCATGGCGCGTCACCGATAATGCCGAAGTTCCCGTTGTCTGCGGCGCCAAGATAATAGACGCCGTAGGCTGCACGGATGCTGGTTTTGTTCTCACCCCAAATTCCACCGGATGGGGCATAAGCAAAACCGATACGCGGTCCGAAGTTATTCCACGCGTCGGCGAGATAGTGCTCGGAAATCCCGGATCACCCGGCACGACGTTGCCCGGTGGCGAATCAGGGAACTTAACGGACTGTTCTCCCGGAACTGGCGTGGTCAGGCGACCATAAACATCACTCCAGGGTCTGGCAACATCCCAGCGCAGGCCAAGGTTGAGCGGTAAGGTTGGGTTTCGCTTTCCAGGTATCGGCTCCGAAAAGCGCGCCATAGCGGGTACGGTTATCGAGAAGCTGCACGGAGCATTGCACGAACGTGCCTGGCGCGCCGATGAATAGTCAGAAAGATCGGACCGGTTTCGTTGCCGTTGAATTGGAAATATCCGTTAGGGCCGCATTCGTTGCGGACATTCAGCTGGTAGTAGCGGAAATCACCGCCGAAGCTGACGGAGTGGTTGCCCATATTCTTGGTGAAGGTATCGCTCAATCCATAAGTGGTATCGGGTTGATAAAGATTCAACCAATTGTTTCCAACGGCAAAGTTATTGAAAAACAAGGTCGGGAGGGAAGACGGGTATCCGGGGGTTCCGGTGTTGATCAGGCCGCCAGTGGTCGGATCGGTGTTGAATCCGAACTGGCTGTAGCTCGAAATTTTCGAACTGGCAGACGGTTGCGCGGTTCGCGTTGCGGTTCGGAAGAACTGGATGCGTAGCGACGTTGACCGCGGTGGTGCCGAAGGTCTTGGTGTTGCTCATCGAGAACAACTGATTGCGCGACGGCACGTGACCGGAAATCCGGGCACATCTGTCAATGCCCATGTACGCCTGCTGATAGATCGGTTCGGTGGCGGTGGATCGTCGTAGTGATAGTAGAAAGACCAGTCGCCGGTCATGCTGGTTAATGAAGTCAATGCGCTGCGCCATATTGGTATCGATCAAGCGATGCCGTTATGACTGGAGTCAGAGTAAATTCCGCCGGGCTGGTTGGCCTGAGGTATGAATTGCAAAGTCGCGCCGCTGACCGGATCCATATAGGCCGAGAGATCACGCCCGGTACGCCCGCCGGTGTGTAACTGCAGTGCCCAAGTTGATTGTAAGGCAGTTCCCGGCGATAATCGTTCCGCCCGCCAGGATCGCGGTTGGTTAGGGTTTGGGCCCAGGCGGCACCTTGCACGGTGCCCGTAAGCACGCTGTCAGGGAAAATGCCGTTACGTTCATCGGTGGTCATAACCTGCAAGACTGCCGGTGCTCGCGCCCGCTATTTGCCGCGTCTGCTGAAAATCGGTAAAGAAGAAAATCTTGTCCTTCCAGATCGGGACCGCCAAACACGCCTCCGAATTGATGCTGCTTCAATTCCGCCTTGGTAGGGTCGAAATAGCTGGTCGCGTCCAAACCCTGGTTGCGGTAGAACTCGAAGAGCGTCGCCGTGGAACCGATTGGTTCCGGACTTGGTGACCGTGTTCATGACCGAACCGGTGAACTTTCCGTATTCCGCACTGAAGCTGTTGGTCAGGAGCCGGAATTCGGCGATGGAGTCGGCGTTCGGAATCAGCCCCGCGCCCATGTTCTTGGTCTCATTGACCTCGGCGCCATTTACCAGAGAAAGCATTGGCCCACTCCGGCTGACCATCGGTGGAAACGTTTCCCGACGAACCGTAGAGACCGGAAGCCGGACTGCGATCGGAGTATCCGCCGTTGGTGTTGGTGGGAGAACGCCGACTGCAATGAAACAGGTCGAGATACGAGCGGCCATTGAGCGGCATGGCGAGAATCTGCGGGGACTCAATGGTGGTGCCGAGTTGCGGTGCTTACCGTCTGTACCTGAATCGCGTTGGCCTCGACCGAAACCGTCTCCTGCGCGCCGCCGACGGCGAGCGTCAGGTCGTAGCGCAATTCGTCGTTGACTTTAAGATCGATGTCGTTAAGTGTGGCTTGCCGAAAGCCGGTGATGCTGGCGTTAATTTTGTATGTCCCGGCGGCAAGGCGAGAAAAATATAGGCGCCTTGGGTATCGGTGGTGGTGTTTCGCTGTAAGTTGGTCGCAGACTTCCGTTACCGTGACGTGAGCGCCGCTGATCACCGCGCCCGAGCTGTCACGAACATATCCCTGGATAGATCCAGTCACGTCTGCCATCAGGCTGGCGCTTGCGATGAAAACCAGCGAGCAGAGAAAGAGAAACCGGCAGGTAAGACGTTGCATAAGCCCCCTCGATTTACTGTTGTGCGACCATGCCAACTTTGCCGAAGTCATACGAACCCCACGTTTCCTTCGAGCGCGAGCACTTGCGAATCTAAGATAATTGGCGATTGGTTCTCCTCGGATAAGCGGCGAATTCCGAAAAGCGTTCTGGGGAAGCGCATAGGCCCCGCTACCGAGCATTTGTCATATAATACAATGTATTATTCTCTGTCAAGCTAATTAAGCAAAGGTGCTATACATTTCGACCCCTGGGCACTGCGTCTTTACGGACGGTGCTGGAAAGCCCCAGGCGCAGGAACCGCTATACCTCCGCCGCAGGGGGAGTGACCGCTTGTGTTAGCACTGACAGGTCTTGGGGAACAAAGGTTGTTTAGGTTAGCCGCAGTCGAAATACAACTTCGGGGGTCGGAAAGGGACGCCGTGTCTGACGAAAAGCGGGAGAGTGGGCAGCCAGCCTGGTTTGACTATACCGATAGCTACGAATTCATGGAGCGAGTGCGCTCGGGAATGCCGCCGCTGATAATCTGCGTTGCCTGTAACGGGGGAATTCAGGGCAAAGAGGCTAACGAGTTTATTCCAGAAACGGCGGATGAAATCGCCGATTCCGTGGGCGCTGCGTATGATGCCGGGGCTGCCATGGTTCATATCCATGCGCGCGATCCCAAGCAACTGACCGAGGGCGCCCGCGACACTGAAACCTGGCGCGAAGTGCTGCGAAAGGTTCGAGCCCGCTGTCCTGAAATCATCATTAACTCCACTACCGGCGCCGGTCCTGGAATGACCATGGAAGAGCGTTCGGCGTGTCTGGCGGCAGGGCCGGAAGTGGCTTCATTGAACCTGGCTCCTGATATGAGCAAATTTCATCTGAAGGAGCGTTCGGCGCCACTGGCGTTTCCGCGACCTGCGCTCGACATCGACGAATGCATACCCTTCACCTACGGTCAGATCCACAATTCGCAGCGGAGATGAAGCAGCGAGGGGTGAAGCCGGAGCTGGAGCTTTACCATCCCGGTTGCGCCTGGGTTGTGCGTTATCTGATCGATAATGATCTGCTCGATAAGCCGTACTGGATGCAGACCGTCATGGGATATCAGACCAGCAGCTATCCCACGGTCGAAAATATTCTTCAGATATTGAAAGAGTTCCCCGAGGACTCACTCTGGCTGTGTTCAGCGATTGGCCCGTTCCAGTTGCCGCTGACGACGCTGGCAACATTGATGGGCGGTCACGTGCGGGTCGGCCTTGAAGATAACGTTTATTATTCGCGCGGGCGGAAAGCAACGAGCAATGCCGAACTGGTGAAGCGATCGGTTCGCATTGCGCATGAACTGAATCGCGAGATAGCGACTCCGCGGCAGGCGCGTAAAATGTTGGGCCTGCGGGAGCAGCCGACGCGAGTATTAGAATGAGAGCTGCTGCCTGATTTATTGCCTGAGCCACCAAATTAGCCTATGATACGATGATTCGGTTATGCTCCCGCTGACTCTGGTTTTCTTTGCCGTCTCAACCACCTCGCCGGCGCTTCCTCCAGGGGAAGGGAAGCCGATTGTGGAGCGCATGTGCAGCTCCTGCCATGCCTTAAAAGTAGTGACATCCAAACGCGCCTCTCCCGAACAGTGGGCCCAGCTGGTTGACCAGATGGTTTCGCGCGGGGCTGAGGGGACAGATGACGAAATCGAGACGGTCGTCGAATATCTGTCAAAGAATTTCGGCTTGGACACTCCGCCGCCGGCCTCGGAGAAACCAGTCACCTCATCCGTCAACGTGAATCAGGCTACCGCGGCCGAACTGTCAGCGGCGCTGGATCTCCCGCTCTGCTCAGGGAGAGGCGATCGTCGCCTATCGCGAACAGAACGGAAAATTCAAGGACTGGCACGATCTCACCAAAGTTCCCGGGGTTGATGCCAGTAAGATTGAAGCCAACAAAGATCACCTGATTTTCTGATTTCGCGCAGATTTGCCTGCTATGCGATTTGGTCACTCAACCGGCGCTCCTGATCTTCCGCCTTCCGCTGCCCGGGTGATTGTCGACTAATGACTGAGACGGCGATCACAAATCGTTCAACCCGTCGCCCTACCCATTCTCGCCATTTAGTGCTCGCCTTAGTAGTCGCAGCCTACATGATCACGTACATGGACCGCGTGAACCTGGCGTCAGCGGTGCCGGTGATCCAGCGCGAACTGGGTTTCTCGATGATCACCATCGGCTGGATCTTCGCCGCTTTCCGTTGGGGATACGCATTTTTTCAAATTCCCGGCGGATGGATGGGAGACCGCATCGGAGGGCGTCGCGCGCTTTCGCTGGTAGTCATCTGGTGGTCGATTTTCACTTCGCTTACTGCGTTTGCATGGAATGCGCTCTCGATGGGGGTGTGCCGATTTTTATTTGGCATGGGCGAAGCCGGTGCATTTCCCATCGCCACCCGCTCACTTTCCGGGTGGATGCTGCCTACAGAACGAGGTTTCGCGCAAGGACTTACCCATGCCGCATCGCGCGTGGGGGCGGCTTTAACCCCGCCTCTGGTGGTGCTGCTGATGCTTCGTTTCGGATGGCGCGCGCCGTTTTTTCTATTTGGCCTGATCGGACTGTGCTGGTCGGCAGCCTGGTACTGGTATTACCGTGACACCCCGTCGGAACATCGCTTCACGAATGACGCCGAAAAATCACTGATTGAAACTTCTGTCGGCGTGCGTCCCGCGAGAACTCAAGCTGTTCCCTGGGGCCGCATTTTGCGCAGTCCCTCGCTATGGACTTTGTCCCTGATGTACTTCTGTTACGGCTACAGCATCGATATCTATCTCGACTGGTTCCCCAAATATCTCAACGATCATCGCGGATTCAATCTCACGCAAATGGGGTTTTATGCCAGCCTTCCGTTGCTGGCAGGTGCGGCCGGGGACTTATTCGGAGGTACGGTCTCCGATCGTTGTGCCCGGCGATTCGGCAATCTGAAGCTTGCGCGCCGCCTGGTCGCGGTGGCGGGATTTATCCTGGCAGCGATTTTTATTCTTCCGGCTACTTTCACCGCCAATTCCACGGCCTCGGTGCTGTACTCTTGCGTTGCGGTTTTTGGTCTGGAGGTGACCGTTGGAGTGGCTTGGGCGATCCCATTGGATATCGGGGGAGAGTACGCCGGGACGGTGGCCTCGGTGATGAACACATTCGGCAACCTGGGAAGCGCGGTTTCGCCAGTGCTGCTGGCTTATCTGGTGGGAGTTTACGGCTGGAATCTGCCTTTTGTGGTGTGTGCTGTGCTGTGCGTGGGCGGGGCGGCGTTCGGCTTGGCCATCGATGCGGACAAAAAGATCGTCTAACGATATGATTTCGCGACGGGCCGTAAAAAAGCGAATTGAATCGAGCGATTTATTCGATTCTGGGAATTATTTGACCGTGATAGTATTATATGACGATTACAGGCCACTGGTAGCCACTCGACCGCGATGAAGATCAACCCAGATAAATGTGTCGCCTGCGGGAACTGCGTTTACGTCTGCCCGGTCGGAGCAATCTACGTCGATCCTGCCATCAAGCGCGCCACTATCGATCGTGATCAATGCGTTGAGTGCTATGCCTGCTACTACGGTCTGAGCACCGAACATCTCAATCCGGGGTTCGTGCGCACGGTGCGAAAGATATTTCAGTTCGGGCGCGTGCGCTTCGATCCTGAACCCGATGTTTGTCCTACCGCGGCGTTTGAACCCGATCAACTGCAATGGCCGCGGGTTGATCCGGCGCGCATTCTCCGATCCTCGCGCCACCCATGAATCTACCGGAGTTCAGGGCCGCGGCACCGAGGAAGTAAAGACCAACGACGTGACCAAGCGGGTGAAGCAGGGCGAAGTTGGTTTTACCATCGAATTCGGCCGCCCCGGCGTGGGAGTATGGTTTCGCGATATCGAAAGGATGACCCAAGCCCTGGCGAGTGCCAAAATTCCTTTCGAGAAACGGAACCCGCTTACACTACTGATGAGCGACGTGACGACGGGAAAGCTGAAAGACGACATTCTGGACGAAAAAGTCCTATCCGCTATCGTTGAAATCAAAGTTACTGTCGATCGCACGGAAGAAGTGATTCGGATCGTGCACGAAGTGGAAAAAGAAATTGATACCGTGGTGGCGCTTGGCGTCGGCACCCGTTGCGACGAAAATGGCGAGGAAAATATCGTCGGGCCAATCCTGGAACGTCTGGGATACCGAATCGCACGGGCGAAGACCAATACCGGCTTGGGCAGAATTACAAATCGTGACCAGGAAGAATCATCGGTTCAGGTTGAAACAGCAACTACCTGAGTGGGCAACTCATGCTTAGCAGGATCGCGTGAAAGATCAACCGTTGCCGCCCACCGCCAGCCAGCCTGAAACACTCGATAGCTCTCCGGTTATTGATTTGATCGAGTCCTTTCGCCGCTCGAAAGCCATGTTTGCGGCGGTTTCTCTCGGTATTTTCGATAATCTCGAAGATGCGCCCGCCGGTGCGGAAGCCATCGCTATGGCGCTGCAAGCTTCCGCGCGAGCCGCTTGAACGCCTGCTCGATGCCTGTGTCGGGCTTAAGTTGCTACGAAAGAATGGTGCATCGTACGCCAACGAACCCGTCGCCAGTGTTTATCTGTGTCGCAGCAGTGATCGCGCTCTGATCGGATACATTCTTTACTCCAATGAGGTTCTGTTTCCCTTGTGGACTCACCTCGAAGATGCAGTCCGGGAAGGCACGCCGCGCTGGGAGCAGGAATTCGGCGGTAAGAACGGTATTTTCGCCAACTTCTTTCGTACCCCGGAGGCGAAAGCAACCTTTCTTCGCGGCATGCACGGATTCGGTCTGCTCAGCTCGCCCAAAGTGGTTAACGCTTTCGATCTGTCAGAATTTCGGCTCATGGCCGACGTGGGCGGCGGAACGGGACATTTGGCGATGGCAGCTTGCGCGCGATATCCCAACCTTCGCGCACGTGGTATTCGATCTTCCCGATGTAGTCGAAATGACGAAAGGCTATTTGGACAACTCTGGATTGCCTGCGGAGCGTATATCTGTAACCGCAGGCGATTTCTTTCGCGATCCATTACCTGAAGCTGACCTGATCGCCGTGGGACGAATTCTTCATGACTGGTCTGACGCGAAGGTTGGACAGTTACTGGCCAAGGTATTCGAAACTCTGCCATCAGGCGGCGCGATACTGATCGCCGAGAAACTTTTGGATGAACAAAAGACCGGCCCGACCTCTGCGCTTCTTCAGTCCCTGAATATGTTGGTGTGTACTGAAGGACGGGAACGAACCTTGAGCGAATACCGCGAGCTTCTGGAAGCAGCGGGTTTTGAAAAGGTGGAAGGCCGAGTTACAGGTGCTTACCTCGACGCGAGTGATCGCCAGAAAGCCTTGACTGTGGCGGCAAATGGCGTTGCATGAGAAGGAACATCGAATCCAGAGTTCCACTGGACAATGGTGTTATGATACCGGGAACGGCACGACTGCGCGTAGGTTCAGCCGGAGGGTAGGCGCCTGATTCGAAGACAGACGATTACCGCCCAAGTCATCAATTACATTCTTGATCTGATAAAAAAAGGGCATGTAAAGCCCGGCGAGCGTCTGCCGACGGAGAAGCAGCTGACCGAAGAGCTTTCGGTCAGCCGTACGTGCGTTCGCGAAGCCATCAAGTCACTGCAGTCTCTTCAACTCATCAGCGTGAAGCCGAAGATCGGCGCGGTAGTGCTCGAACCTACTCCGGTTGCGCTCATCAATGCCGAATATCTTTCAACCTCCGCCTTCATGCAGCAGGCCGAGTCTCTCATCGAGTTTCGCAAGGTGCTCGAGTTAGGATTGGTCGCCCTGGCCGCGGAGAAAGTCCACCGACGCCGACTGGGCAATCATGCGGGGTATTTTGTCTGAGCAAGAAGGCGCGCTCAAAATGGACCGCAGCACTCGTCACGGCAATACGGTTTTTCACGACTCGATTAACGGCGCCAACCTCAAATTTCATAAAGCGGTAGCTGCCGCCACACGAAATCCGCTGGCGATTATGGTGCTGGAAGCGATCTCTGCCCCGCTCGCCGAAGTCAGCCGGCGCACTAACGAAATGCCCGGAGTGCCCGAAGCTGGCTTACGCCAGCATTGGGCAATCTATCGTGCGATTCGTGAGAACAATCCGGAAAAAGCTCGCCGTGCTATGCAGACGCATCTGGCCGCGGCAGAACGCAACGCGCACATTCTTGAGAGTGAAGACCACGAGGAGTCGCCGAAGGCGCATCCATCTCCGGCACGCAAAGAGCATCCAGTTTTGCAGCGATAAGTATTGCCGGCGCGAACCAGGCTTTGCTATGTCTCTGAAACCGACCTAGATCTACTTCGAATCTACTTTGATCACCGTGTAAGTGAAGCTCTTCGAAATTTTTAATTGATGCGGCACCTTCGCCGGAATGTGCACGATATCACCCGGAAGCAAGTTGCTGGCTTGTGCCGCCCTCGATCGATTTGCCGCGAATCTCATGCGGCTTGACCGTTTTCGGATCGACGACGGTTCCCCCAATTATGAGAGTAGCCTCGCCGCTATCCACGATAAAGATGTCGGCCTGGGTTTCGTGCACTTCTGCGCTGCCGTCGCCCTCGCGATGTGAAATCCCGATCAGATGATTGTCGTATGTGCCGAGCGGCTGCCAGGCAAATTTCTGATCATCCATTTTGCCGGCGAGTTCTTTATCGGCATTGCTGAATGGCTGGCGCCCTTCCACACGCTGAAAGCCTTCGGGATCGCCGGCGTGCGAGAAGAGTTGCAAACATCAGGATTGCGAACAGCGCAGATAATTTCTTCATCGGATGTTCTCCACGGCAATTTTCGGAGGGCTGCTCTGATTTGGAATAATAGTATAATATGACCTGCATGCAACTCCCGCATGCCGGCAAAAATAGCGTTCTTAATCTTCTAATCGCTTTAATTCTCATCGCCGCGCTTGGAAATATTTCCAGCGCACAAGATCAAAATGCCAATCGCGATGCCAGCTCTGGTCAGGCTTGGGTCGGCGCGCGGATCATCGACGGCTCGGGCCATGCGCCAATCGAGAACGCAACTCTCTACATTCGTAATGGACGCATTGAAGCGGTAGGGAAGCGCGTGAAACTTCCAAAGGGCGTTGAGCGCATCGATGCGTCCGGCAAAACAATTATCCCCGGACTGATCAGTGCGCACAGTCATCTGAGTGACGCCAGCCAGTTTGGAATTTACCTGCGCGACGGCATCACTACCGTGCTCAGCCTTGGTGGCGACAAAGAGTTTGCTTTGCGCGATCAGGCCGGCAAAGCTACCCCCGGAACTGCGCCCCATGTGTACGTTGCCGGGCCCGATCCAGGATTCGACGGCGATTCCTGGCGCAGTCGCGGTGACGACTCCGGAACAAGCGCGCAGGAGCGTGGACGATCTAATCGCCCACAAGCCTGACATCGTCAAAGCTTCGCGTCGATGATTTTCTTGGCGCGCGCCCCAAAATGCCGCCTGACGTTTACGCCGCCGTCATCGATGAGGCGCATAAGAATGGTTTTCGAACCGCGGCGCACGTGGTCTTGCTGGACGACGCCAAGGGTCTGCTGCATGATGGAATCGATTACATCGCGCACAGTATTCGCGACCGCGAAGTGGATCAGGAGTTTATCGGCCTAATGAAGGCCCGCGGCGTCTTCTATTGCCCGACGCTCACCCGCGAAGTTTCGGTTTTTGCTTACTCCGAAACCCCTTCTTTCTTCAGCGACCCTTTTTTTCTTAAAGAAGCCGATCCCGCCGAGATCGCCAAGATGGAAGATCCGAAACATCAGGAAGCAGTTCGCAATGATAAGGGCGCGGCCTGGTACAAAGAGCATTTTCCCGATTGCGCTTCACAATCTGAAAACTCTTTCCGACGCCGGAGTCAGACATCGTCATGGGCACGGACAGCGGCGGCGGACCAGGACGCTTTCAGGGCTACTTCGAACATCTGGAACTGGAGTATGAAATCAAGGCTGGCCTCACCCCCATGCAGGCGCTGGTTTCCGCGACCAGCGCCCCGGCGAAATTACTCCGAATCAGCGACCACGCCGGGACGATTGAAAAAGGTAAGTGGGCGGACTTTGTGGTTCTTTCCGCCAATCCATTGGAGGACATCCGCAACACCCGCAAAATCGACTCGGTTTGGATCGGCGGAGTGCGCGTTCCCGGCCAAGCAGTAGCCTATCCGAAGCTTTATGGCTGCGGCTTAGGCGGAAACGTATAGAAGTCGTAGCGAATCGTCCAGTGCGCTTCATTACCAGGTTCGATCTTCAAGTGGATATAAGGTTCGATCGCTGCCACGGTTGAGATCGCCCAAAAATTCACCTTCAGCAGCGGTTGATCGCTGGTGAAATGGACTCCGGCGCCGGTTTTCAGGTTCTCGACTTTAAAGTCGTAATCTTTAACATCGTCCTGCGATCCGGTCAGCTCAGAAAAAACTCCATTCTTGCCCTCGATATCACGCGGAAAGTGAATTTCGTCGCCCACGATTTCCGCGCGATCTTTGAAGCCTCGCGTGGCCACTGGCGCGAACACGAATTTGGCTACTACATCCGGACCCACCGTTTCATGGTCGATCACGAAGAAATTGTGGTTATATTGCGTCGTATCGATAGCTTTTTTGCCGGTGTTTTTTAGCGAATGTTCCAACAGCAGCTGAGGTCTTCCTTTCACCAGACGAACCGTCTTGGTGTACACATACGCGTAACCTTCGTCCGACCGCAGGCGCTGGGTGAACTCGATGCGGTCCTTATGTCTGCGGATCGTCCACTTTCCGGGATCCACGACTTCATAGGTGTCATACGGGCGATAGGCTTTTTCGTCCGGCTTGCGAACCGTGCCGATGCCGATGCGGACGAATGTTCCGCCCACTTTGGCTTCGTCGTATCCCAACCCGCTGTCATTGGTGCGAAATTCTTCGACCGGGCCGGTAATCGCATCATGAATCTTAGGATCGTGATGTTCGTACCAGCGGGCAAAATATTGATGATCTTTGTACTGCAGGCTGGAGATCACCCCCGCCCAGTCAAAGCGAGTGCCTTGATAAGAGCCATGTTGCGCATCCGGCAGCATGAGTTCCGCATGAATTAAACCGTTGGTAATTTCAGCTTTTGGGTAGTCCTGGCCGGCGAGAAAAGAATTGCAAAAACCCAGCACCGCAAACAGATAAATTATTTTTCGCATTGTCGCAGTGTAATGGCTTATTCGCGAATTGTAAAAACAAAATGCATCATCAGCGCCGCTTAAGCGCTTCGAGTTCATCCAGAGTGCGAGGCCAGTCTGAGCCCAACAATCGCGAAAGGCCGCGATCGGCCAGCACTTTGCCGCCAGTCTGGCAGCGGGCGCAATAATCAGTTTCATTGTCGGCGTAGCGAATGCGCTGAATCTTCTCCCCGCACCGCGGGCATGGCTGCCCAAATTTTCCGTGTACCGCCATATCTTTCCGGAAAGCCGTGACTTTTTCCGGAAACTTTACCTGCGCTTCAGCACGTAATTGATCGATCCATTTCGCGAGGGTGGATCGAGTTGCGGTGAACAGACGTTCCCACTCCGACGAATTGAGTTTGCGGGTGAGCGTGATTGGCGAGAGCTGAGCAGCGTGCAGAATTTCGTCGGAATAGGCGTTGCCGATGCCGCTCAGGATGCGCGGATCGGTGAGCGCCCGTTTTAAAGTTCGGTTTTCCGCCGTTAAAGCCGCCTGAAACCCTGCCAAATCGCTGGCGAATACATCGATGCCGCCGGGATCGATTTCGCGTAAATCTTCTTCACCTCTGAAAACATGCAGCGACGCGCGCCGTTTGGCTCCCGCTTCTGTCAGTACCAGAGAGCCATTAGGAAAATCGAACGCTGCAAGCTGATTGCGGCCCGCCAGCTTTGCTCCCGCATCGCGCCAATGTAAGCGACCCGCGATCATCAGGTGAAGCACCAGCCAGAGATCGCCGTCCAGGCCGATCGCGATGCGCTTGCCGACACGCCTCAGCTCTCGAACTTTCTTCCCTTCGACGCCGGCTAGCGGTGGGTCTACCGTGCGTAGCAGGAAAGGGCTGGCCAGCCGCACCTTTTCGATGGGCTCGCCGACAATGCGAGATTCGAGCGCGGTTATGTATGCGGAAATGTCGGGCAGTTCGGGCATGAAGTGGCAGGCGCGAATGTATTGCTTGCCAGTCTTATGCTAATCAAAAGCTAGTACATTAGCTGCATGGGTGTTTCTCACGATTGTGTTACTGCCAGCGGTCCCCGATGAAAAAACCAGCGAAACGTGACCCAGGTCCAGGGCCGCGGCACCGGCGTCCGCCACGCTTCTCGCGCGAACTCGCAATAATTTACGAAGACGACGCGGTAGTGGCCGTCAATAAACCTGCGGGCCTGCTGGCCGTTCCTTCACCGGGATCTGATGCGCCATCGGCGCTATCGCTTTTGGTGCAGGATTTGAAGCCGCGCAGGCAGCGGGCGTTGATAGTTCATCGTATCGATCGATTCTCTTCGGGGGTTCTGCTCTTCGCCAAGACCAACGCTGATCGCGACGCCCTCGTACGGCAATTTCTGGCGCATACGCCAGTCCGCCAATATCTGGCGGTGATTCGCGGGCATCTTCCCGCAAAGCAGGCAACGCTGGTGCATTACTTTCGCCGGGAAGGGATGCATCAAAAGCTGAGTACAGAAAGAGATCGTAAAGCTGCGCGCGCCGAACTCAGCTACTGCGTCGAACGAAATCTGCGGGGAGCTTCGCTGCTGAGAGTATCTCTGCTTACCGGATTGCAAAATCAGATTCGGGTTCAGCTTGCCGCACTCGGACATCCGGTGATCGGCGACCGCAAGTACAGCGCCAAAGAATCGTCGGAACGCCGCATTGCGCGGGTCGCGCTTCACGCCGCCAGCCTGCAGTTCATTCATCCGCGTTCCGGAGAGACGATCTTTTTAGAATCCGAAATTCCGTCCGACTTCCGATCTCTGCTGCAATCACTCTCGCCGCCAAAGCGTGGCAGTCGCTGAACTCGAGCATGATCGCGAAACACAGTTGTGACGTAATCATTCTCGGCGGCGGAGCGGCCGGCCTGATGTGCGCGATCGAGGCAGGGAAGCGGGCAAGGCGCGTGGTTGTGCTCGAACGTGCCAGCCGCATCGGCAAAAAAATTCTGATTTCCGGTGGCGGGCGTTGCAACTTTACCAATCTTTATTGTCAGCCAGAGAACTTTATCTCCGCCAATCCGCACTTTGCCAAGTCAGCGCTGGCAGCTTACGCGCCCATCGATTTCATCCAGCTGGTTGAAAAGCACCGCATTGCATATCACGAGAAAACTCTTGGCCAGCTTTTCTGTGACGGCCCCGCGCAGCAGATCGTGAACATGCTCCAAACCGAATGCACAAGCGTGGGAGTCCAAATTCTCGCCAACGTCAGTATTGAAAGTGTTGAGCAGCACGGCGGATTCACCGTTCGTACCGGGAAAGACGAGTTCCATGCGGCAGCCCTGGTGGTTGCAACCGGTGGGCTTTCCATCCCAAAGATGGGCGCCACCTCATTCGGCTACGAAATGGCGCGGCAGTTCGGCTTGAAGATCATAGAGACGCGGCCGGCGCTGGTTCCACTTCTCTTTAATGAGGCAGACCGTAAGCACTACGCTGACTTGACCGGAGTTTCGACTGAAGTGGTAGTCGCGGCAGCCAAACAGCATTTCCGCGAAAAAATGTTATTCACTCACCGCGGTCTGAGCGGTCCGGCCATTCTGCAGATATCGTCTTATTGGCATCCCCCGGCTTCCGTCGTCATCGACCAGGCTCCTGGAAAGGATGTCACCGAGGCGATTCGAAACCGCGCTGCCCGCCGCGATCTTCCTTCGTTAAATGCGGCATTGCGCGCTATCCTGCCACAGCGATTGGCAGACCGCTGGCTCGATTTGCATCCCCCCGCGGCTTGGACCAACCATGCCCTCGCTGATTTCGATCGGCAACTGCACAACTGGACCGTCACACCTCGGGCGACAGATGGCTACGACAAAGCTGAAGTGACGGCAGGCGGTATAGATACTGACGAGCTTTCGGCCAAGACGATGGAGAGCCGAAAGATTCCGGGTCTATATTTTATCGGCGAAGTAGTAGACGTGACCGGTCATCTCGGCGGGTTCAATTTTCAGTGGGCCTGGGCGTCGGGTTTCTGCGCCGGACAGGCGGTGTAGGCAATCGCAACCGTGGCCACGGCGGCCCGGCTAATTTAATATCCGTATTACAGCGATTCCTCGTTCTACCATGTCCACTCGTGAAGTGTCTTCATGAACGACGTTACAGCCCGCTCCCGGTCGTCTGAATCTCGCGTCACCCCCGCCGCCGGTATTTCGCTCGGACTTGGCCTCACCAACGAATGTAATCTCGCCTGTTCGTTCTGCTACCGCGATCCCACTCGCGCCGACCGATTATCTCTCGATCAAGTGAAGGCGGTGATGG
This sequence comes from uncultured Acidobacteriota bacterium, assembly GCA_963838785.1. Lineage (GTDB taxonomy): Bacteria > Acidobacteriota > Terriglobia > Terriglobales > Acidobacteriaceae > Gp1-AA145. The sequence goes on from CAWISI010000002.1 coordinate 857,550, forward strand.
AACGTCTGCCGGTGCGGTCAGTGAATCTCGGCACCGGTGAGAACGGCATGCATCCCGACTTCAAAGCAATGTTGAGCTATCTGCGTGCGCGGCCAGTGAAGCTCACCATCACTTCGAACGGCCACAGCGTTGCAGTTTTAGATGACGAGGACTTGCGCGCCTTTCATGACATCGAGTTCTCTCTCGATTACCCGACGCAAGCCGAACAGGACGCACAGCGCGGCGACGGCAATTGGGACTTGATCCAGCAGCAGGCGCGACGTTGTTTGAAGGTAGGTGTTCCCGTGACCATCATCGCCGTCATGATGAAGCCAAACTATTTGCGTTTGGCGGATGTGGCGCGGGTAGCGAAAAAGTTTGAAGCGCCGCTACGAATCAACGTTTACCAGTCCGTCCGATCGGATGTTTACGCTCTCAGCTACGAAGAATATTGGGAAGGCTTTCGGCGTCTGTTTGAAGAGACCGACGTAATTGCCATTGGCGAGCCGCTGGTCCGCGCCATGGCAGGACTTCCTCCGCTGCACAGCGGTTGTGGTGTGAGCACAGTTCGGGTCACGCCGCGAGGCACCACACAGCCCTGCGTCTATTGGCCAGGACCGGGTGAGCCGCTTTCCGGTTTGCTGGCTGTGGGGCGCAACATTCTCAACTCAATGCCATTTGAGCAGGCGCGCACACTTCCTGACGCATGCCGGCCTTGCGAGTTTCGTGACCCATGTCACGGTGGATGCGCCGGGCGCCGGCGTTTGCAGGGCGCCCTGGCTCAGCCAGATGTTTATTGCCCGATTATTCGCGGCGAACGCCCGCCACTCGAGATTCGGATGGCCGCAAATCGCGATCTGCCCAAGCTGAGCAGTTCATGCACCACCGTGGTGATTGCCAGGTAATGATTATTCGAAACAATGCCGGGCGCGAACTCGTATCTTTAATATGCGAATCGCATTAGCTCTACTTTCGGTCTTCATATTTGTCACCAGCTGCGTGGCTCATACCGCGGACCTGGCACTGACTGGCGCGAAGATCTACACCTCACCTACAGATCCGCCGATTGAAAATGGATCGATCGTGATGCGCGACGGCCGCATTCTTTCGGTTGGTCCGACTTCGAAGATCAAGATTCCGCACTCAGCAACAGTTATCGACTGTAAAGGACTTGTCGTCACCGCAGGATTCTGGAACAGTCACGTTCACATCCTTCCTCCCGCTCTTCTTCACGCACAAGATTCCGACGCGACGCAGCTCGACCAACAGTTGGACACAATGTTCAACCGTTGGGGCTTCACCACCGTGTTCGACATCGCGTCAGTGCTTGATAACACTCTCGCACTGCGCCGCCGCATCGACAGCGGTGAGTTGCGCGGGCCGCGCATTCTCACCGTCGGGGAGCCCGTCTGGACGATTGAGCCGATCTACGTGCATGATTTTCTTCGCGAAAATAACATCCACATTCCGGACACGAAGACCCCGGAACAAGCCGTCGCTTTGGTGCGTGATCACATTGCGAAAGGCGCAAATGGAATCAAGTTATTCACCGGTTCCGCCCAGGGGCACGGTCAAGTGGCGCTCCTACCATTAGCCACTGCAAAAGCGGCGGTAGAGGAGGCGCACCGTCACGGTTTGCCGGTTTTCGCCCATCCCTCGAATGTCGAAGGCGTGCGTATTGCAATCGAGAGCGGCGTCGACGTGCTGGCCCACACCGTGCCCCAATCCCCACCGTGGACTCCGGAATTTACCCAGCAACTCAAGCGCGCGAACCTGAGCTTGATCCCGACCCTGACCTTGTACGATGTCGAAGGACGCAAGGCAAACCTCCCCGACCAGCAACTCAACGCTTTCGTCGGCCAAATGGTCGACCAACTCCGTGCTTACTCCCAGGCGGGCGGCGACATTTTGTTTGGAACGGATATTGGATACACCGACCACTACGACACTACGATGGAATTTACCCTGATGTCGCAGGCTGGCATGAACTACAGGCAAATCCTCGCGTCGCTGACGACGAATCCAGCGCGAAAGTTCGGAGATTCCGACCATCGCGGCCGTATCGCGACAAAGATGGACGCCGACCTGGATATTTTAAGCGCCGACCCCGCCCGGGACATCACCGCCTACTCCAGGGTGCGCTTCACCATCCGCAACGGCAAGGTCATCTACAAAGAGAAGTGATCCCAAAAGACGGGAGAGAGATCAATTACGCAAGCGGCATGTGACGTAGAAATGTCTTGATATTTTCCCGCTAGGATGGCAATTGAATCTGGTAACGATTTTTCAAAATCGCTTGATAATGAACGCCGTCTTGTCATCGATCAAGGTGGCATCGCCGCTCTGCCGCAGACGTTCATCTTCCTTTACCGCGTGCTCCAACAAAGCATTGCATATCTCCCTCGCCGGCTTACGACAGTGCTCGCGCATAACCACTTCCAGTTGCTCCCGCTGTTGTTCATCGCTGCCGTCGTAAACTCCGTCGGTGTAGAGGACCAGAATATCTCCCGGACTCATCAGGGTGATTTCCACGAGATCGCTCGAGTCGAACTCTTTTTGCCGGAAATTCAATGAGTAGTATTTCTTTCGGTCGGGATGATCTGTGGGAATCTCCAGGCCAAGCGCAAGAAATTGCACCATGCGGCTGTCATCGATTTTTACGAATTTTCCGAACTCCGCCGAAAAAACCAGCGGTGGTGGATGTCCGAAGTTCGCAAAGCGAAACAGCCCGCCCGGACGGACTTCGCCGTACAGCATGGTCGCGATTTCGCGCGCACGTTCCTTCTCGCTGATTCCCAGCGCATTGCGGGCGGTCACCGATTGCGCCAGTCGCAGGTTCAGATTTTCCAGGAGCTCCGGTGTGGTCTTTCCGTACCGGTCCAATTCGGTGAGCATCAAGGCATGGAAAGTATCATGCACGGTGGAAGCGATCTTTGCGGAGATGATTCCGTGGCCCTGCGCATCGACCAGCAGAACACCCGCAGTCGAACGAAGTTCGAAAAGATTTTCCGCGACTCGCACCTCGTCTGAGCTCCGCGCGAATCTATATTCCGTTTCCATCTCCGGCCGGTAGCCGGGGATTGTCTTCAACCATTGCACATGGTCGTCCACCGAGTTTCGCACCGGGACGCCCGCGGGAAGCGGTTCGAGGAACTCCCTTGATAGTCGTTGCGCCCGCTGAATCCGCGCGTCAATGTCATAGCGCTGTTGAAAGTTGATGTACTCAAAAAGGTCGCCGCCCACAGTCCCCGCGGGAATTGAATTCCCGAACATCTCAATACCCGGGATGAGTGGAATTGCGCCTTCCACCGGCATTAGCCGGTCGCGCAAGTATTCGTCGATAGTCTGAACGATGTTGGCGCCTGTCATTGCTTGGGGGGCCTCGACTCGCGCCTATCCTTCGATGTTCTTGAGATCATCCGTCCTGAGGGTGCCGTATTCTTGGTTTCTTTGCAAGGGGGAACACCCCCTTGCGTCATAGGAAGTTTTGCGCTCAAGCTAACGACGGGCTTGAACGTTGCGCAACGGGCGAGGCGCCCGTTGCTCCATGAGATCACTGCCCGCTTACTGCGCAGGCATCCACTTATCTGAGCCCGTCAGCTTTACCGAAACGTTCGTGATCCAGAGGTGAAAAGGCTTGCCATCGGCGGTGCCGCGATGCTCAGTTGAAACCAGCAGCGGCCCCGCTTTCTTATAACCAACCCAGGTCGCATTGACGCGGCTAGGCTTCATATCCCCGCCGTGTTGGAAAGCCAGGTATTCGACGCGATAGTCTTTGCCGACGTACAGATTCCAGGTGTCGCCCGGCGTATAACCTCCGGCTTCGCTTGGATACTTCACCGAAACCAGCGTGCCCGAGCCGGCGCCCGCGGGCAGTTTCTTCACGCCTTCATTCGTCACTGTCGCGCTCTTATCCCAGTAAGCATGAAGCGGAAACAAGAGCCAATAATTGTCATTGACGAAAGCCGGTTCGACTTCGTTCTTCACCTGGTCGGGCTGGCTGTTGAGCTGAGAACTATCGTAAGTCACCTTCACCGGCTTGCCATCTTTACCCGTACTTTCGAAGGTGGTCTTGCCCGTCTTCGGCTCCCACTCCCATTTGTGGGAAGCTTTAAACAGTCCGGTAATTTCTATATTCCATGTGTAGCGGATCGCTTCGATGTTGTCGTACGAATCAAGGCCATACGCTTTGGCGATGTTTTCAATAATTGGATCGCGCTGCTGCGCCCAGCAGGTTGCGCCGGAGAGGAGCACTGCAAAAGTGAGAGCACGGACGATCGTCATACGGTTCTTTAACATAGATCGCTCCTTGAGAGAGAAGTAGAAAGGATAGGGCCAGAGATGATGTAGTGAAGTTAAAGATTCAATAATTCGCGCGCAGCGCAAATTACGAAACCTCGCGGGTTGAGCATTGCTCTGCCGGTCTTTTAAACCACCGGAAAGCGAGAATCGCCGCAACCATAGCGATCGATCCATACTCAATCGCCATCACCCAGCCCGGAAGGGCTTGCCACAGCCCAGTGACCGCTCGCAAGTGCCATTGGATATAAACCGGGATGATGCTGATTGTCCAGATGATGATCAGCCACGTCGAAGCCGAGGTCACAAATGGCAACAACCAGAGAAGATACCAGGGGAATACGACGGGTGCGAACCAAAGAGCGGCTGCCATCGGCCAGACAAACTGGCTGGCAGAAACCTCGGACGTGGCAGTTTTTATTCTCAGACAGGCAGCCGTCGCTAGCCCAATGAGTATTGCCAGTCCCACCAGCAACTGCGGAGGCGCTATGCGGTCTAGCATTGCGAAAACGGGACCGTTAAAACGGAAACCCTGTACATACGCGCCAAGTGATCCGATAGGTGCGCGGCCGTGATTAAGAAATGGGACATATAGAAGTCCGAAAACGAGTGTCGCGAGCGCCGCATCGCGAATGCGAATTCGCTTCCAGTAGAGCGGCAGCAACACGATCGGCAGAAACTTCACCGCGATCGCCAACGCAAGTGCGACCGCAGCCGCCGCCCGCCATCGGCGCAATAATGCCGCCATGGATAGCGCCAACAGCAGCGCGCCGACAATATCAATGTGACCGCTTCCCGCCACTTCGATGGCTAACAGGGGATTCCAGGCGAACGCCAGAACCAGATGCGCTGGTTTTTTATTGCGACGTAGAACGTCGAGCAACGCGAGAACAATTGCTAACTCGCACAACACGAATGCTGCCTTCATCGCAAAAATGGATTCGTGAATCGCAGTCACCGCGCGGAAGAACAGCTCAGCTCCCGGTGGATAAGGCGTAGGCAAATTCGGATTATTCAAGGTGCGGGTTTCGGAAGTATGTAAGCGGGCGAATGCGGGATCGCTGGGAATGACAAGATAAGGGTTGTAGCCGAGCCGCTGCAGACGGCCATCCCAAACATAGCGATGGATATCATCATCGCCACCCGCGGGCAGCCGCAGAAATTCAACCTGCCACACCGCAGCCAGGATGAGTCCGAACGCAACGATGCGCCAGGAAAGTGCGGTGTGGGATTTCCGGCCCGCGAAAAAATTCGCGGACCGCGAACAGGTATGCGATTCCCGCAACCGTCAAGGCGGCCATGAATAATGGCCCACCCCGATCGCCGAAGTGGCGTGAGCAGATGCTTAGCGCCACCAGCAAAATCGCGCCGAGTGCGTAAACCCGCACCGCCGAAGGGACTTTCACAGCTCTCTCATGCGGATCCATTGGGCCGCATTTTTGTTCGGTTGCAATCGCTAGCGGGCATGAGTACCCGTTCCCCGCATCTCTCAAATCTTTAAGCCACGCTGCCGTTCGTGGCGCTCTCGCCGGATCGAGACGTAACTCCTTCGCGAGGCGACTCAAATCGTCAGCCACATCGATGTCATAAAAGCGATCTGCGAAACCTACGGATAGCCCAAGCGCTTGTGCTCGCGCCAAAAGTCTCTGGAGCGCGCTGCTCGTGCCCAAGCCATCGCTGGCAAAAAGAGTCGGATAAGAAGCTTTCGCCCCGACCAGGTAATAGCCGCCATCGTGCGTTGGTCCCATGACTACATCCTCCGTAGCCAGGGTTTCGAATGCGGCTTCGAGAACAGAATTCGGCAGGTGCGGACTGTCGCTGTTGAAAGCAATAACGTGCCGTTTATTGCGGTTGGTAAAGTGCGCAAAAACTGAAGTGAGACCCGCGGCCAGACCTTCGCCTTGCTGGGCAACGACGCTGACCTCATTGCCGCGTGCTTCGGTAATTAAGAATTGTTCCAACTCGCTGACATCGGCTGCTGGACACATGATCGCAACTTCCACATCGGTCAGTGAACCCGCCAGCGTCAGCGTGTCTTGCAAAAGACAGCAGTAGAAATCAGTGACGCTCGCGTGAGAAATGCCGGATGCCAGGCGAGTTTTGACCGCGCCCGGTTTTGGCGCTTTCGCCATAATTACCAAAACCCGCTCACCTCTGACGAATCCGTCACCGTCTGCGCCTACGGATCGCATAAATTATTGCGGCAATGATATACGACGAGCGCCTCAGTCAACCGGCCGCAATCGGGAGCGAAACATTCAGATCACCCGACGCAGTAATACTCCAGGACGGTGCGTTTCCAGGTGAATCCGCGATGAACACCGATTGCCGGTTCAGGAATCCTGAGCTGATCCAGGCTGCCGGGCGGGCGTGTCAACGTCGAACTGCTTAGCGTACTCTGCAACCAGCTGCTTCCAGCCGGCGAACTTCATCGCATCCACGCCAGCCCCGCGACCGATCGGAGCTCCGCTGAGCATATGATCCAGAACATCGAAAGCAATATGCCAACCCGCGGCGCCCCAGGAGATGAATCGTCGATCGATCGCATGCCAAAGCGTCAGGCGCGTGCCGTTGCCGACCGCCTCGAGCTCCCAACGCATATCGCCATACTCCAGCAGGTTGGGCGCCTCGGCGCGCGTCACCTTGGTTCCGATGGCTTTGGGATTCCCCACCCAAGTGAGATTTACCGTCCTTCCCGCCGCGCCCAGATTTTGATCGGTTACAAATGGAGCCCACTCACGCAGTTGCGCCGGATCAGTGAGCGCCTGCCAAACTTTGTCAGGCGAGTGGCGCAGCTCTCGAACCAGAATGAGCGTCCACTTATTTTCCTGCTTCTCGTCCTTCTTGATCTGCGCCCCATAAGCGGGACCCGGCGCGTACTGCTCAAATTCGCTCATCTTTTTTACCGTCATTGCTCATCGTTACTGGCGCCAGGCAAGATCACTATCGCGATCATAGGCGTCACCAGCGCTTCAGTTCCGTGATCTGGATGATATTCCCACAGGTGTCCTTCAGCATTGCGATGGTCGAGGCGGTCACGTCTGTGGGCGGCATGGTGAACTCGGCGCCTCGGGATTTGATCCGCTCATAATCGCCCTTGATGTTGTCAGTGAAGAACATCGCCGCCGGCTGGTTTTGTTGAAATATTGCCTGCTGATAGGCTTTCGCCGCCGGGTTGTTGTTGAGCGCCAGTTGCAGCTCGGTGCCGTCCGGGTCTTCTGCCGAAGCCACGGTGAGCCAGCGATACGGCCCCTGGCTGAAATCGGTCTTCTTGGTAAAGCCAAGTACTTCGGTATAAAAGCGCAGGGCTTTCTCCTGATCGTCCACATACAAGCTCATCACTTTGATTTTCATTTCATTTCTCCTTTGTCACTTTCGCGGTTTGCGCCGCGTCGTTTTTTCTTTTGTTCCTTTTTTTCATCCCATCGATCTCCATCCGATCAAGGTGGCGCTCCAGAGCGTCTACATGGGCGGACCAGAATCGCCGGAACTGAGCGAGCCAATCTTCCATCTCACGAAATCGCTCCGGTCTGAGCTGGTACAGACGGCGCTGGGCATCCACCGTCGATTCGACGAAACCGGCATCGCGCAATATGCGCAGGTGCTTGGACACCGTCGGCTGCGGGATACGAAGTTGGCTTTCGATCTCGCTCACCGACTGTTGTGACGAAACCAGCAGGCTCAATATGGCTCGCCGGTTGGGCTCGGCGATGATCTCGAAGGCGGATTGCATTCTCTGTATATACCGCAACAGGCATATATCAGTCAAGGCATATAGCGAAAAAAAGTTGGAATTGCGAAGGTTGATTTATGCCGGCGGCGCGGCTCCGGCTTTTCGTCTCCGGAAACGATAGCGCGCAATCAAGCTCAGGATGAACCAGCCGGCGCCCACCGTGCCTTTCACCGTGCCGCTGATCTTCGATTTTCCAACGCGTGGATGGTAGCTGAGTGGGACCTCAAGGATGCGATAACCGGCCAGTGCGCCTTTCAGGATCATCTCCACCGCCCAACCATAGGTGGTCTCTTCGAGCGCAAGGGCGCCGAGTACTTCTGCGCGGGCGGCACGGAATGGTCCGAGGTCGCTGATCTTCAGACCATAAAAAAGGTTGATCAGGCCGAGCGGCGAGGCGATTACCCAATACCTGGTGCCAGGGCAGTGCGTCAGCAGAATTCTGTGCATGTAGCCGTGAACCGAGCGTGATATCGGCACGCCCCTCAATGATTGGCGCTAAAAGAATCGGCAGCTCAGCAGGCCGGTCGCTGTAATCGCCATCGAGGAAAACAACTATGTCAGGCGCATTCGCCGCGGCCACACCGCTGAGGCATGCTCGCCCATAGCCGCGGCGCGGCTCCTGCATAACGCGAGCTCCCATTCCGGCGGCGATATCGGGCGTGCCATCATTCGAGTTGCTGTCAACCACGATGACTTCGGTCGCGAGATCCGACGGAATATCCGCTAAGACACGCCCAATCGACTGCGCTTCATTATGGGTAGGAATGATGACGGAGACGCGCACAGGGCATCAGTTAAATCAACCACCACGGAGCGGACGGCCAGCGCTGCGCCAGCCATGCATCAACGCCCCATCTCCGGCCGGCGCTTCCGACGGCCAGTCCGAGCGATGCCATCACCGGAACCAGCAGTTCCCATATCCATGAGGTGCCCCACTCCGAGACCCACAAACTGCCGAGATAAAGAAAAGCCACGAATGCGGCGGGACGGGTCAGAAGTCCAATGACCAGCAGGGTGCCGAGACCGATCTCAGTCATCGCTTGCAGCGGAGCTGCCATCGCGGCGTGGCTTGCCGCTGAAGCCATGATCGACTTCCAGATGGCGGGCGAATGGTCGTGCTGAATGTAGTAATTGATCAGGCCGGCGTACCCCGCAGCGATTGTAAAGTCCTTTGCCGAGATTCTCGAAAAAGACCCACACCAACATTGCGCCGATTGTCAGCCGCACGATTGCCAGACCATTGCCTCGCCTGTGGTCGAGTTACATCGATTCGCGGTGGGTTGCGATGGCTGTCATAGTGGACCTCGTCCAGTGGATGCTATAACAGATCGCAAATATTCGACACGGCTCAAATAAATTTTTCGCCTCGCCAGGAAAAAAATTCCGGGCGATCATCTGCCGGGGGCGATTTCAGGGGGCGATTATTCGATCGGATCTCGCCGCCAGGCGTGCGTGCTAACCTCTGGTTCTTGTATCGATATATTAGGAGGATCTCCTGGCCGACGCCATTAAAGTCTTTCTGCTTACCCTGAGCGCGCTTTTTCCGATCGTCGATCCGCTTGCCGGGAGCCCATTCTTTTTGGCTTTGACGGAGAAATACTCACGGGCAACCCGCAAAGCGGTGTCCTGGCGGGTAGCCTTGAACAGTTTGTTTTTAATGGTCGGCTCTTATTTCATCGGTACCCATGTGCTAAGGTTTTTCGGTGTCTCGCTGCCGGTGGTGCAGCTCGGCGGTGGCCTGGTAGTCGTTTCCATCGGCTGGGGAATGTTGATGCAGAAAGAGGAGGCACACGATGACACACGAAAAAATGTCCGGTCGTCGGACCATGACGTTTTTGGTCAGGCCTTTTATCCTCTAACTCTGCCACTCACTGTCGGTCCGGGATCGATTTCCGTAGCCATTACGCTGGGCGCAAATTTGACTCCGCATATGGATTACGCATCTGGCCCATTCTGGCAGCGCTGATAGCCATGGTCCTGATCGCGGTCAGCATTTACCTCTGTTATGCGTTCTCCGACCGGCTGGCGCGGGTGCTGGGAAAAACCGGGATGACGATCATCGTCAGACTCTCATCGTTTTTGCTGGTTTGTATTGGGGTACAAATCATGTGGAATGGCCTCAGTACATTGATTTCGTCGTTACAGTTCCATACCTCGTAGGTGGAGGTGACTTTCGTAATTTCTCGATCTAACCCCACATCCCGCAGAATGGCTGCAGGCTTGTTTAATTTAGGCCGATATTCAAGAGGATCACCTAAGAAGAGATGGACGCGATCGAAGCAATCCGCGAGCAGGTTCGCAAAGGGTACATAATCGGGGAGTGGGAAGCCTTGGGCAAAAAAGGCATCTCTCTGACCGATCGCATGAGTTTTTTGGAAGATCTATTTCTGTGCGGGTTCCAGGCAGCCCAGCGCGCCGCCGGCCTTACTCCCGAATCGCCCGAGTTCGTAGTCGATGTTCACATCGAACTGGCGCGTAATGGACGTCAAGCTACCGGAGAAATTCAATCCTGGAACATTCGCCGCCAAGATGGCACTTCGGAACATCTGGAATTCAAAGCCGTGAGCCGGAGCGACAGGCGGAACCGGCCGGCCGGAACAGGCCAGTCGAAGGGACAAGGCGCCTGATCAGCTTTCGCAAAATCCACTTCTTGCTGCCACTACTGCCTACCCCGTAAAACTTTCCGTATCTCTGGCAATTCCTACCGGGAAGGTCTTCACCGCCTGTTCGTATTTTCAACCACTTAAGAATGGCCCAAAGGATGCAACCTTCTTAACAGACGAAGTGGCGCGCAACGGGGCGCACTTGAGAATAACTTCGGCCAGAGGTTTTCTTGGGCGCCCCTTGCATTTAAGGCCCTCCCCCAAATCTAGGCCAGCGCCAGCCGTTCCAGAATATCCACGCCCGCTCTCCGCAATAAATTCGCCACTACAGGCTCTTTAAAGCGCGAAGCATCGTACTCCACGCGCACGGTGTTCAGTTTCTCGTTAAAGCTGACGCGCCTGATTCCATAAACTTCGCGCATGTTGTCAACCGCCCGCATAGCGTTTTCCGTGGGCGGCCCCGCATACCGGTAAGCCACTTCCATCTGTGTCATGCTGTGGTAAGTTCCTCTCAAGTTAAGATACACCACTGGTCGCTAATATCGGGCGATGCCGGTGCCACGAATCATAATCCGCATCAGCTGAATCTATGAATACAGGCCGCGGGCAGGGGAGCAGATTTTCTCTGCGTTCTCCGCGAGGTCTCTGCGATCTCTGCGGTTAAAAGCTTCTTTAAGTTGATGACCACACAACCCAATCTCGCCAAAGACCCCGTCTGCGGAATGACCGTCGATCCCGCAAACGCCAAAGCCACCGCCGAACACGCGGGGCAGAAATATTATTTCTGCTGCGCCGGTTGCGCGCAGAAATTCCAATCAAATCCCGAACAATATCTGAAACCTAAGCCTGCTCTGGTGACCATCGGCGGACCTGCAATGCCCGCTCCGAAGCCTGCGATCGAGCAAGCGAGCGTAAATTCCCGAGTCGCAAATTCTAAGCCTGCAGCTGCGTACGTTTGTCCCATGTGTCCGGAGGTCCGCGAATCGAAGCCCGGCGCGTGCCCAAGTTGCGGCATGGCGCTGGAGCCCGAATTCCCGGCCGCCGCTCACCAGGACCGAATACACCTGTCCCATGCATCCGGAGATCGTTCGCGATCAGCCGGGCGCTTGCCCGATCTGCGGCATGGCGCTGGAACCCCGCACGGTCAGCGCGACCGAAGAAGACAATCCCGAACTGCGAGACATGACTCGGCGCTTTTGGATCAGCGTGGCGCTCACAGTTCCGCTGCTTGCAATCGCCATGGCGAGCATGTTCTCGAGCACATCACTGCAGCAGCCATTTCTGGCCGCATGGCTGCCATGGATTGAACTTTTGCTTGCCACGCCGGTTGTGCTTTGGGCGGGATGGCCGTTTTTTCAGCGCGGCTGGGCTTCGATCGTGAACCGCTCGACCAATATGTTCACGCTGATCGCCATCGGAACCGGCGTCGCTTACTTCTACAGCCTGATTGCGACGCTCTTTCCGCGGAATTTTCCCGGCATCGTTCCGCGAGATGAACGGACGCCCGGCGGTTTACTTCGAAGCTGCAGCCGCGATTGTGACTTTGGTTCTGCTCGGCCAGGTACTGGAACTCCGCGCCCGCAGCCGCACCGGCGCTGCCATTCGCGCGCTGCTCGACCTGGCGCCACGCACCGCACGAGTGCTTCGCGAACGGGAGCGAGCAAGACATTCCTCTGGATCAAGTCCATGTCGGCGATCGCCTGCGCGTCCGTCCGGGTGAAAAAATTCCGGTGGACGGTGTGGTTCTCGAAGGTCGCAGCTCGGTCGACGAATCGATGATCACCGGCGAATCCGTTCCGGTCGAAAAGGTCGAAGGCTCGCAGGTGATCGGCGCGACGGTGAATGCATCTGGCTCCTTCATCATGCGCGCCGAACGCGTTGGCAGTGAAACCCTGCTGGCGCAGATCGTCAACATGGTCAGCCAGGCGCAGCGCAGCCGCGCGCCTATTCAGCGCCTGGCTGACAAAGTTGCCGGCATGGTTCGTTCCCGCAGTCATCGCGCTGGCGGCGCTTACGTTTATTGCATGGGCCGTTTTCGGCCCGGAGCCGCGCTTTGCTCATGCCATCGTTAACGCGGTCGCGGTGCTTATCATCGCCTGCCCTTGCGCTCTGGGACTGGCAACGCCCGATGGCGATCATGGTCGGGACCGGCCGCGGCGCGCACGCGGGCGTGCTGATCAAGAACGCCGAAGCGCTGGAAACTCTGGAGAAGGTCGATACGCTCGTCATCGACAAAACCGGCACTTTGACGGAAGGGAAGCCGCGAGTAACTTCTTTGTCCACTGAAAATGGTTTAGAGGAATTTGAGCCGCTGAGGCTTGCGGCGAGCGTGGAACGCGCCAGCGAGCATCCACTGGCAAGCGCGATCGTGGCTGCAGCCCAGGAGCGCAATCTGAAGCTCTCAGAGGTCCGAGATTTTGAATCGCGGCCGGGCAAGGGAATTGTTGCCTCCGTGGACGGTAAGCGCGTCGCAGTTGGGAATCCGGCCTTGCTGTCTGAGGAAGGAATCCAGCAGAAAGATCTTTCCAGATCGGAGGCGCATCGACAGGCACCGTAATTTTTATCGCGGTCGACCACCAGTACGCCGGTTCCATCAGCGTGTCTGATCCTTTGAAGCAATCAGCAGAGGCGGCGGTTCGCGAGCTTAAAGCAACAGGGCATGCGCATCGTGATGCTTACCGGCGACAACCGGGTCGTCGCCGAAAAAGTCGCCAGCCAAGTTGGCATTGAGGAATTTCACGCCGAAGTTCTGCCCGGGGACAAGGCGAAGATTGTTAGCGATCTGCAAAAGCAAGGGCGAGTGGTCGCCATGGCGGGAGACGGCATCAACGATGCGCCCGCCCTCGCGCAAGCCGACGTGGGGATTGCCATGGGCACGGGCACCGATGTTGCGATCGAAAGCGCCGGAATCACTTTGCTGAAAGGCGATCTCGCGGCAATTGTTCGGGCGCGAAACCTAAGCCGCGCCACCATGAAGAACATTCGTCAAAACTTGTTCTTCGCTTTTATCTACAACTCCATCGGAGTTCCGATCGCCGGCGGCGTCCTGTACCCGTTCTTCGGAATCCTGCTGAGCCCGATCTTTGCCGCCGCGGCCATGAGCTTCAGTTCGGTGTCGGTGATTACGAACTCGCTGCGTTTAAGGAACGTTAAGTTAGGCAAATAATCCAATCCACTTCACCGGCAAATGAGCGGCAACCGCATTCGCAAGGCGCTCGTCGGCGGTAACAAACACGCTCTTGGCGGTCAAGGCGAGCGCAATATAGAGAGCGTCGTAAAGGCTGCAATCAAATGCTGTGCTGATAGCGAAGGCGTCTTCGAGCAACGAAAGCGAAGAAACAGTAGGGAAGTTACGCTTCTTAGTTGCAGAAACGGCGGCTTGGGCATCTTTCTGAGACCATCTGCCCTGGCGCATTGCTTTCCAACAAACATTCCCGAGTTCAGCCCAGAACAGGTCAGGCACAACGAATCGCGCTTGCCCGGCAACATATCGTTTCAGCAAAGCGAACGCATTCTCTGCATATTGCTCGTGTGAAGGCGGAAGGAACCACTTGACTGCGACACTCGCGTCGATCACAAACGTTGTCACCGCCGCCTGTCCTCGCGCTGCAGATTCTCTACCGGTTCAAACTTGCCTGGTAAACCGGAGCGTTGGGACCGTAAGTGTTGAGCTTCACGTAAAAATTGTTGCCGGGCCCGCTGTTCGGCCACGGTCACTATGTTCTCTTCGAGCAGCGCCAGGACCTCCGAAGATATGGACTTCCGGTTCTGCTTGGCGCGCTGCCTCAACGCATCGTACAACTGCTCGGGCACGTTTTCCACATACAGGGTTGGCATTGGTGTCACCTTGAATAAGTCTAGCACATTACTAGACAAATGCTAGTTCAAGGATTGCCTTGATGGAAGCGCTATTCATTCCGCGGCCGGGCGCCGCGGCAAGAGTGGATGTCCGGTTACTCCAGATTTCCCTGCTCAATCACTACGCTTTCCCGCACGATCAGCCGGTGCGCAGCCATTTCCTTCAGCATGGGCAATACGCGGTTCACGTGTTCATCGGTGTCTACGAAAACAATTATCAGAGGAAGTTTGCCGCCCGCGTCTACTAGGTGGCTGGACTTCACCCGCTGCCGCCCCAGAAATCCCGCAGCCGTATGCAGAACGCACGCGGCATACGCATTTTCCGAGTGCAGATAGTTGAGGATCGCCATATGCAGCGGCTTGCCCTGCCATCGGTCGGCCTCGTTGATATAAATCGTGACCTGGACTGCCATAGGCACTGGCATTCTACAGCACCCGCGCCAACGCCATGCCGGCCAGTGCGGCCCCCAGGCACAGAAGATTGTTGGAAACGAAATTCGCGGTCATCATCATCCATTGTCCTTGCTCGAAGTAAGCCATGGTTTCGAAGGCAAAGCTGGAAAAGGTGGTGAACGCGCCGCAGAACCCGACAATCACCAGAAGCCGCCACCGCGGGTCCACCAACGCTCTTTCCGTCGCCCAGATCATGAAAAATCCGACGATGAAGCTGCCGGCGACGTTGATGAAAAGCGTGCCGAAGGGAAATGCTGGGCCGATAAACTTTGCTGCCCAGCGGCTGATCAGCCAGCGAAAATTGGCGCCGAAGACTGCGCCGACAGAAATAATGAGCACATCGCCGAGGCTACGCACGATAGAGTTCTCCTACACAAATGGTAGGAGTTATCAGCTCGCCGGGTGGCGGGCGGTTGTGGCGAACTCCATCGCCTATATTGCTTTTATCACGCGGTAACGATGATGAGAAGTCACCCCGGTCACATCTATACCCGGGCTTCCGGCATCGCGACTTCGCGGCTCATCTTGTATGCGTTCGAAATATATTGCAGCAGCATGCGCTGGGTATTAAAAAATGATCCATTCAGCGCGATCGAATTGCGCATGATTTCCGTGTAACGGTTCGGCCGGCCGTAAAACATGGGTACGATCTCGCGCTCCAGCTTGTCGTAAAGCGCGGCCACTTCGATCGATGGATCTTCAGCCAGCTCACTGCTCCCAATCGCCCAGCCGGTCACGCCTTCGATCAGTCCCTCAGCCCACCAGCCATCCACCACGCTGAAGCTGGGAACGCCATTCATCGCCGCCTTCATTCCGCTGGTGCCCGAGGCTTCCTGCGGACGCATGGGCGTATTCAGCCAGAGATCCACGCCCGAAGTGATCAGCTTGCCCCACCGCATATCGTAATTTTCCACATACACGGTGCGGATCACATCAGCCAGCGATGTCGCGCCGCCGACCACTCGCCGGATCAAATTTTTTCCGCCCTCATCATGGGGATGTGCCTTGCCTCCATACACCAACTGAATCGGCCCAACTTCACGCGCGATTTTGCGCAGCCGCTCCGGATCCTGGAATAACAAATCGGCGCGTTTGTAGGTGCTGGCCCGGCGCGCAAAGCCAAGCGTCAGCAGCTTAGGATCAAGCTGAACTCCAAACACGCGCGAAATTTCCTCGAACAGTTCAGCTCTTGGTTTCCGCATGGGCTTCCCGAATTGCGGGCAGCGGAATGCTGATCGCGTACCGCAAGTAATTGTTATCGGTGCGCCATCCCGGAATAAAAGAATCAAATAGCTGGCTGAACGCGGGCGAAGTCCAGGTAATGGCATGCACTCCGTTGGTGATCGCGCTGATCTCGTAGGCCGGGAACATGCCGCGCGAAACTTCACCGTGCCGCATCGCCACGCCATTTACGTATCCCGAGAAGCGCAGCGCCAGATAAGTCATGTTCAGCGCTTCGCCTTCCCAGGCTTCCGCTTCGTCCAACAGGCCAAGCTGTTCGCGGCCTAATATTTGCGAAACCAGGCTGCGTGGGAATTGATCATGCCCGGCCGGCACCGGCGTGTGCGTAGTGAAGATACACATATTGCGCACGCCATCGATATCGAGTTGCTTCAATCGTCCCGCAAAGCTCTGGCTCAGCCTGCGCGCCAGCAGTCCCAGCGACAGCAGCGCCGAGTGGCCTTCGTTCATGTGAAAGGTTTCAATCTGGCCGGCATAGAGCTTGTGCAAGTAGCTGAAAACCTCCAAGGCCAAGCACTATCTCCTGCGCCAATCGATAGCGCTGGTCTCCGCCATAAAGACAGTCAGTCAGCGCACGGTCATACTCGCTGTTTTCCGGCAAATCCGTATCCAGCAGATAGACCGGAACCGTATCGCCAGAAATTCCGGTAATCGTGTACTTCCAGGCGCGAACCGCAACTGCCCGACCTTCGATCTCGACCATGGCGCGCGGTCCGACAGCGCCGAGATGTTGTTCGGGGTCCCATTCCTGGGGCTGCTCAAATTGGTTTCCAGCGGGATCGACGATTTGCCGGAAATATCCTTTGCGGTAACACAGGGTCACTGCCACAACGGGTGCGCCCAGGTCCGCAGCCGAGCGAAGCGTGTCGCCCGCAAGAATGCCCAAGCCCCCCGAGTAGGTCGGAACGTCCGGCTCCAGGGCAATTTCCATCGAAAAATATGCGATTCGGGGTGAAACCGTCTTCTTCATTAATCCTTGTATCGGCTGAGTGCGATGATCTGTATAAATTGCGCTTTTTGAGGCCGTCTTGCGGTAAGTATAACGTTAAGGTGCCTGTGAGTTCCAGAATCGAGTCAACTCGCTCGCTCGACCAAAAACCGCGCCAACTCCTTTAGCGTCATTGCCTTGACCGCGAACTCCTCCAGCTCGCACATCAGCATTCTTCAGTAACGCGAGTGCTTTTTTTCGCGACTCATCCAGCCCAAACAAGGCTGGATACGTCGCCTTTTCGGAGGCAACGTCCTTGCCAGCGGTCTTTCCCAGCTGTTCAGAAGTTTGGGTCACATCGAGAATGTCATCGACGATCTGAAAAGCCAGCCCGATCGCCTGCCCGAAGCGCCGCAGGTTCTCAACTTGGGCAGTACGCGGCATTGGCATATATTCCCCCCGTTACCACGCTGGCGGTGATCAACGCCGCAGTTTTCGAGCGATGAATATATTCCAGCGTCTCGGCATCGGGCTTCGTGCGCTCTGCTTCGAGATCGACCACCTGCCCTCCGATCATGCCATTCACCGTTCCCGTCCCGCGCGCAATCTCTTCAATGATCTTTACCCTCGCCTCGGCCGGACATTTCAGTTGCGAGAGCACTTCATACGCCTGCGTCTGCAGCGCATCGCCTGCAAGGATCGCGATCGCCTCGCCATAAACTTTGTGGCAAGTCGGACGTCCGCGTCGCAGATCATCATTATCGAGCGCGGGAAGATCATCGTGGATCAGTGAATATGTATGCAGCATCTCGAGCGCCGCGCCCAGCTCTTCGATTCCGGCCGGCAGCGATCCCGCAACTGCGCGGCCCGCCTCCATGCATAAGATGGGCCGGATCCGCTTTCCTCCGGCAAACACGCTGTGCCGCATCGCCTGATGAATCGAAGCCGGACGCAGCGTTCGCCGCCGGCAGCAGCCGTTCGAGCGCCGCATCGGTAAGCTTGCGTCCATCTTCCAGCGTTTGCGTCAGCATGAAGGTGAGTATAACAATCCGGAATTATTGATCGACGCGCAGACCCGCGTGATGGGTTATCATCCACGACACAATTCCTATGAACTCCAAATCACATTCTTCTTGTCGGGGTAGCGACGGGCGTCCACGCCCGTGGTTTTTATCTGGCGGCGCTGACCACATATCTGCTTCGCCGCACTCTCGCCCGCGCCCAGCAAGCCAATTACGATTTCATCATCTCCGGCGCCCGCATCGTCGACGGCACCGGCGCAGCCTGGCACTATGGCGATATCGCGATCAAGGGAGATCGCATCGCCGCGATGGGTGATCTCCAAAAGGCATCCGCCGATCAGTCGCATCGACGCTCACGGCCTCGTCGTTTCTCCCGGCTTCATTGACGTGCAGGGCCAATCCGAATTCAACATCCTGGTCGATGGCCGCGCCGCCAGCAAAATCACCCAAGGCGTGACGACCGAAATCACCGGCGAAGGCACGTCGATTGCGCCGGTAAATGATCGCCTGCTTGAAGACCTTCGCCCGCAAGCCGAGAAGTATCACGTTGATCTCGATTGGCATTCGCTCGACGAATATTTCCAGCATTTCGAGCGCGCGCGTCCCGCAATCAATCTCGGTACTTTCGTCGGCGCCGGAGGGCTGCGCGACTATGTGATCGGAAAAGATAATCGCCCCGCCACGCCGGCCGAGCTGGAACAAATGCGCCAGTTGGTCGCGCAAGCCATGCAGCAAGGCGCCTTCGGAATCAGCACCGCACTGCAGTATGTTCCAGACGTCTTCGCCAGCACCGACGAAATCGTCGAGCTGGCCAAAGTCGCGCGCAGCTACGGAGGCGTGTACTTCACCCATCAGCGTTCGGAATCCGACGTAATTTTTCCCTCACTCGATGAAGTGTTCAACATCTCGCAGCGGGCAAATATCTCGACCACCATCTGGCATCTGAAAACCGCTTACGAAGAAAACTTCGGAAAAATGCCCGAGGTGCTGCGCCGCATTGAAGCGGCCCGCGAGAAGGGAATCGATGTCGCCGCCAGTGTCTATCCCTACACCCGGGCTTCGAATGGTTTGATCGCCTGCTTTCCCAGCTGGGTGGTCGAAGGTGGCACCGAAAAAATGATAGCCCGCCTCAAAGATCCTGCGCAGCGCGCCCGCGCTCAGAAAGAAATGGAAACGCCCAGCTCAACCTGGGAGAACCAGTGGCTCGGCTCCGGAGGCGGCAAAGGCGTCATGCTGGTCCATATTTTGAATCCCGACCTGCATAAATATGAAGGCATGAACCTCGAAGAGATCGGCCGCCAGATGGGCAAAGATCCTAAAGATGCCGCTATGGACATCGCCATCGCCGATCGCGGCAACAGCCAGGTAGTAATTTCAATCATGGACGAAGCCGACGTCCGCGCCGCGGTTTCGAATCCGCTGGTCACCTTCGGCTCGGATTCCGAGGAGCAAGCCGAAGATGGTCCGCTGAGTCAGACAAAAGCTCACCCGCGCGCCTTCGGAACCATGACGCGTGTGCTCGCCGAGTACGTTCGCAAAGAGCACGACCTCACGCTTGAAGACGCCGTGCGCAAGATGACCTCGCTGGCAGCCAGCCGCGTGGGAATCACCGATCGCGGAATTCTTCGTCCCGGCATGATGGCCGACATCACCGTCTTCGATCCCGCAACCGTTCAGGATGTCGCCACCTACAACGATCCGCTGCGCTATTCCGTGGGCGTGAAATATGTTTTCGTGAACGGCAAGCCGGTGGTGTCCGAAGGGAAAATTACCGATCAGCGCCCCGGCCGCGCCCTGCGAGGCCCAGGATACAAAGCTTCGAAATAATCTTGGACATGTGCCAGAGGCGACCGGCGCCTCGCCCGTCCGAGCAATAAAGGCATGGAGCGACGGGCGCCCTCGCCCGTCACAGCTTAGAGTTCACGCGCAAAAACAAAAGGCGCCCGCAGGCGCCTTTTGTCCAGCAAAATATTTCTTACGCCACCATATGCCGCGCCAATTGACTGTCGCGCACCGCCGAGGACAGTATCCCGCGCATATCCGACGACGGGCAGCAGTCATCCGCTCCGACGCTCAGGGTGCGGGTCCACATTTCTTCATCCGCCACCCGGTGATTGCAGATAACGCGAACTCCCTCGAATTCTTTCTTCAGCGTCTCAACTTCCGCCAAGCTCGCCGACTCCAGGTCCAGCACGATCGCCGCCGGCCGATATTTGAGCGCCGTACTCCGAAGTTCATTCACTGACCGGGCAACGTGCACCTGATGAAAAGACTGCGAAAGCATTGCCGCCAGAGTGTGAGCTATCTGAGGATCGCTTTGGAGCAGTACTACATTGCTGTGCTGCATGGGGAGGACTCCTAATCTTCTCGCCGCTTACTACGGCTGGCTGCGCTCCAGCAGACATAACTGCAGAGCAGGGGAGTTTTACCGCAAAGCGCGTCGGGCTAAGGACGCTCGAACGGCTCGGGCTGAATTTTTCCGTTTTGCTTGAGCAATATCTCCACTTTGCCTTCCGCTTCTTCCAGTTCCTTGCGGCAGGAACCTGAAAGCTGCATGCCTTCTTCAAACAAGGTCAGTGATTTTTCCAGCGGCACTTCGCCTTGTTCCAACTCCTGGACAATCTTTTCCAGGCGCTGAATGCATTCCTCAAACTTCGGCAAACTGGCTTGCTCCTTCCTTAAATTCTACATACTCGGACTGTATTTTCTATAGGGGAAACACTGTAGCAATATCGTTTTGGGAACTAAGGTGGTACCAATAAAATTAGCAGTCTCAGTGATCAATGGAGCGACGGCGCCCTCGCCCGTCCACCACGATGCTCACTTAAGGAATAGG
The DNA here is from genome assembly GCA_963838785.1 of uncultured Acidobacteriota bacterium. Taxonomy (GTDB): domain Bacteria; phylum Acidobacteriota; class Terriglobia; order Terriglobales; family Acidobacteriaceae; genus Gp1-AA145. Next base: position 878,503 of record CAWISI010000002.1, read on the forward strand.
ATGATTGAAGTTATTGCCCGGCCTTGGCCCCAGAACTCCCCAACGCCTCAAGCACATCCACCGCGGCCGAATATTTTCCCTGCGGCGCGCTGATCTGCGCTCCCTGCACCATATGCCGAACCGCAATCAGCATTTCGCGCGCAATCGCGATGCCTTCCTCTCTCGCCGCCTCCGGAGAACTGGCGTGCGCCATGCGCTCCATAATGCTGTCCGGCACCGAAACCCGCAGCTCGTTCTTCATGAACTCGGCATTGCGCGCGCTGACCAGCGGCCAGATCCGGCGACCACCGGAATGCGGCAATGCTCGATGCGCCGCAGAAATTCTCCAGCAGCGAAAGATCGAAAACCGGCTGCGTGACGGCATACTCCGCTCCGGCCTCGACTTTGTATTCGAAGCGGCGGATCTCTTCATCGATATTCGGAACCCCGGGATTCGCTCCCACGCCGATGACAAATCCGGTGCCCGCGCCCATCGGATTGCCGCCGATGTCGAGCCCGCGATTCAGGTTGTGGACGATGTTCACCAGGCCGATGGCATCGACGTCGAACACCGCGGTCGCGTCGGGATAGTCGCCCATCTTCGGCGGATCGCCGGTGATGCAGATCAAATTTCTGATGCCGATCGCGGCCGCGCCCAGCAGGTCGGACTGGATGCAGAGCACGTTGCGGTCGCGGCAGGTGTAGTGCAGGATCGCCTCGATCCCGGCCTGCTGCTGCACCAGCAGCGACAGCGCCTGGTTGCTCATGCGTGCCGAGGCGCGCGGGCTGTCAGGAATATTGATCGCGTCCACGCCCACCGATTTCAGAAACTTCGCGCCTTCGAGTTCCTTGTGAATGTCGGTTCCCTTCGGCGGAACGATCTCCACCATGGTGACGAACTCGCCGCGTGGCAATCTTGCGCGCCGAGTTGTGAACGTTGCTCAGCGGAATCGACGGCTACTACCGGCGAGGCCGGCTGCTTTTGTAGTACTCGACCCGGCCGTCCGCGCCCGCGCCTGCTCACCCGCAGCGCGGACTTCATGACGCGAATGTGCTCCGGCGTGGTGCCGCAGCATCCGCCGACCAGCCGCACTCCCGCGTCACAAATTTCCGCGCATAGCTCGCCATGTATTCCGGCGAGCAGAGATAAATATTGCGGCCTTCCACCGAGCGCGGAATTCCGGCGTTGGGTTGCGCCGAAAGCGGCAGGGTAGTGGCCGCCCGCACGCGCTCCATCGCATCGAGCATGGCGACCGGACCTACGCTGCAGTTGCAGCCGATGACGTCCGCTCCCCACTCCTCAATCCGGGGCGCAAAAATTTCCGGGGTCGAGCCGTCCAGACAATTCGATTCTTCGTCGATCGTGACCTGCGCGACGATCGGGGATTTCGGGTCGAACTTCGCGCGCCGCAAGAATCGCCTGATGCAGTTCTTCGAGGTAGCCGAAGGTTTCCAGGATCAGCAGGTCAACGCCGCCCTCGATCAGCGCTGCAATCTGCTGCGCGGAAAACGTCGCGTGCTTCCTGAAAGGACATTTTGCCCAGCGGCTCAATGCGAATGCCCAGCGGGCCCACCGCTCCGGCGACCCAGGCGTCAAAGCTCTTCGCCGCTTCCTTGCGCCAGCCGCGCGCCATGCGGTTGATGTCGTCAACTTTGTCCTGCAGCCCGTGCCGCCCAGCCGAAACGAATTTGCGCCAAAGGTATTGGTTTCAATGATCTCGGCGCCGGCCTGAAGATATTCGTGATGAATGCCGCGAATCAGGTCGGGCTGCGAGAGATTCAGCTCGTCATAGCAGCGGTTGATGAAGATGCCCTTGGAGTACAGCAGCGTGCCCATGGCTCCGTCGCAGAGCACGGGAGCCGGCTTCAGTCGAGCTAGAAAATCTCCGGGCATATGATTGAGAATACAGGAGGAACTCGGGTTTTGCATCGTCCGCAGATCGCCCACACTGCGCAGAATCTTCTGCATCCCTCTGCTATAATCCGCCTTTCGTCGCATCTAACTTCCTTATTCCACCTATGTTTCTGGAGTCCCAGGGTTGAAAAGAACCTTAAGCTCTTTTTTTGTCCTTATTGTGCTCAGCACAGGATTGGTTTCCTGCGGCGGCTCGAGCACCCCGGCCACCCTTACCAGCAGCGGTCTGACGTTTCGCGCCTTCATCTCCAATCCGGTCAATCCCAGTCCCAACGGCGGCGGCTTTCCAGCCCTGGACATCATGGATGCCACCCAAGACATTCTGAGCCCATTTCAAGTATCGCTCGCGGGCCAGACCGCCAGCGCCGGCATGATGGTCGAAACTCCAAAACGCGACAAGACCGTGGTACTGAGCGTCACCGGAAACAGTAACGCTCTGGGGATTGTCGACAACGCCAAGGAGAGCGTTTCCTCCACCATTGCGCTTCCCGGTCCAACCGAAAGCCTGTTTGTATGGATTGACAACACGACCCTGTTCGCTGCCATCCCCAGCGATCCGGTAAGTGGCCAATCGCCGGGCGCGGTCGTCCAGGTGAGCCTCGCAGGTTCGGCGATCACCGCGACGATTCCGGTCGCCGGTGCTCGCTATGTCGTCCCCAGTCCGAATGGAAATCAGATCCTGGTTTTGTCAGACACCGCCAACACGGTAACCATTATATCGCCGGCCCTGATCAGCACCGGAGGCGGACTCACTCCGGTCGCTACAAACCCTCCCACCACCTTTTTTGATAGGCCGGTGTGGGCAGTATTCAGCTCCGACGGGTCCACAGCTTACGTGATGAATTGTGGTCCGGAGTGCGGAGGAACAGAACCAACGGCGAGTATCGCAATCGTGGACATGGCGAGCTGCCACCGGTGACTTCAGTCGTTCCGGTTCCAGGCGGCGCAACCACGGGGCTTCTCAGCGGCGGCAATCTCTATATTGCCGGGACACCCCCGCCACAGGAGCGGATTGCCAGGCCAACCTTTGCGGAGTGCTGTCCGTATTTCCGGGCGCGCAATGTCGCTGCCTCCCCGAGCACCTTCGCCATCACTGACGGTTATCACGATAACCTGGTAATGGCGCAGAACAATCAGCTGTTCATCGCCTCCAGAAACTGCACCAATGTAGTCGCCGCCGGCTCTACGCTGGGCCGCGGCTGCCTCTCAGTGATGAATACCGGCGGGGGCACCATCTACACAGCTGCACAAAACGGCGATGTCACTGGAATTCAACCGATTTCAAGCCGCACCGTGGTATACGTATGCGAAGGCGGAGTTTTCACGATCTACGACACCGCCCTGGATCTGAGCGATCACCGGCAGCTCACGCCTCAAATCACCCAAGTGACCATCGTCGGCCAGGCGGTCGACGTAAAACAAGTGGACTTCTGAGAATTCAGTCGGAGCTCTTAGCTTCTATCTTTAGTTGCTAGCTTAACGTCGTGGCTCCAACTCAAAGTTCGCAGCTCAAAGCTCAAAGCTCAAAGCTAAGAGCTGAATCCGAAATTCTATTTCGGCCTCAAAATTATCCTATGCGCCGCCGCTTTATCCACCGCTGATTGTGAAAATGGAAGCGCAAACGTGGATCCCGTGTACCACGCGTTCCATTGGTCCATGTAATAAGGACTGAGAAAATTTCCTGCGTTCCCGGTCACCACATTCAAAGTTGAAGCGTCGAGGTCCGACAAGTCGGCAGTGAATCTTTCCGACGGCCCATAATCCCGCCCCGCTGCTTTCACCGTGTACTCGCTTCCGGACTGCGGCTCGGACGCCCGGCTCAGCCCATCGGCGAACCATCGGAATTCTACCCAGCACCGGATTTTCTATCGTCACCGTGTGCTCCGGTCCCCATTTCCAGCCGGCAATGTTCGCCGGTGCATCTTTGACCGTCGCCTCCAGCGCTGCCGCCAGCAGATCGTCATAGTTCGAAAAGCCGGCGGCAACCAGCGAGGCGGCTGTTGCGCCAGAACATTCTCCAGCCATACCGTTTCCATCATCCAGTGATAACTCTTCCAGCTCAATTGATCGGAGTCATCATCCGCCGGAGCTGCTCCCAGCTTCGGCTCCAGCAACAAACGCATCAGCTCGTCCCGCGCACGGGTTGCGATGGTCGGGGCCGCTGAGTCGGCAGACATCTGTCCATTCCAATCACGCAGAATGTCCGCGGCAGTATGGGCCCGCGCCGAGACCGGTTTTGCATGATCGACGGCATATACCAATTTCTCCGCCACAAAATGGTCCAGCTCGGAATAAATATCCATCTCCAGCCCAAGCATGTCGGCGGCAGAAAATTTTCGTCCCGAACTTAGTACACGGTAAATTCGGTCCGTCCGCCAGGGTGCTTCCCATTCGACGCTGATCGAGTACGGGTATCCGTCCGGCGAAATGCGGCCATTCGCCGTGGCGATGATGCCTGAAGCGGGATTGAATACTTTTGGCAGCTGATCGAATGGAATATATCCGGTCCACTCATGTGCGTCAGTGCTGCCATCAACCGGCGAACCGCCGTCACCTTCCGCGCGAATGGGAATTTTGCCGGTCGTCTGATATCCGATGTTGCCCTCGACATCGGCGTAGACTACGTTCTGCCCGGGAGCATCGAACTCCGAAAATGCCTGCCGAAATTGCTGCCAGTTCTGGGCCTGATCCAAATGAAAAAATGGATTGCGGATTCCATCGTAGAGCGTCCATCGCAGCGCGATTTTCCGGCTCTCGCCTGGGAACATCTCCGTAATAATCGGCCCGTGCCGCGTTAGCTCCACGTCCAGGCTTATGTCCGGCTTGTCCTTTACGTGGATCACTTCCCGGCGCACCTCCGGCGATCTTCCATCCCTGTGGCGTCAGGTACTGCCCCTGCTGGTTGAATTTTTCGATGAACAGGTCTTCCACAGTCGGCCCAACATTGGTAAAGCCCCATGCGATGCTGCGATTGTGCCCAACCATCACATACGGGTACCCCGGTAGACTTACGCCAACTGCATCGAAGTCGCCGGAGCGCAAATGATTTTCGTACCACAAGTTCGGAACCCGGTGTCCCAGGTGCATATCATTGGAGAGCAGCGGTTTACCAGTCGTAGTATGCGCACCGGACACCACCCAATCGTTCGAGCCCTCGGGTGCCGGCTGATCGCGTAAAAAATCTTGCAGCCACGGCCGCAGAAAATCCGGAGCGTGCTCCGACGACGCGACTGCACCCCGGCTGCGTTCCGGTTGCTCAGACGGAGCGCTGTCCAGATTTTTCAACGGCATGGTGGGAGGATGGTCCCGCCACGAAGTATTCACATAAAGATCGGCGGTAATCTGCGGCCCCAGCCTGGCAAGAATCTTCTCTCGCGTGAGCGCAGATTTAGGGCTGGTGCTGAGCGTCTCAACCATCTGATACCCAACCGCCAAAGAATCAGCCAGCGTCCACGCCGCCGGCGCGTACCGCAATATGCGGAATTCCAGCGGCAGATGATCGCGATGCGATTCGATATACGCATTAACTCCGCGAGCATAAGCGGTCAGCCGCTCCCGGTCTTCGGGAGTCACCTCCAGCGCCGCTTTCTCCGCGGTCGCTCTGATTCCGAGAATTCTCTGTTGCCGGTCATGCTTCACGGCAACGTCCCCCACGATTTCCGCCAGCTCGCCTTTCGACGCACGCCGCAGCAGGTCCATTTGGAAAAGCCGGTCCTGCGCGGTGACATAACCTTGCGCGATAAAAAGATCATCAACCGTAAGCGCATCAATTGTCGGGACGCCGTGGGCGTCGCGAGTCACATTGACCGGCGCAGACAGGCCCGCGACGGCAATTGTCCCATCGATCTGTGGAAGCGCCGAATGCGCGACGGAAAACAACCACAACAACACAATTGCAATAAATGCCAGCAGAACGATTGCAACCAGCGCTGTCGTCCTCCAGAGTTTGGTGCGACGGCGCGACGAGCCGGCAGAAGAGAAGGTACCAGCGTTCATTGGGGATTCCGATTGTAGGCTGCGGGTGCTCAAATAACAATTTGAGAACATTCGGCCCACCGGGTGACACATTTGGCCTGCGCCGCCGTCGCCCAGTATGATCTCTAGTACTCGATATGATCTGCTCGAATTGTGCCGCTCCCATGCCTGACGTCAGCGCGTTCTGCCCGGTATGCGGCCAATCTGTTGGAAATAAACCCGCCATCGCTTCCCGCGACAAATTGCTGGCGGCCATCGCTTACATAGGCATTCTTCCCGCGGCGGTTATCCTGCTGCTGCCCCCGCTTCGTAAAACCGAGTTCGTTCGCTTTCATGCCTGGCAATCTTTGTTGTATTCCGTGGCGGCGGCTGTCATTGCTTTGGTGCTGAAATTATTGTTCGCCATCTTCACCATCATTCCAGTTGTCGGATTTTTACTGGCATGGCTGTCCATCGGGATTGGGTCCCTCGGAATCGCAATTTTATGGATTGTGTTACTCGTCAAAGCCGCCATCGGGCAACATTACGAATTACCCCTGATCGGTCCACCCGCGGCGCAGCTTGCCAGTCGCGTTGATTCTTAGGGACTTAGCTATTGGTAGACGTTCGTAGCTTGACACGCACCCCTTCCAGATGTCATTCCTATTTACTTTTGGTTCTAGACCCCAACCTGGGCTAAGGGCGTCGGCAGACGAAAAGGGGAGTGCGTGAAGGTTAAGGTTTTCTATCACGATCGGTGTTTCGACGGTGCATCTTCGGCTGCGCTTTTTTCTCGTTTTTACGCTGAACGCATCCGCAACGACGTTGACTTTGTTTATTCAGGCCTGCTGCATCGTGCCGGCTCGCTTTTCAACGAGGCCGATTTTGACGGCGATGAAAATGCCATCGTTGACTTCAAATACTCCAGCTCGCCAAAGATTACCTGGTGGTTCGATCATCATCAGAGCGCATTTTTGTCGCCTGAGGATGCTGACCACTTCGAACAAGACCAGGGCAGCCGCAAATTTTACGATCCCGATTTCAAATCCTGCACCAGCTTCATAGCCACCATCGCCGAGCAACGCTTCGGCTTCAATCCCGGCTCGGTTGCTGAATTGGTGCATTGGACTGACATCATTGACGGCGCTCTTTACGCGGACGCGAAAACCGCCGTTGAAATGAAAGAGCCTGCCATGCAGCTCACCATGGTGATTGAGTCCACGCAGGATTCGGAGTTCATTCCCCGGCTCATCCCGCTGCTGGCCACCCGCCCCCTGGCAGACGTCATACGTGCCCCCTTTGTAGCGCCTTTGCTTCCTCCATTACTTGAAAGGCATCGCGGATCGATCGAAATCTTGCGTAAACGCATTGAGTCCCGCGACCATACTTTGTTCTTTGACGTCACCGATCAGGATCTTGAGGGCTACAACAAATTCGTGCCCTATTATCTGCACCCCGAGTCGATCTACAGTGTTGGGCTTAGCAAAAGCAGCTTCCGGGTGAAAGTCTCAGTCGGCTCGAATCCCTGGGCTCCGAGCAGGCCAGTAGTGAATCTTGCAAAAGTTTGCGAACGCTATGGCGGAGGAGGCCACGCCCGCGTGGGAGCGATCTCTTTTGACGTGACCCAGCACGCCGAAGCCAGCAAAGCTGCCCGTGAAATCGTAGACGAGTTGCGGGCCAGCGTACGTTCCAGCGTCTCTCAATCCGGAACTTAAAAGGGTGTTTTTCTTGGCGGTTACACTAAATTCGACATCCAAAACTATTCGACTTCCCATGTACTCGGCTCTGCAAGCTCAACCCGTAACCCAGCCTTCCGCCTACCGGCGCCGGCTGCAGGCCCTGCGCACCGTAGCAATTATGGAGTTCTCTAAAGGCGTGGCAGTTTTAGCTGCGGCGATAAGCCTTTATTGGGTTGATCCCGACAGATGTGGTGGGTGGGTTTCTCGACTTCCTCCACATCAGTCCCGATCGCCATATAGCGCAAATGCTGTTGCGTTCGGCAGATAGTCTGAGTAATGCCAGCATGTGGTCCGTGATCCTGGTGGCATGTGTTTATTCTGCTCTGCGCTTTGCTGAATCATTCGGTTTGTGGAGGGCAAGACCGTGGGCGGAGTGGATTGCCCTGGTCTCCGGCGCGATGTACATCCCTTTCGAAGTTCTGAAACTTGCGCACCGGGTGAGCTGGTTTCACGTCAGCATATTGCTGATTAATCTTGCCGTAGTTGCTTATATGTTCTATTTGAGAATTTATCTTCCCCGGCTGGAAAAGCGCGTAGCGCGCGTCCATTAGAATTAGAACCGGGTTTCTCCGCGACCGCATCCTTGCCTACTCGAAGACAGTTTCTCTATACCGGCGCCGCAGTTGCGATTGGCGCTGCCGCAATTGGAACCGATGGGTATTTCGAATCCTACCGGTTGCAATTGAAAAAGATCGAAATCCCCTTGCGCCGTCTGCCTCACCAGTTCGACGGATTTACCATCGTCCAACTCAGCGATTTCCACTATGAAGAGGAATTCTCCGCCTTTCCCATCCGCCATTCCGTCGACCTGGTAAATAGTCTTCAACCCGATCTAGTGGTTTTTACCGGCGATTTCGTCACCGTGCCGATGCTGCATTTCGGCGTCCGCGCCGCCCGGGCATCCGCTAACGCGGCATTCCCCTGCGCCAATGTTCTCCAGCACATCAAGGCGGGTCTGGGATCGTTTGCCATTCTCGGCAATCATGATGCCTATTCCAATCCGGCCCTGGTCATCTCGGCGCTTAAAGCGCACGGAATTCCGGTGCTGAAAAACTCCTGCGTGCCGATTGAACGTGGAGGCGCTCGAGTGTGGCTGGCCGGGAATCGACGATGCTCTCGAGGGTCAGCCCGATTTAGGCGCGGCCATTGAGAAAATTCCGCCCCGCGAAACCATCATTCTGCTTGCTCATGAACCAGATTTCGCTGACGAGGCTGCCATCACCCCGGTTGATCTTCAGCTCTCAGGCCATTCGCACGGCGGCCAGATCTGGATTCCCGGAATCGGAGCTCCCTGGTTGCCTACACTGGCAAGGAAATATCCGCGCGGTTTCTACAAGATTGAAAAGATGATTCTCTATACCAACCTGGGCATCGGAACCATCCGCGCCCCCATTCGCATCAACTGCATTCCCGAAGTGACCCATATAACTCTGCGAGCCATGTAGCGCGCTGGCGTCTATGCTCGCCCAGCTCTAAGCAATCAGAAATGATCCAAACAAGCTGTACAAAAGCACCGCCAAAACTATCAGCGTAAATCCCACATACATCCGGTCGCGCTCAATGGCAAAGGCTACCGCTGAAAACATCACTCGTGCGATCGGCGTAGCAATCAGCAGCAACAATCCCAATTGCATGATCCCGCGGGCATGGCCGCTGAACGCGTCATGCAGAATTCCAGCGACTGATTTCAGATCCTCCGGCTCCCCGTGGAATGTCCGGTAGCTCACATGTACTCGCGGATGCGACGCCAGATAAGGAACGGCTCCGCCAATCACCACCACCGCCGCTAACATCACCCCGGCGCGTAAAAGATTCGCGATCAGCCCTCTACTCTTTCATCATTCAAGACCTTCATCCTTAAAACCCCCGGTTATTCCCTTGAACATCATTTCGATTCCCAGCAGCACGATCACCCCGCTGAACACCTGCCGCAACAGTTTGGTCTGCGTCTTGACCAGCACTCGCGTACCCATTAATGATCCAATCAACACCCCGATCATCACCGGCATCGCCAGCGAGGGATCAATGTAACCGCGGCTGAGGTAAACTCCCGCGCTCGCCGCCGCCGTCACCCCAATCATGAAATTGCTGGTGGTGGTCGAGACTTTAAACGGGATCTTCATGGCCTGATCCATCGCCACCACTTTCAACGCGCCCGAACCGATGCCTAACAATCCTGATAGCGCTCCCGCAATCCACATAACTCCAAAACCTGTCGGGACGTGATAAACGTTGTAACGTCGCACTCCCTTGGTGTCAGGAAATTCGCCGTTCATCTTCAGCTTGGTCGCCAGCGGATCGGGTGGATCTTCGATCGCCGTTCTCGGACGGGTACGGCGCGAGACGTAGGCCGAATACATCAATACCGTCCCGAAAATAATCGCAATCGCATTGCCCGGAACTTTTGCGGTGAGGTAAGCTCCGAAAACCGCTCCCAGTGTGGTCGCAATCTCCAGGAACATTCCAATGCGAATATTCGAAAATCCTTCTTTCACATAGGCCGCCGCCGCACCCGACGACGTGGCAATCACTGATACCAGGGAAGCTCCAATTGCATAGCGCAAATCCACATGAAAAAAAATCGTTAGCAGCGGGACCAGCACCACTCCGCCGCCCAGTCCGGTAAGTGAACCGAGAAATCCTGCCAGCAGTGAGCCTGACCAGACCAGGAAAGTAAATTCAAGGACGTTCATTCAATTTGTGGCGCGATCGAATAAATAGTCTGCCACAGCTTTGCGCTGTCAGTCCTTGTGCTGCTTGAAACGGCCTGCAGCAGGTCACTGCTCAGTTACTTCTCCATTACCCGGTGCCGGGAGAATCTATTTCCATGACCCATCCCCAGCTGGTCGAAAAAGCGGTTGCCTGGCTGCGTGCTTACGGCTGCAGTGTGGTGCTTTCTGAGCAATCCTGCGCCAGCGGCGAAACTCCGGACGCTATCGGCTGGAAGCGCGGCAGTCATTCTGTGGTGGTAGAGTGCAAAGTTTCGCGCTGCGATTTTCTTGCCGACAAAGAAAAGCCATTTCGCATGAAGCCCGCTACCGCCATGGGTTGCGAGCGTTTCTATTTTGCGCCTGCCGGCATGCTGCGCGCCGATGAACTTCCCGCGGGCTGGGGGTTGCTGGAGTTGCGGGGCAGGGAAGTTGGCATGACTCACCGCTCGGCAACCGATCTCCGTTCTGCCCGCGGCTTTCGTTATGAGATGAACCTGCTCCTCGCCAGTCTGCGGCGGGTCGAAATCCGCATCGATCCGCAATCAATCACCGACTTTCTTAAATGGAAAAATCGCATGGCGGAATATAATCGCGGCGCCTTGCCCCTAGGATTGACCTCAGTACAGGATGAAGCAAACTCTTTTCTTCAGCCGGATCTTATTGACTGATTTGCATATGCACTTCCGGCTGCTCTGGATTTTTCTTGCCATGCTAGACTTCGTTTTGGAATGACTTCCGCCCCTGAGGCGGCCGATTGTCATTCCTTTTTCCGGCGCATCTGGTTGCGCGCTGCTCAGCGTGGCCTGCGGCGGTTAAGTTTTTTTCGGCTTCAGGGGTAGTACTTCGCACTTCGCGCACGGGTTGATTTCCCGCTCAGGTCGTCTGGCCGTCGTCTAATCGATCTGAGAAGGAGTTCCGATGGGTGTCGCAGTACACCAGGACGTATGCGCCACATTTTTTGATCGGCTTCGTGGTGCTGTCGTGCGTGTCTTGCTGTTGGACTACGATGGCACTCTCGCGCCTTTCACTCCCGACCGCGAGCACGCTTTTCCGTATCCCGAAATTCCAGAACTGGTCGCGGGCATTATGCGCACCGGTACTCGCGTAGTTCTGATCAGCGGTCGCCCCGCCACGGAGTTATTGTTCCTAAGCGGCATTCATCCTCATCCCGAGATATGGGGTAGTCACGGTTCCGAACGTTTACTGCCCGATGGCTCTTACCAGGTTGAGCTTCCTTCGCCGGACCACCAATTGGTATCTGAAGACCGCTGCTCATTCGCTGCGCGCCTGCGGGCTTTCTGCGCGTAGCGAGATTAAGCCTGGGGGCATTGCAATCCACTGGCGCGGGTTGTCCGCCGCGGAACGGGTTCCTATTGAGGCAAAGGTTCGAAGCCTTTTCGCCTCTGCAATCGAAGATCACGGTTTGCAGCTACTCCCATTTGACGGCGGGCTCGAATTGCGTGCTCCGGGAAAGAATAAAGGCCATGCGGTTGCAGCAATTCTCGAAGAATCCGGGCCGGGAGTCGGCCGCCGCTTATTTAGGTGATGACCAGACTGACGAAAATGCCTTCCGTGCCATCAAAGGGCAAGGGTTAGGTATTCTGGTGCGCTCTGAACCGCGCCCGACCATTGCCGATGCATGGTTGCGGCCGCCGGAAGAGCTGGCTCGATTCTTGCGTGAGTGGCTCACAATTTGTGGAGCGGAAGCATGAAGCTGCTGGAAGGGCGTCTGATAAATGTCTCGAACCGCCTGCCGGTTGAGGTGCGAAGCCGCGGCGGCCATCCGCGCCTTACCGCGACCGCTGGTGGTTTGGCGTCCGCCCTGGACAGTATTTGGCGCCACCAGCATGGACTCTGGATTGGATGGGCGGGCCCGGTCGACGCGGATACCGCCGCGCCCCTGCTGCAAAAGGCTGCGCGCAGCCGGCCTTATAGTTTCCACGCGGTTCCGCTTTCCACCCAGGAAGTTTCAAAGTTTTATTCCGGCTTTGCCAACGAGATCATCTGGCCGCTGTTTCACGAGATGCCCTCGCGCTGCAATTTCGATCCTGAGTACTGGGAGGTCTACCAGCGCGTCAATCGCAAGTTCGCCCAGACCACTGCCGACAGCGTGACCAGCAAGGATTTCATCTGGGCCCACGACTATCACCTGATGCTGATGGGACGCTATTTGCGTGAAGCCGGCTGTAACACGCCCACCGGCTTCTTCCTGCATATTCCGTTTCCCGGACCCGACATCTTTGAAAAGTTGCCGTGGCGGAAAAAGCATTCTTCGCGGCATGCTCGGCTACAATCTTCTCGGATTTCAAACCGATCGCGACCGCTTTAATTTTCTCAATTGCATTGATCGCATACTCCCCGAAGCATCGTCTGAGCGTGTCCATTCGCACAACGTCGTGAGCTATGAGCATCACCGGACAAAGGTGGCAACATTCCCCATCAGCATTTCTTTCGAGGAATTTGCCAATCACGCCGCCAGTCATGAAGTCGAGGCGGCTGCAAATCAGCTTCGCCGCGAGCTATTGAACAATTTCATGCTTCTGGGCGTTGACCGCATGGACTACACCAAGGGCATTCCGGAGCGGCTTAAGGCCTTTCGCATTCTGTTACGCCGTTACCCCGAGCTGCGCCATCGCATTACGTTTGTGCTGGTGGTAGTTCCCAGCCGCGAAGATATCAAGGAATACAAGGCTCTGCGCAGGGAAGTTGAATTACTCGTCAGCCAGATCAACGGCGAGTTCACTGATGCCGGCTGGGTGCCCATCCATTACATTCATCGCAATCTCTCGCGCAAGCAGCTGCTCAGCTATTATCGCGCCGCTGACATCGGCCTGATCACGTCACTGAAAGATGGAATGAATCTGGTGGCGAAAGAATTCTGCGCCGCCCAGATCGATGAACAGGGGTGGTGATCGTCAGCGAATTTGCCGGCGCCGCGGCCGAATTGCAGCATGGCGCGCTGGTAGTCAATCCCAACGATTTGGCTGGAGTTGCAGAAGCTATTCACCGCGCCTGCGTCATGCCGGTCGAAGAAAAACGGGCCCGCATGAAATTGCTGCGCGATGTGGTCCGCACTTACAACGTCCAGGGTTGGGCGGAGTCTTTCCTTGAAATGGCGCTCGCACCCGATACTGCCCTCGTGGATGCGGATTCAGGCGCGCCTGCGCTTGCTGGCGGCGACTTTCCGCTCAGTGCATCGGCACCCACGCGCGACCAGCGAATTGCCTGAATCGGAAGGAACTCGCTATCACCCGCGTTTGGTCTTCCTTCGCTTGGCCAGCTCTTTCGCTGAGTACATGCTTCCCCGGCATTTCTTCGCTCCGCACCAGCACGGCGCAGCGATCCTCCGGATCGCCATCGTAAAGGTTGTAATCGTAGGCCAGCTCTTCGCCGGCCTGGATATTGCGAATGGCGCGAATGATGACTCGCCCCTTGATCTCATCCGCTTCGCAATTTGGATTGCAGCAATGATTGATGAATGCGGCAATGCCGTCTCCATCGATCACGTGTTCGCCATCCACTAATCCAAAAAGATAAGTACGGGGAGAATTTTCGTAAATGTCATCCGCCTGCGAGTTGGTCAGGCGCGGGTCCAGTGTATTCCGCCACCATCGCGCGTCTCCGGATGGGTAGAGTCGTATACACCCCATCGGCATGAATTTTAGATCGCCGGATAACCAACGCCATTGGGTCGAGATTAGCATTGCCGGACGCGATCCGACCTGTGGAAGAGGCTGCGTAATCTAAGCTTGGGCCGCGTTGTTTCTTTTTTGCGACTGAGTCTCCAGCGCTCGCCGCACCTGTTAAACGAAACAAAGACCGAATTCTAAATCCTTTATCGATGGCCGTAAGTGGCTGGTAATTCATTCCCGTGCGAAGAATGCGTTACCAATTACATTCACAGTCGCGAACCAAGCCTGCCTCAGGTTAAGGCAAACCCACATCGCCTCCACACGCCGCACTCCTCTCCACGCCACCATTTATAATTCTCAGTTCCCATTTCACTGGAGGGATTGATGGCAGATTCGTACAACGGCGTGCCCGTACCACGCGAGGGCAGCCGTATCGCTTACCAAAAAGGCAAAATTCGCGTTCCCGAAAATCCCATCATTCCTTTTATCGAAGGCGACGGTACCGGCCGCGACATCTGGAAAGCTTCCGTCCGCGTGTTCGACGCCGCCGTGCAGAAGGCCTACAACGGAAAGCGCCGCGTGGCATGGTATGAGATCTTTGCCGGCGAAAAAGCCAAGGCCAAATTCAACGACTGGCTCCCCCAGGAATCGGTCGATGCGATACGCGAATTCCGCGTCGCCATAAAAGGCCCGCTCACAACTCCGGTCGGCGGCGGCATTCGCTCCCTAAACGTAACTCTGCGTCAGGTGCTCGATCTTTACGCCTGCATTCGCCCGGTGAAATATTACAAAGGAACGCCGTCGCCGGTAAAAAATCCCGAGCGCATGAACGTCGTGATCTTCCGCGAAAATACCGAAGACGTTTACGCCGGCGTCGAGTGGGAGCAGGGAACTCCCGAGGCCGCAAAACTGATCGACTTTCTCAACAAAGAAATGCTGAAGGGCGGCAAGAAGCAGGTACGCACCGATTCCGGCGTTGGCATCAAGCCGATTTCGATCTTCGCCACCAAGCGCCTCGTCCGCATGGCCATCGAGCACGCGCTCGAAAATGGATTGAAGACCGTCACCCTGGTCCACAAAGGCAACATTCAGAAATTCACCGAAGGCGCATTTCGCAAGTGGGGATACGAACTCGCGACCGAGGAGTTTCGCGATAAAGTCGTCACCGAGCGCGAAAGCTGGATCATCGACAACAAAGACAAGAACCCGAATCTGTCCGCGGAAGAAAACGCCGCCCTCGTCGAACCCGGCTTAGAATACGCTCCTCCGGAATTCGGCAAATCAGTCGCCGAGGAAGTTCGCAGCGTCCTCGATAAAATTTATTCCACTCACGGCCACGGCGCCTGGAAAAAGAAGCTAATGATTAACGACCGCATCGCCGATTCAATCTTCCAGCAGGTGGTCACCCGCGCTGACGAATATTCCGTGCTCGCCACGCCCAACTTGAACGGCGATTACATTTCTGACGCCTGCGCCGCGCAGGTTGGCGGCCTGGGCATTGCACCCGGCGCGAACATCGGCGACGGTTACGCCGTATTCGAAGCCACCCACGGCACCGCGCCCAAATACGCCGACAAAGACGTAATTAATCCTGGTTCAGTCATGCTCTCGGGCGTAATGATGTTTCGCTACCTGGGATGGAACGAAGCCGCCGACCTGATCGAAAGCGGCCTCGAGCGCACCATCGAACAGAAAAAAGTAACTTATGATTTCGAGCGCCTGATGCCAGGCGCAACCAAAGTCAGCACCAGCAAATTCGCCGACAACATTATCGACAACATGGCCGCAGTTTTGACAACAGCGTAAAGCCTTTAACCGCAGAGAACGCCGAGAACAGCCAGAGAACGCAGAGAAAATCTTCAAGCGAGATTAAAATTAGTGACGAGAAGAACTTGATCTTCTCCGCGCTCTCTGGCCGTTCTCAGCGTTCTCTGCGGTTAAAGGCTTTTGATTTTATTAAAAGGAAAATCATGCGTAAAAAAGTCAGCATAGTAGGTTCCGGTAACGTAGGCGCCACCGCCGCCCATTGGATCGCCTCCAAAGAACTCGCCGACGTAGTTCTAATCGACATCATCGAAGGCGTGCCCCAAGGCAAAGCCCTCGACCTGCTCGAAGCCATGCCCATCGAGAAACGCGATTCCTACATTCTCGGCACCAACGACTACGCCGACACCGCCAACTCTGACATCGTCGTCATCACCGCCGGCATCCCGCGCAAGCCCGGCATGAGCCGCGACGACCTGCTGAACACCAACCACAAAATCATGAAAGATGTGGTCAGCAAAGTAATTCAGCACTCGCCAAATTGCATTCTCATCATCGTTTCGAATCCGCTCGACGCCATGGCCCAGGCGGCATTCAAGATGAGCGGCTTCCCCCGCGAGCGCGTCATCGGCATGGCCGGCGTCCTCGACTCCGCCCGCTTCCGCGCCTTCATAGCCGACGAACTGAAGGTCAGCGTAGAAAACGTGACTGCATTTGTTTTAGGCGGCCACGGCGACACCATGGTCCCGCTGCCGCGTTATTCCACCGTCGCCGGCATCCCCATCACCGAGCTGATCGCGCCCGATCGCCTGGCGCAATTAGTCCAGCGCACCCGCGACGGCGGCGCCGAAATCGTGAAGTATCTAAAGACCGGCAGCGCCTACTACGCGCCCTCTTCCGCCACCACCGAAATGGTCGAAGCCATCTTAAAAGATAAAAAGAAGATCCTACCGTGCGCGGTTTACCTCACCGGCGAATACGGAATCAACGGCCTCTACGTCGGCGTCCCCGCCAAGTTAGGATCAAAAGGCATCGAGCAAATAATCCAGATCAAACTCACCACCGAAGAACAGGCCGCACTAAACAAAAGCGCCGACGCAGTGAAGGAGTTAGTGGGAGTGATCGGGGTTTAGACCTCACGGCTAAAGGCAGCTTTTGGGTGGCGCAGCGGTTCACCGCTGCGGATTCAGACTGCAAATTGAGTGAGCGGCTTTAGCCGCTGAGGTAAGCCATCCAGCCGAAACCGAGGATGTGCTGAACAATACCGATACCCAGCGGGAGTTGCAACCATGTTTCTTCGAACAGGGTTCAAGTGGATGTATTCCCGAAAAGCGTCATACTCATCTATATCCCGTACCCGCCGATCGTGGTAACTCGGTTGCCAAATCTCGCCGAGAAACCTGAGATCTTTCTTTGCCCGGTAAGAAAACCCGCCCTTGATCAATTGCACAGCGCGCTCCAGCGACTCAGTCGGAGTGATCAACAGATGAAAGTGATCTGTCATCACAACAAATTCATGCAACAGATATTTGCCTTGCCGGCGGTAGTGCAGCAGGACATCGACAAACAATTCTGCCATTCTGTCCGACTGCAGCAGTTGCCGCTTTTGAAATGTGCACGCAGTGATGAGATAGCAACTGTGGCCAGTGTTTCCGCGCGGCGGAGCAGCCATGCAGTACCTCAGCGGCTAAAGCCGATTTGCAACAAGCAACTCTATCGCAGCGCTGGAAGCGCTGCGCCACCCAAAATCAAAAATTGTTCAACTTCTCCCAATTTGGAGCTTCTCCGACTCGCATGATCTTCGCCGCTCACTCACGGCCAGCTTTGGGAACGACGCCGAACAGGCATCCCTTTCGCAGGTTGACCATGGTCAATGACCATAGTATATAATCGCGTCATGAAGGAAGTCGCCATTTCCGAATTCAAGGCCAAATGCCTCGGCATGCTGGAAGAAGTGCGCAAGACGCGCAAGCCCATCCGGGTCACGCGTTTCGGAGAGCCAGTCGCCGAAGTTGTTCCGCCCGCTCCAAAGCCGCGTCGCAAAAGCTGGCTGGGTGGTATGGCGGGCTCCGCGAAAATTGTCGGCGATATTGTCGGGCCTATGGGAAGTTTTGAAGACTGGAATGCGTTTCGCGACGAATGAAACTGCTTCTCGATACGCACATATGGATTTGGAGCGTCCTCGAGCCCGAGCGCTTGAGCCGTCGCGTGACCGCCGCTTTAGACGATTTTGAGAACCAGCTTTGGCTGTCGCCTGTCAGCATTTGGGAAGCAATGTTGGTCCATCGCAAGGGGCGTTTGAAAGTTCCTGAGGGTTTCTCGACCTGGCTCACACGGGCACTGACCATCGCCTCGTTCCATGAAGCCCCGCTGACATTCGATGTCGCGCAAGCGCTTTCGACAATCAAATTGCCTCACGCCGATCCGGCGGACCTTTTTTGGCCGGATCGGCCAAGGTATATGGATTGACCCTGGTCACCTCTGATCGCAATTTACTGCGCTCAAAAGAAATTTCGGTTCTGGAAAACTGAGCGGCCATAGCGCCAGGCGGACCCAACCGCCAGCGCTTGGTCTCACCCTCATAACTTCAGGTCCGCGCCTGCTCAAACTGCCGCGAATTCGCGTGATAGCAATCGCCACTATCCGCGCGGTTTGAGGGCAAACCAAATTACTAACGCAGACGGTACAAGATCAGCCCCACTGCAGTGCTAAAATCTATCCATCCCTACGTGGGGCTATAGCTCAGCTGGGAGAGCGCGTCGTTCGCAACGACGAGGCCGTCGGTTCGA
>CAWISI010000003.1:0-124521 GCA_963838785.1 uncultured Acidobacteriota bacterium
ATGAACCGCAACGCTCTGTGGCGGAACCGCGAAAAACTTCCTCCCGAAAAACTAAAGAAAATGACTTCATTCTGGGGAGATGAGTCTTGGAAAGATGTTGCATACGAAAACACCGATCCGGACCTTTTCGGAAATGTGGACGTTGAAAAACTTTCAAACGATAGAGTCGCGAATGCGTTCCGAGCACGGTTAATCGATGTCGCTGGATTCCAGCGCGTTCCAGAGCCTTTGCCAATGCGAAACAGCAAAGGCTCGGTGGTTTACTATTTATTTTTCGCATCACAGAAAAATACTGCGGAGAACATCGTCACATACATTTTTGACAAGTTTGGACGGAGGACCATTTGACGCCGTGTCAGTAAACTCCCCAATTGAATGGACCGACGCCACTTGGAACCCGGTCCGTGGCTGCACGAAGATCAGTCCGGGCTGCAAGCATTGCTATGCAGAAACTTTCGCCGAGCGCTTTCGCGGGGTGAAAGGGCATCCGTACGAGCAGGGCTTTGACTTGCGCCTTGTACCGCAGAAACTGACGGAACCATTCAGCTGGCGATCGCCGAAACTTGTGTTTGTTAATTCGATGAGTGACTTGTTTCAGCCCGGAGTTCCTGATGAATACGCCGAAGCCGTCTCAAATGTAATGGTCAAAGCTGATTGGCACACTTACCAGGTACTCACAAAACGATCTGACAGATTGAGCGCACTACTCAACGCTCGGCTTCGTTTTGCTGCTGGGCGAAAGCACATCTGGTGGGGCGTAAGCGTTGAGGATCGAAAGTACGGCCTGCCGCGAATCGAGGATTTGCGCGACTCGCCCGCGGCTGTACGGTTCCTTTCGGTCGAACCGCTGTTAGAAGACTTGGGTGAGTTTAATCTGAGCGGCATCAACTGGGTAATTGTCGGGGGTGAGAGTGGGCCGGGCGCGCGTCCCATCCAAAAAGAATGGGTAGTCTCTATTCGCGAACAGTGTCAAGCAGCCCGCGTTCCTTTCTTTTTCAAGCAGTGGGGCGGCAGGCGAAAGGCAAGATACGGCCGCGAGCTCGATGGACGTACTTACGACGAATATCCAATCCGAGTGCAGCCTGTGGTACCAGAGAAAGTTGAGTGTATGGAAATGGCGAAATCGCTGGCCGCATCATTTAAGAAATTGGTCGCTCTGCCTGACATACAAAGCCTAGCCACGGTGTAAGTTCCAAAATACAGAGAGGACTGACGTCACCGGAACTTTTTCCGCGAAATATCGTGGCGCACAACAGCGTGGATGGTCGCGCTCCTCACCGGAATCTCACCTTCCGCGCTGTTCTTCGCTTCAGCTGCGGCCACGTTAAATCCCATCTGCGTGGTGTAGATCGCTTCATTGAACACTGACCCGGACTTTGCTTTGGCGACAGCGAAAAAACCGTACGCGTTCCCGCCCGCGAAGGACGTGGCGATGTAATCGGCGACCATCTGTCCGGAATCGGTTGCCGGGAGCCAACTTAGCGTCATCGGGCCAGCGACCGGGGTGGCGGCGCTCCACGTGGCGCCTCCGTCGGCTGAGGAAATGAATCCCACATACAGCGCGCAGTTCGCGGCTGCACAATTCGCCTGCGGATAATAGTAATAAGTCAGCCCCAGGTGCGCCGTGCTCCCAGCGGTCGCGGGATCGATGCCGAGCCCTGGGATGAAATGATCGGCTGTGCTGCTGACCGCATCGATTGGTATGCGTGCCGGCGCACTCCACGTTGTGCCATTCGTCGAGGTGCTCATCACCAGATCGTTCGACGCGCAACCCGCGCGGAAGCGGCAGTCCTGCCAGATCACATAAATATTCCCGGCCGCGTCTTCCTGTGCGGAGGGCAATGCGTCACTGCGCAAGTCGCCTGCAACAGCGTGATCAGTGACGGCGGCAACCTGCCCCACGCTTCCCCAAGTCGCGCCGCCATCAGTCGAGGAAAAAGATTGAACTACGCCGGCATCGGCCAGGAATGGGACTATCACCGCGCCAGCGGGCTGCACCAGAGGCTGTCCGCCGAGCCCATGCGCCGCCGATACCGCGAAGCCGGCTGACCAGGTCAGGCCACCATCCGACGATGTGCTCATGAAGATCAGGTTCGAATTGCCATTATCGTCCCACTCGGCGTAACAGTTGCCATAGTGCGGGCTGGTCGAGCTGTTATCGCAAGTAATCCAATCTTTATCAAGATCGGCGCCTTGCGCGATCGTCACCGGGTTGCTCCAGCTGGCGCCGCCATCGCTGGAGCGGCTCACTGCGACTTGAATGTTGGTTGCTGAAATCGGCAGTGACGAGATCATCCAAACGCCATGTTTGGCGTCGTAACTCACAACCGTGTCGCTGACCGCAGAGTTCGCACCCGACCCCTGAAATGTTGTGATCCCGGGCAAAAGGCCATTTTGCCAGGTGGCGCCGCTGTCATTCGAGATCGCATATCCAATGTCAGCCCCGCCGCCGCCGAAAATTCGCGCCACCTGAAAACTGGTGATGATGGTGGGACCGAAGGAGAAGCTTCCGGGCTCAACTTCCGTGGCGTGCTGGCTGCTGGCGTTAGTAAACTTGTCCGCGCTTAACTGGGTGAGCGGCACCGTTGCCGGCGGATAAGACGATAGCGGATTGCTACTTGAGGAATTGGACGGCGAACTCGAACCGCAACTGGCAGCGAAAAGAACGACTGCAATGAGCAGCAGAGAAAAAGCGACACGGCAAAATTCCACAGCCTAATCCCCTGAATTTTCCTGTCCACAAAGCAGTCGCCAAGGTAAATAGAACTCGATTCTGCGTCAATATTCTTTTGGGATCAAGTTGGATCAGCAAAACTCAAGGCTGCGATGACGTGAAAACATGCTGAATGCCGCGCGGCGCTACGGTCGGCTAGCGAACTCACTGCAAGTGAAATCTTTCCCGCATCAATCTTTGCAGCCGGGGCTTGTAGAGGATGTCGTAGGCGAATTCTTTATCGGGGAACATGGCGAGGGCGGCGCGCTTGGCTCCGGCGGCGAGTTCTGAAGCTTCTTCAATGGTGAGAGTCGGGTCCTGGCCGATCACCGACATCACCATGCTGATCATGATCTGAAGGCGGCGGATCTTCTGGGCTTCCTGTTGCACCTCATTGGCATGCGCTTCTTCCAAAGGGCCCTCTTTCCGGTGCTCCGCGCGGGATGCGCCCACCCGCTTACCGTTTAGATGTTCGGCTCCAGAGCAGCGTTGCGCTATTGTGCTCAGGAACTATGCTACGAATCAATACACTTCGGTCACTAGTTAGGTTCCGGCCGGCGGAGGCAGCAAAAATCTCAGCGCCGTGAATCTGGCATCTATAATCCTTCAGGAGGTATACGCATGGCGGCTGATCCGAAGCCTTTGCCCGATCCTAATGAAAAACTGGTGCGCGTGTTCGACGCGGAACAAGAGTCTGAAGCCCTGGTGGTAAGCGGCCTGCTGGAATCGCAGGGCATCGATTGCGAAGTGACGGCACTCGATGCACCGCAAGATGTTTTGCCGATCGGGGGAAGCGTGATTCTGGTGCGCGAAGAAGATGCGCAGCGGGCGCGGGACGTCATTAATTCCTACCGGCGCACTCCGGCCGAGCAGTTGGAAGAAGAGGCCAATGCCTCTGCCGCCGGAACTGATGGGGAACTCAGCGAGTAGTCGCGACCTGTGAAGTCACCGTCGCTCCATCGAGAAAGAAACTCGTAGCTCCGTCTGTGTCAGTGCGATAGGTGGCCACATGCGCGTTCTGCAGGCGCTGTAAAACTTGTGGCCGAGGATGATGGTACACGTTGCGTGTCCCTACGGAGATGACCGCGAACCTGGGTCGCACGCGGGAAAGCAGAGCCTGACTGGTCGAACTGGCGCTGCCATGGTGCGCCACTTTCAGCACGTCAGCTGAAGGATCTTCGGTGGCGATAAAGTTTTCCGTGGGTTTTTCCGCATCGGCTTCGAGCAACGCCGAAGTCTTTCCGAACTCAACTTTCATTACCAGAGACTCGTCGTTGCGATGGGAGTCGCTGCCGAAGTTATGGGTTGCCGATCCGGCTGCCGGGGCGAGGATCCGAAAACTTGTTCCGCCATAGAACAATTCGTCACCGGCTTTGCGGTAAATAATCGTGACGCCGTACGAATGGGCCTCATCGAGAAGCCTCTCGATTTCTGAGTCCGGAATGCCTTCTGGCAGCCACAACTCGCGCGGATGAAAATTCTCCAGGACGGCAAACATTCCGCCCATGTGATCGGCGTGGGCGTGAGTGAGGGCGACGGCGTCAATCCGCGAAATTCCACGCGACCACAAATAAGGCGAGACCACATCCTCGCCGATATCCATCTGCGAGTGCGTCCAGAAGGGCAAGCCGCCAGCATCGACCAGCAACTTGCGGCCTTCGGGCGTGACCAGCAGGATTGAATCACCCTGGCCGACATCGATCGCGGTCATCTCCAAGATGTTGCTGTGAATGTGCTCATGCGGCGGGACCAGCCAAATCCAAAATGCGCTCGCGCTGAGCACCGCGACTCCGGCGAAGGCAAGCCCGGTCTTTTTTCGCACAAGGATCGCGCATATCAGAGTCGCGAATATGCAAAACGTAATGGCGCTCAGGCCGGGAGTGGGAACCCGAACGTCAGCTAATCGCATTCCACCCAGCCACTTTACGGTTCCGGCGATGCCCTGCAAAGCGAAACCGGCGACCAGCGCGGGAACTTTCGCCATCGTCAACCAAATGTAGCTCATGCAAATGGCGCATACCGCTGCCGGCATCAACAGTTCAAGAAACGGAATGACGAATAAGTTCGCCGGCATTGCCATCGAGGTGGCGCGATGGAAGTAATAAGCCATTGGCAACGCGAGCCCGAGTTGCAAAATCGCAGACATCACGGTCATTTCGAAAATCGCGAACGAGATTCGAAATACCATCAGCGCGGCGCGGCGCGGAAGCCGCCCGGGTACGATCATTGCGAACCGGTTCAATAGAAGCCGCATATCCAGCCGGAACTGGGCGATTTTTGCGGGAAGCGCGCGATCATAAGCCAGCGCATTCAGGTTTCGCAGGCCTTGTGAATAGAGCTGAAGGGTGCACTCCAGCACCGGAACACCGATGCCTGCGACCAGGGCAACGCACAAGAATGTCATTTGGAAACTGGCGCCGAAAAGCACACGCGGGTCAGCAATCAGAAGAATGAGAGCGGCCGCGCCCAGAGCGTTCAGCATCGCCCGATCGCGGTAAACCAGCCGGGCGCACAAATACGCTGCGAACATCAGCGCCGCCCGCCACACCGGCGGTCCTTCTTTGGTCAGCGCCGCATATGCCAGAATCACGACGATGGCGCAGGCGCCGGCCGCGACCTGACCCAAGCCTGCCCGCCGCAAGCCCCACAACGCGAACATCGCCAGGATGCTGACATTCATTCCGGAAACCACCAGCACGTGGTAAGTGCCGGAGCGCTGGAAGTCCACCCGGGTGGGGCGTTCGACGAAAGTCTCTTCCCCGAGGACGATCGCCTCCATCAGACCCGCGGTCTGCTCAGGCCAAAGCGCGCGAATTTTGCCGATGATGCTGCGGTGGGCGCGGGCACGCCAGCTCTCGATTTTGCTACCGTGGAATCCAGGGAGAATTTCTACGCCGGAATATTTAACCGAGGCCGTGGCGACAATGCCGTTATCGCGAAGATATCCGGCGTAATCGAAGGCGCTGGGATTGCGATAGTTTCGTGGAAGCACGATGGTCGTTCGAAACCGAAGCCGCTCGCCGTAATGAAACAGACGCATTGGGGTGCGCGAACTTCCGCGGTCGTTTTGGTAGACATTGAGCCGTATTCCCTGGGCGACGTTCCTGGCTTGGCCGTCGCCGTCGATTCGTTCGCTTTCAATATCAATGCGCTGTCGAGAGGAGTCACCGCTTTCAGTTTGAATTTCGCCTTCTGCGATCAGGTGAGCGGTAACCAGAACTTCGTCACCTCCGGTCCATAAAGCGGCTTCGGACGCCGACACTGCTCGCAGCTGGATGGATAGCGCGCCTGCGGCAATCAGAGCGCCGAAGGCCAGCAGTTTCGGTGGAGCTTTTCTTTTCTTGCCCAGAGAGATTGCGCAAATCAAGAAAGTGACGGCCGCGACCACCCACCAACTGGGCGGTCGCCACGCATATTCGCCGACAAAAATTCCAATCGCGAAAAATGAGGCAGCCCAGAACAACGGCTGGCGCGCGGAAATCTGGTTTCTGGCCGCAACCCGAGCCGAGACTGTCCGGACTTGAACAGCACTAGATACGTTAGTTATTGCAGACGCCAAGCAGAGCGGCAGTTTATTGCGCCAAGTGAAATACGCTTTCGATGTGGAAAGTCTGGGGGAACAGGTCGATCAAGTGCGCATCTGTGATCCTGTATCCCAGGCCGGTCATCAGTCGCAGATCGCGCGCCAAAGTCGAGGGATCGCACGAAACATAGGTGATCTTTGGCGCTTCCAACTTCACCAGACTTCGAACCACACCTTCGCCTAATCCGCCGCGCGGCGGGTCGACTACAACAAGGTCCGGGGACAGACCAGAAACTTGACCCAGATACTGCTCGGTCGTGGCTAAAACTGCCTTCACCTCCGGAAGCGCATTTTGGCGCAAGTCAGCGAGCGAAGTCTGTGACGACTCGACCGCGATTACCTGTGCAAAACTCCTGGCCAGTACGGTGGCGAAAAGTCCAACGCCTGCATAAAGGTCGAGAGCCAGTTTTCCGGAAGCCCCGCGGGTAACGATCTGGATGAGTTCATCAATCAAAAACCGGTTCACCTGGAAGAATGCCCCGGCGCTTACGCGGTATTGTGCGAACCCGGTTTGATACGTGAGCGCAGCCTCCCCGACGGCGGCAACGCGTCTGGGCTCGACGACATGGTCAGCAGGGGAATGTTCGAAGACGGCAACGCCGCCGACATTCGACGAGATTTGCGCCAGCGCCTCGGCAATTTTCTGCGCGCCCCTTCGAATCGATCGTGCCTCGCAATAGGCTTCGAGCAGAAGGCGCTGGTCGGAATGATCTGCGAATAACTCAAGCTCACGAATTTCCGCCGGAATTGTTCCCCGCCGTCCGGCGTCCCAGATTTCGGCGATGATTCGGTTAATGAGCGGCGAACTGATGGGACATTTTTCGACCGGCAACAGCTGGTGAGAACGGGGCTTGTAAAACCCCAGCGCAAACTGGGGCGCGGTTTGCAGCTTGAGCCGGGTGCGGTTGCGGTAACTCCATTCTGGCGAGGGATGGACTTTCAACTCGCAGGGCAATTCGATTTTGGCTGTGCGCTGGAGCGTCTCACGCAGAATTGCTGATTTAATTTCCAGTTGCCTTAAGTGGTTCGCATGTTGATATTGGCAGCCGCCGCATTCCCCGAAATAATCGCATCCCGGCTCAACCCGATCGGACGACGACTGCAAAACCCGCTCCAGGCGGGCCCGCGCGAATCCCGGCTTCTGCTCAACAATCTCGGCCTCTACTTGCTCGCCATCGATGGTAAATGGGACAAACACGGTCTTGCCGGGGCCGCGATCGTCGGCCGGAAGCCGGGCGAGTCCATCGCCACCATATACAAGTTTCTCAATCTTCAATTGCATTCGTTTTCCGACCTTTCGATCGAGAGTAAGAAATCGAAGTTGCCCACGTGATGACTTCTCGGTTGAATCCACATCGGATATAAGGGATCAAGCAATTTATGGGCGGATATTTCTTTTTCTTTCTGATCTCGGGCTTCTGCGGAATATTGTATGAGCTGGTTTGGCTGCGCCTGGCAATGGCCCAGTACGGCGTGACCACGCCGATCGTTTCGATAGTTCTGTCGGCATTTATGGGTGGCCTGGGGATCGGCTCGCTAGGCGCGGGAATGCTGATCCGGCGTTACGGCACAAGAATTTCTTTCCCTCCATTGTGGTTATATGCCGGGTCGGAACTACTGATTGGAATTTCCGCCCTGGCTGTTCCTGCCGAATTAATTATCGGGCATCGCCTGCTTTCGCATTTCGCGAGCTCCACCGAGTTCTCATCGGTTACGTATTCCGTGATTTCTGGAATATGCATTGCGTTGGCCATGGTGCCGTGGTGCGCTTTTATGGGTGCGACCATCCCTCTGGCGATGTTCGCGGTCCACCGCGATCCCCGCTTGCAGTCGCGCCGCTCATTTAGTTTTCTGTACGTCTCAAATTTACTGGGAGCGGTGCTGGGCGCGTTCGTGCCGCTGGCCATCATCGAGTTCCGGGGCTTCCATTTCACCCTGATAGTAGGCATGCTGCTCAACTTCATCATTGCCTTTTCTGCTTTTGCAGTAGCGAAAGCGCACAGAATCGGCTCGGAGGATTCCCCAGAACCGAAGCTGGCAACCAGCAGCGACAGCGACAAGGGAATTCTGGCCGTGCTTTTTATGACTGGACTTACCAGCATGGGAATGGAGGTGGTCTGGATTCGGTTATACACGCCGTTTATCGGCGTCATGGTGTATTCATTCGCATTAATCCTGGTCACATATCTCGGCGCCAACTTTTTGGGCTCGTCGGCATACCGCAGGTTTAGCAGGAATGCGGAATCGAAGACTTGGGTGCCGCTGGCCGCACTGTCTCTGTTTGCGGTTCTGCCCATATTCGCCTGCCAGCCCGGCGACATGAATTTTGTAGTGCGAGTGTTATTGGGCATAGCGCCTTTTTCGGCGGCGGCTGGCTATCTCACGCCGCAATTAGTCGACCTCTGGTCCAACGGCGACGCCGATCGGGCGGCCCATGCTTATGCGGTCAATGTTCTGGGGTGCATTTTCGGGCCGCTGGTCGCAGGATTTATTTTGCTTCCCAGGATCAGCGAACGCTGGAGCCTATTCTTGTTTGCGGCCCCCTGGATCCTGTTCGGATTTTCAAATTTCGTTCGACAATATTCCGTTACTGCTGTCTGGACTAAACGGATCGCGGCGGTTGGTTTCCTGGTGCTCACGCTGATTGCGACCATGAAGCCCAAAGCTTTCGAAAGCCGTTATCCACGACACGTCCTGATGAGGGACAACACAGCTACCGTGATCGCGGCGGGCCACGGCGGGAGCCGGGTGCTGCTGGTGAATGGAGTGGGAATAACAACCCTGACTCCCGCTACTAAAGCGATGGCTCATCTGCCACTGGCCTTTTTGGACCACCCGCCTGAAAGTGTGCTGGTGATTTGTTTCGGTATGGGGACTACGTTTCGCTCCGCGCTCTCCTGGGGAATTCATGTGACTGCAGTGGACCTGGACCCGAGTGTTCCGAAATTATTTTGGTATTACCACTCGGACGCGGAACAGTTATTGCGCTCGCCGCTGGCACGCGTGATCATTGACGATGGCAGAAGATATCTGGATCGCACTCCGGACAAATTTGATGTGATCACGATCGATCCTCCTCCGCCGGTTTTCGCCGCCGGCACCAGCCTGCTCTATTCCACGGAATTTTACGCGGTCGCCAAGAAACACCTTAAGCCGCATGGAATTCTCGAACAATGGCTGCCGGCTTACTCGGGCGACCCGCTGCTACGCTCGTCAATAGCGCAAGCCATCAAGCTTTCATTCGCCCACGTCAGAGTTTTCCGATCAATGGAGGGTTGGGGCTTTCATTTTCTGGTGAGTGACTGGCCAATTCCGGAGCGTAGCGCAGAAGAACTGGCCGCAAAGCTTGGCCCGAGGGCAGCTACGGATTTCACTGAATGGGGACCGGAGGCAACGACGCTGGGCCAGTTCAATATTTTGCTGAATAATGAATTCAGTGTGGACAGTATTATCACTGCATCGCCGATGGCGCCCGCGCTGCATGATGATCGCCCGACCAACGAATACTTCGCCAGCCGCTATCTGAAGTCTCTCTCCGCGCAACGCCAGATTGAGAAATGCGCGGTCCATCGTGCCCGGCGAGACCGCGACCTCGACTCCGCGATAGACTGGTTGCCTCGTGAATCCCACTGGAAATGCGCCGCTGCGCGGCTCAGCCGTAGGGCTGTTCCTGTTCGACGTGTGCGAAGAAGTAAAGCTGGATGAGCTGCGCAACATTCTCGGGGCGCGCCGCCTGGGCGAGGGACTGAAGCACGCCGCTGCCGAGCAATTATTCTTCGAAAGGCCGCCGGTAGTCGAAAATCTGCGACCAGCCGCGGATTCCCAGGCCCAGGTTCGGGTGAAGTATTACGATTACGGCGTCGTCAGCGTGCTTTTCGAGTTTCCTTTTGCCGGCGATTGGCCCGATCTGATTGCGCTTTCGTCACTCTGGATTTCAGGAACCGACTTGCCGACCCGGGCTGAGCAAATCGCCAAAGAGCGACTGGAGCGGACGCGGCCTGCGCTGGTAAAGCCATACGAAAACTGGCTGAGCGAGGACTACTTTATTTTCTTTTTGCGCGAGATCGCGGGTAATCCGTCGGGCTCGCAACTGCTGAGCTCTTGCAGCCAGCAGATCTCGCAAGTGGTACGCGGCGAGAACCTGGTGCTTTCCGATGACGAGCGCCGCGAGGTCATTCAGTCAGCCATGTCTTATTACCCGAATGATCTTGCCGTGCTCGGCTGGAATGCGGCTTTTGTGTACGATTCGGCGGCGGGTTCGGAAACCACTATGCAACTGCTCGAGTATGCGAATTCGCAGCTGCTTGAATTTCGACATTACGATGACTTGCTGACCCGGGAACTGGCCGCGGTGTACGATTCACTGGAAAAAAATTCAAACTTCATCGGGCGGTGGCGGCTGCCGCGAGAAGCGTCGCGCCTGCAGACGGTTTTGCTCGACGTAACCGAGCTTACGGAACGCGCCGACAATGCAATCAAGTTCCTAAGCGACATGTTCTCCGCGAGACTTTACCGCCTGGCGGCCAACAAAGTCGGCGTGCCCGACTATAAAAGCCTGGCGAAAGAAAAGCTGCGCACCGCGGAAGATCTGTATCGCTTTCTGATCGATGAATTCCACCAATCGCGGACCTTCTGGTTGGAGTCGATGGTGGTGCTGATTCTGCTGATTGAACTGGTGTATGTCTTCCATGGAAAGATGTGAGTATTTACGAGGTTTCGTTGGGAGCTAGTCATATTTCGACTTGCTTTTACCTCATCCTGGGATAACAATTCCCCCAGCACTTTCAGTTGCCCGCGCCCTGTTCCAGCATCCCTTCGATTGAGGCGTGTTAGATGCCTGCGAAACCAGCGTTCGTCGAGGTCCTTGGGCATTACCGCATTCTCGAGCGGGCCGGCCAGGGTGGCATGGGCGTGGTTTACCGCGCTCATGACGAGCACTTACAGCGCGAAGTTGCCCTCAAGCTGTTACCCGAAAGCGTCGTTGATGACCAATCCGCGCGGCGGCGTTTTCGACAAGAAGCGCTTACCCTTGCGCGACTGAACCATTCGAACATTGAGACCCTGTACAGCTTTGAAAGCGACGGCAATAAAGATTTCCTGGTGATGGAGTACATTCGCGGGGTCACCCTGGCGAGCAAACTGGCCGCGGGACGATTAGGTGAGCCGGAGCTTATCGAGTATGCGACTCAGCTCGCGTCGGCGTTAGAAGCAGCCCACAAAGAAGGCATCATTCATCGAGACCTGAAGCCTTCCAACATCCTGATAACTCCCGGCGGGCAATTGAAGATGCTGGATTTCGGTCTGGCCCGCCTGCTGACTGCCGACTGGCAGAGCACGACAGCCAGTGACCGCGCAGGCATATCCGGCACACTGCCCTATATCGCCCCGGAGAATCTGTCGGAACCGCACACTGTCGATGCGCGCTCTGACTTGTATTCCTGTGGTGTGATCATGTACGAGATGGCAACCGCCTTGCGTCCTTATAGCGGAGATTCAGTGGCGTCATTACTTCACGCCATCCTGGAAAAGGAACCGGTTCCGCTGCGATCTGTGAATCCCGCAATCTCCCCTGATCTGGACGCTATCATTCGCAAATCCATGGATAAAAATCCAGGGCTGCGTTATCAAAGCGCACGTGAACTGAAAGTCGATTTACAGCGCCTGGTTTCCGCGAGAAAAATCGATCACGCGCTGCTGCCGGCGCCGCGGTCCGGTCGAAAGTATTGGTCTATAGCGATGCTTCTGCTGGCGCTGGTAGTGGCTACGGGTATCCTGTTGCGCCGAAGCTACCGGTCATTACATCCGCCGGCGAATTCCCCGCGAGTGGTTGCAGTATTGCCCTTCGAAGCAGTCGGCGGCGCCAGAGATAACCAGGTCCTCTGCCGAGGCCTGACCGATCTGCTCACCACCCGGCTAACTCAGATCAGCAAACAGTACGGGGTCGAAGTAGTCCCCGCGAGCGAGGTGCGGATCCAGGGTGTAAATTCCATCACTTCGGCGCGTCAGAAGTTGGGCGTGACCCTGGTTGTAGAAGGAAGCTGGGACTTCGTCGGTAACCAGGTTATGTATAGCCTGGTCGACGCGCAGAGCCGCCACAACATGCGTGCCGAGTTCGTGAAAGCCAACATGGATGATCTACGGTCCGTCGAACACAACGTGGCGGACAATCTGCTGAACATGGTGGCTGGCGAGTTGCGGCCACGGGAGCAGAACTCCAGGTTGGCGGATTCCAGCTCTCACCCTGGCGCCTATCAGTATTACATGCGGGGCGTGGGTTACCTGCAGGACTATCAGGATGTAGGCAGCTTGAATTCCGCCATTGCATTGTTTCATTCCGCGCTGGAACGCGATCCGTCCTTTGCGCCGGCGTTGGCGGGCACAGGCGAAGCCTATTGGCGTCTGTTTCAAGAAACCAAGGA
Organism: uncultured Acidobacteriota bacterium; assembly: GCA_963838785.1. Taxonomy (GTDB): domain Bacteria; phylum Acidobacteriota; class Terriglobia; order Terriglobales; family Acidobacteriaceae; genus Gp1-AA145. The sequence goes on from CAWISI010000003.1 coordinate 12,716, forward strand.
TGAGAGCTTTATACCGAAAGCAGTCGAGGCATGCCATCGAGCCGCACAACTGAATAACGATCTCGCTTCAGTTCACATCACACTTGGCCTGATTGCTCAAGGCCAGAGCAAATATGATGAGGCGGTAAACGACTTTCAAAGAGCAATCGCGCTCGATGACACCAGCGACGCGGCTTATCGGGGATTAGCTGTTTCGTACGAGGGGCTGGGAAAAACAGCCGATGCCGAAAGCGTCTATCGCCGCGCTATCGACATGCGCAAAGACTATTGGGGCGGGTATTCGGCACTTGGGGCCTTCTATTACAAAAACGGTCGATATGAAGATGCGGCCGCGCAATTTCGCCGGGTGATTGACCTGGCTCCCGAAAATGTCCGAGGTTATACAAATTTAGGTGGAATTTACATACTCGAAGGAAAGAGCCAGCAGGCGGAAGAAGTGCTGCGAAAATCACTGAGCATTGAACCGAACTATCGCGGCTATACCAACCTGGGGACTCTGTTCTTTTCTCAAGCTCGATACTCAGATTCTGCCGCTATGTTTGACAAAGCAACACAACTGAACGATCGTGACCCCCAGGTATAAGCGGAATCTCGGGGATGCCTATTACTGGACACCCCAACAACGAAGTAAAGCCCGGCCCGCGTATGAGCGCGCCACTGAGTTACTTACTTCGCAGCTCAAGATCAGTCCGCGCGACGCTAATCTGATGACCGAGCTCGCCGTTTGTTATTCCATGCTTGGTAAGCAACAGCAAGCCGTGACCCTGATTGAACGGGCGGCGGCGCATTCACCCTCCGACCCCGGGATACAGTTTCGTGCGGCAGAGATTTATGAGCAGGGCGGCGAGCCTGCTGCCGCGCTCAAAAAGCTGGCCTTGGCAGTGCGCATGGGGTACTCTGTGGCGGACATTCGGGGTGATCCGACCCTGGCGCAGTTACACAAAGATCCGCGATACCAGAATTTAGTGGGGAATAACGCGCCAAAATCGCCGGACAAATAAGGAGGTACTTTATGTCAGCAGAACCAGCTAAGAACATTCAGTTTCCGAAGCAGGCGAGGAACTATCGAGAAGAGAAGGTATTTATCTATTTTTCGCCACGAGGAACTCCGGCAGCCAAAGGGCACGCTGCCGCGGGAGATTGGATTGTTGCGGAACCGAGAAAGCCGGTCTCGCCGGGTCAAACGGTTACCTGGCAAGCGGTTGGGAATTGCCAAAAACTGGAGTTGACTCTACCCGAAATATTTAAGGAACCGCGGCAGATCGTTGTGAAGGGAATGACAGCGTATGCCACGGTGAGCGAGGATGCCGAACCGGGCTTATTCCTCTATGAGGCATATTGCAATGACCAACTGGCGCTCGGGGGTTCGGCGCCGGGTGTGATCATCGATCCTTAAAGTTCACATATAAAACAAGCTCAGTCTCGGCAGGCCGTATTTTTCGAGCAGCTTCTTGTGCGCATACTGCTTTTGCAGTTGCTCGATTTGCGCGGCCGGCATTTTGCTGCGATAAGGGGCGAGGTCGCGGTCGGCCTGGGCGCGGACGGCGACGGCCTCATCGTCAGGAATTGCGGCGAGCAGCACGGCAAAGAGTTTTTCTTCGAGTACGGTGAGCTTGCGTTCTAAGTCTTCAAGGCGGGAAGTTGACGAGTTGGCTTCAATTTCTGCTGCCATACTGCGTAGGGTCGTAGAAATTTCCTGCGCTACCGCGCCAGGTGAAATCCCAGGCCGCGAAGGCAGTTTGGCGGATTCCGACTCCGCCGCGTTGCGGCGCAAGAATCCGGCAATTTCCGCAGCATCAAAACCTTTCACTGCGGTCGGCGCGCCGGCAGCGCCTACCGCCGCCTCTTTCATGTCCGCTGCTGCAGCCAGCACCTCCTGCGAGCAATAGGCAAGGCCGTTGATCTTCCTGCTTTTAGACGGACGCGCATTGTATTTTTCGAAGGTCGCGTCAATTCCGCGGAGCACCGCCTCAAGCGGAATGCCGGCGTCTTTCCAGGTTTCAATCAGCGCCCAGTCGAGCGTTGAGAGCATGAGGATGGTGCCGCGCCCGCGCTGAAAGTGCTCCTCGATCTCGGTGAAGTAGTTGAAGTAGTTTTGCAAAACCCTCGCTTAGGTCTTATCGGAAGCTGGCGCTCTTATATGTTTGGCGGAAGTCGGCGCCTTCCATTTTTACTATGCGGCACATTTCATGGAGTCGGGAACGCATGCGCTCCCCGATGCGATCGCCGAGGGTTTCACCGCGAACGGCGCGCTGGGCGCGGGCAAAATCTGAACCGCTGGCAGTTTCACGCGCTGATTCATCGGGATAGTTGGTTGTAATGATGGTCGTCCGATTGTCGTTATAGCGCGTGTTGAGGATGAGGCTGACTGTGTCCCAGACCCATTCCGTCGGCTTCACTGCGCCGAGTTCATCGAGCACTAACACTTCGGTGTCGAACACCGGCCGCAGCACTTCCAACTCCGTCGCCTTCACCGATTCGTTGTAGGAATTCTGGATTTGCTTGAGCAGTTCGCGATAGTCGTAAAACAGGCAGGCAGTTCCTTTGCTGAGAATCAGTTCTTTGATTATCCCCACCGCGAGATGGGTTTTACCTACGCCGATGCTACCGATTATCAGCAGGCCGTTGCTCTCGTTCTCTAATCCATATTCTTCGGCGAAGCGGCACGCCTGCATGCGGGCGCGGGCCAGATTGGCGTGCGGGCCTTCGAATTCAAAATTTGAAAGTTCACAATGCTCGTAGCGTTTGGGAATGCGCGCGGAGGCAAGAAGCGAGCCGGCACGTGATTTCAGACGGCAGTCGCAACGTACCACCCGGCGCTTCGAATCCGAAGACTTCCACCCACTTCCACCACAAACGGGACAAACTTCCGCGGCCACTTTCATGTACGGTCTCTACTTTGAATGTGCACTGCGGAAACGCTTTTGCGCAAGTGGCACAGAGGTGTAGGTCTGTGCACAAGCTGTGGAGTTATGGAAAGTCTGTGGGAAAAGAAGCTGTTGCTTTTAGCCATTCGCTCTTCGCTGTGCAGGATTGGGGTTCGTGGCTGGTGCGATAGTCCAAAAAATCAACCGGCACTGCGTGACATGTTTTTAGCTAAAGGCTAAGAGCCAATGAGTATTCTATTTTCGATTCGCGATCAAATGGTGCCTTTTTTTGGCTTTTGCTTGATCAAATCGCGCACGACCTGCAGGAAGGATTGTGCCTGGGCGCGCAGGGGACGGTGGCGGGGATGGATTAAGTCGAGGCTGCGATGCAGCGGCTCGGCATCGATCAATTTAATGGTGCACAGTTCGCCGCGGCGGATTTCGGGGGCGACGGCCATCAGCGGGAGAAATGCCATCCCGAGGCCGCGCTCGACCATGCGCTTGGCGGTTTCAATGGTGTCCACTTCGAGGGCAACATTGGGGACGAGGCCGGCATGGCGGAAGAGGCCGCGGGTCAGAGTCCAATCGCTCGATCCGCGTTCAAACAGGATCAGGGGCCATCCGGCAGCGTCGCCGAGACGAGCACGCCCGGATTTATTGGGAAGGTGATCGGGGGTTGCCACCAGCAGCAGAGGATCATCGCGCAGAGGAATGGTTTCAACTTCGGGATGCTGCAATGAACGTGCCAGTCCGATTTCGACCTCTTCCCCGAGGACCATCTCCAGAACTTCCTTCGAATGGCCGGGACGAATGCTGATGCTGACTTTGGGAAATGCCTTTTGAAATTTCTGCAGGACATCGGGCAGAAAATAAACCGATATTGAAAGCCCGGCTGCGATCTGAAGGGGTGCGTCGGTGCTGGGGTCGAGTTGGTGCACCGCCTGGCGCGCAACTGAAGCGGTCTTCAACAACTGCTCGGCGTAGGGACGCAGGACGCGGCCGGCGCTCGAGAGAGTGAGAGTATTGCGGGAGCGGAGGAACAGCGGCACGCCGAGGGATTCTTCAAGCGCCTTAATGCGTGAGCTCACGGCGGGCTGGGAGATTCGCAAAGCTTCGGCGGCGCGGTGGAACCCGCCAAAACTGGCAACCGCCAGGAAGGTCTCTATTTGGGCGATTTCCATGAAGTCTTCGAGTTGGAGGGCGGGGCGCCCGCCGCTTTCCAACCTCCTGAATATAACCACTCCGCCTGCGGCTGACAACATATTCTTATCAGGTAAAGTATGTACGATCAACTTTATCTATCAGTCTAATCCAAAGGTTCCGTTTGACCGAATCTGCCGGCCGCCAAACAATGAGTCTGGCGCGATGGACGGAAGAAGCGACTTTTCGTCAGATCAGGCGCCCAGAGCGGCCTTTAACAGGCGCGACCCAGGAGAGACAGATGTTCACAAGTTCCAGCGCAGGGGCGGAGATCAGCGGATTTCAGGTGAATACCACGCCGGCGGATTTCAATGCCGAACGCGATCTTGCAGAAGGCTTTTTAGAGTTTTTCCGCCCCCTGCATCACAAATTTACCCACCGGCGCGACGAACTGGTAGCGGATCGAGGGATAGTGCTGGCGGATTCGCACGCCGGGAACAAGCCGGTGCATCGCTATCCGGGGCATGCGGTGCGGAATGGCTGGCATGTCGAATTGCCCGAGTGGTGCCAGGACCAACGCAATCAGATGACCGGGCCGGCTGACGACGCCGAACTGGTGGTGAAAATGCTGAACTCCGGCGCGCCCGGGGTCATGCTCGACCTGGAAGATTCGACAGTGAACGAATGGGAGCACCAGCGGCTGGGCGTGGAGAACGTGCTGGCGGCGCTGCGGGGCACGCTGACTTACGCGGACAAGAAACGCGATCGCGTTGCCGGTATTCAACCCAGTGCGACGGTGATTTGGATTCGTCCTCGCGGATTGCACATTCGGCAAGCTGGAATATTCGAAGGACACACTTCTGCTTCTTTGTTTGATGTGGCGCGCATCGCGTTTCGGGTTGAGCCGAGCGAACTCAAGCATCCGCTTGTGTTTTTACATTCCGAAGTCGGAGTCAGCGGAAGAAGCGCTGTGGTGGCGCGATGTGTTCCAGGCGATCGCCGAAGCAAGAGGATGGGCGCGCAATTACATCAAGTGCATGGCGCTGGTTGAGTCGCATCCGCTGGCGTTCCAGATGGAGGAGTTCCTTTACAACCTGCGCGACCACATCCTGGGATTGAATCTCGGCCGCTGGGATTACATGGCCAGCCTGATCGATTTCAATTTGAATGATCCCGATTGGGTCTTCCCTGATCGCAACACTATTCCTCACGACGTGCCATTTTTTCAGAACCTGCGCGAACTGATGCCGGAAATTTGCCATAAGCGCGGCATGCTGGCGATTGGTGGGATGACGGCGCTGTATCCCAGCCGAAGCGATGCCGGACTGAACACTCGGGCCCTCGAGGTTCTTAAGAAAGACAAAAAGAATGAGGCCTCCTGTGGAATGGATGGCGCATGGACTGGACATCCGGATCAGAACCAGATTGCCATCGAGCAGTTCCCTTGCCCCAATCAACTGAAGACACGGACACCGCAAAGCGAGCGTTATCCCAACCTGCGGCCGACGCTGAATGGCATAGGCAAGAAAACCGTGGCGGGCACGCGGGCCGCGGTGCGGACCATCATTCGCTATCGCAATGGAGTGCTGAATGGCAAGGGCGCGAGCCTGCTCGATGGCTACATGGAGGATCTGGCGACCGACCGCATTTACCGGCTGATGATTGCGCAGCGCATGCGGCATGGCGGAGTGATGGATGAGTCGGGAGAAGAGGTGCCGCATAGCGCGCAGTTTGTCCACCGCTTGTTCGATGAGGAGCTGGACAAACTACTTTCCGATACGAATCGCAAGGACGAAGGTGGCGACGAAACCCTTCGCGAGGCTCGACGAACTGCCGAGGCCATGGTTATGAACGAAGAGTTTGATCCGATTTAAAAGGCCGGGAAAAGCTTTTACCACAGAACAGAGAACACGGAGAAAGACGCACAGAGAAAACTGCACGGAATCGGCAAAGGAAACGGGAAACCACTATGAGCAGCAATGGGAACAACACAAATCGAAACGGCAAAATGAATTGGGAATCTGATCCGCGCTGGAAAGGTATTACTCGTCCATACACCTGGGCCGACGTCGAAGCCCTGCGCGGGTCGATGCGGATTGAACACTCGCTGGCGCGGCACGGCGCGGAAATGTTATGGGACCTATTGCAGAGTGAGCCTTACGTTGCTGCTCTCGGTGCGATGACTGGGAACCAGGCGATCCAGCAGGTGCGCGCCGGATTGAAAGCCGTTTATGTGAGTGGTTGGCAAGTTGCGGCCGACGCGAATAACGCAGGCGAGATGTATCCCGACCAGAGCTTGTACCCGAGTGACAGCGTGCCAGCTATGGTGCGGCGAATCAATCGCGCACTGCAGCGTGCGGATCAGGTCCATCACAGCGAGGGCAAGAACGGCGTCAACTGGTTTGCGCCGCTGGTGGCGGATGCTGAAGCTGGTTTCGGCGGAAACCTGAATGCGTTCGAGCTTATGAAAGCAATGATCGAAGCGGGCGCGGCTTGCGTCCACTTTGAAGATCAGCTTTCGTCGGCGAAAAAGTGCGGACACCTCGGCGGCAAAGTTCTGGTGCCGACATCAGAGGCGATTCAGAAATTGGTGGCAGCGCGGCTGGCGGCCGACGTGATGGGCGTACCGACATTGATCCTGGCGCGCACTGACGCGAACAGCGCGCATCTGCTGACCAGCGACATCGACCCTCGCGACCGCGTGTTCCTGACCGGAGAGCGCACCAGCGAAGGATTTTTCTGCATTCATGGCGGGTTGGACTCAGCCATTGCCCGGGCGATCGCATATGCGCCTTATGCCGACCTGATCTGGTGCGAAACCTCGGAGCCGAATCTTGATGAAGCGCGGCGCTTTGCCGAGGCTGTTCACGAAAAATTCCCCGGCAAAATGCTCGCCTACAACTGCTCGCCCTCCTTTAATTGGAAGAAGAAGCTCGACGAGGCGACGATTGCACGCTTCCAGAAAGAACTGGGGGCGATGGGCTACAAATTTCAATTCGTAACCCTGGCCGGATTCCATTCGCTGAATTTGAGCATGTTTGATTTGGCGCAGGGCTACAAGGAAACCGGCATGCAGGCGTACTCGCAATTACAGCAGAGAGAATTTGCCTGCGAGTCGATCGGGTATGAAGGGGCAAAACATCAGCGTTTTGTCGGCACGGGATATTTTGATCTGGTGGCGAAAGTGGTGGGCGGCGGCGCGTCGTCGACAGTCGCGTTAGAGGGATCGACCGAGGCGGAGCAGTTCTTTCCCATTCCGGCGGCGATCGAAATGGCGTGTGAGGAGATTCTTCTTCCGTCGGGAGATTGAGGCAGAAACTTGCCGAGCTGAAGCTCGCTTGAAAGTGCAGAACGTCTGACGCGGCCCTAAAGGGCCGCTCTTCCACAACTGCTTGGGCGCTGATACGGCCTAAAGGCCGCTCTTCCTACAACTGCCGGTGCGCTGACGCGGCCCTCGAAAGCGCCGAGGGAGTATGGGCGGCGACAATAGCCGCATATTCTCGTGCGTCTACCCTAATTCGAGAGCGGCCGACGCCACTCAATGCGCCTGAACTCTTAAGAGCACAATCGCGTTTATCATGCAGCCTAGAGGGGCGATAAAATAATGACGCGATTCCCGTGTTTTCTGGCGATTCTGGCGATGGCTCTCTTCCATTTGGCGATGCCAGCAAAGGCCGAAGATGCAGCCGATAAAGATGCACTCGATAAGCTCATTCACGCTGAAATGGAGAAGCAGCACATCCCGGGAGTGGCCGTGCTGGTGGCGCGCTCCGGGAGGATTGTTCGAGCGGGGGGGTATGGGTTTAGCAACGTCGAATTACAAGTCCCGGTGAAGCCGGAAACGGTGTTCCAGTCCGGCTCGATGGGCAAGCAGTTTACGGCGACAGCGGTCATGATGCTGGTAGAAGAAGACAAGGTCCGCCTGGATGATCCGGTCACGCACTACATAAAAGACGGTCCCGCCACCTGGAATCGGGTGACCGTGCGCGAATTGCTGAGTCACACCGCGGGATTCACCGACTACCTGAAGAACTTTGACTTTCGCAAGGATTACACCGAAGCGGAGCTGCTGAAGATCGTGGCCGGAATTCCGCTGGCGTTTCAACCGGGGACGAACTGGAGTTATAGCAACCTCGGATATCTGACGCTGGGAATAATGATCCACCGAGTTACCGGCGAATTTTATGGAGATTTTCTGCAGGAGCGAATCTTTCGGCCGCTGGGCATGACCACGACTCGAATTATCAGCGAAGCCGACATCGTTCCCAATCGTGCCGCTGGCTATCAGCTGGTTAAAGGAGTGCTGAAAAATCAGGATTGGGTTTCGCCGACCATGAACACCACCGCGGATGGCAGCTTGTATTTTTCTATTCTCGATGTAGCCAAATGGGATGCCGCGCTCTACACCGAGAAACTACTCAAGCGATCGAGTCTGGACGAGATGTGGACCGCAGCGAAGCTTAAAAACGGCAAAGAGAATTCAGGCCATTATGGCTTCGGGTGGTTCGTCGAAAAGATTGATGGAAAGCAGGTCGTTCGTCATGAGGGTGAGTGGCAAGGGTTCACAAGTTTCATCACGCGTCACCTTGACGATCAAATCACGGTAGTGCTGCTGACGAATCTCGCCGGCGCGACCGTTGAGCCGGTTGCGGAACAGATAGCAAAAATGTACAGCTCCGGAGAGCTGCACTAGATATTTCAGAATCCATCGGAAATCGCCGACCCAGGCTGAGTCTGGTCACAGGGGTCATCAAATGCGGCATCTGGCGCGGATTTTCACAGTTGACATCCGCCAAATCGAGGAGCTAAATAGCTTTCGGCGAGTTTCCACGCTCAACGAATTGCAGAGCGTTCAGCCGTGGGGCTGAAAGTCGCTGAGAAAAAGGAAACCCTCCCCAGGAGCTAAAATGAATAAAGCTGATCTCATTGACCGGATTGCGTCGGGCTGCGGAGTGAGTAAGACCCAAGCCGCCACCGCGATTGATACCACCGTAGAAAGCATTACCAGTGCCCTGAAAAAAGGCGATCGCGTCGCTTTGATCGGGTTTGGCACATTCTCCGTCTCGCAGCGGAAGGCGCGCAACGGCCGCAACCCGCAGACCGGGGCTACCCTCAAAATTGCTGCCCGTCGCGTGGCCAAATTTACCGCCGGCGCGGACCTGAAGAAAGCCGTCAACCGCGGCAAATAGTAAAATTCAAGTTGAAATTGAGAACGGCAGGGGATCGGCCCTGCCGTTATATTTTTTTGGGACGATAAACATGCAATCGCGCGATGCTGCGAGATAACGCTTGTTCACCAAATGCGTCTTAATCAGACAGGACTTCCTGCCCAGCTTCTGTATATTTGAACAGTTCGCGCACCCTTCGCGCGACTACCGTTTCTACAATCTTCCGGTGAGGCTAGCTTGCGCAAAGTCTGGAAAGAAGTTGGACTTGGTTGCTTAAACCTGCTGCTTCTGGTCGCCATCATCATTCTGGCGCAGGCCTGGTTACACAAGCACGGTACGCCGCAGTGGGGGGCCGCGGTTCTGGCGCTGCTCTGCTTCGCAGCTTATATCCGGGCGGCGAAATGGATTGAGCGACGCCCACCAGCTGAACTGGTGAATAATCGCGCTCTGCCGGAATGCCTCGCCGGCCTGGCCCTGGGATTCGTTCTCTTCTCCGCGTTGATGGGAATATTGTGGGCATCTGGCGTTTACCATTTCGCAGGCAGAGGCACGGGCGATCAGCTTGCAAAAGGGTTTGTGCTGGCGGTCTTGGCCGGGATCCTTGAAGAAATCTTGTTTCGCGGATTGTTGTTTCGCCTGAGCGCGAAGATTTTCGGAACCTGGGGAGCACTCTTGCTCACGGCTGCGCTTTTCGGGGCGGCACACGCCGCCAATCCCGGAGCCACCTTCAGCAGTTCGCTGGCAATTGCATTGGAGGCGGGTATCCTGCTGGGAGCAGCCTATGCCGCGACTACCCGCCTGTGGCTTCCTATCGGTATGCACATTGGCTGGAACTTTACGGAGGGCTCGCTATTTAGCATGTCGATCTCGGGAACGAGGGCACAAAGCGGACTGATCCAGGGCACGTTGAGCGGCCCACGAATTCTCACTGGCGGGCAATTTGGGCCGGAAGCCTCGATTGTGGCAGTGCTGGTGTGCCTGGCGGCGGCTGTGTTTCTTCTGCGGCGTACGGTTAAGCTCGGGTTAGTGGAACCACCGCTATGGGATTAGAAAGCGGGGTGCACCTATCCCTGGCCTGGGAGAAGTGGAAAATTTCAATAAATAGTTTTCTTGTGTATGAACTTGCCCATTCAACCGACATTGCGTGTAGCACCGGGGCAAACAGCTGGGCGATACGACTTACATCAAAATCGGTCGTGGCGCTTTAGCGTCAGTCTTGCGGACCACCAGCAGTTCGGTGATCCCTCCAAAAAAGAGATGGGAATCGATGACAGAAAATCCTTTGTTACCAAAAATATTTCGCAAGCGCTGACGATCGGGAAAACGCCGCAGGCTTTCGGCTATGTAACTATAGACTTCATGATTGCGATGCAGAAGCACGCCCCACATCCCTGTCCATGTCTTCAGCGTCCAATATTCCATCTGCTGCGGAATATTGGACGCGGGTTTTGAGAAATCGAGAAAAGCAGCAATCCCACCCGGTTTCAATACGCGGCTGATTTCGTCGATAGTGATGCCGAGATCGGGGGCATTCCGCAGAGCGTACCCGCCCGTGACGATGTCAACCGATTCGGAGACGATGTCGAGCGTTCCCATATCCTGATTGATGAAACTGACATTCGGATGAGTATTACGATGGCGGGCGATCTCCAGCATCGGCTCCGCGATATCCAGCCCGACCACGCGGCCACGCGGATACTTGCCGGCGAGCAGAAAGGTAAGGTCGCCGGTGCCGCAGGCCAGGTCGACGCAAACAGGAGATTCGTAATCAGGAAGCAATGAAACCAGCACGCGCTTCCATGCCGCGTCGCGCCCAAAAGAAAGCGCTCTGCTAATGAAATCGTACCGGGGCGCGATTTCTGAAAAAACCTTCTGGTTATAGTATTTCTTGGTTTCGGCGGTCTCGAGATGATCGCCGATTTTTAAAGCAAAGCGACCGGTCACTGAGGCTCCATTTCAAAAGGGTCGAGAACAGGCCTGCTGCAAATCAACGGTGGCCTGCCATTTTGGTTATCAGCGTTCACAGGTTCCTTGTACACCATACTCCATGCATGCGTATCGCGGCAGTTGCCGGTGATCGTCCCATTATTCATTTCAGGTAGCTTGCACACCAGGCATTGTGAGGAAATGGAGGCTCGGATGGTCAATGCTTCCTGACGTTCGGTTTGCGCGTTCCGGTACGTTTGCGATGCACGACTGCATCTTCTCCAACCGCAGATTCCAGGCGGTCCGCAGTGCGCCTTCGAGAACGTCTTTGTTCACTTCGGCGAGACGCACGTGAGTTGCTCCATTTCTGCCCCATCCCCCATGAACGGGAAGAAAAACATCAGGTAGTTCTTCGACGAATGCCTGTTGTTGCTCGGGCGTGAGCATAAGGTTGCCGTAGCCCTGCTTCTCCGCGGCAAGAGTCGCAAAAATCCTGCCGCCTACGCGGAAGTCTGCGCTGCCCATGTGCGAACCCTCTTCAGCGCCTTCGAGACTGAGGGCGATGCGGCGAAAGTCCTTGGGGTTCATGGTTTGAGTAGATCAGCCAGAATCCAGACTGCTCCGGCGATGGCGAAGTTTTCGGCGGTTTCGCTCCAGTTTCTCTGATCGTGAGCATGTGCAACAAGAATGGGGGCCCATACAAGCACACCGAAGCTCACGATCATTATGGTCAGCAGGCGAGCTGCGAGAAGCGCCTTCAGATTCGAGAGCAAAGCCAAAGCCGCAAGCGCGAAGAAAACCGTGGTCGCAATTGCCCAAAACATCTGGCTTGGTGGAATCCACTTAGGCACAAAGGAGACAGTGGGGCCGAGATAAAACGCTTGTTCGAGGGCAAAGGAAACGGTGCAAATGCCCAGAAGAATGCAGCCGATTCGACAAAGCGTTCTGGGTGACCAAATCGATGCCAAGCCGGCATAAACGAGCGCTGCCCCAGTGAACTGAGAAAATTGTTCGAAAAAATCTCCCCAGCTGTTGTAGACCTGCGGGGCAGTAACGATTTGCGGTACGCACAGCAAAGCGGAGACGAGATAAGCCGCGCCGAGGACTAATGCGCCCGTCTTAGCGATGCGGGGGAACTGAATCAGTACGCCGCCGACGATCTGGGCGAGGGCCACCGCGAGGACAACGTAATGTTGCGGATGGGGTCCGGAGGAGCTGTGCCAGACGAGGGTGACGATGCCCGAGGCGAGCGTCGCCAATCCAAACACATGACGGCCCAGATTGGAATGGTAATTTGACACGGCCAATTTAGCGCTGTGCCACTATACTCTCGTCCTGCTTAAGCCACCACTGACTGGTATTCTTCGTAAACGCCTTTGAAGTCAGTTAGCCGATGATCGCCTTCAAAGTGCCAGATGCGGGTGGCTACTTCGTCGATCAAGTCTTCGTCGTGGGTAACCAGCAAGACCGTGCCTTGGTAGCGCTGCAGCGCAATATTGAGCGCGTTGATGGATTCGAGATCCAGGTGATTGGTGGGCTCATCGAGCACCAGCACATTGGGCTTTTGCAGCATGAGTTTGCAGAAGAGCAAGCGGCTGGCTTCGCCGCCCGAGAGAATGTCGGTGCGCTTGTCGGCGTCGTCGCGCGGGAAAAGCATCTGTCCCAGCAGGCCACGAATTTCTTCGTGCGCGGCCGAGAGGTCCCATTGATGGAGCCACTCGAACACGGTGGTTCCGGGCGCAATTAAAGCTTTGTGGTCCTGGGCAAAAAATCCGACCGCGGCTTCGTGACCCCAGATGACTTTGCCTTCGTCAAGGAAAGCTCCATCGTAGCCGCTGGTCTTGCGCAGCTCGGGGTCGGTGACCCCTGGGGAGTTCGCCAGCAAGGCATTGACCAGCGTGGTTTTGCCGGAACCGTTGCGGCCCATGAGAACAATTTTTTCTCCGCGGGTCACGCTGGCGGTGAAGTTGCGAATGACCGGAGCGTCGCCATAAGACTTGCTCACCCCTTCGAGCTCCAGAATATGCTTGCCAGACGGGCGTTTCTGTTCAAATTTCAGATACGGGCGCTGGATATTTGACTTGGCCAGCTCGGTCACTTGCAAACGCTCAACTTCCTTGCGGCGGGACTGCACCTGGCTGGAGCGGGTGCCCGCGGAAAAACGCGCGATGAAATCGTTAAGCTGCGAAATTTTCTTTTCGCGTTGCGCGTTCTGGCTTTCGATCTGCGAACGCACCTGGGTCTTGGCGACAACCATGTCGTCGTAAGTTCCGGTGTAAGTGATGATGGTTTCGTAATCGATATCGGCAATGTGAGTGCAGACCCGGTTCAGGAAATGGCGGTCGTGCGAAATCACGATCAGCACGCCTTCAAACTGATTTAGAAAGCCCTGCAGCCAGTGAATGGAGTCCAGGTCGAGGTGGTTGGTAGGTTCGTCGAGCAGCAGAGCCAAAGGGTGGCCGAAAAGCGCCTGCGCTAACAGAACCCGAACTTTCTGGCCGCCTGGAAGTTCGGCCATCTTGCGTTCATGCAGCTCGTTGGGAATATCGAGGCCTTGCAACAGCACGGCGGCATCGGTCTCGGCAGTGTAACCATCTTCTTCGCCGACGATGCCCTCCAGTTCGCCCAGGCGCATTCCGTCGGCGTCGGTCATTTGCGGCTTGGCATAAAGCTGGTCGCGTTCCTCAAGCGCGGTCCACAGACGTTTGTTGCCCATGATGACGGTATCGATCACACGATAACGATCGAAGGCAAACTGGTCCTGGCTGAGGGTCCCGATCTTCCTGGGGCGGACGACAGCGCCCTTCTGCGGTTCGAGTTCGCCGGAGAGCAGCTTCATAAATGTGGACTTCCCGGCGCCGTTCGGTCCGGTCAGGCCATAGCGTTTACCGGGCGTGAAGCCGGTGGAGACTTCGTCAAACAGAATTTTGGCGCCGTAGCGCATGGAGACGTTGCTTACAGAAATCATGATGTTTTAGGGAACAGCGGGGCAGGATCTGGACATCCTTAATTACGGCAACGCAGCTGTTCTAATAAGGATATCACGGCTTCTGGTAGCACCCGCCTAGATCGCCGCCGGTACCTACCGCGGCGATCCCGCATGAAGAGCTTCAACTTCCCGCTGCACTTTTGCCGAAAGAGCTTGCAAATCCCGCAGTGTCCATTCATCCGTTGAAATGGGATTGCCGACGCGCATTTCGAGCGGACGGCTCTTGATGTGAAAGGTATCCATGGGCAGGAGTTCGTAGGTGCCGATCAGCGCGATGGGAACAATGTCAACATTGGCTTTAATGGCCATGAAAAATGCGCCGGCGAGAAAGGGCTGAATTTTGCCATCGGCGGTGCGGCCGCCTTCGGGGAAAATAACCAGCGGCATGCCCTTTTTCAGCGTGCGCACGGCAGATTTGATTTGACCCACGGAGTGCGAGGGGTTCTGTTGGTCAACGCAGACCTGGCCCGACCGCTTCAAGTGCCAGCCAATGACGGGATAGGAGAGCAGTTCTTTTTTGTGCACAATGCGGAACTGGAAGGGCAGTGACGCGTAGAGGACGGGGATGTCGAGCGCGGAAGCGTGATTCACCGCATAGACATATGTGCGCGAGGTATCGATCTTCTCGAGGCCGGTTATGCGCACGGGAGAAAGAATCGTCTTCATGATCAGCTTTGACCAGTTGCGGGCAAAGGCGTGAAGGATGCTGCCGTCCTTGTCGAAAAATCCGAAGGGGATGGAGGTGATGCCGAGGACTACGGTGTAGAGCCAGATCAGCGGATCGTAAATAAAGTAAGAGCGAAGATGGCTCAGCAGGCCATAGTTGCGATTGGCGGGAACGTGATCACGGTTTGCTTCCGGTATTTTGACTGCTTCGACCTCGTTGCTAATCGGGCGAGAGCCCTCGCTCCACACCGTCTTATCTTCCATTGGCATCGGCCGAGACTCCCAGGACGCGCATGGCTTCACCGACCACGTAGATCGATCCGGTTATGACGACGATTCCGTTACCGCCTGCGATCTCCCTTGCGCGATTTAATGCCGAAGGGAGATCAGAAGAAAGTTCGATTTCGGCGTGAGTGCGATGGCCGGCTGCGCGGATTTCCTCTGCTGTCGCCGAGCGGGGATTGTCGGCCTGCGTGGCGATGACGCGTTCCGATAAAGGAAATAGAATTTCGCACATCTCTGAGATTGCTTTGTCGCGCATGGCCCCGAAAACGAAAATCAGACGGCGATCCTCGTAAGAATTAGAAAGTGTGGAACGCAGCGCCCAGGCGCCGGCCGGATTATGGGCAACGTCGAAAACGAATTCGGCCTGCGAGTCGTGAGCGGGAATTATTTGAAAACGCCCCGGCCAGCGGGTGTCGCGAATTCCCTCTTCGATTGCCGCGGAGGTGACGGGAAATCCTTGCTTGCCTAATTCTTCGGCGGCGGCTATTGCGAGAGCAATATTGCGAAGTTGATGGCGTCCGACCAGCGGGGTCTCGACGAGGATTTGCTTTCCCATAACCTGCAAGGAATAGCGCGACACAAAGTTCTTTCGCCCGGCATCTGCCGGGACCGATTCAACATACCGAGGGCTGGCTGGTGAGACCGGCGGCACATACGGCACCGCGCTCACCGCGGTGGCGTTTTGATCGAGAATCGCGTTGCCGATCACATCATTCGCGGCGGGAGTTTGAGGCAGCGTGACCACAATGCCGCCGGGTCGAATTATGCCTGCCTTTTCGCCGGCGATTTCGGCAATCGTGTTCCCTAAAAACTTCTCATGATCGAGCGAAATGTCGGTGATGACGCAGACCCGCGGTTCAACCACATTGGTCGCGTCGAGACGTCCGCCCATGCCGACTTCGAGTACCGCGATATCCAGCTTGCTGGTAGCGAAGTGCTCGAAGGCCATGGCGGTCAGCATCTCAAAAAAACTGGGATGCCAGGGCAGCTCACCATCTTCGATAAGGCGTTCGGCGGTGCGCTCGACCATGTCATGCAGGAGCGCGAATTTTTCGTCATCGATGCTTGCGCCGTTAATGCGAATGCGCTCGTTGATTCGAACGAGATGAGGCGAAGTGTACAAGCCGGTGCGCAATCCCCCGGCCTGCAGAATCGACGCCAGCGTGGCAGCGGTCGAACCTTTGCCGTTTGTGCCTGCGATCAGCACGCTGGGAAAACGCCGCTCCGGATGATCTAGCGCGGTGAGCAGCACGCGCATGTGCGCCAGATCGAATTTGTGCGACGGCGTGTCGGCCAGCTCATGGCCCAGCGCATACATGCGGGCTATCGCGGTTTGGTAAGAAGCAGGCATAAGAGCCGTCGTGGGTCGTGCGTCGTTGGTCGTGCGCTGAAAGCTACAATCGCCGTCGGCATTCGGTCGCCGGTCTCGGCCAACACATTAGGTTATCAGCTTCGGGTTCTGGTTTTGGGATGACTGTGCTGGTGCTCAAAGGCTGACGCCGCAGACCGACGACCGAAGACCGACGACCTAACTAGCGGCTGCAGACTGATTGGCCGCGCCGTGGATCATAAAGTCCAACGCGCGGGCGATATAGGCCTTCATCTCTTTACGGTGGACGACGGCGTCGAGCATGCCGTGCTCGAGGAGAAATTCGCTGCGTTGAAATCCTGGCGGGAGTTTCTGGCGGATGGTTTGTTCGATCACGCGAGGTCCGGCAAAGCCAATCAGCGCGCCGGGTTCAGCGATGTTCAGGTCGCCGAGCATGGCGAATGACGCGGTCACACCTCCGGTTGTCGGGTCGGTGAGTATGGAAATGTAGGGCACACGGGCTTCATCGAGCCGGGCCAGTGCGGCGGAAATTTTTGCCAGTTGCATCAGGCTGAGTACGCCTTCCATCATGCGGGCGCCGCCGGACGCGGAAATAATGATCAGTGGCTCTTTGCTTTCGGTCGCCAGTTCCACCGCGCGGGTGATGACTTCGCCCACAACCGAGCCCATGCTGCCGCCGATAAAGCTGTACTCCATGGCGCTGATGATGATGGGGCGGCCATTTAGCTTGCCGCGTCCGTTAATGACCGCGTCGGTCAGCCCAGTATCTTCCTGGGCGCGCCTTAGACGTTCGGCATATGGCTTAAGATCGACGAATTTAAGCGGATCGGTGGAGTTGAGGTTGTCGCTGAAAACTTCGTAGTCGCCATTGTCGAAAAGATTGGCCAGGCGGGCGCGGGCGTCGATGCGAAAATGCTTGCCGCACTTGGGGCAAACGTTGAGATTGTCCTCCAGATCCTTTTTCCAGATGATCTGGCGGCAGCCTTCACACTTGACCCACAGGCCTTCGGTGCGAATTTTCTTTTCGCCGGAAGAATCGAGTTCAACGGGTTGTCGTTTAAACCAAGTCATAAGAAAGATTTAGTAATTTGAAATTTGGTAATTGTGTAATTGGAATCAACATCCAACGACCTTCATTACTCAATTACCCAATTACAAAATCAGTATTCGATCCCTCTCTGCGCGATCACGCCTTTTTCGTAGGCGTGCTTTACCTGGCGCATTTCGGTGACGGTGTCGGCGAGTTCGACAATTGTCGGATGCGCATTGCGTCCCGTCAAGATAACATGAACCATCTCCGGCTTTTGCTTTAAAGCGGCGGCAACCTTCGCCGGATCAAGCATGCCATAACTGATGGCGTAATTGATCTCGTCAAGGATCACTAAATCCCACTCGCCGGACTGGATGGCGCGCTCGCCTTCAGCCCACGCCTCTTCGACCATGCGCACATCTTCCGGATCGGGCTTCTCCGCCCCAACTTTCACGAAGCCGCGGCCCATCTGCTTCATGATGAACTTGTCGCCAAAAGCCTGTACGGCATCGAGTTCGCCGTAATGCCACGAGCCTTTCAGGAATTGCAGCATCAGCACGCGCATGCCCTTGCCGACCGCGCGCAAAGCCGTGCCCATGGCGGCAGTCGTCTTGCCCTTGCCCGGCCCGGTGTTGACAATAATCAGACCTCGGCGGACGTCGGCCATAAGCGGAAGTGTTGATTGTACCGAGCCAGGACCGAATTCACCAGCAAGGGCCGAGGACAGCACTTAGAATTTAGTAATTTGGTAATCGGGTAATTTTGTAATTTAAAGTTCAGCATCATACGCGCAGACGCGGCACACATCGATTCAAATTACCAAATTACCAACTTCCCTTGAACCTCGACGACACTATCGTTGCGATCGCTACTCCTCCCGGCCGCGGAGGGATCGGCGTCGTACGCCTTGCCGGGCCGGAAGCCACGGCGATTGCTCTGCCCATGCTGCGAATGAAGCATGAACTTGCGGTGGGGCACGCACTTTTCGGGGAACTGATCGAGCCTGATTGTGTGGGGACGGCCGCTCTCGGCTGTCCGGCCGGGCAAAGCGCGGCAACTCGCATAGATGAAGTCGTTGTAACTTATTTCGCCAAGCCGCATTCCTACACAACCGACGACATTATTGAGATCTCTGCGCATGGGTCGCCGGTGGTGCTGCGGCACATTGTCGAAGTGGCGCTGAGTCGCGGCGCACGCCTCGCCGAACCGGGTGAGTTCACCATGCGGGCTTTTTTGAATGGCCGCATGGATCTCACGCAAGCGGAGGCGGTGCGGGACCTGATCGATTCGCAAACTTTGTATCAGGCAAAAGTTGCGGCGCAGCAGCTGGATGGTGCGCTTTCGCGGCGTCTGCAACCGATCAAACAAAAACTTGTGGAGTTGATCGCGGTGCTCGAAGCCGGGATTGATTTCGCGGAAGATGACGTATCGGTGATGCCGGGTGATCAAATTCTGAAACACATAGGCGAAGTGCGTGCGCCGCTCGAAGAGCTGGCCAAATCTTTTGCTTATGGGAAGCTGGTCCACGAAGGGCTGACGCTGGCGATTGTGGGCCGACCTAATGTTGGCAAGTCAAGCTTGTTCAATCGGCTGATTGAGCGGGAGCGCGCTATTGTTACCGCCATGCCGGGGACTACTCGCGACTTGGTCACCGAGACAGTGGCTATCGGCGGCATCCCGGTCAAGTTGGTGGATACTGCCGGAATTCGCCGCGCTCTTGATGAGGCCGAAAGCATCGGCATTCAGAAGTCGATGGAGGCACTGGCCGATGCGGATTTAGTTTTAGTCGTGTTCGACGCGTCGCAGCAGGCGAGCGATGAAGACGAACGGCTGCTGGCGCAGACCCGGCAGCGGACTGCGATTGTGGTTTTGAACAAGGCAGATCTAGGACAGCGGGACGGAATCGGATTGAGGACCTCAGCGATCACCGGCGAAGGCATCGCTGAACTGCGCGCCGCCATTCTTCAACATGTGGCTGGAGAGTCGGCATCCAACGCTGAGTCTGGATTTCTTACTAACGCGCGCCACCAATCGCTGGTGCGCGATTCACTGATGGGCCTCGATCGGGCTGAGATGGCCGTGCGGAACAAGATTCCGCACGAAATGATCCTGCTGGATCTTTACGGCGGGCTGCGTCCTCTGGATGAAATTACCGGGGCGACTACGAACGATGACATTCTTAATTTAATCTTCAGCAGATTTTGTATCGGGAAATAGCGTATCTGGCTGGTAAAAAAAAACGCAAAAGCTTACCACAGAGAACACAAAGGTGTCACAGAGGTTCACAGAACGGCCTGCGCTTTACTTCGACATTACGGCCATTGCGGCGCGGAACATGGCGTCGAACGATCCATTTTTTTCTACCGTGCTTAGCGCTTTTTCGGCTGAGGGGCGCTGGTATCCCAGGTTCATCAGCGCCGATAAGACGTCTTCCTGCACTGCGCTGAGTGACGGGATTACATGCACCTGATCGGTTCCCACCGGCGGAAGTTTGTCGCGCAACTCGAGCACCATGCGCTCGGCGGTTTTACGTCCGATGCCGGGGATTTTGGTGAGGCGCGCCACATCGTTTCCGCGAATCGCGGATGTCATTTCGTCGGTCGGCATGCCGCTCAGGATGGTGATCGCTAGCTTTGGCCCGATCCCGCTGACGCTGATCAGTTTTTCAAAAAGATGTTTTTCTTCCGGGCGCAAAAATCCGTAGAGCGCAATCTGGTCTTCGCGAACATGGGTATGGATGTGCAGTGCAACTTCTGCCCCGCCGGCGGCAACTCGGAAAACGTCGGCACGGAAATGGTCACGTCATACCCGACGCCCATCGCGTCAACGATCACCTGGTTAGGATGGCGCGCAATGAGCTTTCCGCGAAGGTGAGCAATCATGGAGGCATTGTACTAAGGCGCGTGGTCTGCATGTCGAGATCGATGGCGGCAGGTCTTTTTCGCTAAAGCGGGGTCAATGAGTGAAATGGAGATTTATCGCCAACTGACTTGAGACGCCGTTGGCCGTTGAATGTATATTGAGAGCCAGAAGAAAATGGGAACCCATAAACGAAAGACCCTCGAAGATTTCCCTAAGTTTGTTGTGGCCGAGGTGCGTCGCGGCGCAACCTCGGAGCAATGGATATATCTCGTTCGAGCTTGACGGTCGTTTCGATCGCAGGCTTCCAAATAGTTTCGACCACGTCGACGATGGCACGGGCCGAGCTGGTAATGGCGCTTGTTCGGCGAGCGTGATGCCTCTGGCGCAAACTGAAGTCCTTCGATAAAAGAAACAAGGACTGAGGCTCTAACTTCGAAAAAGAGGAACGCAAGAGTAGTCGGATTGGAATTGGCGAACCTCAGTTCCTACTAGCAGGGTTTTGATGTTTGGATGATGCTAGAGCCAAACTGGGGATGGGAAAGAAAGCAAACACAGGGAACGGACGCTATCGCCGAAAATTACGAAGCTAATTGAGCATCAATCGTAGCCTGTCCGGAGTTCAGCGTGGTCGAGAAACGGAACTACAGTGAGAAAGGGGGCAGAGTCGACATTATCTAACGACGACGAGAGCCTGCCTGTCCGCTCTGGTACTTGGTTGGTTCGTTCGGGGGTGGGGTCAACCTGATTATGCGATGTGAACCACCATAGCGACGCTGGGATGTTCGGATATTGTGATTCTGGAGTGCGCTGGATTTGCGATCAGGCAATGTGAGACTGCCACGACGCCGGATCTCGCCTTCCTGGACGAGCTTTAGATCGTACAGATCGCGAAATCAGGCCTTTATCACTCATTGACGTTTCGGCTGGTCTTCTCGATGGTGCGGGTGGCCCACTTCTCCACCATATAGACCCGAGGGTGCCCCATTTCTCGCGCTTTTTGCGAGAAGTGGGGCTCTCCCATCTGATCCGGATGATGAAGCCGCGGAACTACATCGAAAGCTTAGACCAGTCGCTCACCACGATCGGCGCAGGTTTTTTTAGGCACTTCGGAATCGAAGCGATCTCTGGAGTGTCTGTGACAGATGAACTTGGAAAGCCCATTCTCGCAAAGAACGCGAGAAATGGGGCACCCAAGCGTTCAAAGATAGAAGCTTGAGACACCCTTAGTGTGATGAGAAGTGAGCCACCCGCCGTCCGCCCAAAACCATGTTGGCGTATCAGATCTTTAGCTTCATGCGTTGTAAGGCGTGAGCACATGAAAGGCAAGCCAGACGTCTTGATATCAGGGACAACTGTCGCGGCCCTGCATGCTAATGAAAGGGATGATCAGCATGATAGAGGTGCAGAAAGACCGCGAACGAGGCAGAGCGTCCACGCAAACAATTCATCTCGCGCTGAATCGGCATTTCGCCACGCAGATAGTAGGGCCTCATCGTAACCGACCAGCAAGCGAAGGGGATCATCTGGATGATCAGGTTGTATCTGCCCGAACTTTGCTCAGTAGCGAAAGTTTCATCCAGACCTTCGACTACCGCTTCGATCAAAACGAGCTTGTCGAAATGTTCCTCTTTGGTCTGATCGTCATCTCCGGTCACCTGTCACTGTTCATGCCATGTTTCCGACCTAAAAGAAGGGCGGTATACGCCGAGGACCGTCAGATGTTGTATCGCATTTGGCTAAAGCATATGCAATGCGTGAAGGACACCGTGGGAAAGTTTAAAAGTTCCATTCCGCTTCTCAACTGACATTGAAATCAGGCTTATCGTTTGCGTCGCGGGCGGGTGGCCCACTTCTCCACCATAAAGACCCGAGGGTGCCCCATTTCTCGCGTTTTTTGCGAGAAGTGGGGCTCTCCCATCTGATCCGGATGATTATGCCGCGGAACTTGCTTACACCAGTCGCTCACCACGATCGGCGCAGGTTTTTTTAGGCACTGCGGAAGCGTCGGTCTGGATCTCTGGAGCGTCTGTGACAGATGAACATGGAAAGCCCCACTTCTCGCAAAGCACGCGAGAAATGGGGCACCCCAGGGTTCAAAATAGTAGCTTGGACACCCTTAGTGTGATGACAAGTGGGCCACCCGCCCCCGGCACTTCTCGCAAAGAACGCGAGAAATGGGGCACCCCGGGGCGCTGTCAATGAGTGATATGGAGCTTGCGACACCCTTAGCGGTGGTGAGAAGTGGGCCACCCGCCAATTGTTGCCCTCCATTCGCCTTTGTCGGAGTCAATGAGCGATATAGCGATTTATCGTCAATCAGAGGACCGTACACAGTTCATTTCTTTGGGATGTGGCGCAACGCACTTCTGGCGTCTGCCCTTACTGGGTAAAAGTTCCCCCGTCGCCGCCATCAAGCGCACGGCCTGGAAGTGTGAATGGATCAGTTTTGGCCACTTCTTGCAATAACGGAACGAAGTCGAGTCGATCCTTGCGACAATCGATCGTGTCAACTGCATGGGTTCAAACGAGAGGCCAAGGGTCGTTGAGTGAGGAGCGAATCAGCTTCTTTATGCGATATTGTGAAGCGGCGTCGTTACTGGTCTCCAGAAGAGCGATGGCCATATCCAGTGCCGATATGCGCCGGAAGGAATTACGACCCTTGAGTTGATCGATTACAGGTGCGAGGGCCTCATGCCTGAACGCCAGCAATGCTCTTGTGACATTGTCATCCCAACCCACCGCACCCGCCAAGGCTGGTATTGCGCGTTCATCATTGAATCCAGCTACGGTCGCAATAAGGCGATGCATGTAGGCTGTCGAGGGGGCCTCCACGTCTTCTTCCTCATCTCGGCAGTCATCGCTATGCTCGCAAGCAGCTTCGTTCTTCGCATTTTCCTGCTCCGCAAGCCTCGCAGCTTCCGTATCGGAGATGCTCGTTTCTAGCGTTCTCCACAGTCAACAATCGGATAACACCGAGACGCAATTGCTTTATGTCATCCTGTGTAGTGCTCTTCGAGGCCAAGAGCTTTGAGGCTTCATCGAAGGCTTTTTCGCGTTTGTCCATCCTCGAGCTGCTCATCCGCTGGAGGATAGCCGGAACCAGTGGCTCAGCAGCCGTCTGCGGAGCTGCCACTTGGGTGATGAGTAGCAAAATCGGAACTGCTAAAAAAGCCGTGCGCATTTTCACTGTCCGTCGAATTAATTGTGAAGGGTACTCGAAGCGCAGGCGAGTAGTTTCTGTAATCATGCGTTATCACTCATTAACACACAACTTCTCTCGTTTCGCTCCCTGATTTTTCCTTGCCCTAGAACAGCGAACTCTGTCGGCGAGTCGGCGTGATTCCGAAGTGCTCGTAGGCGAGCTGGCGTCGCCACGCGGCCGCGTGGAGTGCGGTTCAGGAAGCCGATCTGAATTAGGAATGGCTCGTAGATTTCCTCGATCGCGTCGGGCTCTTCGGCAAGGGCAGCGGCCAGCGTATTCACCCCGACCGGGCCGCCCTGATATTTCTCGATGATCGCGAGCAGCAGCCGGCGGTCGACTTCATCGAAGCCGTAGCGGTCTACTTCGAGCATTTTGAGCGCGGCCTGAGCCGTGGGCAGATCGATTTTGCCGGCGCTGCGGACCTGGGCGTAATCCCGCACCCGGCGCAACAACCGATTGGCGATGCGCGGAGTTCCCCGGGAGCGGCTGGCGAGTTCGGTTGCGCCTTCGCGATCGATTTCGACTCCTAGAATTTCGGCCGAGCGCTCGATGATAATTCGCAGATCTTCGTGACTGTAGAACTCCAGCCGCAGCACGATGCCGAAGCGCGAGCGCAGGGGCGCGGACAGCAGTCCGGCGCGGGTTGTAGCGGCGACGAAGGTGAATGGCTTCACATCCATGGTATGGGTGCGGGCGGCCGGGCCCTGGCCGATCAGGATGTCGAGCTTGTAGTCTTCGAGCGCGGAATAAAGAATTTCTTCGAGCGCGGGCTGCAGGCGATGGACCTCGTCGATGAAGAGCACCTGCTTGTCGCGCAGATTGGTCAAGATCGCGGTCAGGTCGCCTTTGATCTGCAGCGTGGGGCCGGATGTTTGCTGGAAATGCCACCCCCAGTTCGTTGGCGATGATGGTGGCCAGCGTGGTTTTGCCCAGCCCGGGAGGCCCGTAGAGCAGCACGTGGTCGAGCGCCTCGCCGCGGGATTTGGCGGCTTCGATGGCTACGGCCAGGTTTTCTTTGACCTTGGATTGCCCAATAAATTCGCCCAGACGCTGCGGCCGGAGCTTCAGTTCAAACGACGAGTCGTCTTCAACCGGAGCGGCTGAAACCAGACGATCCTTGAGGTCCGGATTGGCTTTGGCAGCCACTGGCCGGATAGTACCACGAGCACTGAAAGTGAAAACAGTTACGGGGATCGGAGCTGCAAGGGATGTTTTCCACAGCTCAGGCAAGATGCCCTGACTCTGGATTCGGGCACTCCCCAGGGCAGATGCATTTCAGTTGTGAGCTGCTGGATTTCCTTCCAACCGCAGCCTAGGATATTCGCATCTTCCTATCTGCATAAAAGTTTAAAAACTTAATTCGGCGGAGGATCTAATGAGGAGGTAAAGAAAAAATGTTGAAGAACTTACTGATTGGCACCGGCGTGTACCTGCTGGAGTCGTTGCGGGAGCGGGCGGGCGGCAGCTTTGACAATATCAGCGATCGCGCGCGCGATACCTATGATGAAGCTTCCAAGCGCGCCAGCCACGCAAGTGACGCGTTGCGGGGCAATGACAGCCACTATCTGAGCACCACGGCGGCCCTGTTGATCGGGGTCGGCGTGGGCGTAGGAGTTGGGTTGTTGCTGGCTCCGGCCAGCGGCGAAGAGACCCGGGACAGCATCACCAACAAAGTGCAGGAGTTTGGTGACCGGGTACGCGACAAATTCAATGATCAGAAGCGTGAAGCCGGCAGCGCCAGCTACGGGACATAGCTATAAAAGGTCGTCCGCTTTGGTGGACGACCTTTTCTTTCTGGGCCGGCTCAGGTCACAAGCCTCTCGCGAAAAGCCTATGACCGCAGAGCTGGCTGAGTCGAGGCCGGAGTTCGCAGAGAAGAACCACGAGCAAACTTCGCGACGGTATTTGCCGCTGGCTTTCTGCCTCTGATACAACTCAGGCTTGATTACGGCCAACTTTAATCCCCACAATGCTGTGCTGCTGTTTTTTGCCGCCATGCTCGGAGGCACGCTGAACGCGGTCGCCGGGGGCGGAAGCTTTGTCTCGTTTCCAACATTGCTGTTCACCGGCGTTCCCGCCGTGCCAGCGAATGCTACCAACACGGTCGCTCTCTGGACCGGATTGACCTTCAGCGGCAGAGCTTTCCGCCATCATTTGAAAGTGCGACGACGGGTATTGTGGCCGCTAGTCAGCTGTAAGCCTGGCCGGGGGGTTGGTCGGCGCGCTGTTGCTGCTGCGAACTCCGGGACAGACATTTTTGAAAATCCTGCCCTGGCTGATGCTGTTTGCGGTGCTGCTGTTCATCTTTGGTCCTAAGCTCTCGCGAAATGTGCGCGTAGTGCAGGACCCCAGCGGCAAGGCGATTCTGGCAGCATCGTGCTTTCAGCTGATGGTTGCGATTTATGGCGGTTACTTCGGGGGCGGCATGGGATTCGTAATTCTGGCGATGCTGACTGTTTTCGGCATGGCTGACATTCACGAGATGAATGCCTTCAAAACGGTACTGAGCAGCGCCACCAATGGCGTGGCGGTGATTATTTTTATATCGCGGCACGCGGTGTACTGGCCGCAGGCGCTGGTGATGATCGGCGGAGCCGCAGTGGGCGGCTATTTCGGAGCGCGTTTCTCGCTGCGCCTGCCGCGAGCCTGGGTGAGTCGATTCGTGATCGCGGTAGGCGCGGGCATGACCACTTATTTTTTTATCCGCGCCTATTGAGCTTCGATTTCATGGTTCTCCTGAGGGCGAGAAATTCTTGCATGGAGAAGAGAAATGGCAATAGATATGGGGCTTTTCCCGCCGATGGTAGACGCCGCCAATTATCCTTTCCGGCCGCTGCCGGTCCACGAGCATCGTAAGGTCCTTCTCGGATGCGCCGGGCGCGCCCGTTCGGGATGACAATCCGAAGTATTGGCTGGAACTCAGTTCGCGCTCCGGCGAATTTTCCAGGTGTTAGACTTTTCGGTTCTCACTTCCGAAGTTTTACTTCAGGAACACACAATGGCAATCGAGCGGGCTAGGAGTGATCGGCGCAGGCACCATGGGCAATGGGATCGCGCATGTGTTTGCGCGCAGCGGATACCAAGTGATTTTGTGCGACGTCGAACAGAAATTTTTGGATCGCGGAGTCGCGACCATCACCAAAAATCTCGACCGCGAGCTGGCAAAGAACAAAATCACCGAGGCACAAAAATCCGAGACGCTGAAGCGAATTGAAGTGACCGTAGATCGCGCGCGACTGAGTGCCTGCGACTTCATCGTCGAAGCCGCTTCCGAGAAGCTGGAGATCAAATCAGAACTCTTTCGCGATCTCGACCGCATCTGCCGTCCCGAGGTGATTCTGGCCTCCAACACTTCTTCGATTTCGATCACCAAGCTTGGGGCGGCGACCCAGCGGCCGCAAAAAGTTATCGGCATGCACTTCTTCAATCCGGTGCCGGTGATGAAGCTGGTCGAAATCGTGCGCGGCCTCGCGACTTCGGACGAAACTTTTCAGACCGTGCGCGAGCTGGCGACTGAAACTGGAGAAGACTCCGGTCGAGGTCAACGACGCTCCCGGATTCGTTTCCAACCGCGTGCTGATGCCGCTGTTGAACGAAGCTATGTATACGGTGATGGAAGGCGTGGCTACGCCCGAGGCCGTCGATGAGGTTTTCAAGCTGGGCATGAACCATCCCATGGGGCCGCTGACGCTGGCGGATTTTATCGGCCTCGATGTCTGCCTCGACATCATGCGGGTGATGCACAACGGCCTCGGCGATCCTAAATATCGTCCGTGTCCGCTGCTGGTGAAAATGGTGGATGCCGGCTGGCTGGGCAGAAAATCCGGCCGGGGATTTTATAAGTATCAGTGATGCCGAAATCTGATTGGCTCATCTACGCTGTTGCCGTGCTGCTGGGAATTTCCGCCGGTATCCTCAACGTGACCGTGGGTGACGTGCTGGTGACGACCTTGTTTGTGCTGGTGGCGACGCTGGCGCTTGGATTCGTTCGTCCGCGGCGCGCCTGGCGCTGGATACTGATCGTCGGCGTCTTTGTGCCGCTGCTGCAATTGATCACTTACGTTTTTCTGGGCTGGAAGCCCTACCGGGCGCAGATTTGGGAGTCAGGGTTAGGCTTTGTGACCGGAACTGCCGGGTGCTATTGCGGGGCGCTGGCACGGCTGGGCGTAGATGAACTGGTGCGCAAATAAATTCGCCAGATTTTCGCGGATCAACACGGATGAGACTCAATTTCGCAAAATCACTGCCGGGTTCTGCCGGAGCAAGCGCGGACAGCCGAGGCGGCTGTCCTTGCAGACTGCGTGGGAATCGTCTATCAGTGCTAATCGTGAAATCCGTGGCCCGCTTTGAGATTTTTTTTACTCTAAGGTAGCGGCTTAACCAGGAAGTTACTCCCGTTTCCACAGTAGATGAATGTATGCTGCGAGCATGAGTGTTTCGGTTTCGGTGCTGGCGAGCGGCAGCCGGGGAAACAGTGCGCTGGTTGAAAGCTCGAGTGCCTGCATCCTGGTCGATGCCGGAATTTCCTGCCGCGAGACTTTCAAGCGGCTGAAGTCGCTGGGCCGCAATCCGCGCGAGATTTCCGCGATCCTGATAACTCACGAACATTCTGACCACGTTTACGGGCTGGCGGTGCTGGGCAAAAAACTCGATGTGCCGGTGTTCATGACTGGGGCCACGCACCAGGCGTGGGCACGCGCTTCGCGCGATGAAGCGGGCGAGTTGCCGAAGATGGCGAAGCTGGAACTGTTTTCGTCCGGGCAGGTCATTTCAGATCGGCGACATTACGGTCACGCCATTCACCATTCCGCACGATGCCGCTGACCCCGTGGGGTTCACCTTCCGCGCCGAAGGCACGAAAATTGGCATCGCTACCGATCTTGGCTATATGCCGCCCAGCGTGCGCGATCACCTGCGCGGCTGCGATGTGCTGATGATTGAATCCAACCATGACCTCGAAATGCTGCGGGTGGGACCTTATCCATGGTCGGTAAAACAACGGGTTATGAGCCGGGTCGGGCACCTGTCGAACGAGTCGCTGGCCCAATTTTTTGCGGATTATTATGATGGAGGCGCATCATACATAGTGCTGGCGCACCTGTCGGAGCATAATAACCATCCGGAGATAGCGTTGCGGGCGGCGGAAAACGCACTTGGGCCCGCAGATGACTTTGATCCGCAACCGGGTGATGCTGGCGGCGCAGAATGCGCCCACAGAGAGAATTCAGCTTTAGGGACAGCGTAAGACAGCCGGGGCGGCTGTCTCCACATTGGTAAATTTATGAATGAATGCGTTGACCCGGTCATTGGAAAGATCCTGGCGGGCTGGCGATATGACATTTCCGGCATCGCGCCCGAAATGCGTGGAGATTACGAAGCGCATTTCGCCGAGTGCGCACACTGCCGCTCGCACCAGCAAATCCATCGCGCCATCGATGTGGGATTGATTGTTCTGGCTTCGGTTTCTGCGGGAGTATTTTTGCTGGCGTTTGGAGTGATCCACCACTTCGAGCCCCGGCATACTCTGATTCTTGAGCTGGTTGCGCTGGCCGGCTTTGCTTTGTCGGCGCTGATCTGGCTGATTGTGGCAGTTTCAACCCCCGCGCCTGCAACCGTAGTCGACGTTGCTCGGGTGGGCGCACGCCGGGTCCACGACCGCCTGCCGGCGGAAATCCGGCAGCGAATTGGCGAGGATCTGCGGGTCAAGCTGACCGGCTCTTAAGCCGCAAATTCGGTTGCTTCTAGCTTTCTTACTTGATGTGGCAGGTCGCCAGACCGCGCTTTTCGAGATACTGCTGGTGATAATCTTCCGCCTCGTAAAAAGTCACCGCAGGAACGATCTGAGTAACAATCGGGCGAGTGAAGCGGCCGGATTTTTCCAGCTTTTCTTTCGAGGCGCGAGCCGCCTGTTCCTGCTCCGGCGAATGGTAGAAAATCGCGGAACGATACTGCGAGCCGTAGTCCGGGCCTTGCCGGTTTAGCTGCGTGGGATCATGGTTCTCCCAGAAAACCTGCAGCAGGTCGTCATATTTGACCTTCGCGGGATCGTATTCCACTTCGACGGCTTCGGCGTGGCCGGTGCGGTCGCTGCAAACATCTTTGTAAGTTGGATTTTTCAGTTCCCCGCCGGTGTAGCCGACGCGGGTTGAGCTTACGCCGTCGATCTGGCGGAAGTTGGCTTCGACGCCCCAAAAACATCCTGCGGCAAATGTAGCTTTGGCCATTGAGTTTCTCCAATCTGATTAGCTGTCTATTCGATGCGCCACGGCGGCGAAAGTGACAACTATACAGTCATTGCGCCGGTGAGTTCGGCGAGGCGATTGATCTCATGCTGGGTGCACCAGTTACGTAATTCGCCGACGATTTTTTCGGTGGCGCGCGGGTCCCAATAGTTGGCGGTGCCGACCTGCACCGCGGTCGCGCCCGCCAGCATAAACTCGATCACGTCTTCGCCGGTAGAAATTCCGCCCATGCCAATCACCGGAATCTGCACCGACTTTGAAGCCTCATAAACCATGCGCACCGCAATGGGTTTAATGGCGGGGCCGGACAATCCGGCAGTGACGTTCGCAATGCGCGGCTTGCGGGTGTTCACATCGATCGACATGGCGACAAAAGTATTAACCAGCGAAATCGCGTCTGCACCCGCCTCCTGCGCGACATAGGCCATTTGGCCGATGCTGGTGACGTTGGGCGAAAGTTTCACGATCAGCGGCCGCTGCGAAAAATGTTTTGCGGTGGCGACAACTTCATCGAGGCTGCGGGGGTCGCTGCCGAACTGGATGCCTCCGTGCTGGGTATTAGGACAGGAAACATTCAGCTCGTAAGCGGCAATGCCCTCCCCTTCGTTGAGAATTTGAATGGTGTGTTCGTAGTCTTCGCGGGTGTATCCGAAAACATTGGCGATGACGACGGTATCTTTAATCTCACGCAGCTTGGGAAGTTTTTCGTCAACAAAGGCGCGCGCGCCAATGTTTTGCAGGCCGATGGCGTTAAGCATTCCCGCGGGCGTTTCATACAAACGCGGTGGCGGGTTGCCGATGATAGGTTCTCGGGAAAGACCCTTGACCACAAAACCGCCAAGCTGGTCGAGATGCACCACGTCTTCGAATTCGACGCCATAAGCAAAAGTTCCGCTGGCGGCGATCACGGGATTTTTCAGCTGGATGCCGGCGAAGCTGACGCTGAGGTCGGGGGTCATGCGGATGCCGAACTCGAGTGAGATGTCGAATGCATGGCTGCGACATAGTTTACACGCGGAGAAAAAGTTAGCACCTGAACCTAGTTGACACCACCGGATGAAGCAATTACATTCATCCTGCTTTAGAAGAGGTTCGCGCGTCCTTCTCGCCTTGAGGAGGATTGGGAAGCGGGTGCAAATCCCGCGCTGCCGCGCAACTGTAAGCGAGGACATGGCAACGGGCCACTGGAATTTTTTCTGGGAAGGCCCGAGGCAAAAGTTGAGTAGGTGACCAAATCGCGGGCGAGGGCGCCCGCGCCACAGGTTACTTATTCTTACTCGCAAGCCAGGAGACCGGCGCGAACTGACAACACTGAACCCCTTTCGCGATTAAAGGAGGAGTGATGCGGTCCTGCTGCCGGTTTTTTGCCGTAGTTTTTCTGTCCGTCTCCGCTCTGGCTTCAGAATTAACGGTCAGAGTCGTCGATCCCCAGTCGGCCGCGGTTCATGCGGCGCAGGTTGAAATCTTTGCTGAAAACTCAACCACTGCCATTGCCGTGCAGAACACTTCACCGCAAGGGGTCGCGCAATTCCGCAACCTGGCGGCGCAGGTGTCGCGTGTTCGCGTCCTCGCACCCGGATTTGCGGAACAGTGGAAATCCATAGCTGCTTCCGGCGAAGAAAATTTGGTAACGATCCAGCTGCATCTCGCCGTCGCCACCGAAACCGTGGTGGTGAGCGGCACTCGCACCCCCGTGCCGGATGACAAATCTGGGGCGTCGGTTGACACCCTCAGCGGCGCAGTAATTGAAACTTTGCGACCGGTCGCCGCCAATGATGCGCTGCGCTTTTTGCCGGGCGCGATTGTAGGCACGGCGGGGCAGCGGGGCGGACTGGGATCACTGTTCGTGGATGGCGGCGAGTCGCGCTACAACAAAGTGATCGTGGATGGAGTAGCGATCAACGATCCGGGCGGCACCTTCGACTTCGGCACCCTGCCGCTGTTTGAAGCCGACCGCATGGAGTTTCTGCGTGGAGCGCAGAGCACTTTATATGGAACCGACGCCATGAGCAGTGTGGTGCAGGTCTGGAGCCGGACCGGCAGCACACCGGTTCCGGAACTGCGCTTTGGCGCCGATGGCGGAAACTACGGCACAGAAAACGGTTATGCATCGCTGGCCGGCGCCAATGGGCGCTTCGACTACAACCTTTTCGGCAATCAGTTCAATACCAGCGGTTCAGGTCCGAATGACGATTACTCGAACTCGCTCGAGGGAGCAAACCTTGGCGCAAAGTTGAGCGATGCCGCGTCGCTGCGTCTTCGCATGCGGCACGACAACAGCGTAAGCGGGGTGCAGAACGAATGGGATTTCAACGGCAATCAGCTACTGCCTCCCGACCTTGACCAACGGGCTCGGCAGAACAATTTTCTGGGCAGCCTGGAGTTGAATATTTCCGGGCCATCGCGCCTGCAGCAGCACATTCAGGGCTTCGACTACACTCTGCACCGCACCAATCAAGACGGGATCGACCAGGGCAATCGGATTACGCCTTTCGGCGATCAGGATTTCCAGTTTCGTAACGTGAACGATTACAACCGCGCAGGATTGAATTATCAGGCCAATTATGCGGAGAGAAGCTGGGCGCTCACCACTGCCGGGTACGAGTTCGAAGATGAAAATGGCGTGACTGGCGATTTGCCGTTTACCAGCCACGGGCTGCGCCGCAATCAGGATGTTTTTGGCGAGCAGTTGTTCAACTTCGAAAGAGTAACGTTCATCGCCGGCGGGCGATTTGTTCACAATGAGAGTTTTGGGAATAAATTCGTTCCCCGGCTTTCGCTGAGCTTGCTGGCGATGAAGGGCGGACAATTCTTCTCCGGAACCAGGTTGCTGTTTTCCTATGCCACCGGAATCGAAGAACCGACTTTCGCGGAATCGTTTGGAAATGGCGGCGGATTCCCTACCGTCCCTAATCCATTTTTGAGACCGGAAGAAACGCGCTCTTTCCGCGCTGGATTCGAGCAGCGGCTGCGCAGTAATTATTCCTTTTCCGCAACTTACTTCAACAACCTGTTTCGCAATCAGATCGACTTTAACTTCGATCAAACCTGCTTCTGCAAAGGGCAGTACGTAAACATTAACGAATCGCTGGCTCACGGCGCGGAGGCAGAACTGCATGCCCGCCCGCTTTCCCGAATTTCTGTCGATGCTTCTTACACCTACACTTCAACTCAGATATTGAAGGAGCCGCTGGCGTTTGATCCGATTCTTTCTGCAGGCCAGCCATTACTTCGCCGACCCAAGCACTCTGCAACTCTGCTCACCAGCTATCTGGGAACTCGCTGGGGAGCGGACGCTGTCGGGAAATTTCGTCGGGCGGCGAGCTGACTCAGATT
Source organism: uncultured Acidobacteriota bacterium (assembly GCA_963838785.1). Classification (GTDB taxonomy): domain Bacteria; phylum Acidobacteriota; class Terriglobia; order Terriglobales; family Acidobacteriaceae; genus Gp1-AA145. Next base: position 45,759 of record CAWISI010000003.1, read on the forward strand.
TCTTCGGATACGGCTTCGATCACACGCCATCTTATGTGCTGGTGAATGCGGGCGGATGGTACAACCTTACGTCTCGGGTCACGACTTATGTAAACCTGGAGAATCTTCTGGACCGATCGTACGAGGAGGTAATTGGATATCCCGCGCTGGGAATCAATTTTCGAGCAGGGATGCGATTCCGGATTGGCGGAGAATAGCTCGCTCACGCAAGGAGCGGGCCCTGGATTTCGATCCGTGCCGGTCTCCATTTCCATTCGAGGAGTGAACCGGCATTGGCGCCGCCGAATTGACGCCCAAATATTTGTTTCGCGCAGCGATTAATTTATCCAGTTCGTCGCCATCGAGCAGTTGCTGGCGGCCGAGAATGTGAGTGACCAGCGCAATCTGCGCGAAATGTTCAACGGTTTCCATCTTCATGTAGGCGGATTGCAGATCAGAGCCGTAAGTCACCACGCCGTGATTAGCCATCAGAATGGCATCGTATTGCGGCACCAGCGGCTCCAGGGTCCTGGGCGAGTTCGGGCGTTCCGGGCGTTCCATACGGAGCTAAGGGGATCTGACCGAGGCCGATTACAACTTCGCAGGCCAGCGGTTTATCCAGCGCCATGCCAGCGGCGGCGAATCCGGTTGCGGTTTTAGGGTGGGCGTGCACAATTCCGTTCACGTCCGGCCGCATGCGGTAGATCAATAGGTGCATGCCGATTTCGCTGGTGACCTCGCGGCGGCCTTTCAGCTTGCGACCACACATGTCGACAATAATCAGGTCGGCCGCCTTCATCACGCCTTTGGACATGGCAGTGGGGGTGACCAGGATCTGGTCGCGATTGAGCCGCACCGACAAGTTGCCATCGCAGGCTGCGATGAAGCCGCGCTGGTGCAACATTTTGCCTATTTTGACAATCTCGCCCCGAAATTGAAGTTGGCTCGGCATGCTCAAAACTGGACAGCCCGCGTATGGTAGCGCAGGTTGGGAAGGGAAACAATCGGAATTTTCTGCCAAAGTAGCAAATCTCAAGCCTGCATTGCCTACCGACGTAAAATGGCCACCGAGGACACCGAGTTTCGCCGGGCAAAGCACAGAGAGTAGTGCTCCCTCTGTGCATTTTCTCTCTGTGCCTCTGTGCTCTCTGTGGTTAAAGCTTTTGATCTTGCCCGCGCGGCAATTTCTATAATGCAAACGTGCTGGTCGCAGAGTTCGATTATTCCCTTCCCGAAAAATTGATCGCCCAGGAACCGCTTGCGGACCGTTCTGCTGCAAGAATGCTGCGGCTGGACCGCATTTCTGGCGCGATCCAGAATATTTCCTTCCGTAACTTTCCCGAGCTCCTGCGTGAAGGCGATCTGGTTGTCTTTAACAACACAAAGGTTTTTCCAGCGCAGGTTGTATGGACGCCGAAGCGGAGTCAAAGCTCAGCCACTTAGTCCGGCCAATGCGGCGTCCCGCGATTTTCTGCAAGGGCGAGTGGAAGTCTTGCTTACCAAGCAGCTTTCGCAGGAACCGAACGACTGGGAATGCCTGGTGCGTCCGGGACGGAAAATCGGAGTGGGGGAGCAGCTTTTTTTCGGCGAACATCAGGAACTGGTGGCGGAGGTTCGGCAACGCGGTGAGTTCGGCGAACGGCGAATTCGCTTTGCGCCCGGTGACAAACTTTTTTGAGCTACTGGAGAAGCTTGGGCACGTGCCCTTGCCGCCATACATTTCGCGCGAAGATCGCGGCGCTGACCGCGATCGTTACCAGACTGTCTATGCGCGAGAACGGGGGTCAGTAGCGGCCCCGACTGCGGGCCTGCACTTCACGCCGGAGATCATGGCGCAGATGAGAGCGCGGGGCGTTGATACTGCGGAGATCACGTTGCATGTTGGCCTGGGGACGTTTCAGCCGGTGCGGGTAAAAAAGGTTGAAGAGCATAAATTGCATTCTGAGCAGTACAGCATGCCGCCTGATGCGGCAGCAAAAATAAACCTGGCACTCGATGAGAAGCGGCGCGTGATTGCGGTTGGAACCACCACAGTGCGGACGCTTGAATTTGCCGCGAAGGATGCGGGACGCGTCCGGGCGGAATCGGGAGAGGCAGATCTCTTCATCTATCCCGGCTTCAATTTCCGGGTGGTGAGCGCGATGCTGACCAACTTTCATCTCCCACAATCGACATTGTTGATGCTGGTGTGCGCCTTCGGCGGGAAAGAAAACGTGTTGCGCGCCTACGAGCATGCCGTCGCGGAAGGTTATAGATTTTATTCGTATGGCGATTGCATGTTGGTGGAGTGACACTCAGAATCATGCGGCGAAGGCGTCAGGCCTGTCCGAGCGATATACTTGCGAAGAGATGACTTATGGCTACTCACGTAATTCCCAAACAACTTTCTGTTCAGGATTTCATCTCCGAACTGCATAAGTTTCCTGAAAGGGCGTTTGTTCCGACCGGCGAGATCCTGGCGTTTCTTGAACGCACATCCGTCTCGCCGGAGTCGCTTGCGCCTTATCTCAACTGGGATCGCCAGCATTACACGCGCAACCTGATCGACAAGACGCCGTTATATGAGCTGATTGCAATCTGCTGGGAAGTGGGTCAGGTAAGCTCGGTTCATAATCATCGCGACCAGAATTGCTGGATGGCGGCGCCGATTGGAAGATTAGAGGTAGAAAACTTTCATCTTGTCTCGCAGGATGTCGAGCACGGGTCCTCGCAACTCGTACCCACCGACACGGTGGAGATGAATGCCACGCATCCGTGCGCGGTGAATCCGGCTGATCCGGTGCATCGGGTGGTGAATCCAAAAAAGTTCGGGGAGCGCGCCGTGAGCCTGCACATCTATTCGCGGCCGTTCGATACTTGCGTGGTGTATTCGCCGGAACAGGGGACCTGTGGCGTTATCAAGCTGCACTACACGACGGTGTTTGGGAAGCCGGCATAGGGGCAATCTGACCTGAGCATCCGCAAGATCAAAAGCCCGCAGAGAAAAAACACAGAGCATAACTGGCACTTGTGGTCCTGCCCGTGACCGGACATTGTGTCGGCAATCTTCGGCGGCGTGACACGATCGAGCCTGCAATTGCTAAACTTATTTCTTGCCCACCTCCAGCAAATCCTCGGCTATTCGAAGTGAGGCGGCGCCGCAAAATGACTCCCCGGTGGCGAAGCCGAGCATCATGGTTCCGCGACATGACCCGAATACGATTTTTCTGATCGACGCGATGTCGTTCATCTTCCGCGCCTATCACGCCATGGCGCGGCAGCGAGGAATGTCCACGCGCAAAGGCCTGCCCACGGCGGCGATTTACGTTTTCGTAAATATGTTGCGGAAGCTGCGCGATGATTTTTCGCCGCAATATCTGGCTGCGGTGTTCGATGTGGCCGCGCCCACGTTCCGCGACCAGCAATACAAAGAGTACAAAGCCAATCGCAGCGAGATGCCGGGCGATTTGGCGCAGCAGATTCCGTATATTCGGCAGGCGCTTGAGGCGTATCGCATTCCGATTCTGGAGATGCCGGGCTTCGAGGCCGATGACGTGATCGGCACGCTGGCGACGAAAGCGGTCGCCGACGGGCGGCATGTTTACGTGGTGTCCAGCGACAAGGACATGCTGCAACTGGTGAACGACCGCGTGCTGGTGCTGAATCCGCCCAAAGACAATTTGATTTGTGACGCTGCGAAGGTGGAAGAGATTCTGGGAGTGCCGCCGGAGCGCGTCATCGACGTGATGGCCCTGCGTGGCGATTCGATCGACAACATTCCCGGAGCTCCGGGAATCGGCGACAAAGGCTCGGTGGACCTGATTCGCCGCTTCGGGAGTCTGGAGTCTGCACTCGATCACGCAGCCGAAGTTGAGAGAAAAACTTATCGCGAGTCGCTGCAGAACAATCGTGAGCAGATCCTGTTGAGCAAAGAGCTGGTGACTATCAAGTGCGATGTGGAGATTGAGCTCGACGTCGATAAGATGCACGCCGGAGAGCCGGACATCGAGGCGTTGCGCGGCTTGTTCACCGAACTGGAATTCACTTCGCTGCTGAAAGAGTTGCTGCCGGTGGTGGAAGCGCCGGAAGGAAATTATCGCGAGGCGAAGTCGGCGGCAGACGTGGAGCGGTTGCTGAAATCGCGAGCGAAAGATGTTCCGCTGGCAGATCGCAATCGATGCCGCGGTTGACACGCGCCTGGAAGAACGAAGACAGAAGATGAAGCCGAAGATAGACTTGCTGCCGCTCACGGCCGGACGACAGCTGCCGTCGCGGAGCGACAGCGTCCGCGCCACACAGATCGCGATATCCGTCGAATCTGGGTCGGCGGTAACGATTTCTTCGGAGTCGGAAGCACAGGCAAGACTGAGCACGGCACTTGTCGGATGCAGCAGCTCCCGAAGGCCATTCACGATTGGAAAACTGCCGCTCATGCGCTCGGCGAAAACGCGCTGGCGGGAGTTCAGCATGACACGAGGTTGTATTCCTATCTGCTCGATCCCACTTATTCGTCGCACAGTCTGCCGGAGGTTGCGCTGCGGCGATTCAACCTGAAGCTTGGCGGGTCGTTGGCCGAGGCGGCTGACTTAACTGGGCGGCTGGCTGCGGCGTTGGGAAAGGAAATCGAACAAGAGAATCTGCGCAAGCTGTACGACGAGATCGATTTGCCGCTGGTCCCGGTGCTCACGCGCATGGAGCAGGCGGGAGTGGCAATCGATCGCGCCGCGCTGGCGAATATGTCGACGCGGCTCGAAGGCGAGATCAGCGTCAAGGCGAAAGAGATTTACGACTGCTGCGGCTCCGAGTTCAACATCGGTTCCCCGAAACAGCTGGGCGATGTGCTGTTCAATAAGCTGAATTTGCCCAAGCCGGTGAAGTACGGCAAAGGCAAAATGATTTCGACCGCGGTTGATGTGCTGGAAGAGCTCGCCGCCAGCCACCAGGCGCCGAAGCTGGTGCTTGAATACCGCCAGCTTACGAAGTTGAAGTCGACCTATGTGGACGCGTTGCCGGCGCTGTTGAACCGCGACACCGGCCGGCTGCATACGACATTCGATCAGACCGGAACCGCGACCGGGCGATTGTCATCTGCCAATCCGAATCTGCAGAACATTCCCATTCGCACGGAACTGGGCCGCGAGATTCGCGCCGCCTTCACGGCCGCGCCGGGGCACTTGCTGCTGGCTGCGGATTATTCGCAGATCGAATTGCGGCTGCTGGCGCACTATTCGAAAGATCCATTACTGGTCGAGGCATTCCGGCGTGGCGATGACGTTCATACTCTGACCGCGTCCCAGGTATTCGGCGTTCCGCCGCTCATGGTCACTGCCGATCATCGTCGTCAGGCGAAGGTGGTGAATTTCGGGATCGTTTACGGACTGTCTGCGTTCGGCTTGTCGCAGAATCTTGGGATCGAACCTTCAGAGGCGAAGAAATTTATCGAAGCTTACTTCGAGAAGTATCACGGGGTGCGCAAGTTCATTGATCGCACACTCGATGAGACCCGGCGCGAAGGCCGGGTTAAGACTCTGTTTGGCCGGGTGCGCCCAATTCCCGACATCAACAGCAAAAACTTCAACTTGCGCGGATTCGCGGAACGCACAGCGGTAAATACGCCATTGCAAGGCACGGCGGCTGATCTGATCAAGCTGGCAATGATTCGCATTGACGCGACGCATTCGCGAGCGTGGCCTGCAATCGAAGATGACGCTGCAAGTGCATGACGAACTGGTCTTCGAAGTTCCTGAAAACGAAGTTGATGAGATGCGAAGCCTGGTGCGCGATCAGATGGAGAATGTGCATCCGCGCACTGTCGGTGCCGCTGATGGTGGAAGTCGGGGTGGGAAAGAATTGGCGAGACTTGGAGTGAATCTTCAAAGTAAAAAAGCAGGTTCCTCACTTGATCAATCGCTTCGGAATGACAGAAGCTGTTTAAGCGTTACGCTCCCAGCGCTTTCTTGATCGCCCCTGCAATCCCGTCGGTCAGCGCATTCATCTTCTCTTCTGACTCGGCTTCGACCATCACCCGTGCCAGCGCTTCCGTTCCGGAATAGCGCACCACGATGCGGCCATCGCCATTCAGTTCGCGCTGTGCGGATTCGATTGCATTTTTGATCTCGGGCACCTGATCGAAGGGAATTTTTTCACGCACGCGAATATTCTGAATGCGCTGCGGAAAGACTTTCAGATCTGAGACCAGGTCCGCCAACGAACTTCCGCTGCGCAGCCATGATTTCCATTACGCGCAAGGCCGTTAGCAGGCCATCGCCGGTGGTGGCTTCTCCATCGCGAAAAATAATATGGCCGGATTGCTCTCCGCCCAGCGACGCGCCGGTCTTCATCATCTCTTCAAGAACATATTTATCGCCGACGTTGGCGCGCAACATGCGAATGCCGGAGTTGCGCAGCGCGATTTCGAGTCCCATGTTCGACATGGTGGTTGCAACCACAGTGTCGCCGCGAAGCGTGCCGCGCGCATGCATATCGCGCGCCGCCAGCAAGAGCACGCCATCTCCATTGACCACGCGGCCTTCGGCATCGCTGAAAAGCGCGCGGTCGGCGTCGCCATCGAAGGTCACGCCCAGATCGAAACTTCCGCTCGATTCCGAAATCTTTTTCGCCGCGGTTCCGGGATACAGCGCGCCGCAACCTTCGTTGATGTTTTTTCCGTCTGGCGAAGAATGAATGAACTCGGCCTGGATGCGGCAGGCGCGAAACAGCTCCGGAGCTTCCGCTGCGGCGGCCCCGTTCGCGCAATCCACCAGCACGCGCAAATGACTTAAATCGGTTGAAATATTTTTCGCCAGCCACTGGATGTAGTCGCCGCGCAGATGAGTGTTCCCCTGGCAGACTGGGCGACGGCTTGGAGGTCGGCTCGGGATGCGCCGCCGGGGATTGCAGGATAGCGAAAATTTCCTGCTCAATCGCCAACTCGCGGGAGTCCGGCAATTTGAATCCGTCGCCCGAAAAAACTTTGATTCCGTTATCGGTCCACGGATTGTGCGACGCGGAAATCACCACGCCGGCGTCGAATTTCTGCGAGCGCGCCAGATAAGCGACGCCAGGCGTGGTAATCACGCCCGGCGCTGCGGACTTCGACTTTGCTCGAGGTCAGACCCAGCGCGACGCGGTCGGCAATCCAGCGGCTGGATTCGCGCGTGTCCTGGCCGATCACCACGCGCGGCGCCGCTTTGGTCTTGGATCAAATCGTGGCCCAAGGCGCGCCCAATTAAAAACGTGCTCTCAGCGGTGAGGGGAAATTCTCCCGCCACGCCGCGTATACCATCGGTGCCGAAAAGCTGCCGGGTTTGCGATGTCATTGTGATTGGGTTGGCGCAGAGCTTAACGGCGCTCGTTCCATAATAACGGTGATCCGCACCGGGCGGGGATTGGTGACTTGAATAAGCGGATCAGAAACATAAGCATGGCGAAAGTAAGTAGTGCGATCGATGAGACCGCTGGCATCGATGGGATCGGTGATGGCGCTCTCGACATCATCAATTAATTTTTTTGGGCCCACGATCTCTACGGTTGCAGGATCCGATTTTATCTGCCCGATCGAATAACCGCTGGCGAAGGTCCCAATCACGCGCGGGCGCACCGGCACCACCCGGCTGCTACGGTTATCGAATGCCAGATGAATCTGGCTGGGCACGATTTGCGAGACCTCGAGCTTGTCAGGCAGATTCACCTGGTTTTTATTAAGGTCGAAGGTGCGCTCTCCCGGTTTCATGCCAGTCAGATCGATTTCTTCATGGACGTCGGATGCCTCGAGCCGGCGCACTAATCTTTCCGGCCCGCGCACGCGGATCTGCGCTGACGGAATGAGTTCCGAGCTGATTTCCAGGTCGTCGGGCATATTCTTGAAAGACGATGGCGACGTTGAAAGCCGCTTCGGAGACCGGCTCGCTCGAAACCGCCAGCCAGAGACGCAGTCGCAATGCCGAGGGAAATAAGTTTCAAGCCCGAGATTATGAAGGACATGACGGCGGGCAAAGTCGCGGGCGCTCATCGTTCGCCTCCGCCTTGGTGCAGGTCAGAGCGAGACGGAATTTCAGTCTCGGCTTCGTCCAGCATTTCAACACCGTCTGAAATCGGCGTGGGCAGCGGGGTTGGCGGCACATAGCGGCGCAGCAATTTGCTCATCTGCTCCCGAAGTTGCTCCACGGTAAGGTCGCGGGCGATTGTTCCCGCAACAGCCAGGCTGATGCTGCCCGGTCTCTTCGGAGACAATAATCGAAATTGCATCCGTTTCTTCAGTAATGCCGATGGCGGCGCGGTGGCGCGTGCCCAGTTGAGTCGAGAGCACAGGGTTCATCGAAAGTGGCAGAAAGCAGGCTGCGGCGGCGACGCGGTCTCCCTGAATAATTACGGCGCCGTCGTGGAGCGGAGCGCTGGGCCGGAACAGCGTCGCCAGCAGGTCGTAGGAAAGATGCGCATCCAGCACCACGCCGCTTTCGATGTAGGTGCGCAAGCCGATCTCACGCTGAATGACGATGAGCGCGCCGGTCTGATTCTGAGAAAACAAATTCGCCGCCAGGGCAATGTCATCGTAGGCATCGGCTTCGGCGGCGGCGGAGCGCGCCAACGTCATACGGCGGCCCAGGCGAGCCAGGGCTTGGCGAATTTCAGGAACGAAAATCACAATCAGCGCAAAAACTGCGTAAGGCAGCGCCCGCGAGATGAGCCAGTTGAGCGTGACCAGTTCGCCCAGGCGAGACACATAAAAAGCCAGCGCAACAATGGAAAGGCCGATCAGGATGAGGGCAGCGCGGGTGCCGCGAATAAGCGCCAGAAACTCATAAATGATGATGGCCACAAGCAGAATGTCGATGACCGAAATCACCGTCAAATGCGACCACGCTCCGGCAGCCTGGACCAATGAATGCCCCTTTCAGACCGTGCTGGCAAGCTTGCAGAGGTAATTGTAATGCAGGAAACAGTGGCTGGTGATCATCGACTAATGGTTAGTTCTCAGCGTTAGATCGCGCCCGATTAGGTGGGCAAGGCGTTTTTTGTATGGCGTCACTTACAATTAGCCGCTGGCTGCTCGTTACTTTTTTTCAACGCTTGCTGTTAAGGATCCGTGGGCAAGCCGCGCCGAAATCTCGTCTCCTACTTCGACTTGCGCAGCGTTCTTAACCAGCTTTCCCGAAGAATCAAACACCAGAGCATAGCCACGCTCGAGAATCGCAATTGGAGACAGGGCCTTCAACTGATGCTCGATCTGCTCAATCCGCGAGCGCCGGCGGAGCAGCAGAGTTTGTACCGCGGAGCTGATTGCGGTGGTGTGCGATTCCAAGTCGCGACGCATCCCCGCCAGAACCCGGCGTGCATCGTAGTGGCGTATCGCGGCTGAAACCTGCTCCCATCTGCGGCGATGTTTCTCGATCAATTTGCGTTGGGATTTTTCCAGCCGGTAACGCAGATCGTCGAGCCGCTGCTGGCGCTGGTTGATTGCTTCCATCATGCGGGCAAATGCGCCGTGCTGTGCGGCCTCGGTAAGCGTCTGCTTCGCAATCAGCAATCGGTAACGAATGGCGCGGGTGAGCCTTAAACGCAAAGCCTCGGCTTGTTCCTCGATTTCCTGCCGTGAGCGAATGACGAGCTCTGCTGCGGCTGACGGCGTGGGCGCGCGCAGGTCGGCAACGAAATCGACGATGGTGAAATCGGTCTCATGACCGATGGCCGAAATCGTGGGAATGCCGGAACCGGCAATCACCCGCGCCAGACCTTCATGATTAAAGGCAGCCAGGTCTTCGGCTGAGCCGCCGCCGCGGGCGATGATGATCACGTCAACATTCTTTACCCGATTGAAATATTTGATTCCGCTGGTGACGTCAGAAGCCGCGCTCTCTCCCTGCACTTGTGCCGGGAAAATGAGAATGGTGGCGCTGTGGTGGCGGCGGTGCAAAATATTCAGAATGTCGCGCAGCGCGGCGGCCTGAGGCGAAGTCACGATTCCGATGCAGCGCGGCAAGGCAGGAATCGGTTTTTTGCGAGCAAGCGTCGAAAAGCCCTTCTGCCTGGAGCTTGGCCTTGAGTTGCTCGAATGCGATCTGCAACGCGCCCGCGCCTTTGGGTTCCAGATATTCGGCTGAAAGTTGCAATTCGCCGCGGCCTTCGAAAACCGTCACCCGGCCACGCAGGACGACTTGCATTCCATCTTCCGGGCGAAAACGCAGCAACCTCGCCTGCGAACGAAACATCACCGCGCGAATCTGCGAATTCTGATCTTTCAGCGTGAAATAAAAATGGCCGGAATCGTGGGCGCGAAAGTTGGAGATTTCGCCTTCCACCCAGACGTCGCTATATTCCCGCTCGAGGCGAGTGCGAACCGCGGCAACCAGCTCGCGAACGATCCAGACCTTACGTGCCGGGGCAGAGAAAGTGAGGCCAAGTTGGTCGGCGGAAGCCACTCACTGGAGTTTATCGAAATTCAATTGGCCAGTGATAGGCACGAAACCAGGCGGACTACAAATCAGCCTATGATCACGCGGTGTAGATTTGGGGAATCATGCACCAGCGTGCCAACTGAGCCGCCAGTCTGCTTCTGTTCGTCTACGAATGTGCATACCAGGCGCAGGCCTTGCACTTCCTGCTGCAACTTACGCAACTCGGCTTCTTTGCGACGAAGAACTTCGGCTGGGTTTTTCATGGGCATCCTCTAGGGGAGGGCCTAGGTGAGCACTCTACGGGCTGGGAGGGCTGCGGGAAACATCACAAAAGTACAGTCCCGGATTGCAGCTTTCAGTGGCCGAGGTGGTACGGATGCCCCTTCAAAATAGTGAACGCCCGATAGAGCTGCTCGAGCAAAACCACGCGCGCCAGTTCATGGGCGATAGTCATCTTTCCAAGAGACAGGGTGAAATCGGCATGAGTTCGGGTGTTCTCGGCAAAGCCGTCGGCGGGGCCAATGGCAAATAGCAGCGGCGTTGGATTGCGGTCTTGATGGGCGCGGATGAACTGCGCCAACTCTTCCGAAGAGAGCTGCTTTCCGCGGGAATCGAGCTGTACGAGATAGCGACGGGGATTTTTTCCTTCCTGGCCGGAGAGTTTTAGCAGAGCAGCTTCATCTTTGAGCGAAACGCCGTCAACTTCGGCATACTGCTTGAGACGCTTGAGGTATTCGTCGCCGAGCGACTGGATTGCGGGATGTTTGGTCTTGCCGATCCATGCGATGGTGAGCTTCACGAGAGTGAAAAAAGGAGTGTCGGCGTTCCCGGTCTTGTTCTTCTCAGCGTTCTCGAATTAAAGCTTTTACTTTTTAATTTATGCCGGCTTCTTCGCACGCGAGCGTACAGCAGCGCGCTTGCGCGGCTTGGCGACAAAGTCAGCCGGCTCGATTTTCTTTGCCGACTTCCAGAGCCTTTCGAGATCGTAATACTTGCGAGCCGTCTCGGAAAAAATGTGAACCACAAAATCCACGTAGTCGATCAGCACCCAGTCACCCTGGCGGTGACCTTCAATATTGTTGGGATAAAGTCCGGAACGCTTCAGCCGCAGCTCGACTTCATCCGAGATGGCCTGCACCTGCCGGGGATTGGTGCCGCTGCAGATCAGAAAATAGTCGGTGAAGGCTCCGGAGTTCTGGTCCATCTCGAGGACGATGATCTGCTCGGCCTTCTTGTCTTCGCAGGCCGCGAGGGCAAGCGTGACCTGGCTCTTCAGTTCGTTTTTCTTCTTGAGATCGGCTTTCTTCGAATCAGTCTTCTTCATGCGAGTCATCGGCCTGTGGCCAATACCTTCGATCGTTGGCCAGCTAGCCACCATACAATCCTTCTTTCTTGATGTATTCTTCCACACTTTCCGGAACAAATTTCTTGATCGGGCGTTTGGCGGCGAGAGCTTGACGAATAGCGGTCGCCGATATGTTCTGGTTCACATTGTCGAGTAGATGCAAGGTGAGGCCGGGCAGCACCAGGTCTCCGGCAGCGGGCTGCTTCGCAAAAGGCTTGCTGACCTCAGCGCGCGGCCGCAATTTTTCGGGAAGCGACGCAGCTACATCGGCCAGCGAAAACCCCGGACGACTTGCCACGATGAACTCGCACTCGGCGAACAGAGCTTCCGCCTCACGCCATTTGGCAATGTCTTTGAACGCGTCCACTCCGATCAGGAAAAAAAGACGGTCGGCTTTTTTTAGCGACTGCTTCACCTTGCGAATGGTGTCAATGCTGTAATTCGGCGAGGACGCCACACTGCCGCGCGCACTTTTTTTGTCGTGCAAAACGAATTCGCCGGGAGATTCAAGCAGCGAAGGAATAAAAGCCTTTTCGTCCTGCGTAGCCAAGGCGGTCATGGCGTAACGATGAAAGTAAGAGGCGGCCGGCTGCGTAGTTTTGTGCGGCGGAACATTGGTGGGAACAAAATAAATCTTTCCCAGATGGCAGCGTTCGCGAGCCGAGGCCGCCAGCGCCAGATGGCCCTTGTGTATGGGATCGAAGGTGCCGCCGAAAAGGCCGATGTTCATAAGATTCGTCGTGCGTCGTTCGTCGTGCGTCGTGGCTGAATGGAAAACTGCCGTCGGTCGTTGTCGGCCATCGCCGGTAAAAAGCTGTCAGCGGATTACATGGACTTTGATTGGCAGCTTCAGATTTTTCCAGGACTTATCCGCGGTATAAATTGGCGCTCCCAGCGAAATGCCGAGGGCCAGACAAGCTCGGTCGCCCAGAGACAACCCTAACGCCCGCGTTTGAGAGACTAAACTTCCAGTGATTTCAGCGTGCGCGACGGTAAAATCCAAGGCTTTATTCACCGAACTCAGCGCTGCTTCCCAAGCGTCGGCGGCATTGATGCCGTAGTCCACCAATTTGCTCTGGACTTCGGCCAGGTTCACCGCGCTGCTGACGGCGGCTTCCATGATCGCCGGGGTCAGCTTCTCGCTACCTGCCTCACTATTGAGCGCGACCAAAATTGCGGATGCATCCAGAACGACGGTGTTCATCGTTCTTTTCGGGCAGTTTCACGACGATCTTTAATTAACTCGTCAGCCAGAGACCTGCCGGGATTTACGTACTTCCGCACTAATCGGCGCGCCCGCTCCAAACGATGTTTTGCGGTGGTGATTCTTAATTCGTTTTCCTGCAAGCGCAGTACGATTTCATCGCCGGCACCGATTCCGAGTGCCTTGCGGAACTGCGCCGGAATAACCACCCGTCCATTTTCGTTTACCACCAGCCGCGCTTCTTCCATTTCCATGACATCATTTTAGCATAATGTCACAGGTTCCAAGAAATGGCACTGACTTATTGATTATGACACCTGTTCTGCCTTCGCGGGATGCTCGCTCCTCACTTCTTCTACCTTCTCCGCCATTGCGTATTTCAATTTTTCGATGCCCTCCCCGGTGACTGCGGAGATAGGAAAGAATTCGAGGTCGTGCGACTTCGCATAGCGCTTGAGCTTCGCAAGTTTCGTCTTATTGGCGACGTCGATTTTCGATGCTGCTACGATCATGGGTTTATTTTCCAGTCCGGCGCCAAAGCTGCTGAGCTCGCCCATGATGACTTCGAAATCTTTGCCTGGATCCGGACGGCCGCTCGCGTCAGAAATGTCGACCAAGTGCACCAGCAAGCGCGTGCGCTCAACGTGACGCAGAAATTGCGTGCCGAGGCCCGCGCCTTGGTGCGCGCCTTCGATCAGGCCGGGAATGTCGGCAACCAGGAAACTGATTTCGTGGGCCGGGTCGCCAACTGCCACCACTCCAAGATTTGGTTCGAGCGTGGTAAACGGGTAGTCGGCAATCTTCGGGCGCGCGGCCGAAATTCGTGAAATCAAAGTCGATTTGCCGGCGTTCGGATAACCGACCAGCCCAACATCGGCCAGCAGCTTGAGTTCAAGGCGCAGGGTGCGCTCTTCGCCGGGACGTCCGTCTTCATGCTCTCGCGGAGCCTGATGCACCGAAGTTTTGAATTGCGCGTTGCCGCGGCCCCCGCGCCCGCCGCGAGCAATCACCAGGCGATCGTCTGGCGAGGAAAAATCGTGAACTACCTCGCCCGAGTCGGCGTCATAAACAATGGTTCCGACCGGAACTTTGAGTACAACGTCTTCACCCTCGCGTCCGGTGCAGTTCGAGCCTTCGCCGTGACGCCCGCGCTGCGCCTTGTATTCGGGATTAAAACGAAAATGCACCAGCGTATTGTGGCGCTCGCTGGATTCCATGATGACGTCGCCGCCCTTGCCGCCGTCGCCACCGGAGGGCCCGCCGCGCGGAACGAACTTCTCCCTGCGGAAGGCAAGGCAGCCATTGCCGCCGTCGCCGGCTTTGATTCGGATTGTGGCCTCGTCGATGAACATGAATGTCAAAAAAACGTCGTGCGTCGTTCGTCGTGCGTCGTTGGCCGCGCCGGCTTGTCGTCGGTCCTCGGTCGTCGGACTTCGGTCGTCGGCACAAACAAGCTGTTCGACCTTACTTAATACAATTCAAACACAAAAATGCTCCGGCGATGCGCCGGAGCTTTGGTTTACCTGATGGCTGATGGCTGAGAGCTGACGGCTGAAAGCTATTTCGCTTCCAGTGGTTCGATCATCACGAACTTGCCCATCGAGCCGCGGTCCTTAAATACGATTTTGCCGCTGATCTTGGCGAACAAAGTGTCATCTTTGCCGCGACCAACATTGAGCCCCGGCTTTACTCGGGTGCCGCGCTGGCGAACGATAATGGTGCCTCCGGGGACGGTCTGCCCGCCGAATGCTTTGAATCCCAGCCGCTGCGCGTTTGAGTCGCGTCCGTTTCGTGAACTGCCTAATCCTTTTTTGTGTGCCATGAAATCAGCTCCTAGCTCTTAGCTTCGAGCTGCCAGCCATCAGCCGTCAGCTCTCAGCTAAATCAAGTGCAAACTTTACGTCTTCTTCTGTACTCTTTCTTGGCCGCGTGCTTTTTCGGAGCGGCTGCCTTTTTCTTTGCCGCCGGTTTTGAGTCTTGGCCTCGGCCTTGTCTTCGGTGTGCGCTTTTGGTACTTTCTTCGGCTTCGCGGCCTTCTTGGGCAGTTCCGGCGCGCTGAACTTCTGGCCGTCGAATGCGATCTCGGTGATCCGCACATTGCTGAAGGGCTGGCGGTGCCCGGCGATCTTCTTGTACTGCTTTTTCTTTTTGTAGTGGAAGACCAGAATCTTCTTGGCGCGGCCCTCGTTGAGTATCTCGCCCGTGACCAGCGCCTTCGACTCGGGGCGCAGAATTTCGCCCGCATTCGCCGATACCGCCAACACATCGTTGAATTCCACTGTTCCATTGCTTCCAGCCTGGGTTTCCAGGCGAAGCACATCTCCGGGCGCCACCCGATACTGCTTACCGCCAGCGCGGATCACCGCGTACATACTCATGCCTCCAATTGCTCAGGAACTACGGATCTGGAAGACAAACTTGTCCAGCATTCCGCCCGTGAGCAATTCTAAATTTTGTGCGCTTGCTGTTGTCCCGCGCCGGTCTCAGTGTTCCCGACAGTAACGGACGGCCCTAACCGAGGTCCCGAAACGCATTTTCGCGCTGAGGTGGAAGAACAGAGCCGCAAGTACAGGCAAACTCAATTAGTTTAACGTGATGAGAGGAATACGGTCAAACGCGGACGCGGCCCCAATCTGCTGCTTAATGACAGCTATCATAAATGGCATCGGAGGTATTGCGAGAAGCCATGGCGTTTCCGATCAAAGTATGCGTTGTCTGTTCTGAGGAATTTGAACTGAAGCCCGGCAAACCGGGATTTGCCAATCGCTGCCCGGCGTGCAGCGAAGACGAGACCGCGGGCAATTCGGCGAATTCAGGCAGTGTCAAAGATAAGGGCCTGAACGAGGAGCGCAGGAAAGCCATGCGGGACTTGCTTTACCGAAAGGACTCATAGCAGCATTCCGGATCGGGAGCCTAATCACGGGTTGTGGCGAACAACTACTCTCAAACCGTCCAGCATCAAAGTCGACGATCAATGGACCGCCTTAGACATCATCTTCTTCCGTTAATTTTGCTGCTGCTCGCGCTCGCGGGCTGCACCAGGCAGCAAAACCCTCAACAGCTCAAAGAGGAAACTGCGCGGGCCACGGAAGAAATGAAGCGAGATGCGCGAGCCGTCGCCTCGGGTATACGCGAAGGATGGAGCCGCGATAAGCCGCTGGATTTGAATTCCGCCACCAAAGACGACCTGCTGAATCTTCCGCGTTTAACCTCGGCAGAAGCCGACCGCGTGATCGCGGCGCGCCCGTACCAGCAGGTGAGCGATTTATTGACGCGGCGAATCATCCGCAAGCCGGAGTACGACAAAATCGCCGACCTGGTCAAAGTCAAGAAATAATCAGGTTTTCAGTTCGGGTAGTTAGAAACTGAACTCTTCTTCAGCCTATTGCGGGGTCAGCGTTTCTTCGATCGCGACTTTCTCGCCTTCCTGCACATCGACCACCCGATGCAGGGTGCGATAGCCGGACATGTTGAGCATGATCTCGTAAGTGCCGGGGTTGAGATAGAAATCGAACGGGGCAGTTTTCTCAAGCACGCGGTTATTGACCATGATCTGCGCGCCCTTGGGTTGGGTCTTGATGCTCACGATCCCCATGCTGGCGGATTCGCCACGGCCAAACACTTTTTTGAATTTCCCGCCGGCGCTGCGAATGTCGTCAGTGTTCGCCCAGGATCTTGAGCTGAGCGTTCACGTTGGCGGACTTGCCCGGACTGAACGCTCACCGTGCTGGTGTCGTCCAGGTAGCCGGTGCGTTTGATCAGCAACCGTGTGCGCGCCCGGGCCGGTCGAATGAAAACAATGTCGGAGTCAGTCGGCCGGTGTCGCGGCCATCGATCACGATCACCGCTCCCGCCGGCGTGCTTGAAACCATCAGAGTCGTAGCTGCAACCGCATTCAGTTGCAGCGCTACGGTCGAAGCGCCGCCTCGCAAGGTAATCGTGCGGCTCGCAGAGGTAAATCCGCTTTGGCGGCGGCGACGATGTGCTGGCCCGGAGCGATGTCAGTCAGGGTGCACGGGCTCTGGCAAAGCGGGCTGCCGTCAAAGGTGATCTGCGCTCCGGCTGGAACTGACGATACGGTGAGCTGCGCCAGCGCCGGGGCGACGACGGCGGCATGGGTCTTGCTGCGGCCATGGCGGTCTTCGTCCGGCGTTCGGTTTTTCCTCTTCCACGGTCAACGCAGGCTCATGCTCAATCGGAGGCGCGGCGTATCTCGACCGCAGGCTGGACAGGCGCTGGGGCAACCGCCGCTCGGCGGCGTATGTTTTGGGTGCGCGATCTGCGCCGGAGCTGTGCCGCGCCGGTTCCCCGCTGTCGTGATCTTCCAGATAATTGTGCATTGCCATTGCGCTGACAATGATGACAATGAGCGCAACCGCTCCGCCCACTCCGTACAAGATAAAGCTTGGGCGGGGTCTTACGAATTTCGGCAACGGCTTTTTGTGCAACTTCGCGGACCGGGATCGAGTGCTTCTCCGGAGCTTTCTTTGCGGTCGCAGGCAGGACCGGCGAGCATTGGCGGCACTTCATCGGTCGCAGAAGCTCGGCGAAATCGATGGCACATACGCTTCTTTCAGCGGAGGAAGCTCTTCGAGCTCCGAGAAGCTGGCCTTGTTGGCGGCAACCGGAGCCGCTTCATCCGGCTCGGCCATCATCGGATCTACGCTGAATCTCGGGTTGAGTTGGAGGCTTCGCGGCCGCCGGAGCTGCCGGCTTCGGAGGGCCGGCGCCGGAGCTGCTGAGCTGACTGGCTTGGGCTGGGCTTCGCGGCCGGGGTCGGCGTGGGCTGGAACGCTCGGCTTGGGCGCAGGTTTTGCACCCACAGCCCGCAACGCGCAGCCTGAGCTTTGGGTTTCGCCGCGGCGGCCGGAGGCGCGGTCTTGGTCCGCTGGAATTGCATTGCTCGATTTCGCGCAGAAGGTCCTGGCAACTTTGAAAACGATTTTCGGGTGATTTCGAAATCGCCTTCATGATCAGCGCACTCAAGCCATGGCTTAGATTAGGCTTTCGAGCCGATGCGGCAGAGGCGGTACTCGTATCCAGGATGGCGGACCGAACTTGCTCTGCGGTGTCTCCCTCAAAGGCTTTGCGCTCGGTCGCCATCTCATAGAGAATCGCGCCCAGACTGAAGAGCGCGGAGCGATGATCGCAGGCCTCGCCGCGCAATTGTTCCGGCGAAGTGTAATGCAGAACTTCAGGAACTTTCGTCGACACTCCGGTGAGCCCATTCATCGAGGAAATGCCGAAGCCCAAAACCTTCACCATGCCGTCCCACTGGACCATGATTTTCGCGGGCTCCAGCGAGTGATGAACGACTTTGTGCACCTGGGCGTGATCGAGCGCGTGGCAGATTTGCCGCGCGATGTCCTGCAAATCCCAGATGGAAAATCCATCTTTGCGGCTGAGCGTGGTAGCTATGGAGTTGCCCTGAACGTATTCGGCGCCGGCCAGAAGCTGGCCTTCTTCATCCCCACGCCATAAAGCACTGCGATGTTATGGCTGTTCAAAGGCTTCGAGCGGTCGGCTTCCTCAAAGACGGTCTTTGACCAGGGCGTCGCGGTCGGCAGGTTATTCAGCGCAACCGCTTTCAGCGCGATAATCTGCTGGTTTCCGTATCCAGCGCCTTGTACACAGTCGCAAACGCTGACTGCGACAGCTGGCTTTGGATCTCGAAACGTCCAATCTTGGTGGGCATTGTCTCTGCCTCAAACTCCGGTGAAGATGAACCACTGGAGCGAGTAATCTGAAATAATAAGTTCTAATCGGTGCCGGCAGCGGGAATTACCGAAGTACCTAAGCTCCGCGGGCAGGCTCTAACGTGAGGCCGGTTCAGAGACAGAACAAGCGACTCAACACAACTGAAACTTAGGCATTCGCGGTTACGTATCAGGATGGCAGGCCGGAGTGCGGGCCAAAGGCTAAAAGCCAATAGCTGGAAGCCAATGGCTTCGTGACAAATGTCAGCCGCGTTCGACTGACGATCCGCACTGGCAGGTTAAAGCCGATAAATGAATATGGAAGTGGTTGTTAGCGTGGCAATTGATCGGCTATGCTGGGTGGTCCCAAAAAGGTTCGGCGGCCTCGTTGTAACCCAGGAATTCGAACATGACATTGACCACCTTTGTCCGCAAAAATGCTTTCCGCAACAAGCGGCGCAGCATCCTCACCGTATTGAGTATTGCGTTTTCGCTCCTGCTGCTGTCTTTCCTGATGTCGGTCTGGAGAGCGTTCTATATTGACCAGGGAAGCGCGGAATCGGCGCAGCGTCTGGTTACGCGGCACAAGGTTTCGCTGGCCAATTTTCTTCCCGGCTATTACCGGGCCAAAATTCGCGCTATTCCCGGGAGTCGTGCACGTGGTACCGCTGGCCTGGTTTCAGGGAATTTATAAAGATGAAAAGCCGGAGAATTTTTTCGCGCGCTTTGGCACCGATCCCGACGAATTCTTTGCAGGTTTACAAAGAACTGTCGATTCCGCCCGATCAACTCGAAGCCTGGAAAAAAGACCGCGCTGGGGCGGTGGCTGACATTGCGCTGGCAAAAAAATATGGCTGGAAGGTTGGCGATCGAATCGTCATCCAGGGGGACATTTATCCCATCCGGCTCGAGCTAACCCTGCGTGGCCTTTTTACTACTACCGAGCCGAATAATGCTCTTTACTTCAATTGGAAGTACGTTGAAGAAGGCGTGGCTTTCGCCAAAGACAAAGCTGGCCTCTTTACGATTCTGGTCGACTCTCCGCAGGACGTGAATCGCGTGGCGCTGGCGATAGACCAGATGTTCGCGAACGCGCCGGAGCCGACGAAAACCGAAACTGAGAAATCGTTCCAGCTCAGCTTTATCTCCATGCTGGGCAACGTGAAAGCGTTCATTCTGGTCATCTCGCTGGCCGCGGTTTTCACCATACTTCTGGTTTCCGGGAACACCATGGCCATGTCAATCCGCGAGCGGACGCGGGAAGTCGCCGTGCTGAAGACTCTGGGCTTCAGACGGCAGACCATACTCGGCTTGTTCATCGGCGAGGCGGTCACCATCGCGCTGATCGGCGGGATTGTCGGCAGCGTGGTGGCATTCCCGCTGCTCTGGGGTTTATCGCACGCGCCGCAGATGGGTGGACTGTTTCTGGTGGCGGTGCGGGAGTGGCGCTACGTCGCTCCGGTTTCGTGGGTAGTCGCTGGCGTGGCAGGATTTCTCAGTGCGGCGATCCCGGCTTATGCCGCTTCACGTACGGGAATTGTCGACGGCTTGCGTCACATCGGATAAGGAAAAGTTTATGGCGATACCGATCAGATACAACATCCGCAACATGATATTGCGCAAGGGGCTCACCACCATGACGGCGCTGGGCATCGCGATGACGGTCATGACCGCCGTTTTCCTGATGATGCTGTTGGCCGGCATGCAACGGGCATTCGTAGACCAGCGGCGATCCGCTGAACGTGCTGGTCATGCGCAAAGGGTCGACTCAGGAACTCGCGGGTGGTTTCACGAAGGATAAATTGCCGATTCTGACCGCGCTTCCGGGCATCGCGAAAGACAGCCACGGTCAGCCACTGGTTTCCGGCGAGTGGGTGGTGATCGTCAATCTCCCGCGCAAGGATGGAACCGGCGAGACCAACGTGACGCTGCGCGGCATGGTCCCCGACGGTCTGGAGTTCCGCCCCAGGGTAAAATTGGTCGAAGGACGGTGGTTTACTGCTGGGCAGCGCGAAGTGGTAGTGAGCCAGTCTATTCACAAACGTTTTGGTCACACCAATGTCGGCGACATGATCGACTTCGGAAAAGGACCGTGGAAAGTGGTCGGCATTTTCGACGCCGGCGGTACTTCATACGACTCCGAAATTTGGAGCGATATTAATCAAGTCTGCCGACCAGTTCAATCGCCAGAACGCGGTCGGTTCAGCCTACCTGCGCGCAACTGATCCGATCGCTGCTGATGCCTTGAAGCATCGCGTGGCGACGATCAGCGCCTGGAGCTTGGCATGTTGGAAACGGAATATTACGACAAGCAGACCAGTTCGGGTGCGCCCATCCGCGTTATGGGTTACATCGTGGGTTTGACCATGGCGATTGGATCAATTTTCGCCGCCGCGAATACCATGTATGCCGCGGTGGCTTACCGTTCGCGCGAGATTGCAACCCTGCGGGTGATCGGCTTCCGCCGGAGCAGCATCGTGATTTCATTCATTTTCGAATCTGTGCTGCTGGCGCTGATCGGCGCGGCGATCGGAATCATTTTGATGCTGCCGTTTAATGGCATGACGACTGGAACCTCAAATGCAGTCACTTTCAGCGAAGTAGTCTTCAGCATGCGGATCACACTGCAGGTAGTGATTATCGGCGGTCGATGTTTGCAGTTGCGATGGGATTGATTGGGGGCGTTGCGCCGGCATGGGGCGCGGCCCGGCGCGAAATTTTATCGGCTTTGAGAGATTAAGAATCAAATGGCACTCGATACCAAACATCACGATCTGGCAGGACTGCGAATCGACCGCTCGGCGCCGCCCGAACACTCCGGACCGTCCGCTGTGGGCGCGGACTTACATACTTGCGGGCGTGGGCATTAGTTTTCCTGCTCGGCCTGGCTACGTTGGCGTATCGGATGTTCGCCGGATCGACCGCCGAGGTCGAGGTGGTTCGCGCTGCGGCGCAAGGCGGAGACAGCGGCGGCACGGTGCTGACCGCTACCGGCTATATCGTTCCTCACCACACCATCAATGTGAATTCGAAAGTGACCGGCCGCGTGAAGTGGATCGGCGTCGAGAAAGGCGACAAGGTTAAAGAGGGCCAGGTGCTGGTGAAACTCGAAGATGATGAATTCCGCGCGCAGTACGAGCAGGCGCGAGGCGCGGCTGACAGCGCACGCGCTTATCTCGAAGAACTGCAACAACGGATCACGTCCCGAGGAGATCGCCGAGGCGCAACATAACCTGGATGAAGCGCAAGCCACGCTGGTCAATGACAAGCTCACACTGGATCGCACGCGGCAGCTTGCCGGCCAGGGCGTAGTTTCAAGACAATCGCTGGACGATGCGGTCGCGAAGTTCGACTCTGACCAGCAACGCGTAAATTCGCTGCAGAAGGCATTCCAGTTATCGAAGATTGGGCCGCGCCCGGAAGAGATTGCACGCGCAAAGGGCGCGCTGACACAGGCGGAGGGGCAGGAGGCGTACGCGAAATCGCTGCTCGATGCCACCATCATTCGCGCGCCGGTCAGTGGGACCATTCTTGATCGCACCGCCGAAAAAGGCGAACTGATCACGGCGCAGTTTGCCAGTTCGGCTGAAGGCGGTCCGCAAGGATCGGTCGTGTCGCTGGCCGACTTGAATGACATTCAGGCCGACCTTGATATCGCGCAGGATGATTTTGCCAAGCTCACTCCGAAGCAGAAGGCGGTCGTCAGTGTCGATGCGTTCCCTGATCTGCATTGGAATGGCGAGATTGCGGAAGTTTCGCCGCAAGCCAACCGGCAGAAGGCGACCATCGAAGTGAAGGTGCAGATCCTCGATCCCGATTCGCATCTGCGGCCGGAGATGAACACCACCGTGCGATTCATCGCCGACGAAAACAAGCCCACCACAACTCAGGCCAGCGGAGCTTACGTACCGTCGGCTGGATTGCGCGATGCCGACGGGCAAAAGTATGTGCTGCTCGCATTCGACGGCAAGGCCATGCGGCGCAATGTCAACATTATTTCCCAGCGCAGCGGCGGCGCGCTGGTGAGTGGATTGAACGGCGGCGAGTCGGTGATCACGACCGCGCCTGAAGGTTTGAAAGACGGGGACAAAATCAAGATCAAGGGACAATCATGAGCACAGCTATTGCAAATAATGTTGCGACGGCGACCCAGGTCGTGCAGGCACGCAACGTCAGCAAAATTTTCAAGCGCGACGCCTTTCGAAGTGAAGGCGCTGGATAACGTTTCGATCGAGATCGCCGGCGGCGAATTCGTGGCGCTCATGGGGCCTTCGGGCTCGGGCAAGACCACGCTGCTGAATATGATCGCGGCCATTGACCGGCCCACCGCGGGAGAGTTGCTGGTGCTGGGGCAAAATATTTTTCGCTTCAGCGATGCGCAGTCGGCGAAATGGCGGAACGAGCACATCGGGTACGTGTTTCAGACATTCAATCTGATTCCGGTGCTGACGGCATTTGAAAACGTCGAACTGCCGCTGCTGTTGACCAAGCTGAACTCCCAGCAGAGAAGAGATCACGTCATGACCGCGCTGAAGCTGGTGGGACTGCAGGACCGCGTGCATCATCTGCCGAAGCAGCTGTCCGGTGGACAAGAACAGCGGGTCGCCATCGCGCGCGCCATCGTCAGCGATCCGACTTTGCTGCTGGCCGACGAACCGACCGGGGATCTGGACAGTCAATCGGCCACCGAAGTGCTCGAAATCCTGAAGCGGCTGAATCGAGGACTTTCACAAGACCGTGATCATGGTGACCCACGATCCGCATGCGGCCTCGTATGCGCATGTGACGCGGCATTTGGAAAAAGGCATGTTGTTGCCGGCTTAGAGGAAGTGGACGGGCGAGACGCCCGTCCCCCACGCTTCCTCTTGTTTCCTTGCTTTCAGACACCTCCGCCGATCTCACCTTCCCTAAAGCGGAAGCCTCGCGCTGCCGATGAAAGGCCCATGCAGCAGCCCTTTGCATGGGAAGGCACGGCCGGCGTCTGTGGTGCCGCATTATGATCGGCGCGGCCGCGACCGTGCGGAAGGCGGGTTCCCGCCAGAACCCGAAATGTCGATCCACTGATTCAGATTCGCGACCTGATCTACAACGCCGCGGGAATTTTTCAGGCCGACAACAAATTGCAACTTCTGGAAGACCGGTGCCGTCGGCGCATGAAGGCGCTCGGTGTTCCGACTTTGCGCCAATATTACGACTGCCTCACGGTCAACTCCATGCGACAGGCGGAAATGGTCAGCCTGCTGAACGAAATCACGGTTGGAGAAACTTACTTTTTCCGCAACCTGCCGCAGTTGGAGGTGATCCGCAAAATCGTATTGCCCTCGATCATCCAAGCAAAAGCCCGGGTTGGGCAGAACCGGATTCGCATATGGAGCGCCGGCTGCTCCACCGGAGAAGAGCCGTTCACTCTCGCCATGATTTTGCTTGAGGAATCCGCGGGCCGGCTGAAGGGATGGGTGACCGAGATCATGGCCAGCGATTTGAATGAGCGCTCCATCAGCCATGCGCGCACGGGGATTTACGGAGAGTACAGCACACGAAACCTGGATGCCCATTTCCGCGACAAGTATTTCCGCGTCGATGGGCGACAAGCTGCAACTCAATCAGGAGGTGCAGGCCAAAGTCATCTTCAGCCGGATCAATTTATTGGACGACTCCCGCATGCTGTTGGCTCAGAGCATCGACCTCATCCTGTGCTGCAATGTGCTGATCTATTTTGACGTGGCCTCGAAAAAGCGCGTGCTCCAGCATTTCTACCGCTCCCTGCTGCCGCACGGATATCTTTTCCTTGGGCACTCTGAATCCCTGTACGGCATCAGCCAGGATTTCCGGCTGGTCCACATGCCGTCGGCCACCGCTTATGTGAAATCTGAGAACGCCGGAAACGGTGGAGGTGAGCCATGAGCATTGCAACCGCCAATCACATCGTCGAAAGACTGGAATCGACCCGCGATCTGCCCACCGTACCCGCGGTGTTGCTGCCTCTGCTGCGATACATGGAAAAGCCATTGGATCAGGTGGACGTGCATAAGGTGGTGAGTCTGATCTCGCAAGACAAATCGCTGGCGGCACGCTGCCTGCAGGTGGCAAACTCTCCGCTATTCGGCAGCGCCCACGAGGTAGAAACCATTCAAGCTTCGGTGGTGGCGCTGGGGCTGGACCGTATTCAGCAAATCGCGGTCTCCTGCTCGCTGCTGCGGCTCATGCCGGCAACATCGTTTGGCGTCGAACCTGCAGTTTTCTGGGCACACTCCATGGGTTGCGCGCTCAGTCTCTCACGAATTCGCCGGCCGTATCGGCTATCCGGACGTGGCGAAAGCTTATGCCGCGGGCCTGTCTTCACGATATCGGCATCGTTGCTCTGCTCTGGGTAGCGCCCCATGAATTTCGCCGCTGCTTCGAAGAAGCCAATCGCCGCCGGATTCCGTTACATGAAGCGGAGCAGCAGATACTAGGCATCACGCATTGCGATAGCGGAAGAATCATTGCCCGCAACTGGCACCTTCCGGAAGAGCTCACCCGGGTCATCGTCGGCCACCATTCTCCCGGAACGATTCAAGGCGATCCGGCACTCACCAGCATCGTCTGCGTGAGCGATCTGCTGTGCCGGCTCGGCGGACTGGGATACGGTTACATTGAAGAAAAGAGACTGACTTTGCGGAAGAACCCGCGTTCGCCATTCTGGCCGCCCGGCACCCCGCGCTTCGCCCCTTCGACCTGGCGCGGTTCACCTTCGAGATGGAGTCCATACTCGACGAAGTTCGCGCCACTGTCGCGAATATATATGGAGCTCGCTGATGCACTCTGCTGCTCCGGCCTTTTCGCCGATTCGCGTTCTCATCGCTGACGATAGCGCAGTCATGCGGGAGGCGCTATGTCGCGCCATAGAGTCCACACCTACACTGCAGATTTGCGGAACTGCGCGGCGCGGCGAGGAAGCGCTGCAGATGGTGCGCGACCTGAAGCCGGATGTAATCACCCTGGATGTGGATATGCCCGACCTGGATGGAATCGAAGTGCTGCGGCGAATCATGTTCGAGTCGCCGCGTCCGGTAATCATGGTGAGTTCAGCCAGCCAGCTAGGAGCCGATGTAACGATTGAGGCGCTCAATATCGGAGCGTTCGATTACATGCTCCAAAATAGACGCGGGACAAGCGGTTGATCCACGAAAGCTGAAAAGGGAGCTCATCGCCAGAATCGAGGCGGCGGCGAGAAGTCCGCTGGCGCGAAGCAGCCGTTCGGTCCAAGCCGCGCAACATTCGCCCAGGATCGCAATTCGCCGGCAACTGCGCGCCACTCCGGAAATTATTGCGATGGGAACTTCCACCGGTGGTCCGCAGGCGTTGCAAGAGATATTGCCGGAACTGCCCGGCGATTTTCCTGTCGCCGTGATCGTAGTGCAGCACATGCCTCCGGGATTTACCGCTCCTCTGGCAAAACGGCTGAATACGATTTCAGCGGTCGAGGTCCGCGAAGCCGAGCATGGCGATATTGTTGAGCCCGGCAATGTATATATCGCGCCGGCCGGAAGACACCTGAGAGTCAGGCGACGGCCCGAGGCAAAAGGAATATTGCAAACAAAAATTTGCCTCTCAGACCATCCGGTGGCGAGCGTGCACAAACCTTCGGCAGACGTCATGATGGTTTCAATAGCCGAAGCCTTTGGAAAATACTGCCTGCGGCATCATCCTGACCGGTATGGGCGCAGACGGCTTGCAGGGCATGACTGCGATCAGTCATGCCGGCGGGCTCACCATCGGGCAAGACGAGGCCACCAGCGCGGTCTATGGAATGCCTCGAGTCTGCGCCGAACACGGAGTCCTGCACAAGGTCGTTTCCCTGCCGCAAATGCCGGCGCAGATTTTACAGGCTCTTCACTACAAACCCAAAAACTGAGCAGCATGGATCTGCGTTATTTGGCGCGCGACAGCAGGGTTTGCTCGGGATCTACAACCAGTTTGCGGGTTCCGGCGGGGACAGAAATACGGAATGGGGTCTGCTCTCCTTCGGCGAAGATTCGCTTCAGAAAAATGTTTCGTCCACCGACAGAGGCATAGATAGGGACAGAAGTCACCAGAGTGTCGGACGCCTGCTCCTGCATGAGGGTGCCGCTCACAGTCGCGGTTTTTCCTTTTCCTCGGTCTTCAAATTTCACATCGTGAATAGTAAATGTCGGGATGGAACTGCCATTGATCCAGCCTTCGTAAAACCAGTCAAGCGATTTGTGGCCCTCGTACCAAAGCGAGGGCGGCAATTCGGATTCAAATATCCGCATCAGCTCGACGGTGCTGACCGATTCATCTCCATATTCTTTTCGCAATTTGCGGAGAGCGCGCACGAAGGGTTCATCTGCCATTTTTTGCGGGTTCGCCGCAGCCCTTACTTTGCGCATCGCGCATCATGGTGCGCAGCATGTGCAGCAGCCAGGTCCCGCGACCATAGCACACAGGTTCGTATGCAGAGGGGAATTGCGACGAGGAAAGCCGGAACCCGAGCGTTACCGGCCCAGCATCCATGATCGGCGCTCCCTTTGGGCCTTTGCCAACAAATCATCGCGGTAGCTCTGCATTACGCTGCGGAACTTCGCCGGCTCCCGGGTTTCGAGCAGCATCAGCGCACTGTAGTTAGCGAGCGCTTCCATCATCCATTGATCGCGATAACCGCTCCAATGCACCAGGTCCCCCCACCATTGATGCGCCGTCTCATGGGCGATCACCTGATCGGAGCGAATTCTCCGCGCCGGATTGGGCTCCAGCCGGGTTTTCTCCTCCGGCGTCAGAAATGAAAAGCTGGAAAGAAAAATCAGACCGGGCCAGCCTTGGCTGACCGCTCCCGGCATTTGGGTGATGGCAAGCTCGCCATAGGGATAGGGGCCGAAGTAGCGTTCGTAAAACTCAATCGCTGCGGCCGCGGCCGCGCCTACAGCGGGCGTATTCACGGCTGGCGAAGGCACTTGCGGTGCATGAATTACAGGGAAGCTGTGCGCCCCTCCGGTGGTAATCGAGCCGCGCTGCCCAGGAACGACTGGGATTGCGGACTCAGCCAGATCGATTGTTCCTGGAAATCCGCGCTCCACCGTGGCGGTGGCGTAAGTTGTGACCACCACGTCGCCGGCGCGATTGACGTTTTCTGAATACTTGCCAAGATTAAATCCGGCGACCGGCACCGGCCGGTCGGTGACCCACTTTGCAGTCTGTTCTCCGCCCGCCGCGCTGATTTGGGTCCGATGTCCGGTGGCGACCAGCGTCCAAGCCGCTGGGTAATGAAATTCCAGTTCGAAAGATGCCCTGGCGAAACCACGATTGGGATACCAGTTGCCGTGCTCTCCGACATACAACAGTCCATTAGCGGCTTCCGAGAGCACTATCCCGGAATATTGAAAGCTCAACTCAAGTTTTTGGTTTTTTTCAAGCGGGCCGTCCAAAATCACCGCCACCGCGTCATTGCCTTGCTTGGCCAAGTGTGAGCCCTCGACCGCCTGGTTGTGAATGAATTCAACCGGCCGACCATCGGCCAGCACGCTGCTCACTCGCAGCAACCGCGAAAGTTCAAAAAACAAAACCCGCTTGCTTTTGCGATGCGCAACAATGCTCAGGGTCGCGGTGGCGTCCAGCTCCTTCACTGGCTTGATGCGGGCATCGATCTTGAAATCGGTGATGTCGAAATCAACGGCCGAGGGTTCATCGTCCTTGCGGCGATTCGAAGCGGCAGCGGAATTGCCGGGCAGCGGGACCGCAAATGAGGCCCACACGTCGTAGTAATCTTCGCCATCCACACGCCGGTGCTGGCCGGCTGCGACCTGCTCATGCAGCATGGAGTCATAGCGGACATCGAATGCGCCGAGCTTATTGCCCTGAACATAAGCGTGCAGCATGCGATCGTCGGGTTTTGCGGGGTCGCTGTTGCCCGGCAACGATTCGCTGAAACTCAAAAGCAGACGCAAAGCATCTTCCTGTGCCAGATTGCGCGCGGTATTGCCCCAGAGCCCGACGAAAGACTCCGCATCATCCGCCGGCCGCAAATAGGGTTGCAACTCCGCGAAGACATCGTCGTTAAAGCGAAAGTAGGCGTAGGAAAATGTTTCCTCGAGAATTGCGCTGCCGGTGAAAAGCGCCATGGAGGCGCGCTCCGCCTGGTTCGGCGGCATCAGCAACACCTCGCCATAGCCTTGATAAAAAGCGCCGGTGATGTGGCCATCCACCGCTTCAGTAAAAGCGATGGTGCCGTCATCGAGCGAAATGTGAAGTTGCGCCCGGTCGAGCGACGCTTCGCGAATCTTGTAAACCTGCGATTTATCAAGCCCCACAGATCGCAACTTCAGATAGAAAGCCTGCGCAGGGTTTTTCGCGTCTGACGCCGGAATTGGAGAAGCGCCCGGTGATTGCGCACGCCCCGAGAAGGAGACGGCGGAGAGAAAAATCGCGAGCGAAACTGCTGTGGCGGCCCTACCCATTGTCCTGCAAGGTTCGCACTGACCCAGCGGGTCAGTATTCAGCTGTGACCTTGGTCACCTTCGAACCAAGCTCCTGCACCAATAGAATGCGCCTAAGTGCGCACATTTGTCACCCCATACTGCTGCCTGGCGTTGCTTGCCGCGCGGATTGGCCCAATCGGCGCTGGCCGATATCATCCATTTAAAAAATGGAGGGGCCATCTACGCCGACCAGACGAAACAGACCGCCAGCGGAATCGAATATCAGAAGGGCGACGATTCTTACACGATTCCGAACTCGGTGGTTCAGAGCGTAGAAAAGAGTGACGCCCCGACCGCCCGGCCGCCAACTCGGCAATTCCCGCTTTTGCGCCCGAGACTCATGCCGTCGGCGAAGATCAGTTGCTGGGTCAAGTCATTCATGCCGGCAAAGTAGACCGCGATGTGCTTATGCAAATCGACGCAGCCGGCAACCGGGCCGCGACCGCGATCGCCTACTATGTCGCGGGCAAGCAGGAATTTCAGGCGGGCGATTATTCTTCGGCCCGGCGTGATTTTGAAACTGCCCTGCGAAATGATCCCCAGAATCCGGCCATCCTGAATTTTTATGCGGCCCTGCTGGTGAAAACCGGAAATGCGCAGCAGGCGATGCTCTATGCCCAACGTGCAGTTGAACAAGCCCCGGATTCGGCTGACGCCTACGCGGTACTCGGATATGCGCAGTACTCCGCCGACCATCCCAGAGATGCCATCCAAAGCTGGAAGAAATCACTCGCGTTGCGGCCGGACGCCTCCATCAAGCAACTGCTGGACCGTACTGAACGGGAACGATATGTGGAGAGCAATTTCTCCGAGCGCGAGACCGGACATTTTATATTGCGCTACGAAGGCACCCAGACCTCCGACACTCTGCGGGCGCAGATTCTTGAGACACTCGAATCGGCCTACCAGGATTTGTCCCGCGAATTTGGCAATGAGCCTCGCTCCAGTATTCCGGTGGTTCTCTACACCAGCCAGGATTTTTTCGATGTGACCCGCGCGCCCGGTTGGGTGGGCGCACTGAATGACGGCAAAATCCGCATCCCTTTCCGAGGGGTGAATTCCGTCACTCCGGCTATGGCCCGCATTCTCCGCCACGAACTGACCCATTCATTTGTAAATCAAGCTACCCAGGGCCGCTGCCCGCAATGGCTGAACGAGGGCATCGCGCAAATGCTCGAACCAAGACCGTTGGGCGACGGCCCAGCCTTGGCGCGTTTATTCAAAACCGATCGCGAAATCCCACTCAACTCGATGGAAGGCGGATTTTCCATCGTTCTCCACCGGCCAGGCTACGCTGGCTTATGCCGAGTCGTTGGCCACCGTCTCCTATATTCGCGACCAGTACGGCATGAGCGACGTGTTGCGAATATTGGAAAAGCTGGGACAGGGCGAATCGGTGGAATCGGCGCTGCGGTCGACCATTCATTGCGATTATCGGCAGCTGCAGGAAGAAACCGGAGCGGCATTAATTCACCAGTTTGGCGGCTGACGGTCCCGATGTGGGATTCGGCTCGCTACTTTCGTGCACGCTTTTGATCGAATCAGGACCGAGTTCTGTTTGGTTCAGTGCTACAGTTCGTTCTGCCAAAGTGAGTCCAGCACTGAACCGGTGTTCGCAGCGCATGTCCGGGAAGCACCCCGTCCAAGCCACCATTCCCGAAATTCGCAACGGTTCCCTGAGCGCGGTCTACTATGGCCAACGCCGGCACGGCGACTTCTACGATTTTGTATCTGTGGCGCCCGGTAAAGTGCTCTTCGGATTGTTTGACGTGGCTGGAGAGCTACAACAGGCCCGCGGGATCATGGTGGACTGTACAGCGTAACTTCCGCAATTGGGGAGCAAAGCTGCTCAGCGATGAGCATGGAAACGAGATCGGCTCCCTGATCGAACTCTGGATCTTGTGCAACCGCGCCACGATAAATCCGCCGGCGGGGTGCATGCTTGCGCGGCATTTATTGGTTGTTATGACGATCAGCCAGGTATCGTCTCTTATGTAAATGCCGGGCACACGCCTGCATTGGTGCGGCACAAACAAAAAATCCGGCCACTGGAAGCTACCGCTTTGCCCTTCGGGCTTTTTTCCGGGCTGGTTCCCGGCGCGTCGGTGGTGGCGTTGAATCCCGGGGACGCTCTGTTGCTGGTTTCAAAAGGCGTCGTAGAAGCAGACTATCGTGGAGAAAAGTATGGATTGCAGCGGGCGGCGGATTGCCTCGATCAGTCGCGAATCGAAAGCGCGCACGAAGTCTGCGTCGGTCTGCTGGAACAGGTGCGGCGGTTCATGCATGCGCCACCGACGTCATGATGATGTGACCGCGCTGGCGTTAGTTCGATCAACTCAATTTTGACTCACGCTGAGTGTCATCCCGAACACGTTCGCCGGAGGCGGACGTGAGAGGGACCTACGATGCTTCGCAAGTAGCAGCGGCGTGAATGGGATCAGCACGCCGGTCGATACTCACAACGAGTGTCATCCCGAACACGTTCGCCGCAGGCGGACGAGAGAGGGACCTTACGAGGCTTCACAAGTAGCAGCGGCGCGAGTGGGATCAGCACGCCTGTCGATACTCACAACAATTGTCATCCCGAACACGTTCGCCGAAGGCGGACGTGAGAGGGACCTTACGAGGCTTCACGACTAGCAGCGGCGCGGGTGGGATCAGCACGCCTGTCGACACTCACAACGAGTGTCATCCTGAACACGTTCGCCGAAGGCGGACGTGAGAGGGACCGGACGATGCGTGACAGTAGCAGCGGCGCGAGCGGGATCAGCTCTGCCCGCAATCCTAAAT
The DNA here is from genome assembly GCA_963838785.1 of uncultured Acidobacteriota bacterium. Classification (GTDB taxonomy): domain Bacteria; phylum Acidobacteriota; class Terriglobia; order Terriglobales; family Acidobacteriaceae; genus Gp1-AA145. The sequence continues at coordinate 77,621 of CAWISI010000003.1, forward strand.
ACTTCATCGCCACTCCAATCCCACGTAAGGTCCCTCTCCCGCCCACTTTCAGCGGGCGCATTCGGGATGACACATTTTGAGGAATTACTGATCCAAACTCGCTCCCGCTGGTTTGTCTTTTAAACTTCTCGGGCGTATACGGACAGTGACAGCGTCGCGAGCGGGATTCAGCGCCTGTCGACACTCACAACGAGTGTCATCCCGAACACGTTCGCCGAAGGCGGACGTGAGAGGGACCGGACGATGCGTGACAGTAGCAGCGGCGCGAGCGGGATCAGCTCTGCCCGCAATCCTAAATACTTCATCGGCACTTCAATCCCACGTACGGTCCCTCTCCCGCCCGCTTTCAGCGGGCGCATTCGGGATGACACATTTTAAGGAAATACTGATCCAAACTCGCTCCCGCTGGTTTGTCTTTTAAACATCTCGGGCGTATATTAGGTACTGGAACTGCTGTGTAGTACCAGGATTGGCGAAACACACCAGTGGGCGCAAGCCCACTTTTTACTTGCGGGTGGTTTCTGTGCGGCTTGGGAGGCATCTAAGCCGCTGTTTTTATGGCAGTTGACCTGGATCACGTGCGCGGAATCGTAGAGCGCGTGGCGGCCTCGCTGGGCGTGGAAGTGGTGGAAGTCGAACTGCGCGGCGGCGGGAAGTCACGCATGCTGCGAATCTTCATTGACAAGCCGGCGGGTGTGACGCACGAAGACTGCGCCGACCCTGAGTCGCGAAGTAAGCACGATATTCGACGTCGAGGACGCAATGTCCGGCGGCCCTTACGTGCTGGAAGTTTCTTCGCCGGGGTTGGATCGCAAGCTGTCGCGGGCCGCGGATTTTGAGCGCTTCCAGGGAAGCCGGGTGAAGCTTACGACCAGGGACCCGGTAAACGGCAACCGGCATTTTGAAGGACGGCTCGAGCAATTTTGACGCCGGGAGCCTGACACTGGATTTGGCCGAGGCGCGAAAGAAATTTCGTCCGAAAGAAGGCGCCGCAGAGAAGCTGGAAATCGAATTGGCTAATGTGGAGAAGGCCAATCTGGTGCCAGAGATTTAGTAATTCGGTAATCGGGTAATTGAGTAATTTGAAATCCATTGATGACTTTCAAATTGACCCGAATTACGAAATTACCTAATTACAAAATTGTGTTTCTTATGGCTAGCGAGCTTTACAACACGATCGACGCACTCAGCCGGGACAAAGGGATCGATCCGCAAATTGTAGTGACCGCGGTGGAAGACGCCATTGTTGTGGCCACGCGCAAGTACTACAAGTCGCAGGAAAATCTGCGCGCGCATCTCGATAAAGACACGGGAAAAATTCGCGCCTATGCGGTGAAGACCATCGTCGAAACTCCTGAGCAGATCGAAGATCCGAACCTGCAGGTCACAATCGATGATGCGCGCAAGTCGGACGCCAATGCTGAAGTCGGCGGCGAGTTGCAGATTCCGAAAGAGACCGAAGGCATTCTGGGACGCATTGCGGCGCAACTTGCGAAGCAGGTTATTTTTCAGAAGGTCCGCGAAGCCGAGCGCGACACGGTTTACAACGAGTACATCAACCGCGTCGGCGAGATCGTAAACGCCACGGTCAAAAGAATCGAAGGCCCGGATGTGATCTTCGATCTCGGCAAAGCTGAATCGCGCATGCCGCGCAAAGAGCAGTCGCGTCTGGAATCGTTTGCCATGGGCGAGCGGGTGCGAGTGGTGATTGCGCGCGTCGAGAAGGCTTCCAAAGGCCCCGGAGTCGTGGTTTCGCGCGCTGCTCCGGAACTGGTGCAGCACCTGTTCCAGACCGAAGTCCCGGAAATTTACGACGGCACCGTGGTGATTCGCGCCATCGCCCGCGAAGCCGGCGAGCGCACCAAGATCGCAGTGATGTCCAAAGACAAAGAAGTGGACGCGGTCGGCGCTTGCGTCGGAATGAAGGGCATGCGGGTGCAGTCGATCATCCGCGAGCTGCGCGGCGAAAAGATTGACATCATCGAATATCACGAAGATTCGGTGACCTTCGCCGAGAAGGCGCTGCAGCCGGCCAAAGTCAGCCGCGTCACTGTCGTCGATTCTGCCGACAAGCATCTTGAAGTCGTGGTCGATGACAGCCAGCTTTCGCTTGCCATCGGCAAGAAGGGGCAGAACGTCCGCCTGGCGGCGAAGTTGCTGGGCTGGAAGATCGACATCAAGAGCGAAGAAGAGAAGCGCCAGGAAGTGGAAGCGCAGATGGCGGAGCTCACCAGCTCCACGGCCACGCCTCTTGAGAGTGTCGAGGGATTGGGCGAGGGCCTGGTTGAGAAGCTCAAGGAAGCGGGTATCTCGACGGTCGAAGCCTTGGCTGACATGACGCCTGAGCAGCTCGAGGCGATTGAAGGTATCGGCCCGAAAACGGTGGAAAAAATCAGCGTTGCAGTCAATAATTATTTCGCCGCGCTCGAAGGTGGCGAGGCTATGGCCTTGCCGGAGAACGAAGGCGAAGCCGTTGCCGGCGAAGTGACGGAAGAAGCTGCAGCCGATCCAGAAGTTGAAGCCCCGAGCGCCCGAGGCCGAATCGGAAGAACTCAGCGCCGAAGCTGCTGCTGAAGAGCACGCTGAGGGAACCGAGCCGGAACCTGAGCAGGCCGCTGAAAGCGAAGAATCGGCCGAGCCTGCGGAGACAGAAAGAATAAGTTTTTTGTAGAGACGTTGCTTGCAACGTCTCCGGCAAAGACGTAGCCAGCTACGTCTGTACACACCGTGAGGTTGACATGAAGGCTTAGCGGGAACAGTCCGGAGGGACAAAGAGGCGGATGAGTAAGATTCGAATTAACGATCTGGCAAGGGAGCTGGAAGTAAAGAGCAAAGCGATTCTCGACGTGTTGACCGAAGTGGGGGTCACCGAGAAGAAGACGCATTCCAGTTCACTCGAGGACCTTGAAGCGGACAAGGTCCGCGCGGCTTTGCAGGGCTCGGGCAATGGCCAGAGCGCGAAATCGAGCCGCTGCGGCGCGTCCGGATGCGGACGGAATAAAGCCTAAGATTGATCTCTCTCACATCTCCAAGCCGGGAGATGTTCTGAAAGCCATCCTGGCAAAGCAGCAAGGCCGCCGCTCCCGCACCGAGCGCGCCGCCGCAACGCTCAGTTCAGCCGCCACCCACGCAGGAAGCTAAACCGGCCGCACCCGCAGCTAAGCCGCCCCTGCCGAGCGCGCCCGCGGCAACCGCGCCGCCGCGAGTTGCAACTCCGATCGCGCCGCCACGACCAGCGGCTCCGGCCACACCAATTGCCACGCCGCCGGCAACGATCCCAGCTGCGCCGGCGACTCCTCCGGTTGCGCGCACACCATCGGCTCCAGTAGCGAATGCCGCGCCACCGGCTCCGGCAGCGACTGGTTCCAGTGCCAATGTCACGGCTCAAGTTCCACGTCCTGCCGCGCCCACGCAGCCGCCGCGTCCGCAACCTCCGGCACCGCGCATGATCGTGCCGCAGACCGGCCCGCGTCCGGTCTACCTTGCACCGCCCAGACCAGCTGCAGCTCCGCCGAGAGCTACAGGTCCGCAGCCCGGCCAGCCGATACGCCCGATGTCAAGTCGTCCGGCGCCCGGCAGGCCAGTTCCCGGTCAACCGATTTTTCAGCGTCCGCGGCCAGCAGCAGGAGCGCCCGGCACTCGTCCGCCAATGCGTCCCGGCGAACGGCGGCCAATGCATCCCACGCGGCAAGGTTCATCCGGTCCACGCCCAATCGGCGTCGGCCCTGGACTTCCGCCGCCAGGACCAACCCGTCCCGGCAGCCGCCCTGGAGGACCATCGCGCCGTCCCGGCCAGCGTTACGTTCCGCGCGGGGTAAAGGAAGGCCCGATGAAGGGCTTCGTTCCGCCGCCGCGGCTTTCGCTTTCGAATGAGCCGCTGCCGATAACGCGGAACATCACCATCACCGAAGGAATCAGCGTTAAGGACCTCGCCGAGAAGCTGGAGATTCGCGCGAAGGATCTGATCGCGCGTCTGTTGGCGAAGGGCGTATTCGCGACGATTAACCAGAATCTCGACACCGAACTGGCCAGCGAGATGGCGCGCTTCTTCGGCGCTGAGACCAATGTCATCAGCTTTGAAGAGCAGGCTGCGAAAGAAGCCGCCGAAACTACCTCTACTGAAGAAGGAGGCGCCGAGGCAGTCACGCGGCCGCCGGTGGTCACGATCATGGGCCACGTCGATCACGGTAAAACCACGCTGCTCGATTCGATCCGCTCTACCAGCGTTGCCGAAGGCGAGGCCGGCGGAATCACGCAGCATATCGGCGCTTACAAAGTTTCAATGCAGGACAAGAGACTCGCCGGCGTATCGGTCGCGAAATCGTGTTCCTGGATACGCCTGGTCACGAAGCCTTTACCCGCATGCGTTCCCGCGGAGCGAAGGCAACCGACATCGTTGTGCTGGTCGTCGCTGCCGACGATGGCGTGATGCCGCAAACGCTCGAAGCCATCGATCACGCGCACGCCGCGGAAGTGCCGATCATTGTGGCGGTGAACAAAATTGACAAGCCCGGCGCACTGCCGGATCGCGTGAAGAAACAACTCGCCGATCGCGGACTGATGCCGGAAGACTGGGGCGGCAAAACGGTGTTTGTCGATGTATCGGCGAAGCAGAAAACGAATCTGAACCTGCTGCTCGAAATGATCTGCCTGGTCGCCGACTTGCAAGAACTGAAGGCGAATCCAGATCGTCCCGCGACCGGCGTGGTTCTCGAAGCCAAACTCGATCGCGGACGCGGCCCCGTGGCCACCGTGCTCGCGCAAAACGGCACCCTGCGCACCGGCGACAATTTCGTCGTCGGCAACGTTTACGGAAAAGTTCGCGCCATGTTTGACGATCGCGGACAGCAACTCAGCGCAGCGCCTCCATCCACGCCGGTCGAAATTCTCGGCATGGAAGGCTTGCCGCAAGCCGGCGATCAGTTCGTGGTCGTCGCCGACCGCGATAAAGCCCGCGGCATCTCCGACTACCGCGAGCAAAAAGCCCGCGAAGCCACGCTGGCCAAGAGCTCCCGCGTATCGCTCGAAGGCTTGGCTGAACAGGTCAAGAGCGCGGGCACGAAGGAACTCAACATCATTCTGAAGGGCGACGTTCACGGCTCGATCGAAGTGTCTAGGCGATCTGCTGGGCAAGATGTCGAACGACAAAGTTCGCCTGAAAGTTCTGCGTTCAGGCGTGGGCGCGATCACTGAAAGCGACGTGCTGCTGGCGTCGGCGTCGAACGCGATCATCATCGGCTTCAACGTTCGGCCGGAGCGCAAAGCGCAGGAACTCGCGGAGCAGGAAGAAGTCGATATCCGCCTGCACTCGATCATTTACGAGTTACAGGACGAGATCAAGCGCGCCATGAGCGGCCTGCTCGAGCCGACGATCAAGGAAACTTATCAGGGACGCGCCCAGGTGCTCGAAACCTTCCGCATCCCGAAAGTTGGAACAGTGGCCGGCTGCCGCGTGACCGATGGCCTGATCAAGCGCGACTCCGAAGTGCGGCTGCTGCGCGACAACGTCGTCGTCTTCAAAGGCAAAGTCAGCTCGCTGCGCCGCTTCAAAGATGACGCCAGCCAGGTCACCAACGGCATGGAGTGCGGCATCTCCATCGCCAACTACGGCGACATCAAAGTCAACGACGTGATCGAAGCCTTCGTGACCGAAAAGGTCGCTGCGGAAGTGATGGCGTAAAGCGCCGTCGTGCGTCGCACGTCGTGGGTCGCACGGCTTTTAGCGCACGACGCACGACGCACGGCCCACGACGCACGACGCACGACGATGGTCGCTCTTCTCACCCTCGAACTCCAGATCGAGCACGCGCAATCCCTGAAAGATAAACGGCAAGTGGTGCGCAGCCTGAAAGACAAGCTGCGCGCGCACTTCAACGTAGCCACCGCCGAGCTGGATGCCTCCGGCCTGTGGAATCGCGCGACTATCGGCGTGGTCAGCGTCTCCGATTCTCGCGATTATCTCGATGGCTTGATGAAGAATGTCGAGCGCCAGGCCATGCGCATTGCGAACAACGCTGGCGCCGAGGTGGCGGATTCGTTCGTGGAGTTTTTGTAATTTTCATTACTGAGTGTCATCCCGAAAGGACGCGCTCGCGCGTCCGAGAGGGACCTTACGAAGCGTTTGCGGTGGCAGCGGCGTCGGCAAGGTCAGATGAGCTGCATGCAGAACATGCAATCCTGCACACGTCTACGCGCGCTGCACATCGAATGTACGGTCCCTCTCCCGCCCGCTTTCAGCGGACGCGTTCGGGATGACAGAGTTAAAGAAACGCCGCACTTCCAAAAAATCCCGATACCCTCCCATCACCCCTTTGACATTCCGTTAACGTCAATTTCTGATATTCTCATTCGTTTTATTCCGAGGTGACGGTGTGGAGAAGCGTGGACAGCCAAATACCATCGGGAGCGCCTGGGCGAGGCCCTGAGGGAAGAGATTGAAACCATCGTCGAAGGTGAACTGGCTGATCCGCGCATTGGGCTTGGCGACGGTGACTGCGGTGGAAATGGCCACGACGGGCGGTCGGCGCGAGTGCTGGTCATGGTGCACGGAAGCGAGGAAGAATGCCAGCGCAGCATGGAAGGCCTGGTCGCGGCGGCGGCGTTCATTCGGCACGAAGTCGCTGACCGCTTGCATCTGCGGCGTGCGCCTGAATTGCTCTTCATTCTTGACCGTTCGGATAAATTCAATGCTCGCGTCGACCAGTTGTTGAAGCGGACGAAAAAGAGTTGATTCAGGTTTTGAAAGCAGAGTTCCCATGCTTGACCAGGTCCTGACCGAGATCGAACGCCGCGAGCGCTTCGTGCTCACTTCGCACGACCGCGCCGACGGCGACGCTGTGGGATCGAGCCTGGCGTGCCAGGAAATCCTGCGCCGGATGGGCAAGCAGGCAGAAGTGGTGCTGCGCCATGGCGTGCCTCGCGTTTATCAGCAGCTGCCGTTTGCTTCGACCGTCATCCAATCGGAACGGGTGAATGGCAATTACGACGCCGCCATTCTTCTGGAGTGCGATAGCATTCAACGCGCGCGGCTGGAGGGCTTGGAGAACCAGTTCCTGATCAACATCGATCATCACAAGAGCGGCCGGACGTTTGCACACGTGAACTGGATCGATCCCAAAGCCGTGGCGACCGCGGAGATGGTTTATCGCCTGGCGAAGCAGGCTGGCGTAAAAATTTCTCCGGAGATCGCGACCTGTCTTTACACTGCGGTGCTCACCGACACCGGCGCATTCATGTTCGAAGGCACCAGCGAGCACACGTTTGAACTGGCGCGTGAGTTGGTGCTGGCCGGGGCAGATCCGGCGCGCAGTGCACGCCACGTTTATTTCGGGCACTCGACCGCAAAGATGCGTCTGCTCGGTGCCGCGCTTTCTGCACTGCAACGCGAAGGTCCGCTGGCATGGATTTGGGTCACGCAGGAACAGATGGACCGCGTAGGCGCAAAAGAAGAAGATTGCGAAGGTCTGGTGAATTACGCTCTGGCCATCGGAGATGTCGAGGTCGCTGCTTTCTTCCGTGAACTGCCCGATGGACGTTTTCGCGTGAGCCTGCGCAGCAAAGGCAAAGTTGATGTTGCGCGCATCGCAGCGGAATTCGGCGGCGGTGGCCACACTTGTGCCAGCGGTTGCGCGGTCGATGGGCCGCTGCATGCGGCGGTCGAGAGCATCCTCGGCAGAATCAGGGCTACACAAAATTTCCAGTAAGATTCTTTGTGTCCCTCCCTTTTAAAAGGCCGTTACCACAGAGGGCACAGAGTTACACAGAGAAAGCCACAGAGGAATGCGCTCCGAGTGAAGAACCGCTCACGTTTTACTGACTGGATCCTGCTGCTGGCGGTTCCCGCGTTCTTTTTTCTTTGGAAGCTTGCCGCGTTCGGACTGATCGGCGCCGACGAGCCTCGCTACGCGCAGGTCGCGCGTGAAATGCTGGCGCGCCATGACTGGATCACGCCGACGCTAGGCGGAATTCCGTGGCTGGAAAAACCGCCGCTTTATTACTGGCAGGCGATGATCGCGTTTCGCCTTTTCGGGGTCAGCGATTGGGCGGCCCGTTTGCCTTCGGTCTTCGATGCCTTCCTGATGGTGCTGGCGGTGTATTGGTTTCTGCGCCGATTTCGTTCCGGCTCGCAACTTGATGGCGCGTTGGTACTCGCAACTTCGGCCGGCATCGTCGGGATTCGCGCGCGCCGCTTCGACTGACATGCCGCTGACGGCGACATTCACGTATCGCAATGTTGGCATGGTACGCGTGGTTCGAGAGCGGCGAGAAAAAATATCTGGCGGGCTTTTACGGATTTCTGGCTTTGGCGCGCGCTGGCCAAGGGCCCGGTGGCGCCAGTTTTAGCTTTCGGGATCATCATAATTTTCGCGGCGCTGCAGCGGAGCGCACGGATCTGTTATCAGCACACTGTGGGTTCCCGGGATATTGCTCGGCGCTGCGTGATCGCTTCGCCATGGTATGGCCTGGTGCAGTTGCGCAATCCGCAGTTCTTTCACGTATTCATCGTGGAGCACAATCTGGCGCGCTTCGGCAGCCAATCTTTATCACCATCCCGAGCCGTTCTGGTATTACATCCCGGTCACATTGTTGGGATGGTTGCCGTGGTCGATCATTGCGATTGCCGCACTGGTGGCCGCATTGCGGCAGTTGCGCAATCCGACCAGCTGACACTTTGCGATTGTTTCTTTTGATCTGGATCGGACTGGTCGTAATCTTTTTTTCGATTTCACAATCCAAGCTGCCGGGATACGTTTTGCCGGCGATTCCCGCGGGGGCGATTCTGATCAGCAGGATTTATTTGCTCGCAGTCTTCCGAAAAGATCGCGACCTGGATGCGATTCATGACTTGCTGCCGGGGCATGCGCTGCTTAGCGGGATGCTGGTTTTTGCCGCCTTGGTCGTTCAATACCTGATACTTGAACATCGCGTTCCGTGGAATGCGGCTGCAGTCCCCCTGACGGTCTCCATCGTTATTGCAATTGCGATTTTTGTTTTGCTGATCAAGTCTGAGTTGCGCGCTTTGCGTACTGGCTACTCTGGTGCCCACAATTTTGGCGCTGGCGATCGCTCTGCGCTTCGGCGCAGTGCCGTTGGACGAAACGCTTTCCGCCCGCCCGGTCGCAAACGAACTGGCAAATTTCGATTCGCATCATCTTCCGGTCGCGGTGTTTCTGGTGCCGCGCGAGACCGAGTTCGGCCTGGCGTTCTATCGCAATCAGATCATTTCCAATTATCAGATGCGGCAGATCCCGTCCGGCGAGCATATCGTGGTCGCTGCCCAGGGATTTCAGAAGAGCATCGCGAAAGAAAGCGGGCGGAGGGTTACGTATCTGGGGAATTTCCCTCCGCAGAAGCTGGAATATTTTTACGTCGCGGCCCACTGAGCCGGTGCCGTCTCTAGCAGGACTCTGATTTCTTATCGCTATCTCCCGAACGCGCCCGCTCTAAAACGAAAACTGCATTGCCCTTCCTTGTTCCCTCGGTTTGATACTGCCTCCTCCTGCTACTAAACTCATGGGTTGCTGCGCGAAGAATCACCCGGTTTCCCCGCGGTGATCTCGCAGGAGTAGGGTGGAGATTCTCGACCTCAGGCATTTTTCTTCGGCCGATCTGCGTCCTTTGCTGGACGATGAGATCAAGGTGTGGGCCGACCTGCTGTGCTGGGACTATACCGGCTCGGCGGAGATGATTCTCCGCTACATGGATGCCAAGTTTCTGCCGGGGTACGCCGCGGTTTCTCGCGGAAAAGTTTTTGGTTATTCATTCTTCGTTTACGAAAACAATAAAGGCGTGATCGGCGACCTGTTCGTGCGCGAAGGCGAGAACGGAATGAATCGCGGCGGAAGTCGAGCGCCGGCTTTTAACTCACGTCATCGAAACGTTGCAGCAATCGCCCGGGGTTCACCGCATTGAGGCGCAACTGCTGGCCCACGAAACCGGATCTGCATCGAAACCCTTCGTGGAGCAGGGATTCAGCCGCCATGCTCGCCTGTTCATGACTCTACCTTTGACTAGCGCTCAAAATGGCGAGAACAAGCTTTCTTCGCAATTCGAAATCCGCCGCTGGACCGAACACGATTACCAAGCCTCCGCAGGAGTGATCACCGCCGCCTATCGCAACCACGTGGATTCCGAAATCAACGATCAGTACCGCACCCTCAGCGGCTCGCTGCGATTTTTGAACAACATCATTCGCTTTCCCGGCTGCGGTACATTCGATCCCGAATCGTCGTTCGTCGCGGTCGACCGGGAGACGCATGCCTTGGCCGGCATTATTCTTTGTTCACGTGTCCGACACGATGTGGGCCACGTAACTCAGGTCTGCGTGTTGCCGGACTATCGCGCACAGCGGCCTGGGAAAATTGCTGATGGCGGCGACCATTCGCAACCTGAAGCAGAGAAAGTTTTCGACCCTTTCTTTGACCGTGACCGAGGCCAACAAACGCGCGGTTGAGCTATATCATCCACTTGGGATTTGAAACAAGCGCGTGTTCGATGCGTTTGTGTGGGAAGGATAAACAACTTCCCCGGAGTGTCATCCCGAACCCGCACGCTGCAAGCGGGCGGGAGAGGGACCTGACGTGGGATTGCAGCGCCACTGCAGTAAAGAGGATGCGCCGCCGCTTGTGCTGATCCCGTACACGCCCTGCACTAATCCCATGTACCCCGCTGCTTGTGCTTAAGCATCGTAAGGTCCCTCTCAGACGCGCCAGCGTCTGTTCGGGATGACAAGGGGAGAAAGTGATCACAATTCTGGATATGGTTTTGATGAGAGCTAGAAGCTCTCTAGTGCCATCACCCCACATCATTCAACCGGCCAGTATTAATTAATCCTGTGTCATCCCGAACCCGCACGCTGCAAGCGAGCGGGAGAGGACCTTACGTGGGATTGGAGCGCCGCTGCAATAAAGAGGATGCGCCGCCGCTTGTGCTGATCCCGTACACGCCCTGCACTAATCCCATGTGCGCCGCTGCTTGAGCTTAGCATCGTAAGGTCCCTCTCAGACGCGCCAGCGCGTCTTTTCGGGATGACAAGGGGAGAAAGTGATCACAATTCTGGATATTTTTTGCTAAAGGCTAAGGGCTAGCGGCTAGGAGCTAGGAGCTAAGAGCTAGGAGCTAAGAGCTAGGAGCTAAGAGCTAGGAGCTAAGAGCTAGGAGCTAGGAGCTAAGAGCTAAGAGCTAGGAGCTAAGAGCTAAGAGCTAAGAGCTAAGAGCTGAAGAGGCTAAGAGCTAAGAGCTAAGAGCTAAGAGCTAAGAGCTAAGAGCTTCTAGTGCCTTAAGGCCCACATCACCCAGCCGGCGATGATCAGACCGCCCATGAACATGGCGAAGCAGTAGAGGCCGTAGCGGATTTGCTCGCGAGAGGTGTCGCGGACGGTGATGCCGAAAACTACGGAAGCAAATACGGCAAATAGCAGCGCAGCATTGAAGTGAGAAATTGCCATCAGGATTTCTTGCCGATCGCGATGTGGTAGGCATCAGCCACGCTGATGAAGTTCAGCAGGCCGGCCACAATCAGGTACTTGGTCCCGTAATCCGCGGTGGTGTGAGGAACGATGGTGTGGCCAAGATCCATGGCTCGGCTCGCGATGTACATTCCACCGGCGCCCAGATCGCCGATGAAGCCAAGAATATCGAGAATGTCGCCGCCATTAGGACGATAAATGCGGCCGTCCATGAGCAGGCCGAGCACAAACATCAGGACAATGGACGTCATCAACAGCAGGCCGCGGATCCAACGCTTCTGGATCAGATGGCCCGCCCCTGGAATGAGCCAGCCCTACCGCCGGAGCAACCACGGACATGGTGCTGGGAGAAGTCGCGGGTGGATTTTTCGCCAAAGCAGGATCTTTTCTTGTAGGGGTGGTAGCCATATTTCGTTCAGCAGCGGGCCAGAGTTGCGCCCTCTCACAACGTAACACTCAGATGAGTACGAGTTCACTTTGCATTCTACCAGTTACTTCGGCGCTCTTGCTGCGCACCAGCATGTTGATTTCGCTGCGCACGCCGAACTCCGGAAAATAAGCCCCGGGCTCAATCGAGAAAAGACTATTCGGCAGAATGCGGCGCTCGTCGTGGAGTTCGAGATCGTCCATGTTGGCGCCGTTCGCGTGGACCTCGGTGCCGATCGAGTGTCCGGTGCGGTGGACAAAGTAACTGCCGAGCCCGCATTTCTTAATGTGGCTGCGGACCGCCTGGTCCACTTGATATCCGGCAATGGTTTGCCCGGCGGCTGATCGATTGCTCTACAAACTTTGCGCCGGCGTCGCGGGCATCGCGCACCGCGTGAAAAACCTCCTGCATGCGATCGGACGGAGCTTTGCCGACGAATCCTGTCCAGGTGATGTCGTAGTAGACGGCATCAGGCACATCCTGCTTGGCCCAGATGTCGAGCAGCACAAAATCGCCTTCGCGGATGGGCGCTGAATTGGAGCTGCTGGGCTCGTAATGGGGATTGCCGCTGTTCTGATTGACCGCTACTACGGGTGCGTCAGAGCTGACAAGATTTTCACGGCGAAACGCCTCCAGAATCCATTGCTGAATTTCGAATTCAGTTGGTTCCACCTTTACGCACCCGCTGTCCGATTTCCTTAAAAGCGGCTGCGGTGATTTTGTCCAGCGCGTCGCGGGCCCCGAAATGGGTCTTGATCTGATCATCGGTCAGCGTGGCTTCGAAAAGCGCGACCAGGTCACCGGAGCTGACAACATTCTTCCCCAGCCCGCGAATCAGCTCCAGGGTCCCGCCGTCGACCAGGGAAATCGTGAAAATGCTGTTGTTGGGCGAGTACTGCATGGCAATGTCGCGCGAGGCCGGACAGCATCTGCTTCAGGCCCTCAAATAACTCCTGCCATGCCGCATAGGACCGTTTTCTGCCGGGCAAAGTGTCCAGATGCCCAGCCTCGATTTTGTGGACCAGCTTTTGCGGTTCGCCTTCGGCTGGAATGAGATAAAACCAGCGGCGGGTGACCATGAGCTTCTCCGGCAGTCCCAGCACCCGGTAGGCGATGGAATCGCGATGGTGATGATCGCAGAAGAGCCAGGCGTCGAGGTTGCGTTCGCGAAGGGCAGCTTGGATGGCGGAAAGTTTCATAAGTCCAACTTAATGATGAGAGAAACATTGTAACCACTAGCCAGAGGATTTTGAATGACGGTCGAAGTTTCGAAAGATCGCGATGCCGTCAAAAAGATCGCTGGGATGCATACTGCAACGAAATTGTTGCATTTTTTGATTCCCCCGGCGTAAGATGAAGCTGGACGCGCCCTTCGACGTCTTTTGTACAAGCTGCCCTTACTTCCTAGGTTCAACTTAACGAGCTGTCTCAAAAAAGAAGAGAAGCGGGCCGGTTGCTTCTCGACCAGCATGGAGAGACCTCTTATGTCCTGGTACGCGTATTGCCTTACTGAGCACCAGAATCACACCAACGGAACCCGCACGCGTCGCCCATTCATCCTAGAAGGCATTCAGGGAGTGAACGGCGCCACAATCCTGAGCTATCCCAGCGGCGAATTTTCAGTGATCGTCAGCGAATTCGACCGAACCACCAATAATCTCGATGAAAAGCATGTTCTGGAGCACGCGCGCGTGGTAAGCGTGTGTTTCCGCCAGGGAACGGTGCTGCCGTTCCGTTTTGGGACAATTTTTGACAGCGACGAATCGTTGCGGCAGGCGGTCCGCAATAATCGACGCGCCTTTGGCGAGAGCGTCGCCCGGCTGAAAGGCAAAGCCGAGATGCACGTGAAGCTTCTGGTCCGCAACGGCACGCTTAAGCCATTTCAGGATATACAGATACCGGACACCGTCGGCGGTGAGTATCTGATTAAATTGCGCGAAAAAGCGGTTGCAGATCGCGAACGCCAGACCAAAGCTAAGGCGCTTTCAGTTCAGGTACACCGGCTGTTCAGCCCACTCGAAGAAGAAGTCAGCTGCAAGCGGGTCAATACCGACGGCATGCTGATCGATATCGCGCATCTGATTGATTCTAAATCGGTTGAGAAATACCAGAACCGCTATACCAATGCCGCTAAGCAATTTAAAGATTGTGAGATCTCGGTCAGCGGGCCGTGGCCACCGTATCACTTCATGCCCGGCAAGCTGCGCACCGTCGCCTAGGATTGAGGCACAGTCTGCGGCGCTGGCCGGCGACTGTGTCTCATTCGTGCCTCCGGATCACCCTCGAACCAATATCCGAGATCAGCAGCGCACCCGCTATTGCCACCACAATTCCCAGTAACAGCACTTTCCGCGCGTGCTCGAGCGCAATGTCGATATCTGCCAGCGGATAGCCAAGCCGCACAGCGCCACCAGGCACTGGCACGGCCACGTAGAGTACGGGAATTCCGAACAGGGTTCGCTTGCGAGACTCTATTCCAGTCTGGCCGCGCAGGGCGGCGGCAAATTCCGGGCGCTTACCTTCGCCTTCCAGGCTTGCAACCGGGATTTCGGAATCGGCGATCACGGTTCCCGTTGACATCGATCACGGTGGCCCGAGCCCCGGCGAATTGCCCTTCCTGGGCGGCGATATCGCTGATTTTGTGAATGTGATCGGTATCGACGGCGGCGGCAAACATTCGAGCTTTGGCCGTCAGGTCGCGGGTAATCTCCTGCCGCATGGTCTCGCGCCAGAACTGATTCACGCTGACGCTGATAGCGAACGACATCACAATGATTATCGCCAGGGACGAAAGGAAAAGAAGCAGGAAGGTTCCGCGGCGACGGGTGTTTCGCGGCGGGACAATCTCAGTGGCCATTGGTGGTCAGGGCCAGAGCAAGCAGCGCCTTTTGTTCCACCTCGTGCGCTTTTGCGGAGCCGGTAGCCGGGCTGGGGCTGGCCGAGCGTTTCACTGACATGACTGGGCGTTCGCCCGCCAGGTGCTTCAAGCGTGGCAGCATGTAATTCAGCGCGCCCATGTTGGCCGGCTCTTCCTGTACCCAGACGATTTCATGCGCGCTGCTATGGCGTTCCAGTTCAGCGGCAATCTCGGCTTCAGGAAACGGGTATAGCTGCTCGACAAATGTGATCGCGATGCCGAGGTCTTTTTTCCTCTTGCGCTCTCGACTGCGAAGCTCATGGCCGATTTTGCCGGTGCACAGCAGAATGCGGCGTGCGTCCGTAGCCTCAAGATCAGGCCGGACTTTCAGAAAGCTTCCGCTGGAGAACTCTTCGATCGACGACGAAGCATCCGGATGCCGCAACATGCTCTTGGGGGTGAACACCACCAGCGGCTTTCGCCATGGCCGAAGCGCCTGCCGCCGGAGCAGATGAAAATATTGCGCGGCATTCGAAGGCTGGCAAATCTGGAAATTGTCGGCCGCAGCCAGTTGCAGAAAGCGCTCGATACGCGCGCTGGAGTGCTCCGGACCCTGGCCTTCGTAGCCGTGCGGCAGCAGCAATACGAGGCCCGACAGCAGGTCCCACTTGAACTCTCCCGCCACAATGAACTGGTCGATGATGGCCTGCGCTACGTTGGCGAAATCGCCGAACTGCGCTTCCCACATGACCAGCGTCTCGGGATAATCGCGGCTGTAGCCGTATTCGAAGCCCAACACTCCGGCTTCTGAGAGAGTCGAATTATAGATAGCGCACGCCGCCTGTCGGTCGGAGACATGTTGCAGCGGAACGTATTCCTGCTCGTTCTCAATATCGATCAGCACTGAGTGCCGCTGGTTGAATGTTCCGCGGCGGCTGTCCTGCCCGCTGAGACGCACCGGCGTGCCGGCTTTCACCAGACTGGCAAAAGCCAAGGCTTCCGCCATGCCGTAATCGACGGTGCGCTTCCCGTTGCCCATTTCCGCGCGCTGCTCAAGCAGCTTCCCGACTTTGGGATGAATGTGAAAGTCTGGCGGATAAGTCGTGAGCCGCTCGGTCAGCGCCTGCAACTCTTCGGCTGGCGACCGCGGTCTCTACTTCATATTCCGGCTTGTAACGTTTGCCGTGATACTTGTCCCAGTAATTCGGCAAAGCGCGCATCATCGGCTTCTTGCGAATGTGCCCGGCACGTTTTTGCGCGGCTTCGAATTCAGCCTTGATCGCGTCGGCGCGCGATTTCGCATCTTCAATTCCGGCGTCTTCGGCGTAGATCTCCCAGAGCGGAGGATGCTCTTTGATCGCCTTATACAGCAGCGGCTGGGTAATGGTGGGATCATCCACTTCGCTGTGACCGTGGCGGCGATAACCGATGAGATCGACCACGACATCGCTGCCGAATTTGTAGCGATACTCCAGCGCCATGCGCCCCACGCGTATGACCGCATCAACGTCTTCGGCATTGACGTGAAAGATGGGCACATTCTGGCGGCGAGCCAACTGCGCCGCAAATCGTCGAGGAATGCAGTTCGCTGGGCACAGTGGTGAATCCGATAAGGTTATTGACGATCACATGCACGGTGCCGCCTACGCTATAGCCGCGGACTTCGGCCATGTTCAAGAGTCTCGGCGAAAACTCCCTGTCCCGCGAAAGCGCCGTCGCCGTGCACCAGCAACGGAAGGAATTGTTCTTTCCCGCCATCGCCGGCGCGGTCTTGCTTGGCGCGGGTGCGGCCGACAGTTACGGGATCGACGGCTTCAAGGTGGCTCGGATTCGAAACCAGGTGAATGTGGACCTTGGCGCCGCTGCGAGTCTCATACTCTCCGGTCGCGCCCATGTGATATTTCACATCGCCGCTGCCCAGAACGCTGCGCGGATCGACATCTTCGAATCCGGCAAAAACTTCTTCGGGCGCGCGCTTTCGCCACATGCGTAATCACATTCAGGCGCCCGCGATGGCTCATGCCCATCACCAGCTCCACTGCGCCATGCTGCGCCGCGCCATCGAGAATTTCATCCACCAGCGGGATGAGCGCAGTCACGCCTTCGAGCGAAAAGCGCTTGGTGCCCAGATATCGCTGCTGCAGCACTAACTCGAAAAGATCGGCGCGAATCAGCAGATCAAGCGCGCGGTCCTGATCGACCGAAGGCGCAGCCGCTTCCATGCGCTCTTGAATCCAGCGACGGCGCTCGCCGTCGGTGATGTGGGCGAACTCAACTCCAACCGTGCTGCAATAAAACCGGCGGGCTTCTTCGGCATATTCGCTTTCGCGCGGCAGGTCAGGGTGGGGCGCGGGCTGCAAAAATCCCAACGGATCGAGATCGGCTTCCAGATATCCCCACTGGCGGTAGAGGTCAAACACCCGTTCGCGCTCACCATTAGGGGCTTCCATTACAGCGGTACCGGCAGAGTTGCCGGATTTGGATTGTCGGCTAGGCATAAGTCGTACTACTAGAATAAAGGATGCTGCAGGCCGCGTGCTTGATTCTTGAGTGACTTTAGTACGAAGGCGGGATACAAACAAAACTGCCCTGAGCTGGGCCCAGGGCAGAATCAAAAATTAGAATGAACCCATTTTACGGCCAGCGTTTGGCGTTGTCTTCCCATCCAGCGGCGCGGGCGGTCGGCTGGGACTTGGTTGACAGCCGGTTGCGGAATGCGAATGGGCTGTTGCGGGGCGGGAGTAGCGGCCGGAGCAAGCGTTGGCTTGGCGCCGGTTTCAGCACCGATGTCTTTATCGTCGGACAGAAGCGGAGCGGCTACCCGCAGAGCCTCGACTTCTTTTTCCAGCCGGGCCATTTCCAGTTCCTTCTGCCGGAGAACCTCGTAAACATTCTTCATATTTGGGCACCTGTGAGAGAAACTACAGCCTAAAAACCTTGATCGAACTTTATGCAGCTAAAAGGAATTTGTCAAGAAAGAAGGCCGGATCTGGCACCGATGTCCTATCCCCGGAGCCATAACATGTCGCCGCCATACATGGTTCCTGATGGTTTGCCGCTTGAAAATCAGCCCCACGGAATGGTGTACTCTGTTTTCTCATGCGATCGCTTTTGGCTCTGCTCTCTTCTGCTCCTGCCCCTGCTCGCGGCCGCTCCGCAATCCGTACCTCCCGCAACTGACGATTACTCCGGCATGTACACCTTCCTGCGCGAAGGTGAGTTCATCCAGGTGACGATCGAGGAAGAAGGCAAGGTCAGCGGCTTCATTTCACGCTTTGGCGATTCGGACACGGATAAAAACGAATTTCTTGACCAATTTTTTGAGTCGGGAAAGCTGGATTCGGGGCACCTGACATTCACCACCAAAAAATTCACGGAAGCTGGTTTACGTTCGATGGGACGATGGGTCGAGGTAGCAGCGAAAAAGCCGGAAGATGAAGGCATATTACGTGATTCGCGGGACACTGACTCGCTTCCAGACTGACGCCGACAAGAAAAATACTTCGCAGCAGGCGCGGCGGGTAGAGTTCAAATCTTTTCCCCGAGATGTGACGCCTTAAGCGCCACATCTTGCCGTGGTCCACGATCGTCAGAGAGTTGAAAGACGTTACTCAGGAGCCGCTAAAAGAGGAACTTCAAGGCGACCTGAATCACTCTGGGAGCTACATCGGACTGGATCTGTCCGAACGTTGCAGACTCGATATCGCTGACCGGCAATCGGAAGTTCGTGTGATTCAGGAAATTGAAAAGTTCGCCGCGGAACTGCAGTTGTTTGGATTCGGTCAAGCGAATGTTCTTGAGCGCAGAGAAGTCCCAGTTCACGTATCCCGGGCCGAGCACAGCGTTACGGCCTTCGTTCCCGAAAACCTCAAACCGTCCCTGCGGGTCGGGTTGCAGTTGTTGAAACGCGCTCACATTGAACCATTCCGCGGCGGTGCGTGGGCCGGAGTTTGGATTTCCAATCACGTTCGGGCCGATTGCTGGAAAATCCGGAGATTTCCGGGGCCTGCCCCTGCAAGGAAACGTCATTTGAATCGAAGACGGTGAATGGGGTTCCGCTCATGGCGGTGAAAATTCCGTTCAACTGCCAATTCCCGAGAACTTTTCCGTACCACTGGCTGCGAGTGCTGGAAGAATGGCAGGCTCCACTCATAGCTGAGTACGAAGCGATTGCGCGAGTCGAACATCGAAGGTGCCGCGTTCGGCGGCAAGATCAAATGGGTTTTGTGCCAGGTCGTTTTCGCCGGCGACCGGCTGCGAAGCCGATCCGGTGATGTTGAAAGAGGAAACGTCATCGATCGAATGCGACCAGGTGTAAGAGGCGAGGAACGAAAGCCCGTGAGCGAACTGCTTACGCAGGCTGGTTTGCAGTGCATTGTAGCTCGAATGTGAAAGACCCGCGATTTCGCCGACCGAACTGTAAATGCAATTGTTCGGCTGCGCCAGCGTGCACCCTGAATAAAGTCGGCGCTGGTTCACGTTATTTTCGGAAGAGATAGGACAAGAGCTTGCCCCGGAGCAGTCCGCTGGATTGTTGTCTATGCCGGGCACATACACGGCCGGATTTCCTTCAATCAGCCGCGGCAACTTCACGCCTGCGGTGCCGACGTATCCGATCTGAAATAGAAAGTCAGCGCCAAGAGAGCGCTGGATATTCAGGTTCCAGTCCTGCGCGTACGGCAATCGCAGATTGCGCGAGACGACCAGCAGAGTCATCGGCTCCGGAAAAGGAACGCCGAAGGGATTTGGGCCGGGGTAGGGATTCGCGAACGAAAAGCCGGGGCGCCACATGAGCTGCTGAGTTTTCAAGTACGGCGGCGCGCTGATCGGATCTTGCAGCGGGCCTCCCTGGCCGGTGTAGTAGGGTTCGTAGAAAATTCCGTAGGCTGCGCTGATGACCGTCTTCGCGTCACCGCGCGGGTCCCAGGCGAAACCCACACGCGGAGCAAATGCGGTTTTTTCCGCCGGAATCAACCCGCCGGAACGCCGGGGTCGCCAGGATATAGCAGTCCGCGCGGGCGCATCTGGGAATTACCGTGGACTGTGCTCCGGGAACGAAGAGGTTCATGCGATTTTTGTTTTCAGTCGCAGGAAGCGGAAGTTCGTAACGCAATCCCAGATTCAAGGTCAGGCGGGATGTGACTTTGTAATTGTCCTGGACAAAAGCGTTGACGGCGCGGTCGCGGATCTCGCGGCCGAAATCTCCGCCGCCTTGCAGAAATACCACTGGGTTAGCCGACAGGTAATTGGCGAACCCGTCGTTGTAAAGAAAACTTGCCTGCGACGGAATGCCGGCGAAGACGAAGAACCCGTTCGTGGCAATTCCTTGCAGCCCATTGATCTGGTCGCGCCGGTAGCCTCCGCCAAATTTCAGCTCATGGCGACCGAAAATCTTGCTGAGCGACCCCGATAAATCAAAAGTGTTTTGATATGTATTGCGCGGACCGGTAATCGGATCGCCGACAGAAGCGTATCCTCCGATCTGAATGAATGGAGGCCCAGCCGCTTCGGGCAAAGTGGGCTGATACTGGAAGCCCAAATCAGCCGGCGACTCGTGATTCAAGTGTTGGCTGAGCAGGAAGGTGTTGCGCAGAAACGAGAAGCGAACCACGCCGATGGTATTGGGAGAGAAGACGTGCGTTTCCTGCGTGACAAAATTCTGCGCCCGATCGTATTCGCCCACAGGAAAGCCGGGAACACTCGCGCCGGAAGGCGAAACCGGATCGGTGGTCGGCCCAGTGCTGAACATGTAGCGGAAATTCAAATTGTCGGCAGAGGTCAGATATTGATCCAGGCGCAACCCAAATTGGTCGTTGTTTTCGGACAATGTCTGGGTGGTGATGTATCCGTTCGAACCATTGTTAGGTGAGGGAAAAAATCCAAGCATCTTGGCCGCAACTGGATCGATCGGAGTGAACAAGGTCGACTGATTAAAAGGAACCGGCGTTCCAAAGAATGTGAGCTGTCCTGCAGAGTTGCTGCACATTCCGGCGCCGTCAAATGTTCCGCCACCCGAGGTACACAATTCGCCGAGGTTCCCTTGTTTCTCAGCCGCTGAAGGCACGGTCGCAGCTACCGTCTCTCCCTGTCGGTTACGGAAACCTTCGTAGTATCCGAAGAAGAATGTCTTGTCTTTGACGATCGGGCCGCCGAACGTGCCGCCGAACTGGTTCTGCTTTAGCGGCTGAACCGTCTGCGTAAAGTGATCGGAGGAGTCCATGGCGTCATTGCGCAAAAATTCCCAGGCCGCGCCATGAAACGAATTGGTCCCGGAGCGGGTGACGATGTTGGTCGTCGAACCCGTGTTCCTGCCAAACTCGGCATTCGCGTTATGACTCAAAATCTTGAATTCTGCGATGGCATCGATCGGCGGCTTCAGGACGAAACCTCCGTCGACGGCACTTTCGTTGTCGGCGCCATCGATCATGAAATTGTTCGATTCCGGGCGCTGACCATCGACCGCATAAGCTTGATTTTGGCGCGCCGGCCCTCCGGCTTCGAGCAAGCCAGGCGTTAATGGCACAACTCCAGGCTGCAAGGTTCCCAGCTGGGAAAAATTGCGGCCATCGAGAGGCAGGTCCAGGATCTGACGTTGCGTCACCGCTTCCCCGAGACTGCTGACGGCATCCTGCACAAGCGCAGCGTCGGCTTTTACTTCCACTTGCTGGGTGTCCGAACCAACGCGAAGGTGGATGTTAACGGTAGCGACTTGGTTAACATTCAGCGAGATGCCCTGCTGCAAATATTTTTCGAAGTTCAGGCGCCTGTACCTGCACGTGGTAGTGGCCGATGGGGAGTTCGATGAAAACATAATTGCCCTGATGATCGGCGGTGGTGTTTCGTTCCAACCCAGTCTCCACCTGGGTCGCGGTGACAGCCGCGTCGCCCACCACTGCACCGTTTGGATCGACGATCGTTCCGCGAATTGTTCCAGTGATTTGCTGAGCCGGAGTAAAGCGGCACACGAGAATTGCAAACAGCAGATTAGTGACGATCCGCAGCGCAGTCGAAGATTTTGCCATGTCCCCTCGCGAAGATTGTTCGATCAGAAGTTCAGCGATTATAGGGACGTAAGTTGAAGGGTCAATAATACAAAAGCAGTATTCGACGCAAGCGCGCACCTTGAAATGGAACCAGTAAACTGCTTTCATCCAGAACTACTGCTTTTCTACTATTGTTAGGTGTGCCCACCTGGTTTAGTTTTTGAGCCTTTCCAGGTACATACAAATATAGAAACGTATCTCGGGAGAAATCAGATGGCGAGCGACGCACAACAGCCGGAGAAAGCGGAAGATTCACCAGCAGTAAAGCCCGCCACAAAAATCAAAATCATAGAAGACGCAGAAGCGACCGGAGCTACTGCGGCCGCTTATGACTTCTGGCGCGCCGGGTCGGGAAGGCAACAGGTCCCGGGCATCATCAAGTGTTTCGGCGCACGTCCGGATTTTCTGCAGCAAGTGGTTCAGTTCTCGAATACCATTCACTTCTCCGAAGGCCATCTTTCGCGAAGGTACAAGGAGATGATTGCCAGCTACGTTTCCTACTTGAACCGGTGTCCATATTGACTGGACAGCCATGCCTACTTCCTGCGTGTTCAGGGAGCATCCGATGAATGCGTGAGCGCCATTTTCGAGGGCAAGCTCGATGAAGCCGGGCTCTCGCCCGCCGAGCGCGGGTTAATGGACTACGTGGAATTGATCACCGACGCGGCGTATCGCTCGACCGCGTGAAGATGTGCAGAAACTGAGAGACGCCGGGATGGAAAGAGGATCAAATCGCCGAAGCGGTTTATATCACCGCAATGTTCGCCTTTTTTAACCGGGTCGCAGATGCATTCGGCATTCCTGCGCAAGATTATCTTGCCCACAGGCAAACTGACGCGGTGAACTCCGAAAACACAATGGACCGAATGGCAACTCAACCCACGAACCCGATGGCAGAGAATTCGATTCGTTATCCCGGCTGGGGAGTTTGCGTTGCAGCCTTCGTGGGCGTGATGGTCAGTTTTGCGGCGATCATGCCGTATACCTTCAGCCTGTTCATCGAGCCTTTAGCGAAGGCCTTCGGCTGGCACCGGGAAGCGATTTCGAGCGCATTTGGAATTGCGGCAATCACCGTCTCAGTGTTTTCACCTGGAATCGGCATGCTGCTCGACCGCTTCCCCCCGCGGCGCATTATTATCCCGAGCATTCTGGTTTTCGCGGCAGCATATGCATCGCTGAGCCTGCTGACCCCGAACATCTCGCGTTTTTACCTCACCTATTTCGTTCTCGGCGTTGTAGGAAACGGCACCGCGCAACTTGCTTACACGCGGGCAGTGCTCACCTGGTTTCAGAAGCATCGCGGCATTGCGCTGGCTCTGGTATTAACCGGTAGCGGAACTGGATCAATTGTGATTCCGCTGGTAATACAAGCCGTGATTCATCATTACGACTGGCGCCGGGGTTATCTGGTTTTGGGATGTATTGCGCTGCTGGGCATTCCGCTGACCGCGCTTCTCGTACGTAATCGGCCGGTGCACGCCGCGGAAGCCGATCACCAATTTCAGAGCGGAGTTTCCATTGGCTCGGCGCTGCGCAGTTCTATCTTTTGGATTTTCGCGGTCATGATCATGCTCGAAGCGTTCGGGTCAAACGGGATCATTTCGCACCTCGCCGCGCTACTCACCGAACGCGGGATTTCTGCGCAAAGCGCTGCCTTTGCGCTTTCTGTCATGGGGGCTACGGGCATCTTGGGCCGGCTGACGACTGGCCTGCTACTCGACCGTTACTTTGCTCCATACATTGCCGCACTCATGCTGGGAGTTGCCGGCGTCGGCATTTTCATGCTCACAAACTCCGCGACCACCCTAGTTGCGCTGACTGGAACCGCCCTGATGGGCTATGGGTTGGGAAGCGAAGCCGATGTCGTGCCTTACTTGATCGCACGCTACTTTGGCCGCAAACATTTCGCCGCCCTGTACGGCCTGACCTGGACAGCTTACGCGGTGGGTGGTGCCACGGGGCCGATTGTTGTGGGGCATTTCTATGACCGGGCGGGAAGCTACCAGCCGTCGATGATTGCGGCTCTGGCCTGCACTTGCGTAGTGGGCGCGGCCCTCAGCTTTTTACTGCCGCGATATCCCGTCGAATCTGCCGGGGAAGGAAAAGAACTGGCGTTATCGAGTCAGCTGCCTGCTGAAACTTAATCAACTATTTCGCCGTCACCAGCGAATGGGTAATGGCATGAACCGAAAGCGCGATCCGGTTCTGCACGCCGACTTTGCGCATCAATTTTGCGACGTGCGCTTTCACCGTGCGCTCCTCGATGCCCAGGGCTGATCCGATTTCTTTGTTGGAGCGGCCGGCGA
Organism: uncultured Acidobacteriota bacterium; assembly: GCA_963838785.1. GTDB lineage: Bacteria > Acidobacteriota > Terriglobia > Terriglobales > Acidobacteriaceae > Gp1-AA145. The sequence continues at coordinate 101,722 of CAWISI010000003.1, forward strand.
CCAGCATTTCCAGAACTTCTTTTTCGCGATCGGTGAAGGTGACGCGTCCGGCGGGGAAAATGCGTCCCGGCGAAGTGCTGACCCGTTCGATGAATAGCGACAATACGCGGCGCGGCGCCCAAACTGATCCCTGGTGAACGATGCGCAGCGCTTGCACGAATTCAGAAGCCGAAGCGGCTTCATCCACATAGCCTTTGGATCCGGCAGCGATGGCTTTCAGAATGGTTTCTTCGTCCATGCCGGCGCCGGTCACGATAATTCTGACATCGGGACGCGAGGCTTTTAAGCTGGCCATCACGTCAAAAAGATTTTGCCCGTTGCGGTTTCCCAGAAGCACCAGGTCGATTTCAGGCATGTTGGCAAGCTCTGCCAGGCTGGCAGAAACCAACTCGAAGTCCGACTCGGAATCAAACAGCGCGCGGAACCCGACGAAGCGTAAGCGGATCGCTTTCGACGACCGCGATGCGAATCGCGCTCTTGCTGGAGGTTGTCTTCATGGCGGTTGCAGCTTTCATAGCTATGCCTGTCCTTTGGACTTAAGGTATGCTTAGCATATCTGTATCGCTGTAGGGTTGCAAGGTTCCGTAACGTAAGCTGAATTACGGGAGTAACATAGGTTGCATCCAATCTTGTGCGAGGCCGAGACATCCAATTGATGAAAATGCCGAGAATTGTGCCTGTTGTAGCTTGTGTCCTGCTGGCCGCATTGATTGCGGGAGCGCAAACCTCCACCACGTATCAACCGAAATTTAAGGGTGACCCGGCACGCTCGGATTCCGAGGCCGGGGCCCTGGGATACCTGCGTACGTTCTTGCGGGCGCAGAAAATCTACAAAAAGAAGAACGACCACTTCGCGACTTCGCTGAAGGATTTATCGAAAACCGGCTCGTTCACGCCGCGCATGGTTTCGACCGATCGTGGTGACTACACGGTGAAATTTACCCCGCACAAAGAAAAAGATTGGTTCGAAATCGTGATGATTCCCAAGCAGCTCGACTCCACTCATCGGTCGTTTTTCGCCAAGATGGAAGGCACGAATCGCAGAGACGACGGCGCGATTCGCGCGGATGATCAGAAGGAAGCGGATGAGCATTCGCCGATATTGAAGCCGGACGCGAGCTAGTTCTGATTGCTTAGTATGACGGGCGGGGGCGCCCGTCGCTCCAAAATCACGTTCTCCAAAAATTGATTGTGGAGGGACGGGCGCTCTCGCCCGTCCAAGCACAATCTAGCTCGCCGGGCCCGGCCGAATATCTATCGCTTTGCCATCGTGATAAGTGATGGTGAGCGGCTTTCCCCCGTTGGGATAATTCATCTTCTTATCGATCGAATCGCTGCTCGGGTCGAGCAGCCCCACTCCAATCGCGAAGTCCGCCTGCATATCGGTCATCCCCGGCTTGACCTGGTGCTGATCGATCGCCTGCCAGATATCTGCCGGCCAGTGCTTGTAGAGCTGGTGCGGGTCTTCGATAAAAAACATGTCGTCGGAATAGAACTTGAGATCGCCGCCGCCGCGGTCGACTGCAATCGGCGCAGCGTAAGACTTCCCGCCAATTTTGAATACCGCCAGCACTTTCGCCCCGCCTGAATCGCCGGGCGAGATGCTGGCAATCACGTCGTTAATCTGCAGCTTCTGCAATGGCAGCAGCTTCCCTGCCTCATGCGAAAAATTGGTGTGATGAGCGGTTGCGTCGTATGGATAATACGGATAAAAGTAACCCACCTTCACCCACACCGGCTGCTTGGTCAGCTGCTTCGCTGACTTCACATCGTAGGGATAAAGTTTTCTCGGGTTGACGTAGTAGTCAGGATTGAGCGGCGGCGCTTCTTTCTTGGCTACTGGCTTGTTGGCTTCATGGCGCTCGTAAAGAATGACGCCCAGGCGGACGCCGGTCACGATGATGCCAAGCACAAGAATGATTTGAATTTTGCTCTTCATCGCAGGCTAGGATATCAGCCCGCGCCGAGCGTGGACCGGAAAAGAAAGCTATTCCATGCTCGAGCCCAGCGGCTCGTAGCGGTATTTCTTTCCATCCCAGAATATCGCTGAAGTCATCTGGTCGGCGGTGGCTTCTTCCACGTAGATGGCATTGGCGAACTTCTTGCGGCTGACTTTCATTTTTTTCAGCGTGAGCGTCTTTACCGGAAGATTGATGATGACGAATTTGGATAACGGGGTGGCCGATCGCCAGGCTTCAGTTCCGGCGCCATGAATCACCAGCAGCGCCACTCCACGCAAGTTTTGGATCATCGGGAGCAAAGCTGGTGGTGATCGCCGGATTGCCGTATCCGAAAAATGAGTTCATCGGATCAATGACTTTATAGTTTTTATCGGCCTGATCGATCAGCGCATTCTTGCAGCGCGCGACAATGACAATGTCGTCGACCCCGTCGCCGTTCAAATCGGCGATCATGGGTGCGAAATTGGGTTCGGCAGAGCAACTGTCGCCGAATCGCTGATGAATAAATTTATTGTCTACCGGGGACGACTGCGGCCGCCGGCGCACTCTTCTGTGCCGCCGCGAACGAAGCTCCGAATGATGAGTGCGAGAAGGAATGATGTAAGATCGGGACCACATGAATTTAATGTAGTCCCGCAATGATGACGTTAGCTAGAGCCGCAGGGTAACCAAAGTCACACAGCTATTTCGTGATCGCCAGACTGTCGACGACTCCGACTTCAGTGTCTGTCAATGGCAGACAAACAATTCGGCACCGGGGTCAAGGCGCCGGTGTCGGCATCCACCTGGTAAGTCGTGAACGCCGATAGTCGCAGCTGAAGCAGGCTGTTTGATCTCCCGTGATCGCCCACAGAAAATTCCCAGTTGGGACTGATCACCGGCCAGTCGCCGGGGCCGGAACCGGAAACTTGGGCGATTGCTCCCGTGCTTTCGTCGATCGAATAAATTCCGCAGTTGTCATACATGAATTTTCCCGCGCTGGCGATGGTCATGTTGTCCGGCCCGGGAATTCCAATCGTGCCCGGCGCGACCACTGTGCCGCAGCTGCCGGCGCTGAACGGAGAACCGGAGAGTGGAGTCAGGACGCCCGGACGTCTGGTCGATGCTATAGCCGTATATAGTTCTCGTCGTTCTGGGACTGCAGTTCGTAGAGATAGGAATTGTTCGGCGTGATCACGATCGTCCACGATTTCGGTGACGTCTGCGCCGAATGGCGATCCTGCAATCGCGGTCAACGCGCCGGTGGTCTGATCGATCGTGTATCCGAAAATGCCCGCGCTGGTCGACACATATAAGAACTGATTGGTCTGGTCGACCGGCCATGAGTGTTGCGGGTTGAGGATAACCGGCCGAACTCGCGCCCGCCGCGGCGAACGGCGAGCCTGGCACCGGGGTCAAGGCCCGCTGCCGATTGAATGCTGAAGGCGTCAACCCCTTCGAACCCAACGCGTAAAGAAATTTGCCCTTGTTGTCGACAACATCGGCGTACAACGTCTGGCCCGTCATATAAGACCCAACTGCCTTGCCCAGCGAGCCGTTGGATCGGTTAATGGCGTAAACGAAAATTCCACCCTGAGTGCCGCCGTTGTATCCCTGTGCGGTTTGAAAGATGAAAGAGCCGGAAGGATCGATCGCGAGAGTTTCGAGGATCGACATTGTTGGCGGAACCGCCGATGGTTAAGTGTCAGAATTCCATTGCGCCGAATGCTTGCTGCATAAGGGCCACCGCCAGGAAGCGGATTGGCATACAGAAATATGGGTGCGCTGGTCTGGCCGGATGCGCCGATACCTTCGCCGTAGCCGGGTATACTTTGCCCTCCGCTGCCGCCCGATCCGGAGCCGACGGCCGGAGCCTGATCCAGAGCCTGATCCGGACCCGGAAGTAGTGCCTGAGTTGCCGGACGCTCCGGTTGAAACCCCACCGCAATTGGTAAAGAGAATGGCCGTTGTGAGAAGGATGATGAGAGCGAATATTTTTTCCAGACGATGCATGATCGGCCTCTATTAAAAGACTGTTAATTGTTCTTGCGGAAGCACTTAGTTGGATGAGCGGTCCTGCTGACAGTTGGCTGAAAGCCGCACCTCAGGCGCGTTCTCAGGTATTTTTGATTCTGCGATGAGGAACTTTACTGATGCCGGAAGTGCTCCCAGCCGCTGGGCCGCAGCACGCGATTTTTTCCCGGACTATCGATAAGGAAGATCTTCCTGGACCGGATGATTTCGCCAATGCAGGTGATCGGAATGCCGGAGATGGTCGACGGAACATGCCGGTTGGGCCGGCGAGGTAAATAGCAGCTCATATTCGTCGCCGCCGTGCAGCGCAAGCTGCAATGCCACCGGCTTCGCAAGGCTTGCCGATGGTCGCGCGCGGTATCGCACTTTGCCCATATCTCAGCGCCCACATTGCTTTCCTCGCAAATGTGGCTAAGGTCGGTGGAAAGGCCATCACTGATGTCGATCATCGAAGAAGCTAATTTTTTCTCGCGCAAGAACTCGTCCCTGACGCAATTCTTGGCTGCGGGAAAAAATGCTTTGGAAACTGGCTGGGCGCCAGCTTCTGTTTTGCAAACAATAAGTTCAGCGCCGCTGCGGCTGCGCCGAGTGATCCGGTCACATAAATTCGATCGCCCGGACGAGCGCCCGGAGCGCAACACTGCCGTGCCTCTGGGCACCGAACCCAGAACAATGATGTCCGCCAGAACTCCTGATGGCGACTGCGCAGTGTCGCCGCCGGCCAGCGATATGCCGGATTCATGCGCAAGCTTTAACACGCCTTTGATAAAACCATCGACCCAGGACTGCGGCAATTTTGCTGGCAGCGCCAGCGAGAGAAAAGCTGCCGTCGGATCCCCGCCCATGGCCGCGATGTCACTCAATCCGCGCGCCAGGCAGCGATGGCCGACCGATTCCGCGCGGATGCCAGTGCTCGCCGGAAGTGAACATTTTCCAGGCTGAAATCGGTGGTGGTAAGCAGGTCGTGACCGGCGCGAAGGCGCAGCACGGCGCAGTCGTCGCCAATTCCGGTCACCAACTTGCCGTTTTTTGGCGATCGACTTCGACCGGAAGATGTCGCTCTGGCGGGCTCCGGCCGCGGCCCTGATTTTCGAAATGAGCGCTCTTTCTGATTTGGGCAAAGCGAGGAACATCATAAGCGGAATTGCACATTGGCCCAAACCGCATTCAAAAAGCTCGGGCAAAGTAAGACAACCTGCTCTTTCGCGGTCACATCTAGAAAGTGGTTTTGCGGGATTCACGAAGCCGTCGAAAGTCGCCCCTGCAATCTGCAGAGTACCTTAGTCACTTCGTCCTCGGACTGGTAACTGGCCTTGCGGTCACGTTCGGTTACCTGTCGTTTGTAACTGAAGAAATCGGTCTACCCTCGTTGACAGGCTGGAAGTGCTTTGCTACCGTTACAAGCAGTTTCCCAAGAACCTGTGGTCGAGCTAAGTGCTGAATCCGCTGTTAGTTAGCGGAAACAGTGATTTAGGCATATAGTTTTCCGGGCCCCGTCGTGCAGCGCAGCGTTTTAGGCCTTGCAGGTGCAAGGCAGAGCATACGGGCCGGAAAAGTTGTGCCGGATGCTCCTATTCTGGCCATAAGGATTTAAGACCAATTGCGTAAACGTTTTTACATTCTTTTCGTGACTCGCGGAGAAGATGGCGAACTCCGCAAGATTCCGATTCCCATTCATTATCTCTACGTCTTTGTGGCGGGAGCTGCGGTTGGCCTTTTCGGGCTTACCGGCCTGGCGCAATCGTATATGCGCATGCTGTTGAAGACCTCGCAATACAACGAATTGCGAGCTGAAAAAGATGATCTCCGGAACCGCTACAGCCATCTGGAGCAGGTCGCTAAAGAACGCGATATGCAGGTCGCGTCACTGGGATCGCTGGCCAATGAAGTCTCATCTCTTTATGGATTGAAGCCGGATCCGGCGCTGATGTCGGGCGCATCCTCAGACCAGGTTGAAGATGGACAGGTGAACTCTTCCATCGACCGGCTGGCCACGCTTAAGAATACGGCATTGACCGGGGCAACGACTGCCGGATTGACGCTTGGACTTACCCGCAATGTGACCACCGCAGATTGGGTTCGTGCCAATTCGGCGCCGAATATTTGGCCGGTAGAAGGCCCGATCACAGCGGCTTTCGGTGAACGCATCGATCCATTTAATGGTGAGGGCGCGTTCCATTCAGGCATTGATATCGGAGCAGCGATTGGACAGCCGATCATCGCTCCCGCAGACGCTACCGTAGTATTTGCCGACTTCATGGGCGGATACGGCCGCGCTGTCATTCTGGACCACGGTCACGGAATCACAACCCGATATGGGCATATGAAGAGCCTGGCGGTATTCGCCGGCGAGCACGTGCATCGCGGGGATACGATCGGCTATGTTGGGGATACCGGACGGAGCACCGGGCCACATCTTCATTACGAAGTCCGCATCAACGATATCCCAGTCAATCCGCACAAATATCTGCGCACTACCTATGCTCACGTGGGCGGATTCGAAGCCGGAAGCTGACATAGCCATCAGCCGTCAGCCACTCAGACAAAACCAGACCGCGACTGCATTTGCGGACTGATATTTTTCTGCAACCTTCGTAACCAAGCAGTAATATTTTCCCACAGCGCATCTAGGCTTATTCTTGAGATCAAGAGCAGGGCCTCCTGGGCTCGCACCAAAAGAATATGTTCCCCTTTCGTCTTTACAGCCTGATTGTGGGCGCAGCGAGCGCTGCGCTTGCCGCCTACCTGATGTTCGGCCGCAAAAAGAAAAGTTCGGCGGAGATTGAACGCCAGCGTCGCGATTGGTTAAACCAGATCGGCCGCATCACCGACGGCACCGTCATCGATGTGCAGGAGCTTGCCGCGAATGGCCACGCTCCCGCGACCCACTTGATTTTCCAATACGACGTCGGCGGCGTTTCCTATGAGGCTTCGCAGGACGTAACCCAGCTACGCCAGCACATCAATCTGCACTCCTGCCGGCTGGGGCTGCCCACGTCAGTGCGCTATGATCCGCAAAATCCAGGAAACTCGATTGTGGTTTCGGAAAAGTGGATGGGATTACGGCAGTAAGAGCTAAACTTAACGAGTGTCAATTCGTAACGAGGAATATCTACCACTTTGCGATCATCGAATTGGCTCATGCGTTTGGTGTCGCTGGTCTTGCCCTTTGACTGCGCATAGATTTCGTAATCCACATTGGTCGCAAGCGCAGGAAAGCGATAGGTCCCATCAGGTCCGACGATGTAGGTTTTTACCGCCCGGGTGCGAGTGTCCGTCAGATAAACCACTGCATCGGGCACCGGATTATCGCTCCGGTCGAGCACTTTGCCGGTGAGCAGACGGCCGGGAGTGGTGTCTTTGTTCTTGGCGAAGGCTGGGTGCAGCCGCCAACCACAGCGCAAATAGAACAAACGTAAGAGCCTGGCGTGTTCGGCGCAATCCAGAGGTCATTCTCATCCGCGTAACCAGCCCTGAAGCGTGAGTTGCACCTATTTTAAATGCAGACCGGTGTTGACGCGCTCGTCATTTTCTATGTGCACCGTTACTTCTTCACCGGCCTGCAGATGCTTGTAGGCGGAGTTTCTGTATCCCTTCAGGTCCGGCGACAGCACGTAATCCTGTTTGCCTGCGGGCACGCGCTGCTCAAATTCTCCCAGGTGGTTGGAATGAACTTCCCAGCGGGTCTTTTTCTCCCCGGCGACGCGGATCTTAACTTCAACTCCGTAGACTGGACGATCATCCGGGCCCCATACGGTCCCGAAGATCAGAGCATAGTCGGCGGGTTGCTGCTGTTCCCGGCCCTGCAAAGGCTGATTGGGGATTATAAGAAGTGCGAGGCAAACCAGTATTAGCGAACGGAAAACCAACGCGGATGGATTCTCAGGAGTAATCGCCGTCTTCGGTTTCTTCTTCCTCTTCATCTTCCTCGTACTCTTCTTCCACGGGTTTGAGTTCTACCGGATTGATGGTGGTCACCTCGAAGTCGGTCCCGCACTCGGTACAGGTAATGACCTCGCCCTCGTCGACCTCATCGTCTTCAATATCGAAACTGTTCTCGCACTCTGGACAGTACAGCATTTGCCCTCCGTTCGGGTGCCTGACTTTTTATGATTGCACGTTTGTATATTTATTGTCTTCCCGGCCACAGGTCAAGGGGGTGCCGGCACCAGAGAGAGCTCAGTCCAAAAAGAGGCCCCGTCCGAGCCTCACCCGGACGGGGACCGTCGTTTCACAAGCACATGCTCTTAGGAATTGCCGTTCATCCCAAAGGTGAGAGCTTCTCTTTCGTGCTTGAAATCAATCTCCTGCAGCACATTGTGATTTGACGCAGATTGGCGAGTGATCACGTCATCCTGCGTGACTTGGCCGTCATTGGTGCGCAGCGTTGCAGGAACCGTAGCCACGGTCTTGCCGTTGCGCACAAAATTTACTTCCACTCGCGGCCCTGCCTCCTGCCACTCAACTTTGTAATGGCCGGCGCGGAGACGCTGACCTTGCACTACAACGGCGGAAGGAATATTTACCGAACGGCTGGTGTTGTCAGCTGCCAGGGCCGAAGCTGGCAGGAGTAAAAGCAACATGGAAAATAGTGCGGCACTGATGGCGTATTTCATTTAAGAATCCTTTCTTGCGGGCAAATGAACTGCCGCCCGCGAACCGATATATTTTTGTCCCCTACATTGAAAGATGCCGCGCGCGCACAGCGCCGGTTGCAGTTTTTCTGTGAGTCTCTGGCCATCTGCTCTGAAGTTTCAAGCTGCAAACGAGATTACACATCAATTCTTCCGCGATGAGCCTTCGCACCCTCGTGGTTGTTGGTTTTGGAATGCTTGAGGGTAGCTCAGACGTCTACTGGGCTCGCAGGAACATAGATGTGGTCCGCGCCTACCAGCTCTGTGTTCGGCAACTCGGTCGTGAGCCGAACCGGCTGCATGCCACTCTTCTTTTGGGGCTTGGCGTGAAGGTGAGCAGGTACTGATTGTTCAGCCGGTGTTGCATTTGATCCAGGTATGGGACGAACGAAACCGCAGGGGCGTTAAATCCAATGTAATAAGAATCACCGCCGGTTTCGTCTGTCACCTGAGAAAGATACAACTGCCCCCAGTTACTGCGCCAATAGCTGCGCGAATAATGTCCGGCGCCCGGATTGTAAATCGCAAATACCACGATCCCGGCGCGCTGCGCCTGTTCGATAGCGTGGCTGACGTAGGGATCCTGAAGATCTTCCCCGTAATAAAGATCGATTCCGTCGCTGATCATCAGCACTTCGCGCCGCGGGCTGCCCGCTGGCCAGCGCTTGATCAGGTCTTCGAGACGAGAAATATGGACTGGCATTCACTCCCGCAATTCCCATGGGAAGCCGCACCGATTTCGCGGCCTGGGCGATGATCAGCGGTTAGATTCTGCACGATCTGTGCGCTTCCGTTCTGCATGTATGCGACTCCGACTTTAGTAGTCGGGGGTTGAGAACTGATGAACTGGCGAATGTCGTCGAGCTGTGTTCCGAGGCTTGCGCTGGCGGAGTCATCTATAAGAATAAAAAGTTCCAAATCTGCGTTTTCGCCTTTTGCCGGGACCCATGAAGTGACGGCATCGCGTGCCTTGCCCTCGTAGACCATTACATCCTGACGGTCGACCGGCGCAGGATTCATACCGTGTCTCGCGTCGGCAGTCACCACCATGTTCACTGCAGGACCGCCCGCCGCCGGGGCTGCTGCGTTCGCCGGCAACCCTCATAAAGCGAAAAGCATGTAAGCATAAAACCAGGTAGCTCAATTTCATTTTGCCTCTACCGCGCCTTCCGAGATCACCGATACAAGAGATTCTATTCATAAGGATGTCTCTTGTGTAGCAATTCGTTGCACTGTTTGCCGCGCATCCAGAGTCACTCGCCATTTGCCATCATCTAATCAACAGGAAGTAGATAGGAGGACGGAATATGAAGCTATCGATCAGCAGAGCAATGATAGCCAGCTTCGTCCTGACAGCAGCTCTAATTGTGCCCGCGTGGGGCGCGAACACGGACACTCATACAGCGCTACCAGGAACTTTAAATTATGTGGAAGGACAGGCTTCGATTGGGAACGAGAGCCTGAATGCACAATCGATCGGCTCCGCCGATCTGCAAGCCGGCGAGACGGTGAGTACCGGAAACGGCAAAGCCGAAATTCTGTTAACTCCGGGAGTATTTTTCCGGCTGGGCGATGACAGTTCGGCGCGAATGATTTCTCCCGATCTGACTAATACCCAATTGCAATTAAATCAGGGAGAAGCCATGGTCGAAATAGACCAGATTCATCCTGAGAACGATATTCGTATTACGGAAGATGGCGTAACTACGCGCCTGCTGAAAACTGGACTGTATCAATTCGATGCGGCTGGCCCGCAGGTTCGCGTGTTTGACGGCACAAGCCACTGTGCTCGATGGCGATCACAAAGTTACCGTCAAGGGTGGCCATGAACTGGCGCTTAACTCCGACGGCAAACTCAAATCAAAAGGCTTCGATAAAAAAGAATATGCCAAGAATGACGACCTGTATCGCTGGAGCAGTCTGCGATCGGATTATCTGGCCGAAGCCAATGTGAACACAGCTCAAACTTATCTTTCTAACGGCTGGTATGGGCCGGGCTGGATCGGCGCAGGATGGTATTGGTCGCCATGGTTCGATTCATTCACATTCCTGCCCGGAGCGGGATATTTGTACAGCCCGTTCGGTTGGGGATTTTATTCCCCACTTTGGGTATCGGCGGCACCGTGGTATGAGTTCGGAAATTACTATCACAACTTCGCCAGCTTTCGCCCGAATCCGGTTTATCGCGGCGGCCTGCGGGCGGGCGTGAGATCGGGGCCGGTTTATGGGCCAGGTTTCCGTGGAGGCGCAGTCCGTGCGTATGGAACCCACTCGTTCGGGTACGGAATGCACGGTTTCCGCGGCGGAGCCCGTGGTGGCTTCTCGCCGCAAGCCATACCGCTCAGAGCTTCGGCGGATTCCACGCCGGAGATTTCCACGGGGGCAACTTCGGAGGACGAAGGTAAGATAAATGCTTGAAGTCCTGAAAAGGTGGGCCGCCAGACTCACCTTTTTTTGCGCCCTACATCAGCCATAGCGCGTCCACATCCACGATGACATTGGTGCGCGGAATTTTTTCTTTTTCCGCTTCCGCCAGCATGGCGCGCAACACTTCATTCAGTTTCTGGCGGCTGGGAGATTTCAAGATGAAGTGATAACGGTAATCGCGTTTCAATCGTTCGATCGGAGCCGCGGCCGGGCCCAGCACGCGCACGCCTTCATGTCGATTCTTTTCAAACCAGCGGCCGAGTGCGCCTGACCAGCGTAGGGTTTCGTCGAGCTTCGTGCTGCGCACCATTACATTGGCCAGCGAGCTGTAGGGCGGATAGTGCATCCAGCTGCGAAAGCGCAGCTCTTTTTCGTAGAAACCGGCGAAATCGTGCTGCGCGGCATATTGCACCGCGTAGTGATCGGGGAAATAAGTTTGCAGCAAAACTTTGCCGGGAACTTCGCCGCGCCCGGCGCGGCCCGCAACCTGCGTCAGCAATTGAAAAGTTCGTTCGGCGGCGCGGAAATCAGGCAGGCCGAGCGCCATATCTGCGCCGACTACGCCTACCAATGTCACACCGTGAATATCGTGCCCTTTGGCGATCATCTGCGTGCCCACCAGCAAGTCTAGTTCGCCGGCATTGAGCGCGTTCAGCACGCGTTCAAAATCGGCATGGCTGCGGACGGTATCGCGATCGAGGCGCGCGATGCGGGCTTGCGGAAAATATCCGTGCAGCAGTTCTTCTAATTTTTCCGATCCGGTGCCCAGAAAATACACGTACTCACTGCCGCATGCGGCGCAATGCTTCGGCACCGGCGCCATGAATCCGCAATAGTGGCATTCCATTCGCCGCCGCGATTTGTGGTGGGTGAGCGCAATCGCGCAATTGCTGCACTCGAGTTTTTTGCCGCAGGTCCGGCATAGGACCACGGGCGAATACCCTCGGCGATTCAGCAGCACCATCGCCTGTTCTTTTCGCTCAAGCCGCAGCCGGATCTCTTCAATGAGCTTGCGCGAGATCACTTGCTCGTTGCCGGTTTCCTGAAACTCCTGGCGCATGTCGATCACTTCAACTTCAGGCAGCGGACGCTTCTCTACCCGGTCCGGCATTTCGACCAGCGCATAACGATGTTTTTTGGCGTTGAAATATGATTCCAGCGACGGCGTCGCCGATCCCAGCACCACCACCGCATCAGAAAAGTTTGCACGCATTACCGCGACGTCGCGCGCGTGGTAACGCGGTGTTTCTTCCTGCTTATACGAAGAGTCTTGTTCTTCGTCGACGATGATGAGCGCGAGATTTGCAACCGGCGCGAATACCGCCGAGCGGGTGCCTACGATCGCACGCGCTTCTCCGCGGCGGATGCGGTGCCAGTGCTCGGCGCGCTCTTTGTCGGAAAGGCCCGAGTGCAGAATCGCTACTTCGTTTCCGAAAACATCGTGAACGTCAGCGGCCACGGCAGGAGTGAGGCCAATCTCCGGGACCAGCAGAATTGCAGTGCGGCCGGCATCGAGCACTGACTTCATCGCCGCGAGGTAGACCGCGGTCTTGCCGGAGCCGGTGACGCCGTGCAGTAGTATACCGGCGAACTTCTTCGCGTCGACCAGCGCGCGAATGCGATCCAGCGCCGCCTGCTGCGCGGGATGAAATTCCATTCCTTGCCGCAGGCCGCGTGGCGCAACCGTGGACTTGGACAGCGCGATCGCTTCATTGACCAACTCGACTAGTCCACGCTTCACCAGGGTAGCCAGCGTGCTGCGCGGGATGTCGAGCTCTCGCAGGGTTTCAACGTCGAGTTTGCCGCCGGCGCTGGTGAGCGCGTCCACAATCAGCCGCTGATTGGAATTGAGTTTTGTTTGCGAGAGTTCTTCCGGCACAAGTGAACGCCCGCCGCGGGATTGCTTTTTAAGCAGTACTGCCACTTGCCGGGTGCGCGTCGCGTCAGTTACATGCGAAACATCTTCGCGCTCGATCCAGTTTTTTCGCACCATGCCGGCGAGCAGCGACCGGGAAACTCCAGTCGCAGAACGCAGCGTTCCCTCGCGCGCATCGTCACGCATAGCTAAATAATTCAGCGCGCGATATTCAGCATCTTGTTCTTCCGGATTTTTCTTTGATCGCGAAGATGAGCCGCCGGTTCCCGCCTGATGCAACGCCACATGCCCCGCTTCGCGTGATCCGGTATACGACCTTGCGACGAAATTCCGCATTCAGCGGCAGCATGGATCGGAAAACTTCACCGATGGGGGCCAGATAGTAGTCGCCGATCCATTTCCCTAATCGCAACAATTCTTCCGAGAGCGCAGGCGTCTCATCCAGAACTTCGAGAACAGTTTTTGCGGTAACATTCGGGGCGCGGTCGTGCACTTCTGTGATGACGCCGGACAACCGCTGCCGACGGAACGGCACAATTACCCGGCTGCCGACAGCCACAGTGGTGGCCTCCGGCACGCGGTAGGTGAGCACCATATTCAGCGGCACAGGGACGGCGACGTCGCAAAATTCCGGCATGGAAGAAGCGGAATGTGAATCCTAGCACCCCGCCACTTTGACGAGGTTATGTGCGCTACCGCACCTTATCTGCAGTACAGACTTTTCCGAGCTGGAAACCCGGGAGTGCTACATGGTGAACTTTTGACATGGCACAAAAGTGTAATTAGTTCCATGAGGATGGGATAGGCGGGTAAAATTTGACCTAAGGTATTTTACCTAAGGAGCCCAAGAATCCACAGCTTATCGTACAAGGCACCGAATCCCGGCAAGCCAGTTCGCCGCAATTTCGCCGTGGAATACTCGTAATTCGGCCGAAGCCCCCATTTGCAGACGTCCCTAAAAAATACTAAGTACTCTTTATTTCTTACGCTTAGGATTGTAAGTAGATCATTCCGGGGGCAGATAATCCGCCGCTTGCGCTACCCTTAGTCGTGGTAAAAAAGCCGCACTTTTATCCAAAATGCGCAATCAATTTTCCGTTAATTGGGGGTGTGCTGGCACACCATGTGCAAACAAGGTTACAGCCCCGCAAGGCTGGCTTCTTCCGACTAGGCACCAAGGTGAGGTCATTCCAGTAAGAAGGTGACTTGATGAAGGAAAAAGAACTGCGGCCACGGGAGCAGCAGGTAGTGGAACTGCTCCTACAAGGCTGTGATAACGATGAGATTTCCAAGCAACTGAATATGGCGCGGCGAACCGTAAAGGCGCATTTCAACCGGCTGTTCTCGCGTTTTGGAATTAGTGGCGGAGTCAAGCGAGTAAAAATGCCGCCGGCGACGGAGAACGTGCCTGAGCCATTCGACCCCTGTATGTTCTTGCTGCCGGTCAAATCGCCGCCCGGCGTGGTGGTGCCTCCGCCGACGAATGTCAGTAACTGGGTGAGGTTGCGGCCATTGAGGGGCAGATCCACAAGTTTTCGCTGATCCATCACCTGCGCGATGGCGCTATCCTTGGTCTCCACCATAGAGGCGTCGGCGGAAACCTCGATGGTTTCAGTCACCGCGCCAACACTCAGAGTGACATTGATTTCGCCGGTATGGCCGACTTCGAGCACGATTCCGGTCTGCCGGTAATCCTTGAACCCTGGCGCTCTTACTTCAAGCGAATAGGGTCCGGGCGGAAGATTGCCCAGATGATAGCGGCCTTCGGCATCCGTAATGCTGTTATGCGGCGCCTGGGTGTCCGTCTGAGTCATCACGACGGGCACGCCCGGCATTACTTTGCCGGAAGCGTCGGTCACCACGCCATCCACTTCCGCCACGGCTACCGCCTGGGCGCGCAGCCCGGGTGTGAGCAAAACGGCGGCAAGCGAGCATGACGCCGCGAGTTTCCAAAGATCGACAGAGACCATAACCCCAAACTCCTTTACGGATTGTGTACCGGATCGAGTAACTTTGCAACAACTTTCTTGCTTTCTTCCCAATCACCAATTTCGCCGTCAAGGCCCGCCTGTTGTAAAAAATGGCCCTATCAATAGCTGTAACTGAAGTGCGCCGATGAATAGTAGCGCGCTCGATTCGTTGGGTCAATCGATTTATATTAAAGCGATCGTTGAGTAGGATTAAACGATGGCGGCGGCTGCAAGGGCGCCTCACTTGCGGTATGACGTTTCGATCAGCGATTTGGCGTCCTTCAAGGCTTGCGCGACGCACTTGGCCAGCTCGTAACTGCTGTAGTTATTCTGACGGGTACTATCTTTTCCCGCGAACGCTAAGTTAGCATCGACCCGACCGAGCGCTTCGTAAAACAGCTTACTCGTGGCGTGTAAATCGAGTAGCGCCACATGCTCGTGGGCGGCGGCCGGCGGGCGGCTTCGGGATCGTCGCCGAGGCTGTTAGAGATTTTGGCGTCCGCGCCGAAGGTCAGGCGGTTCATCGAAGCGACTACGGTGGCGTGGCTTCGCGCTCGAGCGCCTCCTCGATTATGCGCTTCAGATCGGATTTAAACCCGGTCATCAATTTCGCCCAGCGCCGGGCCCGTTCGACGAGACCGGAGATTTGAATTTGGGGGCCAAGGAGAATGTGCTGGCGGTGCGCGCGGATAATGCGCAGCAGCCGGCCTGACGATGGTATGCGGGCGCAGAGCGACCCGGGATGTGAAGCCAATCCGCGGCGGCAGACGCAGACGCTATTCGTCAATTGAAAGCCATCGAGTTTGGCGCCGCATGCTGCCCGATGCCTCCCCACGCGCTTGGCGCGTGGGCTTCGAGACGGGTGCGATCGTGGGGGCGTGCAAAATCGGGTGGCGCGAGGAATTGCGCACCGCCGGGAAGGCCTTGAATGTGAGCGTCGGCACCCGGACCGGCCGCGGGTTCGGTTACCATCGAGGCTGGAGCGAAATGAAGTTTCAATTGGGACTGCTGCTGTTTTGCGCGGCGGTTTCTTCCGCCGCGGAGGTTTCCGTCAATACCTTTGGCGCGAAGGGCGATGGAACCACAGTCGATACCGGGGCAATCCAGAAGGCCCTCGACGAAGCGGCCAAATCGAACGGCGCGGTGGTCTTCAACCCCGGGGTGTATCTGACGGGCTCGCTATTCCTCAAATCCAATACCCAGCTCCGCATCGATGAAGGCGTTGAACTACGCGGCGTGCAAGACCTGGCCGCTTATCCCATGATGCCCACGCGCGTGGCCGGCATCGAAATGAAATGGCCGGCGGCGCTGATCAATGTCTACGAGCAATCGAACGTGCAGATTTCGGGCAAAGGGCGTGGTGGATGGCGACGGCAAAATCTGGTGGGATAAATACTGGAAAATGCGCCGCGAAGATTATGAGCCAAAGGGACTGCGCTGGGCGGTGGATTACGATTGCCGGCGGCCGCGCCTGATCCAAATCTATAAGTCGTCGAACGTGCGCCTCGAAGGGTTGACGCTGAAGCGCTCCGGTTTTTGGACGGTACACGTCTGCTACTCCGAGGATGTCAACGTGGATTCGCTGACCATCCGCAACAACATCGGCGGCAAGGGGCCCTCCACGGACGGCATCGATATCGATTCCTCGGCGGGCGTGGTGGTGGAAGATAACGATATTGACGTGAACGACGATGCCATTTGTCTCAAGGCGGGCCGCGATGCCGATGGGCTGCGCGTGAACCGGCCCACGGAAAAGATTCGCATCCGCCACAACACGGTGCGTGGCGGCGCGGCGGGCGTGACCATCGGCAGCGAAACTTCGGGAGGCATCCGCGATATCGACGTGGACCGGCTGACGGTAATGGCGGGCGTGCCGGACGGAATTCTGTTTAAATCGGCGAATACGCGCGGAGGCGTGATGCAGAACATTCGTATCCGCAATGTGGAAATGCGAGGCGTGGCGCACCCCATCGCCATCACCATGAACTGGAACCCCTCCTACAGCTATGCGAAGCTGCCGGAGGGAGTGAAAGATATTCCCGATTACTGGCGCGTGCTGCTGGCGCCGGTATCGCCCGAAAAGGGACTGCCGCATTTTAAAGATGTTCATATATCCGATGTGGTCGCGACCGGGGCGCAGCAGGCATTTACAGTCAGCGCCTATCCGGAGGCGCCGCTGCGGGATTTTGAGTTTAAGAACATTCGTATCGAGGCCAGGCGCGCGGGTTCCATTCAGAACGCGCAGAACTGGAGCTTCAACGGCGTATCCATCAAAACCACCGATGGCAGCCGCGTGGCCGTAAAGGCCAGCAGCGGAGTCACCGGGTTACAGTAGGAGTTTTATGAAGAGAGCGCAGGCCGGAAGGCCCGCGCCAGGGGACATCTTAATGTCAGCTATGATTGCAGCGCTCAAGCACGTGAACTATCTCTGGAATGAAGCCAGGGCGGCGAAGCTATCGCCGGCCGAACAGCTTGTCTATCGTTCGAACCTACTCGGAAGCGACCAGCGCATTACCAATACCGGCGGCGGCAACACCTCGGCGAAGCTTATGGAGCGCGACCCGCTCACCGGCGAAGCGGTCGAGGTGCTGTGGGTGAAGGGATCGGGCGGCGATCTGCGCACCAGCAATCTGGGAAACTTCGCGTCGCTTTACCAGGAGAAACTGCTTGGCTTGCGGGCGATGTATGCGGCGATGGCGCCGCGCGGACCCAAGACCGCGGCGGAAGACCAGATGGTGGGCTGTTATCCGCATTGCACGTTCAATCTCAACCCTCGCGCCTCGTCCATCGATACGCCGCTGCATTCATTCATTCCGGCGAAGCATGTGGACCACATGCATCCCAACTCGGTGATCTCGGTGGCGGCATCGCGCCGCTCGCTGCAGCTGACGCGGGAGATTTTCGGCGACGAGGTTTCGTGGACGCCCTGGCTGCGGCCCGGCTTCGAGTTGGGGCTCGAGCTGGCGCGAATGTGCCAGGAGAATCCAAACCTGAAGGGAATCGTGATGAGCCAGCACGGGCTCATTAATTGGGCCGATGGCAACAGGGAATGCTACGATCTCACGCTGCGTCTGATCGAAAAGGCCGCGCAGTTCATCGAGCGGCGCGATAAGGGCGAGAACACGTTCGGCGGCGCGAAATACCAGACGCTGCCCGAAGCGGCGCGCAACCGGGCGCTCTATGAGATTTTGCCCTGGCTGCGCGGGCAGATTTCGAAAACCAAGCGCTTCATCGGCACGGTGCAATCGGACGCGGCGATTCTGCGCTTCGTCAACAGCCACGATGCGCCGCGCCTGGCGGAGCTTGGAACCTCTTGCCCCGATCATTTCCTGCGCACCAAGATCAAGCCGCTCTACGTCGACTGGAATCCGCAAACGGAGGATGTCGCGGAATTGAAAGCGAAGCTAACGGCCGGTCTCGAGCAATATCGAAAGGACTACGCGGCATATTACGAGAAGTGCAAGCGGCCGAATTCGCCGGCGATGCGCGATCCCAACCCGACGGTGATTCTGATTCCCGGAATCGGCATGATCGCGTGGGGCAAGGACAAGAGCGAATCGCGCGTCACGGCCGAGTTCTATAATTGCGCCGTCGAGGTGATGCGCGGCGCGGAAGCGATCGACGAGTACATCGCGCTGCCGCAGCAGGAAGCGTTCGATATCGAATACTGGCTGCTCGAAGAGGCCAAGCTGAAGCGCATGCCGGCGGAGAAGGAGATGGCGCGGAGCGTGGCGCTGGTGGTCGGGGCGGGCAACGGCATCGGCAAGGCGGTGGCGTATCGCCTGGCGAAAGAGGGCGCGCATGTGGTTTGCGCCGATCTTCGAATGGAAGACGCGCGCGAAACCGCCAACGAGCTCACCAAGATTTACGGTCTGGGCATCGGCGTGGCGGGCACGGGCATTTCCGGCTGCGGCCCGGCAGTTCCGCTGCAGGTGGATATCACCAGCCGCGAAAGCGTGCGCGCCATGCTCGAGCAAACGGTGCTGGCGTATGGCGGCATCGATCACCTCATTATCACGGCCGGCGTATTCATCGCGCCCGATCGGGAAGGGCACGTGACGGATGCTCAATGGAAGACCACTTTCGACGTGAATGTGATGGGCCTTTATCTGGTGGCCGACGAATCGCGCGCGCTGTGGACGCGGCAGGGTCTGCGCGGCAGCATGGTGACTACCACCAGCGTGAACGCCATGGTTTCGAAGAAGGGATCGCTGGCTTACGACGCGTCGAAAGCGGCGGCCAACCATTTGACGCGCGGGCTCGCCGTGGAACTTGCGCCGCTGGTGCGCGTGAACGCGCTCGCGCCCGCGACGGTGGTAGCGGGCTCGACGATGTTCCCTCGCGACCGCGTGATCGCCTCGCTGGTGAAATACGAGATCGCGTTCGAGGAAGCGGAGGAGACGGACGCGCTGCGCGAAAAGCTGGCGCAATTTTACGCCCAGCGAACGCTGACGAAGGCCTCGATCACGCCCGAGGACCAGGCGGAAGCGGTCTACTTCCTGGCATCGAACCGATCGGCGAAGGTGACCGGACAGGTGCTGCCGGTGGATGGCGGGTTGCAGGACGCGTTTGTGCGGTAAGTTAAGATAATTCGCAGTTCAGGTATTCCGCTTCAACTGGCCGCAGGCCGCATAAATATCCAACCCCCGCGGCTTTCTTACAAAGCACGGCAGCGACCGCCGCACGATTGCTTGAAAACTTTGAACCCGCTCCGGTTTCGGCGTGTCGAACGGAATTTCGGGCCCCGGATTCAGCGCGATCAGATTGACCTTGCAATTCAGATTTGCGAGCAGCTTCACCACGCGGTGCGCGTCGGCGTCGCTATCGTTAACTCCGCGCAGGAGCACGTATTCGAATGTCAGCTTCTCCCAGGGCCGCAGCGGGTACGCCGTGCAGGCATCGATCAGATCTTTTAAATGATACTTGCGCGTGATCGGCATGAGCTGCCGTCGCGTGTCTTCCGTGGATGCATTGAGCGAAATCGCCAGCTTCGGCCGCACCGCCTCGCGGCCCAGTTCCGTGATGCGCGGAATAATTCCCGAGGTAGACACCGTAATCCGGCGGGGCGAGAGATTGAATCCTTGCGGATCGAGTAGCAGGCGCGTCGCCTTCAAGACGTTGGGCAGATTCAGCAGCGGCTCGCCCTGCCCCATCATCACAATATTCAACCGCCCGCCATCGCGTCGCAATCCATTTTCCCGCGCGATCAACAAAACCTGTCCCACGATCTCGCCCGCCGTCAAGCTGCGTTCGAGCCCGAGCAGCGCCGTCATGCAGAACTTGCAATCCACCGGACATCCCACCTGGCTCGAGATGCAAATCGTGTCGCGATCGCCTTCGGGCATCAGCACGGACTCCACCGTCCGGCCGTCTTCGAGGCGCAGAAGATACCGTTTCGTTCCGTCAACGGATTGATAAAGGCGCTCGATTGATGGCAAACCCATCGTATGGCGCGCCGAGAGCTCCTCGCGGAGGGCGACAGGGAGCGTCGTGATTTGGGTTAAATCCGCCGTCTGACGTTGATAGACGGCGTCGTAAACCTGTTGCGCCCGGTAAACTGGTTGATCGGGGCCAAAGGTCTCGCGAAGGTCTGCGAGATCCATGCCCACGATTGGCTGCGGCATCCTACCTTTAGTTTAGCGGCTGCGACCCGGCGCGCGCCCGCAGATCAAAAAAGGCAACGTTTTTTGCAACGCAGGTGCTTTCTGGCTAAGAATCAATAGGAGTTCGGGCTGCTCCAAAACACTTCTGAAGGTTTGCGCTGTTTCAGGAAGTGTGAGACTTCGATCCCCGGCCGCAAGTATCTGGTAAATCGGACGACTGGCGGGACGGTCAACGAAGCGCGCGGCAGTTTACCCGCTATTACCGGGCGCAGACGGACGAGCAATGGCCCCGGCGAGCGTCGTGCGAAAACTTCCATTCCCCGAAAGGCGAAAACGACGCCGATCTATTCTCCCGCCTTGCACCCGTGCGCCGTTTCAAACGGTTTTTCGACTGCATCGAGAGCCGGTTCCCTTTCTTCGTCGGCGCTTTTCCCCATAAGTCCATTTTTTCCAGATAGGCCCTTTGCGCCCCGTTCCACAAACGGTAAAATTTTGAGAATGGCTTTGGCCTTTCAAATCGTGTTGCAACCGCGGCAGTTTTCCCGTATGGTGAAGGCATGAACGTGAATTTCCACGCCCGAGCAGGAAGTGCAGCTCGCGGAATTGAACTAAACCGCTTCGCGGTAACTGCTTCGACCGAACCCAGACCAGTTGGAAAGTGAAGGTACCTTCGGCAGGTGCGAGCAAGCTGCAACCAGACCAGCAGCTTGCGTACAAAGTTCAGTCATGCGCCGCCCTGAAGTCGCGGCGCCCCAAACCTGAACACCCGTCGTCCGACCCGTACACCGCCACCGTAGGTTCCACCACCTGGTCCCGCGCGCGCCGGTGCGCTTACGCGCGCAACAGCTATAACTCCTGTAGAAACCGCCACTGTCCGAAATGCCAGGGCGCGGACCGCATCAAGTGGCTGGAAAACAGGTAGGGAGAACTGTTGCCTGTCGAATACTTCCATGTCGTTTTCACGCTGCCGGAACCGATCGCCCGCATCGCCTTTTACAACCCAAAAACCGTCTACGGCATTTTGTTCCGTGCCGCAGCCGAAACTCTCCTCACCATCGCGCGCGATCCCAAACATCTCGGCGCTGAAATAGGCTTTTTCGGAATCCTTCATACCTGGGGACAGAATCTATTGCATCATCCCCACGTTCACTTCGTCGTCCCAGGAGGCGGCATCGCTCCCAACGGCCAGTGGGTCCAGTGCCGTCCCGGCTTCTTCCTGCCGGTCCGGGTGCTTTCCCGCCTGTTCCGCAGGCTCTTTCTCGAAGCCGTATACAGAGCTTTCGAAAAGCACCAGCTTCAGTTTTTCGGCGAACTGGCGGCGCTCCAAGCCCCAGCCGGCTTCCGGAGTTATCTGGATCCGGTCAGAGATGCCGAATGGGTCGTATACGCGAAAAAACCGTTCGGAGGTCCGCAAACGGCCATTCAGTATCTCGCCCGCTACACTCACCGGGTGGCTCTGTCCAACGGCCGGATCCTCGGCATTTCCGAGGGCCGCGTCGCTTTCCAGTGGAAGGACTACCGTTCCAAGGACCGGCATAAGACCCGAACCATGACCCTCGACGCGGAAGAGTTCATCCGGCGATTTCTGATCCATACGTTGCCGCCGGGATTTCAGCGGATCCGCCAAGGCCGGCACCGATGCCGAGCACCTGGTGCGGGATACCGTTTTGCGCCTCCTGAAGCAGGAAGCTCGATTGCCGGCCGCCGCGCCCGAATTGCCGGTTTTGCACCTCGGCGCAATGAGGCCGCTTCACCGCCGCGACATCTACGATGATGCCCGTTGAACCGGCGCTTGTTGACACAAACGTTTTGGCCTATGCGTCCAACGCCGACGATCCCAAATACGCGGCTTCCCGTGCCCTGCTTGAAGAAGCTCGCGCTCCCCTCATGACGCTCTATATAACCCCGCAAATCATCTGCGAGTTTTATTCGGTCATCACCAACGCGAGCCGCGTTGCGGCTCCGTCCTCTCCGGCGGCCGCCTTGCAGGTATTTCCGCGCTCCTCGCGCTACCCGGCTTATCCGTTCTTCCCATCAACGGCCGCGCCTGACAGCACTGGTTGAACTCTTGCGTCGCCGGCAGGTAAGCGGCGCGGAGGTTTTCGATTTGAAAATCGTCGCCACGATGAAAGCGAATGGCATTCAGACGATCTATACTTTCAACGCCGGGGACTTCGAGGTGTTTCCGGAGTTGAGCGTCATTGTCCCGAGCGCGTCGTAAGACAGCGGACCGGCTGCGCATAGTCCGGCGTTTAGGTAAACTCCGGCGAGGCGCGACGTTACCGCCCGCACGAAATTTTCATGAACCGGCCCTCG